>NZ_JNYJ01000064.1 GCF_000716715.1 Dactylosporangium aurantiacum | reverse complement strand
GCCGGTGACCGTACCCGTCGAAGCGTTCCACGCCAGGGAGAAGCTCGTGTTCGTCGTCGCGGTCACCCGGAAGTTCCCCGGCACACCCGGGGTCCCCGCTGGCGTGGTCGGGGTCGTGCCGCCCCCGCACGAAGCGCCGTTGAGCGTGCAGTTGGTCGGGGTGCCGCTGCCGGTCGCGATGAACCCGAAGCTGGCCGTGCCGCCGGGGGCGATCGTGCCGTTCCAGGTGCTGGCGAAGCTCACGTGACCGGAGGTGCCGGTCCGGTTGGCGTCCCACGACGAGCTGATCGAGGTGCCGCTGGGCAGGTCGAAGGCGACCGTCCAGCCGTTGATCGTGCTGCTCGTGCCGTTGGTGATCGTGTACTTGGCCTCGTAACCGGAACCCCACGTGGAGGTTTGGACGAACGCCGCGGTGGCGGACGCGGCCGACGCCGGTGACGCGGCGATGATGACGGTGGCCGCGACCGTTGCCAGGGCAGCCGCGATCACCCCGATTCGCAGTCTCATTGCAGACCTGCCTCGGACTCGGGTCGAGATGGGGGATGTAGGGCGCCCTAGACGCGGACACTACGCGAAGGTTTGTTAACAGTAAAGATGCCGATCGATCATCGTTCAGTTGATCAGTGCAGAGTGTCGTACCTGGCCGTTACGCTCGCGTCGTGGATGGTCAGAGGCGGGCCGAGCTCGTGCAGGAGGCCGCCCGGCGGTGGCGCTCGCAGCTCATCGACCTGGGCGGACGCAACACACTGCTGTATTACAAGGACCTGCGCTCCGGCACGCTCGACCTGTCCGCCGCCGACCCCGTCGCGGTCGCGGCGCTGCTGGGCGGGCGCACGATGTCGCTCAGCCAGCTGTTCACCCGCGCGGGCAAGCGGTCCGCGGCCGCCGGGGCGCCGGCGCCCGCGCTCGACGACACCGTCCTGGACCTGGATGCGGTGCCGTCGGGTGCGCCGTCCTCGGATGCGCCGTCCTCGGGTGCGCCGTCCTCGGGTGCGCCGGTGTCCGGGGTGGGTGCGCCGGTGTCCGGGGTGGTCGAGGGTGATCCGACCGCGTCGCGGCTGGTCGATTCGGGGCGGCCGGCGATCGGCCGGGCCAGTGTGCCGCCACGGGCCGCCGGCGGGACCGGCGAGCAGGCCGGGGATCCGTCCGCGGGGTCTGTGGAGGCCGGGTCTGTGGAGGCCGGGTCTGTGGAGGCCGGGTCTGTGGAGGCCGGGTCTAGGGACGCCGGATCTAGGGACGCCGGGTCTGAGGAGGCCGGGTTTGCGGAGGCTGGGTCTGTGGACGCGGGGTCTGTGGACGCCCGATCCGTGGAGGCCGGGTCTGTGGAGGCTTCCGCGTCGTCCGGGGACGGGGCGGCCGCCGGCGGTGACGAGCCGGGTGACGGGGCGGGGCTCACGCACGCCGCCGCGGTCAAGCGGGCCCGCACGATCCGCAACAAGGCCCGCGAGCTGGCCGAGGAGCGCGGGATCGAGACCTGCTTCGTGGCCATCGGCAGCGCGACCTGGACGCCGCCCGCCGGCAGCGGCGTGCCCGCGGCGCCGGTCCTGCTGCGCTCCGCCCAGTTGCGCGCCCGCGGCGCCGCCGAGGACGACTTCGAGCTCAGCGTGCACGGCGACACGGAGGTCAACCCGACCCTGCTGCAGCTGCTCGAGGAGGAGTTCGGCGTCCAGGTCGACGCCGACGAGCTGGAGGAGCTGATCAGCTACACCGCCGGGTTCGACCCGCAGCCGCTGTACGAGCGGCTCGTCAAGGAGGCATCGGGACGGGTCCGCGGGTTCACGATCGGCCCGCGGTGCGTGCTCGGCACGTTCTCCTACGCGAAGCTGCCGATGGTCAACGACCTGCGGGTCGCCGCGCCCGCCCTGGAAGGCCACGAGATCATCGCCGCGATCGCCGGCGACGGCGAGGCGCAGCGGCGGCTGCACGCGACCGGCGCGGTCCAGCTCGACGACCCCGACCTGGTCGCGCCCGCCGACGAGTTCCTGGTGCTCGACGCCGACTCGTCGCAGAACTACGCGATCAACGCCGTCCTGTCCGGCCAGCACAGCGTGATCAAGGGCCCGCCCGGCACCGGCAAGAGCCAGACCATCGCCAACCTCATCGCGTCGCTGGTCGCCCGCGGCAAGCGGGTGCTGTTCGTGGCGGAGAAGCGGGCCGCGATCACCGCCGTCACCGACCGGCTCGCCCGGCGCGGGCTCGGCAGCCTCGTCATGGACGTCCACGACGGCACCACGTCGCGGCGCCGGGTCGCCGCCGACCTCAAGGCCGCGTTCGACTCGGCCGCCAGGATCGCCCAGCCCGACCTCAGCGTCCTGCACGAGACCCTGGTGACGAAGCGTGCCCAGCTCAACGGGCACGACGAGGCGCTGCACCAGGTGCGCGAGCCGTGGGGCGTGAGCGCGTACCAGTCACAGAGCGCCCTCGTCGCGCTGTCCGGCACCGTGCGACCGATGCCGGCGGTGCGGCTGCGCGGGCAGACCCTCGCCGCGCTGGACGCCGGCACCGCCCGCCGGGTCCGGGAGCAGCTGCGTGACTTCGCCGCGCTGGGCGGGTTCACCATCACCGCCCGGGAGTCGGGCTGGGTCGGTGCGGCGGTCCGTACACCGGCCGACGCTGAAGCCGCGTTCGAGCTGGTCGAGCGGCTCGCCGAGCGGACCCTGCCCGCGGCCCGGCCCGCGCTGCGGCACGTCCAGGACCAGACCGGCCTGCGCCCGCCCACCGACCTGGCCGGCTGGCGGCAGCTGTTCACGTTCCTCGATCGCGTCGCCGCGACCCTGACCCAGTTCCGCGAGGACGTGTTCCGGGTCGACCTGGCCACGCACATCGCATCGGCCGCCGACGCCGCGTGGCGCCGCGAGCACGCCGGCCAGCCGGGCACCGACGCGGGCTGGTTCACCCGCCGCCGCATGCGCAAGCAGGCCGCCCAGCTGTGGCGCGGCCCGGGCAGCCCCAGCCGCCAGCAGCTGTTCACCGGGCTGACGACCGCGCTCGCCCAGCGGGCACAGTGGTCCCGCGCCACCGCCGACGGCGGCCCACCCCGCCTGCCGGCCGAGCTGCCCCGGGCCAGAGCCGCGTTCGAGCAGCTGGACACGCAGGTCACGCAGCTGCAGCGGTACGTGCCACACCTCGCCCTCGCCGGGATGGACCTCGACCGGCTGGCCGGGCTGCTGTCGGGCCTCGCCGGTGACGAGCGCACGCTGCGCAAGGTCCCGCGGCTCAACGAGCTCGGCGCCGCGCTCAGCGCCCTCGGTCTCGACCCGCTCGTCGCCGACCTCGCCGGCCGCCGCCCCGGCGCCGACCTGGCCACGGCCGTCTTCGACGCCTGCTGGCACGCCTCGATCCTGCAGCACCTCAACTTCACCGACCCGCGCATCGGGGCGTTCGACGGTCCGCTGCACACCCGCACGGTCGAGGAGTTCCGCACCGCCGACCACGCCCACATCGACGCGACCGCCAGCCGCGTCCTGCGCGCCGTCGCCGAGCACATCACCCGCACCCGCGACGCGTATCCCGACGAGAGCCGCCTCGTCGAGCACCAGGCCAACCTGAAACGCCGGCACCTGCCGATCCGGCAGCTGTTCGCGACCGCCCCGCACATGCTGACCGCGCTGCGCCCCTGCTGGGCGATGAGCCCGCTGATCGTGTCGCAGCTGCTGCCCGCCGAGGCCGGCCTGTTCGACGTGGTCGTGTTCGACGAGGCCAGCCAGGTCACCCCGGCCGACGCCGTCCCGGCGCTGCTGCGGGCCCGGCAGGTCGTCGTCGCCGGCGACGAGCACCAGCTCCCGCCCACGTCGTTCTTCACCGCCGCGGAGGACGGCGGCGGCGCCGACCCGCTCGGCGTGCGCCCCGACGGCTCGATCGACCTGGCGCTCACCTCCGGCTACGAGTCGATCCTGGACGTGCTGACCGCGCTGCTGCCGGCGTACCTGCTGCGCTGGCACTACCGCAGCCAGGACGACCGGCTCATCGGCTTCTCCAACGCCCACATCTACGACCGCTCGCTCGTCACGTTCCCCGGCACCGCCGGCGCCGGCGCGGTGCGGCACGTCCACGTCGCGCACGACCCCACCGGCACCGACACCGACAGCGTCACCGCCGAGGTCGACCGGGTCGTCGAACTCGCGCTGCAGCACGCCCAGCTGCGCCCGAGCGAGTCCCTCGGCGTGATCACCATGGGCATCGTGCACGCCGACCGCGTCGACCTGGCCCTGCGCAAGGCGCTGTCCGCCCGCCCGGAGCTGCACCCGTTCTTCGCCGAGTCCGCCGCCGAGCCGTTCTTCGTCAAGAACCTCGAACGCGTCCAGGGCGACGAGCGCGACGCGATCATCCTGTCCATCGGCTACGGCAAGAACGCCGCCGGGCAGCTGCCGTACCGCTTCGGCCCGCTCCTGCTGCCCGGCGGCGAGCGGCGGCTCAACGTGGCCGTCACCCGCGCCCGCCGCCGCATGACGCTGGTCAGCTCGTTCACCGCCGCCGACATGGACCCCGCCCGCAGCACCTCCGAGGGGGTGCGCCTGCTGCGCGCGTACCTCGAATACACCGAGTCCGGCGGCACCTCCCTCGGCGGCGCCGCCACCGACCGCCCCCAGCCCGACGCCTTCGAGGCCGACGTCCTCGCGCGCCTCACCGCCGCCGGCATCCCCGTCACCGCCCGCTACGGCGTCGCCGGCGCCTTCATCGACTTCGCCTGCGCCCACCCGTCCGACCCCGAGGAGCTCATCCTCGCCATCGAGACCGACGGTGCCACGTACCACGCCGCGAGCACCGCCCGCGACCGCGACCGCCTGCGGCAGGAGCAACTTGAGCGGCTCGGCTGGCGCTACCACCGCATCTGGTCCACCGACTGGTTCGCCGACCCCGACGCCGAGACCGCCCGCACCCGCGCCGCGTACGACGAAGCGGTCGCCGCCGCCGACGCCCGCCGCACCAACGACCCCACCGTCGTGCTGCACCTGCCCCCACCGCCACCCCCGGCCGCCGGCTCCGACCGCTCCCTGCCCCGCCCCGACGTCACCCCGGGCCGGCCGATCACCGAGTACCGGGCGGAGGCGCTGGTCGCCCTGATCCGCTGGATCGAGTCCGACACCCTGCTGCGCACCGAAGAGCAGGTCATCGAGGAGGCCAGGCGGGAGCTCGGCTTCAAACGCGGCGGCACCCGGATCAACGCCGCCCTCACGGACGCCCTCCATACCGCCCGCGCGACCTCCACCGACGCGGAGGCCGCCGATCACGAGGACCCGGACCGGACAAGGCTGCTCGCCGTCGAGGAGGAGACGAGGGTGCTGCCGCAGCGCCCGGAAACCGACTGACCACCGCAGACCGACTGACCGACCGGCTGGACGCTTCCCGGCGGCCGTCCGCTGCGCGCCCGTCGTTCGTGCTGACCTCGGGCCCGTCGTTCGTGCTGACCTCGCGCGTGTTGTTCCCGGTGGCCCCGGCGCTCGTCGTGCGCGCCCTGTTCGCGCTGGCCTGCCACGCTGTTCTTCAGCGCCCGCCTTCGCAACGGGCCTTTCGTGGGCCGGCGTTTCCCCCGTCGGCTGCCCGCGCTTACCTCTTGCACCGCCTTCGCGTGCCCGCCGTCCGCCCTCGGCCGGCCTTCGGCGCGACCGCCCGGCGTGGGTCCGCATTCGGGCGACCTGGTCTGTGCCTGCTTTGAGCAGTGTTCCCCGCTGCCACCCGCGGTCGGTCGCTGCCGCGAGAGTCCAACTGGTGCTCGGAGACCGACTGGTTCGCCGGGCAATCCGGGCGTCCGCCCTTCCTGCGCTGCCCTCCGCGCCGGCCTTTCGCCCGTCGTCGCGCGTCCGCCGCGCCGCCCTGTGCGCGGCGGCCAGGTGCTGCTGCTGCCGTGCAACGACCGCACCTCCGCCAGATCGCGCACTTCCACCGCAAGCGCTGTTCCCGCCGTCCGTCGCCCGGTCGGTCATTGGCGCGAGGGTCGGCCGGTGCCCGGAGACCGGTTGGCTCGCTGGGCGATCCGCGCGTCCGTCCTCCGTGTTGGGCGCGCTTCGGGCGAGCTGATCCGTGCTGTGGACGCGGCTGTCGTTGCCGTCGCCGTGGTGCATTCGCGGCATCCTGGCCAAGCTCGTCCCAAAGGCTCGAGCGGCGTGAGCCGGCACCCACCACGCGGCGTCCAGCACGCCCGCGGGTGGCGGACCCGGCCGGTGGCGCGGCCGGATCCGTCACCCGAGCGGTGCAGCGTCAGAGCGGAGCGGTGAACGTGTACGAGCCCGCCGGCAGCAGGAACGTCGCCGGGCCTGAGGGGACCGCCTGGCTGGGGGCCAGGATGGAGGACGGTTGTGACGTCGGCACCTTGACCGTGGCCGAGGTGCCGGCCGGGACCGTGACGCGCAGGGTGAGGGCACCCGCGGAGATGGACCAGTCGCTGACGGCGAGGCCGTACGGGGTCTCGTACGAGGACTTCGCCGAGGTCAGGCCGCCGCCGGGTTGTGGGGCGACGAGCAGCGACGCGTAGCCGGGGGACGCCGGGCCCAGGCCGCCGACCTGGCGGTACAGGAAGTCGCCGACGGAGCCGAGGCCGTAGTGGTTGAAGGAGTTCATGCCGGGATCCTGGAAGGAGCCGTCGGTGCGGATGCCGTCCCAGCGCTCCCAGATGGTGGTGGCGCCGCGGCTGTTCATGTAGCCCCAGCCGGGATAGCCGGGCTGCAGCAGGATCTGGTACGCGGTGTCGGCGTGGCCGGTGTTGGCCAGGACGGGCAGCAGGTTCTCGACGCCGAGGAAACCGACGGACAGGTGGCCGTTGCTGGCGGCGACCTTGGCGACCAGCTTGTCGGCCAGCTGGGCGGTACGTGACGGCGGGACGAGGCCGAAGGCCAGGGCCAGGACGTAGCCGGTCTGGGTGTTGCCGGCCACGGTGCCGTCGGCGGCGACGAACCGGGACGTGAACGCGGCGCCGACCTGGTCGGCGAGGGTGCCGTAGGAGTTGCCCTGCGCGGTGCGGCCGGTGGCGAACGCCATGCGCGAGACCAGGCGGGCGGACCAGGCGAAGAACGCGGTGGAGATGACGTCCTGCGCGGTGTTGTCGTTGACGTTGAGCCAGTCGCCGTAGGTGGGCTGGTTGCGGATCAGGTCGCTGCCCGAGGTGGCGCGCAGGTAGTCGACCCAGCGGGCCATGGCGTCGAAGTGCTCGTCGACGACGCGCAGGTCGCCGTGGCGCTGCCACAGGGTGTACGGGACGATGACGCCGGCGTCGCCCCAGCCGGCGGTGCCGGCGCCGCAGCAGACGGCGGGGGCGACGTCGGTGAAGGCGCCGTCGGCGCGCTGGGCGTCGACCAGGTCGTCGGCGAACTTGTCGAGGAAGCCCTGGACGTCGACGTTGAAGGTGGAGGTACCGGCGAAGATCGCGATGTCGCCGGTCCAGCCGAGGCGCTCGTCGCGCTGCGGGCAGTCGGTGGGGATGGACAGCATGTTGGAGCGCTCGCCCCACACGATGTTGTGCTGCAGCTGGTTGACCAGGGCGTTGGAGGTGGTGAGGGTGCCGAGCTGGGCGCCGGAGGTCCACGCGGCGCGGCCGGTGACGGTGTCCGCGGTCGGGGTGAAGCCGGCCGGCAGGCCGGTCAGCTCGACGTAGCGGTACCCGTGCACGGTGAAGCGCGGCTCGTAGACCTCGGCGGCGCCGGTGCCGGCGAGGGTGAAGCGGTCCGTGGCCTGGGCGGCGCGCAGGTTGGTGGTGTAGAGCTGGCCGCCGGTGAGGACCTCGGCGTGGCGGATCTGGACGGTGGTGCCGGCCGGGCCGGTGACCGAGATCCGGTTCCAGCCGGTGAAGTTCTGGCCCATGTCGAAGATCCAGACGCCGGGCGAGGGCTGGGTGACGGCGACGGGACGGAACTGCTGCTGCACGCTCACCCCGTTGTCGACCTGCGAGACGAGGTTCGGCTTGGCGCCAGTCTTGACAAAAGCAGTGGCCCACGAGCTGTCGTCGAAGCCCGGGTTGTCCCAGTTGGCGATGGCCAGGCGGGCGTCGTACGTCTCGCCGTGGTAGAGGTCGTCGGCGCGGATCGGGCCGCCGGTGACCTTCCAGGTGTTGTCGGTGCGGACCGTCGACGTGGTGCCGTCCGTGTACACCAGCACCAGCTGCGCGGAGTACCACGGCTGCGTGCCGTACTTCTGGCTGCCGGCGAAGCCGAGGCTGCCGGAGTACCAGCCGTTGCCCAGCCAGGCGCCCAGCGCGTTGGCACCCTGGCGGATCTGGCCGGTGACGTCGTACACCTTGTACTGCACGCGCTTGGTGTAGTCGGTCCAGCCGGGGGCGAGGACGTCGGTGCCGACGCGGGCGCCGTTGAGCCGGGTCTCGTGCAGGCCGAGCGCGGTGGTGAGCAGGCGCGCGGAGGCGACCGGCTTGCTCACCGTGAAGCCCTTGCGCAGCAGCGGCGCGGGCCGGGCGACGGAGACGTTGGCGCCCCAGGGGCCGCTGCCGTAGGTGGCGACCGCGCGGGCCGCGGGCCAGGCCGAGTCGTTGAACCCGCCCTGGTTCCAGCCGGCGGGCGCCGTGGTGGAGGACTTCCAGGACGCGTCGGTGACCAGCCCGACGCCGGTCAGCTTCGCGATCGTGCCGGCCGGGGACTGGGTGGTGTTCTCCGAGGCGATGGCGATGGTGTTGGTACCGGCGACGAGCCGCCCGCGGATGTCGACCGCGGTCGCCTGCTGCCACGACTGGTACACCCGAGGCGACGTGCTGACCTGGACGCCGTTGACCCACACGTCGGCGGTGTCGTCGCCGGTGACGACCAGGGCCGCCGCGGACGGCACGGAGGCGAGGGTGAAGGTGCGCCGGAAGTAGCGGGTCGCCGCCGGCACGCCCGCGGCGGGGTCACCCTCGGGGTACCAGATCCAGGTGGCGCCGGACAGGTCGGCGGCGGTGGCGGCCTGCCCGACGAAGTCGCCGGTCCACTCGGTTGCCGGGGCGCGCAGCCCGGTCTCGAACGTCCAGGTTGGGCTCCACGCGCTGACCCGGCCCTGGGTGTCCCAGACCCGTACCTTCCACGTGTAGCGGCGCAGCGACTGCAGCGCCGGGCCGGTGTAGACGACGTCGACCTGCTGGCCGGAGGGGACCCGGCCGCTGTTCCAGACGCCGTCGACGGACAGCTCGTAGGCGGCCTGCCGCTGCTGGAGGGCGGTCGAGGCGAGCTTCCAGCCGAAGCGCGGCTGTGCGGCGTCGACGCCCAGCGGGTTGGCCCGGTGCTCGACGGTGCCGCTCGCCACGCTCAGCGGCGACGGCGCGCCGGGGTCGGGCGCGACGACGTCGGAGTTCCACGGGCCGACGCCGTACGCGCCGAGGTCGGCGGCGCCGGGCCAGCCGCCGTCGGCGAACCCGGGCTGCTCCCAGCCGGACGGCACCGTCTGGAACGCCTTCCAGCTGCCGTCGGTGACCAGGTCGGTGGTGCCGCCGGCGGTGACGACGTGCACCTTGCCGATCAGGCCGGCCGGGCCGGTGGTCGTGTTGCGGGCCGCGACGGCGAGCGTGTTGGTGCCGCTGACCAGGGCGGACTGCAGGTCGACGTAGACGGCGTCGTGCCAGGAGTCCGCGACCCGCGGGGAGGCGGCGACGGGCCGGCCGTTGAGCCACACGTCGACGGTGTCGTCGCCGGTGACGACCAGCTGCGCCTCGGTGACCGCGCCGGCGGCGACGGTGAAGGTCCTGCGGAAGTAGCGGTACGCGGCGGGGGCGCTGCTGGCCGGGTTGCCCTCCGGGTACCAGACCCAGTGCGCCCCGGCGAGGCTCACGGGGGTGGCGGCGGCGGCCGGCGTGGACGGCGCGGCGAGCAGGGTGGCGAGCAGCACGAGCGCGGTGGCGCCCGCGCGGCGTCTCTTCAGGCGCATGGCGGTGCTCCTGTCCAAGATGGTGAAACGTTTCATTAAAACGTTTCATACGGTGGTGATGCACTGACTGTACGGAGACCCTGGTCAATAAGCAACGCTCCGCCCGCCGGCGAACCGCAAGATGAGGGGGGTGTGGAGGTGGGATGCCGGGAAAGCTGCTCGTCATCGGTGGTGCGGAGAGCCATGACCCCGGCGACGACGTCATTCTTGAACGGTTCGTGCTGCTCGCCGGCGGCGCCAAGGCGCACCTCGTGGTGATCGCGACCGCCAGCGAGAGCCCCGAGCTGCGGGAGAAGGAGTACGCCGAGGTCTTCCACCGCCTCGGCGCCGAACACGTCACCCCGTTGCGGCTCGACGACCGCGAGGACAGCAACAGCGCCCGGGCCGTCGCCGCGATCGATCACGCCACCGGCGTCTTCTTCACCGGCGGCGACCAGCTGCGCATCGCCACCGTCGTCGGCGGCTCCAAGGTCGACTCGGCGCTGCACGTCCGGCTCGCGGACGGCCTGATCCTCGCCGGTACCAGCGCCGGCGCCGCCATGATGTCCAGCACGATGATCATCGGCGGGACCAACGCGTCGGTCACCACCGGCAGCGTCCGCACGGGTCCCGGCATGGAGTTCCTGCCCGGCGTGCTCATCGACATGCACTTCGCCCAGCGCGGGCGGCTCAACCGCCTGCTCAGCGCCGTCGCGATGTTCCCGCACGAGCTCGGCCTGGGCATCGACGAGAACACCGCCATCCTGGTCGACGGCGACGTGTTCGAGGTGCTCGGCGCCGGCGCGGTCACGGTCATCGACGCCGGGCAGGCCACCACGATCAGCGCGCCCTACTCCGACGAGGGCGGGCCGATCGCCCTGTGCGGCGCCCAGCTGCACGTGCTTCCGGCGGGTTGGCGCTTCAACCTCGCCGAGCGGGCGGCCATCAGAAGATCGGAACGAGATCATGCGGATTGACAGCAGCCGCCGGCTGCGCGGGCCGAACCGGTACCTCGCGCGCCCGGTCCAGGTCAGCCGGGTCCTGCTCGACGGGCTGACCGACCGCGAGAGCAGCGACTATCCCGGCTTCACCGAGCGGCTCCTGACCGCGTTCCCCGGCCTCGCCGAACACCACTGCGCCTTCGGCGAACCCGGCGGCTTCGTCCGGCGGCTCGTCGGCGGCACTTATTTCGGGCACACCGCGGAACACGTCGCGATCGAGCTGTCGCAGCGCATCGGCCGGCACGTCAACTTCGGCCGCACCGAGGGCACCGGCGTGCCCGGCGAGTACGACGTCATCACCGAGTGCCCGCTCGACGAGCCGCCCGACTCCCGGGTCGCCGAACGCCTCCTGGCGCTGGCGATCACGGGAGTCCTGGCGGCGCTGCACGGCGAGCCGGTCGCCGTCGAGGACGAACTGGCGGCCATCGCCCGCACGTACGAGCGCCAGAAGAGCGGGCCGAGCACCGCCGCCATCGCCGCCGCCGCCCGCGAGCGCGGCATCCCGGTCGAGCGGGTCGGTGAGCTGAGCCTGCTGCGCCTCGGCTACGGCCGGCACCGGCGGCTGGTGTGGGCCGCGCTCACCGACCAGACCTCCGCCATCGGCGTCGACATCGCCTCGGACAAGGAGCTCACCCGGCGCCTGCTCGACGAGGCCGGCGTCCCCGTCCCCGGCGGCGGCGCCGCGAGCACCCTCGCCGAGGCCCTGGACCTCTTCGCCGAGCTCGGCCCGCCGGTCGTGGTCAAACCCCGGCAGGGGCGCCAGGGCACGCACGTGTTCCTCGGCGTCGACTCACCCGACGCGCTGCGCGCCGCGTTCGAGGCCGCCACCGCCGGCGGCGACGACGCCGTGGTCGAGCGCGAGCTGAGCGGCCGCGACTACCGGGTGCTGACCGTCGGCGGTCAGGTCGTCGCCGCGGCCGAGCGGGTCGCCGCGCACGTCGTCGGCGACGGCGCCACCGACGTGGCCGGCCTGATCGCCCGCGCCAACGAGGACCCGCGCCGCGGCGACGGCCACGCCCGGCCGCTGACCAGGCTCACCGTCGACGACGTCGCGCTCACCCTGCTGCACCGCCAGGGCCTCGACGCCGGCGCCGTCCCCGCCGAGGGGCAGGTCGTGCGGCTGCGCGACAACGCGAACCTGTCCACCGGCGGCACCAGCGTCGACGTCACCGATCTCGTGCACCCCTCCGTCGCCGACCTGTGCCGCCGGGTCGCCGCGATCGTCGGCCTCGACATCGCCGGGCTCGACCTGCGCCTGCCGTCGATCGCCGAGCCGCTGCCGCCGTCCGGGATCCTCGCCGGCGGCGGCGTCATCGAGGTCAACGCCGCACCCGGGCTGCGCATGCACCTCGACCCCAGCGACGGCACCGCCCGCGACGTCGGCGCCGCCGTCGTGGAGGCGCTCTACCCGGCCGGTACCCCGGCGCGGATCCCGATCGTCGCGATCACCGGCACCAACGGCAAGACCACCGTCGCCCGCCTCACCGCGCACCTGCTCGACGGCGCCGGCCTGCGCGTCGGCGTCACCACCACCGACGGCATCACCATCGGCGGCCGGCTCGTCCAGCGCGCCGACGCCACCGGGCCACGCTCCGCCCGCGTCGTGCTCAGCGACCCCACCGTCGACGCCGCCGTGCTCGAGACCGCCCGCGGCGGCCTGCTCCGCCAGGGCCTCGGCTACGACTGGAGCGACGTCGGCATCATCACCAACCTGACCGGTGACCACCTCGGCCAGGACGGCATCGACAGCGTCGAGGACCTCGTCGAGCTCAAGGCCCTCGTCGGCGAGCGCGTCCGCGAGGGCGGCGCCGTGGTGCTCAACGCCGACGACGAACGCAGCCGCACCCTCGCCACCCACTCCGCCGGCCGGTTCGCCAAGCGCGAGATCATCTGGTGCAGCCTCGACCCGCGCAACCCGCTCATCCGGCGGCACTGGGACACCGGCGGCCGGGCGTACCTGCTCGCCGACGGCTGGCTCGTCGAGCTCGCCGACCGCCGCTGGATCCCGCTGCTCGCCGTGCGCGAGCTCGGCGGCGGCTTCGGCGGCGCGGCCCGCCACCTCGTCGCCAACGCCCTCGCCGCGACCGCCGCCGCCCGCGTCCTCGGCGTCGCCACCGCGCGCGTGGCCGAACGCCTCCGCACGTTCGCCGACAACCCCGGCCGCGGCATGCTGCTGCGCCTCGGCGGCACCGACATCCTCGTCGACTACGCGCACAACCCCGCCGCCATCGGCGCCGTCGGCGACCTCGTCGACCGCCTGTGGGGCGCGGCCCGCACCGTCGCCGCCGTCACCCTGCCCGGCGACCGCCGCGACGACCTGCTGCGCGAGTCGGCCCGCGAGATCGGCGCCCGCTTCGACCGCGTCGTGCTCTACGAGGACAGCGACCTGCGCGGCCGCTCACCCGGCGAGGTCCCGGCGCTGCTGCACGAGGAGCTGACCGCCACCTGCCCGGCGGTGACCTGCGCCGTCGTGCGCACCGTCGACGAGGCCGTGCCCGCCGCCCTCGCCATGGCCCGCCCGGGCGACGTGGTGCTGCTGCTGTACGAGAAGATCGAGCCGGTCCTGTCGCTGCTGCGCACCCTCGGCGCCGAAACCGTCGCCGATCAACGCGTGTCGTTTCCGCTCATTGGGGCATCTGTATGACGTGGAGCGTTACCGGCTGATCGAACCCCTCGGCGTCGGCGGCATGTCCGTCGTCTGGCGAGCCCACGACGAGGTGCTCGGGCGCCCCGTCGCCGTCAAGCAGCTCACGGCCGCCGCGGACCCCGCGTCCCGGCGCCGTATCCAGGCTGAGGCCCGCGCCGCCGCGCTGCTCAGCCATCCCCACATCGCCGCCGTGCACGACTTCGGCCACACCGCCGACGGCGCCCCCTTTGTCGTCATGGAACTGGTGGAGGGCGAGTCGCTGGAGGACCGGCTGCTGCGCGTCGGTGGGCCCCTGCCGGTCACCGAGTCGCTGCGGATCGCGGCGCAGCTCGCCTCCGCCCTCGCCGCCGTGCACGCCCGCGGCCTGGTCCACCACGACGTCAAACCCGCCAACGTCATGCTCACCGCCGGCGGGGCGAAGCTCGTCGACTTCGGCATCTCCGCCGTCGCCGGCGACGACACCGACCAGCTGCTCGGCACCCCGGCGTACGTCGCCCCGGAGCGCCTGCGCGGTGTCGCGCCCTCGGCCGCCACCGACATCTACGCCCTCGGGGTCGTGCTGCACCGGATGCTCACCGGCGCGCTGCCGTGGCCGGTCACCACCACCGAGGAGATGCTGCACGCGCACCGCAAGCTGCCGCCGGCGCCGCTGCCCGCCACCCTGGACCTGCCCGCCGGGGTGGCCGGCACCGCCCGCCGCTGCCTGGCCAAGGCGCCGGCGAACCGGCCCGACGCCGCCGACCTGGCCACGCTGTTCGCCGTCATGCCGCCCACCCGGCGGCTGACCTTCCCGGCGCGCCGGCTGCTGACCGGCGACCACCCGGCGACCGCCCGGCTGGCCGCGGCCCGCCACCTGGCCCCGGTCCGGCGGCTGCGGGACCTCACCCTCGCCGGGCCCGTCAAGCGGCGGATCACCGTCGCCGCGGCGACCGCGCTGATCCTCGGCGCGGGTGCCGCCGGCGCCGCCGCCCAGGACCGCGAACCGGTCGCCGCCTGGACCCCCGCGACCACCCCGGTGGACGTCACCACCCCGCAGGCGTCGGACCCGGCGACCGACCCGTCGACGCCGACCACGGACCTGACCACCCCCGCCGCGGACCCCACCGTGATCCCCGCCGCCAACCCGGGCGCCCAGACCGCCGCCGGTGTCAAGAAGCCAGGTGTCGCACCGCCCCCGGCCGAGAAGCCCGGTGGCGCGAAGAAGGGCAAGGGCCCCGGTAAGAGGAAGTAAAAGTCGCGGCTGAACCTTTTCGTTGCTTATGGCGTGCAACCTTCCCGACTGGTACACAAGTCTGATCTCGGTGATGCCCTAAGGTGTCCAGGTCGAGGGATGGGGAGGGGCCGTGCGCTTCGAAGTCAGCCGGGTCATGGACACCATCGAGCAACGGCTGACCACGGACGTCACGCTCGCCCAGGCGGTCGTCGACCTCGCCGACGTCGCGCGGTTCGTCGCCCTCGACGGGGGCCGCCCGATCAACCTGCTGCGCCTCGGCATGGTCGTGGACGCGCTCAGCCGGTACCTCATCGACGCCGGCGCCATGCTGTATCCAGTGGTCGGCCGGGAGGCCCTGTCGGAGGCGGCGCTCACCTCGAAGGAGCGCATGGTGCTCGGCCGCTGGGCCGACGACGGGCTCATCGAGGTCACCCCGGTCGTCGCGGACCGCCCCGTCGAGATCGCCGACTTCACCGGCCTGCCGCTGATCGTGGTGCGCGACCAGCCGCAGTTCGCCGCCCGCTTCCCGTGGCTGGTGGACAGCCCGGAGCGGGTCCTGCGCCTCACCCCGCGGGCCGGCGGCGCCGTGCTCACCCCGGGCGGCGAGCCGCCGCCCCCGAAGGACGGCAAGGAACGCCTGGTCGTGAAGGGCACCGCGACCCTGCCGATCATCCCGCTGGAGCCCGCGGACGAGAGCCCCGCGGACGGGCCCGAGACCGCCGCGGACGCCGAATCCGCCGCCGTCGCCACGACCGACGCCCCGTCCGGCGACGCGGTGCCGCCCGCGGACACCCCGTCCGGGACCGACGTATCCGATATCTCTGATATTTCGGCCGCGACGGAGCAGCAGGACGCTCCGGCGCCCGCCAAGCCGTCCCCGCGCCCCGCCGGCGCGGCCCAGCGGCCGGCCGCCACCCAACAGGGCGGCCGCCCCGACGGCGTGCAGTCGTTCACCGCGCGCGGCTCGCAGCGGGCCGGCCGGACCCGGGTCATGCGCCGGCGGTTCACCCGCGCCGAGCCCAGCGGCGTCGGCGCGGCCCTGATGGCCCGCGAGTGGCGCTGCAAGGAGCCCGACTGCCCCGCGTTCGGCCGGTTCCGCCGGATCGGCCAGCCCGTCCCGCGCATGCGCGCCGGCGTCCCCGCCTGCCCCCGCCACGGCGAGGCGGTCAAGGACGTCGGGCCGCGGCCGGCCGCGTTCGCCGTGTCCGTGGTCGTCGAGGACCTCGCCCGGCGGCGGTTCGTGGTCGGCGAGGACCGGCCCGTGATCGTCGGCCGCGAGCCCGCCGACCCCGACGACATCGCCGTCGGTCAGTGGCTGCACGAGGCCGCGGCCGCCTGGATCGCCAAGGAGCACGTGAAGCTCGAGGTCCGCGACGGTCGCCCCGTCGTCACCGACACGAGTGAGAACGGCACCCTCATCTGGAAACGCTCGGCCCCGGACATCAAGGAGGAGACCGAGCGGATCTACCGCAAGTCGTACCAGCTGAGCGGATGGGACTCCGTCGAGCTCTACACCGGCGTCGAGCTCATCGTCGGCGATCACCGCCTGCAGACCATCGTCGGCTCCGAGCCCGCCTCGGTGCTGCTCGACGCGCCGACCGTCGCGCTCCGGCTGGTCGACTAGGCGCGGCGCGCCGTTGAGAGGATCTCGCGGTGGTGCGAGGTCCGTATATTGGCGTCGTGGACTCGCGAGGTTACCGGTTAGGCATCGACTTCGGCACCTCGAACACCGTGGCCATGCTGGCCTGGCCCGACGGTCACGTGCGGCCGCTGCTCTTCGACGGCTCGCCGACCCTGCCCTCGTCGGTCTACGCCGATCCCCAGTCGGGCCTGCTCGTCGGGCGTGACGCGGTGCACGCCGCCCGGGTCAGCCCCGAGCGGTTCGAGCCCAACCCGAAGCGCCGCATCGACGAGCCCACCGTCCTGCTCGGCGACCGCGAGATCCCGACCGTCGAGGTGATCGCCGCCGTGCTCGCCCGGGTCAACGGCGAGGCGCAGCGTGTCGCGGGCGGACCGATCGGCCAGACCACCATCACCTGCCCGGCCGCGTGGGCGCACACCCGGCGCGGCGTGCTGACCGCCGCCGCCGAACGCGCCGGCCTCGGCACCGTCACCCTCGTGCCCGAGCCGGTCGCGGCGGCCGAGGTGTTCCGCACCCTGCAGGGCACGGCCGTCCGGCCCGGCTCCGCCTTCATCGTGTACGACCTGGGCGCCGGCACCTTCGACGCCTCCGTCGTGCGGCACGGCACCGGCACGTTCGAGGTCCTCGCCGCGGAAGGGCTCAGCACCAGCGGCGGCCTCGACATCGACGCGGCGATCGTCGGCTACATCGGCGCCGGCCAGTCCCCGCGCGACCCCGCCGCCTGGGGCCGCCTGGTCCACCCGACGACCAGCGCCGAACGGCGCGCCAACCGGCTGCTCTGGGACGACGTCCGCGCCGCCAAGGAGATGCTGTCGCGCGCCTCCGCGACGACGATCCACATCCCGATGTACGACGAGGACATCCCCCTCGGCCGCGACCAGTTCGAGCAGCTGGCCCGCCCCATCCTCAGCGCGACGGTCACCGCGACCCGGGCGGCCGTCGCCGCGGCCCGGCTGGCCCCAGCCGAGATCGCCGGCGTCTTCCTGGTCGGCGGCGGCAGCCGGATCCCGCTCGTCGCGACGCTGCTGCACCAGGCCCTGGGCATCGCCCCGACCGCGGTCGAGCAGCCGGAGCTGGTGGTGGCCCAGGGCAGCCTCGGCGCGGCCGCCCAGCCGGCCGCGGGCCCGGGCGGGGTGCGGGGCACCGGCATGCACAGCCCGCCGGTGCCGGACGCGCCGGTCTCCAGCGTCCCCGTCTCCGGCATGCCGGTCTCCAGCATGCCGGTCTCCGGGCCGGGCTTCCCGACCTCCGCCCCGCCGGCGCCGCACCCGGTCTCCGGCTCGGCGCCCGTCCCCGGTTCGCCGCCGCCCGCGGCCCCGGTGTCGCCGGGGTTCTCCACGTCGCCGGTGTCCGGCCAGCCGTCGGCGCCGGCCGGCTACGTCGCACCGCCCGCCTCGCCGGTGACGCCGGGCCGGGCGTCCGTGCCACCCGCCGCCCCGGCCGCCCGATCCATGTCCCCGGCCGCGCCTGGTTTCACGTCCGGGCCTGGCCCCACGTCCGCGCCGCCCGCCGCGCCGGGGCGCGCTTCGGTGTCGTCCGCCGGGCACGGTGCCGCCGCTGTCCCGCCCTCCGCGCCCCGGCCGCCCGCGACGCCGCCCGCGCCGCCCTCCGGTGGGCGCCGCCGCACCCCGGTCCTGGCCGCGGTCGCGGTCGTCCTGCTGCTGGTGGTCGGCCTCGGCGTGTACGGCCTCACCAAGCTCGGCGACGACAGCGGCGGCAAGAGCGACCAGACGTCGGGCCAGACCGACGGCAGCACCGACGGCAGCACCGACGGCCAGAACGGCGACGGCCAGAACGGCGACGGCGGCAGCCCGGAACCGGGTACCCCGTATGACGCCGAACACGACAACACCGACTGGAGCAGCACCGCCGAGGAGTACGACGACAACGCGGGCAAGCTCGTCCTGTACCAGTGCCCGAAGGGCGGCAAGGCGGGCAAGGTCTGGGGCAGCGGCCCCTACACCACCGCGTCGTCGGTCTGCTCGGCCGCGGTCCACGCCGGGTACCTCACCCTCGCCGACGGCGGCAGGGTGATCATCCAGATCCGGGCGGGCACCGACTCCTACGAGGCCGGCAAGCAGTACGGCATCGTCACCGAGGCCCACGGCGCCGCACCGTGGGAGTTCACGATCGCCGGCTAGCGCAGCGCCCTGATCGCGGTCAGGGTGGTGTGCACGTTGAACTGCGGGCCGTCGTCGCTCTCCCAGCCGCCGTCGGTGCGCTGCGTCTCGTTGAGGCGCTTGCGGGCCGCGGTGAGCAGCCAGTCGTCGGGTGACATGCCGACCCGCCGCAGCGCCGAGTACAGCGACGCCGTATCGGCGGCGGTCATCTGCGGCACCCGGTCGGCGAGCGCGACCTGGATCTGCGCCGACTCGTAGAACCAGCCGAGGTGATACAGCACGGCGCAGCCGAGCCAGCCGGTGACCAGGAACGACGGCCAGCTGCCGTCGGGGCGCAGCGACGCCCGGAACGCCTCCGCGGCGCGGGCGACCCGGGTGGCGTGCTGGTCGTCGCCGTCGTTGGGCCCGCCGACGACCAGCCAGTACGCGGCGTTGGTGGTCAGGTAGAGCTTCGCCTCGTCGTCGCCGGGCTGCGCCCACGGCGGGGCGATCCCGGCGAGCGACGCGTCCTCTTCCCACATGCCGTCGGGCCGCTGGCTGCGGCCGAGCCACGCGAGGGCCCGGCGGGCCGCCGGGCGGCTGATCGCGCCCAGGTCGTCGAGCTCCGCGAGCCGGAAGCAGGTGGCATCGACGGAGGCGACGTCGGCGCCCCACAGCGCCGGCCAGCCGCCGTCGGGCGACTGGCCGATCTCCGCCTTGTCCAGGACGTCTGCCGGTGGGAACTGGCCGGTGCGCAGCCAGGCGAGACGGGCGCGATCAACGGCGTCGCCGTGTGCGACGATGTAGCCGATCGCGGCATCAAGGTCGACCATGCGCCGTACGCTACCGCCCGTCCGCTGTCCGCGCGTAGGTCCCTAGTACACCGGCAGTGAGGGATCGACGGTCTTCACCCAGGACACGACCCCGCCCTGCACGTGGACCGCGTCCTTGAAGCCGGCCGCCTTGACCGCCGCCAGGGCCTCCGCCGAGCGCACGCCGCTCTTGCAGTACAGGACGATCTGGCGGTCCTGCGGCAGGTCGGCGAGGGCGTTGCCGTTGAGGATCTCGCCCTTCGGCACCAGCCGCGCCCCGGGCACCCGCACGATCTCCCACTCGGCCGGCTCGCGCACGTCGATCAGCTCGATCGGCTTGCCCGAGTCCTGCCACTCCTTGAGCTCGGTCGCCGTGATCGTCGAGCCGAGCGTCGCGGCCTGCGCCTCGTCGGAGACCGCGCCGCAGAAGTCGTCGTAGTCGATCAGGGCGGTCACCGTCGGGTTCTCGCCGCAGATCGCGCAGTTCGGGTCCTTGCGCAGCTTGATCTTGCGGTAGGACATCTCCAGCGCGTCGTACACGGTGAGGCTGCCCAGCAGCGAGTCGCCGATGCCGGTGATGAGCTTGATCGCCTCGGTCACCTGGATCGCGCCGATCGACGCGCACAGCACGCCCAGGACGCCGCCCTCGGCGCACGAGGGCACCATGCCGGGCGGCGGCGGCTCCGGGTAGAGGCAGCGGTAGCAGGGGCCGTGCTCGGCCCAGAACACCGACGCCTGACCGTCGAACCGGTAGATCGAGCCCCAGATGTACGGCTTGCCGAGCAGCACCGCCGCGTCGTTGACCATGTACCGGGTGGCGAAGTTGTCCGTGCCGTCCACGATCAGGTCGTACTGCGCGAAGATGTCCATCACGTTGTCGTTGTCGAGGGCCTCGTTGTGGACCACGACGTTGACATACGGGTTGATCTCGCGGACCGAGTCGCGCGCCGACTCCGCCTTGGGCCGGCCGATGTCGGACTGGCCGTGGATGATCTGGCGCTGCAGGTTGGACTCGTCGACGGTGTCGAACTCGACGATGCCGAGCGTGCCGACACCCGCGGCGGCGAGATACAGCAGGGCCGGCGAGCCGAGGCCGCCGGCGCCGACGCACAGCACCCGGGCGTTCTTCAGGCGCTTCTGCCCGATGACACCCACGTCCGGGATGATCAGGTGCCGGGAGTAGCGGCGGACCTCGTCGATGGAGAGGTCAGCGGCGGGCTCGACCAGTGGAGGCAACGACATGGTTCTCATTCTGCCGCGCCGGAGGGGCAAACCCACGTGAGCTACGGCACTTTGGCGCCGGTGTACCGCTGCCCGTCGACGAACGGCCAGGCGTTGGCGACGCAGCCCTTCAGCCCGTAGGTCTGCTGCTGCATGACCGGTGCCGGCCGGCCGGGCCCGGGGCAGGCCTCGTGGCCGTTGCCGAGCTCGTGGCCGACCTCGTGGTTGATGACGTAGCTCTGGTACTCCGCGACGGGCGCGCCGTAGTCCGGTACCCCGGTGAGCCAGCGGGCCAGGTTGATGACGACCTTGCCGGTGAGGCGGCACGAGCTGTAGCCGGCGGTGTGCAGCCCGGCGGTGGCGCAGATCTGCTCCGACGTGACCGGCGTGGCCAGGAAGACCGTGAAGTCGGCGGTGCCCTGGCCGGCGACCCGCTGCAGGCGCACCTGGCCGGTCGCGGTCCAGCCGCGCGGGTCGGCGAACACCCGCTCGACCGCGGCGGCGAACGCGTCGGCCTCCTGGCCGCTGCCGTTCTCCACCGCGACCCGGTACTTCTTCACCGGTCCGGCACCGCCGGCGACGGGTCCGGCGGCGGTGGCGTAGGCGAACGTGCCGGCGGCGCTGGACGGCCCGGCGTCGGGCGGCTGGCTCGCGGGCCTGCTCGGCGGCTCCAGCATCGGCGCCGGCCCGCGGGTCGCGGCGACCGACACCGGCGCGTCGTCGCCGTCGCCGGCGAAGCACAGCTGCCGGCCGAGGCCGGCGGCGGCGATCAGGAAGGCGGCGAGCATCACCCCGGCGACCGTGTAGCGCCGCCGCCGGATCTGCTCACGCCGGCGGCGCTGCTCGGCCCGGACCAGCTCACGGGCCTGCCGCGGGTCACTCGGCAGCGGCACCGGCAGCCGCCGGCGGTCGCTGCTCAGCCGGCTCGCCATCGATTGGTCAGCTTGCCATGCGCACCTGCGGCGCGCGCTGGCGCACCCCGTCCCGCACCTGAGTTGCAACCTGCTGCCGGGCGCCCTGCCCGGCGGCGCCCTGCAGCTCGTCGAGCAGGCCCAGCACCGCGCGGGCCACCGTGCGCGGCACCTCCATCTGCGCCACGTGGCCGACGCCCTCCAGCATCATCAGCCGGCTGTCCGGCACCAGCCGGGCCAGCTGCGGCGCGGTGCGGATGTCGACGAGGCGGTCCTGCCGCCCGGCGATCACCAGCGTCGGCGCCGTGATGCGCGCCGCGATCTTCCACATCGAGCCCTGACCCGGCAGGTACGCCCGCAGGAAGCTGCCGACGAGCCCGCGCAGGCTCGCCACGTACGCCTCGGCGTACCAGGGCACCGAGTGCCGCAGCCGCGCCTCCTCGATCGCCTCCAGCCGCCGCTGCTCCGGATAGCGGGTCGGGTCGGCGTAGCACGACTCGATCACCATCGCGGCGAGCTCCTCGGGGTCCATCGACGACATCCGCCGTGCCGCCAGCTTCGCCGCGTTGGGCAGCAGCAGCAGCGGCACGATCGGGCCCTGCAGCGAGCGGCGCGGGTCGAGGAACGGCATCGCCGGCGAGATCAGCGTCAGGCTGCGCACCAGGTCGGGGCGCAGCGCCGCGGCCACGACCACCGCCGCGCCACCCATCGAGTTGCCGAACAGGTGCACCGGGCCGCGGTCGCTGTGCTCGATCCAGCGGATCACGTGCGCGGCCATCGCGGTCAGCGAGTAGCTTCGGGCCGGGCCGCTGTGCCCGAACCCGGGCAGGTCGACCGCCTGGCCCTCGAGCCGGTCGGACAGCACGCCGGCCAGGTCGGTCCAGTTCGTCGACGACCCGCCGAGGCCGTGCACGTAGACCGCCGGCTCCGCACCTGGCGCGGTGGCCGGCGTGTCCCGCACGTACGCCTTCAGCCCGTCGAGCTCCACCTCGCGCCCGGGCCATCGCTCCGGCAGCCGGTCCGGTGACGGGACGGTGAACTCCGGGACAAGGGAAGCTCGCTTCATGCTTTCCAGTGTGCCCCAGCGCGCCTACGGCAGCAGCGCCTCCAGGCGCCGGTTGACCGCCGCGAGGGTCGCGCGGACGACCGCCTGCCGGGGGTCACCGGAGTTGACCGCGGACCCCGTCAGCTGCTCGACCCAGCCGTCGTACAGCAGCAACAGCACGACGACGGCGACCTCGCACCCGCCGAGCTGCACGACCGCGGCGTGCTCGATGTAACACCGGGCCCGCGCGGTCGCGTCCACGTCGACCAGCAGCTGGTCCACCGCGGAGGCCGCGGCGGCCGCGGACAGCCGCAGGATGTAGCCGTCGACCGCGGGACCGCTGGCGACGCCGACCGCGGGGTGACCGTCGGCGATCAGCCGCACCTCCACCACCGCGTCGACGCCCTGGGTGCTGACCTCGACCTGGTCGATGATGACCCGCGGCGACACGATCGCGCTGGACTGCGGCACCAGGGCCGGCGGGGCGTCCCGGTTGACCGGGGTCGGCGGCTGCGGGCCGAGCACCGGTGCGTCCGCCTTGCCGGCCGGCGCCTCCGCGGGCGGCTCCTCCCGGGCGGCCGGCTGCTCGACCGGGTGGGGGAGCAGCCCGGACGGGCCCGGCGCCTGCCGCAGCTCGCCGAGGTCGGGGCGGGGCGCCTCGGCGGGGCGGCGCACGCCGCTCACCGGGCGCCGCCGGCGTGCCTCGCGGCCGTAGCCGGGCAGCGCGCTGTGCGGGGCGTTGCCGCGCAGCGCCGACCCGGCCGCCGGGCGGGCCGCCGGCGGGCCGAGGTCGGACGGGTGCGGCGGGTTCGGCTCGGCGGCCAGCCCCATCCGCTCGTTGAGCAGCCGCGCCACGGCCCGGCTCACCCGGCCCGGGTCGGCCTCGTCGAGCAGCTCGAGCCGCAGCGTGTGCAGCCCGTCGGCGTTCTTGCGCAGGGTCGCCTCGCGCACGCCGGCGACGCCCTGCACCGCGCGCAGCACGGCCGGGATGTCGAAGCCGTCGGGGCGGTCGTCGAGGCTGGGCTCGTCGTCCTCGTCCTCGCGGTCCTCGCGCAGGTAGGTCGCGATCCTCGCCAGGTCCTCGCCGCCGGCCGGCACGGCCTCCGCGACGAGCGGCTCGACCTCCACCTCGGGCACCTGCGGCACGTCGGGGTGCGACGGGACCCGCTGCGGCAGCTCGGGGGCGTTGAAGTCGGTGTCGGCGCCCTGCCCCTGGTACGCGGTGGGCTGGTACGCGGGCTGCGCCGGCTCGGGCGCGTACGGCGGCTCCGAGGCGAACGCCGGCATCGTCGGCTCGGCCGCGGACAGCGGCGTGGCGTTGCCGAGCAGCTCCGCCGGCAGCGGACCGACCAGCGGGTCGTCCTCGGGCACGCGCTGCGCCGGCAGCTGCGGCGCGGCCGGGGCGGGCGGGGCGCTGCGCTGCGCCTGTGCCGGGTCGTGCTGCGGCGCGGCCCAGTCGAACTCGGGCGGCCCGGGCTGCGGCTCGTACTGCTGCGGCTCGTACTGCTGCGGCTCGTACTGCTGGGTCTCGTACTGCTGGGTCTCGTACTGTTGCGGCTCGTACGGCTGGGCGTAGGGCTGGTAGGAGTCCTGGGGGCGGTACGGGCTCTGCGGCTGGTAGCCGTCCTGCGGCGCCCGGCGCTCGTCCTGCTGGTGCGGCTGGGCCGCGGGCTGCTGGTAACCCTGCTGGGGGTACTCCTGCGGCTGGTACGGCTGCTGCGGGTACTCCTGCGAGTGGTACTGGTAGCCCTGCTGCGGGCGCTGCTCCGGGTAGCCGTCGGCGGGCTCGTCGAGGCGGGCGGCCTCGGTGGCGTGCGCCTGGTCCTGGTAGGCGCCGTTGCGCGGCCGGTTGTCCCGGTTGTCCCGGTTGTCCCGGTTGTCGTAGCCCCAGGCCGGGTCCGGGTAGGCGCCGTAGGGCGGCTGGCCGCTGTCGCCGTGCACCCGCACGCGGGGGTCGACCGGCGCGGGCTGCCCGGCGAGGCGGTCCAGCGCCGAGGCCGGGCCGTAGCCGCCGGACGTGGGCTGGACGGCGTCGTCGCGCGGCTGCGGCGCGGGGGCGGCGGCGCCGTAGACGGTGCCTCCGGAGGGCACCGCGGGCTGGGTCCCGGTGTGGCCGCCGGGCTGCACCCCGTTGACGTGACCGGTCACATGCCCGGTCACGTGGCCGGTCATATGGCCGTTGACGTGCCCGTTGGCCTGCCCGTTGAGGTGGCCGTTGAGGTGGCCGTTGATCGGCGCGCCGTCGTGCGGCACCGGCCCGGCGGCGGGCGCCGTGGGGACGGACTGGCTGGTCTCGGGCTGGCTGACGGAGCTCGGCCAGCCCTGGCCGTCGGGGCCGTAGTGCCCGTAGTGCAGCGACGTGGTGGTCTGCGGTCCGGGCGGCGGGACGGAGACCGGAGGGCTCATCGGGGCCAGCATGTCGGAATAGGCGCTGCGGACCTCGGCCCGGCCGCGCGGGCTGCCCGCGCCGTTGACCGAGGCGCGGCCGGCGACGGCGCCGCTGGCAGGCTCGCGCCACGCGGAGACGATCGCCTCGAGCGCGTCATCGCTCGGCGTCGAGCCGTCACCGTGGCTGCCGTCCGGTGTCCTCTGCGGATCCGTGTGTCCTCCTCCGCGATATGCGCCTGCACCTTGCGGGCTACCGGCTTGCCCCGTTTCGTCCACCGCGCGCTCCTCCGTCGCCCCTAGGTGAGGCTACCGTGTGGGCGGAAAGGGGGTAAGTTGCAATCTCGACCCAAATCCGGATGGTGAACATGACCTCGGCGATGAGCGGCACCCAGGCGGCCGGACGGCCGGTGCGGCTGCCCCGGTCGGCGCGCCGCAAGCAACTGCTCGCCGCGGCGCAGCAGGTTTTCGTGGCGCAGGGTTATCACGCCGCCGCGATGGATGACATCGCCGAGCGGGCCGGCGTCTCCAAGCCGGTGCTCTACCAGCACTTCCCCGGCAAGCTGGAGCTCTATCTGGCGCTGCTGGACACCCACTGCGACGCGATGGTGTCCCGGATGCGCGCCGCGATGGAGGCGACGACGGACAACAAGGAGCGTGTCCGCGGCGCGATCCAGGCGTACTTCGACTTCATCGACCACGAGAGCGAGGCGTTCCGCCTGGTCTTCGAGTCGGACCTGCGCAACGACCCCGCGGTCCGCGAGCGGGTCGACCGGGTCGAGAGCGGCTGCATCGCCGCGATCACCGACACGATCATGGCCGACACCGACCTGAGCCGGGCCCGCGCGGAGCTGCTCGCCTCCGGCCTGGTCGGCGCCGCGGAGGTCGCGGCGCGGTTCTGGGTGGCCGGCGGCCGTCAGGTCGACAAGCCCGACGCCGAGGCGCTGCTGACCGCGCTGTCGTGGCGCGGCATCGCGAGCTTCCCCCTGCACGGCGAACACGCCTGATCGCGTTAGTCTTCAACCACACTGGGTGTGCGCGCCGAGGCACGGCCGCGCCGCAGCCCGATCAAGGAGGAAGACGTGGAGGTCAAGATCGGCGTGCAGTATGCGCCTCGGGAGCTGGTGCTGGAGAGCAACCAGTCGCCGGCCGAGGTCGAAGCTGCGGTCACCGACGCGATCGACGGTGGCGACAAGCGTGTGCTGTCTCTCGTGGACGACAAGGGCCGCCGGGTGATCGTGCCCGTCGGCAAGATCGCCTACGTGGAGATCGCCGAGTCGTCGCCCCGGCCGGTCGGGTTCTCTTCCGCCCGTTGACAGATAGCGCTCAGGCCCTGTCCCCGCGTGGGGGCGGGGCCTGAGTCAGTTGTTCAGCCCGACGGCGCCCATCCGGGCGGTGTGCGCCGAGGTGAGGCGCTTGAGCAGCGCCTGGAAGTCGGTGCCGCCGATCGCCAGCAGCTCGGCCAGCGACGGCCGCTCCGCGGCGACCCGCAGCGCCTGCGAGATGCCCTCGCCGACCAGCCGGCGCGACCACATCGACAGCCGGTTGGCGACCCTCGGGTCGGCGGCGATCGCCGCCCGCAGCTCGTCGGCGGCGAAGTCGGCGTGCCGGGAGTCGTGCAGCACGTCCAGGATCAGGTCCCGGTCCGGCCCGGCGAGCACGGCCGCCACCTCCCGGGTGAAGTCGTCGGCGATGTTGTCGCCGACATACGCCTTGGCCAGGCCCTCCAGCCAGTCGGCGGGCTCGGTCTGCGCGTGGTAGTCCGAGACCGCCTGCACGTAGGGCCGCATGGCCTCCTCCGGGTCCGCGCCCAGCTCCGTGAGTCGGTCGGCGAGCCGGCAGTAGTTGGTGATCTCGCGGCCGGCCATCTCGCTGAGCACCGCCCGGCGGCGCAGGTCGGGGGCCAGGCGCGCGTCGGCCGCCATCCGGTCGAAGGCGACCAGCTCGCCGTAGGCCAGCATGCCGAGCAGGTCGACCACTGCCGAGGCGGGCGGAGTGAGATCGGACACGACGGCACACTACATCGCCGGGTCGCCGCGCGCGCCTCGGTGCCACATCGCGGCGCGGTGCGCGCGCATCTGCCCGCGAGCCGGTACAATGGCCCCAATAGCCGTGGACGGACCCTAGTCCCGGCGCCGGCGCTTGTAGCCCGCGACCTTGATCATTTCGGTTGCGTGTGGCCCGCGCCCTACCCATTCGAGCGCACCCGGCTTCACCAGGGGCGCTCCCGCGAGAGAGACACCCTGAGCACAACATGACGATCGACAACACTGAGGCCGCCGAAGCTGTGGCCCCGCGCGCACCCGTGCGCCCAGACGCACCCACCTTCGCCGACCTGGGTGCCCGGCCCGAGACCGTGGCCGCCCTCGAAGCCGTCGGCATCGTCCACGCCTTCGCCATCCAGGAATACGCCGTGCCGATCGCGCTGCGCGGCACCGACCTCATCGGCCAGGCACCCACCGGCACCGGCAAGACCCTCGGTTTCGGCGTGCCGCTGCTCGACCGGGTCACCGCCCCGGCCGAGGGCGCCGACGGCCGGCCGCAGGCCCTCGTCGTGGTCCCGACCCGCGAGCTGGGCCTGCAGGTGGCCCGCGACATCGCCGCCGCCGGCAAGACCCGCGGCATCCGCGTCCTGCCGCTCTACGGCGGCGTCGCGTACGAGCCGCAGGTCGACGCCCTCACCAAGGGCGTGGAGATCGTCGTGGGCACCCCGGGCCGGCTGCTGGACATGGCCAAGAGCAAGCACCTGCGCCTGCACGCCGTGCGGGCCCTGGTGCTCGACGAGGCCGACCGCATGCTCGACCTCGGGTTCCTCGACGACGTCGAGCGGATCCTGACGCTGCTGCCGGAGGACCGGCAGACGATGCTGTTCTCCGCCACGATGCCCGACCCGATCGTCACCCTGGCGCGGCGGTTCCTGCGTCAGCCGATGACGATCCACGCGCACCACGACGCCAGCACCGGCCCGTCGCCGCTGACGAAGCAGTTCATCTACCGCACCCACCCGATGAACAAGATCGAGATCGTGGCGCGGATCCTGCAGTCGACGGACCGCGGCCTGACCATGATCTTCACGCGGACCAAGCGGGCCGCCGACCGGGTCGCCGAGGATCTGGACTTCCGCGGCTTCGCCGCCGCCGCCGTGCACGGCGACCTCGGCCAGGGCGCGCGGGAGCGGGCGCTGCGGGCGTTCCGGGCCGGCAAGATCGACGTGCTGGTCGCCACCGACGTCGCGGCCCGCGGCCTCGACGTGTCCGGCGTCACGCACGTCATCAACTACGACTGCCCCGAGGACCAGGACACCTACACCCACCGCATCGGCCGCACCGGCCGCGCGGGCGCGACGGGCGTCGCCGTGACGTTCGTCGACTGGGAGGACATGCCCCGCTGGCGGATCATCGACAAGACGCTGGGCATGGACCTGCCGGAGCCGCCGGAGACCTACCACACCTCCGCGCACCTGCTCACCGACATCGGCATCCCGGAGGGCGTGACCGGCTCCCTGCCGACCGCCGACCGCAAGCGTGCCGGCCTCGCCGCCGAGCAGCTCGAGGACATCGAGGGCAAGCCGCGCGGCCGGGGTGCCCGTTCGCGGGGCCGCGGCCGGGGCGAGACGTCCGCGCCGGCGGCCGAGCCGACCGGTGAGGCCCGCCGCCCGCGGCGCCGCCGCCGGCGTGGCGAGGTCGACCCCGCCGAGCTGGCCCCCGCCGACGGGCAGTCCGTCGAGGCGGGCCCGGTGGGCACCGGCGAGGAGGGCGAGCCGCGTCCGGCCCGCACCCGCACCCGCCGGCGCCGGGTCGAGAGCGCCGACGCCCTGGAGGGCGTGGAGAGCGGCCCGGTCGTCACCGCCGAGGCCGGCGAGGAGGGCGAGGCCCGCACGGCCCGCGCCCGCACCCGCCGGCGCCGCCGGGGTGGCCGTGGCCGGGGCGGCGACGCCGCCGCCGCCGAGAGCGCCGGCGCGGAGGACTGACCGCCGTGCTTCCGTTCAGCGCGGTGGCCCGCCCACCGCGCTGAACGGCGGGGCTCCCCGGGCGTGGGGCCCTCTTCCGTCGCGCACGGCCGACCCGTGCGCGGCGAGGCTCCCCGGGCGTGGGGCCCTCTTCCGTCGCGCACGGCCGACCCGTGCGCGGCGAGGCTCCCCAGGGCTTGCGGCCCGGTCTTTTTCTTCGCGCGCGGCGAGGCCGTCCACCGCGCCGGGCGGCGAGCCGTCACGGGCCCGTCGCGACCGGGCATGCCGGCCCTGAACGTAGCCGGGTCGTCCACCACGTACCCCGGTGGCGGCGCCGGCCTACTTCACGTCGACGGTGAACTCGGCGCGGTGGACCTGCCCAGCGCGCTGGAACTCGAAGTAGAGCCGGTAGCGCCCGACGCTGGGCGCCGACAGCCAGAACTTGACCGCCCCGCCGACGAGCTGGTCCTCGGGGTGCACGTGCAGGTAGCCGAGGTCGCCGTCGCGCAGCACGACGAGGTGGCCGTACGCGCCGAGGTAGCGCTCCAGGTCGGTGACCGGCGCGCCGCCCGCCAGGACCCGCAACGACAGCGGCTGGGTGGCGTTGACCGCGGGCGTCCCCTCCAGGGTCACCGTCATGCCGCCGGTCTCGGCGGTGCGCGCCGGGTCGGGCAGCGGCACCGGCCGGTAGTCCCCGGCGACCGTGGCGTCCACGGCCAGGGTGACCGGCACCTGCGCGCCCGCCGGGTCGAAACTCACGAAGTCGGTGTAGATCCGCCAGATGCCCGGCGACGGCAGGCCCAGCGACACCGACCAGGTGCCGTCCGGCGCCATCTGCGGGTGCAGGTGCTGGAAGCCGGACAGGTCGTGCCGGGCCACCACCAGGTGCATGAGCTTCTCGTGGTTGAGCACGAAGCGGGTGACGGCCTTGCCGTCCGGTCCGAGCACCCGGAACGTGAACTGCTGCGCCGCGCCGGCGGCGAAGGTCGTGGCCGACGGCGCGAGGGTGAAGCCGGCCGCGCTCAGCGACAGCCCGGCGAGGTCACCGGCGGTGGCGCCGCCGTGCGAGTGCGACGGGATGGCGGTCGGCGCGCTCACGGCCGGCGGTGCCGCCCGCTCGGTGGACCTGGCGATCACGAAGCCCAGCAGCAGCGCCAACACGAGTCCACCAGCGACGACCGGGCCCTTCATGCCCAAGACCGTAGCGGCCGCCCCGCCCTACCACTCCACCGGGGGACTTTTAGCGACGTTTGTCCAAAATGTTTCGTTAGTGACACGTGGGGTCAATCGGCAAGTTGTGGAGCGCGGCCGCGGGGTTCGTCGTCGCAGCTCTGATCGTTCCCGGCGCCGGGCACGCGGACCCGGTCACGGACCGGCAGCGCCAGCTCGCCACCGCGTGGCAGGAGCTGGAAGGGGTCATCGAGCGGTTCAACGCCGTCCGCGACGACCTGCGTGCCACCGACGCTCAGCTCGAACGGGTGAACTCCCGCACCGGCCCGCTCCAGGCCCGCGTCGATGCGGCCCAGCGCGACACGGACGAGGTCGCCGCCAGGCTCTACCGCAGCGGCGCGGTCAGCAGCACCGCGGTGCTGGTGAGCGCGCCGTCGCCCGAGTCGTTCATGGACCAGCTGGCCACCCTCGACCACCTGCGGCGCCGGCGGACCGACGCGCTGCGCCGGCTCAAGGACGACCGGGCCGCCCTGGCCAGGGAGCACGACGAGCTCAGCGGCCTGAAGGTGCGCCAGCGCGCCCAGCAACTGGAGCTGGGCCAGCGCAAGGCGACCATCGAGACCCAGATCAGGCGCCTCGGCGGCGACCGGGCCGGCCGGACCGCCCGCACCCCCTCCGGTGCGCTGCACGACGGCTACGTGCCGGTGTTCACCGACGACCCCGCGGGTCGCGCCGTCCGCTACGCCTTCTCCCAGCTCGGCAAGGTGTACCGGTGGGGCGCCGACGGACCCGACACGTTCGACTGCTCGGGGCTGACGATGGCGGCGTGGAAGGCGGCCGGCGTGGTCCTGCCGCACAACGCGGCCCGGCAGAAGAAGACCGTCACCCCGATCAGGCGCGAGGACCTGCGCCCCGGCGATCTCGTCTTCTACTACAAGGACGTCAGTCACGTCGGCATGTACATCGGCGACGGCCGGGTCATCGAGGCACCGCGCGCCGGCGAGCGCATCTCGATGCGGCTGCTCGACTACGCCCCGATCGTCGGGTACGGCCGTCCCGACTACGCGGCGGGGTGACCCGCGGGCGATCTTGCGGAACCGCAGGTAGTGAGCCGATCACAAAAACGCTGATCGGCTCGCGTGGACGGGCTACAACGGGGGCCTGTTTGTGTCCTAACGGACGAGGCGCGCCAGTCGGCTTGGCGACAGCATCGACCCGACGGGGGACATCTACTTACGGTTCCCCCCAGCGCGTCCGCATCCAGGAGTGCTCGCATGAGGCGTCGCCGCCGCTCCCGCTTGACCATGGGCCTCGTGCTCGCGCTCTGCGTGCCCGCCTCGGCGGCGCTGACCGCGCCCCAGTCGGCCGGCGCCGCGACCACGCTGCCGGCCGGGTTCTCCGAACAGATCGTGCTGTCCGGGCTGAACCACCCCACCAAGCTGGTGTTCGCCCCCGACGGCCGGGTCTTCGTCGCGGAGAAGGGCGGCACGATCCAGGTCTACGACAGCCTGTCCGACCCGACGCCGACCCTGTTCGCCGACCTCAGCGCGCGGGTGCACGACAACGAGGACAAGGGCCTGCTCGGCCTGGCGGTGCCGCCGAACTTCCCGTCGAACCCGTCGGTGTACGTCACGTACACCGCGACCACGCCGATCGGCGGCGGTCTCGACCTCGGCGACACCTGCCCCACGCCCGGCACCGGCTGCATCGTCAGCGGGCGGCTGTCCAAGCTCACCGCCAGCGGCAACACCTGGACCGGCACCGAGCAGGTGCTCATCAACGACTGGTGCCAGCAGTTCGAGACCCACTCGATGGGCGACGTGCGCTTCGGCCCCGACGGCGCGCTCTACGTCAGCGGCGGCGAGGGCGCCAGCCCGGTCTTCACCGACTGGGGCCAGCAGGGCAGCCCGGTCAACCCGTGCGGCGACCCGCCGGGCGGCGTGGGCGCGGCGCTGAGCCCGCCCACCGCCGAGGGTGGCGCGCTGCGCTCCCAGGACGTGCGGACGCTGAGCGACCCGACCGGCCTCAGCGGCACCATCATCCGTGTCGACCCGGTCACCGGCGCGGCCAAGACCGACAACCCGCTCTACAACGCGACCACCGACCCCAACGCGCGGCGGATCGTGGCGTACGGCCTGCGCAACCCCTTCCGCTGGACCTTCAAGCCCGGCACCAGCGAGATCTGGATCGGTGACGTCGGCTGGCGGACCTGGGAGGAGATCAACCGGCTGCCCAACCCGCTCGCCACGCCCGTTACGAACTTCGGCTGGCCCTGCTACGAGGGCAACGCGCAGCAGCCCGGGTACCGCGACGCCAGCCTGAACCTGTGCACCAGCCTGTACAACAGCAACGCCGCCACCGGCCCGGTGTACACGTACGGGCACCACCAGTACGTCAACGACAACGACGGCTGCCCGACCGGCGGCTCCAGCCCGACCGGCGTCGCGTTCTACCCGACGTCCGGCGGCGCCTACCCCGCCCAGTACCAGGGCGCGCTCTTCTGGGGCGACTACGCCCGCCGCTGCATCTACGCGATGCTGCCGACCAACGGCACCCCCGACCCGAACAAGATCCAGACGTTCGCGCCCGGCGCGGCCGGCCCCGTGGACCTGGAGATCGGCCCCGGCGGCGACCTGTACTACGTCGACATCGACGGCGGCACGGTCCGGCGGATCAACTACAGCGCCGGCAACCAGCCCCCGGCGGCCGTGATCGGCGCCGACAAGACCTCGGGCGCGCCGCCCCTGGCCGTGCAGTTCACCTCGGCCGGCACGAGCGACCCCAACGCCGGTGACGTGCTCACGTACCAGTGGGACTTCACGAACGACGGCACCTGGGACGCGACCGGGCCGACCGCTTCCTACACGTACACGAGCGCCGGGAACTACACGGCCAAGCTGCGCGTCACCGACGCGGGCGGGCTGTCGGACACCAAGACCCTGCAGATCCTCGTCGGTTCCGACGCGCCCGTGCCCGTGATCGACACCCCCGCGGCCGGCTTCACCTGGGCCACGAACGACACGGTCAGCTTCACCGGCCACGCCACCGACGCGCAGGACGGCACGATCCCGGCGGCGAACCTGCACTGGCAGCTGATCCTGCAGCACTGCGCCACGCTCGACAACTGCCACCAGCACTACATCAGCGAGGCCGACGGCGCGTCCGGCTCCTTCATCGGACCCGACCACGAGTACCCGTCCTACGTCGAGCTGCGGCTCACCGCGACCGACAGCAGCGGCCTGAGCACCACCGTCAGCCGCCGGGTCGACCCGAAGACCGTGAACATGACGTTCAACTCCGTGCCGAGCGGGCTCAACATCACCGTCGGCTCGGTCACCGGCGTCACCCCGTTCGTGGCGACGGTGATCCAGAAGTCGACGCAGACCGTGTCGGCACCGACGCCGCAGACGCTCAACGGCACCCAGTACACCTTCGGCTCGTGGAGCCAGGGCGGCGCCGCGACGCAGGTCATCACCGCACCGACCGCGGCGACGACCTACACCGCGACCTACGCGGCCAGCGGCGGCGGGGCGTGCTCGGACAGCTTCGGCTACGTCTGCAGCACCGCCACCCGGGCGTTCGTCAACGCCGACACCACCGTGCTGTCCCTGACCGGCGACGACGCCGTGCAGCAGATCTCGCTGCCGTTCCCGGTCAAGCTGTACGGCCAGACCTACAGCACCGCCTGGGTCGACACGAACGGCCTGGTGAGCATGGTCAACCCCAACGGGTACAAGTGGGACAACACCACGCTGCCGAACCCGGCGCTGGCCAACGCGGCGGTCTACGCCTTCCACGACGACCTGGTCGTCGACGGCAGCGCGTCGGTGCGCACCACCACCCTCGGCACCTCGCCCAACCGCCAGTTCGTGGTCGAGTGGCGCAACCCGTACATCTACGGCGGCACCAACCGGCGGATCACCTTCGAGGCGATCCTGTCCGAGAACGGTGACGTGATCACCAACTACGCGAGCCTCGACAGCGACATCGAGCGGGGCAGCGCCGCCACCGTCGGCATCGAGAACGCCGACGGCACCGTGGGCCTCGCCTACTCGGTCAACACCGCGAAGCTGCAGTCCGGCCGGGCGGTCGTCTTCACCGCGCCGGGCGGCACCACCCCGCCGCCCCCGCCGCCGCCGTCCACCGCGACGGTCAGCGGCACGGTGACGGTCTCCGGCGGCGGCGCGGTCGCCGGCGCGACCGTGACCCTCACCGCCGGCACGACGACCACCACCAACGCGTCCGGCGGGTACAGCTTCGCGAACGTGCCCTACGGCTCGTACACCGTGAGCGCCACGGCCAACGGGCAGTCGACGTCGGCGGCGCTCACCGTCGACGCGGCGACCGAGACGCTCAACCTCACGCTGCCGGCGCCCCCGCCGCCGACCGGCAACTACGCGGTCACGACCGTGGCGACCCCGTTCGTCCCGGCCGACGCCACGGTGCTCACCCTCACCGGCGACGACAACATCCAGCAGGTCACCCTGCCGGCACCGGTCACCCTGTACGGCCAGACGTACACGACGGCATGGATCGACACCAACGGCAAGGTCTCGTTCGTGAACCCGGGCGGCGCCTACGTGGAGCACTCCGCGCTGCCGTCGGCCGCGGCGCCGAACGCCACCGTGTACGCCTTCTGGGACGACCTCGTCGTGGACAGCTCGGCGTCGGTGCGCACCGCGCTGGTCAACGGCTCGGTGGTGATCGAGTGGCGCAACCCGTACGTGTACGGCAACGGCGTGCACAACCGGGTGACGTTCTCCGTGGTGTTCGCCACCGACGGCACGATCACCCTGCACTACGCCAGCCTCGACAACGACGTGGAGAAGGGCAACGGCGCCACCGTCGGCGTCGAGAACGCGGCCGGCACCACCGCGGCGCAGTACCTGTACAACCAGCCGCTGCTGGTCGCGGGCACCGCGGTGCGGTTCACCCCGTGATTTGTCATACCTGGTTGCTAGGTTCGTGGGGTGCGATCTGAGGCGACCGACGTTCTGAAGAAGCTCGCTGGTCCTTCCGCCGAGTTGCGGGAGGACCAGTGGGCCGCCATCTCCGCGCTGGTCGCCGAGCACCGCCGGGTGCTGTGCGTGCAGCGCACGGGCTGGGGCAAGTCCGCGGTCTACTTCATCGCCACCGCGCTGCTGCGCGCCCGCGGCGCCGGCCCGACCGTGATCGTGTCGCCGCTGCTCGCCCTCATGCGCAACCAGGTCGAGGCGGCCGCCCGCGCCGGCATCACCGCCCGCACGATCAACTCCGCCAACCTGGAGGAGTGGGACCAGATCACCGCCGAGATCGCCGCCGGCGGCGTCGACGTCCTGCTCGTCTCGCCCGAGCGGCTCAACAACCCCGACTTCCGCGACAACGTGCTGCCCAAGCTCGCCGCCACCACGGGCCTGCTCGTCGTCGACGAGGCGCACTGCGTCTCCGACTGGGGCCACGACTTCCGCCCCGACTACCGGCGGCTGCGCACCCTGCTGCTCGACCTCGCCCCCGGCACCCCGGTCCTGGCGACCACCGCCACCGCCAACGCGCGGGTCACCGCCGACGTCGCCGAGCAGCTCGGCGACGCCCTGGTGCTGCGCGGCTCGCTGGACCGCGAGTCGCTGCGCCTCGGCTCGCTCACCCTGCCGTCGGCACCGCACCGGCTCGCCTGGCTCGGCGAGCACCTCGGCGGGTTCACCGGCTCCGGGATCATCTACACGCTGACCGTCGCCGCCGCCCACGAGACCGCCGCCTACCTGCGCGCCTGCGGCTACGAGGTGGCCGCCTACACCGGCCAGAGCGAGGGCGCCGACCGCCTCGCCGCCGAGGACGACCTGCTCGCCAACCGGATCAAGGCCCTCGTCGCCACCTCCGCCCTCGGCATGGGCTTCGACAAACCCGACCTCGGCTTCGTCGTGCACCTCGGCGCGCCGTCCTCCCCGATCGCCTATTACCAGCAGGTCGGCCGCGCCGGCCGGGCCGTCGACAAGGCCGACGTGCTGCTCCTGCCCGGCACCGAGGACCAGGCCATCTGGCGCTACTTCGCCTCCCTGGCCTTCCCGCCCGAGCCGCAGGTCCGCGCCGTGCTCGACACCCTCGCCGAGGCGGGCCGCCCGCTGTCCACCGCCGCCCTGGAGACCCGCGTCGAGCTGCGCCGCACCCGCCTCGAGCTGATGCTCAAGGTCCTCGACGTCGACGGCGCCATCCACCGCGTCCGCGGCGGCTGGGAGTCCACCGGCGCCCCCTGGCGCCACGACACCGAGCGCTATGACCGCATCGCCGCCGCCCGCGCCGCCGAGCAGGACGCGATGCGCGAATACGCCGCCCTGACCACGTGCCGCCTCGAGTTCCTCCGCGCCACCCTCGACGACCCCGGCGCCGCCCCCTGCGGCCGCTGCGACAACTGCGCCGGCACCTGGTATCCGACCGCCGTCTCGCCCGACGCCCTCGCCACGGCCCGCTCCCACCTCGGCCGCACCGGCGTCGAGATCACCCCCCGCCGCATGTGGCCCACCGGCCTCGCCGCCGTCGGCGTCCCCCTCACCGGCAAGATCCCACCCACCGAGCAGGCCCTCCCCGGCCGCGCCATCGGCCGCCTCAGCGACCTCGGCTGGGGCGACAAGCTCCGCAAGCTCCTCGCCGCCCCCGACGCCCCACTCCCCGACGACATCTTCACCGGCGTCGTCGCCACCCTCACCGAATGGGCCAAGGGCGACGCCCCCTGGCCCGCCCGCCCCTCCGGCGTCGTGGTCCTCGGCTCGCAGAGCACCCCGACCCTGCTGCAGTCCCTGGGCACCCGCATCGCCGAGGTCGGCCGCCTGCCCCTGCTCGGCACCATCGAGCCGGCCCACACCGCCGACGCCGCCTCCCGCACCAACAGCGCCCAGCGGGTGCGCGCCCTGCACGACGCCTTCACGGTGCCGCCCGCACTGGCCGCCCAGCTCCCGTCCCTCCCCGGCCCCGTCCTGCTCGTCGACGACTTGGTCGACAGCGGCTGGACGATGGCGCTGGCCGCCCGCCTGTTGCGGCGAGCCGGCGCCCCGGACGTCCTACCGTTCGCGCTGGCGCTGTCCGCCTGACGGTTTCGCCTGCCGCTCTCTGCCCGCCTGCCACTTTCTGCCTGCTGCCGCGTGCCCGCCGCCCTCGGCAGCGCACGCATGGTGCCGGCGCGTGGGCCGGGCGTGGGCCGGGCGTGGGCCGGGCGTGGGCCGGGCGTGGGCCGGGCGTGGGCCGGGCGTGGGCCGGGC
>NZ_JNYJ01000063.1 GCF_000716715.1 Dactylosporangium aurantiacum | reverse complement strand
ACCGGCCAGGTCCGCGTCGAACGTCGTCTCGTACACCCACGCCGTCCGACCGATCCACGACAACGCCACCTCGTTGTCGTCCAGGTACGGGTCAGGAATGGCCCCCGCCGCGAGCAGATCGGTGTGCACGCAGCCCGGGACCTGCGCGGGATAGACCCCGTCGACGGTGCCGGGCGGCGCGTCCAGCGCGCGCACGGTCCACTCGGCATGCAGGGGACGCAGGACAGGCATGAGCACTCCCGTGGGGGTCGTGTGCGGAACAGTGGTGGGTCAGCGGTTCGTCAACGACCGCTGATACTCGTGCTCGGCGAGCCCGAGGGCGCCGAGCACACCGGAGAACTGGCCGAGGTCGGGCGGCACGATGTACTCGTCCATACGGGCCGTGGCGGGCACCGCGTCGAGGGCCTTGCCGAGGCGGGCGGCGGTGGCGTCGCGGACCGCGTCGAGGAGGCCGGGGATGTTGAGCACGCCGCCGCCGACGACGATGCGGTGCGGCATCAGCAGGTAGATGATCGACGTCATGAGCTGGGCGAGGTAGTGCGCCTCGATCGTCACCGTCCGCGCGAGCAGGGGGCCGAGGTCCCGGGCGGGACGCCCGGCGCGGCGCTCGATGGCGGGCCCGCTGGCGAGGCCCTCGATGCAGTCGCCGTGGAACGGGCAGGTGCCGGCGAAGTCGTCGTCGGGGTGCCGGCGCACGTGCAGGTGCCCCATCTCCGGGTGCAGCAGGCCGTGCAGGGGCCGGCCGTCGACGATGGCGCCGCCGCCGATCCCGGTGCCGACGGTGACGTAGACGACGGTGCCCCGGCCGCGGCCGGCGCCCCACCGGTGTTCGCCGTACGCGGCGCCGTTGACGTCGGTGTCCAGGGCGATCGGCACCCCGAGGCCGCGGCGCAGCTCGCCGACGAGGTCGGTGCCGCCCCACCCGGGTTTCGGCGTGGTCGTGATCCGGCCCTCCCGCAGGTCGAGCGGGCCGAACGAGGCGACGCCGAGCGCGGCGATGTCGTGGCCGGCGGCGCGCTGGGCGAGGAAGTAGCCGATGATCCGCTCGAGGGTCTCCCCCGGCTCGGTCGTCGGGATGGTGGTGCGGTCCAGGACCCCGTCGGGACCGACGCCGACCGCACACACGACCTTCGTTCCCCCGGCCTCAACCCCACCGAACACCACGCTCACGCCGTCACCTCCGCTGCGCTCCGGCGCCGCCGTGCGCCAACACTGAACCCATGGCTCGCGGCCCGAGCCGCTGCGCTGGCCGCTCACGCCGTCACCTCCGCTGCGCTCCGGCGCCGCCGTGCGCCAACACTGAACCCATGGTTCGCGGCTCCTCCGCTGCGCTCCGGACCGCTCACTTGCCGGCCCCCGCGGTGAACCCGTTGTAGATGAAGCGTTGCAGCGCGAGGAACGCGATCAGCGTCGGGATGATGACGAGGATGACCCCGGCGGAGATGACCTCCCACTGCGCGCCGAACGGCCCCTTGAACCGGTACAGCGAGGTGGAGATGACACCGAGCTCCTGCGACGGCATGTACAGGAACGGGATGTAGAACTCGTTGTACATCGCGATGCCCTTGACGATGACGACGGTCGCGACCGCCGGCTTCAGCAGCGGCAGGATGATCTTCCAGTAGATGCCGAACGGGGTGGCGCCCTCCATCGCGGCGGCCTCGTCGAGCTCGCGGGGCACGCCGCGCAGGAACTGCTGGAAGATGTAGATGGAGATGATGTCGGTGCCGAGGAACAGCACGATCGCGGACCACCGGCTGTCGTAGAGGTCGAGGGCGTCGACGACCTTGAACGTGGCGACCTGGGTGGTGACGCCCGGCACGAGCGTGGCGAGCAGGAACAGCGCCACGACCAGCCCGCGCAGGCGGAACCGGAACCGGTCGATCGCGTAGGCGGCCATCGACCCGATGATCACGGTGCCGACGAGCGACGCGGCCATGATGATCGACGTGTTGACGAAGCCGCGGAGCATGTGCCCCTTGGTGAACGCCGTGACGTAGTTGTCGAAGTTGAGCCAGTCGCCCGGCGGGTCGAACGGCCCGGTGGTGAGGTACTCGTTGTTGGTCTTCAGCGACGCCAGCACCAGCACGACCGGCGGCAGCAGCACCACCAGCGACGCGCCGACCAGGGAGGCGTACTTGAGGAAGCGCGCGATCACGACAGGTCCACCTTCTCGTCCGGGGCGATGCGCCGCTGCAGCCACGTGACCAGCAGGATGATGACGAGCAGGACGACCGCCATCGCCGAGGCGAGGCCGAGCTTGTAGTACTTGAACGCCATGTTCACGGTCTGGATGACGAACGTCTCGCTGTCGTTGGCGCCGCCGGTCATGATGAACGGGATCTCGAACACCGACAGCGAGCCGGAGATCGCGAGGATGAACGACAGCCCGACGATCGGCCGGATGCCCGGCAGGATGATGTGCAGGAACTGGTCCCACCGGTTCGCGCCGTCGAGCTCGGCGGCCTCGTACAGGTGCGCGGGGATCGACTGGATCGCGCCGAGGAACAGCACGAAGTTCAGCCCGAGGTAGCGCCAGATCGAGGTGCCGGCGAGGGAGTAGTTGACGACCTCGGGGTCGCCGAGCCACTGCTGGGTCGCGCCGCCGAGTCCGACCGCGGACATCGCCGAGTCCAGGGTGCCGCCCGGCTGGAAGAAGAACAGGAAGATCATGCCGATCGCGACGCCGTTGATGAGGTACGGGAAGAACAGCACGCCCTTGAACAGGTTCCGGAACCGGGTGTTGAAGCTCAGGATCGTGGCGAAGTACAGGGCGAGCACGATCTGCACGACCGACGCGCCGATGTAGTACAGGCTGACCTTCAGCACCCCGAACAGCTCGGGCCGGGTGGCGATCTCGACGTAGTTGTCGAACCCCACGAACTCCCGGCTGGGGCTGAGCCCGTCCCAGGACGTGACGCTGTAGCCGAACATGTTCACCACCGGGATGTAGGTGAACACGATCAGGAACGTCAGCGGTGCGAGGAGGAACAGGTACGGCGTCAGCGTGCGGGCCAGGCCGCCCGGGCGGCCGCGGGACGGGCGTGCCGGCCGGCCCGGCGGGGCGTGCCGGGGGTCGGACGCGAGTTTCATGCCAAGGGCCATCGGGCTCACCTTCGGGCTGGGACGGTCCGGGACTGCGGCGGCCCGGGGGCGTGCGGACGGCAGGGGTGGTCCGTCCGCACGCCGGTGCTACGGGATCGGTGCGGGGGCTACTTGAGCTTGGCGCGGGTGTCGGCCCACTTCTTGTTCAGGTCGGCGAAGATCTGTTCCTTCGTCTCCTTCTTCGCGCCGCGGGCCGCGTCGACGATCCGCTGGCGGTACTTGCCGTCGAACAGCGCGATCTCGGCCGTGTTGCCGATCTTGTCGGCGAGCCCTTCCTCGCCCTTCGGCGCCGGGTTCAGCTCGATGAACTCCGTCTTCGCCGCCTGCAGATCGGCCAGGGACGCCGGCAGCTGCGCGCTGATGACCGGCGACACGCCGCCCTGGTCAGTGGCGTAGTTCGACTCGTTGGCGAACCAGTCGACCCAGGCCCGCGCGGTCGCCTTGTTCTTCGAGTTGACGTTGATGCCGTTCTTGTAGTCGCCGCCGACGACCGTGTAGAACTTGCCGTTGACCTGGCTCGGGAACGGCCAGTAGCCGATGTCGTCCTTGCTGGCGGCGGCCGCCTGCATCTGCACCACCGACCACGAGCCGAGCATCATCGTGGCGATCTTGCCGGTGCCGAGCAGGCCCTTGGACTGCTCCCAGTTCGTGGTGGTCGGGTCAGGCTCGGAGTAGCCGCCCTTGACCGCGTCGTAGAGCAGCGAGTCGATGATGTACTGCTCCTTGCCGGGGGTCCACGGGGCGTCTTCCTTGGCGAGCTTTATCGCCGCGTCCGGGTCGCCGCTGACGGCGCCGCGCACGCCTTCCCACTGCCCGAGCGGCCAGCCGTCCTTGTAGTTCGTGTACAGCGGGATGACGCCGGTCTTCTCCTTGATGGCCTTGAGCGCGTCGAGGAACTCCTCCGGCGTCTTCGGCGGCGTGGTGATGCCGGCCTGGGTCCAGACCTTCTTGTTGAACACGTAGCCCTGGGCGTTGCCGGTGATGGCCAGTCCGTACACCTTGCCGCCGAACGTCTGCTCGGAGCGCACGAACCGGTACTTGTCCTTGAGCTCGTCCACGGTGCCGAGCGGCTCGAAGAACAGCGGGAGCTGGTCGGCGGTGACGGAGTTCGGGATCGGCAGCACGTCGCCGTAGTTCTTCGTGTTCATCCGGACGCGCACCTCCCCCTCGTAGTCGGTGATCGCCTCGAACTTGACGTTCGTGCCCGGGTACTTGGCCTCGAACTTCTTCTTGTACTCGGGCAGCACGGTGTCGACCAGGTCGGTGCGCTGGGTCAGGACCGTGATGTCACCGGCGATCTTGCCGTCGTTGCTGCCGCCGCCGTCGCCGTCGCCGCAGGCGGTGAGGGCGAGGGATGCGGCGGCGAGCACGGCGATCAGGTGCCGTCGGGTATGCACGGGTACCACCTTCCGATGTGGGGTGAGGTATCGGTATCGGGTTGTGCTGTATGGGTGCCGGGGTCAGAACGAACGCATGAGGTCGAGCAGGTGCACGTCGACGTCGAAGCCGTCGCGCCGCTCGAAGACGGCGCCGGGCCGGCGGTGCCCGACGATGCCGAAGGGGCCTTCGAACTCCCAGAGCGCGAAGCCCCAGCCGAACTGGCCGAAGACGTCGAACAGGTCGGCGAACCAGGCGCGGGCCACGTCGTCCGGGGTGTGCTCGTAGCAGCCGAACTCGCCGACGTGCACGGGCACGCCCGACGCCTCCAGCTCACGCCACGGCGCGTAGAACTCGCGCAGCCCGGCCGCGTCCCACCAGCGCCCGTCGTAGTCGACCGGGTACTTCGGGGGTGGCAGCCCCCGGTGCCCGGGCCACCAGGGCGCCCCGTAGTGCGACACGCTCATCGGCTGGTAGCCGCGCACGCTCTGGGTCGCGCCGAGGTCCGCGAGCTCCGGCATGGCGAGGTTGCCGCCGTCGAGGCCGTCGATGACCAGCGGCCGGTCCGGTGAGATCGCCCGCACCGCACCGGCCGCGTGGCGGATGACGGTCTCGTGCGCCTCGCGGGTGAAGCCGCGCAGGCCGAGCGCCGGCGGCTCGTTGACCAGGTCGAAGCTGAGGTCGGCGGGCGGCACGTCCGCGTACCGCTCGGCGAAGCGTTCCCAGGTCGCGACGAACGCGTCGCGGGCGGGCCGGTCCGTCCACAGGTTGTAGGGCTCGGTCTCCCAGCCGGTGATGATGTAGCCGGGCGCGCGGTGCAGGTTCAGTGAAAGATGCAGGCCGCGCTGCCGGCAGGCGTCGACGGTCTGGTCGATGAGCGCGAGCACCGACTCGTCCGCGCGGTACGGGTCGCCGCCGACGCTCCACAGCCGGTAGTCGGTCGGCAGCCGGATGAAGTCGAACCCCCACGCCGCGACCGCGTCCAGCACGCGCTCGTCGGGCCCTGCCGCGCCGGCGTGGGCGTTGAACATCCACTGGACGTTGAACCCGTGGTGGGACATCGCGGAAACCCTTCAGGCGGTGCCGTCGCCGGCAGCCCGGGCGCCGCAGGGGGGTGTGTCGTCGCGGCGAGGTGACTGAACCGGATAAGTTCCATCAACCTAGGCCCGGACCCCGGAGCTGTCAATCCCACGTTTCACAACGGTTTCCTCACGAGCAGCGGATGTGCGCACGGAGGTGCGGCGCGACCCTTTCCAGCGCGGCCCACAGTGGACTGAAGCGCATAAGGCCCGGCGCCGAGCTATGCCCCCGGCGCCGCGTGGCGGCATCGGACGCCCGGTGGGACTGCTGAGGGTCGGTACCATGCGGCTGATCGCCTGGCTGGTCGCGTCGGCGTTGCGCTGGATGCGCTCGACCTGCCGGCCGATGCCCCCGGTGGCCCGCGCCGTCTCCTGGGCGAGGTCCTTGACCTCGCTGGCGACCACGGCGAAGCCCTTGCCGGACTCGCCGGCCCGGGCCGCCTCGATGGTGACGTTCAGGGCGAGCGGGTTGGTCTGATCCGCGAACGCGATGATGAGCTCGACGACGTCGCCGATCTGGGCCGAGGACTCACCGAGCTCGGCCACGGTGGCGGTGGCGGTGGCGGAGGTGGCGTCCTTCAGCGCGATACGGCCGGTCCATGCCGACCCACTCCCACCCGATGGAACCTCTGCTCCGCAGGTGACGATTCGGGTGAAGCGGGGACGGGTTGAGGATATCTACTGCGAACGGGTCGAAGCGATCGAAGCGGGTGACCGATCGCCGGACAAGCGACGACGACCGGTGGGCCGGCCGCGGCTCGCGGGGCCCACCGGTCGTCATCCACCGCTGGTCAGACGTTGACGCCGTAGTCCCGCGCGATACCGGCCAGGCCCGAGGCGTAGCCCTGGCCGACGGCACGGAACTTCCACTCGCCGCCGTTGCGGTACAGCTCGCCGAAGATCAGCGCGGTCTCGGTCGAGTAGTCCTCGCTCAGGTCGTAGCGGGCCAGCTCGTTGTTGTCGGCCGCGTTGACCACCCGGATGAACGCGTTGGTGATCTGGCCGAACGACTGCCCACGGGCGTCGGCGTCGTGGATGGACACCGGGAAGACGATCTTGTCGACCTCGGCCGCCACGCCGGCGAGGTTGACCTTGATCATCTCGTCGTCGCCCTCGCCCTCGCCGGTCAGGTTGTCGCCGGTGTGCTCGACCGTGCCGTCGGGGGACTTGAGGTTGTTGAAGAACACGAAGTGCTGGTCCGTGAGGACCTTGCCGCTGGCGCCGAGGAGCAGCGCGCTGGCGTCGAGGTCGAAGTCCGCGCCGGTGGTGGTGCGGACGTCCCAGCCAAGGCCGACGTTGACCGCGGTCAGACCGGGCGCGGCCTTGGTGAGACTGACATTGCCGCCCTTGGAAAGGCTGACTCCCATGAATCCTCCAGGTGATGCGGTGCACGGGCACAGCCCGCTCTCAGTACGCATCATGCTCTGCCACCCTGGACGTCCGCTGGGAGGCCCCCGCGACTCGCCGCCACGGGCTAGACCTCGTACGGCTGCACCACCACGAAATGCCCCTGCAGCCCCATGAACTGCAGGGCCAGCCCTTCGGCGCTGCCGCCGCCGGCGTAGACCTGCCGGGAGAGCCGGACCTGCGTCGACACCGACACCCGCATGCCGGCGGTCCAGGCGACCACCGCGTTCATGTCGGCGAACGTCGGCCCCTGGCACCGCAGCGTCACCGGCGTGCCGCGCGTCATCACCACCACCGCCCCCTGCCCGGACACCACGAGGTGGAACAGCCCGCCACCGGGGATGCCCGGGCTCTCGATGCGCTGGATCTCCGTCCGCAGCGTCGCGTCGAAGGCGAGCACGTTGTTGGCGTTGACGCACAGGGCGCCGCCCTGCAGCTCTACGATGTGCAGGTCGGTGGCGTTCTCGGCGAGGAACACCTCACCCTGGCCCTTGCACGTCATCAGCTTCAGGCCCTGGCCGGTGACCGCGTTCTCGAACATCGCCCGCAGCCCGCCGGAGCCCTTGTAGATGAAGTCGACGTCGCCCTGGTAGGCCACCATCGACCCACGCCGGGCGTGCACCTCGGGGCCGAGCGTCACCCGCACCATCTTGCCGCTCTGCATCGTCCACCGCCCGGCGGCCGGCGCCTCCCGGTAGCGCTGCATGCCGTTCATGACGCCGGGCCGCACGGGCTCGGGCTGCCCGGCCGCCGGCGGTGGCAGCGGCGGTCCCGGTGACGGCGCGAAGCCCGGCTGTTGCGAAGTCCGTGCCGGCGGCGCGGGCGGCGGTCCCGGTGGCGGGACGAAGGCCGGCGGCGCGGGCGGCGGTCCCGGTGGGACGAAGGCCGGGGCGGGCGCTGGCTCGTCGTCGACCGTGCCGCCGTAGGAGCGGACCAGCTCGGCGAGCCCGCCGGCGAACCCCTGCCCGACCGCGCCCACCCGCCAGACGCCCTTGCGGTACACGTCGCAGATGATGACGGCCCGTTCGGTGCCGAAGTCCGCGCCGGTGAAGCTGTACCGCATGACCTCCTGACCGCCGGCCACCAGCCGCACGTGCCCCGAGCGTAGCTTCGCGGCCGTGCCCGCCCCGTCGACCGCCGCGCAGAACGACAGCTTCGCGATCTTCTCCGGCACCGTGCGCAGCGCCGCCCGGAACCCCTCCGTGTCCCCCGCCTGCGGCCCGACCTTCCGGATCGCGCCCTCGGGCGACGCCGGCTGGTTGTAGAACACGAAGTACGCGTCGTCGGACAGCTTGTTGCCGGCGTCCAGCCCGAAGCACGAGATGTCCCAGCTCACCCCGGGCGAGTCCAGGTAAATCCCGACATACAGCTCATCCGCCGGGGTGAGCGCCGAGAGCGGGCTCTTCTGCCCCCGGACGAACGCCTGAGCCACGGGCTCTCCCTCACCTCGTCCGGCACGCCTCCAGGACCAACATAGTCATGGTGCCGGCCGGGGGGCACGCCCGCTCAGGCACGGACCTTCTCGTCGGCCGGGGCGAACTGGGTGTGGTACAGCTCGGCGTAGCGGCCGCCGACGGCGAGCAGCTCGGTGTGGGTGCCGCGCTCGACGATCCGGCCCGCCTCGACGACGAGGATGAGGTCGGCGGCGCGCACCGTGGACAGGCGGTGGGCGATGACGACGGCGGTGCGGCCGGTGAGCGCCTCGGCGAGCGCCGCCTGCACCGCCGCCTCGGAGGTCGAGTCGAGGTGGGCGGTGGCCTCGTCGAGCACGACGACCTGCTGGCCGGCGAGCAGCAGGCGGGCGATGGTGAGGCGTTGCCGTTCACCGCCGGAGAGGCGGTAGCCGCGCTCGCCGACGACGGTGTCGAGGCCGTCGGGCAGGGCGGCGACCAGGTCGTCGAGGCGGGCCCGGCGCAGGACGGCCCACAGCTCGTCCTCGCTGGCGCCGGGGCGGGCGAGCAGGAGGTTGGCGCGGACGGACTCGTGGAAGAGGTGCCCGTCCTGGGTGACCATGCCGAGAGTGGCGCGGATCGCGTCGAAGGACAGGTCCCGCACGTCGACGCCGGCGAGGCGCACGGCGCCGCTGTCGACGTCGTACAGGCGGGGCAGCAGCTGCGCGATCGTCGACTTGCCCGCGCCGGACGAGCCGACGAGGGCGATCATCTGGCCCGGCTCGGCCTTGAAGGAGACGTCGTGCAGGACCTCGACGCCGCCGCGGGTGTCGAGGGAGGCGACCTCCTCGAGCGAGGCGAGGGAGACCTTGTCGGCGGACGGGTAGCCGAAGCGGACGTGGTCGAACTCCACGGACACCGGGCCGGCCGGCAGCGCGCGGGCGTCGGGCTTCTCGGCGACGAGCGGGCGCAGGTCGAGGATCTCGAAGACGCGCTCGAAGCTGACCAGCGCGCTCATCACCTCGACGCGGGCGCTGGCCAGGGCGGTCAGCGGGGCGTACAGCCGGGTCAGCAGCAGCGCGAGGGCGACGACCGCGCCCGCGTCGAGCTGCCCGCGCAGCGCCGCGGCGCCGCCGACGCCGTAGACGAGGGCCAGGGCGAGCGCGGAGACGAGCATCAGGGCGGTCACGAAGACGGTCTGGTTCATCGCGGTACGGATGCCGATGTCGCGGACGCGCCGGGCCCGGCGGGCGAACTCGGCGGACTCGTCGGCGGGGCGGCCGAACAGCTTGACGAGCGTGGCGCCGGGGGCGGAGAACCGCTCGGTCATCTGGGTGCTCATCGCCGAGTTGTGCGCGGCGGCCTCCCGTTCCAGGCGGGCCAGCCGGTTGCCCATCCGCCTGGCCGGCAGCACGAACACCGGCAGCAGCACCAGCGCCAGCAGCGTGATCTGCCACGAGAGGCTCACCATCACCACGAATGTCAGCGACAGTGTGACGATGTTGCCCACCACGCCGGACAGGGTGTCGCTGAACGCGCGCTGCGCGCCGATGACGTCGTTGTTGAGGCGGCTGACGAGCGCGCCGGTGCGGGTTCGGGTGAAGAACGCCACCGGCATGCGCTGCACGTGGTCGAACACGGTGGTGCGCAGGTCCAGGATCAGGCCCTCACCGATCTGCGCCGACAGCAGCCGGGACAGCAGCCCGACCCCGGCCTCGACGAGCGCGATGACCGCGATGAGCAGGGCGAGGGTCACCACGGTGTCGCGCGAGCCGCCGCTGACGATCGCGTCGACGACCCGGCCGGCGAGCACCGGGGTGGCGACGGCCAGCAGCGCCGTGACGACGCTCAGGGACAGGAACCCGGCGAGCCGCGCCTTGTGCGGGCGGGCGAACGCCGCGATGCGCCGCAGCGTGGCGACCGAGAACGGCCGCTGGTCCTGCTGCGCGTGGATGGCGTGGTACATCTGCGTCCAGGCGGTGACTTCCATGCTCACGCCGGCCACCGTACGACCTCGAGCGGGGTTGAGGTCCAGCGAATACCGGCCCGCGGCGGATGCGGCGATCCGCTCAGGTCTGCGGCCGGGGCGCCGATCGGGTACAGGTGGGCGTCGGACTGCGGGGCCGGCTCAGCGAGCAGGGCCGGGTGCGGCTGCTGGCGGAGGCGTTCGACCGTAGCCTGATCGCGAAGGCGGTGGCCGGCCTCGCCGACGGTGCGTTCGGGGTGTTCGCCGAGGTGAACGCCGCGTTCGCGGCGCTGCTCGGGCGGCGGCCGGCCGAGCTGGTCGGGCGGCCGTGCACGGTCGTGTTCGACCCGGCGGACCACGGCGCGCTGCTGGCCGTGCTCGACCGGCTCGCCGGGGGCGAGCTGCCCGAGATCACTCTGGAGTGGCGGCTGGCGCACCGCGACGGGTCGCGGGTGTGGGTGACGGCACACGCGATGGTGTCCCACGACGACGCCGGGGTGCCGTACCTGTTCCTCGAGGCGGTCGAGCACCCCGCGGACCGGGCCGGCGAGGAGCAGACCAGCTCGGCGTTCGACTCCAGCGCGCTCGGCATGCTCATCACCGACCTGCGGGGGCGGGTGCTGCGGGCCAACCCGGCCGTGGCGCGGATGCTCGGGCGCACCGCCGCGGAGCTGGTCGGCCGCCCCGACCGCGACTTCGTCCACCCCGACGACCTGCCGGACACCGGCGAGCGGCAGCGGTCGGCCGCCGGCGAGGACGCGGGCGCCGTCACGTACGAGCAACGCCTGCTGCGCGGCGACGGCGGTGTGGTGTGGGCGCGGCTCAGCGTCGCGGACTTCCTCGGCGCGGACGGCGAGCGGCTGCGGCTGGTCCAGGTGGACGACATCACCGCGCGCCGGGCCGCGCAGGACGCCGCCGGCCGGGCGATGCGCCGCCTCGAGGTGACGATCGGCGTGCAGCGGGAGATCACGGCCGCGGCCAGTGACCGCGACGCCGTCCTGCGGCTCATCGCCGAGCGGACGCTGCAGGTGCTGCCGGCCGGGGACACCGCGGTGGTGCAGCTCGCCGACCGGGACGACGAAGACACCGGCGGTGCCGGGGTGCTGCGGACCGTGGCCGGCATCGGGCCGCTGGCGGCCCGGTCGGTGCCGCCGCTGCCCATCGCCGCGCCGGGCACCCGGCCCGGGTCGCTGTCCGCGCTGGTCGTCGCCACCGACGCGACGCTGCGCAGCGACGACACGGCGACCGACCCGCGGACCAGCCGGGCGACCAGCCAGCGGACCGGCATCCGGTCCCTGGTCGCGGCGCCGCTGCGCGGCCCGGGCGGCGCGCCGCTCGGTGTGCTGGTCGTCGCGAGCCGCCACCCCGGCGCCTTCGACGCCGGCGACGAGCAGCAGCTGACGCTGCTCGCCGACGCGCTGAGCGGGGCGCTGCGCCACGCGGACGACGCGGCCCGGCAGCGGCAGCTGCTCGCCGTCGCCGAGCAGGCGAACGCGGACCTGGCCGAGCAGCGGGCGGCCGCCCTGACGGCCGTGCACGCCGCGGCCACGGCCGCGGAACGCGAGCACCGCCGGCTGCAGAAGACGCTGCAGGCGCAGCGCGACGTGATCGCCGCCGCCGGCGACCTCGACACGACCCTGCAGGTGGTCGCGGACCGCGCCACCGGGCTGTTCCCGTCCGCGGGCGGCGCGCTGGTCGAGCTCGTCGACGGGGCCCGGCACCCGCAGCACACGGCGGGCGCGGGCATCCTCGCCGGCGCGGTGGGCCGCCCGGCGCCGGCCGGGGCGCTCGGCGCCGCGGTGCTGAGCACCGGCCGGGCCGCGCACAGCCCGGACACGGCCGGCGACCCGCACGTCGACCGGGCCGCCTGCGGCCGGCTCGGGGTGGCCGCGCTGCTGGTCGCGCCGTTGCACGCCGACGACCGCACGATCGGCGCGCTCACCGTCGCCGCGGGCCGGCCCGGTGCGTTCGACGCCGCCGACGAGCAGCAGCTGGCGCTGTTCGCCGACAGTGTCAGCGCCGCGCTGCAGCACGCCGACGACACCGCCCGCGCCGCCGAGCTGCTGCAGGCGCGCACCGAGGCCCTGGCGGCGCTGCGGGCCAGCGAGGAGCGCTTCGCCACGGTCTTCGCCGGCTCCCCCGTCGGGCTGCTGCTGTCCAGCGTGGACGGGGGCGACGTCGGGGCGTACCTGGCCGCCAACCCGGCGATGACCACGATCACCGGCTACCCGGCCGCCGAGCTGGTCGGGCGGCACCCCCGGCTGCTGGAGCACCCCGACCACGGCGAGGCCGGCGACGTGACGGTCACGCGGATCCTGGCCGGCGGGCCGCAGGGCATCCGCCTCGACCGGCGGTGGCGGCACCGCGACGGTCATGACATCTGGGTGTCGATGCGGCTGGCCGCCGTCCGCGCGGACGACGGGCAGGCCCGGTACGTCGTCACCCAGGTCGAGGACGTGACGGCCCGGCGCGCCGCGTTCAACCGGCTGCAGCAGCAGGCCGCCCTGCTCGACCTCGCACCGGCCGCGATCATCGTGCGGGACCTCGACGGCCGCATCCGGTGGTGGAACCAGGGCGCGACCGACCTGTACGGCTGGCCGCCCGGCGTCGCGCAGGGCCGGATCACGCACCGGCTGTTCCACACCGCGTTCCCGGCCGGGGGCGGCCTGGCGGCGCAGGCCGCCGCGCTGCGGGAGCACGGCCGGTGGGAGGGCCCGCTGGAGCACGTCACCGCCGGCGGGCGCACTGTGACCGTGCTCAGCCGCCAGGTCCGCTACGACGACGACCTGCCCACCGGCGTGCCGGCCGGCGACGGCGCCGGGCCGGCGGGCGCCGCCCCGGCGGGCATCGTGCTGGAGGTCAACACCGACGTCACCGCCGCGCGTGCCGCGGAGCGGGCGCTCGCCGACAGCGAGGCCCGGTTCAAGGCGCAGTTCGACAACTCCGCCATCGGCCAGGTGGTGCGCGCCCTGGACGGCACCATCCTCGTGGTCAACCCCGCGTACGCGACGATGCTCGGCTCCACCCCGCAGCGGCTGACCGGCACCGCCGGCGACGCGCTCGTCCACCCCGACGACCGGCCGGCCGTGCTGCGGCACGCGGCGGCGCTGTTCGCCGGGGACGTCGACGCGTACACGCACGAGATCCGGCTGCGCCACGCCGACGGTCACCACGTCGACGTCGAGGCTACCGTCACCCTGGTGCGGACCCCGGACGGGCGGCCCGACCATCTCATCGGCGTCGCCGCGGACGTCACCGCCCGCCGCGCCGCCGAACGCGCCCGCGACGCCGCGACCGGGCAGCTCGCCGCCCGCAACCGGGAGCTGGAGGACGCCAACCGGCTCAAGCTGGACCTGATCGGCATGCTCGGCCACGAGATCGGCAACCCGCTGGCCGCGATCCTCGGTTACACGGAGGTCTTCGCCGACGACTGGGCGAACCTCGACGACGCCAGGCGGGCCAGGGTGATCGAGGGCATCGACCGGCAGGCGCGCCGGCTGGACGACATCGTCCAGGAGGTGCTGACCATGGTGCGCATCGACGCCGGCAGCATCCACGCCGACCGCGGGCCGGTGGCGCTGCGGCCGCAGCTGCGTGCCGCGCTGGACGCGGCCGGCGGCGAGCGGATACCGGTCCTCGGCCCGGAGCGCACCGCCCTGGTCAACGCCGGCCACCTCGACCACATCCTCACCAACCTGATCTCCAACGCCGGCAAGTACGGCAACGGCGTCACCGCGGTCACCGTCGCCGACGGCGGCGACGACGGGACCGGCCCACGGGTCCAGGTGCGGGTCGAGGACCGGGGACCGGGCGTGCCGGAGGAGTTCCGCGAGCGGCTGTTCCAGCGCCTCGCCCGCGCCGACCGGGACGCCGCCAAGGTCAAGGGCACCGGCCTCGGCCTGTACATCGTGCGCAGCCTGGCCCAGGCCAACGGGGCCCGCGTGCACCACGAACCCAACCCCGCCGGCGGGTCGATCTTCGTCGTCGACCTGGAAGCCGGCTGACCCGAGGAGCGCACCGCCATTGGAAGCGTCCGAGCGGGCCCGCGACGGGCACCGGCCGGCCGGCGCCGAGCTGGAGGCGGTCGCCCGGCTGGCGACCGCCGCGGCCCGGGTGCCGGCGGCGACCCTGTACCTGCTGGACGGCGACGGCAGGACCGTCTGGTCCCCCGCCGCCGCGCCACCGCGGGACGAGGCCAGGGTCCGCTGCTACGCCTCGGCGCCGCTGGTCACCGCGGCCGGCGAGACCCTGGGCACCCTCTGCCTGTCCGACACGGTCGCGCACCGGCTGACCGGGGACCAGGTGCGGCTGCTCGACGACGCCGCCGCGGTCTTCCTCGCCGTGTTCGAACGGCACCGGGAGGACGCCGAGGACGGGCTGCGGGGCGCCGAGCAGCAGCGCGCCGTCTTCGAGGCCGGCCCGCTCGGCATGGTGGTCGCCGGCGCGGACGGCACGCTGCTGCGGGTCAACCCGGCGTTCGCGAGGCTGCTCGGCCGGCCGGTCGCCGACGTGGTCGGCGGCAACTGGCGCGACTTCACCCACCCTGACGACGTCGCCGGGGGCGACCGGCTCGGCCGGCTGGTGGACGCCGATCCGGCCGCGGTCACCACGTACGACAAGCGGTTCCTGCGGCCGGACGGGCGGGTCGTGTGGGCGACGATCCGGATCACCGCGCTGCCCGGCGAAGAGCCGCACCGGCTCGTCCAGGCGGTGGACATCACCGACCGGGTCGAGGCCGAGCGCCGCGCCCAGCGCGAGACCGACCGGCTGCACGCCACCGTCGCCGCGCAACGCGAGCTGCTCGCCGTCGCCGCCGACCGGGAGCGGCTGCCGCGGGTCGCGGCGGACCGGACCGCGGCCGCGTTCCCGGACGGCAGCGCGGTGCTCGTCGCGCTCGCCGACGACGCCGGCACGGTCCGGGTGGCCGCCGCGACCGGCGCGTTGGCGCCGCTGCTCGGCACTGACGCCGCCGCCGTCACGCGGGCGGACCCGGCGGCGCCGGACGTGGCACTGCCCCAGGGGCTCGCCCTGGGGCTGGCCCGGCGGGCAGGTGTCGGATCGGCCATCGCCGCGCCGCTGCCCGCCGGGCCGGCCGTCATCGGCGCGATCGCGGTCACCGCACCGGCCGCCGGTGCCTTCGACGGCACCGACGAGCGGCAGCTGACCGTGCTCGCCGCGGCGCTGGGCAGCGCGCTGCGCCACGCCGCCGACGCCGCCCGCCAGGCCCAGCTCCTGCGGCAGGCCAACGACGCCATGGCGGCGCGCCAGCGCAGCGAGGACCGCTTCCGGCTCACCTTCGACAACTCGCCGCTGGGCCTCACCCTCGCCAGCGTCGAACCGGAGACGTTCGGCCGCTACCTGCACGCGAACCCGGCGATGACCGCCATCACGGGGTACTCCACCGCGGAGCTCACCACGATGTCGTTCCACGACCTGCAGCACCCCGACGACATCGGCTCCACCACCGCGTTCACCCACGAGCTCGTCGGCGGCGCCCGCGACACGCTCACCGCTGAACGCCGGTACCGGCACAAGGACGGCCACACCATCTGGGTGTCGGTGCGCGTCGCGCTGGTGCGCGCCCCCGACGGGCACGCCCGGTACGTCGTGAACCAGGTCGAGGACATCACCGCCCGCCGCGCCGCCGACGCGCAGCTGCGCCGGCAGGCCGAGCTGCTCGACCTGGCCCCCGCCGCGATCATCGTGCGGGACCTCGACGGCACGATCCGCTGGTGGAACAACGGCGCGGAGCGCCTCTACGGCTGGCCGCTGGCCGCCGCGGCGGGCCGGCGGGCGCAGCGGCTGCTGAGCACCGCCTACCGCACCAGTGACGCCGCGGCGCAGCAGGCGGCGCTGCTGCGCGACGGCCGCTGGGAGGGCCAGGTCGAGCAGATCAGCGCCACCGGCGCCCGCATCACCACCCTCAGCCGGCAGGTGCTGCACCAGCCCAACCCCGGCGACACCGCGCAGGTCCTCGAGGTCAACACCGACATCACCGCCGCGCGCACCGCCGAGCAGGCCCTCGCCGACAGCGAGCAACGCTTCCGGGCCCTGTTCACCAACAGCGCCGCCGGCCAGGTCATCACCGCCCTCGACGGCACGGTCATCGACGCGAACCCCGCCTACGCCGCGATGCTCGGCCACGACCCGGGCCAGCTCGCCGGGCGCGCCGACCGCGACCTGCTGCACCCCGACGACCTCGCGGAGACCCGGCGCCGCATCGCCGACCTGTTCACCGGCGACCTCGACGTGTACATCCACCAGGGGCGGCTGCGCCACGCCGCCGGCCACTGGGTCGACGTGGAGGCCGCCGTGACCCTCATCCGCGACCCGGCCGGCAAGCCCAGCCACATCATCGCCGTCGCCACCGACGTCACCGCCCGCCGCGCCGCCGAGCGGGCCCGGGACGCCGCGGCCGCGGAGCTCGCCGCCCGCAACCGGGACCTGGAGTCCGCCAACCAGTTCAAGCTCGACCTGATCGGCATCTTCGGGCACCGGATCGGCACCCCGGCCGGCACCATCCGCGACCACGCCGACATCCTCGACGGCCACTGGCAGGACCTCGACGACGACCGCCGCCGGCTGGCCGTCGACACGATCGCCCGGCAGGCGCGGCAGCTCGACAGCACCGTCCGCGAGGTCCTGACCATGGTCGCCGTCGACGCCGGCTGATCGTGGCGGCGGCCTCAGCCGGTGGGCCAGGCGCGCAGCTTGTCGGGGTTGAGCACGGCCCAGATGCGGCTGATCCGGTCGCCGGTCACGTCGAACGCCAGCACCGACACCGTGCCGCCGTCCAGCTGGGCGACCAGGCCCGGCCGGCCGTTGACGGTGCGTTCCAGCAGCGTCAGGCCGAGCGCCAGGTGCGCCCGGCCGGCGAAGAACAGCGCCACCCGCTCCGCGCCGACGATCGGGTGGGGTGCGGCGGCGACGAGCCCGCCGCCGTCGCCGGTCGCGGTGACGTCCGCGGCGAGCAGGCCGACGAGCGCGGCGATGTCCTTGGCCTCCCAGGCGCGTCTGAAGTCGCGCACGACGCGGGCGTGCCGCGCCGCGGGCGGGCGCGGTGACCGGGTGACGCGCAGCCGGCGGCGGGCGGAGGAGGCCAGCTGCCGGCACGCGGCCGGGGTGCGGCCGACCACCGCGGCGACCTCGGCGAACGGGTAGCCGAAGACGTCGTGGAGCACGAACGCGACCCGCTCGGCCGGGGTCATCGCGTCGAGCACGACGAGGAACGCCATGGTGACCGACTCGTCGAGGGTGATCCGCTCGGCCGGGTCGGTGCCCCGCGGGCCGCCGGTCCACTCGGCGGGCTCGGGCAGCGGCTCGGGGATCCATTCGCCGACGTACCGCTCCCGCCTGGCCCGGGCCGAGCCGAGCACGTCCAGGCAGACGCGGCCGGCGACCGTCGTGAGCCACGCGCCGGGCGACGCGATCGCCTCCCGCTGCGGCGGCGTCATCGCGTACCACCGGGCGTAGGTCTCCTGGACGGCGTCCTCGGCCTCGGACAGCGAGCCGAGCAGCCGGTACGCGAGATTGATCAGCTGCCGCCGCTCGCTCATGATCACGGTCAGGCCCGGATCCGGGGTGGTCATGGTGGCAGCTCCCTCGCCTCGTGCGGCCCTCATGCGTCCGACGACACAGCGCACCGGAGTGTGAGGTCCGCGCCTGACATCCGGGTGGGCCGCGTCGTCGGTGCCGGCATGGAACCAGTACACGCCGCGATCATCTACTACAGCGCCACCGGCACCGTGCACGCGCTCGCGCAGGCCGCCGCCGAGGGCGCGGAGCAGGCCGGCGCCGATGTGCGCCTGCGCAAGGTGGCCGAGTCCGCGCCGCCCGAGGCGGTCGACGCCCGGCCGGAGTGGGCGCGGCACGTCCGCGACACGGCCGGCGTCGCCGAGGCCGGCCTGGCCGACCTCGACTGGGCCGATGTGGTCCTGTTCGGCACCCCCACCCGGTTCGGCAACGTCGCCGCCCAGCTCAAGGCGTTCGTCGACGCCACCGGCCCGCTGTGGCTGCGTGGCGCGCTGGCGGACAAGGTGTACTCGGCGTTCACCGCCTCCAACACCGCCCACGGCGGGCAGGAGGCCACGCTGCTGGCGCTGGGCAACGTGTTCCACCACTGGGGCGGCATCATCGTCCCGCCCGGCTACACCGACCCGGTCCAGTTGCGGTCCGGCAACCCGTACGGCGCCTCCCACGTGGCCGGCGACGGCCCGCCCGGCGAGGTGGCCCTGCGGGCGGCGGCGTACCAGGCGGGGCGGGCCGTGCGGACCGCGGCGGCGCTCAAGGCCGGCCGGGCCGCCTGACCCGGCACTTCCCGGGGACCGGCCGGGCCGGCGGGACGGGCCTACAGCAGGCCGGTCTCGCGGGCCCGGCGGACGGCGTCGTCCTGGCTCGTCGCCTGGAGCTTGCGCAGCACCGCCCGGATGTGGGTGCGCACGGTGCCGGCGGACACGTGCATCGCCGCGGCGATCTCCTCCGCCGGGGCCAGCTCCGCCAGGTGCCGCAGCACCTCCACCTGCCGGGCGCTGAGCACCGGCACCGCCCCCGGCGGGTCCGGCGCCCGCTGTCGCAGCAGGTCCCGCAGGGCGGTGTCGGACTCGTACACCGCGCGCATGCCACCGTCGTCGGCGGTGAAGTCGACCGCCGTCTGCAGCGCCTCCACCGCCCGCTCGCGATCGCCGAGGCGGGCGGTGGCCGCCGCCAGCAGCAGCCACGCCTCGACGAGCACGCCGACCGGCAGGCCGAGCCGGCGCAGCACCCGCTGGGCGGACTCGGCGGCGTGCTGCGGGTCGCCCGCGGCCAGCGCCGCCGAGCCGCGCAGCAGCGTCACCTCGGGCCGCTCCGGGTCGAGCCGGTCCAGGCCGGTGCGGGCCTCCTCGTGCCGGCCCATCGCGACCAGGACCCGCAGCTCGGCGAGGTCGAGCTCGTGCCGGACCCAGCGGCGGGCCGGCTCCTGGACCGGCGCGCCGCGTAACACCGACAGCGCGGCCGGCAGCTCACCCCTGGCCCGCAGCAGCCTGGACCGCACGATCGCCAGGGTGGCCGCGTACGCGCTCTCCCGCGGGCAACTGTCGGTGCGCAGCCCGGCCTCGGCGGAGTACACGTAGCGCCAGGCGGTCTCCGTGTCGTAGCGCTCGGCCGCCACCCACGCCAGGGCGACGTCGGCGATGTGCCGGGGTCCCCGGTTCAGCGCCTCGGTGCGCGCCACCAGGTCGAACGCCCGTTGCGCCGTGTCGTACGCCTCCCGCAGCCGCCCCAGGTGCGCCTCGGTGAACGCGAGATGCTGGATGCAGTACGCGACGAGCCCGCCGCAGCGCTCGCTGGCCGGTGCCCGGACCGCCGCGGCGAAGCTGCCCGCGGCCTCCGCGAGCCGCCCGGCGCGCAGGTGCGCCGTCGCCACCCCGGACAGGACGAACACCCCCAGCTCCGGCCGCGCCGCGATCCGCCCGGGGTCGACCTGCGGCAACAGCTGCGCCGCGGCGTGCGTGACCGCCTGCAGCCGCTCGGCGTCGCCGGTCTCGTAGGCGACCGACTGCCGCACGAAGCACGCGCCGATCCTGCTCGCCAGCGGCGCGTCGGCCCCGGGCAGCCACGCGTCGCCGGCCACGAGCCGCTCGGCGCGGACGATGTCGTCGTGGGCGAGGGCGAACGCCGCGGCGACGACCACCCCGTGCGGCGTCGTGGGCGTCGCGGGCATGCCGGCGAGCAGCCCGACGAGCTCCCCGCCCGGACCGTCCATGATCATCTCACCGAATGCGAGGTCCTCGACGATGATGCGGGCGGCCTCGTCCCAGGCCCCGACCGCGGTGGCGTGCCTGACGGCGCCGGGCAGGTCGCCCTGCCCGGCGCACCAGCGCGCCGCGAGGATCCGGACCGCGCGCTCCTCCTCGGCCGGCAGCGGCAGCCGGTCGCGCAGCACGGCGGCGAACAGCGGATGGAGCCGGTAGGTGCCGCCCGACTCTTCCGCGGGCTCCAGGAACGCGCCGGCCTCCTCCAGCTCGGCCAGGACGTCGCCGGTGACCTGCGGCCCGCCGACGAGCGCGGCGAGCTCGGCGGTGAACGTGTCGAGCCGGCCGACCCCGGCCAGCAGCCGCCGCCGCGCCGGGGTGAGCCGGTCGAAGATCTCCCCGGTGAAGTAGTCCACGACGTAGTCGTGGGAGGCGAGCACGGGCACCGTGGCCGCGCCGGTGTGCCGCATCGCCATCGCGCACAGCCGCACCCCGGCGAGCCAGCCCCGGGTCTGCCACATGACGTCGGCGAGCGCGCCGGCGTCCAGGTCGACGTCGTGCAGCGCGAACAGGGCCCGCACCTCGTCCGCGTCCACCACGAGGTCGGCCGCCCGCACCTCGCTGAGCTGGTCGGTCAGCCGGTAGCGGTGCAGCGGGAACCGTGGCCGGTGCCGGCCGATGAGCACCAGGCGCAGGTTGCCCTGCGCGTTGCGCAGCAGGAAGTCGATCTCGTGCAGCTGCTCGGCGGACAGCCGGCACACGCCGTCCAGGACCAGCACGAGCGGCTGCGGGTGCCGGGCCAGCACCGCGGCGACCTCGATGACGGCCCGGTGGTCGTGGGCCGCGGTCCACTCCAGCAGCACCGTGGGCAGCAGCACGCCGGCCCGGCGCAGCGCGGCCAGCAGGTGCCGCCACATGCGGGCCGGCTGCCGCGCGTCGTCCTGGTCGAGGGTGAGCCAGGCGATCGTGTCCCAGCCGGGGCCCTCGTCGGCCCACGCCGCGATCAGCTGGCTCTTGCCGGAGCCGGCCGGGCCGGTGACCACGGTGACCGCCAGGTCGGTGAGGGTCCATAGCGCGTCGATGAGCTGCTCACGCGGCAGTGCCCGCTCGACCGGCTCGGGCCGGGCCAGCTTCGCGGACAGCAGCGCGGACGCGGCCGCCACCCGGCCCGCCCCGCCCTGTGTGACGCCTCCAATGATGTCGATAGACCCCAGCATATGCAGGACGCCGGGGCACGACAGGGCACAAATCGGCGGCGGTGCGCCGCCGGTCGGGCAGGGTCGTCAGTGCACCCCGCCCATGAGCCGGCGGATCAGCGGGGTGAGCGCGGCCAGGACGGCGCCGAAGAGGACCGCCACCCCGCCGAGCAACCCGAAGTACAGGGCCTCGTGCTCGGCGCTGTAGTAGCGGGCCAGCACGCCCGACATGGCGGTGCCGAGGGCGACCGACAGGAAGAACAGCGCGACCGTCTGGGTGCGGAACGCGGCCGGGGCGACCTTCGTGGCCAGCGACAACCCGACCGGCGACAGCAGCAGCTCCGCGACGGTGAACACGAACAGGATGCCGGTGAGGGCGAGCAGCGGGGCGCTGTTGGGCCCGCCGCCGGCCAGCGGCAGGAACAGCAGGAACGCCACGCCCATGACGACGGTGCCGGCGGTGAACTTCGCCGGGGTCGACGGCTGCCGGTCGCCCAACCGCGTCCACAGCGCCGCGAACACCCCGGACAGCAGGATGACGAACACCGGGTTGATCGACTGCACCCACGACACCGGCATCCGCCACCCGAGCACCGTGCGGTCCAGCCGCTGGTCGGAGTAGATCGTCACCACCGTGAACTGCTGCTGGTACAGCGACCAGAACACGGCGCTGGCCAGGAACATCGGGATGAACCCGAGCATCCGCCGCCGCTCGACCCCGCTGACCGTACCGGCGGACAGGATCACGACGAAGTAGGCGACCGCGGCGACGGCGCTGACCACGACCACCGCCGTGGCGAGCCGCCCGGCCGGCAGGACGCCGGTGAGCACGACGACGGAGATCACCGCGACCACGGCCACCGCGACCCCCACGACCAGCGGCCGGCGGGACGGCGAGAGCGGGTTGGGCACCTCACGCGCCGCCCCGGTCAGCTGCCGCCGGCCGAACGCGTACTGGGTCAGTCCGATCGCCATGCCGACCGCGGCCAGCCCGAACCCGTAATGGAACCCGGCGTTCTGCTGCAGCAGCCCGGTCAGCAGCGGCCCGGCCAGCGCGCCGAGGTTGACGCCCAGGTAGAACAGTGAGAAACCGGCGTCGCGGCGCGGGTCGTCCTCGGCGTACAGCGAGCCGACCAGCGACGTCGCGGTCGCCTTGACCCCGCCGCTGCCGATGGCGATGCACACCAGCCCGGCCGCCACCCCGGCCAGGCCGGGCAGCACCGCCAGGCAGATGTGCCCGGCCATGACCAGCACCGCGCTGCCGAACAGCACCCGCTCCCGGCCGAAGAGCCGGTCCGCGGCCCACCCGCCGAGGATGGTCGACAGGTACACCGCACCGCCGTACGCGCCGACGATGCTGGTCGCGGTGGCCTCGTCGATGCCGAGCCCGCCCCGGTCCGCCTCGTAGTACAGGTAGATGAGCAGGATGCCCTGCATGCCGTAGAACGAGAACCGCTCCCACAGCTCGACGCCGAACAGGTTCGCCAGCACCCTCGGCTGCCCGAAGAACGTCCGCTGCCGCGGCTGCACCTCATCCGTGCCCGGGACCGTCATACCGACCACCGCTACCCGCACCTCCCCGCCGTTACGCCTCCCGGGCGAAGGTCATCGGCGGGCTTGACCTTCCAGTAGCTGGAACGGGTTGACTACGGGGCATGACAACGGGCGTCACCATCGGAGAGTTCTCGCGGCTGTGCCACCTCAGCGCCAAGACGCTGCGGTACTACCACGACATCGCGCTGCTGGTGCCGGCCGGCGTCGACGAGGGGACCGGGTACCGGCGGTACGCGCCGGGGCAGGTCGACGACGCGCACCTCATCCGGCGGCTGCGCGACCTCGACATGCCGATCGCCGAGATCAGGCAGGTGCTCGCCGAGCCGGGGCCGGCCGCGCGGCGCGACGCGCTCGCCCGGCACCTGGACCGGATGGAGGCCGAGCTGACCCGGACCCGGGACGTGGTCGTGTCGCTGCGGCGGCTGCTGGGTCCGGAGCCGCGGCTGCCGGTGCGGCACCGCCTGGCGCCGGGGTCGCCGGTGCTGCGCACGTCGGCCCGCATCGCCCGCACCGAGGTGACGGACTGGTGCGGGCGGGTCTTCCCGGAGCTGTACGCCGTCCTCGACGCCCTCGGCACCGACCCCTCGGGGCCGGCCGGGGCGACGTACTCGGCCGAGTTCTTCGCCGGCGAGACCGGCGAGGTGGTCGCGTTCGTACCGGTCGCCGCCGACGCGGTGCCCGCCGGCGACGACCGCTTCGGCGTGCTGCCCGCCGCCCGGTACGCCGTCGCCGTGCACAACGGCCCGTTCGCCGACTGCGACATCACGTACGGGCTGCTCGGGCGGCACGTCGCCGAGCACGACACCGCCCTGCCCGACCCCATCGTCGAGCTCTACCTCGTCGGCCCGGAGGAGACCGGGGACCCCGACGAGTACCGCACCGAGATCTGCTGGCCAATCGCCGCCTGAGGAGCAACCGCACATGACCGACCTCGCCATCGCCCACGTGACCGTCGACTGCGCCGACGCCGCCGCGCTCGCCACGTTCTACTCGGCGCTGCTGGAGCTGCCCGTCGACCCCGACCCGACGCCGTTCTTCGCCACCGTCGGCCGCGCCGCCGGCGCCCGGCCGGTGCTCATGTTCATCCAGGTGCCGGACCGTACCCCGGGCAAGAACAGCATCCACCTGGACCTGCACAGCGCCGACCTGCCGGGCGCGGTCGCCCGGGCCGTCGGCCTGGGCGCCAAGCAGGTCGCCGACTTCGCCGAGTACGGCGCGGTCTGGACGACCCTGTCGGACCCGGAGGGTAACCTCTTCGACATCGGCGCCAGCTGATCGAGCGGCTCTGGGGGGGATGCGGTGGACCGCGACCGGCGGCAGCGTTTCGTCGACCTGCACCGCGACGGCTGTTTCCTGCTTCCCAACGCATGGGACGTCGGCAGCGCCCGGTTGCTGGCCGCGGCCGGCTTCCCGGCCGTGGCGACCACCAGCGCGGGCATCGCGTTCTCCCTGGGCCGGCCCGACCACGACTTCTTCGCCGAGCACGGCCCGCAGGGCCGCCTCGACCGCGACACGATGCTGCGCCGGGTCGCCGAGATCGCCGCGGAGGTGGCCGTGCCGGTCAGCGCCGACCTCGAGGAAGGCTTCGGCGCCGCCCCGGAGACGGTCGCCGCCACGGTCTGCGCGGCGCTCGCCGCCGGGTCCGCCGGCGGCAACATCGAGGACTTCACCGGCGAGCGGTCGAGCCCGCTGTTCGACGAGGCCCTGGCCACCGAGCGCATCCGCGCCGCCCGCGCCGCCGTCGACGCCACCGGCGAGCCGTTCGTCCTCGTCGGCCGCACCGACGCCCTGCTGGTCGGCGGCACCGTCACCGACTGCGTGCGCCGGGCCAACGCCTACCTGGCGGCCGGCGCGGACTGCGCGTTCGTGCCCGGCGCCACCGACGCCACGACCGTCGCCGCGCTGGTCCGCGACCTCGACGGCCCGCTCAACGTGGTCATGGGCCTGACCGGCGACCCGCTGTCCTTCGCCGCCCTGCGCGACCTCGGCGTGCGCCGGGTCACCGTCGGCGGCAGCCTCGCCCGCGCCATGTACGGCCACCTGCGGCGCGCCGCCCGGGAGCTGCTCGACCAGGGCACCTTCACCTACGCCCAGGACCAGCTTTCGCACGCCGACCTCAACGACCTCTTCCGCCCCCGCTGACCGCCGCCGCCTCGTCGTCGACGGGCGGCGCTCGCCGCTGGGCCGCTGACGGCCGGGGCGCCGGCCTGGAGACGGTCGCAGCGACGAAAGCGCCGTGAAGGGGTCCGGAGCCCGCCACGGCGAGCGGCTCCGAGCGCGGCCGGGGGCGGTGTCAGCGAGGCCGCATCGCACACTGGCTGAGGCGCAGCACCGGCCCGGCCGCGTCAGCGAGGCCGCACGGCATACCGGCTGAGGCGCAGCAGTGGCAGGGTCAGCGCGGCCAGGGCGGCGCCGAGGGCGGCCACGGCGAGCATCGCGCCGCGCAGGCTGGTGGTCGAGGACCACAGGCCGACGTAGACCGGGCCGAGCAGGAACCCCAGGTACGACACGACGGTCACGACGGCGGTCGCACGGCCGCGGGAGGTCTCGGCGACGTTGCGGGACACGATGCTGAGCAGGGTCGGGAACAGGGCGCCGGTGCCGGCGGCGGCCAGGACGAGGCCGGCGAGGGCGGCCGGCAGCGACGGGGCACGGGCGACGACCGCCGCCCCGGCGGCGGCCACGGCGGCGCCGGCGACGAGGACGGCCCGGGCGTGGGCGGGGCTCACGGCGCTGACCGCGAAGCGGGTGACGGCGACGGTGGCCGCGAACACGGCGGGCGCGGTGGCGCTGAGGCCGGGGCCGGTGGCCAGGACGTCCTGCATGAACACGACACTCCAGCTCTGGTGGGCGTTCTCGCTGGCGAACGCGAGCGCGCCCAGGGCGCCGAGCAGCAGCAGCGGCGGCAGCGGCAGGCGGGTGGTCGCGGCCGGGCCCGGCCGGCCGACGGGCGCCGCGCCCGGGACGCCGGTGAGCGCGCGGTGGACCGCGGCGCCGGCCAGGACCGAGAGCAGCAGCACGGCCGCGAAGGGCAGCCAGGTGGGTGCGCCGGCGGCGTAGGCGCTGCCCGTGCCGAGGCTGCAGATGACGACGCCGGTGGAGAAGACCGCGCCCGCCCGGGTGATGACGGGACGACCGGAGCGTTGCTCGGCGCGGCCACCGACGGAGTTCATGGCGACGTCGACCGCGCCGCTGGCGATGCCCACGCCGGTGAGGCCGGCGCACAGGCCCGCGAGGCCGCCGGCGGTGAGGACCGCGGCGAGCCCGGCGGCGCCGAGCGCGGCGATCAGCGGCGCGGTGCAGCGCAGCCCCCAACGGTCCAGGGCGCGGCCGGTGAGCAGCATCGCGGGCAGCGCACCGGCGCTGATGCACAGCAGCGCGGTGCCCAGCCCGCCGTCGTCGAGGCCGGCCTGGTCGCGGACGCGGGCGACCGCCGCGCCCCAGGTGCCCCAGAACGCGCCGAAGGCGGCCGAGGCGAGGTAGGCCGCGATGGACAACCGGCGGTCCGGCGGGGCGAGACGCATTGTGTAACGCTACACAGCTACGATGCTGCCATGCAATCGCGCCGGGTGACGATGACCGACGTGGCCCGCGCGGCCGGAGTGTCGCCGATGACCGTGTCCTACACCTACAACCAGCCGGACCGGGTCTCCGACGGCAGCCGGGCCAAGGTGCTGCGGGCCGCCGCCGAGCTGGGGTACGGCGGACCCGACCCGAAGGCGCGGTCGCTGCGGTACGGCGCCACCCGCACCCTCGGCGTCGTGCTGGGCGAGCACCTCACGTACGCCTTCGACGACCCCCAGGCCGTGGCCTTCCTCGCCGGCGTCGCCGAGGTGTGCGCGGAGCGGGGCTACGGGCTGCTCATCGTGCCGACCGGCACCGGCGACGACCACGCCGACCGGGTCCTCGCCGCGGCGGTCGACGCGTACGTCGTGTGGACCACCACCGACGACGACCCGGTGCTCGCCGCCGCGTGCGGCACCCGCCGCCCGGTCGTCGTGCACAGCGGCCCGGCGTGGCCCGGCACGACGGTGATCGGCATCGACAACCGCGCCGCGGCGCGGGCGGTGGGCGCCGTGGTCTTCGCCGGCGCCAGGCGCCCGGCGGTCCTGGGCTTCCCGCTCGACCGGCGGCGGGCCACGTTCGTCGAGCCGGGCGTGGATCCGGCGACGGTCGGGTACCCGGTGACCCGCGACCGCCTGGCCGGCTACCGCGACGCCGCCGCGGCCCTCGGCATCGACTGGTCCGGCGTGCCGGTCGGCGTGTGCCGCACCAACGACGAGGGCGAGGCCCGCACCGTGCTGCGCGAGCTGCTCGCGGCGGTGCCCGACCTGGACGCCGTCGCCGCCATGAGCGACCAGCTCGCCCTCGCCGTCGTCCGCGAGGCCCCGGGCGTGCGGGTCAGCGGCTGGGACGACTCCGCCGCCGCCCGCGAGCACGACCTCACCACGGTCGCCCAGTCACTGCGCGACCAGGGCGCCGCCTGCGCGGCCGCGGCCCTGGGCGACCCCACCCCGGACCACCGCGACGCCTGGCACCTGGTCCGCCGCGCGTCGACGGACGGCGCCGGATCCACCCGGCCCCGCGGCGCTCGACGAACCAGCTCATGACGTGCGCCCCACGAGGACGCCGCCGGTCCGGTCAGTCGTCTTGCAGGACCGCGCGGAGCTTGAGGGCGAAGGCTTCCGGCTGGCCGGCGTAGCCGTGCTCGCCGCCGAGGAAGCCGCCGTGGTGGCTGGGGAAGACGGTCACGGGCTGACCGAGCAGCTCGGCGGTGGCCACCGCGGTGCGGCCGGTGAAGGTGCCCGCGGACTCCTCGCCGACGGCGACGACGATGCGGGTCGGCGCGGCGGCGAGGGCGGCGGGGTCCGGGCGGTAGCCGCTGACGGCCCATGAGCGGTCCGACAGCAGCGGGTCGTCGCGGGAGCCGTCGTCGTCGGACGGCATGCCGAACTGGGCGGGCCGCGGGGCCGGCTGGGCGAAGTACTCGTCGGTGAACTCGCCGTGCCAGGAGGTCAGCACGATGAAGGCGGCCATGCCGGCGTTGAACCCGCCGGCGTCGTACGCGTCGCGGACGGCGGCGCGGGCGCGCTCGGCGGCTTCGGCGTCGGGGAGCACCGGCAGCAGCGGCGGCTCGTGCGCCACGAGGGTGGCCACGTCGGTGGGGTGCGCCGCGACGAGCGCGAGGGCCGTCACCGCGCCGCCGCTGCTGGCGAACATGTCGACCGGCCCGGCGCCGAGCGCCTCGATGACGGCGTGCACGTCACCGGCCTGCACGGTCGGGTCGTGGTCGGTGCGGCCGTCCTTGCGGGCGCTGCGGCCGAGGCCGCGCGGGTCGTACGTGACGACGGTGCGGTCGGTGAACAGCGACGCCAGCGTCGTGAACCCGCTCGCGTCCATCGGCTGGCCGATCATGAACAGCGGGCGCGGCCCGTCCGCAGCCGGCAGCGGGCCGTGGACGTCATAGGCGAGATCTGCCCCGGCGGTCTCCAGGATGTGCGTCGTCGGCATGGTGATGCCCCCTCCCGTGATGAGCACTCACCGGACCCTACGCCCGCGGCGCCGGTCGGTCCGCTACGCCACACCGCCTGCCAGGCGGATCGCGGTCCAGGACTGCGCGGGCAGGGTGGCGTGCAGGGCGCCGCCGGTCACCTCGGCGTGGCCGGCCGGGCGCGGCACGACCCGGTCGGGGTGCTCGGCGGTGTTGGTGGCGGAGGGGTCGTCGTCGGCGACGGTCCACGCCTCCGCGACCCGCAGCCCGCCGCCGAACCCGGCCAGCGGCGCCGACAACGTCACGGCGTCCGTCTGGTGGCGGTTCACCACGAAGATGGTGACGTCGCCGGTGCCGGTGTCGTGGGTGGCGACCGCGTCCAGCAGCGGGACCTCGCCGTAGCGGTCCGTCTGGTACGTGGGCGCCTCCAGTTCGACGCGCAGCACCGTGCCCCGGGCGAGGCGGGCGGTGATCGCGAACGGGTGGAAGATCGTCTGACGCCACGCGGGGCCGCCGGGCTCCGAGCGGATCGGGGCGATCACGTTGACCAGCTGGGCCTGGCAGGCGGCGGTGACCCGGTCGCTGTGCCGCAGCAGGGAGATCAGCAGGTTGCCCACGACGACGGCGTCGGTGACCGTGTAGCAGTCCTCGATGACCCGCGGCGCGAACGGCCACTCGGTGGACGCGGTGTCCCGCTCGGCCATGAACCGCCGCAGGTACCAGACGTTCCACTCGTCGAAGGAGATGTTCAGCCGCTTGCTGCTCTTGCGCCGGGCGCCGACGCTGTCCGCGGTCGCGATGACGCTGTCGATGACGTGGTCCATGTCGACCGCGGAGGCGAGGAAGCTGCCGACGTCACCGTCGACGGGTTCGTAGTAGGCGTGCGCGGAGATGGCGTCGACCTCGTCGTAGGCGTGCTCGAGGACCTCGGCCTCCCAGCTGGCGAACGTCGGCATCGACGAGCCGGAGCTGCCGCAGACGACGAGCTCCACGTCCGGGTCGGCGGCGCGCAGCGCGCGGGCGGTCTCCACGGCGAGCCGCCCGTACTCGCCGGCGGTCTTGTGGCCGAGCTGCCACGTCCCGTCCATCTCGTTGCCGAGGCAGAACATGCGGATGCCGTACGGCTTGTCGGCGCCGTTGGCCCGGCGCAGCTCGGCGAGGCGGGTGCGGTCGGGCTGGTTGAGGTACTCGTGGACGTCGAGGGCCTCCTGCACGCCCCGGGTGCCGAGATTCAGCGCGTACATGACCTCGACGCCCGCCTTGCCGGCCCAGCGCATGAACTCGTCGATGCCGACCTCGTTGGACTCCAGGCTGCGCCAGGCGAGGTCGCGGCGGACCGGCCGGTCGGCGACCGGACCGATGCCGTCCTCCCAGCGGTACCCGGACACGAAGTTGCCGCCGGGGTACCGCACGACGGTGACGCCCAGCTCCCGGGTCAGCGCCAGCACGTCCTGCCGGAAGCCGTCGGCGTCGGCGGTGGGGTGCGTGGGCTCGAAGATGCCCGTGTAGACGCAGCGCCCCATGTGCTCGACGAACGAGCCGAAGGTGCGGCGGGACACCGGCGCGACGACGCGGGCGGGATCGAGGCGGAGCAGCGCGGACGGCACAGGGTCTCCCGGAGGCGGTACGGGCACCCGTGAGCGTTCACACGACGCACCCGTACGGTCGGCACGGACGACCGATGTTAACGGTCACCCGGCCGGCGGGGAAGCGGTGCCGGCCGGTCAGTCGCCGACGACCAGCGCCTCGACGAGGGCATGGCCCGCCGGCCCGTCCAGCGCCGGCCCGTCCACCGCCGGCGCGTCCAGCTCCAGCCGGCGCAGCGCGTCGGTGTACGCGGCCGGCGGCGCGCCGTGCCGCAGCCCGAGGGTGATCGCGGTGGCGAGCGCGTCGGCCAGCCCCGCGAGGGCCGACCCGTGCACGCCGGCGCGCAGGTCCACCCGGTGCAGCGCGCCGTCGGCGGCGTGGCCGGTGGTCATCGCGCCCGGCACCCCGCCGATGGTGAACTCCACCGTGCAGCCCGCCGAGCGCCGGTCCCGCGGTCCCGGCACCGCCGTCGTCCCCGTCATCGATCCGCCCCCGTCCGATCGGTGCCGGCACCCCGCGGCCGGCGACGCACCCGAACCTAGGCCACCCGGGCCGGGACCGACAGCACCGACACGACGGCGCTTATTCGGTGGACGGCCGGCGGGCGGCGCGGTAGCGTGCCGTCGACCGTGGTCCGGCCTGAGGGGGTGAGCACCGTGAACGTTGTACCGATGTGGGTGCTCCCCATTTCCGTCACGGTCGGGCGGCCGCGGTAGATGCCGCCCGGGAGCGTCCCTCTGGGATCTCCCGAAAGGTGACACCGATGAACACACTCGTCATCACGCGCGTCGCCGAGCGGCAGTGGCACGCCCTCGACGACGACCTGGTGGTCGGCCGCGGCGACGCCTCGCCCCGCCCGGACGGCCGCCTCTTCCTGAGCGTCGACGCCTGGCACGACGACGTCTTCGCCCGCCTCGCCGGGGCCATGCTGGCCGCCCTGCCGCGGCCGCTGTACACCGTCGTCGACGAGGCCGACCTGGACCTGCGCACCCGCTGGGTGCAGGCCGGGCTGACCACCCGCCGCCGCGAGTGGGAGTACGTCATGGCCAGCGACGGCGGCGACGGCCTCTTGCCGCCGCCGGGCCTGACGGTGCTGCCCACCGGCACGGCCGAGCTGGCGCCGCTGCGCGACCTGGACCGCACGGTCCGCGCCGAGATCGAGGCCACGATCGGCTGGGACCGGATGCCGGCGGCGGTGCTGTCCCGGCCGCTCGATCCCACCTGGTACACGGTCGCCGCCGAGCCCGGCGGGTACGTGGGCCTGGCCCGGCTGGGGCTGCTGCCGAGGCACACCAGGGTCGGCCTCATCGCGGTCCGGTCCGACCGCCGCCGCCGCGGCGTCGCCCGCGCCCTGCTCGGGCACGTCCTGGCGGCCACCCGCGCCCGCGGCGTCGCGACGGTCTGCGCCGACGTGCACGAGGCCAACACCGCGGCCGTCGCCCTGTTCGAGTCCGCCGGCGCCCGGCGCACCGGCAGCAACCTCGAGCTGGTGATCCGCTGATGCCCAAGTCGACCGACGGGATCCAGCTGGAGGGCACCGTGCTGGAGTGCCTGCGCGACGCCAAGTTCCGCGTCGAGCTGGCCAACGGGCACATCGTCCTGGCCCACATCAGCGGCAAGATCCGCAAGAACTACATCAAGGTCCTGCCGTTCGACCGGGTGCTGGTGGAGCTCAGCCAGTACGACCTGACAAGGGGCCGGATCCTCTTCCGCTACCGCAACTAGGCGGCGGGCTGGAACAGCTCGACGACGTTGCCGGAGGGGTCCTGCAGCAGGATCTGCCGGCCGCCGGGGCCGCTGACCACGTCGTTGCGGAACGTGGCGCCGGCGGCCCGCAGGCGGGCGACCTCGCCGGCGATGTCGTCGACGAGGAGGTGGATGCGGTTCCAGCCGCCCGGCGCCGGCCGCTCGCCGTCCGGCATGGGGCGGCCGGCGGAGCTGGCCGGGCCGCTGAGCAGGAGCCTCAGGTTGCCGCGGACGACGTCGGCGAAGGCCGGCGCCGCGCTGGAGCGCAGGGTGAACCCGAGGTGGGTGGTGTAGAAGCCGACCGCGGCGTCCACGTCGTCGACCATGAAGCGGACATGGACCATCGTTGCGAGGTCGTTCATCGCTCGCTCCCTCTGGTGGTGTCGATCGCGGGTAGCAGGAAGGTGATGCGCGCCTTGAGCTCGTCGGCGGCGCGCACGAACGGTGGGTAGCCGGGCTCCGCGGCGGGGTCCGGCATGCTCCAGTGCGCCAGGGCGGGCGAGCCCGGGAACCGCGGGCACACCTCCCGGACCCGGTCGCAGAGGCTGATGACGTGGTCGAACCGCTGGCCGGCGAACACGTCGAGGTGCTTGGGGTGGCGGCCGCTGATGTCGATGCCGCTGGCCCGCATGGCGCGCACCGCGTTGGGGTGCAGCGGCTTGGGGTGGCTGCCCGCGCTGGCCGCCTCGACCCGGGCCCCGCCGAGCCGCTCCAGCAACGCCTCGGCCATCTGCGAGCGGGAGCTGTTGCCGGTGCAGAGGAACAGGACCCGGACGGGGCGGCGCCGGGCCGGCCGGTGGGCCGGGTCCGCCGCCGGGACCAGCCGGATGCCCGGGTGCAGGGCCTCGCCGGCGCCGGCGAGCTGGTCGCGGCAGGCGGCGAGGTCGAGGCGGTAATACGTGTCGCGGCGGTCCGCCGAGCTGCGGCGCATGGCGACCAGGCCGCCGTCGCGCAGCTGGCCCAGGTGGTAGGAGACCAGGCTCTGCCGCTGGCCGGTCAGCGCGACCAGCTCACCGACCTGCCGGTCGCTGCGCGCCAGCTCGCGCAGCAGCTGCCAGCGCACCGGGTGGCCGGCCAGCCGCAGCACGCCGGGCGGCGTGTCCAGGACCATACCTCCACAGTACATCAAACTGGTTTGATACTCATGTCGGCAGCGGCCCGCCGGCCAGGGCGATGACGACGCCGACCGCGCCGGCGCCGAGCAGGACCGGCACGACGCCGCGGCGCAGCGGCAGCAGCAGGACGGCCGCGGCGGCCAGGACCGCGAACTGCCACGGCCGCGTGAGCGCGCCGGCCAGGAGGATCGCGGAGCCGAGGATGGCGCCGATCGCCGCCGGCCCCGCGCCGTCCAGGAAGGCCCGGACCCGCTCGTCGGCGCGCAGGCGGTCGAAGCGGTGCGCGCCGAGCAGGATGAACGCGAACGACGGGCTGAACGCGACCGCGGAGGCGAGCAGGCCACCGCCGATGCCCGCGGCGGCGTAGCCGACCACCGCGACGGTCTGCACCACGGGCCCCGGGGTGATCTGGCCGAGCGCGACCGCGTTGAGGAACTGCGCGTCGCTCATCCAGTGGTAGTGCTCGACCGCGTCGGCGCGCATCAACGGGATGATGACGAAGCCGCCACCGTACGACAGTGCCCCCACCTTCAGGGCCACCCACGCGATCGACAGCAGCACCCCGCCGCCGAGCCCCGCACCGGCCAGCAGCGCCGGCACCTGCGGGACCCGGCCCGGCCGCACCCGCTGGGCGACGACCTCGACGGCGCCGCAGGCCAGCAGCACCAGGACCAGCCAGGGTCCGAGCGTCGCCGCGGCTACGATCCCGGCGGTCAGGTACAGCGCCCACCGCACCCGGCTGCCGCTCTGCGCCGCCCGCCGCCAGCTCGCCGGGGCGAGGCTCGTGCCGGCTTGCACCGCCACGGCCGCGACGGCGGCCCCGGCCCCCGCACCGGCGCCGGCGACCCAGCGTGGCGGGTCGCCGGCCAGGAACAGCGCCGCGAGGGCGAGGATGACGGCCAGCCCGGGCAGGATGAACGCGGCGCCGCCGACGAGCGCGCCGACCCGTCCCCGCACCCGCCACGCGCAGAAGATCGCCAGCTGGGTGGAGGCCGGCCCGGGCAGCAGGTTGCACGCCGCGACGGCGTCCTCGAACTCGGTGTCGTCGAGCCACTGGCGGCGCTCGACACACAGCTGCCGCAGCAGGGCGATGTGCGCGGGCGGGCCGCCGAACCCGATGCAGCCGATGCGGCCCCATTCCTTGAGCACGGTGCGCAGCGCGACCCGGGGGCTGTCGTCCACACCGGCACAGTACACCAGTCTGTTTTGATGCGCCGCGCACCGCCGTGCCGCCGGCGGCTCACCGCAGCCGCGCCGCCGGACCGGTGCGGGCGGCGGGCCAGTCGACCGGCTCGTCGGGCTCGGCGGCCACGATGCCCGCCCGTACGCCCGCACCGCCGCACCTTCCGCCGCCATTCAGGCGCGGAAGGTGCGGCGGTAGGTCTCCGGCGGCACGCCGAACTGCTGGCTGAAGTGCCGGCGCAGCGTCGTGGCGGTGCCCATCCCGGTGCGGGCGGCGATCTGCTCCACCCCGAGCTCCGAGGTCTCCAGCAGCTCCTGCGCCCGGTGCACCCGCTGGGTCAGCAGCCAGCGCAGCGGGCTCAGGCCGGTCACCGCGTGGAAGTGCCGGGCCAGGTTGCGCTCGCTCATGCCGGCCTCGCGGGCCAGGTCCCGCACGGTCAGCGGCTCCCCGACGCGGGCCAGCGCCCACGGCAGCAGCCCCGCCAGGGCGTGCGCCGGGCCGTGCGCGACGGGCGCCGGGATGTACTGGGCCTGGCCGCCCTGCCGGTGCGGCGGCACGACGAGGGTGCGGGCGAGCGCGTTGGCGACGGCCGTGCCGTGGTCCCGGCGGACCAGGTGCAGGCAGAGGTCCATGCCGGCCGCCTTGCCCGCGGACGTGAGCACGTCGCCGTCGTCGATGTAGAGCACGCCGGGGTCGACCTCGACCGCCGGGTGCCGCTCGGCCAGCAGCGCGGTGTGCGCCCAGTGGGTGGTCGCCCGCCGGCCGTCGAGCAGCCCGGCCGCGGCGAGCACGAACGCGCCCGTGCACAGCGACGCGACCCGGGCGCCCGCCGCGTGGGCCGCGCGGACCGCCTCGACCAGCGCCGGCGGCTGCGGCGCCTCGGGGTCGCGGCAGGACGGGACGATGACGGTGTCGGCGGCGGCCAGGGCGTCCAGGCCGTGCCGGATGCCGGCGGTGAGCCAGCCGCCGACCGCCGCGCCGTCCTCGCCGCAGACGGTGAACTCGTACCAGGTCGGGGCGAGCCCGCGGTCGGCGCCGAAGACCTCGCACGCGGCGGCCAGCTCGAACAGCGGCGCGCCGTCGGTGACGGCCAGGGCGACGGAACGCATGTCCGAAACTGTACGGTGCGCGTCGTTCCGGCCACTGGTCGCGTCCCGCCGCGTGCCGGAGGCTGGTCGGCATGCAGCAGCGAGTAGCGGTCCTCGGGGCCGGCGGTCACACGGGCGGTTTCGTCGTCACCGAGCTCCGTCGGCGGGGCATGACCCCCGTGCCGTGCGGGCGCGGCACCGACCTGGACGCGGTCTTCGCCGGCGTCGACGCCGTCATCAACTGCGCCGGGCCGTTCGTGGCCACCGCGGCGCCGGCGATCGAGGCGGCGATCCGGGCCGGCATCCCGTACCTGGACGTCACCGCCGAGATCGAGGTCGTGGCCGACACGTTCGCCGCGTACGCCGGCGCCCCGGTGCCGATCGTGCCGGCGGCCGCGTTCTACGGCGGGCTCGGCGACCTGCTCGCCACCGCCGCGGCCGGGGACTGGCCCGCCGTGGAGCACCTCAGCATCGCGTACGCCCTCAGCAGCTGGCACCCGACGCGCGGCACCACGAGGACGGGTCGCGTCTCGGCGCAGCGCCGCGACGGCCGGCGCATCGCGCACACCGGCGGCCGGCTGCGGCACCGTACCGGCGAGGCCCCCGTCACCGAGTGGACGTTCCCGGCGCCCGTCGGCGCCCAGCCGGTCGTCGCCGAGTTCACGATGGCCGACAGCGCCACCATCCCCACCCACCTGGACGTGCCGGAGATCGCCACGTACATGACCCGCAACGCCGTGCAGGACCTGCGCGCGGCCGACCCGGCCGGGCCGGTCGCGGTCGACCCGGACGGCCGCTCGGCGCAGACGTTCCTCGTCGAGGTGGTGGCCCGCGCCGGCGGCGAGCAGCGCCGCACCGTGGCGAGAGGCCGCGACATCTACGCGGTCTCCGCGCCCCTGGTCGTCGAGGCGGCCGCGCTGGTACTCGCCGGCACGGGCGACGCGCCGGGGGTCGCTTCGCTCGGCGCCCGCTTCGACCCGAAGGCGTTCCTCGGCGCGCTGAGCCCGCAGCTGACCGTCGAGTGACGCCTCAGGCGGCGGCCTGCCGCCCGCGCAAGGCCGCCAGGGCCTTGTCGGCGTGCGCGTCCATCCGGACCTCGCTCCTGATGACGGCGAGGATGCGGCGGTCGGTGTCGATGACGAACGTGATCCGCTGGATCGGGGTCAGCCCGAGCGGCCCCCGCTTGACCCCGAACTGGGCCCGCACCACGCCGTCCGGGTCGGACAGCAGCGGGTAGCCGAGGCGGTGCTTGGTGGCGAACCGCGCCTGCCGCTCGACGGTGTCGGCGCTGATACCGACCGGCTGGCCGCCGACGGCGCGCAGCTCGGCGGTGATGTCGCGGAAGTGGCAGGCCTCGACCGTGCAGCCGGCGCTGAGCGCGGCCGGGTAGAAGAACAGCACCACCGGCCCGTCCGCGAGCAGCCCGGTCAGCGTCCGGGTCACCCCCTGGTCGTCCACCAGCGCGAAGTCCTCGACGATGTCCCCGACGTCCATGCCACCATCCTTCACCGCCGCACCAAGATCCGCCAATCCTGTGCGCTGCCCGCCCCGGCGCAACGTCACCCGGGCCGGCGGGCGGCCCGCGGCCGCGGCGCGCTGGTTGTCCTGTCGCCGTCACGGCGTCGGCCGTGCTCGTGGCGCAGGTGCTGACGCTGCGCTCCGAGGCACCGGGTACGCCGCGGTCCGCGCCGCCGCCACCGCCGGGTGATCGTCGCGGTCGGCGGCGGCGCAGGCATTGCGCACGGTCGATAGCATCGCGGGTCCCCACACCGAAGGAGCCGGTGATGCGACCGTCCGGACCCGTGCTGCTGCTCGTCGCCGCCGCGCTCGCCGGCTGCTCGGGCGGCGGCGGCACCGCCGCACCGGGCGCCCCCGCCCCGGCGACGTCCACCGCCGCGGCGGCCGCGACCGGCTCCCCGGGTGCGGCGCCGAGCCGGTCGCCGGTGCCGGGGTGCGAGTTCTACCAGGCGGCCGACGCGCAGGCGGTGCTCGGCGCCGAGCTGGCGCCGGCACCGAAGTTCACCGACAACGAGCCCGGCAAGACCGACACGAGGTTCAACTCCTGCGTGTACTGGACCGCCGACGGGCAGCGCTACGCCAACGTCGGCTGGCGCAGGGCGCTCACGCCGGCCGGGGCCGCCGACAACCGGTCCCAGTTCGCCAACCAGCGCACGGCCGATGCGGTCGCCGTCGCGGGGCTCGGCGGCGACGCGTACTGGGACACGCCGAACGGGCAGGTTCTCGTGCTCGCCGGCGACGCCCTGCTGGTGGTGTCCACCGGCGTGAAGGACAAGCCGGCCGCCGAACGCAGCCGCCAGGACACGGAGAAGCTCGCCCGGCTGGTGGTGTCGCACCTGCCGGCGTAGCCGTCACCCGGCGGCGGTGATCCCGCGCAGGTAGGCCAGGCCGTCCAGGGCGAGCCGGTCCTGGGACTGCGCCAGGGGCCGCCAGATCGACGCGGCGGTGGCGATCGTGGCGTTGTCGGCGGTGAACGACTCGATGCACAGCGCACCGGTGTAGCCGGCCTTGTCCAGCGCCTCGAGCAGCCGCGGCCAGTCCAGGTGGTCGCTGCCGGGCGCGCCACGGTCGGTGCCGCTGACCTGGACGTGCTTGATGTGCGGGGCGGCGGCCGCCACGGCGGCGTAGGGGTCCCGTTCCTCGATGTTCATGTGGTACGTGTCGAGCATGATCCCGACGCTGGCGGGCAGCCCGTCGATGAGCTCGACGGTCTGCTCGACGGTGTTCACCACGCTGGTCTCGTACCGGTTGAGCGCCTCGACGCCGATGGTGACGCCGCGCTCGCCCGCGTGGTCGGCGACCGGGGCGAGCCCGGCGCGGAAGTCGGCGTAGCAGGCCCGCCGCTCGGCGGGGGTCATCCGCCAGGTGCGGCCGACCGCGGCGTAGACGGGGCCGCCGACGCAGGGCGCCCCGACGGCCGCCGCCGCGTCGACACAGGCCCGCAGGTAGGCCCGGGTCGACGCGACGGTCGCCGCGTCGGTGCACACCAGGTCACGGCCCGGCGGGGTGACCGCGCAGACGCCGGCCGCCGCCAGGCCGTGGGTGGCGAGCAGGTCGCTCGTGCGTGCCGGGTCCCAGTCCCCGGTCTGTTCGATCGGCAGCTCGACCGCGTCGAAGCCCCACGCCGCCAGCCGCGGCACGAGCGTGGCGAGGGCGGCGTCGTCGACGGGCGACGTCCAGATCCAGGGGTTGGCACCAATGGCACGCACGAGCGGATTCCTTACTTCCAGCGTTGGGGGTAGCCGGGCAGGTCGGTGCAGCCGCACATGGCGTAGTGCAGTGGCGGCATGTTGGCGTCGACGTACTTGTCCAGGTTGTCC
>NZ_JNYJ01000062.1 GCF_000716715.1 Dactylosporangium aurantiacum | reverse complement strand
GCCGCGAGCCAGTACTGCGCCCATGGTTCGCGGCCCTCCGCTGCGCTCCGGCCCGCTCACGCCGTCACCTCCGCTGCGCTCCGGCGTCGCCGCGAGCCAGTCCTGCGCCCATGGTTCGCGGCTCCTCCGCTGCGCTCCGGCCCGCTCACGCCGCCACCTCGCGCAGCGAGGCGATCATCGAGGAGCGCAGCAGGTAGGCGCGGGCCGCGGCCGGGTCGGCGGCGAGGGCGCGCAGCTCGTCGGCGTACGCGGAGGCGCCGCCGGCGCGCAGCTTCTCCCAGTTGCCGTGGGTGGTCTTCTGCACGTAGTCGCGGGCGACGGTGCGCCTGGCCTCGGCGGTGGCGGTGATGAGGTCGTCGTCGCCGGTCGTGACCGCCTTGGCGAGCAGGACGGCGTCGTGGATGCCGGAGTTCATGCCCATCCCGCCGAGCGGGTTGTTGATGTGGGCCGCGTCCCCGGCGAGCAGCACCCGCCCCACCCGGAACGACGCGGCGACCCGCTGGTGCACCCGGTACAGGGTGGTGTGCGCGACCCGCCACGGCCGCCCGGGGTCCGCGACGCCCAGCAGCCGCTGCGGCAGCCGCGCCAGCTCGGCGTCGTCGGGGGTGTCGGCCGGGGTCGGCAGCAGCACCCGCCAGTGGTCCGGGGTGCGCAGCAGCACCAGCCACTCGACGGGGTCGAACAGGTAGTTGACCTCGGCGATGCCGGGCAGCAGCGCGGCCAGGTCCTCGTCGGTGGAGCCGACCAGGAACCGGTCCGGGTAGGTGATCCCGTCGAACGCGTCGCCGAACAGCGACCGGCGCACCGCGGAGTTCGCGCCGTCGGCGCCGATCAGCCAGTCGCCGCGGAAGTCCTCGCCGGCGTGCACGGTCACCCCGGACGGGTCCTGCGCCAGCCCGGTCACCGCCCGTCCGAAGTGGACGGTGCCGGGCGGTAGCAGCGGCAGCAGGACGCGGGTCAGCTTGCTCTGCTCGCACTGCAGCCGGAACGGGTACGGCGTGTCGCCGGCGAGCAGCGACATGTCCAGCTCGGCGATGACCGCCCCGCCGCGTTCGCGGTACTGGAAGCGCGGCGCGACCAGGCCCTGCCGCAGCAGCGCGGGCAGGACCCCGAGACCGGCGAGCATCTCCAGCGACGGCGGGTGGAACGTCGAGGCCCGCGACTGGGTGGCGAGGTCGTCGCCGGCCTCCAGCACGGTGACGTCGACGCCGAGGCGGTGCAGGGTGAGCGCGGCGGTGAGCCCGACCGGCCCGGCACCGGCGACGATGACCTTCACGCGGGCACCTCCGAGTAGCGGGCGTCCAGGGCGAGCGCCGCGGGCTGGTCGACGAGGCCGGTGAACGCGTCCCACGGCAGCCGGCCGACCGTGTCGGCGCTGCCGTCGGCGGCGATCGCCGCGTACGCGGCTCGCGCGGCGCAGAGGGCGGCGAGCAGCGGGGCGACCGGGTGCAGCACGAAGCGCACCCCCAGCTCGGCCAGGCGGGCGTCGTCAAGGAAGGCGTCGGATCCCGACGCTTCGGAGCGGTTCACGACGAGGGGGACGCCCGGCAGCGCCGCGTGCACGGCCGCCAGCTCGTCGGCGCCGGTGACGCCCTCGACGAAGACCGCGTCGGCGCCCGCGTCCAGGTAGACGCGGCAACGGACGATCGCGTCGTCGAGCCCGGTGACGGTGAACGCGTCGGTCCGCGCGACGAGCACCAGACCGGTGCCGGCCTCGGCGACCGCGCGTACCTTCGCCGCCGCCGCACCGGCGTCCAGCAGTTCCTTGCCGGCCAGGTGCCCGCAGCGTTTCGGGCTGACCTGGTCCTCCAGGTGCAGCCCGGCCACCCCCGCGGCCGCGTACCGGCGGGCCGTCCACACCGCGTGCAGCGGGTTGCCGTAGCCGGTGTCCGCGTCGGCCAGCACCGGCACCCCGCCCAGCGCGGGCATCAGGGTCGCGGCCCGGTCCGCGATGTGGGTGCCGTGGACGTAGCCGAGGTCCGGCAGCCCGAGGGCGAGCGCCGAGACGGCCGCCCCCGACAGGTGCACGGCGGGGAACCCGGCGCGCACGGCGAGGGCGGCGGTGAGCGGGTCGTACACGCCCGGCAGGTGGGTGACGCCGGGGCCGGCCAGCAGCCGCCTCACAGGGCGAAGCCGTTCTCGACGCCGGTGACCCGCGAGTTGGTGAAGAACCGCAGGGTCTCGGCGGTGCCCTCCTCGACGAGGCCGGAGACGCCCCACGCCGGGCGCGGGGTGAACAGATGCAGGCTCATCACCGAGGAGCCGTTGACCTTCACCTCACCGGCCCGGATGCGCCGGGCGACGGCGAGTGCGGCCGCCTCGTCGGTGCCGAACACGTAGCCCTCGAGGCCGTACGCGGTGTCGTTGGCGAGCGCCACCGCCTGCTCGACGGTGTCGTAGCCGTGCACCGTGGCGACCGGCCCGAAGATCTCGTGCCGGGCCGGCTCCTCGGCGGCGCCGGTGACGAGCGCAGGGGCGAAGAAGTTCCCGCCGGCGGGCACGTCGGTGTACGTGTGCGCCTTGCCGCCGAGGTCGAGCAGGCGGGCCGCGACGAGCGCGCGGTGCCCGCTGTGGATGAGCGGGCCGAGCTCGGTCGCCGGGTCGGCGGGGTCGCCGACGCGCAGGGCGGCGAGGCGCTCACCGATCGCGGCGAGCAGCCGGGGCAGCAGGCCGTGGGGTGCGATGAGCCGGCCGAGCGCCCGGCACCACTGGCCGTTGAGGGTGGTGAGCAGGTCGACGGCGGCGCGGGCGGCCGCGTCGACGTCGGCGTCGGGCAGCACGACCAGGGGGTTGTTGCCGCCGAGCTCGAGCTGGACGGGTTTCAGCCCGGAGGCGCACTGCCCGGCGACGGCCCGCCCGCCGGGGACGCCGCCGGTGAACGACACGGCCCGCACCCGCGGGTCGCCCACGAGCGCTGCGCCGACCTCCGGCCCGCCGTGCAGCAGCTGCAGTACGCCCGGCGGCAGCAGCCCGGCGATCGTCTCGGCCAGCAGCTGGGTGCCGGCGGGCGCGTACTCGCTGGGCTTGACGATGGTCGGGCAGCCGGCGGCGAGGGCGTTCGCCGCCTTGTGCGCGGCCATCGGCGCCGGGGCGTTCCACGGCACCAGGCACAGCGCGGGCCCCCACGGCAGCAGCTCCACGGTCACCGGGTTGCCGTCGTCGCGGGTGACGGTGCGGGTGAGCCACCCCTCGCGCAGCTGGGCGGCGGCGAGGCGGAACGAGCCGGTGACGATGAACCCGAGCGGGGTCGCCTGCCGGATCGGTACGCCGGTGCTCGCGCTCTCCACGGCGACGATCCGGCCGACGGTCGCCTCCAGGGCGTCGGCGCAGGCGTCGAGGAGGTCGGCGCGCTCGCCGGGTGGCACGGCGGCCCAGGACGCGGCGGCGCGGTCGGCGGCGGCGAGCGCGGCCTCGACCTCGGCGCGGGTGCTGCCCAGCCGCGGGCCGAGGACCGCGCCGGTCGCCGGGTCCTCCAGGGTGCCGGTGAGCGTCCGGGTGGCCGGCGCCCAGGCACCGTCGACGAGGGACCTGGCCGGTGGCATCTCAGCGCTCCTTCGCGACGTTGGCGAACAGCGCGTGCTCCGCGCCGGTGGTGACGATGTTGGCCGCCTCGAGCCGGCCGCGTTCCGCGGGGAACGTCATGACCAGCGACATCGCGATGTCGCGCACGGCGCGGGCGATGACGCCGGTGTTGGCGGTGCCGGACGTGCCGGTGCACTTCAGCGCGCCGACGGCGACGTCGAAGCAGGCCTCGGTGATGGAGCCCTTCGCCATCCGCCACTGGCGGAACACCTCGTCCTTGCCGCGCAGCGGCGGCTCGGACGTCTCCAGCTCCAGCTGGCGGCGGATCCACAGGTACGCGGTCTCCAGCCGCTCCGTCATGTCACCGAACAGCACCTGGTGCATGGGGCTGCTGGCGACGGGCCGGCCGGTGTCGGCGAACGTCTTTCCGGTGGTCGCGGCGAGCGCGGTGTCGTACGCCGACTGGGCGGCGCCGAGGTACACCGCGGAGATGGCGAGCTGGTTGCCGACGAACGAGCCGCGGCTGACCTGCAGCATCCGCACGAACGCGCCGGGCACGGTGAGCGCCTCGTCGTCGGCGATGAACACGTCCTTGAGGGTGATGCCCTGGTTGGCGGTGGCCCGCATGCCGAGGGCGTCCCAGGTGGGGCGCTCCCCGACCCCGGCGGCGTCGCGGGGCACGAAGAACGTGGCGAGCCCGGCGGCGGTCTCGGTGCCCTCCAGGCGGGCGGTGGTGAGGTAGTAGTCGGCGACGCCGGTGGCGCAGCCGAAGGACTTCTCGCCGTTGAGCAGCCACCCGCCGTCGACCTTGGTGGCGGTGGTGCTGATGGAGATGTTGGCGCCGGCGCTCTTCACCGACTCGCTGGCGAAGTTGGCCAGCCAGACGCCGTCGGCCATGCGGGTGAGGACCTTCTCGGCGAACGCCCGCACGGCCGGGATCTCGCCGGGCTCGAACAGCCCGGCCCTGATCGCCTCCAGGGGCAGCAGCCCGCGGGAGGCGCTGGTGTTGTGGAAGAAGAAGGCCAGGGCCGTCGAGCCGCAGGCGGTGCCCATGGCGAAGGTGGCGGCGGCGAGGTCGCGCAGGGTGCCGCCGAGGCCGCCGTACTCCTGCGGCACGACCAGGCCGAGCAGCCCCGCGTCGCGCAGGCGGGCCACGTGCTCGACCGGGAAGCGGCCCTCGGTGTCGGCGCCGGCCGCGGCGTCGCGCAGCGCGGGCAGCACGGATTCGACCCGTTCGGCCCGCCCGCGCTCGGCGTCGGACAGGCCGTCCAGCAGGCGGTCGGCGGTGAGCTGTGCCATGACAGCGGGTCCCTTCAGGAGATCGGTACGCGGTACGTGCGGCCGGGCAGCGCGCCGCCCAGGTGTCGTTCGAGGTCGGCGGCGGCCGCGACGAGGGCGGCGCGGGGGCTGTCGCAGGCCACGCCGAGGCGGTCGGCGAGGAACTGCACGTCCTCGCAGGCCAGGACGCCGTCGATGCCGCCCAGGGTGGTGTCGAAGTGCCGCACCCCGCTCTTCATCGCGGTCAGCGCGTTGACCAGGCCGAGGCCGTGCCGGTCGCGCAGGCGCACCCGCAGCGACACCGGCCGCGGGCTGGTCGAGGCGCGCACGGTCGCGTCCTGCAGCAGCGCCCGGACCTGGCGCGGGGAGGCGGCCTCGGCGCCCTCGTCGAGGCCGATCTCGTCGCAGCCGAGCGCGGCGAGCGCGTCGACGGCGGCCAGGACCTCGCCGGCGCGGGCGGGCGCGAACGCGTCCGGCAGCCAGCAGGCCGCGGTCATGTCGTAGCGGCGCGCCTCCTCCAGGATGTGCCTGGTGCCGGCGGCGCCGCCGCTGGTGTCGCCGGCGGGCAGCTCGAGCACGCCGGCGCCGCCCAGCGCGGCGTCGGCGACCTCGTCGGCGGTGGCGACCAGCGCGGTCGCGGTGCGGCGGTCGCCGGCGGAGGTCAGGCAGCCGTGCGGGTCGCGGACCCGGACACGGACCCCGGCGGCGCGCAGGGCGGTGGCGAGGGTGCCCGCGGCGCCGGCCGGCACGGCGTGGTGGCGCAGCGCGGACAGCAGGCCGCTGTCGGCGACGCCGACCGCGTCGGGCAGCACGTCGGCGAGCTGCCCCCAGGCCCGGGAGTGGAACAGCAGCGGCGCGACGACCCGCTCGGTGGCGGCGCCGAGCACCGCGCCGACGAAGATGGTGTGGTCACCGCCGGCGTACGCGTGCACGACCCGGCAGTCGAGCCAGCCGACGGCATCGGTCAGCACCGGCGCGCCGGTCACCCGGGTCTGCCAGGCGCCGCCGGCGAACCGGTCGGCGACGCGCTCCTGGCCGGCGAAGCGGCGCCCGATCACCGTCTGGTCCTTGGCCAGGACGCTGACGGCGAAGACGCCACTGGCCTCGATGAGCGCGTGGGTGGTGATGCGCCGGTTGAGGCAGACGAGGATCAGCGGCGGGTCGACGCTCACACTGGAGAACGAGCTGGCGGTCATGCCGTGCCAGCCGTCGCCCGCGACGGTGGTCACGACGCTGACGCCGCTCGGCCACTGCGCGAGCACCGAGCGGAACGTGTCAGGGTCGATCGTCACCGCACCCACCTCTGTTCCACTTAGCGAAACGCTGTCACGGTCACGGTAACGACGGCGGTGAAGCGATGTCAACGATGCGCGACGCCGTTTCCCCTAGGGAAATCCTGTGCTTAGACTTCTGGGGTGTCGACCACCACCACGACGGCGGCCTCCGCCGACAACGCCGACGGCTCCGCCAGCCGCTCCATCGCGGCGGTCGAGCGGGCCATGGACGTCCTGCTGCTCTTCGGCCGGGTCGGGCGCCCCGACCTCGGTGTCACCGAGATCGCCGCCGAGCTCGGCCTCACGAAGGCGGCGGTGCACCGCATCCTCACCGCGCTGCGCAACCGCGACCTGGTGACCGTCGATCCGACGACCCGCCGGTATGCGCTCGGCCACGCCGCGGTGGCGCTCGGCCGGGCCTACCTGGCCCGCACCGACCTGCGGGCGATCGCCGCGCCGGAGCTGCGGCGGCTGTCGGAGGAGACCGGCGAGACCGCCACCCTGTCCATCCGCCGCGGCGACATGCGCCTCTACGTCGACCAGGTGGTGCCGGAGCAGGAGCTGCGCCTGGAGGTCCAGCTCGGCACGCCCTACCCGCTGCACGCGGGCGCGTCGTCCAAGGCGTTCCTGGCCTTCCTCGGCGAGGACGAGATCGAGGTGTACCTGGCCAAGCACGCCCTCACCGCGCTGACGGAGAAGACGATCGTCGAGGACGCGGCGCTGCGCCTGGAGCTGGCCGCCATCCAGCGCCGCGGCTACGCCACGTCGATGGGGGAGCGCCAGGTCGGCGCCGCCTCGATCGCCGCGCCGGTCTTCGACCACGACGGGCACGTCATCGCGGTGCTGTCGGCGGCCGGGCCGCTGTCGCGCTTCAAGCCGCGCATGTCGGAGTGCGCCGACCGGCTGCTCGCCGCGGCCGCCCGGGTCTCCGGTCACCTCGGCTACCACCCGGGCTGACGGTCCCGGCCGTGCGCCCAGGACCGGTCCCAGCGGTGCGCCCAGGACCGGTCCCAGCGGTGTGTCCGGGGTCGGTCCCGGCGGTGCGCCCACGGCTGGTCTCAGCCGTGCATCCAGGGCTTGAGGACGCCGAACGCGGCGGCGGCCAGGACGGACAGCCAGATGCCCCACACGTAGGGCAGGCAGCCGTCCACCGCCCGCCGCAGGGCGCGCTCCACCTCCGGCGTCGAGCCGGTCGTCATCAGCGCGCCGTACGTCGCGGCGAAGCCGCGCAGGGTGCGCCGGATGCCCAGGCCGCACGCGATCGCCGTGGCGTAGAGGGCGACCTTCGCGCCCAGCCACTTCGGGTTGCTCGACACGCCGAACGGCTCGTCCGCCACGATCGTGTACGCCGCCAGGGCGTACAGGACGAGGATCAACGCGATGCGGATGGCCCAGTCGGCCCGCCGCACCAGCGGGTGCCGTCCCGGCGCGTGGTGGTCCTTGACCGTCAGGAACAGCCACCCGAGGGCGAACAGCCACACCGGCAGCACGGTCCACCAGTGGAACAGCTCGAAGCCGCCCAGCGCCGCGCCGTGCGCGTCCAGGGCCATCAGCGTGACCCCGCTGGGCAGGAACAGCACCAGGCAGATCTTCGGGCCCAGGTCCAGCCCGCCCATGATCTTCAGGGCCGTGTCGCGGGCGGCGGGCGGCAGGTCGGGTCGCAGGACGAACCGGCTGGAGTAGAAGACGCCGAGGTCGCCGCCCAGCCAGAACACGAACAGCACGAGGTGCAGCAGGATCCACCAGCCCATCGCGCAATGGAAACACTGATCCGCTGTGCGAAACAAGTCCTTGACTCCGGCGGGGTGGACTGCCTAGTGTCACATCCGCTCACCAGCGGGAAGGGCAGCATCGGATGAGGTCGTACCTCTACGTCCCCGGCGACGCGCCGCAGAAGCTGGACAAGGCCCTGCACCGCGGCGCCGACGCCCTCATCGTCGACCTCGAGGACGCCGTGCCCGCCGCCGGCAAGGACCGCGCCCGCGCGCTCGTCGCCGAGTGGCTCGGCGCGCTGCCCGCCACCGGCCGCCCCGCCGTCTGGGTGCGGGTCAACACCGGCCCGGCCGGCGAGGCCGACGCGCGCGCCGTCGCCGGCCCCAACCTCGCCGGGGTGTGCCTGGCGAAGGCCGACAGCCCGGCGCAGGTCGCCGCGCTCGGCGTGGCCCTCGCCGGCGCCGAGGAGGCGTGCGGCCTGCCGGTCGGCACCATCGCGGTCGTGCCGCTGCTGGAGTCCGCCGCCGCCGTCCTCGCCGCGCCCGCCATCGCCCGCGCGCCCCGCGTCGCCCGGCTGCAGATCGGCGAGGCCGACCTGCGCGCCGAGCTCGGCGTCACCCTCGGCCCCGACGAGCGCGAGCTGCTCTTCGTCCGCTCCCAGGTCGTCCTGGCCGCCGCCGCCGCGGGCATCGCCCCGCCGGTCGCGCCGGTCAGCACGGACTACCGCGACCTGGCCGCGCTGCGCGCCTCGACGGTGGCGTTGCGGCGGCTGGGGTTCCTCGGCCGGGCGTGCATCCACCCGGCGCAGGTCGAGGTCGTCAACGAGGTCTTCACCCCGACCCCGCAGGAGCTCGCCGCGGCCGCCGACCTGGTCCGCCGCTTCGACGACGCGGTCGGCTCCGGCGCCGGCGTGCTCGTCGACGTCGACGGCCGGATGGTCGACGCCGCGGTCGTCCGCGCCGCCCGCCGCCTGCTCACCCTGGCCCCATGAGCCCGTGACGGTGTGCTAGAAACATCCCTCGTACGGGGGAGGTACACACCATGCGTCGTCGATATGTGCTGCTCGCTGTGCTCGTGCTGGGGCTGGCCGGCTGCGGGTCCTCCGGCAGTGCGAAGGCCGGCGCGTCCGCGGCGCCGTCGAAGGCGCCGCCGCCGAAGGTGCCCGGCAAGCTGCTCGTCATGGCGGGCAACGGCCTCAAGCTGCTGACCCAGGAGGCCGACGGGCATCTGTCCAGCGCCTCGGCGGAGCTGTCCGCGGTCGACGAGTACGAGGTCGCCGCCGACCACAGGACGATCGCCTACCGCAAGGGCGGCGTGATCGGCGTCCGTGACCTCGCCGACGGCACCGACAAGCAGCTCGCGAAGGACTCCGCGACCAACAAGCTGTGCCTGCGCATCTCGCCGGACGCCAAGCGGATCTCGTACCGGCGCGTCGAGGACCTCGTCGTGGTCGACCTCGCCGGCAAGGTCACCGTCCTGGACAAGATCCGCAAGGAGAAGTACAGCATCGGCGGGGTCGGCAGCGCCACCACCGCCTCGTCGGAGCTGACCTGCGGCGAGTGGCTGGACGCCACGCACGTGACGTTCGACCGGCGCAAGTCGATGCCCCAGTCGATCACCGTCGACATCACCGCGACCTCGCCGGTCGTCGACGCCGACACCACGACGGTCGCGGTGCTCGGCGGCAGGTCCCCGAAGCTGCTCGACTCGCCCGGCATGTGGCACCCGACCGCCACCTGCGGCAACTGGGTCGCCGCCAACAACGGCACCAACAAGGACGCCCTGCACCTGCGCCAGCGCACCGGCGACGGCGACGTGGCCAAGACCGGCTTCTTCGCCGGCGCCGACGTCGCGCTGCCGGGCACCGCGGGCAGCACCCACGCCGTCGTGTTCGTGCCCGGCAGCTGCCGCCCGCTGCTGTACACCGTCGAGCCCCGCACGTTCCAGGCGATCGACCCGGCGACCCGGGCCGTCACCGCGACCCCCGCCGTCACCCTGCCCTCCGGCGGCTCGAAGGTCCGCGTGTACGACGACCCGGCCATCTGGCAGCCCGCCCCGAACCCGCAGGCCCTGGCGGTGGCCGTCGACAAGCAGATCGCGATCGTCGACGTGCAGGCCGGCACGGTCGGCCTGGTCCCCGCCGACGGCCTCGACGCCGCCTCCCTGGTGGTCGCCTGGCTGCCGTGACGGCCCTTTCGCAGCGGGCCGCCGGGACGGTCGTCGCGGCGGGCCGCCGGGTGGGAGACTGCGACGGTGGAGGCTGACGAGCGGCGCCGGCGGGTCCGCGCGGTCCGGGCCCGGCTCGGCCGCGGTGGGCCGACCCGCGCCCGCGGCCCGGACCCCGAGCGGGTCACCCTGCCCGCCCGCGACTGCGACCTGCTGCGCGACCTGCTCGTCGCCGAGGGCGCCCAAACCGTCGTGGAGATCGGCCTCGCCTACGGCAGCTCCGCCCTCGCCATCGCCGAGGCCCTGCTCACCACCGGCGCACCGCGCCCCCGGCACGTGGTGGTCGACCCGTTCCAGCGCTCGGCGTTCGCCGACGCCGGGCTGCGCCTGCTGCGCGACGCCGGCCTGGACGACGTCTCGGAGCTCATCGCCCTGCCGTCCTCCCTGGCGCTGCCCAGGCTCGTCGCCGACGGGGTGGTCGCCGACGCCGCTTTCGTCGACGGCAGCCACCGCTTCCACGAGGTCTTCGTCGACCTGTACTTCCTGCGCCAACTGGTCCGCCCGGGCGGCGTGATCGTGCTCGACGACGACTGGACCCCCGCCGTGCGGGCCGCGCTGCGCTACTACGAGCACAATCTGGGCTGGACCCCGCTGCCGGCCGCGTTCGCCACCGGAACCCACCGCCGCGTCGCCGACGACCCGGCCGCCGAGCCGGTCCCCCGGTGCCGGGCCGTCCGGCTGCCCGACCCGCCGTTCGAGCCCCCGTTCGAGTCCTTCCAGCCCTTCTGCTGAGCCCTTTCCGGCGTCGCGGGCACCCGTGCCGGCGTGGCACGTCGTGCGCCGCCGGCCCCGCGTCATGGCCCACAGGCACGCAGCCCGACCACGGACAGGCAGGGCCGGCGCCGGACGCTGGTCGCCGCCGCGGGGGTCCGCACGGCCCCGGCCGGCGGCACGAGGTTCAGCTCGGCGCTTGGACCACGGACGGGTCCCGCAGCGCCTCGACCCGGACGGGGCAGTCGACAGCAGCGCCTTCGCGACGGACCTCATTCGCGCCGCGGCGGCCCGGCCCAGCGGCGGCGGGTCCGTGGCGCGTGGTCAGGTTCGCAGCAGGGCGGCCACGGTCGGCAGGTCGGCCAGGGCGGTGGCGCGGGCGGCCAGGGCCTCGGCCGCCGGAGGTGACAGGACCCGGGCGGCGTTGGCCGTGAACTTGCGGGCCAGGTCGGCCGGGGACAGTGGTGCCTCGGCGCTGCCGCGGGACGCGTCGACGCGGTGCTCGTGCACGGTGCCGGCGGTGCCGACCCGCAGGACGGCGGCGAACGCGTGCGGGAAGATGGCCGTGGCCCGCTCGTCGGGGACGCACCGGACCTTCGCGGCCAGGGCGAGCCGGGCAGGGTCCAGGGGGCCGGTGAAGTCGTCCAGGCCGACGCCGAGGCCGCCGCCGCCGAGCAGGGCGGTGGCGACGGTGTACGGGCCGGAGAACTTCCCGTGGTAGGTGCTGCGCGGACGGACCTTCTCCGCGGCCGGCTCGGCGATGGTACGCAGCGTCGGGGCCGGCACGCCGAGCTCGATCCAGTCCACAGTGGACGGGTCCAGGCCGGCGGCGCGCAGCGCCAGGGCGCAGTCGATGCCGGGGTGGGTGAAGTGGTTGGACGGGTAGGGCTTGAACGCGGTGCGCAGCAGCTCCCACCGGTCACCGAGGTCGCCGAGCAGCGCGTTGTCGTCGCAGCGGCCGCCGGTGTACGCGCTGAAGAAGCCGAACCTGCCCTCCAGCACGGTCGGCGGGCCGGTGAGCCCGTCGGCGGCGAGGTAGGCGGCGCTCACACCGGCGTGCGCGGCCCAGCCGCAGTGCATCTTCTTGACGGTGCCGCCGGTGCGGTTGGCCTCGATGAGCCCGGCGCCCATGCTGGCCGCGACCCCCATCGCCGAGGCCACCCCGGGCGCGTCGAGGCCGAGCAGCAGCGCCGCCGCGGCCGCGGCGCCGATCGCGCCGCAGATCGAGGTGGCGTGCAGGCCGCGGTCGAAGAAGACGGAGTTGGCGATGGCCGGGTCGTAGGCGGCCATGCCGAGCCGGTCGGTGAGCTCCACGCCGGCGGCGACGGCGGCCAGCACGGCGGCGCCGGACGCGCCGGCCGCCTCGGCGGTGGCGAGGGCGGCGGGCACGACGGACGCGGACGGGTGCAGCACCGACGGCAGGTGCGTGTCGTCGAAGTCGAGCGAGTGGGCGAGGGTGCCGTTGACGAGCGCGGCCGCGGGGGCGGGGAGCCGGTCGCCGGAGCCGATGACGGTCGCCTCGGCCGTGCCGCCCCACCGGCGCACCGAGCGCAGCACGGCGGGGGCGGCGTCGGCGTCGGGGTCGCCGTACGCGGCGAGGGCCAGGCCGAGGATGTCCAGGACCCGGGCGGGCACGTCGGCGACGACCGCGGCCGGCAGCGGCCGCTCGCGGCAGGCGACGGCGAACTCGGCGAGCCGCCGCACCGCCGTGCCGCCGTCACGCCCCGCGGCGGTGCCGCCGTCGCGGCCCGGGGCCGTCACGCCGTGCCGCCGGCGGGCAGGATGGCCAGGGGCCGGACCGGGGCGCCGGTGGCGCCGACGATCGGCAGCGGGTTGAGCACCAGCAGGCACTCGGTGACGCCGGTGTCCAGCAGCGGGTGCAGCCGCATCGTCTCCACGATGTGCACGCCGCGCTCCACCAGCAGCAGCCGGTGCACGGGCAGCACCGCGTGCCCGCGGCCGGGCGGGATGCGCTCGAACGCGATCGTCTCGCCGCCGACGACCCGCGCGCCGCGGGCGGCGAGCCACGCGGCGGCGGCGACGCCCGGGCCGGGGGTGCCGTCGCGCTGGCCGACGAACGCGTCGGGCTCGTCCCAGCGGCGCGACCAGCCGGTGCCGATGAGGACGGCGTCGCCGGGGTGCACGGCGACGCCGCAGGCGTCGAGGTCCTCGGCGGTGATCTCGTACCCGGCGGGCAGGACGGGCACGCCGTGGACCCGGGCCACGTCGAGGACCGCGGCCCGGCCGACGAACACCTCGAAGGACTCGATGCCGTGCGAGGTGAAGCCGAGGTGGCTCTGCACGGAGGCGGCCGGCACCCCGCCGTGCAGCACGCCGTCCTGCGACACGTGCGCGAGGGCATCGACGTGGGTGCCGACGTGGCCGCCGGTGACGACGATCTCGTTCGCGGCCGAACCGCCGTCGGGGCGGACCAGGTCGCCGTGGCGGCGTTCGAGGGCCATCCGGAACGGGGGATGGTTCGGCGACTGGGGCATGCCGCGCCGCATCGGCTGCGCGAGGTCCAGGACCGTGGCACCGGCGAGGAAGTCGGGCATCACAGCACCCCGTCGGCGCGCAGCCCGGCGATGTCGTCGTCGGCGAGGCCGAGCCGGTCGCGGTAGATCTCGTCGTTGTGGGCGCCGAGCGCCGGGCCGGTCCAGCGGATGTCGCCGGGGGTGGCCGACAGCCGGTACAGCACGTTCTGCATGCGCACCGGCCCGAGGACCGGGTCGTCGACGGCCCGCAGGGTGCCCAGCGCCGCGTACTGCGGGTCGGCGAACACGCCGGCGATGTCGTTGATCGGCGCGACCGCGGCCTCGGCGGCCTCGAACGCGGCGATCACCTCGTCGGCGTCGCGGGCCGCGATCCAGTCCCCGACGTAGGCGTCGAGCAGTTCGGCGTGCTGGGCGCGGGTCGCGCCGGCGGCGAACCACGGCTCGTCGACGACCTCCGGATGCCCGACGAGCCGCAGCACCCGCTCCGCGACGGCCTGGGCGGAGGTCGACACGGCCAGCCATCGGCCGTCGCGGCTGCGGTACGTGTTGCGGGGCGCGTTGTTCACGCTCCGGTTGCCGGTGCGTGCCTGGATGACGCCGAGCTGGTCGTACACCATGGGCTGCATCCCGAGCAGGGTCAGGATGGGCTCGATGATGGCCACGTCGACCACCTGCCCGGTGCCCGTGGCGTGCCGGGCGAGCAGGGCGGTGGTCACGGCCTGCGCGGTGGCGATGGCGGCGATGCCGTCGGCCAGGCCGAACGGCGGCAGGGTCGGCGGGCCGCCGGGCTCGCCGGTGATGGCCGCGAAGCCGCTCATCGCCTCGGCGAGGGTGCCGAAGCCGGGCCGGGCCGCGTACGGGCCGAACTGGCCGAACGCGGTGACCCGCGCGACGACGAGCCGCGGGTTGACCTCGGCGAGGACGTCCGGGCCGAGCCCCCAGCGCTCCAGCGTGCCGGGCCGGAAGTTCTCGATCAGCACGTCGGCCCCGGCCAGCAGGCGCTTGAGCAGGTCCGCGCCGGCGGGGCGGGACAGGTTCAGGGTGGCGCAGCGCTTGTTGCGGCCGAGCAGCGTCCACCACAGCGGCACGCCGTCCTTGGCGGGGCCGTGGCCGCGGGCAGGATCACCCTTCACCGGATGCTCGATCTTGATGACGTCGGCGCCGAAGTCCCCGAGGATGGTGGCGGCGAGGGGGCCGGCGAACAGGGTGGACACGTCCACGACGGTGATCCCTGCCAGGGCGGGCTGCGGTTCCACCAGCAGAGCCTAGCGGCACTACCGCCAAAATGGAAACCCCGTTACATTGAGCGAAACGGCGAAGGAGTTGAGGTCAGTTGTCGCGGTACGACTTGCTGGTGAAGAACGGCACGCTGGTCCTGCCCTACGTGGGCTCGGTGCGGGCGGACCTCGCGACCCGGGCGGGGCGGATCGCGGCGATCGGGGAGGACATCCCGGCCGCCGACGCCGAGGAGGTCCTGGACGCCGCCGGCAAGCTGGTCTTCCCCGGCGGTGTCGACGCGCACTACCACCTGGGCATCTACCGGCCGCTGGCACTGGACGCGGCCGAGGAGACCCGCTCGTCCCTGGTCGGCGGCGCCACCAGCGTGCTGTCGTACTTCCGCACCGGCCAGCACTACCTGAACAGGACCGGGCCCTACGAGGAGATCCTGCCCGAGGTCGTCGCCGCGGTGTCCGGCCACTCCTGGACCGACTTCGGCTTCCACCTCGCGCCGATGGACACCCGCCAGGTCGGCGAGGTGCCCGCGCTGGTGGACCGGCACGGGATCAGCTCGTTCAAGTACTACATGTTCTACAAGGGCTTCAACCTGTCCGCCGACTCCCGCGACGCCAAGGCGTTCACGATGAGCGACGAGTACGACCTCGGCCACCTGTACCAGATCATGGAGGCCGTCGCCGCCGCCGGCCGCGACACGGACCGGCGGGTGTCGCTGTCGCTGCACTGCGAGCAGGCGGAGCTGATGCGGCTGTTCATCGAGCGGGTCCGGGCCGCCGGCGACCCGCAGACGCTCAAGGCGTACTCCGACGCCCGCCCGCCGCTCACCGAACGGGTCGCGATCGGCGAGGCGACCACCCTCGCCGCGGCGACCGCCTGCCCGGTCAACCTGCTGCACCTGTCCAGCGGCGAGGCGCTCGCCGCCGCGACCGAGGCCCGGCTGGCCCGCCCCGACCTGGACCTGCGCACCGAGGTCACCCTGCACCACCTCTGCCTCAACTACGACGAGCTGTCCGGCCTCGGCGGCAAGGTGAACCCGCCCATCCGCAGCGCCGCCGACAGCGAGGCCCTCTGGGCCGGCGTGCTGTCCGGCAAGGTCGACTGGGTCGCCTCCGACCACGCCTGCTGCCTGGAGGAGCACAAGGGCGACGCGCTGTGGCCGGCGCTGCCCGGCTTCGGCGGCACCGGCCTGCTGTACCCGATCCTGCTCAGCGAGGGCATGCACCGCCGCGGCCTCGCCCCGCACCGGGTCGCCGAGCTGGTCTCCGCCAACCCGGCCCGCGCGTACGGCCTGTGGCCCCGCAAGGGCTCCCTGCTCGTCGGCCACGACGCCGACCTCACCGTCGTCGACCCCGACCTCGAACAGGAGGTCAGCACCGACCTGCTGCTGTCCGGCCAGGACCACTGCCCCTTCGCCGGCCGCAAGGTCCGCGGCTGGCCGGTCGCCACCGTGCTGCGCGGCGAGGTCGCGTACCGCGCCGGCGCCGTCGTGGGCACCCCGCGCGGCACCTTCCTGCCCCGCTGACCTCGGATCCGCGGACCGCCCGGCCCGCGGTCGTAGGACCGCGGTGCCCGGGCTCCGGGCGTCGCGCGGTGGCGTGCGGGCATCGCCCGGTGTCCACGTCCGCCGGGACCGTGGGAGAACTCCCGCACGCCGTTGGCGATGTTCAGCCGAGCGCCGGTCACGGCGTGACGGAGACACCGCTTCCATTCGGCGGCGATGGTGGAAACGTGTCGGTGCGGCCGAGCAGTGCCGGCGCGGCGGTGCCGAGCCGCTCGCCGATCCAGGTGCCGGTGGCGGCGAGCGCGGGCAGGTCCAGGCCGGTCCGCACGCCCATGCGGTCCAGCAGGTACGTGAGGTCCTCGGTGGCGATGTTGCCGGTGGCCCGGGGCGCGAACGGGCAGCCGCCGATCCCGCCGGTGCTGGCGTCGAGCGCCGCCACGCCGGCCTCCAGGGCCGCGACGGCGTTGGCGTAGCCGGTGTTACGGGTGTTGTGGAAGTGCGCGCGCAGCGGCACGTCCGCGGCCACCTCACGGATCGCCGCCACGAGCGCACGCACCTGGGTCGGCACGCCGACGCCGATCGTGTCGGCGATCGCGATCTCCCGCGGGCCGCCCGGCAGCGCCGCGGCGGCGATCGCCTGCACCCGGTCGGCGGGGACCTCGCCGGTGAACGGGCAGCCGAACGCCGCCGCGATCGTCAGCGACGCGGGGATCCCGGCCGCCGCGGCGCCGCCGGCGATGTCGTGCCACGCGTCGAGGGCCTCCCGCACGCCGGTGCCCTGGTTGCGGCGGGAGAACTCGTCGGAGGCGACCACCACGACGTTGACCTCGTCGACCCCGGCGGCGAGGGCCCGGTCCAGGCCGCGCCGGTTGAGCACCAGGCCGATGTAGGTGACGCCGGCGCGGCGCGGTACCGCCGCCATCACCGCCTCCGCGTCGGCCATCTGCGGTACCCGGGCGGGGTGCACGAAGGCGGTCGCCTCCATCCGGCGGATGCCGGCGTCCAGGGCGCGCGTGATGTAGTCGACCTTCACCTCGGTCGGCAGCAGGATCCGCTCGTTCTGCAGCCCGTCCCGCGGGCCGACCTCGACGATCTCCACTCCGGTCACCGCTCACCTCCGGTTCCTCTAGCGAAACAACGTTTCCAAACCGTACACTGCGGAACCATGGTTGGTCCTCTGTCCGACATCCGTGTCCTGGAGACCGGGACGCTGCTCGCCGGCCCGTTCGCCGGGCAGCTGCTCGGCGACTTCGGCGCCGAGGTCATCAAGCTCGAAGATCCCGGCAAGGGCGACCCGATGCGCGAGTGGGGCCGGGAGAAGCCGCACGGCCAGTCGCTGTGGTGGCCGGTCGTGGCGCGCAACAAGAAGTCCGTCACCTGCAACCTGCGCACCCCCGCCGGGCAGGACCTGGTGCGGCGGCTCGTCGCGGAGTCCGACGTCCTCGTGGAGAACTTCCGGCCGGGCACCCTGGAGCGCTGGGGGCTCGGGTACCCGGAGCTGTCCGCGATCAACCCGCGGCTCGTGCTCGTGCGGGTCACCGGGTACGGGCAGACCGGCCCGTACGCCCCGCGCGCCGGGTTCGGCTCGATCGGCGAGGCGATGGGCGGCATCCGGCACGTCACCGGCGAGCCCGACCGCCCGTCCAGCCGCGTCGGGGTCTCCCTCGGCGACGCGCTCGCCGGCACCATGGCCGCCTACGGCGCCGTGATGGCGGTGCACGCCCGCGAGCGCACCGGCCGCGGCCAGGTCGTCGACTCCGCCATCTACGAGGCCGTCCTCACGTACATGGAGTCGCTGCTGCCGGAGTGGGTCGTCGCCGGCTACCAGCGCGAACGCACCGGCGCGATCCTGCCCAACGTCGCGCCGAGCAACGCCTACCCGACCGCCGACGGCGTCGACATCCTCATCGCCGGCAACCGCGACACCGTCTTCGCGCGACTGTGCGAGGTGATGGGCCGCCCGGCGCTGGCCGCCGACCCCCGCTACGCCACGCACGGTGCCCGCGGCGCCAACCAGCAGGAGCTCGACGAGCTCATCGCCGCCTGGACCGCGACCCTGCCCGCGGACGAGACGCTCGCGCTGCTGCACGCCGCCGGGGTACCGGCCGGCAAGATCTACCGCCCCGCCGACATGCTCGCCGACCCGCACTTCGCCGCCCGGAAGTCCATTGTGGACGTACCGCATCCGGACTTCGGGGCGCTGCCCATGCAGGCCCCCGCGCCCCGCCTGTCCGACACCCCCGGCGAGATCCGCTGGGCCGGGCCCACGCTCGGGCAGCACAACACCGACGTGTACGGCGGCCTGCTCGGCCTGACCGCCGACGACCTGGACAAGCTGCGCGTGGACGGCGTCGTCTGATGTCCGGTCTGGACGCCGACTACGCCGGTGCCGGGTTCGCCCGGCGGCTCGGCTGGGGCGAGCGCCCCGCCCTGCTGCTCGTGGACCCGGTGCTGGCGTACCTGTCGCCGGGCTCGCCGCTGTTCTGCGCGACGGCGGCCGCCGCCCTCACCGCGATGACGTCGCTGCTCGGCGCGGCCCGGGCCGGTGGCCGGCCGGTCGCGTTCACCGCCGTCGGCTTCGCCGACGAGACGTGCGCCGAGGCGCCGCTGTTCGCCACGAAGGTCCCCGGGCTGCGGGTCTTCGCCGACGGCTCGCCCCTCGCCGCGCTGCCGCCCGAGCTCGCCCCGGCGCCCGGGGACCTCGTCGTACGCAAGCACCACGCGAGCGCGTTCGCCGGCACCGCGCTCGCCGCCTGGCTGACCGCCCGGCGCGCCGACACCGTCGTCGTCGGCGGGTACTCGACCTCCGGCTGCGTGCGGGCCAGCGCCGTCGACGCGCTGCAGCACGGCTTCCGGCCGATGGTCGTGCGCGAGGCGTGCGCCGACCGGGCCCCCGGCCCGCACGAGGCGAACCTGTTCGACCTCGACGCCAAGTACGCCGACGTCGTCGACATGAGCGAGGCCCTGCGCCGCCTGGAGTGATACTCCATGTGAGGTTCCCACGGACCGCCCGTGCGGCCGTGCGCGGACCGCTAGACAACGGGTGTGGACCGTGACAGCCGCCTTCCCTCGCTCACCGGACTGCGCTGGGCGGCGGCGCTCATCGTGTTCGGCCAACACCTGCTGGAGCAGTACTACAACCCGCAGCTCGTCGCGGCGAAACCCGTCCGCTCGGCCCTCTGGGCGCTGCTGGCGCACGGCGGCGGCCTCGGCGTGTCGTTCTTCTTCGTCCTGTCGGGCTTCGTGCTCACCTGGTCGGCCCGGCCCGGCGAACGCACCGGCTCCTTCTACTGGCGCCGCTTCACCAAGGTGTACCCGGCCACGCTCGTCACCACCCTCGCCGCGGCGGCCCTCATCGGCGGCGCCGGGCCGCTGCAACTGGCCACTCACCTGACCCTCACGCAGAGCTGGCTGCCCCGGCCCGACGTGTACACCGCGCTCAACCTGGTCAGCTGGTCGCTGTCCTGCGAGGTGTTCTTCTACCTGTGCTTCCCGCTGCTCCTGGCCGGCATGCGCCGCCTCGGCCCGGCCGGGCTGTGGGCGATCGTGGTCATGATGGTCGAGTTCGTGGCGCTGCTCGCCGTGAACCTCGTGCCCACCCCGCACACCACCGCCGCCTGGGTCGGCTACGTCCTGCCCCCGGTCCGCATGGCCGAGTTCACCCTCGGCATCGCCGTCGCCCTGCTGGTGCGCCGCGGCGCGTGGCGCGGCCCCGGCCTGCGCTGGTCCCTGGCGCTGCTGCCGCCGGCATCCTTCGCGGGGCTGTTCACGCCGTACCCGGTCAACGAGCACGCCGTCACGCTCGTGCCGACCACGCTCATCATCGCCGCCGCCGCCCAGGCCGACCTGCGCGGCACCGGCACCCTGTGGTCCCGCCCGCTGGCCGTGTACCTGGGCAAGCTGTCCTTCGCCTTCTACCTGGTGCACTTCCTGGTCATCGCCGCCTTCGACCGGTACGGCCTGCTACCGCACCAGGCCGGCATCCTGCCGGCCCTCGTGGCGACGGTGTCGGTGTTCTGGTTCAGCGTGCTCGCCGCGATGGCCGTCTACCACGGCATCGAACTCCCGGCGCTGCGCCTGCTGCGCCGCGACCGGCCACCGCAGCCGGCCGTGCCGGCGGGCCGGCACCGGATGGCCCTGACCGCCGCCCCGGCGCTGCGGTTCGCCGGCCGGGTCCGGGTGCCCAGCGAGTCGTCGGTGTTCGACCTGCCGACGGTGCTGCTGCCCCACGTCGCCGGCTTCGCACCGGCCCACGCCGCCACGGTGCCCGCACAGACCCGCGGCGTCGTGCGTGACACCGGCTCGCGCGACGGCGCCGGGCCGCTGCACGGTGCGGAATTGCTCGACCGCGCCGGGCCGCTCGACGGCGCCGGACTGCTCGACGGCGCGGGATCGCTCGACGGGGCGGGATTGCTCGACGGTGCCGGGCCGCTGGACGGCGCCGGATTGCTTGAGGAGGCCAGATTGTTCGAAGACGCTGGATCGCCTGGCGGCGCCCGGTCGTTCGATGACGCCGGACCGCTGGATGGCGCCGGTTCTTTCGATGACGCCGGGTCGATCGGTGGCGCAGGGTCGATCGGTGGCGCCGGGTCGATCGGTGGCTTCGGTTCGCCACTGCCGGTGCCCGCCTTCTGCCATGCGGCCGCGGCGCTGGCCGATCCGCTGGCCGATCCGCTGGCCGATCCGCTGGCCGATCCGCTGGCCGATCCGCTGGCCGATCCGCTGGCCGAGCCGGCACCGGGTCCTTCCACGCCCGCGTACGAACCCGCCGGATCAGCCGATCCGGTGCCCATGCCGGTCGTCCCCGCGCCACGGCACGCCGCTGGCGCCGCGGCTCATGGCACGCCGGAGCCGGCGTACACACCCGACGAGCCGCTGCCCGTGGTGCCCGCGCCCCGTCACGCCGCGCCCGCCGCCGCGCACGCGGTTTCCGAGCCGGTGGCGGACGATGCGCCGATCCCCGTGGTGCCCGCGCCCCGTCACGCGGCGCCCGCGGCGGCGCACGCGGTTCCCGAGCCGGTGGCCCAGGTGGCCGACGAGGTCACGCACCTGGTCCCCGCGCCCCGGCACGTCCTGGCGCAGTCCGTGGCTGAGCCGGTGGTCCAGCCGGTCGACGAGGTCACGCACCTGGTCCCGGTACCTCGGCATGCCGCGGCGCATGTCGTGGCCGAGCCGGTGGCTCAGGTGGCCGAGGAGCCTGCGAACCTGGTCCCCGCGCCCCGGCATGCCGCGGCGCGCGTCGTGGCCGAGCTGGTGGTCCAGCCGGTCGACGAGGTCACGCACCTGGTCCCGGCACCTCGGCATGCCGCGGCGCGCGTCGTGGCCGAGCCGGTGGTCCAGCCGGTCGACGAGGTCACGCACCCGGTCCCCGCGCCCCGGCATGCCGCGGCGTACGCCGTGCCCGGGCCGGTCCCAACGGCCGCAGAGCCCGCATCCATCCTGCCCGCGCCCCGCCATGCCGCGGCGGCGCGCGCCACGCCCGGGTCGGTGGACGACGCACTTCCGGTGGCGGGCACCGCTGCCGGGCCGGTCGGCGCGCCGCCGGTGCCGGCCGGTTTCGTGCCGCGCCACGCCGCCCCGCGCCACGCCGCGCCGGCCGACCGGGACGCGCCGGCTGACCGGGACGCGGCACCGGCCGACGCGCTCGCCACGGGGAGGCCCGTCCATGACGCCGCGGCGCACCAGCCGGCGACCCCGCGGCACAAGCGCTGGTCGGCGCCCGGCAGCGCACCGTACGCGCCGTAGCGGCTACGGTTCCGGGACGGGGCCGGGCGGAGGGCGCAGCGCCCGCAGGCCGGCGAGCGTGCACGCGGCGGTGGCGCAGGCGGCGGCGACCGCCACCAGCAGGCCGCCGCCCGCGCCGCGGCTGTCGACCGCCAGGCCGGCGACCGTCGCCGCCAGGGCCGAGCCGGCGGCGCTGGCCGAGCCGAGCCAGGCGAACGCCTCCGTCAGCACGCCCCGGGTGACGACCGCGTCGGCGAGGACGGCGCCGAGGACCAGCACGACCGGCACGGCGAGGGCGGTCAGCAGGACGCCGGCCGTGACGGCGGGCAGGTGCGCGGCGGCCAGCAGCGGCAGGCTGCCCACGCCGAGCAGCGCCCCGGCGGCGGCGAGCTGCCGGCGCGGGTGCGGGCGCCAGGGGCGCAGGCCGTACAGCACGACGGCGAGCAGGCCGGTGCCGTTGGAGGCGGCGAACAGCACCGCGGCGAGCCCGGGACGGTCACGCTCGACGGCGAGCGCGGTCACGGCGATCGACATGGTGCCGAAGAAGCCGCCGATCGTGGCGTTGACGCCGATGAGGAGCAGGAACCCGGGGCGCAGCAGCGCGCGGCGGTGGTGCGGGCGGCGCGCGTCCCTGGGCACGACCGGCGGGGTGGTGCGCCGCTGCAGGGCGAGGACCCCGCCGCCGGCGACGACGAGGGCGGCCGCGGCGAGGGTACCGACGACCGGCCGGCCCGCCGCCGCGATGGTGCTCACCAGGGCGGGTCCGATGAGGTAGGCGACGCTGTTGCTGAGCGACTCGAGGGCGTAGGCGGCCGGCAGCGACGAGCGCCGCGGCCCGTCCAGCAGCGCCGACCAGCGGGCCTGGGCGACCGCGCTGAGCTGCGGCAGGGTGGCGCCGACCAGCGCGCCGGCGGCGGCCAGCAGCCAGCCCGGCGCGTGGCCGGCGGCGCTCAGCACGAGGGTGGCCACGGCGGCGGCGTGCGCGAGCACGGCGGGCGGCAGGACGCGGCGCTGGCCGTACCGGTCGATGAGCCGCCCTGCCTGCGGGCCGGCCAGGGCGTCGGCGACGGCGAACGCCCCGGTGACGAGCCCGGCGGTGGCGTAGGAGCCGGTCGCGTCGCGGACCAGCCAGACGATGCTGAGGCTGGTCATCGCGATGCCGACCCGGCCGGCGGCGGTCGGCGCGAAGAACGCCGCCGCGCCGGGCGTGCGCAGCAGCGTGCGGTAGGTGGTCGCGGTGGTCACCGGTACGCCTGCCAGCCGAGGTGCACGGCGAGGCCGAGGCCCAGGGCGGCGATGACGCCGCGCAGCGCGGCCGGCGGGCTGCGGCGGATGACGGCGGGGCCGAGCCGGCCGCCGATGAACAGGCCGGCGCCCAGCGGCAGCACGGCCAGCCAGTGCACCGGCCCGAACAGCGCGAACGCGCACGCGGCGACCGCGTTGGCGACGCCGAGCAGCACGTTCTTCGCGGCGCTGCCCTGGGCGAACGTGTCCGGGGTCATCGCCAGCAGCAGCGCGAGCAGGACGATCCCGGCCGCGGCGCCGAAGTAGCCGCCGTACACGCCGACGAGCGCGACCCCGCCGGCGAGGAGCCACCCGTGGTGGCGGTGCCGTTCGGCGTCGGCGGGGCGCCGCGGCAGCAGGATCGCCAGGGACGCGCCGGCGATCAGCCACGGCACCACGACCTCGAACGTCTCGGCCGGCGCGAGCAGCAGCAGCGCGCTGCCGGTGGCGCCGCCGGCGACCGCGGCGAGCGCCAGCCACCGCAGCCGCGCGCCCTGCCCGGCCAGCTCCGGCCGGGACCCGGCGACCGAGCCGGCGCTGCTGAACACCAGCGACACGCTGTTGGTGACGTTCGCGGTGACCGGCGGCAGGCCCAGCGCCAGCAGCACCGGGTAGCTGATCAGCGACGCCAGCCCGGCGACGCTGCCGACCAGCCCGGCGCCGACGCCGGCAAGGGGCAGCACCACGTACATCCACCACGCCACGTCGCCGAGTCTCCTTGCGGCCGCAGGGCACTCCGGCGGCAGGCCCGCCGGGGCACGGATACGTCACACCTGCCGCCAGGCGCCCGGCGGGTGGGCGGGCACGGCGAGGTCGGCGACGACCCCGAAGTGGTCGCTGGGCCACACCCCGCCCACCGGCGCGTCGAACGCGAGCGCGCAGCCGGCGACGTCGAGGGTCGGGCCGTGCACCCCGCAGCGCACCATGACGTAGTCGATGCGCCGGCCCAGCTCCAGCGCCATCTCCCCGGCCGGCACGAGCGGGTTCGCCGGGGTGAACGTGTGGCCCGGCTCGCCCGGGTGCGCGGCCGCCCACGCGTCGCGGTACGCGACGCTCGTGCCGTCCAGGGACTGCAGCCCGGTCCAGAACCGGACGCTCGCCGAGTCCGGCGGGTCGTCGAAGTCGCCGGCGAGCACGACGTGCAGGTCACGGCCGCCGAGCAGCGCCTCGACGAAGCGGGCGCAGCGCACCGCCTGCAGCTCGCGTTCGTGTGCGGCGCCGATCTCGTACGTGGGCTTGTGGTGCACGAACAGCAGCGGCCCGACCGGGGGTGGCGCGGCGACCTCGGCGGCGACGGCCGCCGCCCAGGGCAGCGTGACCCGGTCCGTGACGTGCAGGTCGACCTCGCGGACGGTGCCGAGCGGCCAGCGGCTGGCCAGGACCGCGCCGACGCCGTCCGCGGAGCGGCCGGAGTGCCGGGCGATGTGGTACCCGTCGCCGAGCAGGTCCGCCGCCTGGTCGTAGCCGTTGCCCCAGACGGTTTCCTGCAGGGCGACGAGGTCGGGGCGCAGCCGGGCGAGCCCGTCGCGCAGCAGCGGCCGGCGGCGCGGCCAGTCGGCGTGGTCCGGGGACAACAGGTTGACCGTCATGACGCGCAGGTGCCCGCGCCGTGCAGCATCGTCCATGCCCAGCCCATTGCTCCGGCGGCGCGGCCGGTAAACGTCCGGGAAGCTCAGGCCCAGCCGTTGCGGGCGGCGTGCCAGCCGAGCTGGATGCGGGTCCCCGCGCCGGCCCGGTGCGTCAGCGCGTGGATGCGGCGCTGGACGGTGCGCAGCGACGGGTCGAGCTGCCCGGCGATAGCCTGGCCGGTGAGGCCGGCGAGCAGCAGCGCGCCGATGCGCGTGCCGAGCGGCTCCAGGCCGGTGCCGCCCTCCCGCAACCGCGACCCCGTCCGTCCACAGTGGATACGCAGGCCCACAGCGTCTCGAACAGGCGATGAGCGCGTCGAGCCGGGGAGTTGCCGAGGCTCATGCTGACCACCCTGGCGTGCTGCGCGACCGCCCACTGCATGCCGGCGGTTCGCTCCCGGCGGCCCCGGCGAACCGCCCCGTCACATTGCTCCGCCTGCCGGTCCGGGGCGCCGGTGTCGCTCGACATGCTTCGGACGATTCCAGGACCGGCGGTGCCCGGCTCGTCCATCGGACGGGCCGGGCACCGGGGTGGTCGGCGTCAGCGCCACGCCTGGTGGGTGGTCACGCCGCCGGGGTTGCAGTCGTACTGGACGAGCTTGGCGAGGGCGAGGATGCTGCCGTCGCGGACCGTCAGGCACTTCCAGCTGTTGCGGTTGACGAAGTGGTAGTAGCCGGGGACCGACAGGATCTCGGCCTTGAACCACCACTGGTTGGTGTCGCCGTGGCAGGTGTACTGCTGGACGGCGGCATTGTTGGACTTGCTGCGGTCGCGGACGTCGAGGCACTTGCCGCTGTTGTAGTTGCGGATCAGGTAGAAGCCCTCGTCGCCGACGGGTTCGAGGTCGAACAGCTGCGCGGTGGAGCCGTTGCACGGCGACTGTTGCAGCTGCAGCTTGTTGCTGGTGCCCCAGTTCGGCACGTCCATGCACTGGCCGCTGTGCGCGACGTCCCAGGAGCTCCACACCGGGGGCTCGTCGGCGTGCGCGGCGGCGACCGGGACGACGGCCAGCCCGGCGCCGAGCAGCAGCGCGACCATGGCCCGGCGAACGAATGCGATCAACGTGAAAACCACCTTCGAGTGACAGCGCCGCCGATCTGGCGGTGCGCACCGAGGACCGTGCGGGCCGCCGCTGGAACGGCGCTGAAGCGGCGCTGAAACGCCGCGGTGCCGCCGCCCGACGGGGACAGCCAGCCAGACGGCGGCGCCGGTGAAAACAGTCGGAGGTCCGACGCAGCGGTCCCGCCCGGGCCCCGGGTCTGGATACCGTGCAGCGGGTGCGGGTGAGGATGCTCGGGCCGGTCGACGTGGCCGACGGCGACGCGGTCCGGCCGGTGTCGGGGCTGCGGCGCAAGGCGGTCCTCGCGGTCCTCGGGCTGTCCGCCGGCCGGGTCGTGAGCGTCGAGCACCTCATCGACGTCGTCTGGTCGGGCCGGCCGCCGGCGACCGCGGCGAACACCCTGCAGAGCCACGTGTCGCACCTGCGGGGCGTCCTGGGCCGGCGGGACGCGATCGTCGCGCGGCCGCCCGGGTACCTCCTGGACACCGCCGACACCGACGTCCAGCTCGCCGAACGGCTGATCCGCGACGCCCGCGGAGCCGGGGGCGGGCCCAAACGGGCCGCCGAGGCGCTGCGGGCCGCCCTCGCGCTGTGGCGGGGTCAGCCGCTCGCCGACGTGGTCGAGCTGCCCTGGCTGGAGCGGCAGGCGGAGCGGCTCAGCATGCTGCGGGCCGAGGCGGCGCACGCCCTCGTCGAGGCGCGGCTCGCGCTCGGCGAGCACGCCGACCTCGTCGCCGAGCTGGAGGAGCAGGTGCGGCGGGAGCCGTTCGACGAGCAGGCGCACGCGCAGCACATGCTCGCCCTGTACCGCAGCGGCCGGCAGGCGGACGCCCTCGAGGTGTACCGGCGGCTGCGGCAGCGGCTGGACGAGGAGCTCGGCATCGAGCCCGGCCCGGCCGTGCGGGACCTGCACGCCCGGATCCTGCGGCAGGAGCCGGCGTTGGCGCCACCGCCGGCGGCGGTCGAGGTGCGGGCGCCGGTGCCCCGGGAGCTGCCGCCGGCCGTGCACGCCTTCACCGGGCGGTCGGCGGAGCTGGCCGCGCTCGGTGACGTGCTGACCCCGCGGGACGCACCGGCCACGCTGCCCGTCGCCGTGCTGTGCGGCACCGGCGGGGTCGGCAAGACGACCCTGGCGCTGCGGTGGGCGCACCAGGCGGCGGCGCTGTTCCCCGACGGGCAGCTGCACGTCGACCTGCGCGGCGCGCACCCCGACGAGCCCCTCGCGCCCGAGGCGGCGCTCGGCGCGATGCTCGGCTCGCTCGGGGTCGGCCCCGCCGACCTGCCCGCGGATCTGCCCGGCCGGACCACCCGGTGGCGCAGCCTGACCGCCGGCCGGCGCATCCTCGTCGTGCTCGACAACGCGCTCAGCGCCGCCCAGGTGCGCCCGCTGCTGCCCGGCGCCGCCACCTGCGCCGTCCTGGTGACCAGCCGCGACGCCCTGGCCGGCCTGGTCGCCCGCGACGGCGCGCAGCGGGTCCGGCTGGGCGTGCTGCCGCCCGACGACGCGGTCACGCTGCTGCGCCGGCTCGCGGGGGAGCGGGCCGGCGCGGAGCCGGACGCCGCGGCCGCCCTCGCCGAGCAGTGCGCCCGGCTGCCGCTGGCCATCCGGATCGCCGCGGAGCTGGCCGCCGGGCGGCCCGGCACGTCCCTGGCCGAGCTGTCCGCCGAGCTCGCCGGCGAACGCGGCCGCCTGGACCTGCTCGACACCGGCGAGGACGACAGCGCGCTGCGGGCCGTGTTCTCCTGGTCGCAGCGGCACCTGCCGGCCGCCGCGGCCCGGCTGTTCTGCCTGCTCGGCCTGCACCCGGGCCGGGAGATCGGCGCCGGGGCGGCCGAGGCCCTGGCCGGCGCCGGGGGCGCCGTGCGGCTGATGGAGACCCTGGAGCGGGCGCACCTCGTCGACCGCGTCGCCGCCGGTCGCTGGACGATGCACGACCTGCTGCGCGACTACGCCCGGGAGCGCGCCGCCGCGTGCCTGGACCCGGCGGCGCGCGACGCGGCGCTCGCCGCCGTGTACACCCACTACCTGACGCGGACCGTCGCGGCGTCGAAGGCCGTGTTCGACCCCGGCCCCACCGACCCGGCGGCCGCCGCGCCGGCCCGGGCGTGGCTGGACGAGGAGCGGCCCAACCTCGTCGCCGCGGTCCTCGCCGCCACCGGCGCCACGGTGGGCCCCGCCGTCGCGCTCGGCCGGGCCGCGCAGCGGTTCCTGCGGGTCGGGTACCACGTCGCGGACAGCCTCGCCGTCAACCGGCACCTGCTCGACCTCGCCACCGCCCGGGACGACCTCGCCGCGCAGGCCACCGCGCTGTTCGAGCTCGGCACCGCCCGGGGCCGCGACGAGCGCTACCAGGAGTCGATCACCGACCTGCAGCGGGCGATGCGGCTGTACGAGCGGCTCGGCGACCCCGTCGGCGCGGCGAAGGCGCTCGGCTGCATCGGCTCCAACGAGTTCCAGCTCGGCCGGTACGACGCCGCGCTCAGCCACAAACGCGAGGCGCTGCGCGCGTTCCGGGCCGCCGGGCACCGCCTCGGCGAGGCCCGCGAGCTGAGCAACATCGGCCGCATCCACTGGCTGCGCGGCCGGCCCAGGCTCGCCCTGCGCTGTTACGAGCTGGCCGGCGGCATCTACGCCGACCTCGGCGACCGGGTCGGCCAGGGCCGCAACCTGCTCGACCTCGCCGAGGTGCACCAGCGGCACCGCCGGCACGAGCAGGCCCGCGACTGCCACGAGCGGGCCCGGCGGATCCTGCACGACGTCGGCGACGTCACCGCCGAGGCGGTCGCGATCGCCGGGCTCGGCCGCACCGACGCCGAGTGCGGCCTGGACCGCGCCGCGGTCGCCCAGCTGCGGCGGGCGCTGCGGATGTTCGAGGGGGTCGCCGACCGGCTCGGCGAGGCCGAGGCCCGCATCGCGCTCGGCGACGCGCACCTGCTCGCCGGCCGAGCCGCCGACGCGCTGCACGAGCACCGGCGGGCCCTGGCCATCGCCGCCGAGATCGGCGAGCGGCGCCTGGAAGCCGAGGCGCTCAACGGCGTCGGCCGGGCGCTGCGCGGCGACCGGCCGGCCGAGGCCGCCGCCGCGCACCGGCGGGCCCTGCTCGTCGCCCGCGAGCTCGGCGAGCCGGACCGCGCCGCGCAGGCCCTCGACGGGCTCGGCGCCGCGCACGCCGCGCTCGGCGACGCGGTCAGCGCCGCCCGGTGCCGGCGGGAGGCCCTGGACGGGTTCCGCGCCCTGGGCCTGCCCGCCGTCGAGCAGCGGCCGGCGCCCGCGTTCGCCGGCGCGGCCCGCGCGTCCTGAGCCCACCGCCGTCCGGGCCGTTTGGACGTGAACGGTCGGTGACGGGGGCCGCATACCTTGCGTCGTAGGACGTCCACGGGATGTTCACGCCGCCGCCGTCGCGCATGACACTGGTGATCGTCGATATTGTCGGCGCGGTGCCGGTACCGGTGCCGCATCGGACGTCTGATCGGAGCGGCAATGACCCGACCGTCTCGTTTGCTCGCCGCGCTGCTGGCCGGTGTGCTGGCCGCGCTCGTGCTCGGCGCCCCGTCGCCGGCGACCCCGCCCGGGATCCCCTCGAAGTCGACGGCGCAGAGCTGGCTCACCGCGCTCACCGTGGCCGCCGAGGGCTCGACCAGCGGGTACTCCCGCGACCTGTTCCCGCACTGGATCACCATCAGCGGCACCTGCAACACCCGCGAGACCGTCCTCAAGCGCGACGGCTCGTCGGTGGTCACCGACTCCTCGTGCGCGGCCACCTCGGGGCGCTGGTACTCCCCGTACGACGGCGCCACCTGGACCGCGGCCTCCGACGTCGACATCGACCACGTGGTGCCGCTGGCCGAGGCGTGGCGCTCCGGGGCCAGCTCGTGGACGACCGCGAAGCGGCAGAGCTTCGCCAACGACCTGACCCGCCCGCAGCTGATCGCCGTCACCGACAACGTCAACCAGGCCAAGGGCGACCAGGACCCGTCGACGTGGCAGCCGTCGCTGTCGTCGTACCGGTGCACGTACGCCAAGATGTGGATCGCCGTCAAGTACTACTGGGCGCTGAAGCTGCAGTCGGCGGAGAAGTCCGCGCTGCAGACGATGCTCAACACCTGCGCGTCCTGACCGTACGCCCCCGAACGACCCGGCCGCCGACCCGGGCGCAGGCCGTTCGGGGGCGTACGACACACTGTGGCATGCAACTCCAGCACGGTCTGCTCGCGATCGCCGCCGTCCTCACCATCGTCGCGGTCGCCAAGGTGGCGCCGCGGGTCGGCGTCGCCGTGCCCATCGCGCTGGTCGTCGTCGGCGTCGGGGCCAGCTATGTGCCGTTCGTGCCGAACCTGAACGTCGACCCGCACCTGATCCTCACCGTCGTGCTGCCGCCGATCCTGTACTCGGCGGCGGTCAACGTGCACGCCACCGACTTCCGCCGCAACGTGAAGGCGATCGGCGGCCTGTCGGTGCTGCTCGTGGTCATCTCGGCGCTGGCCGTCGGGTTCCTGCTGCACTGGCTCATCCCGGACCTCGGGCTGGCCGCGGCGATCGCGCTCGGCGCGGTGGTGAGCCCGCCGGACGCGGTCGCCGCGATCTCCATCGGCAAGCGGCTCGGGCTGCCGCCGCGGCTGGTGATCGTGCTGGAGGGCGAGGGGCTCATCAACGACGCCACCGCCCTGGTCATGCTGCGCTCGGCGATCGCCGCGACGGCCGGCGTGGTGTCGCTGTGGGACGTGGTCGGCGACTTCGCGTTCGCGGTCGTCGCTGGCCTGATCATCGGCCTGGCCGCCGGGCTGCTCACGGTGTGGGTCCGGGCGAAGCTCGACGAGCCGGTGCTGACCACGGCGATCTCGTTCGTGGCGCCGTTCCTGGCGTTCGTGCCGGCGGAGGAGATGCACGCCTCCGGCGTCCTCGCCGTCGTCGTGGCCGGGCTGGTCACGGGGCACCAGAGCGCGCGGCACTTCACCGCGCAGGACCGCATCAGCGAGCGCACCAACTGGCGCACCATCCAGCTGCTGCTGGACAACGGCGTGTTCCTGCTCATGGGGTACCAGATCGTCACGGTCGTCGGCGACGTGCACCACGGCGAGGACGACGTCGGCGGCACCCTGCTCATCGGGCTGGCGGTGACCGCCGCACTGGTGCTGCTGCGGGTGCTCTTCGTCGTGCCGCTCATCGCTCTGGTACGCCGTGACCAGCGCCGCGCCCTGGAGCGCCGGGACCGCCTGCAGGGCATCCTCGCCCGGCTGGCCGAGCGGCAGCACGAGTCACCGAAGTCGGCGGCACGGGCGAGCTGGCTGGCCTCCCTGGTGCGCCGGCGGCAGGCCGACGACGCGTACCTGACCACGGAGGGTCTCGGCTGGCGCGGCGGCGCGGCCCTGGCCTGGGCCGGGATGCGCGGCGTGGTCACGCTGGCCGCGGCCCAGTCGCTGCCGCAGAGCGTGCCGCACCGCGCCCAGCTGATCCTCATCGCGTTCACCGTGGCCATCGTCACGCTGCTCGGGCAGGGCGCGACGCTGCCGGTGCTGATCCGCCGGCTGCGCATCGCCGGCACCGACGCCGAGACCGACCGGCGCGAGCTGGCCCGGCTGATCGGCGAGATCACCGCCGAGGGCGAGGACCTGCTGGACAACCCGGACCTGCGGCAGACCAACGGGCTGCCGTTCGACCCGGAGGTCCTCGACGCCGCCCGCCGGGAGAACGCCGCGCTCGGCGAGGCCCTCACGCAGCCGCACGACCCCACCGAGTCGAGCAGCGGACACCAGCGGCGGGAGCTGCACCGGCTGCTGCTCGAGTCGGCGCAGGCCGCGCTGCTGGACGCGCGGGAGTCCGGCACGTACTCCTCGCGCGCGCTCGGCCACGTGCAGCACCTGCTCGACAACGAGGTCTCCAGCCTCGACCCCGTCGAGGTGCACTGAGGGCGGTCAGTGCGGTCAGGGCGGCGCGGGGTGCGGCTGCAGCAGCACCCACACCCGTTTGCCGCCCTGCCGGTCCTCCACGCCCCAGCGCTGCGACAGGGCCTCGATGATGTACAGGCCGCGACCGCCGTCCCCGTCGGGGTCCGGCCGGGGGCGCGGCACGACCGGCGACCCGTCGGCCACGCTGACCGTGACGTGCGCCGCCTGCGCGTGCAGCCGCAGCACCAGCCGGCCGCCGCCGTGCCGGACCGCGTTGCTGACCAGCTCGGTGACCACCAGGCACGCCGTGTCCAGCCACGGCTGGTCGGTGAAGCCCCAGGCGGGCAGCGTGGCGGCCAGCACCGCACGGGCGACTGCGGGCGCGGTGTCGGCGAGCGGCAGATCGACGTGGGTGGTCAACTCGTGCATCGCCGGATCCACTTCGTCACAGTCCGGCGTTCGCCGCTGACGGCTGCTCCTTACCCACACACCTCCGGACAGGAACTTTCCGGGCGGCAAAGACCTCGTCGCGCCGCAGCCGGCCGCCTTCCGCCGGCCGCTGCCGGACATCCCCGGCAGCGGCCGGCACATCGCACGGTCAGCCGGCCGGTGGCGGGGTGTGCTTCCATTGCGCGGAGCCCGCGTCCCATTCGGTGTAGGTGTACGGGTTGTCGAGCACCTTCGTGGCGGGGATGTCGGGGTTCATGCCCTTGCGCCACGCGTCCTCGCCCATCGTGGCGATCAGGTGCTCGACGGTGCGCTCGACGTCGGCGCGGGCCTTGCCGAGGTCGGCGCCGACGAGCCGGTGGTCGCGCTTGACGATGCGGCCGTTCACCAGCACGGTGTGCACGTCGCCGCGCTGCGCCTGGAAGGCGACGTGGCCGTACGGGTTGAGGATCGGGAACATCACCGGCGAGGCGTCGTTCTTCAGCAGCACCACGTCGGCCCTGCGGCCGGGCTGGAGGCTGCCGACGACGCCGTCCAGGCCGAGGGCCCGGCTGCCGCCGCGGGTCGCCCAGTCGACCACCTGCTCCGCGCGCAGGTGCACGTGGGTGACGGTCTCGGCGCGCTCGTGCGCCTGCAGGTGCTCGCGGGAGCGGTCGGCGCCGAGGGTGGCGCGCATCGCGGAGAACAGGTCGCCGCTCCACCAGACGCTGGTGTCCATCGACAGCGACACCGGGATGCCGTGGTCGCGCAGCTGCCAGGTGGGCGGGTAGCCCTGCCCGGCGCTCTGCTCGCTCTCCGTCGACACCGACACCGAGCCCCCGGTCGCGGCGATGCGGTGGTACGAGTCGTGCGTCAGCGTCGCGGCGTGCACGTAGATCGTCGACGGGGTCATGAACCCGTGCTCGTGCATGAGGCGGATGCCGTCGTCGTTGGTGGCGCCCCACACGCCGGCGTGCGTGGTGACGGGCACGCCCAGGTCGCGGGCGACCTCGAACGCGGCGCGCTCCGGGAACGCGGGGTCGCCGGTGACGTCGAAGGCCATCTGGAAGCCCAGCAGGTCACTGCCGGTGATGCGGCGGCGCACGAAGTCGCGGAACCCGGGGCTGGTCGCCCACTCCCACGGGCCCTGCTGGATGTTGCCGTACGCGAGGACGAACCGGCCCGGGACCGACTCGAGGGCGTCGACGGCGGCGTCGGCGTGCTGCGGGGTCTGCAGGCCGTGCGACCAGTCGACGGTGGTGGTGACGCCGGCGTCGAGCGCCTCCAGCGCGCCGAGCACGTTGCCGGCGTAGATGTCCTCGGGGCGGAAGTGCCGGCCGGACTCCAGGTAGTACCAGACGAAGTACTGGGTGAGGGTCCAGTCGGCGCCGTAGCCGCGCATGGCGGTCTGCCACAGGTGCCGGTGGGTGTCGATCATGCCGGGCATGACGATGCCGCCCGCGGCGTCGATCTCGACGGTGCCCGGCGGGGCGGTGAGGCCGACGCCGATCTCGGCGATGCGCTCGTCGACGATCAGCACGTCGGCGCCCGGCAGCACCGTGTGCGCGTCGTCCATCGTGAGTACCAGTCCGTTGCGCAACACCACTGGGTCCATCGCAACTCCCTCCGGACAAAGGTCCGTGTAGCGGTCGGCGAAAGTGTGTGCCGCATCACGGGACCTGTCAACCATCACCGTCGAGGTCGTCGAGGTTGACAGCCCACGGCCGCAAGGCGAAGACTGTTTCGGCGGACATGTGTCCGCTGGACGGACGGGGGTGGCGGATGGCGGCGACGGAACGCGGCGGAGGGCCGCTGAGCGGGCTGCTGGTCGCGGACTTCTCCCGGATCCTCGCCGGGCCGTACGCCACGATGCTCCTCGCGGACCTCGGCGCCGACGTCATCAAGGTCGAGGGCCCGGCCGGCGACGACACCCGCACCTGGATGCCGCCGACCCGCGACGGCGTCTCCACGTACTACCTGGGCATCAACCGCAACAAGCGCTCGGTCGCGCTCGACCTGCGCGACGCCGGGGACCTGGAGGCGGCACAGACCCTCGCCGCCCGGGCCGACGTCATGATCGAGAACTTCCGCCCCGGCGGCCTGCGCCGCTTCGGCCTCGACTACACCTCGGTCGCGGCCGCCAACCCAGCCGTCGTCTACGCCTCGATCAGCGGCTTCGGCGCCGGCGCCGGGGCGGACCTGCCCGGCTACGACCTGATGGTGCAGGCGATCTCCGGGCTGATGAGCCTCACCGGCGACCCGGACGGCCCGCCGTTCCGGGCCGGCATCTCGGTGTTCGACGTGATGGCCGGCATGCACGCGAGCATCGGCATCCTGGCCGCGCTGCACCACCGCACCGCGACCGGCGCCGGCCAGCACGTCGAGGTCAACCTGCTGTCCTCCGCCCTGTCCGGGCTGGTCAACCACAGCAGCGGCTATGTCGCCGGCGGGACCGTGCCGTTCCGCATGGGCAACGCGCATCCGAGCCTGTTCCCGTACGAGCCGCTGCCCACCGCCGACGGCGAGCTCATCGTCATCGCCGGCAACGACGGGCAGTTCCGCAAGCTGTGCGCGGTCCTGGGCTGCGAGGAGCTGCTCGACGACCCGCGCTTCCAGCGCAACCAGGACCGCACCGCGCACCGGGAGGCGCTGCGCCCGCTGCTGGTGGACCGGTTGCGGGCCAAGGGCAAGGACGAGTGGTTCGCCGAGCTGCTCGCCGCCGGCGTGCCGTGCGCGCCGATCAACACCATCGACGGCGGCGTCGCGATGGCCGAGTCGCTCGGCCTCGACCCCGTCGTGCGGGCCGGCACCGTGCCCGGCATCCGCAACCCGATCACGTTCTCGGCGACCCCGCCGCGGTACGAGCTGCCGCCGCCCGGGCTGGACGAGCACGGCGAGGAGATCCGGCAATGGCTGAAGAGCTGAGCTTCCCCACCTCCATCGGCACGTCCGACGCCGAGCGCATCACGCTGCTCGGCCAGGACCTCGCCGCCGACCTCATGGGCCGGGTCGGCTTCGGCGAGCTGGCCTACTGGCTCGTCGCCGGCCGCCGCCCGACGCCGGGGGAGACCAGGGTGTTCGAGGCGGTCCTCGTCGCCCTCGCCGACCACGGCTTCACGCCGACCGCGATCGCGGCCCGGCTCACCTACGCCAGCGCGCCCGAGGCGCTGCAGGGTGCCCTCGCCGCCGGGCTGCTCGGCGGCGGCTCCCGCTTCCTCGGGGTCACCGAGGACTGCGGCGTCTTCCTGCACGAGGTCCTCGCCGACCTGCCCGAGCTGCCCGCCGACGACGCCGGCTGGGACGCGGTCGCCGCCGGGGCGATCACCGCCCGCCGCGCCGCCGGCCGGTTGCTGCCCGGTCTCGGCCACCCCGTGCACAAGGTCCAGGACCCGCGCACCCCGGTGCTGCTGCGCATCGCCGGGGAGGAGGGCCTGCGCGGGCCGCACCTGCGGCTGTTCGAGGCGATCGGCCGGGCCCATCCGGCGATCCTGGGCCGTACGCTGCCGCTCAACGGTGCCGGGGTCTGCGGCGCCGCCCTGGCCGACCTGGGCCTGCCGGTGCAGCTGCTGCGCGGCTTCGCTCTGCTGGCCCGCGCCGCCGGCCTGCTGGGCCACCTCGCCGAGGAGCGCCGCACCGGCCTCGGCCTGGAGATCTACCGCACCGTGGACCGCAACGCCCGCTACGTCACCCCCACCGAGTGAAAGGACCCGCGTCATGGCCCAGGTCGTCGCGGTCATCGCCTCGACGCATCACCCGTTCTACTACAAGGCCAGCACCGCCACCGGAGAGGACCGCCCGCCGTTCGCCGACGAGTGGGTGCGCAAGGTCACCGCGTTCCGCGAGACGCTGACCCGGGCCGCTCCGGACGTGCTCGTCATGGTCGGCTCCGACCACTTCCACCAGCTGTGGCTGGACAACATGCCGCAGTTCCTGGTCGGCAAGGCGCCCTTCTACGACGCCAACTGGTACAACGAGGAGCGCGAGTTCGGGCTGCCGCGCATGACGCTGCGCGGCCAGGAGGACCTGTCGGCGCACGTGCTGCGCGAGGGCCTCGACGCCGGCTTCGACCTGGCCTTCAGCAACGAGCTGCGGATCGACCACAGCATCACCTGCCCGATCATCACGCTGCGGCCCGAGGCGGACCTGCCGATCGTGCCGATCTACACCAACATCTTCGCCCCGCCGCTGCCGCAGCCGAAACGCTTCGTGCAGCTGGGCCGCACCATCCGGCAGCTGGTCGAGTCGTGGCCGAGCGACCTGCGCGTCGCCGTCGTCGGCACCGGGCACCTGTCGCTGGAGCTGGGCGGGCCCCGCCAGTTCGGCCCGCACGGCCCCGACCCCGAGTTCGACCGCCGCGCCGTGCAGTGGATCGCCGACGGCGACCTCGACGGCTGCCTCGCCGAGGTGACGCTGGACAGCCTGCACGCGCCGGGCAACGCCACCCACGGGTTCATGGACTTCATGCTCATGATGGGCGTCGCCGGGGACGGCAGGAAGGCCGACTACGTCGACACCTACGACCTGTTCCACACGATGGAGGCCTACTTCACCTGGTACCCGCAGGGAGCGCCGGCATGAGCAAGTACCTGCTGGACAAATTCTTGTACACCGTGGACCGCGACCCGGAGCTGGTCGAACGCTACCGCGAAGACCCGGCCGGCACCGTGCGGTGGTGGGAGGAGCACGTCGCCAACGCGCTGCTCAACTGCCACAGCGGCGAGACGGGCACCTGGCAGCGCTTCACCGACGAGGAGCGGGCCGCCCTCGCCGGGCACGACCACGTCGCGCTGTTCGCCCTCGGCGCGCACCCGTTCCTCGCGCTGACGCTGTTCATCGCGATGTTCGAGCGCGACCACGACGAGCCGCTCGCGTACCAGAAGCAGTACGGTGCCCGGCTCGCCCACTTCGACCTGCCGTACCCGGACATCGCGACCTGATGCGCGCCGCCACGATCATCGCGTGCGGGCAGCCGCCGGTCGTCGTGGAGCGACCGGCGCCGCCGCCCGGGGACGGCGCCGTCACCGTCACCGTGACGGTGACCGCCGCGCCCATCACCCCGCTGGACGTGCTGTGCGCGTCCGGCACGTCGTACTTCGGCGCGCCGGCCGTGCCGTACGTCCCCGGCGTGCAGGGCGTCGGCACGCTGCCCGACGGCACCGCCGTGTGGTTCCCCACCGACGCCGGGATGCGCCCCGGCGACGGCAGCATGGCCGAGCGGGTCACCGTGCCCGCGTCGACCGTGGTCCGGCTGCCGGCCGGCGCCGACCACCGGCTCGTCGCGGCCCTCGGGCTGTCGGCGGTCGCCGCCTGGCAGGCCCTGACCTGGCGCGGCGAGCTGCGGCCGGGGGAGCAGGTGCTCGTCCTCGGCGGCGGCGGGGTCGTCGGTCAGGCGGCGATCCAGCTGGCCCGCATCGCCGGCGCCCGCCGGGTCGTCGCCGCCTGCCGGTCCGGGGCGGCCCGGGACCGCGCCGCCGCGCTCGGCGCCGACGCCGTCGTCGCGCTGCACGACACCGACGACGTCCCGGCGCTCGCCCGGCGGCTGCAGGAGGCCACCGACGGACCGGTCGACCTGGTGCTCGACCCGCTGTTCGGGGTCCCGGCCGCGGCCGCGCTGCGCACGCTGCGCCGCGGCGGCCGCCTGGTCAACCTGGGCAGCGCCGCCGGGGAGGTCGCGCCGCTGGACTCCGCGACGCTGCGCAGCGGCTCGCTGCGGGTGCTCGGCTACACCAACACCGAGCTGAGCGCCGAGGAGAAGGCCGCCACGATGCGGTACCTGGCCGGCCACGCGATCGCCGGCCGGCTCGTCGTCGACCACGAGCCGGTGCCGTTGGACGGCGTCGGCGCCGCCTGGGCGGCCCAGGCGGCCGGGACGGCGGCCCGGCGCCTGGTGGTAGTCCCATAACCGTTCGCCGCGCGGGCTAGGCTCGCTGGGCGGACAACCACGACAGTTGAGGCGGCGATGGCACAGCGCGGAGAAGGACCGGACTTCATCGAGGCCCTGGCCCGCGGGCTGGACGTGATCCGGGCGTTCCATGCCGACCGCCCGCGCATGACCCTCGCCGAGGTCGCCGCGGCCACCGGCCTGGCCCGCCCCACCGCGCGGAGGATCCTGCTCACCCTGGAGGAGCTCGGTTACGTGCGCACCGCGGCCGGCGGGCACGAGCTGACCCCGCGGGTGCTGGAGCTGGGCATGGCCTATGTCGGTGCGCTGTCGCTGTGGGACATGGCCCGCCCGCACATGGAGCAGCTCGTCGCCGCGACCGGCGAGTCGTCGTCGATCACCCAGCTGGACGGCTCGGACGTGGTCTACCTGGCGCGGGTGGCGGTGCCGAAGATCATCGCGCTGCGGGTGCAGATCGGCACCCGGTTCCCCGCCGCCGTCACCTCCCAGGGCAAGGTCCTGCTCGCCGCGCTGCCGCCGGACGAGCTCGACGCGGTCCTCGCCACGCCCAGCCGCTCGGGCATCGAGCCGTGGGTGCGGCACAGCCGGGCCACGATCGACGCGATGCTGCGGGAGGTCAACGCGCGCGGCTGGGCGCTCGCCGACAACGAGCTGGCGCCCGGCATCCGGTCCGTCGCGGTGCCGATCCGCGACGGCCGCGGCGAGGTCCGTGCCGCGATGAACGTCACCGTCAACTCGGCGGAGACCAGCACGAAGACGCTGCTGGACCGGCACCTGCCGCACCTGCAGCGGGCCGCGGGCGCGATCAGCTCCGACTGGGCGCTGTGGCAGTCCCGCCCCCAGGCCGACGCCCCGGCCGCCGCCCGCCGCTGACCCAGGGTCCGGGTCCCCGGGCCCGGCCGTCGCGCCGGCGTCAGCGCACGACGGCGACCCGGCGCAGGCAGGCGACGAAGCCCTGGTCCATGCTGACCAGCTCCCAGCCGCGGGTCTCCAGCAGCTCGACCGCCGACAGCACCTCGTCGAACATCGTGTTCTCCCCGGCGGCCCGGTTGAACGCCGCCCCCACCATCGTCGAGACCGACATCGCCGGGCCGAGCACGATGTAGCGGAACGGGTAGCCGTCGAGGTTGACCCGGCCGCTCAGGATGTCGTTGGCGCGGAACACCCGTGAGGGGCGTGGCGGCGGTGGATGCACGGCAGCATCATCACACGGCCGGCCGCGCGGTGCCGGCCGGCCGTGCGGGCCCGCGGTCAGTACGTCCAGGACTGGTTCGCGGCGCCGGTGCAGGTCCAGATCTGCAGCCGGGTGCCGTTGGCCGAGCTGGGGCCGGTCGCGTCGAGGCACTTGCCGGAGCCGGCGTTGACCAGGGTCGTGCCGGTGCGGGTCCAGCGCTGCGCGGCGGAGCCGTTGCAGTCGTAGAGCTGCACCTTGGTGCCGTTGGCGGTGCCGGCGCCGGTCACGTCCATGCACTTGCCGAGCGCCCGCAGGGTGCCGTCCGTGGCGCGGGTCCAGGACTGCGCGGCGGTGCCGTTGCAGTCGTACAGCTGGATCGCCGTGCCGTTGGCGGTGCTGGCGGCGGCCACGTCGACGCACTTGCCGCCGTAGCCGTAGATCGGCCCGGTGGTGCCGGCCGGCGGGGTGGTGGGCGGTGTCGTGGTGCCGCCGACCCAGGCGCTGGCCGCGGCCGCGCCGACCGCGTCGATGGTCGAGTTGTTCTCCACCGGGCTCGGCACGCTGCTGGGGAAGACGATGAACGTGACCGGGCCGGCGGTGCCGCCGCTGGCCGGGTTCGGGTCGATGCCGAGCGCGACGGCCAGGGCGTAGGAGCCCTCGCCGATGATGTTGCTCGGGCCCTCGTCGGCGAAGACCGCGTAGGCCACCCGGCCGTTGTAGACCACGGCCGCGACGCTGCCCGCGCGGATGCCGTTCGCCGAGTACGAGAACCGGCTGCTGGGCAGCGGGATCACGTAGTAGCGGGTCACGTCGGAGGTGAAGTAGGCGCCGGTCGACGTGGTGAACGACGTCTGCGCCTGGTACCACGGGTCCGTCGAGGCGTTGCAGCGGGAGGTGCTGATGCCGTCGCAGTCGATGTCCATGTCGGCGGTCCAGAAGTACGCGGAGCCGCTCTTGCAGATCGCGACGGTCTCGGCGCCGCCGTCGTCGGTGGCGTACCGGCCGTTGGAGACCTGACCGCAGGTCTGGGTCTTGGCGAGCAGCTGGCTCGCGGTGGGTCCGGCGGCGAGCGCCGCGGACGAGGTGGTCAACGCGTAGGCGGCGGTCGCGACCAGGGAGAGGGCGACCGACGCGAGCGCCAGGACAGGTCTGCGCATGAGGGCTCCAGACGTCGTCGGGCGGTGGGGGTACCGGATAGGAAACCTGACTAACAGATATCTGTCAATACGGCACGCCCCGGGTGATCGTGCGGATGAACGCCGGCGCTGACGATCGCGGTGTTCGCGGTCCTCGGCCTGGCGGTGCGGGCGGTGGAGCGGCTGTGAACGCCGAGAACCTCGTCGGTCTCGTCCTCGCCGTCGCGTTGACCGGCTTCCTGGTCGCGGCCCTGCTCTTCCCGGAGCGGTTCTGATGAGCCCGGCGGTCGCCGGGGTGCTGTTCGTCGCCTCGCTGGTCGCGGCCCTGGCACTGGTGCACCGGCCGTTCGGCGACCACCTGTACCGCACGGTCACCTCGGCCCGGCACGCCAGGGTGGAGCGGTGGCTGTACCGCGCGGTCGGGGTGAATCCGGACGGTGAGCAGTCCTGGGGTGTCTACGCGCGCAGCGTCCTGGCGTTCTCCGCGGTCTCGGTGCTGTTCCTGTACGCCTTCCAGCGTGTCCAGCAGCATCTGTGGCTGTCGCTCGGCTTCGAGCCGGTCGCACCCGACCAGGCGTGGAACACGGCCGTCAGCTTCGTGACGAACACCAACTGGCAGTCCTATTCGGGCGAGTCCACGATGGGCCACCTGGTGCAGATGGCCGGTCTGGCGGTGCAGAACTTCGCTTCCGCCGCAGTCGGCATCGCCGTCGCAGTGGCGCTGGTACGAGGGTTCGCCCGCTCCAGAACCGACCAGCTGGGCAATTTCTGGGTGGACCTGGTGCGCATCTGCGTGCGGGTCCTGCTGCCGGTCGCGGTGCTCGCCGCGCTGCTGCTCATCGCCGGTGGTGTCGTGCAGAACCTCAGCGCCGGCACCGACGTCACCACGCTGACCGGCGCCGGCCAGACGATCACCGGCGGCCCGGTCGCCGGTCAGGAGGCGATCAAGGAGCTGGGCACCAACGGTGGTGGGTTCTCCAACGCCAACAGCGCCCACCCGTTCGAGAACCCGACCGGCTGGACCAACTGGATCGAGGTGTTCCTGATCCTGCTCATCCCGTTCAGCCTGCCCCGCATGTTCGGCCGGATGGTCGGCGACAAACGGCAGGGCCTCGCCATCACCGCGGTCATGGCGATCCTCGCCATCGGCAGCGTGGCGGCGATCAACGCGCTGCAGCTCGCGCACGGCGGGACCGTGCCCACCGCGGCCGGCGCGGCGACCGAGGGCACCGAGACCCGCTTCGGGGTGTCCCAGTCGGCGACCTTCGCCGCGGTCACCACGCTCACGTCGACGGGTGCGGTGAACTCGTTCCACGACTCGTACACGTCGCTCGGCGGCATGGTGACGATGCTCGACATGATGCTCGGCGAGGTCGCGCCGGGCGGGGTCGGGTCCGGCCTGTACGGCATGCTCATCCTCGCCGTCGTGACGGTGTTCGTGGCCGGCTTGATGGTCGGGCGGACCCCCGAGTACCTGGGCAAGAAGATCGGCGCCCGCGAGATCAAGTTCGCGTCGCTGTACCTGCTCGTCACCCCGGCCCTGGTCCTCGTCGGCACCGCGGTCGCGATGGGCTCGGCGACCGCCCGCGCGTCGATGGCCAACCCGGGCGCGCACGGCCTGTCCGAGGTGCTGTACGCGTTCACGTCGGCGGCGAACAACAACGGCTCCGCGTTCGCCGGGCTCGGCGCGAACACCACGTTCTTCAACACGGCCCTAGGGCTGTGCATGGTGCTCGGCCGGTTCCTGCCGATCGTCCTCGTCCTCGGCCTGGCCGGGTCCCTCGCCCGGCAGACCCCGGTAGCGGCCACGTCCGGCACGTTACGCACGTACCAACCCCTGTTCATCGGCATGGTCGTCGCGGTCACGCTCATCGTGGTCGCCCTCACCTACCTACCGGCCCTTGCCCTCGGCCCCCTCGCGGAGGGCGTCCGATGAGCGCGGCGCACGGCACGGCCGCCGCACCGCCCCGCCGCGTCGCCGGCGGCCTGCTCGACGTGCGGCAGCTGCGGGCCGCGGTCCCCGACGCCCTGCGCAAGCTCAACCCGGCCACGCTGTGGCGCAACCCCGTCATGTTCATCGTGGAGACCGGCTCGGTCTTCACCACCGTCCTCGCCGTACTGCACCCGAGCGTCTTCGGCTGGGCGATCACCGCCTGGCTGTGGCTCACCGTGCTGTTCGCCAACCTCGCCGAGGCGGTCGCGGAGGGCCGCGGCAAGGCCCAGGCCGCGACGCTGCGCCGGGCCCGGACCGACACGACGGCCCGGCGCCTGACCGGACCCGACCGGGTCGAGGAGCAGGTGCCGGCGGCCGGGTTGCGCCCCGGTGACCTCGTGGTGGTCGAGGCGGGTCAGGTCATCCCCGGCGACGGTGACGTCATCGAGGGCATCGCCTCGGTCGACGAGTCCGCGATCACCGGCGAGTCCGCACCCGTGATCCGCGAGTCCGGCGGCG
>NZ_JNYJ01000061.1 GCF_000716715.1 Dactylosporangium aurantiacum | reverse complement strand
CGACTGATCCGCCACACTCCGCTTCGACACCGCATCCTCACCACCCTCACCACCCGCAGCCCGACCCACGGGCGGCACAGCCGGCGGCGTACCACCACCACCAGCACCACCACCGCCGGCCGGGGCGGTCCGCCCGGAAGCGGACCCGGAACCGGAGGCGGAGGCGGATGCGGCAGCCGAGGCGGCGGGCGCGGAGGCGGACGCGGGCGCGGCGGCAGCAGCGGGGGCGGATGCGGCGGCAGCAGCGGGGGCGGGCGCGGCGGCCGGTGGCGCCGCGGCGACGGGGGTGGCGGCCGCCGCGGCGGGGGCCTGGACGACGACGACCGGCTCGACCACGACCTCGACGACCGGCGTCGGGTCGACGACGGTGCCCTGGACCACCCCGGCGACCTGCGCGTCGACCTGTGCGTCCGCGGCCGGTGCGGCGGCGGCCGGTGCGGCGGACTGCGCTCCGGCGTCAGCGGCCGCCGCCTGCGCGTCGGCGGCGGGCGCGGCGGCGGCAGCGGGGGCGGGCGCGGCGGCAGCGGGGGCGGGCGCGGCGGCGGGGGTCGAGCCGTCGGTGATGCAGGCGTTGACGGCCGCGATGACGCCGGTGTCGTCGCCGGCCAGCTCCTCCCGCGACCCCGGCGCCGCCTCCAACGCCACCAGGTCCCGGTCCAACTGGTCCAGGTTCTCGTGCGACTCCACGAGGAACTCCTGAACGATGTCACCCAAGTCGCTCACGGCCAGGCTCCCTTCAGCCCTCACCGGGACAAACCACGCACAGGGTCCGCGCGCCGCGCTCCCGGCGGCGAACTCACTGGACAATCGGCATGATGCGGGGCCGGTCAAGGAGATTCGTTGCGTTCTGGTAATCAGACCGTCACGCACGGTGTCGAGCGGGTCAGCCGAGCTCGACCGGTGGCGGCCCGCCGACGGGGTCGCGGCGCACCAGGGTGGCCTGCCGGATCAGGCGGCGCGCGGTGCTGAGCTTCGGCTCGCAGGTGACCAGCGTGAGCAGCGGACCGGCGCCGGGCGCCGGCGGGGCGAGCACCTCGCTCTGCTCCGGTTGGACCACGCTCGCGTCGACGACCCGGTAGACGAGCCACGTGTCGCGGGTCTCCACCACGACGGGGGCGCTGACCTCCAGCTCGTCGAGGTCCCAGAAGACGCCCGGGTAGCGGTGCCCGGCGATACCCGTGTTGCCGGTCTCACCGAACGCGGCGGTGCCGGGGATGCGCCCGGGGCCGAGCATGAGCCGCGCCTCGTCGGAGCCTTCGACCACGTACAGCTTCAGGTGCAGCGTCGGCACGTGCAGCAGCGCGACCGGCCCGCCGTCGCCCGCCCCGGCGTCCTGCCCGGCGGCGCCATCGGTGTCCCGCGGCGCGCCGCCGAACGGCATCGGCGCCGGGGGTCTGCGCCCGGCCGCCTCGGCCGCGGCGGCAGCGCCGGCGTGGGTGCGCCGGCCGTCCCGCGCCCACTCGGCGGCGAGCCGCTCCTGCGCGGCGTGGACCGCGCGGACCCGGCCCCACCAGTTCCAGGCCGTCACGCCGCCCGCCGTCACACCCGAGGCGAGCAGCAGGATCGCGGCCAGCAGGAGCAGGCGGGTCGTCCGGTCGCCGCCTCTGCCGGTACCCACAAAATGGACTATAGGCCTCAATATTTGGGCACAAGCCGCTTCCGTCACCATTCAGCCGAGCGGTGGACCCCGTTCGCACCCCGCGGCGGAACCGGCCGGCACCCGGCGGCCCGCTGAATGGAACGGTGAGGATCTGGCTGTGGTTCTTGACGTGCGCCGCCGTGGCGTCCGCTGTGGCCGCCGCCGCGACCCCGGACGGCGCCGGCGGCTGGTGGGTCGTGGTCCAGGTGGCGTGCCTGGGCGCGGCCGTGGTCGGGCTGCGCCGGCACCGGCCGGCACCGGCGGTCGCGTACTGGCTGCTGGTCGCGGGCGTCGCCGCGTCGGCCCTCACCACCGCCGTGAGGACCGCCGTGCCGCGGCCGGCGCCGGCGGTGGAGGTGGGCTACCTGCTGTGCTACCCGCTGACCGGGGTCGCGCTGTGGCTGCTCGCCCGCCGCCTGCGGCCGTGGTCCTCGACCCGGCTGCTCGACGCCGCCATCGCCCTCATCGGCCTGGCGCAGCTGGCGTGGGCGTTCGTGCTGTACCCGCTGGCGTCCCGGGCCGGGCTGGGCGAGGCGACGACGGCCGGCATCATCGCCCTCGCCGTGTGCGACCTGCTGGTGGTGACGTTGCTGCTGCGGGTCGCGTTCGCGGTGCGGCCCGGCGTCGCGGCCGGGCTGCTGCTGTCCTCGACGGCGGCGCTGGTCCTCACCGACGCCGGCCACGTGATCATGTACGTGTGGGGTCGCGGCCACGCCGTCGCCAGCCCCGTGACGTCGGCCGGATGGCTCACGTGGAGCCTCCTGCTCGCCGCCGCGTGCCTGCACCCCGGCATCCGCGACGTCGGCGAGCGCCCCCGCACCGGCGACGAGAGCGCCACCCCCGTCGCCGGCTTCATCGCCCTGGCCGTGCTCGGCCCGGCCGTCCTCGTCGCCGCCATCGGCATCCGCCACGGCGCCGCGGCGGTGGCGCACGCCGCCGTGCCGGCCGCCCTCACCGCGGCGCTCATGGTGACGATGGTGCTGCGCCTCGGCCGGGCCCTGCGGGAGCGCACGTCGCTGCAGCGGGAGCTGGCCTTCCGCGCCCAGCACGACGTGCTGACGGGCCTGGCGAACCGGGAGGAGTTCCGGCTGCGGCTGCAGGCCGGCATCGACGCCCTCGGCGGGGCCGCCGGACCGGGGATCGGGCTGCTCATCATGGACCTGGACGGGTTCAAGGACGTCAACGACACCCTCGGCCACCCGGCCGGCGACGCGCTGCTGCTGCAGGCCGGCGAGCGGCTGCGGGCCGCCGCCGGGTCCGGGGACCTGGTCGCCCGGCTCGGCGGCGACGAGTTCGCCGTCGTCAGCCCGCGCCTCGACAGCCTGGACGAGCTCGCCGACCGGTGCGTCGCGGACCTGGCCCGGCCCTACCGCGTCGACGGCCGCGAGGTGCACCTCACCGCGAGCGCCGGCGTCTACCGCGGCGTGCCGGCGAGCACCGGCGAGGCGCTGCAGAACGCCGACCTGGCCCTGTACGCGGCCAAGGAGGCGGGCCGCAACCGCGCCGAGCGCTACGACCCGCGCCTGCGCGCCGCGCACGTCGCGCACGCCGTCCTGGCCGACCAGCTGCGGGCCGCGGTGGACGGCGGGTCCGGGTTCGCCGTGCACTACCAGCCGGTCGTCGACGTGCACACCGGCCGGGTCGCCGCGGTCGAGGCGCTGCTGCGCTTCACCGCCCCCGACGGCGCCGCGGTGTCGCCGGTCCGGTTCGTGCCCGTCGCCGAGGAGACCGGGCTGATCTGCCGGCTCGGCGCCTGGGTCCTGGAGCGCGCCTGCACCGACGCCCGCGCCTGGCACGCCTCGCACGGCATCTCCGTCACCGTCAACGTCTCCGGCCGCCAGCTGCGCGACCCGCGGTTCGCCGACGACGTCCTGGCCACGCTCAAGCGCACCGGGCTGCCCGGCGCCGCACTCGTCCTGGAGATCACCGAGACGGTCCTGGTGACCGCGACCGTCGAGGAGACCGAGGCGGTCAGCCGGCGGCTGGCCCGGCTGCGCGCCCACGGCGTCCGGATCGCCATCGACGACTTCGGCACCGGGTACTCGTCCCTGGCGTACCTGCGCACCCTGCCGATCGACGTGCTGAAGATCGACCGGGCGTTCGTGTCCCGGGTCGCCGACCGCCAGGAGAAGGCCCTCTTCCGCGCCGTGGTCGAGCTGGCCCGCAGCATGTACCTGCAGCCGGTCGCCGAGGGCGTGGAGACCGGCGAGCAGGCCGCCGCCCTGCGCGAGCTGGACTGCGGCTTCGCCCAGGGGTTCCTCTTCGCCCGCCCGATGCCCGCCGACGCCCTGCGGGCGCACCTGGCCACCCAGCTCACGGTCGCCGCGTGACGGACGGCCCGCAGCGGACCACGGCGGGCCGGCAGGCAGGTCCTAGGTGCGGCCCTCGCGCTCCTGGGCGGTGTGCAGGGTCGAGGAGTGCGGGACCCAGTCGGCGAGCAGGACCGGGTGGCCGAGGCTGCGCAGCCTGGCGACCACCTCGGGGTCGTCGTCGACCACGACGGCGATCGGGGACTCGCGGGCCAGCCGGGCCAGCTGGCCCGCCTTGAAGTCCCGGGCCGGGCGCCGGTCGTTGGCGGGGCGCATGAAGAGCAGCTCCGCGGGCAGGCCGGCCCGGCGCAGCCACGCGTCGGTGACCGGGCGCAGGTGCTCGGGGCGGCCGGTGAGCCACACCAGTACATGCTCGGCGGCGTGGCGCAGCGCGAGCTCGACGCCCTCGGGCAGGACCGGGTCCCGGTCGGCCGCGGCGAAGAACCTGGCCCAGTCCTTGGGCCGCTTGTCGAGGTGGCGCAGCCGGTGCCGGACGTCGGCCACGACCCCGTCGATGTCGAAGACGGCGAGCGCCGCGTCCCGCTGCTCTGGCATGTCCACCCGCTCATTCTGCCGGGTCCGCCGCGTCACTCTGAGAACACGACATATCAGGCGTTTCCGACATGTCGCGTTCACCCCCGAAGAAGTACGCCAAGCGGACGTTTTCCCAGCTCATCAGGCGTAGTCTTCGCACCGTGCGTGGCGGCCGCGGCAGAGCGGCCAAGCGGGGACGAGGCCCAGCGTGGCGACGCCCCCACCGCGCCGATCGAAGGGGGTGTCCGCTTGATGCGGATCATGTTGACCGGCCTCCGGGTCGCCCGAGTGAAAGCCTACGACCATGTGGCCGCCTGAGGAGGAGCGCTTCGCGGACCGGACGGCCGCGGGACGCATGCTCGGCACCGCGGTCGCGGCTCACCTGCGGCAGTTCGACCTGACCCACCGGCCGCTCGTCCTCGCGCTGCCCCGCGGCGGGGTACCCGTCGGGCACGCGGTGGCCCAGGCCATCAGGGCCGACTTCGACCTCATGATCGCCCGGAAGATCGGACTGCCGTGGCAGTCCGACCACGGCGTCGGCGCGATCGCGGAGAACGGGCCACCGGTGTTCGACCGCAGCGCGCTCGCGTGCGCCGGGCTGACCACCAGCGACCTGGCCCCCGCGGTCCAGCGGGAGCGGGTGGAGCTGCGGCGGCGGCAGGAACGCTACCGCGGGTCACGCCCGCCGGCGGAGGTGACCGGACGCGCGGTCGTCCTCGTCGACGACGGGCTGGCCACCGGGGTCACCGCACGCGCGGCGATCCGCGCGCTGCAGACCGGCAAGCCGGCGCACGTCGTGTTCGCGGCGCCGGTGTGCGCGGCGGAGTCGGTGGACCTGCTCACCGGCGACGTCGACGCCGTCATCGACATCCACTCCCCCCGGGACTTCCACGCCCTCGGCCTGTACTACGCCGATTTCGCCCCGGTCACCGACGCCGACGTCGCCGACGTCTGCGCCATGGCGTGGGGTGCCGTGAAGGTGCCCGCGCCGGTCTGACAGCGCAGGACATAGAAGAACACCCGACGCTCTGCCCGCCGCCAGGGTTTAACCCACCTGGGGCGGGTAGAGCGTCACCCCATGAGGGCGAGTCTTGCCGCGACCGTCGAGATCCGCGGCGACGCGACCGTGGTGCACCTGGCCGGCAGTCTCGGCGTGAGCACCGCGTCGGTGCTGCGCACCACCGTCCTGGAGTGCCTGGCCACGGAGCCGGCGGTCATCGTCCTGGACGTCTCTGAGCTGCGGGCCCACGACGACGTGGCGCTGACCGTGCTGCCCGCCCTGGCCCAGCACGCCGCGGCCTGGCCCGGCAGCGCGGTGAGCATGGCGGCCGCCCCCGCGCCGCTGCGCTCCGCGCTGGACCGGATGGCGGTCGCGCGGCAGATCCCCCTTTTCGCCACCACCGACGCGGCGATCGCGCACGGCTGCACCGGCGCGCCCGGCGAGCCGCGCGGGATGCGCGCCAACCTCCAGCCGATGCTCGACGCGACCGCCGCCGCGCGGCACCTGGTCGGCCGCGCCTGCCGGCTGTGGGGGGTCGCGCGGGTCGCCGACCTCGCCGAGCTCATCATCACCGAGCTGGTCAGCAACGGGGTCCGGCACGCGCGCACCAACCTGGAGGTCCGCGTCGCGCTGCGCCACCGGCAGCTGCACCTGTCGGTGCGGGACGGCAGCCGGCAGCTGCCGGTCCGCGGCAGCAGCGGTGACACCCTCGCCGAGAGCGGCCGGGGGCTGCTCGTCGTCGAGGCGCTCACCGACCGGTGGGGTTGCACGCCGGTGCCCGACGGCAAGGTCGTCTGGGCGACCCTGCGCACCCGGTAAAGGTCACCCAGGACCTCACCCTTTCACATATTCATTGGCAATTCCCCCGTGCGTACAGTGACCGGGAAAGCAATTCCGCCCGGTTCCACGACCGCACGCTCAACCGCGAATCGCTTGCTGCGCAACGCGATGGGATAGGGGGGAGTCTCCACCATGGAGACAATGCCCATATACAGAGACCGATTCGATTCGGCGCTTTCACTGGAATCCTGGCGTCACGGGGACGAGGAGATCCTGCGCCCTTCCGGAGTGCTCGACCACGCGGCGAGCCTCGACCTGCGACTCGCGCTCCGCCAGCGGCTCGACGCCGGCCAGGTGAACCTGACGGTCGACCTGTCCCGGCTGCGGCTGCTCGACTGCGCCGCCGCCGACACCCTGCTCCGGACCCAGCTGGAGGCACAGGAGCGCGGCGGCGGGCTGCGGACCCCGGGCGCGGCCGATCTGGTGCTGGACGTCCTGGAGATCATCGGGGCGGCGAAACGCCTGCGCGCCTACGACGATCCTCCCCAGGGCCCGCCGGCCCCCGTACCGGAGGAGGAGGAACCGCAGAGCCAGTGGACGACCGTCAACGAGCTGCTGCGTCAGGCCGCCACGATGGACGTCAAGGACGCCCGGCGGGGTGCGCTGCGGCAGCGGGCGATCGAGCACAGCCTGCCCCTGGCCGACCGGCTGGCCCGCCGGTTCCACGGGATGGGCGAGTCCCCCGCCGACCTCAGCCAGGTCGCGGCGCTGGGGCTGATGAAGGCGATCGACGGGTTCGACCCCGACTACGGCACCGACTTCGGCGGCTACGCGACGCCGACGATCGTCGGGGAGCTCAAGCGGTACTTCCGGGACAAGGGCTGGGGGGTCCACGTGCCCCGGCGGCTGCAGGAGCTGCGGATCGAGATCAACCGGGTGCGTGACACGCTCGGGCAGCGGCTGGGGCGCTCCCCCACCCCGCACGACGTGGCCGAGCACCTGGGGGTCGCCGAGGACCAGATCCTCGAGGCCCTCGTCGCGTCCTCGGCGTACCGGCCGGTGTCGCTGTTCGCGCCGCTCGGCGGGGACGACGACGCCGGCACCCTCGCCGACGTCCTCGGCGACGACGACCGCGACATCGACGGGGTTGAGTTCCGTCAGGCGGTCAAGCCGCTCATCGCACGGCTGCCGGAGCGGGAGCGGCGGATCCTGTCGCTGCGCTTCTACGGCAACCGGACCCAGGCGCAGATCGCCGCGGATCTGGGCATCTCCCAGATGCACGTGTCGCGGCTGCTGTCGCGCACGTTGGAGGGGCTCCGAAGGGCTCTGCTCGACGGTTGAGATCACGGACCGCCGGGTAGGAGGCCCCCGGTGCACCGCCGGCACCGCCGCCGGCGTGGCTGAAGGGGGAAACGTGACGGACCTCCACACGGTGGAGATCGCTGCTGTGCTGCGCCAGCTCACGGCCCGCCTGATCGCCAGCGACGACCTCGACGAGGCCCTGGAGGACCTCGTCGAGACCGCTGCCGACCTGGTGGACGGGGCCTCGTGGTGCGCGGTCACCCTGGTGCGGGCGGGTGGACCGTCCACCGCCGCATCCTCGCCCGAGCTGCCCGCGGAGCTGCACGACAGCCAGTACCACAGCGGCACCGGACCCTCGATGGAAGCGATCCGGTCCAGGGATCTCATCGTCAGCGCCGACCTGTCGGCGGACGACCGCTGGCCCGGCTGGCGCGAGGACGCGCTCGCCGCCGGGGTGCACGGCGTGCTGACCGTCCCCGTCGACATCGACGAGCAGGTCATCGGGGCGTTGACGGTGTACGCGGCACAGCCCGGACGGCTCACCCCGGACGCGGGGCTGACCGCCGTGCTGATCGCCGAGCACGCCGGGCTGCTGCTGGCCGCGGTGCTCGACCGGGGGCGCCAGGCCGACCTGCACGCGGAGCTGACGGAGGCGCTCGCCGACGGCGAGACCGTCAACCGGGCCATCGGCATCATGATGGCGCAGCGGGCGTGCTCGTCGGACGCGGCCCTGGACGTGCTGCGCGGCACCGCGAGCCGGCTCGGCCTGCCGCTGTCGGTCGTGGCGCAGCGGCTGGTGGAGACGGTGGAGCGGCGCGCGACCGTCGCCTGAGACGCCCGTGCGGCCGCACCGGCCCGCCATCCTTGGCGACACCGGTGCGGCCGAGCTGTGCGGCGGGCCGTGCCACTGGTCAGACCGTCAGGGTCCAGCTGTCCAGGTAGCCGACGTTGCCCTTGTACGAGTCGCGCACCCGCAGCTTCCAGGTGCCGTTCTTCGGGCGGCTGCCGAGGTTCACCGTGTACGTGGCGTTGAGGTTCCTCGCCCTGTCCTTGGAGCTGGCGGCCTTGAGGCGCTTGACCGAGCCGTTCGGCGCGATCAGCTCGACCACCAGGTCGCCCTTCTTGGCGTGCACGACGTGCACCTCGACGCGGGCCTTCGCCGACGCCCTGCCGGCGCAGCCGCTGACCACGACGGCGGTGGTGACGGTGCCGCGGTCGCGGATCGCGGCGTCGGCCGGGTTGGTGCGCACGTTGCACGGCGCCGGCGGCGCGGCGACCACGGCGACCGGCTGCTGGACCGGCTGCTGCGTGACGGGCTGCTGGGTGACGGGCTGGGTGACGGGTGCCGCCGCGGTCGGCGCCTGCAGCAGGAGGTTCGGCGAGCCGGCGCCCGGGTCGCCGACGGTGTCGCGCACCGCGGTGGCCAGCAGCGCGTCCTGCACCTGCGCCGGGGTCGCCGACGGGTTCGCCGACAGGTAGAGCGCCGCGGCGCCGGCGACGTGCGGGGTCGCCATCGAGGTACCGCTCATGATCGCCGCGCCGGTGTCGCCGCTGTTGCTGGCCGAGGTGATCGCGACGCCCGGGCCGAACAGGTCGACGCAGCCGCCGTAGTTGGAGAAGGACGCCCGGTTGTCGTTGGCGTCGGTCGCGCCGACGGTGATCGCCTCCGCGGCGCGGGCCGGGGAGACCCCGCAGGCGTCGGTGTTGCTGTTGCCGGCCGCGATCACGTACGTGACGCCGGAGGCGATCGAGTTGCGCACCGCCTGGTCCAGGGCCGGGCTGGCGGAGCCGCCGAGGCTCAGGTTCACCACGGCCGGCTTCTGCGCGTTCGCGGTGACCCAGTCGATCCCGGCGATGATGCCGGAGTACGAGCCGGAGCCGTTGCAGTCCAGCACCCGGACGCTGACGATGCTGACCGACTTGGCCACGCCGTAGGTGCTGCCGCCGACGGTGCCGGCGACGTGGGTGCCGTGGCCGTGGCAGTCGCTCGCGTCGGTGTCGTTGTCGACGAAGTCGTACCCGGAGCGGGCCCGGCCGCCGAACTCGCTGTGCGTCAGGCGCACGCCGGTGTCCAGCACGTACGCGGTCACGTTCGCGGCGGTGCCCGGGTAGGTGTAGCTGCCGTCGAGCGGGCGCCGCGCCTGGTCGATGCGGTCCAGCCCCCACGGCGCGCCACCCTGCGTGCCGGCGAGGGCGACGGTGCGGTCCTGCTGGACGTACTCGACGAGCGGGTTCGCGGCGAGCCGCTTCGCGCCGCGCTCGGTCAGCCGCGCCGAGAAGCCCTTCAGCGTGCTGCCGAACGACCGCTGCAGCGTGCCGCCGAACCGCTCGGCGAGCCGGCCGGCACCGGCGGCGGCGTCGGCGGCCGTCACGGTGTCCTTGAGCACGACGATGTACCGGTCCCGGAGCGCGCCCGGCTGGCCCGCGCCGCGGATCTGGCCCTCCGCCGGGGCCGCCAGGGCCGCGGAGCCGGCGGCCATGAGCCCGGCGACCGACGCGGCGGCGACGAACGTGGCGCGCTGGATGACTCGCATCTGGCTGGTCCCTCCCGAAGTGGTGACGTCTGGTGTCACCAATGTTCGGGAGCGGGTGGTGCGTCGCCGGTGCGCCGCGGGTTGCCGTGGGGTTGCCGCGTCCCCCGGTCGTCGGGACCGGCCGGGCCGTCAGTGCGACAGGCAGTTGATGGTCGCCAGGAGGCTGTTGAGGGGACGCCCGCGGGTGAGCTTCGTGTCGGCGAGGGACAGGCCGTGCACCGACGTGGCGTGCGGCGCGTTCGCGCTGTAGAACACCACGGGCAGGTCCGCGGTCGCCTCATGGGCGCGGAACAGGTCGAGCAGCTCGTCACCGTCGGTGCGCGGCAGGTGCAGGTCGAGCACGGCCACGTCGAAGTGCGGCCCGCCGGCGGCGACGTCGAGCGCCTCCTGCGGCGTGGCCGCGGTGATCACGTGGTGGCCGCCGATCTGCAGCCTGATCGCGGTGGTCTCGCGGATGTCGGCGTCATCGTCGACGAGCAGCACACGGGCCATGACAGCAGGGTTCCCCTCCCGACGGACCGCAACCGTCCCACCGGCACGGGAACCCCACCACCGCACACGCGCTACGCGCTCGGCCGCCGCCGGCGCATGATGATCACCACGACCACGATGGCGATGATGACCACGACGGCGCAGCAGCAGCCGCCGATGAGGCCGCCGCTGCCGCCGCTCACCTTTGGCTTCTTCTTCGCCACCTCACCGCCGAGCTCCAGCGCCGTGGGGTTGAGGTAGCTGACGACGTACGCGAAGAGAGCGGTCATGCCGTCAAGGTAGCGGGTGTTGTCACGCCCTGATCCACGCGGTCGTGTCGGGCGGCAGGCTGCCGTCGGCGGCGAGGTCACCGCTGGCGAGCAGCACCTCCCCCGGCGGCAGCGGCGCGGGCACCTGGCCGAAGTTGGTGATCACCCGGATGCCGCCGTTGCGGAAGTCGACCAGGTCCTCACCCGGGCTCTCGTGCCAGGTGAGCACGCCGCTGCCCAACTGGTGGGTGCGGCGCAGGCGCAGCGCCTCGGTGTAGAGCGACAGGGTCGAGCCGGGCACGCCGCGCTGGGCGTCGGCGGCGAAGCGCCCCCAGTCGGCCGGCTGCGGCAGCCACGGCGCGGACCCCGGGCCGAAGCCGAACGACGGCGCGTCGGCCTCCCACGGCACCGGCACCCGGCAGCCGTCGCGGCCCCGGACCTCGTGCTTGGAGCGGAACCAGGTCGGGTCCTGGCGCTGCTCGTCGGGCAGCGTCGTGTGCTCCGGCAGGCCGAGCTCCTCGCCCTGGTACAGGTAGGCCGAGCCGGGCAGCGACAGCATGAGCATCGTGGCGGCCCTGGCCCGGCGCAGGCCGAGCGCCTCGTCGGGCTGCGGGTCGTCGACGCCGATGCCGCCCTGGGTGCTGTAGCCGGGCTCGAACCCGAGGCGGGACGCGTGCCGCACGACGTCGTGGTTGGACAGCACCCAGGTGCACACGGCACCGACGAGCGCCACGCCGTCGATCGACTCGATGATCGCGGCCCGCTGGTCGGCCGCGGTCCACGGGGCCATCAGGTAGCCGAAGTTGAACGCCTGGTGCATCTCGTCGGGGCGGACGTACCGGGCCATCCGCTCGGCCGGCGACACCCACGCCTCGCCGACCATGATCCGGTCGCCGTCGTAGGAGTCCAGGACCCGCCGCCACGAACGGTAGATGTCGTGCACGCCGTCCTGGTCCCACATCGGCGGGGTGCGGTGCTCGGCGCCGGGGCTGGTGATCGGCACGTGCGCCTCGGTCCAGTCCGGCAGGCCGCTCTCCTTGATCAGGCCGTGCGCGACGTCGACCCGGAAGCCGTCGACGCCCCGGTCCAGCCAGAAGCGCAGCACGTCCTCGAACATCGTCCGGACCTCGGGCAGGTCCCAGTTGAGGTCGGGCTGGCTGGCGTCGAACAGGTGCAGGTACCACTCACCGTCCGGCACGCGGGTCCAGGCGGGGCCGCCGAAGACGCTCTGCCAGCCGTTGGGCGGCAGCTCACCGTCCGCGCCGAGGCCCTTGCGGAAGTGGTACCGCTCCCGGGCCTGGCTGCCCGGTCCGGCCGCCAGCGCCTCCTTGAACCACACGTGCTCGCTGGAGGTGTGGTTGGGCACGAGGTCGACCAGGACCCGCAGGTTACGGGCCTTCGCCGCGGCGACCAGGGCGTCGAAGTCGTCCAGGGTGCCGAACCGCGGGTCGACGTCGCAGTAGTCGGCGACGTCGTACCCCGCGTCGTGCTGCGGCGAGCGGTAGAACGGCGACATCCACAGCGCGTCGACACCCAGCTCCGCCAGGTGGTCCAGGCGCGACGTGATGCCGCGCAGGTCCCCCATGCCATCACCGTCCGCGTCCGCGAACGAGCGTGGGTAGACCTGATAGATCACGGCATCACGCCACCAGACCAGCGAACTCACCCCTTGACTCCACCGGCCAGCAGGCCGCGAACGAAATAGCGTTGCAGTGACAGGAACACGATGATCGGGATGACCATCGAGACGAACGCCCCGGAGGTCAACCGCTGCCAGTCGTTGCCCCGGGTGCCGGCCAGCTCGGCGAGCCGCACCGTCAGCGGGCGGGTCTCCGGGCCGGAGGTGAACACCAGGGCCACCAGAAGATCATTCCAGATCCACAGGAACTGGAAGATCGTGAGGGAGGCCAGCGCCGGCGTGATGAGCGGCAGCACGATGCGCCGGAACGTCATCGCCGGGCCCGCGCCGTCGACCCGGGCCGCCTCGAACAGGTCCTTCGGCAGCTCGGACATGAAGTTGTGCAGCAGGAACACGCCGAGCGGCAGACCGAAGCAGGTGTGCGCGAACCACACGGCGAAGAAGCCGCCGCCCCAGCTGGTGTAGTCGCCCAGGATCTGCAGCAGCGGGATGAGCGCCATCTGCAGCGGCACGATCTGCAGCGTGAACACGCCGATGAAGATCCAGTCCCGGCCGCGGAAGTTCAGCCAGGACAGCGCGTACGCGGCCATGGCGGCCAGACTGACCGAGAACAGCACGGCCGGCACGGTGATGGTCAGCGAGTTGATGAAGTAGCTGGCCAGCCGGCCGGACGACGCCGAGGTGCCGAAGACGACCTCGTTGTAGTTGTCCAGGGTCAGGCTGGGGTTGGTGAAGAACTTCCACCAGCCCGTGGTCTTGATGTCGTTCTCGGGCCGCAGCGACGAGACGAACAGGCCGAAGGTCGGGATCGTCCAGACGATCGCGATGATGATCGCCACGACGCTGGCCACGCGGGAGCTCAGCTTCCGCCGGACCCGGGCGGCCATCGTGTCCGGCTCGCCCCGGCCCGCGCCCTTGTACAGCGGGCTGGTCTCCTTCGGGACCTCGGTCTTCTCCAGCCTCGTGACGGTGTTCGCGCCCGGGCTCGTGTCCTCGTTCTTGTCCTCGTTCTTGTCGAGGGAAACGTCGCTCATCGGATCTCCGCTCGCTTCCGCAGCTGCCGGACCTGGTAGGCGACGACCGGCACGACGAGCAGGAACAGCACGACGGCGAGCGCGGCACCGCGCCCCTCACCGCTGGGGTCGTCACTCAGCCGGAAGGCCTGGTTGTACATCTCGAAGGCGAGCACGCTGCTCTTGAAGTTGCCGTTGGTCGACGTCCGGACGATGTCGAAGACCTTCAGCGTGGCGATGGTGATGGTGATGGTGACCACCACGACCGCCGGCCGGATGCTCGGCATCGTGACCTTCCAGAACATCTGCCACGGGTTGGCCCCGTCCAGCCGCGCCGCCTCGACGATCTCGGCCGGGATCGCCTTGATCGCGGCGGACAGGATGACCATCGCGAAGCCGGCCTGGATCCAGATCATCATGACGATCATGTAGAAGGTGTTGCTCGGCGAGCTGGTGAGGAACTGCTGGGGCTCCATGCCGAACCACACGAGGATCTGGTTCAGCAGACCGATCTGCTCCTGGTCCGCCTCGCGGTACGCGTAGACGAACTTCCAGATGATCGTGGCGCCGACGAGCGAGATCGCCATCGGCATGAAGATCAGCGACTTGGCGATGCCCTCACCACGGGCCTTGTCGACCAGCACCGCGTAGATCAGGCCGAACGCGGTGGCCAGCAGCGGCACGCACACCACCCAGAAGAGGGTGTTGCGCAGCATGATCAGCGTGTCGTCGTTGGTGACGATCCAGCTGTAGTTGTCCAGCCCGACGAACGAGCCGCGGGAGTTGTTGTAGAACGACAGGGTGACCGTGCGGATCAGCGGGTAGACCAGCCCGACGCCGAGCAGGAGGAGCGCGGGGCCGAGAAAGCCGAACATCTGCAGGCGCTCTTTGCCCTTCCCCCATCTGGGCAGGATGTCGAGCACGAACAGGAGCCCACCGACCGCGGCGACGAAGCCGCCCATGAAGAGCAGTGCCGGCCAGATCTTGTCGACGTCTTCGGAGAAGTCGTATTCCATGGGGGGTGTCCTCCGACCGGCCGGCTCCGGCACCGCGGTGCGCTCGCGCGCACCGCCGCACCGGAGCCGGGCCTCAGCTCACTTACTTGGGCCAGGTGCTTTCGATGTAGTCCAGCGTCGCCTTCGTGTCCTTGGTGCCGTTGATCCAGTCGGTCATACCGGTCCAGAAGGACTTGGAGCCGACCGCGGCGGGCATCAGGTCCGAGCCGTCGAACCGGGCCACGGTGGCCGGGTCCTGCAGGATCTTCACCGAGAGCTTGTCGATCGAGCCGGTGACCAGGTTGACGTCCAGGCTCTTGTTGGCCGAGATCCAGTCGCCGAGCTTCGCCTTGCTGTTGGCCCACTCGCCGGAGGCGAGGTAGGTCTGCACCTTGACGACCTCGTCACGGTCCGAGAACGCGGAGACGAACTCGCCACCGACCAGGACCGGCTTGCCCTTGGCGGGGTCGACGGCCGGGAAGTAGAACGCGAACACGTCGCCGTCCTCGGCCACGTTCGTGCCCTTCGCCCACTGGTTGGAGTAGAAGTTGGCCTGGCGGTGCAGACCGCACTTCTTGTCCTTGACCGGCAGGCCACCCTCCTGGAAGGAGGTGGTCACGATGGTCTTCGGGTTACCGACGTACTTCGGGTTCTTCAGGATCGAGGCGGTCCGCTCGGCAGCCGACACGATGCGGGGGTCGTTGAACGGGATCGAGTGGTTGACCCACTGGTCGTAGACGTCGGGGCCCTGGTCACGCAGGACGATGTCCTCGATCCAGTCGGTGGCCGGCCAGCCGGTCGCGTCACCGGACTCGATGCCCGCGCACCACGCCTTGATGCCGGTCGCCGCGATGTCGTCGGAGAGCTTGATCATCTCGTCCCACGTGGTGGGGACCTTGTAGTTCTTCTCCTTGAACAGCTGCGGCGAGTACCACACCAGCGACTTGACGTTGGCACCCATCGGGACGCCGTACACCTTGCCGTTGACGGTGGCGTACTTGGCCCAGTCCTTCGACCAGTTCTTGTCGAGGTTCGCCTTCACCGACGCGGGCAGCTCCTTGAGCTGGCCCTTCGTCGCGAACGAGGCGAGCAGGCCGGGCTGCGGGAAGACCGCGATGTCCGGCGGCTGACCTCCGTCGGCGCGCACCTTGACCTGGGTCTCGAACTCGCCGGACCCCTCGTAGTCGATCTTGATGTTGGTGCACTCCTCGAACTGCTTCCAGGACGCGGTCAGCTTGTCGGCCTCGGCGTCACGGATGGTCGCGTAGATCGAGACGGTCTTCTTCTTGTCGACCTTGTATTGCGCGTACGGCGCGCACTCAGGCTTGTCGGCGGCTGATGAGCCGGTGTCGCTGTCACTGTCACCGCAAGCGGCGGCGACGAGTGCCAGCGCGGCCACACCGGCGAGCGCGAACGCCCGACGCCGCCTCGAAAGGACAGCCATGGTTAGCCTCCTTTGGCTAGACCCGGTCCGGGCGAACAGCTCCGCCCACGTACCGGTGTGCTGTGTCCCTCGGATGTAAGCGTTTGCAAGGTCGGTTTGTCGAGCCCTTCGGCAGGATTGATCGATAACGAGTTAGCAACACGGCGGACATATTGCTGTGGCGCCGAGTGTTGCTAGCCTCCCCGTGTGGCCGACGTTCCCGTGCCCGTGAGCATGGAGGACGTGGCCCGGCTGGCCGGGGTCTCCTCCGCCACCGTGTCACGCACCCTCCGAGGGCTGCCCAACGTCTCCGACGAGACGCGCGACCGCGTGCTGCAGGCCGCGGCGGCGCTGTCGTACGTCGTGTCGCCGATCGCCTCCCGGCTCGCCAGCGGCCGCACCCACACCGTCGGGGTGATCGTCCCGTACGCCGCCCGCTGGTTCTTCGGCCAGATCGTCGCCGGCGCCGAGTCCGTCCTGCGCGAGCACGACCTGGACCTGCTGCTGTACAACCTCGGCGACGGCGCCGCCCGCCAGCGCTTCTTCGGTCAGCTGCCGCTGCGCCGCCGCGTCGACGCCGTCCTCGTCGTCGCCATGCAGTTCACCGACCCCGAGATCGCCGACCTGCGCAGCCTCGGCGTCCCCATCGTCGCCGTCGGCCACGACGTGCCCGGCGCCGGCTGCGTCCGCATCGACGACGTGGCCGCCGCCACCTCCGCCATCCAGCACCTGCTGAGCCTCGGCCACCGGCGGATCGGCATGATCTCCACGTACGCCGACCAGGCGATGTTCCTGCCCGTCGCGCACGCCCGCCGCCGCGCGTACATCGACACCCTCACCGCCGCCGGCCTGCCCGTCTGCGACGAGCTGGTCATGTCCGTCCCGCACGGCCTCGACGGCGGCGAGCAGGCCATGCGCCGCCTCCTCGCCCTGCCCGACCCGCCCACCGCCGTCTTCGCCGAGTCCGACGAGCTCGCCTTCGGCGCCCTGTCCGCCCTGCGCCGCACCGGCCGGCACGTCTCCGTCATCGGCTTCGACGACCACGAGCTCAGCGCCCTGCTCGACCTCACCACCGTCCGCCAGCGCGTCTTCGAGCAGGGCGTCCTCGCCGCCGGCATGCTCCGCCGCGCCATGACCGTCAGTGACTGGACCCCCGAAGAGCTCCTCATGCCGACCACCCTGGTCCTGCGCGCCTCGACCTGGCCCGTCGCGGTTAGGACCGCCAGCACCGGGTAGCTCGCCGCCCGTTGGATTCCCTTCGGTAGCACTTCAGGGGGTTAGTGCCATGACCGAGATGCCGGTGACCTGGGAGCAGCCGGACGACGAGCTCGAGGACCTGATCGGCCCCGACGCGGAGTTGATGGAGCAGGAGCCGGAGCAGCCCACACCGACGGACTTCTTCTGGGAGGACGACGAGGAGTAACGCACCGCACAGGCCGGACGGGGGTATCTCGTTTTTGGGGCACCAGTGGGGCGTGCTAGAGTTTCCTCCGTTCAGCCAGGCGCCGCTAGCTCAACTGGCAGAGCAGCAGACTCTTAATCTGCGGGTTGTAGGTTCAAGTCCTACGCGGCGTACGAGATCGAATCGGCGGCCCCTGCTTCGCGGCGGGGGCCGCTTGCCGTTGTCGATCTCGTATCCCCCGCGCACGGCTGGCGCCGCGCTCCCCAGTGGGGGAGCTTCGCTCCACCCACACCCCCTCAACCCCGTAGCGGGGCCGCTCGCGTCATGCCGGCGCGACGTTCAGAGGGCCGGACGGGGTGCTGGACCGGTCGCAGCGACTTGGGCGGTCCGGGGCGATCTCGAGTGTCTCCAGCGCCGGGGCTCCGCCGCCCTGTGCTTGCCGAAAACCCCGTCCGGGCAGTTCAGGCGGCGTGTTTGCACTCGAGGCTCTGATGCGGTCGATGGTCGTTGTAGAAGGGTCGCGATGGCCAAGCGCGCCCACGGCGTCATCGTCGAGAGCAACGCCGACCACCTCTCCATGCTCGAGGCCCGGACGCGGTCACCGCGCTGATCGAGAAGGCTGCGCGAACCAACTGACACGTAGTACGTCCCTGTCGACAGCAGCGTGAGACGCCCGTCCCGGTCCTCGGGGCGGGCGCCTCCGGCGGCGGTTGCTCCGGCCGCTGATAGAGGTGCAGGACACCCCGGACAGTGGTGAGGTTCCTCGGCCTCCCGTTCAGGCTTGCGACTGGAAGCAGGCCCTGGACGTGGACTACCCGACCGAGATCGAGCTCGTCATGGTCGACCACGGCAGCCCATGCCATCGTGGAGAGCGGCACCGGTACCGGCAAAATCGTGATCGACGTCGGGTGACGAGGCACCTTCAACCCTTCTCGCGACGGAGAAAAGATGAGGTCGGATTGACGTGACTTAGCGGAGGCGCGCCTCGACCTGACCCGGATGACGGTCGAGGGGAGTTCCAGCAGGTGAGGTCCCGGAGTTGACCGGACGAGCGTGCACACGACGACCACGATGACCATGTGCCGAGTACGTTCACTTACCCCACCCGGCCCGATCTGCAACGGTGGGCCGAGCAGTTGGGCCTGGCCCTCGACGAGGGAGCCACACGACGGCAACAGCGCCAGCTCCGTATAGCCGTCCAGTTGTTCACCAAGAGCGTTCTCTGTGTCCTGGGACTATCAGTTTTGCTCGCTTGGCTTGCCGTACATGCGGACACCGACCGCATCTTCTGGATCCTGTACAGTGCGGCCATCCTGGCGCCACTGTTGGCTGTAGGCCTGTTCCGGACCACGGTGGCTGGGCTCTGGCCCGAGACTGCGGTCCGGTACTACCTCACTGCGCTGATCGACCGGCTACGCGATTGGGCCGCGGCACCGGACGAGGGCCTGCGATACCTACGCAAAGTAATTCCGCCGCTGGAGCGCAGTCTCCTCAGCCCCGCACTGCAGGCTCGGCTGGCAGGTAGCCAGTGGGCGCGGAAGCGGCTGCGCGCACGGTTCGAAGCGGTGCTGCGTCAACTCGGAGAGGCCGAGTTGCACTTGCTGAACGCACCAGTCGACGGCGCCCAGGAGACTGCGAACCAGGTCATCGAAAAACTCGGCGTTTTGCTGCTGGCCGTCAGCCAGCACCACTACGCAGCGCTCGTCGAGCCAGCTGAGGACGACCCGCCCGCGGCGCGCGTAGGCGACGTGGCGGGTAGTTGGGGCCGCAAGCTTGTCGAAGCGTTGAGCAGCAAGGGACTCGACTGGGCGGTAACCGCCCTGGCGTCGGCGATGGTTGCCGTCGGCGTACCGGTGCTGCGGGGCTAGATCCCGTGAAAAGGGAGTGTGAGCCGCGTTGATCGCAATCATGGTAATCGGAGTGGTCGTTGGTTTGGTTGCGGCTGTGCTCGCCCGACTAGCTTTCCCGGGCCAGCAAGCGATGCCACTTCTACTTCCAATGGTCCTGGCGGTGCTGGGGTCACTTGCGGGCACGTTGTTGATGACGCTAATTGTCGAACACTCGCTCGGGTTGCTGACTCTGTTGACGCAGATTGGTGGCGCCATATTGGGAATCTCTCTATATGCCGTGTATTACGGCCGTTGTCGACGACGCGTGAAAACTAAGCCGTAGTCGACAGAAGAACAGCGCCACACCGAAAACGGTGGAGCGTTACCTTGCAACCAGCCGACACCGGACCACGACTCGGTCTGCGGCTGCTGGACGACACCACACCCGTCCCCGACCCACCCATCGACGTCCGCCTGGGCGCACACCGGCACGCCGTCACCGGGATCGAAGACCGCAGCATCCCCTACGGTCAACTCCTCACGGCGCCCCGCCCGTGCCGTACGGATGGAGCACTCGACACCGGCCACGCTGAGCGTCAGCAGCGAACTCGGCCCTGATGGCGGCCGCGGACCGAAACGGTACTGCCGCTGCCAGAGCCGACCGCTGTCTACCGCGGGCTTGCCGCCCGGTGGAACACACACTCCCCGGCACCGCTACACCTACCTGAGCCGGGCCCGCCGTCGGTCTGCTCGTCGCCGCGTTGTGCGAAGTGGCGTTACGAGGCGTCAGCAGGCGAGGTCCCCGGCGGGCAGGGCCCCGGTCACCAGGTAGTCGGTCACGGCCGCGGTCATGCACGGAGTGGCCTGGCCGCTCAGCAGCGGCACGTGGACCCGGCGGTCCACCGTGACCAGCCGGGCACCGCGGATGGCGGCCCGGGTGGCCAGGGAGTTGGCCGGCGGTACCGCGGCGTCGTGCCGCGCGGCGAGCACCAGCGCACCGCCGGCCGGGTCCGCCGACACCGCGACGGTGTTGTCCCGCGCCGACGGCCAGAAGGCGCACGGGCCCACGTTGGCGTTGGCCGGCCCGTAGACCGGGAACGCCCGGCCGAGGACGGCGAGGTCGCGCCGGTAGGTGCGCAGGTCCCGGGGCCAGGCGTTGTCCGCGCAGCGGAAGACCTGATTGACCGCGGTGTGGTTGTCGGCCGGTACGCCGGGCGTGCCGGGCGCGGCCGACGCGCGGATGTCCAGCGGGATCGGCGGCGGGGAGCCGGACCGGATCGCCGCGACGTCGAGGGCGACGACCGGCCACAGCTGCTCGAAGAACGTGGCCAGCACGAACAGGTAGCCCAGCTCGTCGAGGGTCCACGCGTGGTCGCCGGCGACGATGGGCTCGGTCGCGGCCCGGCGGAACAGGGACGTCAGTGCCGCGCCGGCCGCGTCCGGGGTGGCCCCGAAGCCGTACGCGGCGTCGTTGGCGGCCACCCACGCCACGAACGCGCCGTAGTTGTCCTCCATCGCGGCGGTGCGGTCGAGCTCGTACTGCCGCCAGATCGTGGCCGAGTCCGGCGGGCTGTCGAGCACCAGCCGGTCGACGCGGCCCGGGAACAGGGTGGCGTACACGGCGCCGAGCAGCGCGGCGTAGGAACCGCCGAGGTAGGAGATCCGCGGCTCGCCGAGCGCGGCCCGGATGATGTCGATGTCTCGGGCGGCGTTGGCGGTCGTGGCGTGCGGCAGGGCCCAGCCGGCGTTGCGGGCGCAGTCGCGGGCGAACTGGCGCGCCTGCGCGACCGTCGCGCCGAACGGCTGGTACCCGTCGACGCGGACCCAGAATCCGCCCGGTTCCTCGGTCGGCCGGCCGCAGGTGATCGGCGTGCTGCGCTCGACGAAGCGCATGTCGAAGCCGACCAGGTCGTAGGCCGCCAGTACCGCGGCATCGAGGCTGTGGCTGAGCTGGTCCGGCAGCGGCACGCCCGGCCCGCCGGGGCCGCCGCCGGTGGTGAGCAGCACGCCGCGCCGCCGCGCCGGGTCACTCGCCGGCCGCCGGGAGACGACGATCTCGATCGCCCGACCGGCCGGGTGCGCGTAGTCGAGGGGCACGCGCACCGACGCGCAGCGGACCTCCGGGTTGTCGATACCGGGACACGGCGCCCAGACCAGCCGCTGGTGCTCGTACGCCGCCAGCCCGCCGCCCGCCGCGACGGCCGGTGGCACGACCGACGCGAGCAGCGCGGCAGACAGGCAGGCCACGGCAAGAACCCTGCGCATCACGAAGCCCCCCACACGGGCCATGGTTCCGGCCCGCCCCGGCACGGAGCAACGACGCCGGAGCGGTCGCGCGGGTACGGCCTGCTGTCCCCGGCGCCACGGATGAAACTTTCCGCACCGGCACAACCGGCCGGCGGCTTTCCTATCCGCGAGCGGCGGTGCGGCGCCGGCGGACCGCCCGCCAGACCACGACGATGACGGCCGCCGCGATCAGCACCGGTACCAGCAGGCACGGCGCCTCCTGCGCGATCACCGACCAGCGGGCGGGCAGCGCGGCGGGCTCCGGCACGGGACCGCCGAACCGCCCCTCGCGCAGCAGGTCCTGCGCGATGTCGACGGAGATGACGTCGGCCGGCGGGTCGAACACGACGCTTGTGGTGCCGTCCGGCCGCAGCGCCAGCACGCGGACGTGGCGGGTCCCCCACGGGTCCGTCTCGTCCGGGCCCTGTGCGCCGTCCTCGTACTCGTACCGCACGACGATGAGGGCGTCGCCGTGCCAGCCGAGCGCGCGTACCGCCGGGCCGGTCACCTCTGGCAACGCCGGCCCTTCGCGGTCCGCCCCGGTGGCGGCGTCCAGATAGGTGACCCGCCACCGCCGGGCGAGGAACTGGTCGTGGTCGCAGTCCTTCGGGCAGCCGTCGATGCTCAGCAGGGCCACCGCCGAACCGTCCGGTGTGTAGGCGCCCGCGCCGGCCAGCCGCCGCTGGCCGAGGTCGCGGGTCCACCGCCGCCGGCCGGTGGCGTCGTAGCCGCGCAGCTCGGTGCCGTCGGTGGTGGGTCTCGTCGCGACGAACCCGCGGCCGTCCGGGGAGAACGCCGCCACCCATGCCGAGGCGGTGGGGTCGCGTGTAAACACGTCGTCGACCGGGAGCAGGGCGCCGCTGGCGACGTCGACCAGGACGTACTGCGCCAGTGGCCGGTCGGTTGCCGGGTCATGGTGGTTGTTGTCGCCGTGCAGGACCAGGACGGCGCCGCTGTCCGGGCGCCACGCCGCGACCTCGAAGCAGCAGGCCGGCGGCCCGTCGCCGTAGCCGCGGCTGCGGCCGGTGCGCAGGTCGGTGACGACCAGCCACCCGGCTGCCGGACCGCCGGTCAGCATGCTCTGCGCGACGAGGTTGCCGTCCGGGGACAGCCGCACGTCCTGCCCGGCACGCAGCCCGTCGTTGGGATAACGCAGCATGCGGTAGGCGCCGTCGCGGCCGACAACGGCGAGCTTGCCGCCGTCTTCCTCGAAGGGGTCGCTGCTCAACGCCAGACTGTCGCCGCCGAACAGCACCATCGCCGGGCCGGGCGGCGCCATGTCGACCGTCGCCTGCCAGGAGTACGGAAGCTCGACGCCGCGGGGAATGGCCGGGCCGCCCTCGGCCGGTTGCGGCACGAGGCGCAGGCCGGGCACGACGGCCACGACTGCGCACACCAGGGCCACGACCACGGCAACAGCGCATCGCCATCCGCGACAACGCCGCCAGACGACCCGACACATACGCATGGAACGACTCCTCAGCTCCACCACACCCCTTGTCCGCGAACACGCTCGCAGACCCGTGCACCGGTGGGTGACCGAGGGCCGCTCGGGGCTGCCGGCTCAGCCGGCGATCCCCCGCTCCCACTCACCGATCAGACCCTCACGGATTCCCTCGTCGGGCCGGCCGGCCTCGATCCACCCGACCGACTCGCCGCCGTACTCAACGCCGACGGTCAGGCCCGTGCGACCGGAGAACCCGGCCAGGGCGTCGACCACAGCCTTGGCATCGGCCAACTCGCGCCGGTCCAAGTCGGCCGACACGGTTGCCGCCTCCGGCGCGCGCACGTCCGTCAACCACAAGACCACCCCGCACGTGTGCACCCCGGCGGGGTCGATGCTGTCGACGAACGCAGGTGGCGCGCCGGCCCACTCACGCGACTGGACCAACTGGGCGACCAGCTGCTCCAGCCCAGCCACCGTGTCCGGCGCTACCTTGTCGTCGACATAGCCGAGCAGCGACACCTCCGGGGACCCAGGCACGCCATCACCCTGCCATGCCGCGCAACCCGCTTGCTCAAGGCCGGAGCTCGTTCGCGCGGGTCTCGATCATTTCCTTCGACTGAGCCTCGTCGAATGCGGCGTGCCAGATCTTCTCCCATTGCGCCAGATGCCGTTCCAGGCTCATCCGGTCGTCGATGATCTCGTCGCTGGTCGAGTTCTCGCGGTAGAGCACCGCATGCTCGATGTCCTCGACACCGAGGTAGAAGATCTCCCAGTTCCCGATGCCGGCCGCCGGCAGGGCGAACGGCGCGATGCGCACCGTCAGCCAACCCTCTGCGATCGCCTTCGTGACCGAGTCCAGCTGCGGCCAAGACGTCCAGCCGGCCCTGGGTGCGAAACAGCACCGACTCGTCGAGGATCACCCGGGCGTCGGGCCGGGTGCCGCGGGATTCGAGCGCCCGCCGCCGCATCGCGCGGGTCTCCACGCACGCGGCCATCGCCTCGGGCGACAGCACGTCGTCGAAGAAGCCCAGCACTTGGCCGGCGAACTGCGCGGTCTGCAGGAAGCCCGGGAAATTCACCGCGCAGTAGATGAGCATGGTGCTGGCCTCGGCCTCGTAGCTGAACCACTGCTGCATGGCCGGGGTCAGCAGGCCCGCGAACCTCGACCCCTCCCACCACCGGCGGCGCTGTTTCGACGCCTTGACGGCCTGCACGAGCTCGTCAACCCGCGCCTTGTCACGTACGCCGAGGTACGCGAGCAGCGGTCGCAAGTCGTTCTGCGAAATCGTGACCTCGCCATTCTCGATGCGCATGACCTTGGAAAGTGACCACTCCATGGCATCGGCCACGGTCGACTGGGTGAGACCCATCGCCAAGCGCGCGTCACGGATCGCCAGGCGAACCATACGGCGAGCCACCGCGGGCGAGTCACCCGAAGCCATGACGTCCAGCCCTCCCAAGGGACATACCTCTTCTGCAATACTGCGGCAGCGCCTCGCAACCGTCGGCCGTCCGGCGCCGAATGATCAGATCCGGTATCCACTTGGTCAATGCTGCGCGGCGGCACGAGCCACTACGGTTCCGGCATGGCGGAACCATCGGCATACGAGCTCCAGGCATGGAATGACATCCAGCAGTTCAAGGGCCGCCTGTTGTCCCGGATGATGAGGAGCGCCGGCGAGCAGGTCGCCACCGGCGCCGCGCGGCTCGGCGAGCGGGCCACGAAATACCTGGAGCGCAGCCCACGGGCCCAGTCGGCCGTGTCACGCGGGCAGCAGATCGTCGCCAAGGGTGCGACCGCCGTCAGCTCCGGGGCTCGCAAGGCGGCCGATGCCATCCCCGATGGTGTGGCCGACTGGAGCGGCGCGGCGCTCGGGTCGATCCGGGACACCGTGGGACGGGTCTCACGGGTGGGGCTATCACCCGACCGGGTCGTGGCGCGCCACCGGAAGCTCAGGCACGACGTCGCGTCGCTCGCCGAGCTGCGCCGCCTCGACCTCGAACAGATCGACGCCGTCCGTGGACGAGGGGCGCGCCTGTACTACCCGGCCATCGCGGCCGCCTCCGGAGCCGGGGCGGGGCTTGCGATCTCCGGCGGGGCACTCGTCACCGTCGCCTCCGCCGGCGCGGCCGCGGCGCCCTCGGCGGGTGCGATCGCCGGTGCCATGGCCGGCGACGCCGCGGTCGTGCTCGGGCTCGCGTCCCGTTCCGTCGGCCAGGTCTCGCTGCTCTACGGCTACGACCCCGAAGAACCCGGCGAGAAGCTCTTCGTGATGTCCGTCGTCAACGCCGGGACGGCGATGTCGTCCGGCGCGAAGACCGCCGCCATGGCCGACATCTCACGGCTCACGCAGGCGCTCGTGCGCGGCAAGGCGTGGCCCGTCCTGGAGCAGTCCCTGATCGCCCAGGTCTACCGGCAGTTCGGCAAGGCGTTCGGCGTCCGCATCACCAAGCAGTCGCTCGGCAAGGTCGTGCCCGCGGCCGGAATCATCATCGGCGGGGCCTTCAACTGGGCGACCGTGGAGCGGATCGTCGACGCCGCCGACGTCGCGTACCGGCGGCGGTTCCTCCTCGAGAAGTACCCGCACCTCGCCGACGAGGAGGCACCCGAATCCTTCGCCGACGCCGGCCCGGACGACGTCGACGAGGCGATCAGCGTGCTCGGCGAGCTCGCGGGCGCGGGCGGGCCCGAGCTCCCCTGATCTCACAGGGACCGGACGGCGGCGTCGAAGCGGGCGGCCAGGGTCAGGAACTCGTCGCCCCAGCCGCTGGAGAGGGCGACCTCCTGGATCGGCCCCGTGGGGGCGAAGAGCACGTGGCATGCGGTGGGCGTACCGCCGGAGAGCACCACCGCGACCGCGGCGTCGATCTCCTCCAGGGCGGCCTCGGCGTCCACGAACGACGACCAGCTGTAGTCGTTGCCGGGGCGGGCGAGCATCGCCCGGACGTCCGCGAGCACGGCCAGCAGCGCAGACATCCGCCCGTCCCCCTGTTCACCGACGCCGCGAGGCCCGCGAGGCCCGCGAGGCCCACGAGACCCACGCCGTTCGTGGAGTTCGCTCAAGATCGTCGGAGTCGGGCCGATGGGACCGCAAAAGAGCCTAGTCCCAGCGGGGGAACCATGGGCGTACTGCGAAGCACCGGAGTGATACCGCGGCTGGTCGTCGGCTTCACCATCATCGCGCTCTGTGTAGTGGCCATCTGGCTGGCGGCGGCGACCGCGTCACGCGGGACCCGGCAGACCGCCGAGCGGCTCGCCGCGGCCCGGGCCCAGCTCGACGCCGCCGAGCAGTTGAAGTTCCGCATCACCGACATCTCCGGCTGGCAGGTCGGGTACGCGTTCGACATCGTGCGGGGCGCGCCGGGCGCCGCCGACGACTCGGGTGAGACGCGGGCGGCGTTCCTGGGCTCGATGCGGGACTTCGCCGCCGAGCTCGAGACGATGGCGCGGCTGCCGCTGCCGGCCGCGGACCGCGAGGACGTGCAGGCGATCCGCACCGCGTTCGACGAGTTCGCGCGGCTGGACGACCGGGTCGTCGCGGCCTATCGGGCCGGCACGCCCGAGCAGACGCGGGTGGCCAACGACCTCGTCGTCGGTGAGGGCCTGCAGGTGTACGCCCAGATCAGCGAACCCGTCGACCAGCTCCTCGTCCGCGCGCAGCAGCGGGCCGACGCCGCCGGGGAGTCGGCGCGGGCCACGGCGGGCCGCACCGGCCGGCTGGCGGACGTCGTGGGCGGTGTCGCCCTGGCGCTGTCGACGCTGATGGCGTTGGCGCTGTCGTTGTCGATCGTCCGGCCCCTCCGGGCGCTGCACGACCGGCTGTCCGACATCGCCGAAGGCGACGGCGACCTGACGCACCGGCTCGCGGTCAGCGGCAACGACGAGTTCACCGCGGTGAGTCGGGAGTTCAACACGTTCGCCGACAAGATCTCCTCGCTGGTCCGGGCGATCAGCGGGTCGGCGTCGACGGTCGAGGTCGCCAGCCGGCAGCTCACCGAGACCTCGACCAGGATCATGGCGGGCGCCCAGGAGACCGCGGCACGGTCGGGGCGGATCGTGGCGTCGGCCGACGAGGTGTCCGACAACGTGCGGACCGTCGCCACCGGCGCCGAGCAGATGAGCGCCTCGATCCAGCAGATCGCCGGCACGACCGCGGAGGCGGCCCGGATCGGCGGGCAGACGACGGAGCTGACGCACTCCGCGTTCGACCTGATCGGGCGGCTGACCGGTTCGAGCCGCCAGATCGGCGACGTCATCAAGGTCATCAACGACATCGCCGAGCAGACGAACCTGCTCGCGCTCAACGCCACCATCGAGGCCGCCCGCGCCGGTGCGGCCGGCAAGGGGTTCGCGGTCGTCGCCGGCGAGGTCAAGGACCTCGCGCAGGAGACCGGCCGGGCCACCGGCGACATCGCCGCGAAGGTGCAGAGCATCCAGGCCGACACGGCCGCCGCGACGGAGGCGATCAACCGGATCGTCGAGATCACCGGCCGGCTCGGCGACTACCAGACCACCATCGCGGCGGCCGTCGAGCAGCAGACGGCCACCACCACCGAGATGAGCCGCAACATCTCCCAGGCGGCGGCCGGCTCGGCGGACATCGCCGCGGACATCTCGACCATCTCCGAGGCCGCCCGGGCCACCACCGACGGGGTGGAGGACACCCGCACCGCCGCGCACGACCTGTCCGCCATGAGCCGCGAGCTGCGGGCCCTGGTCGGCCAGTTCCGGGTCTGACCGCGCCCTACCGCGGTGGAGGCGCCGGCGAGGCGGCGGTCCAGCTGGACAGCAGCCGCAGCTTCTCCTCCGACGGGGAGCCGGTGTCGGCCGAGTAGATGACCACGGACTGCGGCCGGCCGTCGGGTGAGCGCATGGTGTGGAAGTTGAGGCGCAGCTCGCCCACCACCTCGTTGAAGAAGCGCTTGACGCCGTACCGGTGGTCGGAGAGGCGGTACGCGGCCCACATCCGGGCGAACTCGTCCGACGCCGCGCTCAGCTCGGCCACCAGGCGGCGCAGCACCTCGTCGTCCGCGTCCACCGAGGACGCCCGCAGGAAGGCGACCACGCCGCCGGCGACGCGGGACCAGTCGGGGTACACGATCCGGGCGCGCGGGTCGAGGAACGTCCACCTCGCCGTGTTGCGCTGTGCCACCGGCATCGCGTCGAAGTCGGCGATCAGCGCCTTGGCGGCGTGGTTGGCGCCGAGCACCTCCAGGTGCGGGCCGTGGATGACCGCGGGCACGTTCAGCGCGTGGACCATGGACAGCAGCGCGGGCCGGGCCTTGACCACGCCGGGCGCGGGGCCGCTGCCCGGCCGCAGCAGTGACCGCAGGTGCCGGGACTCGACGTCGTCCAGCCGCAGCGCCCGCCCGACCGCCTCGATCACCTGGTCCGAGACGTTGCCGGCGCGGCCCTGCTCCAGCTTCACGTAATAGTCGACGCTGACCCCGGCCAGGATGGCGACCTCCTCCCGCCGCAGCCCCTTGACCCGGCGGGTGGTCGCCGGGACGGGCAGGCCGGCCTCCTGCGGCGAGATCGCCGCGCGGCGCGAGGTGAGGAACGCGCGCAGCTCGTTGCCGGACGTCATACCGAACAGTCTGCCCGCGTCCGGGCGTCGCCGTCCCGTGCCGGGTAGTACTGCCAGAGCCAGGACAACGGCTACCGGCCATCCACTGTCCGAGCCCCAGGTGCGCTTCCGAGGATGGGTCCGACAGCCGCGCCACGAAGGAGTCACCCCATGCCATTGCCGGCCAACCCTCCGAAGGACCCGCGATCGCCGTTCGCGTCGATGCGGGGGCATCACACCGGTATCCGCTACCCCGACTACGAGCAGGCCCGGGCGTTCTGGGTCGACACGATGGGCTGGCGGATCCTGCAGGTCTGGCCGTACGGCGACCTGACCCTCGCGTACGTCATGCCACCCAACCAGGACGACTTCCACCTGGAGATCCTGGGCGGGCCGGGCGCCGCCGCCCAGACCGTGTTCGGCGACGTCGACGCGAGCCTGTCGGTGAACGGCTACAACCATGTCTGCCTCTCGGTCGACAGCGTCGACGAGACGCTCGCCGAGCTGCGCAGGCGCGGGGTCGACGTCGTCAACCCGCCGTTCGAGATCGACGACATCAGCGCCCGGCTCGCGTTCTTCCGCGACCCGTGGGGCAACATGTTCGAGCTCAGCGAACGCATCGGCGGCGGCGACCACGGGCACTGACGCCGATGCGGGCGCGGGGCGGCGGGCGACCGGGCGCGTTCAGCCGTAGGTGTGGGTCATCGTGTACCAGGTCGGCGCGAACACCAGCACGGCCATCGCCACGAGCACCGCGACCGAGCCGAGCACGCGCGCCGCGGTGACCGGGGCGGCGGCGACGGGCCGCAGGCGCCACCGTCCCGCCGCGACGAACGCCGCCACCGCGCCGAGCACGACGTTGGCGGGCACCAGCGCGTGCTCACCGCGTACCAGATGGAAACCGGCGGCCAGGAGCATGGTGAGGGCGAGGCCGGCGCCCGCGAGCGGGGTCAGCCGGGGCGCGACCCGGGTGAGCGCCGGCAGGATCAGCCCGACGCCGCCGAGCACCTCGCATACGCCGATGAAGACGATCAGGGGCTGCGGCACCGCCGCGTACCAGGCCACCGCCTGGGGCGCCGCCGCGTACAGCGTGCCGTCGAGCAGCAGCACCTTGCCGAAGCCGCTGCCGGCGAAGAAGAACCCCCACAGCACCTGCAGGGCCCACAGCCCGCCGTTGAGGGTGCACCACGAGGTGCGCCCGGGAAGGGTGCCGACGTTCGTTGCCATGACCTGTCTCCTTGCTCTGCGGTGTCGCTGACAGGAGACATCCGAGCACCGGCCGGCGCCGCCGCGCGCCGCCCGTGGGACACCGTGGGACAGCGCAGGCGCCGCCCACCTGCGGCGACACCGCGCCGTGCCACGGCCGCGCGCCGGGACGGGGTCAGGTCGGGTACGTGTTGCCCGGGGTGGTGGCGATCAGCACGTCCGCGGCGGGCCGCCAGCCGAGCTTCGCGTACAGGGGCTGGCCCTCCTCGCTGGCGATGAGGATGCCGTCCGTGCCGCCCGCCGCGACCGCCGCCGTGGCCAGGGCGCCCATGAGGGTGCTGGCCAGGCCGCGGCGGCGGTGCGCGGGGCGCGTCTCGATCCGGTCGGCAACGGCGTCGGTGCCGGTCAGGCCCATCGTGCCGCGGGCACCCACCTCGCCGGACGCGGCCAGGACGGTGACGGTGACCGTGCCCGGGTCGGTGTCCGGGGCCACGGCGGTGGCGAGCCGGTACCCGGCGGCGGGCGGTGGTGCGGGGTGCGTGCGCAGGTCGGTGGTCATGAGCAGCTCGGCGCGTTTCAGCAGGACCAGACCCGCGGCCTCCAACTCGGTGGCCGTGGCGGCCGGATCGGTGGTGGGCACGGTCAGCCACGTGGGCTCGGCCTCCCGGGCGACCAGGGCGGCCAGGTCGCGCAGGGACGCCGGGTCGCGGTCCAGGGCCACGTACTCCACCGCCCGGCCCGGCTGCAGGCAGCGCACCCGCAGGCCGGGGCCGACGTCCGTGGCGGTGGGGAGGGCACGGGCCACCGCCCAGCCACGCTGCCAGCGGACGATCAGTTCGCGCACCCGTCCGACGCTACTGGACCACCGGCAGGACCCCGGCGCCGGCGGGCCCCGACGGGCCGGCCTTGAGGACGACGGCGACCTCGCCGGTGCCCCGTGGGAGGCGGGGGCGACCGGCGCCCCGGCCACCGCGGGCGCCGCGGATGCGGTAGGACTTGGGCGTGCGGAATCTGCCGGTCGAACGGGTGCTCGGGGACGTGGTCGCGGCGCTCGGCGACCACGGCGGCGCGGTCCTGGTGGCGCCGCCCGGGACCGGCAAGACGACGCTGGTGCCCCTGGCGCTCGACGACGGGGCGGCCGGCGGCACCGTGGTCGTGGCGGAGCCCCGGCGGATCGCGGCGCGGGCGGCGGCCCGGCGGATGGCGCAGCTGCGGGGCGAGCGGGTCGGCGGCAGCGTCGGGTACAGCGTCCGCGGTGACCGCGCCGTCGGGCCCGGCACGCGGGTCGAGGTGGTCACCACCGGCCTCCTGGTGCAGCGGCTGCTCGCCGACCCGGCGCTGGACGGCGTCGGCACCGTCGTGATCGACGAGTGTCACGAGCGGCACCTCGACACGGACCTGACGCTCGGGTTCCTGGTGGAGAGCCGCCAGACGCTGCGGCCGGACCTGCGGCTGCTCGCGACGTCGGCGACCGCGGACGCGGACCGGTTCGCGCGGCTGCTCGACGCGCCGGTGGTGGTGGCGGAGGGCGCGCTGCACGACGTGGCCGTGCGGTGGTGTCCCCCGCCGCGTCCGGTACGGCCACCGCACGGGCTGCACGTCGACCCGGCGTTCCTCGACCACGTGGCGGCGGTCGTGCGCCGGGCGTGGCGGGAGGCGGAGGGTGACCTGCTGGTGTTCCTGCCGGGCGCGGGCGAGATCGCGTCGGTGCGCCGGCGGCTGGACGACCTGCCGGTGGACGTGCTGCACGGGCGGCTGCCGGCGAAGGAGCAGGACACGGCGCTGCACGGCGGCGGCCGGCGGCGGGTGGTGCTGGCCACCGCCGTCGCGGAGAGCAGCCTGACCGTGCCGGGGGTGCGGGTCGTGGTCGACGCCGGGCTGGCCCGGGTGCCGCGGACCGACCACGCCCGCGGCCTGGGGTCCCTCGCCACGGTGCGGGCGGCGAAGGCGGCCACCGTCCAGCGCGCCGGGCGGGCCGGGCGGGAGGCGCCCGGCGTCGTGTACCGGTGCTGGTCCGAGGCCGACGACGCGCGCCTGCCGGCCCAGCCGGAGCCGGAGGTCGCGGTCGCCGAGCTGACCGGGTTCGCCCTGGCGCTCGCCTGCTGGGGGCATCCGGGCGGGGCGGGGCTGGCGCTGCCGGACCCGCCGCCGGACGCGGCGATGCGGGTCGCGCAGGCGACGCTGCGGGCGCTCGGCGCGGTGGACGGCGACGGCCGGGCGACGCCGCGCGGGCACCGCATGTCCCGGGTCGGTGCGCACCCGCGGCTGGCCCGGGCGCTGCTGGACGGCGCGCCGAAGGTGGGCGCGCGCAGGGCCGCCGAGGTGGTCGCGATCCTCGCCGACGACTCCCTCGCCCGGGGCGACGACCTGGCCGCTGCCTGGCGGCACCTGCGCGACACCGGCGACGCCCGCTGGCGCGCCGAGACCGAGCGGCTGCGCCGGGACCTGCCGGACGCCCCGGTGCGCCTCCCCGACGACCTGGTCGCGGGCCTCGTCACCGGGCTGGCGTACCCGGAGCGGCTGGCCCGGCTGCGCGGCGGCGGGTACCTGATGGCCGGCGGGACGGAGGCCGCCCTGGCGCCGGGCTCACCGCTGACCGGGCACCCGTGGCTGGCGGTCGCGGCGGCGGACCGGCAGCCGGGCAGCGCCGCCGCACGGGTCCGGCTCGCCGCGGCGATCGACGAGGACACCGCCCTGGAGGCGGGCGCCGCCCTGCTGTCCACAGTGGATGAGATCACCGCGCAGGGCGCGCAGCGCCTCGACCAGCTCGGCGCGATCACATTGCGGCGGCGGGAGCTGCCGGACCCGCCGCGCGAGCTGGTCGAACGGGCGCTGCGCGACGCCCTCGCCCGGCAGGGGCCGCGCTGGTCGGCGGAGGCGACCCGGCTGCGGCAGCGCATGGCCTTCTGCCATCTGGTGCTCGGCCCGCCGTGGCCGGACGTGAGCGACGCCAGTGTGGTCGCGCACACCGACTTGAGCGGCGTCACCAAGCTGTCCACCGTGGATGCCGAACGGACGCTGCGGACGTTGCGGGCGATGCTGCCGTGGCCGGCCGCGCAGCGCCTCGACGAGCTGGCACCGGAGCGGCTGCGGGTGCCGAGCGGCTCCCTGGCCCGGGTCGACTACGACGACCCGGAGGCGCCGGTGCTGGCGGTGAAGGTCCAGGAGGCGTTCGGCTGGCTGGAGACACCCCGGATCGGCGACGGCCGGGTGGCGGTGCTGCTGCACCTGCTGTCCCCCGCGGGCCGGCCCGTCGCCGTCACGCGGGACCTGGCGTCGTTCTGGCGCACCGGGTACCCGCAGGTCCGCGCCGAGCTGCGGGGGCGGTACCCGCGGCACCCGTGGCCGGACGACCCCCTCGCGGCCGCGCCGACCCGCAGGACGAACCCGCGCCGCTGAAGCCACCCGGCGCCTCACCCACCCGGGCCGCCCCCGGCGCGCAGGCTGGAGTCCAGGAGGAGGCGATCCAAACCCGGGAGGGACGCATGGACCTGAGGGCGATGGACCTGACCACGCTGGCCGCGGAGGCGTTCCAGTACGGCTACCCGCTGCTGACCAGTCTCGCCGCCGTGGAGCGCGACCATGGCGCGTTCAACACGTTCACGCATCAGCGGCACTTCGACGACCAGCGCAACGCCAACCCGGACCTGCTGTACTCGACCGCCCGGCTCGACCTGTCCGGCGGGCCGCTGTGGCTCGGCGTCCCCGACACCGGCGACCGCTACCACGTGCTGCAGTTCGTCGACGCGTGGACGGACAACTTCGCCTACGTGGGCCGGCGCTCCACCGGCACCGGCGAGCGCGAGTTCCTGCTCGTGCCGCCCGGCTGGGCCGGCCGGGAGGCGCCGGGCGCCCAGGTCATCAGGATCCCGACGATGGTGACGACGCTCATCGGGCGGTTCGCGTGCCGGGGCGCGGACGACGCGGCCGAGGTCCACGCCCTGCAGGACGCCCTGCGCATCGATCCGCTGTACCCGCAGGTCCCGCTGGACGGGCTGCCGCACCCGCAGCCGGGTGTGCCGGAGGACCTGCTGTTCTTCGAGACGCTGCGGCGGTCCCTCGCGGCGTTCCCGCCGTCGCCGGCGGAGCGGCGCTACCAGCGCAGGTTCGCCTCGATCGGGCTGCTGGAGCCGGGCCCGTCGCCGTACACGGGCGCGCCGCGGGAGCTGCGCGAGACACTGCGCGACGGGCTCGCCGCCGGCCGGGAGCAGCTGGAGGAGGCGGCCACCACCCGGCACGCCGGGCTCGTCAACGGCTGGACGAACGACCTGCACCTGTTCGACTTCAACCTCGACTACTTCGAGGTCGGCACCCTCGACACGCCGGAGTGGACGATGCCGGACCGCGACGAGGCGCACCTGATGCGGGCCGTCGCCGCGCGCACCGGCCTGTGGGGCAACCACGCCTACGAGGCGGTCGCGCCGACCGTGCACAAGGACCGCGACGGCGAACGGCTCACCGGGGCGCACCGCTACGAGGTCCACTTCGACGAGCCGCCCCCGGCGGAGGCCGGCTGGTCCCTGACCGTCTACGACGTGCCCGGCTCCCGGCCCGTGCCGAACCAGCTCGACCGGCGCGCGATCGGCGCCGCCACGCCCGGGCTGCGGCGGGACCCGGACGGCTCGCTGACCATCCGCATCCAGCACGAGCGGCCCGACGACGACACGAACTGGCTGCCCGCGCCGGAGGGCGGGTTCCGTCCCGTGCTGCGGATGTACCAGCCGGGCCCACCCGTCCTGCGGGGCGAGTTCCGGCCGCCCCCGATCGTGAAGGTCTAGCAAGATGTAGGGCATGGACGGTGACCACCTGCCCTACCGCGCCCGGCGCCGGCTGCACGCCGCCCGGGCCCAGGCCGGGGCGGTGGACGGCACCCTGCCGGCGACGCTCGCCCGGCTCCGCGAGGGCGACCGCCACGACCGCGAGGTGGCGCTGTTCATGGCGGTCGTCGGGCGGGACGAGGCCGGGATCCTCGCCGCGTGCAACGCGGCCGACCCGCCGGTCGCGCTGCGGGCGAGGCTCGCCTGGGTGGCCGCGGCGGGCACCGCCCCGGAGCCGGTGACGCGGCTCGTCGCCGACGCGCCCGCCGACACCAGGGCCCGGCTGTACCGGCGGATCCGGGCCCGCCGACGCACCGACTTCGCCGAGGCGCTCATCGACCCGGTCCGCGCCCGCTTCGGCGACGCCGAGGCGGCCGCGCTGCTGCCGGCCTGCGGCGAGGCCACCGTCACCCGGCTGCTGCCGCAGCTGACCCACGTGCTCGGCGACCGGGCCGCGCTGACCCGGCGCCACCCGCGGGCCTGCCTCGAGCAGGCGGCGCGGGAGCTGGCGGCGCTGCCGGTCGCCGCCCTCGACCCCTGGTGGGCGCGGCACGGCGCCGGTGTCCTGCAGGCCGCCGGGCCGCTGCCGCACGACGTGCTGGACCTGCTGGAGCGGTATGCGCCGGCCGGGTCGCTCCCGGCGCCGCTGCGCGCGTACGGGGTGCTCGTCGCCGCCGACCCGCTGCGCGTGCTGGAGCTGCTGACGGCGCCGTCCCGGGCGGGCTGGCTGCGGGCGGCGACGCTGCCCGCGGCGGTGCTGACCCGGCTGGGCCGGCTGCCGGTGGCCGGGCTGACCGGCCTCGCCCGCCGGCTGCGCGGCGACGGCGCCGCGCTCGCCCGGCTGCTGCGCGCGGTGCCGCCCCGCGACCGGGAGGAGCTGTTCACCCGCGCGATGTCCGATGTGGACCGTACTCGCTCCACAGTGGACGACTCGGTCCTCGCGGTGCTGCCGGCCGGCGCGCGGGTCGCGGAGGCGCGCCGGGCGCTGCGCCTGGAGGCGGTCCGCCAGAGCGAGGCACGCACGCTCTGGTACACCGCGCACCTGCCGTGGGCCGAGGCCGAGGAGGCGCTGCTGGCCGCGACCCGCCAGGCCGGCGCCGCCGACCGGGCCGCCGGGTGGCAGGCGCTGATCCGGTGCGCGGCGCGCGCCAACGACCCGGCGGCCGTGCTCGCCGCGACGCACCACCTGCTGCGGGTCCGCGACGAGCAGGACGCGGTGCGCGGCGCCGCGATCCGGTGCCTGAGCGGGGTGCGTCCGGCGCTGCTGCGCCCGGAGCTGGTCGAGCCGCTCGAGCAGATCGTCACCGACGCCGTGCGGGCGAGGGACAGCTCACCGGCCACCCTCGGCCGGCTCACCGAGCTCGCCGTGCTGGTGCTGCGTGAGCGCTTCGACTCGCCGGTGCTGGTCCGCTGGGCCCTGCACACGTTCCAGCGGTTGCTCGGCGACGACCGGGTGCCGCGCCTGGGCCGGCTCGACCGGCGGCTGCGGCGCGGCCAGGAGGCGCAGGCGTTCGAGGCGGTCCGCGGCTGGGTGCAGCTCGGCGCGGAGCGCGGCCGGTACGAGCCGCTGTTCGCGGTCACCGAGGCCCTCGGCAACCGGGCCCGGCGGCTGCCGGAGCTGCAGTCGATGCTGGAGCGCGCCATCCGCCGCGGCAACGTCGCCGACGTCGCCGGCACCGCCGTCGCGTGGTGGCTCGACGACCCCCGCCGCCGCGCCGAACGGGTCGAGGCGGTCCTGCGCGAGGACCCGTCGGCGATCGCGCTGCCGGTCGTGTGGCGGGCCGTCTGCGCCCACCGCGACGACCTGCTCGGCGCCGCGCTGGCCGGGCCGCCGCCGGCCGGGCGGTTCCTGCCCGCCGGGGTGCGCTGGGTGCCGCCCCGCGCGCGGTACCCGCACCGCTGGCTCCCCCGCCACCAGCAGGCGTACGTCGACCGGCTCGCCGAGGTCGTCCGGGACCGGGGCGCCACCCCGCAGGCCCGCGCGGCGGCGCTGCGCGACGCGGCGCCGGTCCCCGACAGCGGCCGGCGGCTGGTGCTGCAGTGCTACGGCGGCGGCGACGCCGTCCTCGCCGAGGCCGCCCTGGCCGCGCTGCCGTGGACCGACCGCCCTTCCGACGCGCTGACGGTGCTGCTGTCGCACCTGCGCGACGACCGGACTCGGGTCGCCGTCGCCGGCCTGGCCCGGGCCAGCCGCTTCCTGCCGCCGGCGGCGCTGCTGGCCGCGCTGGACCCGGGGCAGGGCAAGGTGACCGCCCGCAAGGCGGCGGTCCGGCTGCTCGTCGCCCGCTCGGTGCCCGGCGCCGCCGACGCGCTGTGGCGGGCGTGGCAGGACCCGCGGGCGCACCGCGACGTGCGGGTCGCGATCGTCGCCGCGGCCCGGCAGCGCGCCGGCGAGCCCGGCATGTGGCGGATCCTGCGGGCGGCCGGCGCGTCCGGCGACCGCGACGCGGTCCTGGCCCTGCTGTCCGCCGGCCCGTGGCCCGTGCCGGCGACCCTGCGCGCCGACTACGCCGCGCTCGTCGCCGCCGCGATCGGCGCCGCGGACCGGCGGGTGGCGCAGCGGGCGTGGGCGGCGCTGCCGCGCTGGGCCCCGTGGCTGGCGGACGTGTCCGGCGCGGTGACGGCGCGGCTGGCCGACCTCGGCGACCGGGCCGTCTGGCCGTCGGTGGTGCGGGCCCTGGTCGGCCTGGTCGCCGCCGACGCCGGCGAGGCGGCCCTCGTCGCGGCCGTCCGCACCCTGGCCGACCTGGACACGGCCGACCTGGACACGGCGGGCCTGGACACCACGGTCCTCGACGCGGCGGACCTCCTGGGCACAGCGGACCTGGGCACAGCGGACCTGGGCACAGCGGACCTGGGCACAGCGGACCTGGGCACAGCGGACCTGGGCACAGCGGACCTGGACAAGGGCCTCGACACGGACCTCGACACGGACCTCGACACGGCCGGTCGGGGTGCCGCGGTGGACCGGGCCGCGCGGCGGCGGCTGGAGGCCCTCGTCGACGGGCTCACCGCGTGGGCGGCGCGCGTCTCCCCCGGCGCGCCCGGCCGCCGGGCGCTCGGCGCCGCCGGCCGGGCGCTGTCCACCGTGGACGGGTTCGCGCCGGCCGCGGCGACCCTGCTGCTGGAGGCGGCCGACCTCACCGACCCCGGCGGCCTGGACGAGGTGCGGGCCCTGGTCGCCGACCGGCCGGTGCTCGCGGCCCGGCTCGCCGAGCGGCTCGGGCGGCGCCTGGACGGCGACGTCGAGCCGGAGCGGACCCGGCCGATCGCCGTCGCGCTCGCCGCCGGGCCGGGCCACGCCGACGGGATGTTCGCGCTCGCGTACACGACGACGGGCGGGCGGCTCGGCTGGCCGGCACCCTGGCGGAACGTCGTGGCCGCCCTGCGCCGGCACCCGGACCCGGACGTGCGCGACGCGGCCCTGGCGGTGCGGCTGGATCAGTGAACATCGGCTTTCCAGATGGCGTACACCTCGCGCGGGCCATCCCCGAACCCGCCGGGCGTGCCGCACCATGTGCGGCGTGAGAGTTGCGCACTTCTGCGACAGCCACGCCGGACGCTCCGACGGCGTCGCGATCTCGGTCGCGGCGACCGTGCACCTGCTGCGCGGCGCCGGCCACGACGTGCAGCTCTACCAGCCCGGGCCGCTGCTGCGCGGCAGCGGCGAACCCTGCGGCGTGCGGTCGGTCCCGGTGCCGCTGCGCAACGTGCGGATCGGGCTGCCCCGGTTCCCCGGCATGCGGCGGGTGCCGGAGGTCGTGCACATCCACACGCCGGGACCGGTCGGCATCGGCGGGCTGCGGTACGCGCGCGCCCACGACATCCCGGTCGTCATGACCTGGCACACGGACCTGCTCGCGTACTCGGCGCACTTCATGGAGATCCAGTTCGGCGCCGCCCACGCCGCGCGGCGCCTGGCGCTCGGCTGGACCGTCCGCGACTACCTGCGGCTGGCCCGCCCCGGCACCGAGCGGCGGGCCCAGCTGGTGCGCCTCGGCCAGGAGTTCCTGGACCGCACCGCGATCCTCATCGCACCCTCGGAGAAGACCGCGGCGAGCTTCGCCGAGTTCGCCCGGGTCCCTCCCGTGTGGACGGTGCCGACGCCGGTGACGCTGCCGGACAGCCCGCTGGGCCGCGACGAGCTGCGCCGCTCGCTGCGGCTGCCGTCCGGCGCGCCGGTCGTCCTCGCCGTCGGGCGGGCCACGAAGGAGAAGGACCCGGCGCTGCTGCTCGACGCGTTCGCGCGGGTACTGCGCCGGCTGCCGGACGCGCGGCTGGTGATGCTCGGGGTGCTGCAGCAGCGGCAGGCGGTCCTGCGGCTGGCCCGGCGGGCCGGGGTCGCGCACGCGCTGCGGCTGGTCCGGCCGGTGCCGCACGCGATCATGGCCGGCTACTACCGGATGGCCGACGTGCTCGCGTTCGCGTCGACGACCGACACGCAGGGCCTGGTGCTGGCCGAGGCGGAGGCGCAGGGCCTGCCCGTGGTGCTCGCCGACGCGGCGCTCGCCGGCCCGCACCGGCTGAGCGCCGCACCCGACGCCGACACGTTCGGCGCCGCGATCACCCGCGTCCTGACGGACCCGTCGCTGCACCGCAGGGTGGCCGAGGCCGGCCGGGCCGCCGCCGAGGCGTACTCGACCGGGCGGCACCTCGACCACCTGCTGCGGGCGTACCGGGCAGCCCAGGCCGCCCAGCAAGCTCACCCGGCTCAGGGTGTGGCGAGCGCCTCCGTCGGGGCGAGCCTCGCCGCCCGCACCGCCGGGTAGAGCCCCGCGACCGCGCCGATCACGAGGGTCGCGACGACCCCGCCCGCGGTCGCCCAGGGCGGCACGATCGCCGGCCAGTCGCGGGTCAGCGAGTACAGCGACGTCACCAGGACCCCGAGGAACACCCCGCCGACCCCGCCGAGCGCCGACAGCAGCAGCGACTCGGCGAGGAACTGCAGCAGGACCTGCCCGCGGGTGGCGCCGAGCGCCCGCCGCAGGCCGATCTCGGCGCGCCGCTCCAGGACCGAGATGACCATCGTGTTGGCCACCCCGACCCCGCCGACGAGCAGCGCGACGGCGCCGAGGCCGAGCAGCAGCCCGGTGAAGGTCCGGTCGGTGGCCTGCCGGGCGGCGAGCGCGTCGGACGGCCGGGACACCTTGACCTCGTTCGGGTTCTGCGGGTTCGCGGTCGCGGCCAGGACCGACCGGACCGCCTCGACCTGCTCGTCGCGGGACCTGGTGTACACGGTCGTCGGGTGCCCGTCGAAGCCGAGGTACGTCTGCGCCGCCGCCCAGCCGACGAGCGCGGTCGCGTCGAGCTCCGGCGCCAGCGGCACCGGCCGCAGCACGCCCACGACCGTGAACCACCGGCGGTCCAGGTACACCTGGATGCCCTCACCGGCGGTGTCGATGCCGAGCCGCCGGGCGGCCGCCGCGCCCAGCACCACCGCCGGGTAGCGGGCCGTCGCGTCGTTGAGCCAGATGCCGTCGGCGAGCGACGCGCCCACGGTCCGCGGCAGGTCCAGGTGCGCGGCCTGCACGCTGATCGCCCCGGTCTGCGCCACCGGGATGTGGTCGCTGCGGTACACGTGCGCGCCGGACACCTTGCCGGTCGCGGCGACCTCGGTCACCGGGCCGATCCGCGAGATCATCGACACCGACTCGTCGGGCAGGGTCGCGTCGCCGCCGAACAGGTCGCTGCCGGGGGCGACCGTCAGCAGGTTCGTGCCGAGCGCGGCGAGCTGCCGGTCCAGCTCCGCCCGGCTGGAGGAGGAGATGCCGACGACCGCGGTCATCGCGGCGATGCCGATCGCGATGCCGAGCGCGGACAGGAACACCCGCATCGGCCGGGTCCGCAGACCGGCGCTGCCGACCCGCAGCACGTCACTGAGGTACAGCCGCACCGGCTGCAGCGGCGCCGTCATGCCACGACCTCGCCGTCGCGCATGACGACCTGGCGGGGCAGGGCCGCCGCGATCGCCTGGTCGTGGGTGATGACCAGGATCGTGGTGCCGGCCGCGTGCAGCTCGCGCAGCAGCTCGACCACGCCGGCGCCCGACACCGAGTCGAGGTTGCCGGTCGGCTCGTCGGCCAGCAGCAGCGCCGGCTCGCCGACGACCGCGCGGGCGATCGCGACCCGCTGCCGCTCCCCGCCGGACAGCTCGTGCGGCAGGTGGTCCAGCCGGTCGGCGAGCCCCACGCGGACCAGGGCCGCCTCCGCCCGGGCGCGGCGCTGCGCCCGCGACGGCCCCGCGTAGAGCAGGCCGTCGGCCACGTTGTCCAGGGCGCTCTGCCCCGGCGCGAGGTGGAACTGCTGGAAGACGAACCCGATCCGGCGCGCCCGCAACGCCGACAGCTGCCGGTCGGTGAGCGCGGCGACGTCGTGCCCGTCGATGCGCACGGTGCCCGCCGACGGCCGGTCGAGCGTGCCGATCAGATGCAGCATGGTCGACTTGCCGGAGCCGGACGGCCCGACGATCGCGACCATCTCCCCCGAGTCGATCGTGAGCGACACGTCCCGGACCGCGGTGACCCCGCCCGGGTACGACTTGCTGACCCCTTCGAGCGCGACCACCCGCGCCGCCGGCCCGTCCGCCGGCTCGATGACGGCCGCCTGCACCGCTGTCATGACGGCACCCCGACCAGCGCGCCCTCGGTGATGCCGCCGCCGCTGACCTCGACCCGGCCGGCGGCGAACATGCCGAGCTCGACGGCGACGATCCGGCTGGTGCCGCCGTCGACGATCTGCAGCCCGTACCCGCCCTCGGCCAGCGCGAGCAGCGCCGACACCGGCACGGTGAGCACCTGCTCCTTGCGCCCGGCGGTGAACCCGACCTCGACCGTCATCTGGTCGAGCCCCGCGAACGCGGCACCGTCGTCGGGGGTGACGGTCACCTCCAGGTCCGTCCCGGCCGGCTCGTTGCCCTGCGCCGGGGTGATGACCGTCTCCACCTTGACGATCTTGCCGGGCACGCTCTTGCCGGTGGGCAGCTTGACGGTCACCGCGGCGCCGACGACGGCGAGGCGCTGGTCGGCGACCTCGAGGGTGACCGTGACGACCGGGCCGGTGCCGGTGCAGGTGAGCAGCGCCCCGTTCGCCGGGTCGCCGACCGCCGCCTTGTGCTCGTCGACCCGGACCGGGCCGGCCGCGTACACGACCCGGCCGAGCTCGACGACCCCCGTCTTCGTGAGGCCGAGCTTGCCCTGCCACGCCTTGACCGCGGTCGCCGTGGACGCGGTGTACTCGTCGTCGACGGTGAACCCCTTGTACCCGAGCGCGGCGAGGTTCTCCTCCAGCTGCCGCACGTCGTCGCCCTCGGTGCCCGGCGCGAGGTTGCGGTACGCGGGCAGGCCGCCGTACAGCAGGACGACCGGCGTGTTGTCGACGCGGTACAGCGCCTGTCCACGCTGGACGGTCGCGCCCACCGCGGGCAGCTCGGTGACCGTGCCCGGCACGCGCCCCGACACGGTGACGGAGTCGCCGTGGCCGAGCTTGCCGTCCTCCGTCTGCGTGTCGACCAGGGTCTGCCGGGTCACCTTCGTGGTCTTCGGCGGTGTGGCCGCCGACCCGGTGCTCGCGTCGCTGCCCCGGTCGGGCAGCCCGAGCCCGGCCGCGGCGGCGGCCCCGACGGCCGCGACCACCGCCACCGTCACCGCCACCCGCCCGGCCCTTCCCCGTCTCCGCCGACTCGCGCTCATGCCGTCACCTCCGCTGCGCTCCGGCGCCGGCCTGAGCTCCACCCTGAGCTGCCGATTCGCAGCCCTCCGCTGCGCTGCGGGCCGCTCATGCGCCACCGCCGGTCTCGGTCTTCTGGTTCGTCGCGGGGCCCTCGTCGTCGGAGCCGGGCCGCTTCGGCTGGAAGTCCTTGCAGGCCGCCTCGGCCTTCTTGAACGCCTCGCTGCGCGGGTCGAGGCCGCCGCCCTTGCTGCCGTCGATGCGGATGCCGCCGTCCTCGCCCGGGTCGGGGAAGTCCGGCACGCCGTTCTCCCGCATGCACTGCGAGAACTTGCGCATCCGCTCCTGCATCTCCGGGTCGGCCTTCAACGGCTGGCCGCCGTTGGGCAGGAACTGCTTGCACTGCTCGTTGGCCGCGTCGACCTTGGCCTTGTCGGCGCCCTCCGGCAGCGTCATGGCGATCCCGCCGCCGTCGAACTGCGGGTCCGGCATGTCGATGCCGTGCTCCCGCATGCACGCGGCGTACTTCAGGAAGTTCTCCTGGTCCTTGACCGGGTCCGGGCGGCCGCCCCCGGTGGCGGCGCTCGCGCTCGCGGTCGGCGTGCCGCCGGCGCTGGCCACCCCGTCACCGCCGCCGGACCGGGCGCACCCGGTGGCGGCGGCACCGAGGACGAGCAGCAGGCCGAGCACGAAGGCTGTCCTGACGCGCATCATGGTGTGTTCCTCCTGGCGGGCCGGGCACTCGCCGGCCACTGCGCCGCAGTCAAGCCCGCGCCGCGTCACCCGGCCGTAACCGGAAACGTTGACGCCGCGGTGACATCACCACGCGTCACCATGGGGGTATGCGGATACTGGTGGTCGAGGACGAGCCGCTGCTCGCCGAGACGGTGGCGCAGGGCCTGCGCCGCGACGCGCACGCGGTCGACGTCGTCCACGACGGCGGCGCCGCCCTGGAGCGCCTCGACGTCAACGACTATGACGTGGTCGTGCTGGACCGCGACCTGCCGGTCGTGCACGGCGACGACGTGTGCCGGTCCCTGGCGGTCCGCGAGTCGACGGCGCGGGTGCTGATGCTGACCGCCGCCGCCGACATCGACGACCGGGTCGCGGGCCTCGCCCTCGGCGCCGACGACTACCTGCCGAAGCCGTTCGCGTTCCGGGAGCTGTCGGCGCGCGTCGCGGCGCTCGGCCGGCGGGCCCGGGCGGCGGCGCCGCCGGTCCTGGAGCGCGCCGGGATCCGGCTCGACCCGCACCGCCGCGAGGTGTACCGCGACGGCAGGTACGTGCCGCTGTCCCGCAAGGAGTTCGCGGTCCTCACCGAGCTGCTGCTCGCCGACGGCGCCGCGGTCTCCGCCGAGCAGCTGCTGGAGAAGGCCTGGGACGAGCACGCCGACCCGTTCACCCACACGGTGCGCATGACGATCCTGAAGCTGCGGCGCAAGCTCGGCGACCCGCAGGTCGTGCTGACCGAGCCCGGCGTCGGGTACCGGGTGTCGTGATGAACCGGCTGACCATCCGGGCCCGCCTCACCCTCGTCCACGGCGGGCTGTTCCTGCTCGCCGGGCTGGTGCTGCTCGCCGTCACCTACGCCCTGGTGTACCAGCGGCTCAGCACCCACACGCTCGTCGCCGGCATCTCCGCCGACCTGCCCCCGGGCCTGGAGGTGCCGCCGCCGGACGGCGCGATGTACGTGAAGCAGATCAAGGACAACGTGACCAACGAGACCGGGCGGGTCCTGCTCACCCAGGGCGGGATCGCGCTGGGCGTCATCGCGCTCGCCGCGACCGCGTTCGGCTGGCTGATCGCCGGGCGGCTGCTCCAGCCGCTGCACCAGGTCACCGCGACCGCCCGGCGCATCGCCGACGCCCCCGACCGCGGGCTGCACGAGCGGATCGCCCTGCAGGGCCCGCAGGACGAGGTGAAGCAGCTCGCCGACACGTTCGACGTCATGCTGGCCCGGCTCGACCAGGCGTTCGACGGGCAGCGCCGGTTCATCGCCAACGCCTCCCACGAGCTGCGCACCCCGCTGACGCTCAACCGGACCCTGCTCGAGGTCGCGATCGACCCCGACAACGCCTCGCCGGAGCTGCGCCAGCTGGGCCGGACCCTGCTCGCCGTCAATGCCCGCCACGAGCAGCTCATCGACGGGCTGCTGCTGCTGGCCCGCTCGGAGCGGGCGGTGACGGACCGGTCGTTCGTGGACCTCGCCGACATCGTCGAGCACGTCACCGCGCAGCTGCCGCCGGGGAAGGCGACCGTGGACTGCTCGCCGCAGGAGGCGCCGACGACCGGCAACGCGGTGCTGCTGGAGCGGCTCGTGCACAACCTGGTCGAGAACGGGGTCCGGCACAACCTGCCCGACGGCGGCTGGGTCCACGTCACCTCCGGCACCCGCCCCGACGGCACCGTCGCGGTCACCGTCAGCAACACCGGGCCGGTCGTGCCGCGGTACGAGGTGCCCCGGCTCTTCGAGCCGTTCCGGCGGTTCGGGCCCGAACGGGTCAGCGCCGGGGTGCCGGGCGCGGGGCTCGGCCTGTCGATCGTGCGGGCCGTCGCCCGCGCCCACGGCGGGAGCGTGCACGCGGAGCCCCGCGACGGAGGTGGCCTGGTCGTCACGGTGATCCTGCCCACGGCGCCGCCGGACGGCGCCGGGTTCCCGACATAACGACTTGCCGCGGTCCGGCAGACTCGGATCATGCCAGTACCGTCCGATCCCCCCGCCGACACCGCCGAGCTCATCGCCCTGATGGCCACCGGCGCCAGGGTCCGCTTCCTGCACTTCTGGAAGCACGACACCGATCCCGCCGCGCCGCCCGGGCGGGGCAGCCTGAGCCAGTGGGCGCCGATCGGGTTCACCGTCGACGGCGTGCGGTACGACACGGCCGAGCACTGGATGATGTGGTCCAAGGCGATGCTGTTCGGCGACACGGCGACCGCCGCCCGGATCCTGCGGGCCCGGCACCCCGGCGACGTGAAGCAGCTGGGCCGGCAGGTGCGCGGCTTCGACGAGACCGTGTGGAAGCGGGAGCGGTTCGGCATCGTCGTGGCCGGCAGCGAGGCGAAGTTCGGCCAGCGTGACGACCTGCGCGACTTCCTCGTCGGCACCGGCGACCGGATCCTGGTCGAGGCGAGCCCGCTCGACCGCATCTGGGGCATCGGGCTGAGCGCCCAGGACGCCTCCGCCGACGAGCCGGCCCTGTGGCGCGGCCTGAACCTGCTCGGTTTCGCGCTCATGCGGGCCCGGGCGAACCTGGCCGGGTCATGACGTCGCCGAAGCAGCAGTCGCTCAGGAAGCAGCCGCCGGAGCAGCGGCCACGGCAGCGGCACGGGCAGGAGCCGGAGCCGCTGCCGGACTGGCTGGCGTGGCCGGTCCGGGTCGTCGCGGTCGTCGTGGTCGTGCCGTTCAAGCTGCTGTGGGAGCTGCTGGTCGCGATCCGCCGGTACGTCCTGGAGCCGATCCCGCGGCTGCTCCACCGGTACGTCCTGCGCCCGATCGGCGTCGCGATCGACTACGTCCTGCTGCGCCCGCTCGCCTGGCTGTGGCGTCACCTGATCTGGCTGCCGCTGGTCTGGGTGCTGCGCAACCTGGTCGCGGCGCCCCTCGCGTGGCTCGTCGAGCACGTGGTCGCGCCCGCGCTGCAGGCGCTGTGGGACGCGACCGTGTGGCTGGCCAGACGCACCCGGCTGTTCTGGGTGTACCTCGGCAAGGGCCTCTTCTACGCCGGGTGGGCGCTGGTGCAGGCGGTCCGCTGGACGGTCGTCGCGCTGTACCGCTACCTGCTGCGCCCCATCGGCATCGCCGTCGCGTGGCTGGTCAGGACCGGCTACCGCTACGGCGTCCGCCCGCTCGGCCTGGCCGTCGCGTGGCTCGCCGTCGCCGTCTGGCGCTACGTGCTGCGGCCGGTCGGCATCGCGGTCGCCTTCGTCGTCGGCGTCATCGGCTACTACGGCATCCGGCCGGCCGGGCTGCTGCTGGCCTGGATCTGGCGGCACGTCCTGGTGCCGGTCGGCCGGGCGGTCGCCTGGGCGTGGAACCACTCGGTGGTGCTGCTGTGGCGGTACCTCGTCGTCGCTCCGCTGCGGTGGACCTGGCAGGCGGTCGTCACGCCGACCGGCCGCTGGATCCGCGACGCGGTGCTGCGGCCGGTCGGGCAGACCGTCGGCCGCGTCCTGGCCACCCTCGGCCTGCGCTGAGGGTGGCCCGGGACGCGCGTCAGCCGACGGGTTCGAGCTTCCGCTCCGGCTCGGCCTCGACCTTGACGTGCGGCAGGAGCCGGTCGAGCCAGCCCGGCAGCCACCAGTTGGCCCGGCCGAGCAGCGACATCGTCGCCGGGACGAGGACCAGCCGGACCAGGGTCGCGTCGATGAGGACGGCCGCGGCCATGCCCACGCCGGTCATCTTGACCGTCACGTCCGGGTCGAGGGCGAAGCCGACGAACACCGCCACCATGATGGCCGCCGCGCCGCTGATGACCCGGCCGGTCGCGGACAGGCCCCGCACCACGCTGCCCTGCGCGTCGCCGGTGGCCAGCCAGTCCTCGCGGACCCGGGACAGCAGGAACACCTCGTAGTCCATCGACAGCCCGAACAGCACCGTGAACAGCAGGATCGGCACCCAGCTGGACACCGGCACCGCGTGCGGCAGGCCGACCGCCCGCGCGCCGGCGTCGGTCTGGAAGACGGCGGTCATCACGCCGTACGCGGCGGCCACCGACAGCAGGTTCATCACGGCCGCCTTGACCGCCACGACGGGCGCCCGGAACAGCACGGTCAGCAGCAGCAGCGACAGCGCGACGACGAACGCGACGACGACCCACAGCCGGTCGGCGAGCCGGTCGGAGATGTCGGCGAAGACGGCGACGAGCCCGGTGACGAGCGCGCCGTCGGGCAGCACGTCGGCGCGCAGGTGGTCCAGCAGGGCGGTGGTCCGCTCGTCCTGCGGGCCGGTCGCCGGCTCGACGATGATGACGGCGGCGTCGGCGGTACGCGCGGCCGGCGCCACCAGCGCGACCCCGGGCTGCGCCCGCAACGCGGCGACGAGCCCGTCGACGTCGGGCACCTTGGCGGTGTCGACGGCGATGACGAGCGGCCCGTTCGCGCCGGGCCCGAACTCGGTGGACGTGAGGTCGTACGCGAGCCGCGTGGTGTTCGACGTCGGTTGGCTGCCGGCGTCCTGCGGCCACGTGCGCATGCCGAGGACCGGCGCCGACAGCGCGGCGAGGACCAGCAGCGAGCCCAGGGCCGCCACCACCGGCCGCCGCCCGACGACCGTCGCCCACCGCGCCGTCCACCCCGCCGGCGCGCCCTCGGCGCCGGCGGCGGGTGCGGCACCGGTGGTGGTGCCGGCGGCGGCCCTGCGGGCCTTCCGCGGCAGGACGCGGCGCCCGGCGAGACCGCACAAGGCCGGCACCAGCGTGACCGAGGCGACCATCACCGCGCCGACCGCGGCGAACGTCGCGTACCCGAACGACGAGTACACCGGCAGCGTCGACAGCTTGAGGCCGAACAGCGACACGAGCACCGTCAGCCCGGCCACGATCACCGACGACCCCGCGGTCGCGTTCGCCGCGGCCGCCGCCTCGCGCGGGGTGAGACCCGCCCGGAGCCCTTCGACGTGCCGGGCGACGAGCAGCAGCGCGTAGTCGATGCCGACGCCGAGCCCGACCATGGTCGCGATCGTCGGCGCGGTGCCGCTGATGTCGGTGACCTTCTCCAGCAGCGCGATGACGGCGGTCGCGACGCCGAGCCCGGCGATCGCCACGATGAGCGGCAGCCCGGCGGCGACGACCGACCCGAGCGCCAGCACCAGGATCAGCAGCGCCACGACGATGCCGACGGCCTCGGCGGTGCCCGACGGCGCGGAGATGTTCTCGGCGACCTGGCCGCCGAACTCGACCTGCAGCCCCTCGCGGACCAGCGGCTCGGCCGCGCCCCGCAGCGCGTCCATGCCCTCGGTGCCCCGGAAGTCGGTGACCGGGATCGTGTACCGCACCGCGACCAGCGCCGTGTCCCCGTCGGCCGACATGCGCGGCGGCGACACGTCACCGGCGCCCGGCATCGCGGCGAGCCGCCCCCGCAGCCCTTCCAGCGTCGCCGGGTCGACCGGTCCTTTGCCGTGCACCACGACCCGCGCGTCGGCGCCGGACAGCTGCGGCAGGCGCGCCCGCAGGAACTCGGTGCCCGCCTGCGACTCGGTGCCGGGGACGTTGTAGTCGTCGTGCGGCGTACCGCCGAACGCGGACGACGACACGGTGAACGCGACCAGCACGATCAGCCAGGCGCAGATCGTGCGCCAGGGGTGGGCGGCGGCCGCTTCTCCGAGCCGGCCGAGCAAGCGGGACATGTGCGCCTCCAGGTCAGATGTGTGCAGCCACACCATCGCCGGCGCCACTTTCAGTTCACTTGGAAGCGACTAGGACCCGGAAGTTGACGGCGACCGACGACTTTCGGCGCTGGGCCCGGCCCGCCCGGGCGGCTGCACTGGACGGCATGGGAGCGTTCATCCGCAAGATGGCGCCGGTGGCCGGACTGCTCGTGCTGGCGCCGTTCGTCGGGGAGTTTCTGCTGCGGATCGTGTTCCGGGAGCTGTACGAGAGCGAGGGCTTCCTGGCGACCCCGGCCCAGCTGACGGGCGCGGCGGTGGTGGCGGCGCTGCTGGCCGCGGCGGCGTTCCTGACCCGCCGCCGCACCGCTGGGGCCGGCCGCACCGGCGACGGCGGCGCTGGTGACGACGCTGCGGTCGACGGGGACGCCGGTGAGGGCGGCGGGTGGGTGCCGCGGCCGTGGCTGGCCGGTGTCTGCGGGTTCGTGCTGTCGGGGGTGTTCGTGGCGCGGCCGGAGAGCTGGGCCGGCGTGTGGACGGGCGCGGCGCTGCTGTGCCTCGCCGCTGTCGTGGTCCCGGTGTTCGCCCGCCGGCCGCGCTGGACCCAGGGGCACCACCTCGCGTTCGCCGGTGGGGTGCTGCTCACGTACGCGTGGCTCGGCTTCGTGCTGACCTGGCTGCTGGAGCCCGGCGACCCGGTGCGCTGGTGGGGCAACGCCCTGTTCGCGGCGGTGGCGGTGGCGCTGCTGGCCGGCTGCCGGCGGGTCACCCGCGCCGATCGTCAGCGCGCGCCGAGCGCGTCGAGCCCCCGCTCGGCGTCGGCCACCCAGTGACCCGCGTCCCACGCGGCGGCCACGGTTCGGGCAAGCGCGAAGTGCTCCACCGCCCGTTCCCGGTCGCCCAGCAGCTCGTACAGGCGGGCGATGACGTACGCGACCGGCCGCATCGCCAGGGCCGTGCTGCTCATCCCGGCGATCTGGTCGCGGACCGGCAGCATGCCCTCGATGACTGCCGGTGCCAGGTCGGCCCGGCCGACGGCGACGGCGGCGAGCCCGCGGACCGCCATGAACGCCGACTCGAAGTAGTCGGGGCGGTGCCGGTACGCGCCGATCGGGACCGCCCGCGCCTCGTCGAGCCGGCCGGCCGCGGCGAGGCTCAGGGCCAGCGCGTCGTCGGCGATCGGGCCGAGCGCCGCCTGTGCCGCCCGGGTCTGCGCCAGGTGCTCGCCGAACCGGTCCCGGCTGATGAGCAGGCTCGAGGTGGCGATGAAGTGGAACCCGTCGGCGTGCAGGGAACCCTGCCGGCGCATGACGGCGTACGCCTCGTCGTACAGTCGCCGCGCCTCGGCGTAGTCGCCCGCGATGTGCGCCAGGGCGGCCCTGCCGCTGAGGTTGATCGCCTCGGGCTCCGGCAGCTGGTACGCGGTGGCGAGCACCCCCTGCCGGGCGGTGCGGGCCCGGACCTCGACCGCGTCGTTGCGCACCGCGGCACAGTTGGTGAGCGCCTGCTCGGCGACCCACTCGTAGGCCACCATGCCGTGCGCCCGCGCCAGGTCCCGCAGCTGCGCGGCGACGGCGGCGCGCTCCCCGGCCTCCAGGTCGAAGCGCATCGTCCGGGCCCGGGCGACCAGGCCGAGCGCCTGCACCGCCGGGTCCGGCACGGACGGGGCCAGCGCGTACGCCTCCAGCCCGGCGGCCACGCCGCGCGGGTCGTGCTCACCGTCGAGCTCGTTGGTGAGCGCGTCGAGCAGCCGCACCCTGGTCTCCGGGTCCAGATCCGGTTTGCGCAGCAGCCGCCCGAGCAGGTCGACGACCCGGTGGTCGATCACCCCGTACGTGCGGATCTGCCACGGCGTCGGCACGTTCCACGCGGTGAACGCCGCGATCAGCAGCTCCTCCCGGCCGGCGGCGACGGCGACGTCCAGGGCCCGGTCGCGGGTCTGCCGCGCCTGCGCCACCGCGCCCGCCTTCGCCTGCGCCCGCAGCAGCCGGCCGAGCAGGTCGACGCGCAGCTGGTCCCGGTCGCCGGGGACCGTGTCGGCCGCCCGCACCGCACCGGTGAGCAGCTCGACCGCGGCGTCGTACGCGTACCGGCGCTCCGCCAGCTCGGCGGCCCGCACCGCGTAGTCGACGGCGAGCACCGCCGTGTCCGACGACGCGGCCCGCGCGTAGTGGTGGGCGAGGGCCGGGTAGTCGTCCGGCCGCAGGCGGCGCGTGCAGGCGGCGACCCGGGCGTGCATCCGGGTCCGGCGCAGCTGCGACAGGTCCGTGTACATCGTGTCGCGGACCAGCCCGTGCACGAACCGGACCCGCCCGGGCGCCGGCTCCGTCAGCAACCCCGCGATCAGCCCCGCCTCCAGCGCGTCGAGGACGGCCCCCTCGTCGGCGTCGGCGGCCTCCACGAGCGTCTCGACGTCGGCCTCCCGGCCCACCACCGCGGCGAGGCGCAGCACCGCCACGGCCGGCTGCGGCAGCCGCGACAGGCGCCGGCGCAGCACGTCGCGTACCCCTTCCGGCACCTCCGACGTCGCGACCAGCGCCCCTTCCGAGGCCAGCAGCCGCGCCGACTCCCGCACGTAGAACGGGTTGCCACCGGTACGTTCGGCGAGCGCCGCCACCGTGCCGGCGTCGACGTCGGCGAAGGCCCCGACGAGCCGCTGGACCTCGTCGGGGCCGAGGCCGTCGAGGTGGACCCGGACCGGTGACCGCCGGGCGAGCACCGCCATCGTCTCGGCGAGCCGCTCCGGGTTGTCGGCCGGCCGCAACGCCGCCACCAGCAGCACCGGCGCGTCCGTGAGCTCCGCGGCGCTGGCGAGCAGCAGCAGGGTCTCCGCGTCGGCGGCGTGCAGGTCGTCCAGGACGATGGCCACGGGTCGCGCGGCGGCGGCCCTGGCCAGCCAGGCCCGCACCGCCCGGTGCAGCCGGAACCGCCCCGCGGCCACGTCGGTGTCGTCGCCGGACGCCGCCGATCGGGCGTCCTCGAGCAGCGGGGCGAGGGCCGGACCGAGATCGCCGGGCGGTGCCACGTCCGCGAGCTGGCGCAGCGCCTCCACCCACGCCCACGCCGGCGGCGCCCCGTCGACCTCGGGGCACCGGCCCACGGCCACGAGCCAGCCACCGTCGAGCAGGTCCTGCCGGAAACGGCCGAGCACGCTGGTCTTGCCGACCCCGGCCTCCCCGCTGAGCAGCGCGATCCTGGGACCGGCCGCGACGGCCTCCGCCGCGGCTCCCGCGAGTGCCGCCAGCTCCTGCTGCCGCCCCACGAACACCTCGCCGTGGTCGGCCGGCCTCGCGACGCCGGCACCGCCCTGCGCTCGCACACCGTCGCCGGCCGCCGGCACGCCTTCCACGGCCGCCGGCCCCGGGCTGTCGGTCGCCCGCACGCCTTCCACGGCCGCCGGCCCCGGGCTGTCGGTTGCCCGCACGCCTTCCGCGGCCGCCGGCCCTGGGCTGTCGGGCGTCCGGAGACCGTCGAGGAGCTCGACCCGCTGGCCGAGGATCGCCGCCTCCAGCTCGACCAGCGCCGCCCCCGGGTCCAGGCCCAGCTCGTCGGCGAGGATGCCGCGGGCCCGGCGCAGCGCCGCGAGGGCGTCGGCCTGGCGGCCGGTGCTCCACAGGGACAGGGCGAGCAGCCGCCACGCCTCCTCCCGCAGCGGGGCGTGCCGGGTCAGCACCTCGGCCTCCGCGACCGCCTCGGCGGCCCCGCCGGTGCGCAGCGTGACGTCCAGCAGCAGCTCACGAGCGGCGAGGCGGAGCTCTTCGAGGCGGGCCGCCGCCGGCTGCGCCCAGGACTCCTCGGCGAACTCGGCGTACGCGCCGCCCTGCCACAGCTCCAGGGCGGCACGCAGCTGCAGGCGGGCCCGGCCCGGCTCGGTGGCGGCCGCGGCGCGGGCGGCGGTGAGCAGCGACTCGAACCGCCACGCGTCGACGGCGTCGGGCGGGACCCGCAGCGCGTAGCCGGGCGGGGCGCTGATCAGCGTGCGGGCCGGCGCGCGGCGCTCGCGGTCGGGTTCCAGGACGCGGCGGAGGTTCGACACGTACGCCTGCAGCGACGCGATCGCCCGCGGGGGCGCCTCACCGCGCCACAGGTCGTCGATCATCCGGTCGACGGAGACCACCGCGCCGCCGGCGGACACCAGCAGCGCGAGCACGGCCTTCTGGCGGTGGCCGCCGAGGTCGGCCGCACCGCCGGCGACGTCGGCCGAGAACGGCCCGAGCACCCGGATCAGCATGACGCGGGCCATCGTAGCCGCCCACTAGCGGTCTCCAAGACCACTACAAGACAGTCCCCGCACCGTGATGGGACAACCGACCGAGCCGATCGAGGAGAGACCGACATGACCACCACCGTCGAGCGTCCGTGGGTCCAGGAGATGGTCGTCGTGCACCGCGTGTTCCGCCGCGAGTCACGGCTGATGCCGGGCCTGGTCCGGGGGGTGCGCCCCGGCGACGTCGACCGCGCCCGGTTCCTGGCGGGCATGTTCCGCGAGTACGACGCCGGCCTGCACTCCCACCACACGTCCGAGGACGCCCTGCTGTGGCCGAAGCTCCTCGCCCGGGTCGACCTGGACGCGGAGCTGGTGCTGCGGATGGAGCAGCAGCACGAGGTCGTCGCGCGGGGGCTGCGGGCGGTGGCGGAGCTGCTCGGGCCGTGGGAGGCGGACGCGTCGGCGGCGGCCCGGGACGCGCTCGCCGAGGCGATGGACCGGCACCGGCAGGACCTGCTCGTCCACCTCGACGAGGAGGAGCGCTCGGTGCTGCCGCTGATCGCGGAGCACATCACCGTCGCGGAGTGGAACGCGCTCGGCGAGGCCGCCCGCTCGCACACCCCGAAGGACAAGCTGCTGTTCATGCTCGGGGCGCTGCTGGAGGAGGCGACCCCGGACGAGACGGCGCGGTTCCTGTCGCTGCTGCCGGTGCCGGCCCGGCTGCTGTGGCACACGGTCGGCCGTCGCCAGTACGCCAAGCAGATGCGCAAGGTCCGCGGGCGCTAGTTGGACGTGTAGCCGGGGATCTCCTGCGTGCCGTCGGCGGTCTCGACCCGGTCGGTCTCGCCGTCGAAGTCGTCGTCGTGGTAGATCAGGTCGATCCGGCCGTCGTGGTCCTGGTCGTAGGCGACGCGGTCGATCAGGCCGTCGGCGTTGGTGTCCCACATCGCGATGTCGGTGACGCCGTCGTGGTTCTCGTCGGCGAGCAGGACATCGGTGGTGCCGTCGCCGTCGCTGTCGTAGCCGACCGTCTCCAGCTCGTCGGTGGACGGGGGTGCGCCGTCCCCCGCGTCCGTGGTCTCGGCGGCCGGGCTCAGACCGGCCGCCACGCCGTGGCCCTCGTCGTGGCCGAACAGGGTGTGCGGGTCCGCGTAGTCGTCCGGGTTCAACTCGCCGGTGTCGAAGTCGAACCCGTCGGACCGCAGGCCGAAGTCACTCATGCCTGTCACCTTTCCAGCAGCCCCGAACCCGGCGCCACCCGGGACACGTGGGGGTGGGTATGAGCAGACCTCCTACGCCGCCGACCCCGATCGCCCGCCCTCCGCGGTGAGCCGGGCCTCGCCGGCGTCGGCCGCCAGGTTGGCCCGGCGCATCCCGTACACGAAGTACAGCAGCAGGCCGGCGGCCATCCAGATCAGGAACCGCACCCAGGTGATGACCGGCAGGTTCAGCATCAGCCACAGGCTGGCCAGGACGCTGATCGCCGGCAGCCACGGCACGCCCGGTACCCGGAAGGCGCGCGGCAGGTCGGGGCGGGTCCTGCGCAGGATGACCACGCCGATCGACACGACCACGAACGCGAACAGCGTGCCGATGCTGGTCAGCTCCGACAGCTCCGACAGCGGCACGAACGCGGCGAGGACGGCGACCACGACGCCGGTGATGGTCGACATGACCCAGGGCGTGCCGTACTTCGGGTGGACCTTCGCCAGGACCGGCGGCAGCAGGCCGTCGCGAGCCATCGCGAACGAGACCCGGGCCTGCCCCAGCAGCAGCACGAGGATGACCGACGTGATGCCGCACACGGCGCCGAGGGAGATGAGGTCGGCCGCCCAGGTCTGCCCGACGAGGTCGAACGCCTTGGCGAGGGGTGCGGCGGTGTCGAGTTCGGTGAAGGGGACCATGCCGGTGACGACGGCGGCGGTCGCCATGTACAGCACGGCGCAGATGATCAGGGAGCCGATGATGCCCCACGGGACGTCGCGCTGCGGGTTGCGGGTCTCCTCGGCGGTGGTGGCGACGACGTCGAAGCCGATGTAGGCGAAGAAGACGATGGAGGCGGCCGCGACGATGCCGAACCAGCCGAAGTGCTGCGGCGTGATCCCGGCGAGGATCTGCAGCAGCGGGGCGTCGCCACCGCTGGCCTTCTCCGACGGCACGGCGTCGGGGATGAACGGGGTGTAGTTGGCGGCCTTGACGAAGAACAGGCCGAGGCCGATGACGAACACCACGACGGCGACCTTGACCACGACGAGCGCGCCGGTGACCCGGCCGGACAGCTTCGCCCCCATGATCGCCACGACGGTGAGGGCGGCGACGATGAAGGCGGCGCCGAAGTCGGGCACGGCCTTGTCGCCGGCGAGCCAGGCGGGCAGGTCGAAGAGCTCCTGCAGGTAGGCCGACCAGCCGCGGGACACCACGGCGGCGCCCAGGGCGAGCTCCAGGCACAGGTCCCAGCCGATGATCCAGGCGATGAACTGCCCGAGGGTGGCGTAGGAGAAGGTGTACGCGGAGCCGGCGACCGGCACGCTGGAGGCGAACTCGGCGTAGCACAGGGCGGCCAGGGCGCACACCACGCCGGCCAGGGCGAAGGACAGCACGATCGCCGGCCCGGCGTTGCGGGCGGCCTGCTGGCCGGTCAGCACGAAGATGCCCGTACCGATGATCACGCCGACGCCGAAGACCGTCAGGTGGAACGCCGAGAGGTTCTTTCTGAGCCCTCTGCCCGGTTCGTCCGTGTCCCGCAATGACTGCTCGATCGACTTGGTGCGAAAGATCGACATCGGTACACCTCCAGAGGGCTCCAGAAACCGACATGCCCGGAGGATCTGGGTTCTACACCCGGCCCGCCGCACCTAGTACCATAAAAACCTACCGGTTAGATATAAATTAGGGGTGGGCATGAAGACGACAGTGGTCGTGGGCGGAGGCTGTAGCGGCGCCCTGACGACGATCCATCTCAGCGGCCCCGAGGACCGGGTCGTCCTCGTCGACCCCTCCCCGGAGGACACGCTCGGCCGCGGCGCGGCGTACCGGACGACCGACCCGACGCACCTGCTCAACTCGCGGGCCGCGGCGATGAGCGCGCTCGCCGACGCGCCGGAGGACTTCCTCGACTGGTGCCGCGACCAGGGGCTCCCCATCGGCCCGGCGGACTTCGCACCGCGCAAGGTGTTCGGCGACTACCTGCACGACCGGCTGCGGCGGGTCGGCTTCGAGCACGTCCGCGGGGTGGCGACCCGCCTCGAGGCCGGCCCGCGGTCACTGCGCGTGGTGCTGCGCGGCGGCCAGGTCGTCCCCGCCGACCAGGTCGTGCTCGCCCTCGGCCACGGCGCCCCCGCGGGCCCCCTTGCCATCACCTCCGCGGTGCGGACCCATCCCTACTATGTGGGAAACCCGTGGACGCCGGGCGCGCTGGACCGCGTACCGGGTGACGTGCCGGTGCTGCTGATCGGCACCGGGCTCACCGCGCTCGACGTGGCGATGTCGCTGAGCGGGCGGGGCCGCCGGGCACCGCTGCACGCGGTGTCGCGCCGCGGGCTGCTCCCCCAGCCGCACCTGGAGGCCCAGCCGAAGGCCACCGGGAGCTTCGCCCACGCCGGATCCGACGCCGGCGGCCTGCTGCGGGCGGTGCGGCGGTACGCGGCGACGGAGCCCGACTGGCGCTGCGCCGTCGACACGCTGCGCCCCCAGCTCGACCGGCTGTGGTGGCAGCTGTCCGTCGACGCGCGGCGCCGGTTGCTGCAGCACGTCGCCGCGTACTGGGAGGTGCACCGGCACCGGATGGCACCGACGGTCGCCGCCCGGGTCGCCGCGCTGCGCGACAGCGGCGCCCTGTTCACGCACGCGGCGGCGATCCACTCGATCCGGCGCGGCGAACGTGGCTTCGTGGTCACGCTGCGCTTCAGGCACAAGGACGAGAGCTGGCCGGTCGGCGCGATCGTCAACTGCACCGGCCCCGGCGGCGCCGCGACCGGCACGCTCGGCCGGGCGCTGCTCGACGACGGGCTGGCCCGCCGCGATCCGACCGGGACCGGCCTGGACGTCGACGGTCACGGCCGCCTCGTCGACCGCGACGGCGTGGCGTCCGACCGCATCCTCGCGATCGGGCCGACCCGCCGCGGCGCCTGGTGGGAGACGACGGCCGTGCCGGAGATCCGGGCCCAGGCGGCCGCCCTCGCCGTCAGAACCCGGGCTGCCGGGCCGGTGCGAGTGCCGGTGGCCGCTTGATCGTCATCACGTGCTCGACGAGGGCGATCAGCACGTCCTTGATCGAGCGGCGGTCCCGGGCGTCGCACAGCACCACCGGCACGTCCGGGTCGAGGTCCAGGGCCCGACGCACCGCCTCGGCGGTGTGCTGCTGTACCCCGTCGAAGCAGTTGACCGCGACCAGGAACGGCGTGCCGCGCTGCTCGAAGTAGTCCACGGACGGGAAGCAGTCGGTGAGCCGCCGGGTGTCGGCGAGCACGACCGCGCCCAGCGCGCCGAGCGCCAGCTCGTCCCACAGGAACCAGAACCGGTCCTGGCCCGGGGTGCCGAACAGGTACAGCACGATGTCGTCGTTGATGCTGATCCGGCCGAAGTCCATGGCCACCGTCGTGGTGGTCTTGCCCTCCACCCCGTTGACGTCGTCGATGCCGACACCCGCGTTGGTGAGCACCTCCTCCGTCTGCAGGGGACGGATCTCGCTGACCGCGCTGACCAGCGTGGTCTTGCCGACGCCGAACCCTCCGGCGATGAGGATCTTCACCGCCAGCGGGATGTGGCCGTCAGAGCGATCGGAGACCATTGACAACCGCCTTGAGAATGCGATCGTCGGGCCGCTGCGGCCCGACGGATTGGTCGTACACAGGTTCGTGCATCTCGATCAGCCCCTGCTGGAGCAGGTCGCCCAGCAGCACGCGCACCACGCCGAGCGCGAGATCGAGGTGTGAGGCCAGCTCCGCGACCGTGACCGGCTCGCGGGTGCGGGCCAGGATCGCATAGTGCTCCGGCTGCAGGTGCCGCGGGTGCCCCGGCCCGTCCGGAGCGTTGACGACGAACGCGACGAGGTCGAAGCCGCCGACGGCGGGCCTGGCCCGCCCGCCCGTCACCGCATAGGGGCGCACCACCGGACCGGCGTCGGAGTCGAGCCAGTCGTGATCACCCGGCGGCATCGGACGGGGCGCCCGTTCGTGACGGTGCGGTGAGGTACTGCCCGACCCGGGTCACCAGCATCGCCATCTCGTAGGCGATCACGCCGATGTCGGAGTCCGCGGCGCTCAGCACGGCCAGGCACGCGCCCTGCCCGGCGGCCGTGACGAACAGGAACGCGTCGTCCATCTCCACGATCGTCTGGCGGACGGCGCCGCCGTTGAAGTGCCGCCCGGCGCTGCGGGCCAGGCTCTGGAAGCCGGACGCGACCGCCGACAGGTGCTCGGCGTCGTCCCGGCCGAGCCCCGTGGACGCGCCCATGAGCAGCCCGTCGGCGGAGAGCACCACGGCGTGCTGCGCCGACTCGACCCGATCGACGAGATCGTCGAGGAGCCAGTCGAGCTTGCCGGTGCGACTCGTCGATTGTGCCACCTATGCGTCCCTTTCCGATGTGGGTTGATCGTCGGTGAGCGCCGCCTCCCGGCGCCCCCGGGTGAACCCTGCCTGCAGCGACGTCATCATCGCGCGGGTCTGCTCGGGTGACCTGCCGGCCGCGGCGGAGGCGAACTGCGACGCCGGCACGCCGTCGACCGTGTGCTCGTCGTCGGGCCGCTCCCGCAGCTGCGGCGCGAGGCTCGCCTGCCGGCGGCGCTTCGGCAGCCCGTCGTCGGTCAGGTCCAGCGGCACCTCGGGTCCGGGCCGCGACGACCCGGGCTCGGACCGCGATGACGACCCGGCCTCCCCTCGCGGCGACAGCCCGGCCTCCGACCGCGGCGACGGTCCGGTCTCGTGCCGCGGCGACGAGCCGGTCTCGTACCGAGGCGACGAGCCGGTCTCGTGCCGCGGCGACGGGCCGGTCTCGTGCCGCGGCGACGGGCCGGTCTCGTGCCGCGGCGACGCCACGGAGGAAGCACCGTTGCGCTGCGACGGCACGGAGGCCGGCACGACCTCGGCGTCGACGGGGGCGGCACGGCGGGCGGTCACCGGCGGGACCCGGTCCAGCACCGGGATCCGGCCCGCCTCCGCCGGCGCGGCGTCCAGGACCGCGGGCGTGCCGCGCGACGGCTCCGCCCCGGCGACCTCGCCGGCGGCCTGGGGCTCGACCATCACCTCACCGTCCACCTCACCGGCCAGCTCGCCCACCAGGTCGTTCCTGAGCTCCGACGGGGTCGGCGCGGTCAGCTCCGGGGTCGCACCGGTGATCAGGTGCGGCGGGATGAGCACGACCGCGGTGATGCCGCCGTACGGCGAGGACCGCAGCGTGACCCGAACCCCGTGCCGGGCGGCGAGCAGCGCCACCACGAACAGCCCCAGCCGGGCGCTGTTGGCGGGGTCGAAGTCCGGCGGGTGCAGCAGCCGCTCGTTGGCCTCCTCGATCGCCTCCGGCGACATGCCCAGGCCACGGTCCTCGATCTCGACCGCGAACCCGTTCGGCACCAGCTGGCCGCTGATCTGCACCCGGGTGTGCGGCGGCGAGTACGACGTGGCGTTCTCGATCACCTCGGCCAGCAGGTGGATGACGTCGGCGACGGCCCGGCCGACCAGCGACGCCTCCGGCAGCGTCAGGAAGCCCACCCGCGCGTAGTCCTCGACCTCGGACACCGCGCCGCGGACCACGTCGACCATCGGCACCGGGTTGCGCCAGCCCCGCCCGGGCGTCGCACCGGCCAGGATGACCAGGTCCTCCGCGTGGCGGCGCATGCGGGTCGCCAGGTGGTCGACCCGGAACAGGTCCTCCAGCTCCTCCGGGTCCCCGGTCCGCCGCTCCATGCGGTCCAGCAGCGCCAGCTGCCGGTGCAGCAGCGTCTGGCTGCGGCGGGCGATGTTCAGGAACACCTCGTTGAGGCCGCGCCGCAGCTGCGCCTCGTGCGCCGCGGACTCGATCGCGGTGCGCTGCACGGCGCTGAACGCGTTGCCCACCTTGCCGATCTCGTCGGTGCCGTACTCCAGCGGCGGCGCCGCCTCCGCCAGGTCGAGCTCCTCACCGCGGCGCAGCCGGCCGACGACCTCCGGCAGCCGCTGGTCGGCGAGGGCCTGCGCGTCCTGCCGCAGCCCTGTCAGCCGGTTGATCAGCGACCGGCCGATCCGGACCGACAGCACCACCGACACCGCGATGGCCAGCAGGCCCAGCACGGCGGCGAGCACGAGCCGCACGATGATGCCGACGGCGAGCGGCTCGGCCCGCACCAGGATCGTGTCGCCGTACTCCAGGTCCAGCTGGCGCAGCTGCTCGGCGAGCTTGTCGTACGCCTCCCGCCACACCGTGATGTCCACCGGGACCGCGGCGTTCGGCCGGGCCTCAGCAATGATCTTGTTCTCGAAGTCGGTCAGTTTCTTGTGCGCGTCGCCGGCGACGATGTCCTGGTAGGTCCGCCGCACCGACTCGGGCAGCTCCGCGGACTGCTCCGCGTATTCGCTGCGCTTCGCGCCGATCGCGGCGACGAGGTCGGCGGCCTCCGTGCGGACGAACTTGCCCGCCGCGGCGGCGCCGTTGATCAGCGCGTCCTCGCGGGCGAGCAGCTCCCGGGCCCGGCTCATCGCGATGTTGGTCCGGGCGTCCTTGCTCAGCTGGGCGTCACTGACCCCGGGCAGCGCGTTGTACCAGCGGTAGACCGCGTCGATCGGCCCGTTGTAGATGTCCATCGCGCCGGCCCGGTCGACCTGCCCGAGCGAGATCCCCGACCGCCCCGGCACGAGCCCGTCCAGCGCCACCATGATCTCGGTGAGCCGGCCCCGCGCGGCCTCCGGCATCGCTTCGCGGGTCTCCCCCTTGCCGGCCAGGGACCGGAAGTGGCTGACCGCAGCGTCCGTCTTGCGCCGCTGCTCGGCCAGCAGCGCCGTCTCCGGCTTCCCCTCGGCCCGGCCGGCCCCCAGGTACACCTGCGACAGCTTGCGCTCCCGCTGCAGCTCGACGGTCATCGTCTCGGCCGGCTCGGCGGCCAGCTCGTAGTACGTCTGAGCGTCGAACAGCTCGAACACCGCACTGGACGTCAGGCTCGTCGCGAAGACCCACAACACGACCAGCGACAACAGCGGCGGCAGCAGCAGGGTGACGATCTTGGCGCGGATCGACCACGTGCGGATTCTCCACGTGCGGGACTTCATGTGATCCTCGTGGGTCGCGTCGACAAGGGGGGTGGCGCGTCTCGGGCATGATACGGACACACAGGCGGGGAAGTCACCAACAAGGTCGTCCTCGTCCCAAACCCGGCTTCGCCCGTGATCTCCTCCCCCTCCTCCCCCTCCTCCCGGTGTGCTTTCCCGCCCCCCGGGCAGGGCGCCCGCCATGCGAGGTGGACGGTGGATTTTCGCGATCGGCGCCTGGACCGTGTGCACGGCGGCCCTCAGCGCCTTCGGCATCGGCAGGATCGAGGCCATCCGCACCTCACTGCTGGCCGCGACGACCCGCACCCCGGCACAGCCCGCCTCGACAGGCCCCTCCGCCGCCGGGTCGGTCTCCCCCTCGCCGCACCCGGGCTCCTCGCCGACCGCGGGCGCGCCGAAGGTGCTGCGCACCCCCGGCGGCAACATCACCGCCCACTGCGAGGCCGGCATGGTCTGGGCCGACCGGATCGGCCCGGCCCTCGAATACCGCATCGAGGAAGCCCAGCAGGGCCCCGGCACCGAGTACCGCCTCACCTTCCGCTCCGACACCCAGGTCATCCACATCGTCGTCCGCTGCAAGGACCTGGTCCCGGAGCTCCAGCTCAACTGACCGCCCCTGACACCGCCGGTCGCCGTGAGCGGCAGGCGCTCGCAGCCGATGTAATCGCGCAGCGTGCCCCCGGCGGCGCGGCGGGTATGCCGGCATGAGGTGGGTCCGTGTGCCCACAGGGCGGGCAGGGCGGGCAGGCCGGCTGGCAGGACGGGCAGGGCCGACAGGGCCGGCAGGGCCGGCAGGGCGGGCAGGGCCGGCAGGGCGGGCAGGGCCGGCAGGGCGGGCAGGGCCGGCAGGGCGGGCAGGCCGGCTGGCAGGACGGGCAGGGCCCACAGGGCGCGTCCGGCGTGCTGGCAGGGCGGCCGCACCGCGGCACAGCAGGGCCATTCGGTGAGTTTGTGGGAGTCGGCGGACCAGGCCGGGCTCCTGGTCAGCCGGGCTCCTGGTCAGCCGGGCTCCACAGCCACGGACCCTCACCGCACGGCAGGCCCCACACAACGCCCCGGCTGACCGCGACGACGCGCAACCCCTCACCGCGCGAGCCCGCCGCGACGCCCCCGCTCAACCCTCCCGTGTCACGCCGGCCCTTCCGCCCCCTCCCCCGACAGGCCGCCGCACACCCAGGAACCTACCCCCGGGGTACGACACTTCTCCGCCCCCGCCGACGAGCCAGGCGGCGTCAGGTCGGGATCGTGGTCAGGCCGGCCCGCCGGCCCAGGTTCAGCGCCAGGTCACGGGCCCGGATGGCGGCGCAGCGCTGGGCGGTCGCGGCGGCCTCCGCGATCGGGGCCTCGGCGAGCTGGGCGAGGACGAAGCCGGCGACGTACGCCGACCGGTTGCGCGGCCCCGGCGCCGCCGAGGTGTGCACGGTGTCGGCGTCCTGGCTGATCACCACCGCCCCGTCGGCGTCCAGCGCGACGGACACGACGGCCGCGGCGGTCGACCGCAGGAGCATGCCGCGGGCCGCGGTGACGGCGGCGGCGTTGGTACCTTCGACGACCCCACTGACCGTGTCGAGGGTCGGGGTGACCAGGTCGGGGCCGAGGTGCGCCCACGGGCCGAGGTCGAGGGCGTCGACGGCGAGCAGCGGCACGTCGAGGCGCCGGGTCGCCAGCATCGCGCGGACCGCGGGGCCCAGCGTGCCCGCGCCCAGGTCGCACACGACGACCGCCTCGGGGGCCTCGGCCAGCGACTCGTCGAGGCGTTGCAGCAGCGTCTCGGCCGCGGTCCCGCCGAGCGGGGTGGTGTCGCCGTCGTCGAACCGGGCGATCACCTGACCGGCCGCGACGAGGCGGCGTTTGGTGAGCGTACGCCGGCCGACGGAGACGACCAGACGGTCCGTGGCGCCGCTGTCCCACACCCTGGAGCGCAGCGTGGCACCCGCGTCGTCGTCGCCGGTCGCGCCGACGACGGTGGTCCGGGCGCCGAGGGCGGTGAGGGCGCCGGCGAGCGCCGCGGCACCGCCACCGACCTCGCGGGTCTTGTCGAGGGTGACGACGGGGACGGGGGCCTCGCGGCTCATACGCGTCGGGGTGCCGTGCAGCCAGCAGTCGAGCACGGCGTCTCCGACGACGAGCACGTGACGGTCCTGCCAGCGGGCGGCGAGCTCGGCGAATCTCACGCGGGGCGACTACCCGGCTCGTAACGGAACATTCCCTGCGACAATCACAGGATCGAACGCGCAGACGTGGCGATGATCGGTGGGGGCATGGCCGGCCTGTCCCTCGCCGCCGAGCTCGCCGAGCTTGATGGCCGGTTGGTGGAACGCGCCGAGGCCGCCGGTGGGCACCGGGAGCCGTTGCGGATCGTGGTGCTGGAGCGGGAGAACCAGTTCGGGTATCACACGACCGGGCGGTCGGTGGCCGCGTTCCTGGAGAGCTACGGCTCGCCGGAGGTGCGCGCGCTGACCCGCGCGTCCCGCATCATGCTCGACGCGCTCGGCGCCGAGTCGGGCACGCCGCTGCTGCGGACCCGACCGCTGGTCTGGGTGGCCCGCGAGGACCAGCTGCCGGCGATGAACGCGCTGCTGACCGCCAACCCGTCGCTGCGCGGCACCGACGTCGCGGGCGCGCAGACGCTGTGCCCCGCGCTGCGCCCGTCGGCGGTGGCCCGCGCGGCGGTCGAACGCACCGCACAGGACATCGACGTCGACGCGTTGCATCAGCTGTACCGCAAACGCGCCGCCGCCGCGGGAGTGGTGCTGCGCACCGCGATCGGCCTGGAGGCCGGCGAGTGGACGGGGCACGGCTGGCGGCTCACCACCGACCGCGGCGACCTGGAGGCCGGGCGGGTCGTCAACGCCGCCGGCGCGTGGGCGGACGCCGTGGCCGGGCGGCTCGGGGTGCGGGCGGCCGGGCTGACGCCGATGCGCCGCACCGTGGCGATCGTGTCGATCGACGGGGTCGCGCCGACCTGGCCGCTGGTCCTCGACGTCGGCGACGAGTTCTACTTCCGGCCGGAGAGCGGCGGGCTGCTGGTGTCGCCGTGCGACGAGACGCCGTCGCCGCCGGTCGACGCGGTCGCGGCGCCCGAGGACGTGGCCCTGGCGGTGGAGCGGGTCGCCGCCGTGACGACGCTGGAGCTGCGCCGGGTGCGGACCAGCTGGGCGGGGCTGCGCACGTTCGCGCCGGACCGCAACCCGGTCGTCGGGCCCGACCCCGCGCAGGAGGGCTTCTACTGGTTCGCGGGGCAGGGCGGCTTCGGCATCCAGACGGCGCCGGCCCTGGCCCGGCTGGCCGCCGCGGAGCTGCTCGGTGAGCCGTTCGAGATCCCGGGCCTGAAGCGCGGCGCCCTGCACCCGAGGACCTGACGCGCGGTCACCGCACCGAAGAGAGCCGCGCTGACAAAGGCGGTTACGCGGGACGGCGCAGCTCGTCCGGCAGCGGATCCGCCCTCCGCACGCCCGCCAGCCCCGCCACCGTGGCCGGGTCCCGCAGCAGCGCCTGCTCCGCGTCGTCGACGAACGCGAGATCCGCCTCCACGTGCCTCGTCGCCGCCGACAGCAGCAGCGCCACCACCGGGTCGGGCCCCTTGCGCCGCAGCCCGTCGAGGTTGCGCAGCTCCCGCAGCAGGTACGTGCGCTGCTGGCCGAGCACCGTGCGCACGATCTCCGGGTCGCCGGAGCGGGCCGCGGCCGTCACCTTGAGGAAGAAGTCGTCGCGGAAGCCGCCGCTGCGCGGGCTCGCCTCGTCCAACCACCGGCGCAGCTCGCCCCGGCCGGCGTCGGTGATCTCGTATACGACCCGGTCGGGCTTCACCGCCTGCGCGTGCCGCTCCGAGCTGACCATGCCGTCGCGGGAGAGCCGGTCGAGGATCTGGTACAGGTGGCCGATGTTGAGCGGCCCCCACTGCGGGCCGACCGCGGTCTCGAAGGCGCCCTTCAGCTCGTACCCGTAACTGGGCCCGTGCGACAGCAGCGACAGCACCGCGTGGTGGATCGGCATGCGCAGAGCCTACTCGCCTCTTGCATTGTCGCAATGCATTGCGACAGAGTAGGAACCATGACCGCACCGCCGACCGGCGCCGAGCTGTCCGTCACCGGGCTCACGAAACGGTTCCACACCGGTGAGCAGGACATCGTGGCCGCCGACGACCTGACCCTGCGGATCGAGGCCGGCAGCTTCACCGCCGTGACGGGCCCGAGCGGCTCGGGCAAGTCGACCCTGCTGCACCTCATCGGGGCGATCGAGTCCGCCGACGCCGGCACGATCGTGGTCGACGGCGTCGAGGTGACGGCCCTGCGGCGGCGCCGGCTGAGCGAGTACCGGCGCACGGTCGGCTTCGTGTTCCAGCGCTACCATCTGCTGCCCGCCCTCACCGCGCTGGACAACGTGATCGCGCCGGTGCTGCCGTTCCGGGTCGGCTTCGACAAGCAGGCGCGCGCCCGGGAGCTGCTGGAGGCGGTCGGTCTCGGCGGCCGCGAGCGGGCCCTGCCGGCGCAGCTGTCCGGCGGGCAGCAGCAGCGGATCGCCATCGCGCGGGCGCTGATCGGCTCACCGAAGCTGCTGCTCGCCGACGAGCCGACCGGCAACCTCGACTCCGCCAACGGCACACAGATCCTGGACCTGCTGCTCGACCTGCGCGAGCAGCACGGGATGACGGTGCTGCTGGCCACGCACGAGCAGCACATCGCGGCCAGATGCGACCGGCTGCTGCGGCTGGCCGACGGCCGGCTGACCGACGACATCGACCTGACCGACGGTGAGGACCCGTCCTCGACGCTCGCGCGGGCCACGCAGCTCCGGCTTTAGTCTGATTTCACCCCTTTGCGCAGGTACGATCAACGCCAGGTGCTTGCGGGTTAGGGGTGTGACATGCCGCAACTCGACCTCGGCGTGCTCGCGCAGCCCGGACGGCTCGCCGCGCTCCGGCGCGCACAGGCGCTGCTCGCCTCGTCATCGGCGCCCGTCGACGGGCTGGTCCGGCTCGCGGCCCGCTCCGTCGTGGCGCCGGTCGGCCTGCTGACCCTCGTCGACGACGAGCGGATGCACATCGTCGGCCGGCACGGGCTGCCGCCCGACCTCGACCGGGTCCACGCCGAGCCGGCGACCAGCTCCTTCTGCCAGTACGTGGTGGCCGAGAACACCCCCGTGGTGGTCAGCGACGCCCGGGACCACCCGGCGCTGCGCGACCTCGGCGCGGTGCACGACCGGGGCGTCACCGCGTACCTCGGCCAACCCATCCACGACCTGCACGGCCACACGCTCGGCGCGATCTGCGTCACCGACTCCGTGCCGCGGCACTGGACCGACGACGACGTCGCGGCCGTCGGGGAGTGCGCCGCCATGCTCGAGGTCATGCTGGGCGCCGAGACCAGCCGGCAGGACATCGCGATCGCCGCCACCGAGACCGACGCGGTGCTGGAGACGGCGCTGGAGGCGTTCGTCGGCATCGAGCTCACCGGCGAGATCACCCGCTGGAACCGGGCGGCGGAACGCACCTTCGGCTGGTCCGCCCAGGAGGCCCTCGGCAAGCAGGTCGACGAGCTGATCATCCCGGAGCGCTTCCGGGCCGCGCACCGCGCGGGGCTGACCAGGCTGGCCCGCGGCGGCGTGCCGAAGCTCATCGGGCAACGCCTCCAGCTCTACGCGGTCAACCGGGCCGGCGACGAGTTCCCGGTCGAGCTCACGCTCAACGTCGTGGACGGCCCGACCGGCCGGCACGCGCACGCGTTCGTCTACGACATCAGCGAACGCGTCGCCGCCGAACGGCAGCTCGCCCGCGAGCGGCACTTCCTCAGCGCCCTGCTCGACAACCTGGACGCCGGCGTGGTCGCCTGCGACGAGCGCGGCCGGCTGATCCTGTTCAACCGCGCCATGCGGGAGATCGCCGGCAGCGACGCCGACCAGTCGACCGTCGATTCGTGGGTGCAGCACTACCGCGCGTACCAGTCGGAGGAGGTCGCCTCCGACGACCTGCCGCTGGTGCGCGCGTTCCACGGCGAGCACGTCCGCGAGGCCGAGGTCGTCGTCCACCTGCCCGGCCGGCCCCGGCGCAGCTTCACCGCCAACGCCCAGCCGATCCGCGACAGCGACGGCAACCGGCTCGGCGCCGTCGCCGCCCTGCACGAGGTCACCGACCGGCGCCGGGCGCAGCGGCTCATCGAGTGCGAGCTCGCGGTGTCGCGCATCCTGGAGCACGCCCCGACGATCGAGGACGCCGGCCCGGAGCTGCTCGGCGCGGTCGCCCGTACGCTGCGGTGGCCGCACGCGGAGCTGTGGCTGGTCGACAAGGTCGGCAACGTCCTGCGCAACGCGGCGATGTGGACCGAGCCCGGTTACGTCATCCCCGAGCCAGGCCCGCTCGCGCCCGGCGTCGGCGTCTCCGGCGTCGCGTGGGAGACCGGCCAGCCCGCCTGGATCCCCGACATCTCCGTCGTCGGCAGCCGGCTCAACGTGCCGTCGCTGGCCCGGCACGGGCTGCGGGTCGGCCTCGCCGTGCCGATCCGCGACGGCGGCGGGGTCACCGGCACGCTGAGCTTCTTCGGCGACGCCGCCGAGGAGCCGGAGCAGTCCCTCATCGCGCTGCTGTCCGGGATCGCCGCGCACGTCGGGCAGTTCCTGGAGCGCCGCCGCGCCGAGGACCTGGCCCGCCAGCTGGCCCGCACCAAGGACGAGTTCATCTCGCTGGTGGGTCACGAGCTGCGCACGCCGCTGACGTCGATCTCGTCGTACACGGAGCTGCTCCTGCACGACAACGACGACGAGACGACCCGGGCCCAGTTCCTGTCGGTCATCGCCCGCAACGCGGAGAACCTCCGGGCCATCATCGACGACCTGCTCGACCTCGCCGGCCTGGAGAGCGGCTACGTCTCGCTCGTCGAGCGGCCACTGGACTTCGCCGCGGTGGTGCGGGCCAGTGCCGAGACCGGTACCCGCGCCGCCCGCGAGAAGGACATCGACATGCAGGTGGCGCTGCCCGACGGGCCCGCCATGGTCGCCGGCGACCAGCCGCGGCTGCGCAAGGTCGTGGACCACCTCGTCACCAACGCGGTCAAGTTCACCCCCGCCGGCGGCCGGGTCGAGATCGAGCTGGTCCGCGACGCCGCCGGGGTCGACCTGCGCGTCGCCGACACCGGCGTCGGCATTCCCGAGCAGGAGCGCTCCCGCCTCTTCGAACGCTTCTTCCGCGGCTCCAACATCCGCAGCCTCGGCCTGCCCGGCACCGGCCTCGGCCTGGCCATCAGCCGCACGGTCATCGAGCGGCACGGCGGCACGATCACCGTCACCGACCACGGCGACAAGCCGGGCACGACCTTCCTCGTCCGGTTGCCGTCCTTGTAGGCCGGGGCACAATGGTTGCTGATGCAACTACAACGATTGACCCTGCTGTTCGTGGTGAGCGCCCTGGTGCTCGCCGGCTGTGGCGACCCCGCCCCCTCCTGGAAGGGCGGCGGCGGCTCCGGTACGGCGGCCGCCGCCACCGTCAAGGTGGCCACGCCCACCGACGGCGCGCGGGACGTGTCGACGGCGACCTCGATCGTCTACGAGTCGTCCGCCGACGCCACGGTCACCCTGCAGGACGCCGCCGGCGCCACCGTCGAGGGCGGCCCGGCACCCGTGACGTCTGTTTCGTCCGGATCGTCCGGTCCGTCCGCGTCCGCGGCCCCCGGCGGCACCGAGTGGATGCCGGCGAAGCAGCTCAAGTACGGCACGGAGTACACGGCCACGGTCACCGCCGGCGCCACCAAGACCACGGTGAAGTTCACCACCATGGCCAGGCCGGCCAGCCTCGCCCGCACCAGCAGCCAGATCGGCGACGGCCAGGTCGTCGGCGTCGGCATGCCCATGATCCTGTCCTTCGGCGTCGACATCCCGAAGGACAAGCGGGCCGGCATCCAGAAGCGCCTGTTCATGTCCTCGGACCCGCCCCAGGAGGGCGTCTGGAACTGGTTCTCCGCCAAGGAGATCCACTACCGCCCGAAGGAGTACTGGCAGCCCGGCACCAAGCTCAGCCTGCGCGCCGCCGTCGGCGGCGTGTCCTTCGGCGGCAAGTCGTACGGCGAGAAGGACATCACCGTCGACGCCACCGTGGGCAAGAAGCTGATCATGGAGGTCGACAACGCCACCAAGCAGATGACCGTCACCGAGGACGGCGTGCTGCTCAAGACGATGCCCGTCTCCCTGGGCAAGCCCAGCAACCCCTCCGACAGCGGCAACTTCATCGTCATGGTGAAGAACGAGTGGGAGTGGTTCGACTCCTCCACCTACGGCGTCCCGGTCGACTCCCCCGACGGCTACCGCACCAAGGTCGAGTACCCGCAGCGGATCACCTGGAGCGGCCAGTACATCCACGCCGCCCCCTGGTCGGTCAAGGACCAGGGCAAACGCAACGTCTCCCACGGCTGCGTCAACATCTCCCTCGACCTGGCGAAGTGGCTGTACGGCGTGACCCACATCGGCGATCCCGTCATCGTCAAGGGCACCGAGGAGCGCGTGAAGTACGGCGACGGCTGGACCGACTGGGAGCTGTCCTGGGACGAGTACCGCAAGGGCAGCGCGCTCTGAGCCGCCGCCCCCTGTCCCCCTTGCCCGCCGCTGGCGGGCGGCCGTTTTGGCTGGCCGGGTGGGGACCTGGTAACCTGATTCATCGCGCACGGTGACGCGTCCCTGTTGCTTGCGCTTCAACGTTTTCCAACCCGAGCTAACAAGACGAGGTCTGTCGCGTGGCGAACATCAAGTCCCAGATCAAGCGCAACCGGCAGAACGAGAAGCGCCGCCTGCGCAACAAGTCGGTCAAGTCGTCGCTGAAGACGGCGATCCGCAAGTTCCACGAGGCGACCGCCGCCGGCGACACCGAGGCCGCCACCACGCTCCTGCGCGCCGCGTCGCGCAAGCTGGACCAGGCCGCCAGCAAGGGCGTCATCCACAAGAACCAGGCCGCCAACCGCAAGTCGGCGATCACCAAGAAGCTGGGTTCGCTGGCCGCCTGAGCGGTCACCACACCTCGTTCTGCCGAAAAGCGCCGCCCACCCGGGCGGCGCTTTCGCTGTACCCACCAACCGCCACCGGACCGTCTCCCGGCGACCGACGCGTCCGCCTCCGCGCACTTTCCCGCGCCGCGTTGTTCCCCACGCCGCGCTCTTCCCCACTCCCGCAGCCGGGCGTTGCCTACCACCCTCACAACCTCGCTGCCAGCTCAAGGCCGTGCCCGGATTACCCGCTGATCCCACCAGGGCGGTGCACCGCTTCCCAGCACCGCGCCACGCTGACGCGGTCACGCTGACGCCTCGGTCACGCTGACGCCTCGGTCACGCTGACGCCTCGGTCACGCTGACGCCTCGGTCACGCTGACGCCTCGGTCACGCTGCCAGGTCCTCACCGCCCGGACATCGATGAGCCGGAGGACCCGGGCTGTTCCCCCCGCGATCCTCCGGCTCATCATCTATGTCCCCGGACACGTGCACACCACGGCCACTGCCTTACCAGCGACCCCGGCGGCACCACCCGGGCCAGGTGACGCATCTTGAGCGCTTACCGCACCACCGGTCAGGCGAACCGCCCCTGGTTGAACCCCCCGGTCCGCTGCCTGGTCAGGTCCTCGTCCGCCCGCCACGACCGCTCGGCGTGCCGCCCCGACTGGAACTGCCCCGACGAGAAGTTGCCCGTGTCGTCCGCCCTGCGCCGCCCACCCGGCTGGCGCTGCGCGTGCCGCCCACCGGTCGCGTCCCGGTTCGCGCCGCGCCCGCTGTCGACGGGCCGGGTCGGGTCGTTCGGGTCGACGTCGTCGGCGGGCTCGTACCCGGACCACGCCGCCTGCCCCGCCGCCCAGCCGGTCTGCGCACCCCGGCTCGGCGCGGCACTCCACTGCGCCTGGTCCGCCCAGCCGGTCTCGTCGTCCCAGTCCGCCCACGGATCGACCGGCTCACCGTGCGCCGCCGCGCCACCCCGCCCGATCCACGCCGCCCGGTCACCCCAGACCGTCTCGTCACCCCAGTTGACCTGCCCGTCACCGGCACCGGCCGACCCCGCCCAGGCGGCCGCACTGCCCCAGCCCGCGGCGGTGTCCTCGCCCCAGGCGTGCCTGGTGTCGCCGGTCGACTCGACCCGGACCGGGTGCCCGCTCCACTGGCCGTCGTTCTGCCGCACACCACGCCCGCGCCCGTCGGTCGTCTCCTCGACGTCCCGCCCCCGGCCGTCACCACCCCAACCAGCCGCCCGCACCTGATCGGCACCGCCCTGCGCGTAGTCGTAGCCGGCCTGCGTATGACCCGACCCGGCTTGCGCGTAATCGGACCCAGGCTGCGCGTCGAAGCCGGCCTGCGCATAACCCGACCCGGCATCCGCGTAACTCGACCCCGCCTGCGCATAACCCGACCCGGCGTGCGTCCCCGGGTCGACGCCGGCTCCCTGCTCCCGGCCGGCGCCCTGCTCCCAGCCCACGGGCACAGCTCGGTCCCAGCTCTGACCGTCATCCTCATGGTCCCAGGCCTGCTCGTCGCCGACCCGCCGGTCGCGGCCCTGCCCGGCGTAACCAGCCTGACCGGCATAACCGGCCTCACCGGCATAACCGGCCTCACCGGCGTAACCAGCCTGGTCGTGGCCCCAGGCCTGACCAGCGCGGTCGTGACCCCAGCCCGCCTGGGCGTAAACGGCCTGGTCACGGCCGGCCTGGTCGTGGCCGGCGTGAGAGTGGCCGGCCCGGTCCCAGACGTCGGTGGTCTGGTCGTCGTGGCCCCGGCCGGTCTGCACCGGCTGGTCGAAGTCCTGGGCGAACTCGCCGGACCGCTCCCAGTGCTGACCGGCCTGCGCGGACCGCGCCGACTCATCCCAGCCGGTGCGGGTCGGCCACGTGCCGCCACCGGCCGTCTGGTCCCAGCCCTCGTGCTCGCCGGTCCGGCCGTGACGGCCGTCGGCGCTGGTCTCGTCGTCGCGGGAGCGGACTCCGCGGGCGTCGGCGCCGCGGTAGGCGGCGTGCACACCGGTGTCACGGTCGTGCTGGTCGGGACGGTGGGCGTCGCCTTCGGGGGACGCGGCGTGCGCGCCACCTTCGCCCGCACGGAACGCCGGGTACACGCCGGTGTCACCGTCCTGGAACGCTCGCCCCGAACCCGTGTCACCGTCACGGAACGCACGACCGGAGCCCGTGTCACCGTCACGGAACCCACGACCGGAACCCGTGTCACCGTCGCGGAACGCACGACCGGAGCCGGTCGTCTCCTCGTGGAACGCCGAGTGGGCGCCGGTGTCGCCGTCGCGGAGGGCACGGCGGGCGGCGGTGTCGGAGGTGGCCTGGCCGGGTGGAAGGTCGCTGGCGGGCGAGATCCCGTACCCGGCGTCGGGGGCGCTCTCCGGCTGGCGGGCACCGCCGCGGGGGCCGCCGTCGCGGGCCGGGACCGTGATCCGGATGACGCCGACCTTCTTACGCTGCGCCGGTGGCTCGCCGGCCGACTGCCGGGTCGCCGTGCGGGTGCCCCCGGTGCCCGCGCCGCGCCCAGCGCCCGCACCCGTGCCCGTGCCGCCCGCGCCCGTGCCGACCGTGCCCGTGCCGGCCGCACTCGTGCCGCCCGCACCCGTGCCCGTGCCGCCCGCGCCAGTACCGCCGCCGGCGCCGGCTACGACACCGGACCCGGCGCCGCCCTGCCGCACCCCGACCCCGCCGCGCCCGGCCCCGCCAACAGCAGCGCCGCCACCAGCGGTGCCGCCAACGCCACCGTCGGCAGCACCACCACCGGCAACCCCCGCGGCGGCCGACCTCGCGACGCTGCCCGCCGCCGCCCGGCCCGAGCCGGCGACCGGCACCCCGGCCCCGGACGGGTCACGGCCGGCGGCGCCGATGCCAGTGCCGGTGCCGGTGCCGGTGCCGGTCGAGTTGCCGGCGCCGCGGGCCATCTCGGCCCGGTCCAGCACGGTCGCGGTCCGCCGGGCGGCGGACACGGGCTCGTCGTCGTGGGCAGGAAGATCCACCCGAGTGGATGACGCCCGTTCGGATGAACCCCGGGCGGCGGAACGCGCCTGGGCCCGGACCCGCTTCGATCCGCCGATCGCCAGGTCGTTGACCTTGACCATGATCGCGACGACCGCCGGGAGCACGGGCACCGCCCACCAGCTGACCAACTCGGCGAGCGCGAGCAGCACGCCGGCCGCGATCATGCACTCGAACAGCATGAAACTGACGAATCCGCCGATGTGCAGGTGGCGAAGCCGCAGCGCACGCACATACAGCGGCGCCTGTGAGGCGAACCCGTTGCTCGTCGTCATCGTCCTATTCCTCCAGCACGCGCCGCGACCACTGCGAACACAGCCCGCTCGAGCGCATAGCCGCGGTCGTCCGAGCCACCCTTGACGGCGGCATTGCACTCTGCCGCCACTCGCATGGCATCAACGAGCGCCTCGGCCGTCCAGCCACGGGCTTGGCGCTGCGCGCGTTCGACCTTCCACGGAGGCATTCCCAAATTTCCGGCGAGTTGATATGCGCTGCCCTTGCCGGCGGCGGCCACGCGGGCGACCGTGCGGACCCCGTCGGCGATGGCGTCGGCGATCGGCACGGGGTCCACGCCGACGTGCAGCGCCCACCGCAGGGCCTCCAGCGCGGCGGCCGTGTCGCCGACCATGACGGCGTCGGCGACGGTGAACCCGGAAACCTCGGCACGGCCGCGGTAATACTGCGCGACGGTGCTCAGGTCGATCCGGCCACCGGTGTCGGCGACCAGCTGCGAGCAGGCGGCGACCAGCTCACGCAGGTCGTTGCCGACGGCGTTGAGCAGCGCCTCGGCGGCGTCCTCGCCGATCTTGCCGCCCTGGCGGCGGATCTCGTTGCGCACGAAGTCGACCCGCTCGCGGTGCTTGCTGATCTTCGCGGCGGGCACGACGTCGGCGCCGGCGGCCTTGAGCCCGTCGGCGAGCGCCTTGCCCTTGGCGCCGCCGGCGTGGGCGACGACGAGCACGACGTCGTCCTCGGGGTCGGCGGCATACGCCAGCAGCGCCGCGATGATGTCCTTCTTGGTGTCCTGCCCGCTGTCGACGACGAGCACCCGCCGGCCGCCGAACAGCGACGGGCTCAGCAGCTCCGCGAGCTCACCGGCGAGCAGCTCACCGCCGGCGCGGCGGTGGACCTCGGTGTCGGGGTCGGCGGCGCGGGCGGCGGCGATGGTGTCGGTGATCGCACGGGAGACGAGCAGCTCCTCGTCACCGATCACCAGGCGGAGGCGGGGCAGACCAGAACCAGACACGCGAGCCATCGTGTCACGACCCACCGACAGAAACGCCGACGGAGAACCCGGCAGCGCTGCCGCCGAGCGCCCGGCGGGCGGCGGCCGGTCCGTGCTCGACGACCGCGAGCCCCCCGCTGTCGTCGCGGACGACGGCGAGGTCGCCGTGCTCGTCGGTGCGCACCACCCGGGCACCGCCGCGGCCGAGGCGGGCCAGCACGCCGGCGCTGGGATGGCCGTAGTCGTTGCCGGCGCCGACGCTGACCAGGGCGACCCGCGGCGCGACCGCGTCCAGGAACGCCAGGTCCTGGTACGCCGAACCGTGGTGCGGGACCTTGAGCACGTCCGCGTGCAGCGGCGCGGCGAGCAGGCTCTCCTGCTCCTCGGTCTCGGCGTCGCCGGTGAGCAGCAGCCGGATCCCGCCGACGGTGACCGCGAGCACCAGCGAGTTGTTGTTGACGTCGGACCGGGTGCCGGTCACCGTCAGCGCCGGCCCGAGGACGGTCAACCCGACCGGACCGACGGTGAGCGTGGTGCCGGCCGGTGCGTCGAGGGCGGCGATCCCCCGGCCGAGCACGGCACCGCGGCCGGCGGCCGGCTCGGCGAACGGCGGCACGAGCAGCCGGTCGACGGGGCGCCGGCGCAGCACCCCGTCGAGGCCGCCGATGTGGTCGGCGTGGAAGTGGCTGATGACCAGCAGCGGCACCCGCCGCACGCCGAGGTCGCGCAGGCAACGGTCGACGGGGTCGGGCTGCGGCCCGGCGTCGACCACGACGGCGTCCTGCCCGCCGGCGGCGACGACGAGCGCGTCGCCCTGCCCCACGTCGCAGGCGACGACGACCCAGCCCGGCGGCGGCCAGCCGCCGGTCAACAGCCGGACCGGCACCGCGCCGAGCACGCAGCCGACCGCGACGACCAGCACGGCGCGCCGCGCCAGCCGCCAGCGGAACGCGAGGATGAGCACCGCGAGCAGCCCGCCGAGCACCACCCCGCCGAAGGTGCCGCCCGGCCAGGGCAGCACGCCGTCGGGGACGGCCGCGCCGTGGTGGGCGATGGAGACGAGCCACCGGGCCGGCCAGGCGGCCACCCAGGCGGTGAACTGCGCCGCGCCGGGCAGCACGGGTGAGGCGACCGCGGTGAGGATGCCCAGGACGGTGGCGGGCGCGACGGCGGGCGCGGCGAGCAGGTTGGCCGGGACAGTGGTGAGGCTGACGCCGCCGGAGATGCCCGCGATCACCGGCGCGCAGGCCGCCTGCGCCGAGGCCGGCACGCACACCGCCTCGGCCGCGAACGCCGGCCAGCCCCTGGCCTGCAGCGCCTGCGCCCAGCGTGGCGCCAGCAGCACGAGCCCGCCGGTGGCGAGGACCGACAGGGCGAACCCGGCGTCGACGGACAGCTCCGGGTCCGCCACGACGAGCACGAGAACGCCGGTGGCGAGCGACGGCAGCACCGCCCTGGGCCGGCCGAGGGCGAGCGCGACGAGGGCCAGCCCGCCCATCGCGGCGGCCCGCAGCACGCTCGGCGACGGGCGGACCAGCACGACGAACCCGACGAGCGCCAGCACGCAGATCAGCGCGGCGAGCTTCGGCCCGGCCCGGCACCAACGGGCGAGCATCAGGACCAGCCCGACCACGATCGCCAGGTTCGCCCCGGAGACGGCGGTCAGGTGGGTGAGGCCGGTGGCCCGGAAGTCGTCGGCGAGCCGCTGGTCGAGCCGGCTCGTGTCGCCGACGACGAGCCCGGGCAGCAGCCCGCCCGGCTCCGCCGGCAGCGGCAGGCACGCCCGTTGCAGGCCTTCGCGCAGGGTGCCGGCCGCCCGCTGTACGAACGGCGCCGGCTCGACCCGGGCGGGCCCGTCCGGCACGGAGACGACCGCGGCGCGCAGGTCACCGCCGCGGGGCGGGGACAGCCGGCCGGTCGCCTCGACCCGCTGCCCCGGCAGCAGCCCCAGCCAGCCTTTGTCGGCGGCGAGGACGAGCACCCGCGCGGCGAGCTCGACGCCGGTCCCGTCGGGTGTACGCAGCCACATCAGCCGGGCCGGCACGATGACGGTCGGCGCCCGCCCGGCCGTGGCGCGGCCCAGCCGCGGGTCGTCGGAGATCCGCAGCCCGAGCCGCACCGTGCGGTGCTCCGCGGCGAGGCCGGCGAGCGGCTCGGCGTCGCGCACGCCGACCCGGGCGGCGGTGGCCGCGGCACCGCAGGCGACGCCGAGCAGCGCCGCGACGACCACCCACCGGGTCGGGCGCAGCGCCCGCACGGGAAGCCGCGCCCACAGCACGGCGAGGGCCACGGCGCCGAGCCCCACCGCCCAGCAGGCCCAGGCGGGGCAGAACAGGCAGCTCAGGGCGGTCAGCCAGCAGCCGATCGCGGCGCCCGCCAGGCGCAGGTCGGTGCTCACACCGTCACCCGGTCCTTGAGCTGTTGGAACTTGGCGTCGCCGATGCCCTCGACCTGCCGCAGGTCGGTGACGGCGCGGAAGCCGCCGTGGCGGTCGCGGTAGTCGGCGATGCGCTGGGCGAGGACGGCGCCGATGCCGGGCAGCGTCTGCAGCTCGGTGACGGTGGCGGTGTTGAGGTTGACGAGGCCGCCGCCGGAACCGCCGGCGGCGCCGGGCGGTGCGCCCCCGGCCGGCGCGGGGATGCCGACCGCGATCATCTCGCCGTCGACGACCTTACGGGCCAGGTTGAGGCCGCTCAGATCGGTGCCGGGCAGGGCTCCGCCGGCGGCGGTGATGGCGTCGGCGACGCGGGCGCCGGCCGGCAGCTCGACCAGGCCGGGCCGCTGGACCTTGCCGTTGACGGACACGATCAGCCGCGTCGGGGCGCCGCTGGACGGGGGTGGGGCGGCGGAGACCGCGGTGGCCGGCGGCGCCGGCGTGACCTGCGGCCGGGACCGCCACGCGAGGAAGGCCGCGCCGAGCACGACGAGCGCGGCGACGACCGCCAGCACCCGCACGCCCCGGCGGCCGGGGTCGACCGCCGCGAGCCACGCCCTCGTGCCGCCGCCGTCGGTGTCCGTGGACGGGAGCGCCGGGTCGGTCCGAGCCGGGAACGACCCGTCCCACGGATAAGGGTCGGGGGACCCGTCCCCGGGACAGGGGTCGTCCGGCGGCAGGCCGACCACCCTGGCCAGCCGCCCCGCGGCCCGCGTCCCGTCGTCTGCAGCACTGCGCCTCATGCCCGGTCACGCTAGGACCGGACACCGACACCAGACCCCCGCACGACGCCGGCCCTGTGGACAACACCCCGCTTGTGGAAAACCCGCTCGCAAAAAACCCGCGCGGGGAAGACCCGCTCACGCGAAACCCGCGCGGGGAAGACCCGCTAGACCACGTACACCACCACGGCCACCATCCCCGGCCCCACGTGCGCGCCGACGACCGCGCCGACCTCCGTCAGGTACGCCCCCCGCAGCCGCTCCCCGAGCCGCTCCTTCAACGTCGTCAGCAGCGCGTCCGCCCGGTCCGGCGCCGCCAGGTGGTGCACCGCGACGTCGACGACCGACTCCCCCGCCGCCTCGTCCGCCATGTCGACCAGGCGCGCCAGGGCCCGGCTCGACGTGCGCACCTTCTCCCGCACCACGACGCCCTGCTCGGTGGTGTGCAGGATCGGCTTCACCGACAGCGCGGTGCCCAGCAGCGCGGCCGCCGCGCCGATCCGCCCGCCCCGGCGCAGGAACTCCAGGGTGTCCACGTAGAACAGCGTCGACGTGCGGTCCACCGCGTCGAGGGCCGCCTGCCGCACCTCGTCCAGCCCGGCACCGGACGCCGCCGCCGACGCGGCCGCGAGCGCCGGGAAGCCCAGCCCCATGCCCGTGGACTGGGTGTCGATGACGGACACGGCACCGTCGAACTCGGCCGCGGCCAGGACCGCCGCGTCGTACGTGCCGGAGAGCTTCGCTGACAGGTGCACCGACAGCACGGCCGGCGCGCCCGCGTCGAGCAGTCGCCGGTACACGTCGGCGAAGGCCTCCGGGGAGGGCCTGGACGTGGTGACGGCGACGCGGCGCGCGTTGAGCGCCTCGGCGACCGTGGCGGAGTCGATGTCGATGGTCTCGAGGCCGGCGACGCCGTTGACGACGACGGCGAGCGGCACGACGGTGAGCCGCCGGGCCGGGTCGGTGGCCAGGTCGACCGGCAGGCAGGCGGTCGAGTCGGTGACAACGGCGACGGCAGGGTGTGAGCCGGTCATGACGGCACCGTAGCCGATCAGCCGCTCCGGACCGAGACCACCTGGAACGGGGTGCCCTGCTGGCAGGTGCTCATCAGGCCGGGCTGCGGGGTGCCGACGACGGTGACCCGCTTGCCGACCTGCAGCGCGGCGCGGTCGCCGCCGACGAGCAGGTAGAGGGTGCCGGGCGTGCGCAGCAGCAGGCAGCCGGCCTCGACCCCCTCGACGACCTCGCCGGAGACGCTCATCCCGGACGCACCGGGGCCGAACGCACCGGGACCGGACGCACCGGGACCGGAGGCGGTCGGCGGGACGGTGGCCGGCCGGGACGGTGCGGGGACGGCGGAGACCTGGGACGGGACCGGCGACAGTGTCGGCGCCGCCGACGGCGCGGCCGTGTCGTCGGACGCCGCGGCACAGCCGCCGAGCACCGACGCGACGGCGGCCAGGAAGAGCACGGTGCGAATCGCCATGACCCTTTCGACGCTACCGCCACGCGCCGGGTTCCGCCGGGTCATGGCAGGTTGTGGCCCGCCAGCTGCCATCCGCGGGTCTCGTCGAAGCGCAGGTCGGTGGAGTGGCAGTTGAGCAGCGCGCCGAGGGTGGGTGCCAGCGACTGCGGCCAGCCGAGCAGCGCGCAGGTGCCGTGCCGGGCGACGGCGCCGTGGGTGGCCACGACGACGGTCGCGCCGGGCGGTGCCGCGGCCACGATCTCGTGCAGCGCGTCGGTCATGCGCTTGCTCAGCGCGTCGACCTCCTCGACGTCGGCGTCCTCGACGGGCTCGCCGCGCCGCCACCGCGCGAACGCCTCCGGCCAGGTGCCGATGATCTCGGGGTGGGTCAGGCCCTCCCATTCGCCGAAGCTGCGCTCGCGCAGCCGCGGGTCGGTGGTGACGGGCACGTCGACGAGCGCGGCGAGCGCGGCCATGGTGGTGCTGGCGCGGCGCAGATCGCTGGTCACGAGCATGGCGGGCTCGAGCGCGGCGAGCCGCGGCGCGGCGGCGGCCGCCTGCGCGAGCCCGGTCTCGGACAGCGGCGTGTCGATCTGTCCCTGCACCCGTCCGCCGGCATTCCAGGCGGTCTGCCCGTGCCGCCAGAGGATCAGGCGGGTCACGCGGGGGCGGGCAGGTCGCGGTCGACGAACTCGATGACCGGGCAGTCCTTCCACAGCCGGTCGAGCTGGTAGAACTCCCGCTCCTCGCTGTGCTGGACGTGCACGACGATGTCGACGTAGTCCAGCAGCACCCAGCGCCCGCCGCGCTCGCCCTCGCGACGGACCGGCTTCGCCTTCTCGGGCAGCTGCGCGAGTCGCTCCTCGATGGCGTCGACGATCGACAGGACCTGCCGCTCGTTGGGCGCCGAAGCGACCAGGAACGCGTCGGTGATGACCAGCTGGTCGGCGACGTCCAGGATGACGATGTCTTCAGCCTTCTTGTCGGCGGCCGCCTGTGCAGCGGTGAGCGCCAGCTCGATGGCACGCTCAGTCGCGGGCACCGGGCTCCCTTCGTCGGTCTGCCCCGGCCTGCTGCGCCGGGCTGGTTCTAGCCTCTCACGCCCGTACGACAGTCTGCCTCTCAGATGTTGTCGACTTTTCGGTACAAACCTCGCTTAGCGATGTATTGCACCACTCCGTCGGGGACGAGGTACCACACCGGTTTGCCGCCCTGGACCCGGCGCCGGCAGTCGGTGGACGAGATCGCCATCGCCGGCACCTGCACCAGCGAGACGGACGCCTCCGGCAGATGCGAGGCGTCGAGCTCGAACCCGGGCCGGGTCACGCCGACGAAATGCGCGAGGTCGAACAGGTCCCGGGCGTCCTTCCAGGACAGGATCTTGTTGAGCGCGTCGGCACCGGTGATGAAGAACAGCTCGGCCGTGGGACCGTAGCGCTCACGGAGGTCGCGCAGGGTGTCGACGGTGTACGTCGGGCCGACCCGGTCGACGTCGACCCGGCTGACCGTGAACCGGGGGTTGGACGCGGTCGCGATGACCGTCATCAGGTAGCGGTCCTCCGGCGAGCTGACCGACGACCCGCTCTTCTGCCAGGGGTCACCGGTGGGCACGAACACCACCTGGTCCAGCCCGAACCGGTCGGCCACCTCGCTCGCGGCGACCAGGTGGCCGTGGTGGATCGGGTCGAACGTCCCACCCATGATGCCCACGCGCATCCTGGCATCGTAGTGATCAGCACGGCGGGTCGCCCGGACGAGTGTCAGCGTGCGACGGCCCCGAGCCCCCGTGTAGCCTCAGGGTCCATGACGTTGTCGCACCCCAAGGGTGCCTTTGACAGCTCCCGTGCCGTCTGGCGCTCGGCGCCCGGTGAGAGCCACGGCAGCCGGGTCGAGGTGGCGTTCGTCGACGACCTGATCGGCCTGCGCAACGGCGCCGACCCGCACAGCCCCGTCCTCGTCTTCACCCAGGACGAGTGGGACGCCTTCGTCGCCGGCGCCAAAGACGGCGAATTCGACGTCTGAGCCGCCCAGCCCGGAGACCCGAGCCGCCCAGCCCGGAAGCCCGAGCCGGACAACCCGGAGCCCGAACCGGGCGACCCGGGACGCCCGAAGGCGCCCCGGGCGTCACGGTCACGGGTAGAGCAGCGACCGGATCGGCGGCATCCGCTCGAGCCGGGGCGCCAGCGCGCGCAGCCGCAGCGCGAGCGTGACCGCCTCCAGGGTCACCGCCGTGTCACCGGCCGCCGGCACCGGCGCCCGGTGCCGGTCCAGCCACGCCGACACGTCCGGCCAGTGGTAGACCGGCCGCCGCGGGTGGTCCCGGACCGGTGCGGGAAACCCGCCGCCGGCCCAGCCGCGCACGACCTCGACCGGCCGCCCGGCCCGCGCAGCGATCACCTCCAGGGTGACCAGCGGGTCGTCGGCCACGGCCGCGGCGACGCCGAGCCCCGCCGCGTCCAGGTCACGCACGCCCGACACGACCGCGTCGACCAGCGTCGGCGCGTCCCGGTCGAACGCCACCCAGGCCAGCCCGTCGGCGGGCACCACCTCGACGCACAGGTCGCCGGCCCGGTCGAACAGGACGTCCGCCCGCTCCTCGTCCAGTGGACCGGCGACGGTCAGCCGAAACTGCCGCAGCATCGTCACCGCCCCCGTCCGCACGCCACGTGCCGCTGCACGAACGCGTCGATGCGCCGCGCCACCAGCTGCGCCGCCACCCCCGGCGGCGCCTCCCCCGGCACGCCCAGCCAGCCCTGGCAGCCGGGACAGCTCAGTCGCAGCCAGTGCCGGTCCCCCTCGACATCGACGCCAGTCCCCGTCATCTCTTCCATGCCGTGCCCTCCCCGATCGGCGCTCCGCTCCAGCAAACACCCGGATCCGCCGCTTGGGAGGGGCCAGAGAGGGGGCCACTGACCGAAAGACATTTTTGGACATTACGACCGCGCCATCACCTGCTAAGGTAAATAACCGTGCTGCACCGACTGACCAGCTGGCGCGCCCACTAAGGGGCGGCCGCACGCAGACACACCCTCACCAGGCCGTCCGTTCCGGGCGGCCTTTGTCGTGTCCTGCAAACAGGGTCAAATGTCCGGATCGGCGAGCCTCCAACCAACCCCCTTGGAGGAGTTCCTCATGTCCCGTCGCATCTCCGGCTTCAAGCCCACCGGCCACCTGCAGCTCGGCAACTACGTCGGCGCGATCAGACCGGTCGTCCGCGGCCAGCACGAGCAGCCCACGGTCGTGTTCATCGCCGACCTGCACGCGCTGACCGTCCAGCACGACCCCGCCCTGGTCCAGGCGCGCTCCCGGGAGGTGGCCGGCCTGCTGCTGGCCGCCGGCGTCGATCCCGGCCAGGCGCTGCTGTACCGCCAGTCCGATGTCTCCGCCCACCTGGAGCTGCACTACCTGCTGGAGTGTGTGGCCAGCTACGGCGAAGCGCACCGCATGATCCAGTTCAAGGAGAAGGGCGGCGGTGGCGGTTCACGGCTGTCGCTGCTGACCTACCCCGTCCTGATGGCCGCCGACATCCTGCTGCACGACATCGAGGAGGTGCCGGTCGGCCGCGACCAGCGCCAGCACGTCGAGCTGACCCGCGACCTCGCGGAGCGGTTCAACGAGCGTTACGGCCCGACGTTCACCGTCCCGCGGGCGGTGCACCCGGCGGTCGCCGCGCGGATCGCCGACCTCGCCGACCCGACCCGCAAGATGGGCAAGACCAACACCTCGACGGCCGGCGTGCTGTTCCTGCTCGACCCGCCCGAGGTGCTGCGGCGCAAGGTGATGCGGGCGGTGACCGACACCGGCACGGAGGTGGTGTACGACCCGCAGGAGCACCCCGGCGTGGCCAACCTGCTCGACATCCTGGGCGCGCTGAGCGACCGGGACCCGGCCGACGTCGCCGGCGACTTCCGCGGCACCGGGTACGGCCGGCTGAAATCGGCGGTCGCGGACGCCGTGATCGCCACGCTCGAGCCGATCCAGCGCCGCTACCAGGAGCTGGGCGACGACGACGTCGAGCAGGTCCTGGCCGACGGTGCGGAGCGGGCCGCCCGGCACGCGGACGTGACCGTGCACCGGGCCAGGATCGCCCTCGGCCTCACAGGTGGACGGCGCGCTCCCGCAGGTACCCCAGCGACGCCGGCGACGGCCGGTCGACCGCACTGAAGCGGGCCGGCCGGAAGTCGATCTCCTCGATCAGCAGGTCGGCCTCGACCATCAGCGCCCACGGCACGTAGAACACCCGCTCCCCCGGCAGCGACACGCCGACGAAGTCGACGGCGGGCAGCAGCGTCGGCGAGCCGACCGCCCAGACGGCGGTGGTGAACGTGGAGCCGTCGGGACGGGCGGTCAGGGTGCAGTCGGCCAGGCGCGGGTCGGCCAGGGTCCGCCGCTGGTGCTCCGCCACGTCGGTGGCGAGCCGGCGGCGGGCCTTGGCCGCGGCGTGGAAGGCCGGGTGGTCGGGCGCGGGGTCGAAGGGCACCACGCGGCCGTCGTCGTCGGTGGTGTACGCCATCGGCGACAGCGGCCGCGGCGTGCGCGCGTACTCGTCGGCGGCCAGGTCGAACAGCTGCTCGACCAGGCGGGGCTCGTCGGCGCAGACCAGCAGCATCAGGGTGCTCGGCAGGAACGCGACGGCCCGCCCGCCGACCTGCTCGTCGAGCTCGGCCAGCCAGCCGTCCAGCAGCACCCAGGACACGAGGTGATCGCCGGAGTAGTCGGGCACGTGCAGCACCGACGGGCCGAAGAGGGCGGCGCTGGCCGGCAGCTCGGCGCGGGCCAGGGTGTGGTCGTGCGCCGCGGTGAAGATCTCCTCGACGCTGACGCCCCAGCGGGCGGGGCTGTCGAGATCGACCGGGACGTCGTCGACGAGCACGACCTCGTCGAGGTGCGGCAGTGCGGGGCGGCGCAGCGTGCGGGTGCCGCGGGCGGCGTGCCGCAGCGCGAGGCGGAGCTTCGGCAGCGCCTCGTCGAACGTCTCCGGCTGGGCCGGTGGCGCCAGGCTGTTGGCGACGAAGTCGCGCACGAACTGCTTGCGGTCGCCGGGCTTGCGCTGGTACTGACTGAACGCCTTGGCCAGGAAGAGCCAGCTGTAGGCGTCCTGGCCGCACTCGCAGACGATGGCGAACTGGGTGGGGCGGAACTCCGCGTCACGGACACCGAGCCTGCGCAGCTCAGCCAGCACCTGGTCGGCGAAGCGCTCACGTGGTGATCGGGCCGGTCGGGTCAGCCGCTCGAGGATGCCCACCGACCAGACATTAGCCTCACGCGAGCTCGGACGCGATGGCCTCCGTGGCAATAACGAGTTTTTCGTAGCACAGGCTGAGCGGACTGTGTACGTACGGCCCATAGGGTGGTATCGGTCGGTAACCGGCCGATTCGTACAAACGGATCGCTTCCGGCTGTCGGGTACCCGTCTCCAGCCGGATCAGCGGGTAGTGCGAGCCGACCGCGAGGTCCTCCAGCGCGGCGAGGACCCGCCGGGCGATGCCGGTGCCGCGATGCGCGGGACGCACGTACATCCGCTTCAGCTCGACCGTCTGGTCGTCGATCGGCTGGATCGCGCCGCACCCGGCGCCGACGCCGTCGACGGTGGCGACCACGAACCGGGCCGCCGGGTCGACCGGAAAGCGGCGCGCGTCAGGCCCGCCGTAGCGGTGCGCCATCTCGTCGGCGGCCGCCGCGAGCAGGTCCACGACGGCCGGGTCACCCGCGCCGCGGCGGGTCACCCGCACCTCACGGTCGGTGTCGTCGAAGCGTTTCTCGAAGCAGCGGCTGCTCTCGTACCGCACGTACGCGCCGAACCGCGGGATCGGCCGGTACCCGGCGGAGAGGAACAGGGCGATGGCGTCGGACGAGGTCACCCCGGTCTCCAGCCGCAGCACGCGGTGCCCGCGCGAGGCGGCGAAGTCCTCCAGCGCGGCGAGCATCCGCCGGGCCAGCCCCCGCCCCCGGTAGGCCGGGCGCACGTAGAGCCGGGTGATCTCGGCGACGTCCATGTCGGCGGCGAGCAGCGCGCCACAGGCGACCGCGTCACCACCCATGACCGCGACGAGGTACCTCGCCGCCGGGTCGACCGCGTAGACGTGGCCGTCGCGGCCGCCGTCCCGCGCCCGCAGTTCGACCTGCTGATCGACCACAAGCGCGATCACTTCCGAGTCGTCCGATGGACGTTGCTCGATCAACATGGGGAGACGGTACGCAACCCGGATTTCCCCGATGTTTCACCTGACCAGCGAATTTCGTTGCGCGGCGGGTCAAAAATCGTCCGCGTCGTCCTCGTCCGCCGGTGAAAGTTCCAGCGTCTCGTACGGCTGGCGGCGGGCACCCCGCATGGCCTTGCGCTCCGCGGCCCGCACCCGCTTGTTCGGCTCCTCGAGGCGGTAGTCGGTGCCCCGGTTACCCGGCACGAAGTCGTCGGCGGTGTACGAGTTGGGCTGCCAATCGAATTCACGGACGCCAATTCGAACTGGCGACCCGGAGACCGCGCCGGCCTTCTTGAGCGCCTCCTCGACGCCGAGCCGGGCGAGCCGGTCGGCAAGGTAGCCGACGGCCTCGTCGTTGTCGAAGTTGGTCTGCCGCACCCACCGCTCCGGCGCGCCGCCGCTGACCACGAAGACACCCTCGGCGTCCTGCGTGATCGTGAAGCCGCTGTCGTCGACGGCGACCGGCCGGATGACGATGCGGGTGCGCTCCGGCGGCGGCGCCAGCTTGCGCTGCTGCAGCACCAGCTCGGACATGGCGAACACGAGCTCGCGCAGCCCTTCGTGGGTGACCGCGCTCACCGGGTACACCGGATACCCGCGCTCCTCGAGATCGGCGCGCATGATGTCGGCGAGGTCACGGCCGTCGGGCACGTCGATCTTGTTGAGCGCGACGAGCCGCGGCCGGTCCTCCAGACCGCCGTAGGCGGCCAGCTCCGCCTCGATCGCGTCGATGTCGGACACCGGGTCGCGCTCGGTCTCCAGCGCGGCCGTGTCGACCACGTGGACCAGCACCGCGGTGCGCTCGATGTGCCGCAGGAACTCCAGGCCCAGGCCCTTGCCGGTGGCCGCGCCGGGAATGAGGCCGGGCACGTCGGCGACGGTGAAGGTGTTGTCGCCCGCCTGCACCACACCCAGGTTGGGCACCAGGGTGGTGAACGGGTAGTCGGCGATCTTCGGCCGGGCCGCGGAGATGACCGAGATCAGCGACGACTTGCCGGCCGACGGGAAGCCGACCAGGCCGACGTCGGCGACGCTCTTGAGCTCCAGGACGACGTTGATCTCCTCGCCGGGCTCGCCGAGCTCGGCGAAGCCGGGCGCCTTGCGGCGGGTGTTGGCCAGCGCCGCGTTGCCGCGGCCGCCGCGGCCGCCGCGGGCCAGCTCGAACTCCGTGCCCTCGCCGATCAGGTCCGCCAGGGGCTCGCCGTCCATGTCGAGCACCACGGTGCCGTCCGGCACCCGCAGGACCAGCGTCTGGCCGTTGGCGCCGTCGCGGTTGTTGCCCGCGCCGCCGGCGCCGTTGCCGCCCTTCTGGTGCGGGTGGAAGTGGAAGTCCAGCAGCGTGTGCACGCCGGGGTCGACGACGAGCTTGACGCTGCCGCCATGGCCGCCGTCACCGCCGTCGGGCCCGCCGAACGGCTTGAACTTCTCGCGATGGATGGACACGCAGCCGTGGCCACCGTCGCCGGCCTTCACGTGCAGCACGGCCCGGTCAACGAACGTGGTCACGACTTGATCCCTTCACTCACCAACACGAACGGCGGGCAGGGAGCGTATATGCCCCCGGCCCGCCGTCCGGAAAAGAAACTTCAGCCTGCGGCTGGGGTGATGCTGACCGTCTTGCGGCCCCGCTTGGTGCCGAAGAGCACGTGGCCCGCGGCGAGCGCGAACAGCGTGTCGTCGCCACCGCGACCCACCAGGTCACCCGGGTGGAACTTGGTGCCGCGCTGGCGGATGATGATCTCGCCGGCGTTGACCAGCTGGCCGCCGAACCGCTTCACGCCGAGCCGCTGGGCAGCGGAGTCGCGCCCGTTCCGCGAGCTGGACGCACCTTTTTTATGTGCCATCGCGCTGCCTACTTCCCGGTGGAGATGCCGGTGACCTTCACCTGGGTCAGCGGCTGGCGGTGACCCTGGCGCTTGTGGTAGCCGGTCTTGTTCTTGAACTTGTGGATCCGGATCTTCGGACCCTTGGTGTGCGCGACGACCTCAGCGGTCACCGCGGCGCTGGCAAGCTTCGCCGCGTCGGTGATGAGATCTTCGCCGTCGACAAGCAGCACCGCCGCGAGCGACAGGGAGTCGCCAGGCTGGCCCGCGAGCTTCTCGACCTCGATCACATCGCCCTCGGCGACCTTGTACTGCTTGCCGCCGGTCTTGACGATCGCGTACATCGGACGCGGACTCCTGTCGTAGCTACTGGCGGTTGGTCATCTGCTGCCGTGAAGAGCACGCAAAGACCCGGCGCACGAAGGTGCGCCTTTAAGAGGGTACGCCATCGGTGGCGCACCCCCCAAATCAGGGGCGGGTCCGCCTGCGCAGACCACCCCGGCGGGTCCGGCGCCGGGCACCGTTGCCCGCCGACTCGTCCTCGTCCTCGTCGATGTTGTCGGGATCGTCCTCGGAGGCGATCGGCGTGAACTCCGCCTCCTCCTCGACGTCCTCGACCGTGTGCGGCTCGTCCACGGTGTCGGTCTCGACCTCGGCGGAGGTGGTCTCCTCCTCCGCGACCGCCGCACCGCCGCGGCGCCCGCGCCGGCGGCCGCTGCGGGCCGGCTGCACGTCGGACTCGTCCACGCCGCTGGTGACGGTGGCCGCGGCCACCTTCGCCGGCGCGCCGTGCCCGTTGCCGTTGCTGCCGGCGTGCCCGCCACCGCCGCCGCCACGCTTCTCCGGGATCGGCTCGGTGTGGATGATCAGGCCGCGGCCCTTGCACACCTCACAGGTCTCGCTGAAGGCCTCCAGCAGGCCCTGACCGACCCGCTTGCGGGTCATCTGGACCAGGCCCAGCGAGGTGATCTCGGTGACCTGGTGCTTGGTCCGGTCCCGGCCCAGGCACTCGGTCAGCCGGCGCAGCACCAGGTCGCGGTTGGACTCCAGGACCATGTCGATGAAGTCGATGACGATGATGCCGCCCAGGTCACGCAGGCGCAGCTGGTGGACGATCTCCTCGGCCGCCTCGAGGTTGTTGCGGGTGACCGTCTCCTCGAGGTTGCCTCCGGCACCGGTGTACTTGCCGGTGTTGACGTCGATGACGGTCATCGCCTCGGTGCGGTCGATGACGAGGCTGCCGCCGGACGGCAGGAACACCCGCCGGTCGAGGGCCTTGATCAGCTGCTCGTCGATGCGCAGGTCGGCGAAGACGTCGTTGACGCCGGTGTACCGGCGCACCCGGTCGACCAGGTCCGGCGACACGTGCGACAGGTACGGCTCGACCGACTCGTAGGCGTCGTTGCCCTGGATGACCAGCTCGCGGAAGTCCTCGTTGAACAGGTCGCGCACGACCCGCACGACCAGCTCCGGCTCCTCGTAGAGCAGGGCCGGCGCGCTGCTGCTGCCGGACTTCTCCTGGATCGCCTCCCACTGCGCCTGCAGCCGCTTCACGTCGCGGGCCAGGTCGTCCTCGCTCGCGCCCTCAGCCGCGGTGCGCACGATCACGCCGGCGCCGTCGGGCACCAGGTTCTTCAGCACGTCGCGCAGGCGCTTGCGCTCGATGTCGGACAGCTTGCGGCTGATGCCGGAGGCGTTGCCGTGCGGCACGTACACCAGGTGCCGTCCGGACAGCGCGATGTGGCTGGTCAGGCGGGCGCCCTTGGTGCCGATCGGGTCCTTGGTCACCTGCACCAGCACCGAGTCGCCCGACTTCAGGGCCTGCTCGATGGAGCGGGTGCGGCCCTCCAGGCCGGTCGCGTCCCAGTTGACCTCGCCGGCGTAGAGCACCGCGTTGCGGCCCCGGCCGATGTCGACGAAGGCCGCCTCCATGCTGGGCAGCACGTTCTGCACGCGGCCGAGGTAGACGTTGCCGACCATCGAGCTGGACGAGGCCCGGGTGACGTAGTGCTCGACGAGCACCTTGTCCTCCAGGACCGCGATCTGCGTGCGGTCGTTCTTCTGCCGGATGACCATGGTGCGGTCGACCGCCTCGCGGCGGGCCAGGAACTCCGACTCCGACAGGATCGGCGGGCGGGTCCGGCGCTGCTCGCGGCCGTCCCGGCGGCGCTGGCGCTTCGCCTCCAGGCGGGTCGAGCCGGAGATGCCCTGCACCTCGTCGCGGTCGCGCTCACGGGTGGCCGGGCGCGGCTCGCGGATCTTCACCACGACGTGCGGGTCGTCGGCCGGCTCGGTGTCGGCGGAGCCCTTGCGCCGGCGGCGGCGACGGCGGCGGGTCAGGCCCTCGCCGTCCTCGTCGCCCTCCTCGGACGCCTCGGCGTCCTCGTCGGCCGCGGCCTCCTCCTCGACGTCGGTCTCGGCCTCGCCGTCGACCTCGTCGGTGTCGTCGCCGAGCGTGCCACGGCCACGGCCGCGGCCACGGCGGCCGCGCCGCCGCCGGCGGCGGGTGCCGGGCTCGAACTCGTCCTCGTCCTCGTCCTCGTCCACCTCGGCGTCGATCTCGTCGGTCTCCACGGGCGCGTCGGCGCGGACCACCTCGGCGGTGGGCGCGTCCTCGGCGGCGCGGCGGCCCCGGCGCCGGCGGCTGCGGCCGACCGGCTCCTCGGCGAGCTCCTCGGCCAGTTCGTCGGCGTAGTCGGCGGCCGGCACGGGTGCCGGCGGGGCGAACGGGTCAATGCCGGACGCCGAGGCGGGCACGGCGGCGGCCGGGCGGACCGGCTCGACCTGCTCGCTCGGCGGCATGAACAGCACCTGGATCGGCGCGGCCCGGCGGCCCCGGCGGGCCGGCGGCTCCTCGACCGGCGCGACCGGCTCCTCGACGGCCGCCGCCTCCTCGTCGAGGACCTCTTCCTCGGCGGGCTCGGCGGGCTCGGCCGGCTCGGCGGGCTCGGCCGGCTCGGCGACCTCGTCAGCGGCGGGCGCGACCACTTCCGGCAGCGGCTCGGGCTCCTGCACCGGCGCGGCCTTGGTGGCCCGGCGGCGGGTGCGGGTCGCCTTGACCGGCGCGGCGGCGGGCTCCTCGGCCTCCAGCGGCAGCGCCTGCTGCCCGGACTCGCCCAAATCGCCCGTTTCGTCGCTCGGTGCCGCCTTCACCGCCCTGCGGCGGGTCCGGCGGACGGGCGCGGCCTCCTCGACCGGCGCGGCGTCCGCGCCGGCGGCCGGCCCGGCCTCCGCACCGGAGGCCGACGCGTCAGACGCGGCGTCCGTCGCCGGCGCGGCGTCCGGGGTGGGGTCAGGCGCGGCGGTCGCCTTGGTGGCGCGGCGCCGCGTGCGGCGCACGGGGGTGGTGGTCTCTTCGGTGGTGGCGGCGTCTGCCACCGGCTCGTCGCCGGTTGCCTCGCCGCTTGCCGACTCGTTGTCGAACATGCGGACGTTCTCCAGTTCTGGCGCTCCCGGGCGCGTCCAAACGCAGCCACACGGGGGCACCTCTATGTTGTGCCGGCGGAGGTATCCGCTCGCACGGACGATCCGCCGAAAGTCTGCCAACCTCGCCGACTACACCAGTGACGAAGCCCCGACGGCGACCGCCGGCCGATCCGCATCGAGCGGATCGACGAACTCCCCCTGCGCGGTCAGCACGCCCTGAGCCAGTCGGGTCGCACGAGGCGGGACCGGAGGCTCCAGGTCGGCTACTACACGCAGACCGGACAGCACGTCGTCGGGTCGCACGGTCGGGGTTCCCTGCCGCACGACAAGGTCGAGTATCGCACACGGTGCGTCGGTGACCTCGGAAGGTGTGTCACCGGGGCTCGTGACGACCTCGGCGACGGCCAGCCGGACGACGGCCGCGCGCGTGTCGAAGACCCGCTTGCCCTGTTTCGTGAGCCGCTCCACGAGCACCTCGGGGGCGTCCAGGAAGGCCTGGACCGCCGCCTGCGCGCCGGCCGGCTCGATGCCGGGCAGCTCGATGCGCCACGCCGACGCGTCGATGCGGTCGGCGAGGCTGCCACCGCCGTTGAGCGGCGACTGGACGGCCTCGAGCACGTCGAGGCCGGGTGACAGCGCCGCGTCGAGGGCAGCGCGCAGCTCGCCGGGGTCGACCACGGCCCGCAGGCCGATCTCCAGGTACTCGGCCTCGCTCGCCACGCCGGTCGGCGCCGCCGAGGCGTAGGAGACCTTCGGGTGCGGGGTGAAGCCCTGCGAGTAGGCGATCGGCACGTTGGCGCGCAGCAGCGCCCGCTCGAACGCGCGAGCGAAGTCACGGTGTGAGGTGAACCGCATCGGGCCGCGCTTGGCGTAGCGCAGCCGGATCCGCTGCACGACCGGGTCCTGGCCGCCCTCCGGTTGCCGCTTAGCCATGCTGGTGCGCCTTGGGCGTGCGCAGCCCCACCCCGACCGGGGTCAGCGGCAGCAGCTGCTTGCCGGTGGGACCGATCTGGATCTCGGTGTCCTGGCTCGGGCACACGCCGCAGTCGAAGCACGGCGTCCAGCGGCAGTCGTCCTGCTCGAACCCGGTGAGCGAGTCCTGCCAGTCCTGCCAGAGCCAGTCCTTGTCCAGGCCGGAGTCGAGGTGGTCCCACGGCAGGACCTCGTTCTGGTCGCGCTCGCGGGTGGTGAACCAGTCCAGGTCCACGCCGTAGCCCGGCAGCACCGCCGCGGCGGCGTCGACCCAACGCTGGTACGAGAAGTGCTCCGACCAGCCGTCGAAGCGGCCGCCGGCCTCCCACACCCGCCGGATGACCGCGCCGACCCGCCGGTCGCCCCGGCTGAGCAGGCCCTCGATCAGCGAGGGCTGGCCGTCGTGGTAGCGGTAGCCGATCGCCTTGCCGAGGCTGCGGTCACTGTTGATCGCCTGCTTCAGCGCCCGCAGCCGGTGGTCGATGACCTCCGGGGTCTCCATCTTCGCCCACTGGAACGGGGTGTGCGGCTTCGGCACGAACCCGCCGATCGACACCGTGCAGCGGATGTCGCGCGAGCCGGTGGCCTCCCGGCCGGCCCGGATGACCTCGTGCGCCAGCTTGGCGATCTGCAGCACGTCGTCGTCGGTCTCGGTCGGCAGGCCGCACATGAAGTAGAGCTTCACCTGCCGCCAGCCGTTGCTGTACGCCGTGACGACCGTGCGGATCAGGTCCTCCTCGGTGACCATCTTGTTGATCACCTTGCGGATCCGCTCCGAGCCGCCCTCGGGCGCGAACGTCAGGCCGGTGCGGCGGCCGTTGCGGGCCAGCTCTTGGGCGAGGGTCACGTTGAACGCGTCGACCCGCGTGGACGGCAGCGACAGCGAGACGTTGGTGCCCTCGTACTGCTGGGCGAGGCCCGAGCACATGTCGCCGATCTCCGAGTGGTCCGCGGAGGACAGCGAGAGCAGGCCGACCTCGTGGAAGCCGGAGAACTCCAGCCCCTCCTGCACCATCTGCCCGACGGTGGTGATCGACCGCTCCCGCACCGGGCGGGTGATCATGCCCGCCTGGCAGAAGCGGCAGCCGCGGGTGCAGCCGCGGAAGATCTCCACCGCGTAGCGCTCGTGCACCGTCTCGGCGAGCGGCACCAGGGGCCGCTTCGGGTACGGCCAGGCGTCCAGGTCCATCGTGGTGCGCTTGTGCACCCGGAACGGCACGTCGGCCCGGTTGGGCACGACCCGCTGGATGCGCCCGTCGGGCAGGTAGTCCACGTCGTAGAAGCGCGGCACGTAGACCGACTCGGTGCGGGCCAGGCGCAGCAGCAGCTCGTCGCGGCCGCCCGGCGAGCCCTCGCCCTTCCACTGCCGCACGATGGCGGTGATCTCCAGCACCGCCTCCTCGCCGTCGCCGAGCACGGCGGCGTCGATGAAGTCGGCGATCGGCTCCGGGTTGAACGCGGCGTGGCCACCGGCGATGACGACGGGGTGCCGCTCGTCCCGGTCGCGGGAGTCCAGCGGGATGCCGGCCAGGTCGAGCATGGTCAGCATGTTGGTGTAGCCGAGCTCGGTGGCGAAGGAGATGCCGAACAGGTCGAACGCCGTCACCGGGCGGTGCGCCTCGACGGTGAACTGCGGCACACCCTCGGCGCGCATGAGCGCCTCCAGGTCGGGCCACACCGCGTACGTGCGCTCGGCGAGCACGTCGGGCTGCTCGTTGAGCACCTCGTAGAGGATCTGGACGCCCTGGTTGGGCAGGCCGACCTCGTAGGCGTCCGGGTAGGACAGGGCCCACCGCACGGTGGCGGAGTCCCAGTCCTTGACGACCGCACCGAGCTCACCGCCCACGTATTGGATCGGCTTGCTGATCCGGGGCAGCAGACGCTCGAGTTGCGGGAAGACGCTCCTGACGCTCACGAGCTACCAGGGTACGCGCCCGTCGGTCACGCCGTCCGGTGGCGCCGCCGCGGCTCCCGGCCGGCCGGCTGGTGCGGCGCCGGGGTGGCCGGTCGCGGCGGCGGGACCCGCAGCGTGACCGGCTTGTCCGGCTCGACGGTGAACTGCTCGCCGTGGTGACGCAGCGTCATCTTCCCGGAGTCCACGGTGTACGTCGCCTCCTGGTGGTCGACCACGACCCGCAGGATGCTGCCGTGGCAGGTGATCGCGAACGACATCCGGTCGAGCCGGTCCGGCAGCCGCGGCATGAACGACAGCTCCCCGCCGTGGTCGCGCATGCCGCCGAAGCCGGCGACCAGCGCCAGCCAGGTCCCGGCGAGCGAGGCCATGTGCAACCCGTCACCGGCGTTGTGCTGCAGGTTGTACAGGTCGACGAAGGCCGCCTCGCCGAGGTAGTCGTACGCCAGCTCGGTGTGCCCGACCTCGGCGGCCATGACCGCCTGCGTGCACGCCGACAGCGACGAGTCGCGGACCGTGCGCTCGTCGTAGTAGGCGAAGTTGCGGGCCTTCTGCTCGGCGGTGAACGCGTCGCCCCGCCAGTGCATGGCCAGGACCAGGTCGGCCTGCTTGACGACCTGCTTGCGGTACAGGTCGAAGTACGGGTAGTGCAGCAGCAGCGGATAGTGGTCGGCGGGCGTGCCGGGGAAGTCCCACTCCTGGTGGCGGGTGAACCCGGCGGACTGCTCGTGCACCCCCAGCTCGGTGTTGTAGGGCAGGTGGACCCGGGCGGCCGCGTCGCGCCACGACGCGATCTCCTCGTCGTCGACGCCGAAGGCGTGGGCGGCGTCCGGGTGCCGCTCGGCGGCGCTCGCGGCGGCGAGCAGGTTCTGCTGCGCCATGAGGTTGGTGTAGATGTTGTCGTCGGCGATGGCGCTGTACTCGTCGGGCCCGGTGACGCCGTCGATGTGGAAGACGCCGTGCCGGTCGTGGTGGCCCAGCGAGCGCCACAGCCGGGCCGTCTCGACCAGCACCTCCAGGCCGAACTCGACCTCGAAGGCGGTGTCGCCGGTGGCCCGCACGTACCGCTCGACGGCCGCGGCGATGTCGGCGTTGACGTGGAAGCCGGCGGTGCCGGCCGGCCAGTAGGCGGAGCACTCCTGGCCGCGGACCGTCCGCCACGGGAAGGCCGCCCCGGCCAGGCCCAGCTGCGCGGCCCGGTCGCGGGCCATCGACAGCGTGTCGTGCCGCCACCGCAGCCCGTCGCGGGCCGCCAGCGGGTGCGTGTACGTCAGCACCGGCAGCACGAAGCTCTCGGTGTCCCAGAAGACGTGCCCGTCGTAGCCGCGGCCGGTCAGGCCCTTCGCGGCGATCGGCCGCGCCTCGGCCCGCGCGCCGGCCTGCATCAGGTGGAACAGCGCGAAGCGCACCGCCTGCTGGATCTCCGCGTCTCCGTCGAGCTCGACGTCGGCCTGCGCCCAGAAGCCGTCCAGGAAGCGCCGTTGCGCGGCGAGCAGGCCGTCCCAGCCGCCGAGGCGGGCGCCGGCGATAGCGCCGTGGACCTGGTCGCGGATCGCCTGCCGGGAGCGCTGGCTCGACCAGCCGTAGGCGAGGTACTTGACGATCCGCAGCCGCTGGCCGGGCTGCAGCTCGCAGGCGAACGTGGTCCTCGCCCAGTCTGGCGTCGCCTCGGTGTGCGACCGCACCGGCACCGGCGCCTCGACCTCGTGGTCCATCTCCGCGCCGAGCCGCAGCCAGCTGGCCTTGGTGCGGTGCAGCAGCTGGGCGTTGAGGTCGCGGGCCGCGTGCTCCTCCGACTCCAGGGCGTGGCCGAGCACGGCGGCGACCCGCGGGTCCTTGCTCGGCTCCGGGGTGTCCTCGTTGGCGACCAGCTCCGACTGCACGATCACCCGGGCCGGGCCGTCGACAGGCTCGACCTCGTACAGGAACGCCGCGACCGACCGCTGCTCCAGCGACACCAGCCGGGTGGTGTGCACCTTGATGCGCTGCCCCGCGGGCGACACCCAGTCGACGTCGCGCCGCAGCGTGCCGGCGCGCAGGTCCAGGACCCGCTCGTGGCCGAGCAGGTTGCCGTACCGCACGTCGAAGGGTTCGTCGTCGACGAGCAGGCGGAACACCTTGCCGTTGGTGACGTTGAGGATGCTCTGGCCCTCCTCGGGGAAGCCGTAGCCGGCCTCGGCGTAGGGCAGCGGGCGCTCCTCGTAGAACGAGTTGAGGTAGGTGCCGGGCAGGCCGAACGGCTCGCCCTCGTCGAGGTTGCCGCGCAGCCCCAGGTGCCCGTTGGACAGGGCGAACAGCGACTCGGTCTGGGCCAGGTCGTCGAGGTCGAGACGGGTCTCACGGACCACCCACGGCTCGACCGGGAACATCGCCATTCACCCCTCCAGCAGGACGTCGAGATCCGGCACGACCACGTCGGCGCCGGCGGCTCGCAGGTCGTCCGCGTGCCCGCCGCCGATCCGGTCGACGCCGACGACGCAGCCGAACCCGCCGGCCCGGCCCGCGGCGACCCCGGCGAGGGCGTCCTCGAACACGGCGGCGTGCTCCGGCGCGACGCCGAGCTCCTTGGCCGCCTCGAGGAACGTGTCGGGCGCGGGCTTGCCGCGCAGGCCGCGTTCGCGGATGGTGCCGCCGTCGACCCGGACCTCCAGCAGCGGTGCCAGCCCGGTCGACGTGATGACCTGCAGGGTGTTGGCGCTGGAGCTCACCACCGCGCGGCGCAGCCCGGCGCCGGCCGCCGCGTGCAGGTAGCGCACGGATCCCGGGTACGGCTCCAGCCCTTCCTTGATGAGGGTGAGCAGCAGCGCGTTCTTGCGGTTGCCCAGGCCGTGCACGGTCTGCGCGTCAGGCGGGTCGCCGGGCGTGCCCTCGGGCAGCGCGATGCCGCGGGAGGCGAGAAAGTCCCGGACGCCGGCCTCGCGGGGCTTGCCGTCGACGTAGTCGTTGTAGTCGGCGACCGGGTCGAACGGCCGCTGCCCGGCCCGCCCTTTGAGGAAGTCGTCGAACGTCCTGGTCCAGGCCGTGTTGTGGATGACCGCGGTCGGGGTGAGCACCCCGTCGAGGTCGAACAGGCAGGCGGTCACGCGTTGCGGTAGCCCGAGCACATCCCCACCGTATCCATGTCGGCCACCCTCCAAACCCGGCGGCGGCGCTCTGCGGTCCGTGCACCGGGTAGCTAGCCTTCAGGATGTGACGCTCCCGGATGAATCGCCGACCGAACGCCAGCCGGCCACGCCGACGTGGGTGGGTTCGGCGTCGGTGCCGCCCGGCGGGTCACGCCGCCGACGGCAGTGGGAGGACACCCTCGACCTGCCCGCCGCGCCCCGCACCGTGCCGCTGCCGCCGGATCCGTCGCCGCCGGAGATCCGGTACGTCCCGGTGCCCCAGTACGGTCCGCCGCCGCCCGGGTACCGCCCGCCGTCGGGGCACCGGCCGCCGGCCGGCTACGGGCCGCCGCCACCGCAGTACCGCCCGCGCAAACGGCGCTGGCCGTGGGTGATGCTGCTGCTGCTCACCCTGTGCGCAGGCTGCTGCGGCGGCTCCTACGCGTGGGCCCGCCCGTACTGGGTGCAGTACCCGGCGTCGATCCAGGTCGACGCGACGGTGCCGGGGCTCACCCGGACCGGCGACGCCAACGCGAGGAAGGCGGCCACCGACATCCAGAAGGCGCTGACCTCGGACCACCCGGACGAGTCGGGCTTCACGGTGACCTACACCGACGCGTCGAACCGGCAGCTGCGGGTCATCGTCGCCGGCGCCACCCGCTTCATCACCGACCCGACCCGCGACCTGGAGGCGAGCATCCGCAAACTGCCCGCCGCGCTGCAGGTCGGCGCCGTGCGCGACATCGACCCGGGCCCGTTCGGCGGCGAGCAGCGCTGCGCCCCGGCCCGCTTCGACGGCCGGTCCGCGACCGTGTGCGGCTGGGCCGACCACGGCGTCATCGCGCTGGCCGTCTTCCCGGGCAAGTCCCTGGAGCAGGCCGGCACGCTGACGCACAACATCCGCGGCTCCATCGTGCGGCGCGACTGACCCGCCGCGTCGCGGGTCACCCGCCGGCGGCCACAGCGCACATGACGTTCACCTCGCCGCGGCGCGGGCCTTTCAGTCCGCCGAAGCGGCGGTGCCGTTGTGCCCGTTGGCGGCGGCGATCTGGTCCGGGCGTTTCGGGGCGTACCGGGCGACGTACTCCTGCCCGGTGAGCTGCTGGATCGCGTTCATCAGCTTCAGGGTCAGCTCGCGCAGGCCGCGGCTGTCGACCTCGCCGCCCTGCCACTGGCTCAGGTCCAGCGGCTCGCCGACGCGCACCTCGACGGTCGGCCCGAGGCGGGGCACCGACGCGCCGATCGGCTGGATCTTCTCGGTGTTGAGGATGCCGATGGGGATGATCGGGGCGGGCGCGTCGAGGGCGAGCTTCGCCACACCGGGGCGGCCGCGGTACAGCCGGCCGTCGGGCGAGCGGGTGCCCTCGGGGAAGATGCCCAGCACGTGGCCGGCGCGCAGGACCGGCAGCGCGGCGTCGAGGGCCATCAGGCTGGCCCGGCCGCCGGAGCGGTCGACGGGGATCTGGTTCAGCCCGTACATGACGTTGCGCATGACGGCGCCCTTGACGCCGGGTGCGACGAAGTACTCGTCCTTGGCCAGGAAGTAGACGTTGCGCGGCATGAAGGCGCCCATCAGCACCGAGTCGATGACCGACTGGTGGTTGCTGGCGAGGATCGCCGGGCCGGTGGCCGGCACGTTGTCCAGACCGCTGATCTTCGGTCGCCAGAGCAGGCGGGACACTGGTGAGATCGCGAACTTGCCGACCGCATAAAGCGCGGACAAAGGGCCTCCACCAGGCTCAACAGACGATGCCGCCCACTGTAGACGGCAAGGGTCGCCAGGTCAGCCGGAGAGGTCACACCGTGGGCAACACCACCCGCCCCGGATGACTCAGGAGGCGACCAGCACCAGCGCGGTCGCCGCCAGGCCGAGTCCGGCGAGCTGCACCGGACGCAGCCGCTCCCGGTCGACGAGCATCGCCAGCAGGACGGTGCTCACCGGGTACAGCGACGCGATCGGCGCGATGATGCTCAGGTCGCCGCTCTGCACCGCCACGATGTAGAGCGCGTTGGCGGTCATGTCGAGCATCCCGGCGACAAGCAGCCAGCGCAGCGGCGCGCCGGCCAGCCGCGCGGCGCCGGGGGCACGGCGGCGGCGCACGAGCAGCGGCCCGCCGACGGCGAGCGCGGCGAGCTGGGCGCCGAGCACGGGCCACATGCCCGCGTAGCCGCCGGCGGCGTCGCCGGCCCTGGACAGGCAGATGAAGAACAGCCCGAACGCGACGCCCGCCCCGAGCGCCAGCCCGAGCAGCCGCCCCGCGCCCGCCTGCCCTCTGCCGCCGACGCCGGGCCCGGTGCCCGCACCGTCATCGAGATCCGTGTTGTCGCCCGGGACCAGGCTGACCAGGCCGATCGCGGCGATCGCGCAGCCCGCCCCGGCCAGGGCGAGCCCGCCGGGGCGCTCGCCGAGCAGCAGCCCGGCGCCGACCGGCAGCAGCGCCGTGGTGACGGCGCTGACGGGGGCAACGATCGTCATCGCCCCGCCGGCCATCGCCCGGTAGAACACCATCATCCCGGCCACGCCGAACACCCCGGCCGCCGCGCCCCAGCCCAGCACCGCCGGGTGCACGGTCGCGGGCATCAGCACCAGGTACACCAGCAGCAGCGGCACCGCGGCCGCCTTCGACAGCACGACCACGGTCACCGCGTCGATGCGCTGGCTCGCCTTGCCTCCGGCGAAGTCACCGACGCCCCAGACCAGCCCGGACAGCGCCGCGAGCACCACCGCAATCACGAGAGCCGCTCTATCGTCACGCTGTCGGCGTCGAGAAGTTCGGCGAGCATGGCGGCGGCCGGGGTGAGGTCCGTGTCGAGGCCCTCGAGCAGGAACACGGCCGACGTGGTCGCGGCGGTGATCGCGGTGCGGCGGCCCTGGCGCCAGTTCCACCGCCGGCAGGTCACGCCGAGGTCGTCGCGCCAGATCACCTCGCCGGGCTCGGGGGTCTCCACGACCGGGGCGCCCTCCTTCACGGTGTCGAAGGGCTCGTCGCCGGTGGCGCGCACCAGCCGCTCGACGCCGGCGAGGGCGGCCCGGTCCTCCCCGCCGATCGGCACGGCGAAGCGGATGCTCACGGCGTTGTACGCGTCGACGAGCCGGTCGACCACGGGCACGTCCCCACGCGCGGCCCGCTTGCGCAGCGCCTCGGCGGAGCAGGGGGTGCGCTGCGGCTTGGCGCCGAAGGCCCGATAGACGTCCCGCCACGCCTCCAGGGGCGCGGTCAGGTCACCGGCGTCCCTGATCGCCTGGTGCAGCACGGCACCGTCGCTCGGACCGTTGCGCAGCCCGTCGGCGAGCACGGCGAGGACGGTAGCCTCATGGCCCACGGACCGGCACAGGTCGAGCACCTCATCGGCGATGGCGAACATATGCCAGTCGTATCACAATATTGACCGTGGAGGAAAATATTTTGACCGACGACGTGACTCAGGTCGCCCAGGCCGCGATCGCCCGGCACGTGAAGGGGCTGCGGCAGGGGCGTCGCTGGTCCCTCGACGAGCTGGCCAGCCGGTCGGGGGTCAGCAAGGGCATGCTCGTGCAGATCGAGGGCGCCCGGACCAACCCGAGCATCGGCACGCTGTGCCGGATCGCGGAGTCGTTCGGGGTGAGCATCGGCCGGCTGCTGGAGTCGGAGCCGGAGCCGGTCGTGAAGATCGTCGGCGCCGACGAGCCCCCGGTGCTGTGGCGCGGCGCGGCCGGCGGGACGGGCCGGCTGCTGCGCGGCGTCAACGACCCGGCGTTCGTCGAGGTCTGGGAGTGGCGGCTGCCGCCCGGGGAGACGCACGACTCCAGCGACCACTCGGTCGGCACCCGGGAGCTGATCCACCTGCGGGAGGGCTCGCTCGTGGTGACGGTCGACGGCACCGAGCACACCGTCGGGCCCGGCGAGACGATCGACTTCCGGGCCGACCGCCCCCACGCCTACCGCAACGCGGCGGACGTGGAGGCGGTCCTCACGATGGTGGTCGTGATGCCCGAGGGCGAGTTCGACCGGCGCGCGCCTAGACCTTCGTGACCAGCACCCGGACGGGCTGACCCTCGCCGACCTCACCGGCGAAGCCGTCCGGCACCGCGCCGAGCTCGACCGTGTCGGCCAGGACCTCGCCGGCGACGAACGCGCCGTGCACGGCCAGCACGTCGGCCAGCCCGTCGGCGTCCACGGCGACCGTGATGCGGTCCGACACGTTGAGGTCCGCCTCGCGCCGGGCCTGCTGCACGACCCGGACCAGGTCGCGGGCGAGCCCTTCGGCGGCCAGCTCGGGGGTGACCGTGCTGTCCAGCACCACCACGCCCTCGCCGCCGGGCAGCGGCGCGGACTGGGTCGGGTCGGCCGCGACGAGCTTCAGGTCGTACTCGCCGTCCTGCAGGGCGACCCCGCCGGCCACGACGTCGCCGCCGGCGGAGCGCTGCCAGTCGCCGGCCTTGACCGCCTTGATCACCTGCTGGACGTCCTTGCCCAGGCGGGGCCCGAGCACCCGCGGCACCAGCGTCAGCACCGGCGTGCAGTGCGCGGCGACGTCACCGGTGAACACGACCTCCTTGACGTTGACCTCGTCGGCGACGAGCGCGGCGAAGGGCCGCAGCGCCTCCGCCCGCGGGGTGGCCACGGTCAGCGTCGACAGCGGCAGCCGCACCCGCAGGCCCCGCGCCTTGCGCAGCGACAGCGCCGCCGAGCACACGTCGCGCACCGCGTCCATGTCGGCGACCAGCGCGTGGTCCGCCGGGAACTCCTGCGCCGACGGCCAGTCCGTGAGGTGCACCGACCGCTCGCCGGTCAGGCCGCGGTAGATCTCCTCCGCGGTCAGCGGCGCGAGCGGCGCCACGACCTGCGTCAGCGTCGACAGCACCGTGTAGAGCGTGTCGAACGCGTCGTGGTCGCCGGACCAGAACCGGTCGCGGGAGCGCCGCACGTACCAGTTGGTCAGCGCGTCCAGGTAGGAGCGCACGGTCGCGCAGGCCCCGGACAGGTCGTAGGCGTCCAGCTGCTGCTGCACGCCTGCGACGAGCTCGCCGGTCTTGGCCAGCACGTACCGGTCGAGCAGGTGCGTGCTGTCGGTGCGCCGCCGGGCGCTGTACCCGTCGGCGTTGGCGTACAGCGAGAAGAAGTACCAGACGTTCCACAGCGGCAGCAGCACCTGCCGGACCGCGTCGCGGATGCCGACCTCGGTGACCGGCATGTCGCCGCCGCGCAGCACCGGCGAGGACACCAGGAACCAGCGCATCGCGTCGGAGCCGTACTCGTCGAACACCCGGTACACGTCGGGGTAGTTGCGCAGGCTCTTGGACATCTTGCGGCCGTCCTCGCCGAGCAGGATGCCGTGGCTGACGCAGTTGTTGAACGCGGGCCGGTCGAACAGCGCCGTGGCCAGCACGTGCATGGTGTAGAACCAGCCGCGGGTCTGGCCGATGTACTCGACGATGAAGTCGCCCGGGTAGTGGTGCTCGAACCAGTCGCGGTTCTCGAACGGGTAGTGCACCTGGGCGAACGGCATCGACCCGGACTCGAACCAGCAGTCCAGCACCTCCGGGACCCGGCGCATGACCGACTGCCCGGTCGGGTCGTCCGGGTTGGGCCGGGTCAGGCTGTCGATCTCGGGCCGGTGCAGGTCGCCGGGGCGCACGCCGAAGTCGCGCTCCAGCTCGTCGAGCGAGCCGTACACGTCGACGCGCGGGTACTGCGGGTCGTCGGACTTCCAGACCGGGATCGGCGAGCCCCAGAACCGGTTCCGGCTGATCGACCAGTCGCGGGCGTTGGCCAGCCACTTGCCGAACGAGCCGTCCTTGATGTGCTCCGGCGTCCAGGTGATCTGCTGGTTGAGCTCCACCATCCGGTCGCGGAACGTGGACACCGCCACGAACCACGACGACACCGCCTTGTAGACCAGCGGCGAGTCGCAGCGCCAGCAGTGCGGGTAGGAGTGGCTGTAGGTGTCGTGGCGCACGACGACGCCGGCGGCCTTGAGGTCGCGGATGACCGGCTTGTTGGCCTCGAAGACCTGCATGCCCTGGTACGTGGGGACGAGCGAGGTGAACCGGGTGTGCTCGTCGACGGTGACGACGGTGGGGATGCCGACCGACGCGCAGGCGGTCTGGTCGTCCTCGCCGAAGGCGGGCGCCATGTGCACCACGCCGGTGCCGTCCTCGGTGGTGACGAAGTCCGCGCCGATGACCTGGAAGGCGTTGGGGGTGTCGGCGAGGAAGTCGAACAGCGGCGTGTACCGGCGCCCGACGAGCGCGGCGCCCTTGACGCTGTCCACCTTGACGGCGTTGGCCAGCTCCTTCTCGTACGCCGCGACCCGCGACTCGGCCAGCACGTACCGGACGCCGGCCTCCTCGTAGACGGCGTAGTCGATGTCCGGGCCGACGGCCAGGGCGAGGTTCGACGGCAGCGTCCACGGGGTCGTCGTCCAGGCGAGGATCCGCTCGCCGGTCTCCAGCTGGAAGGCCACGGTCAGCGCCGGGTCCTGCCGGTCACGGTAGACGTCGTCGTCCATCCGCAGCTCGGTGTTGGACAGCGGCGTCTCGCAGCGCCAGCAGTACGCGAGCACCCGGAAGCCCTCGTAGACCAGACCCTTGTCGTGCAGGGTCTTGAACGCCCACATGACGCTTTCCATGTAGTCCAGGTCGAGCGTCTTGTAGTCGTTGGTGAAGTCGACCCAGCGTGCCTGGCGGGTGACGTAGCGCTCCCACTCGTTGGTGTAGCGCAGCACCGACTCCTTGGTCGCGGCGTTGAACTTGTCGACGCCCAGCTGCAGGATCTCGGCCTTGGTGGTGATGCCGAGCTGCTTCTCCGCCTCGACCTCGGCGGGCAGGCCGTGACAGTCCCACCCGAAGCGCCGCTCGACCCGGAAGCCGCGCATCGACTTGTACCGCGGCACGACGTCCTTCGCGTAGCCGGTCAGCAGATGGCCGTAGTGCGGCAGGCCGTTGGCGAACGGCGGCCCGTCGTAGAACACGAACTCGTTGGCGCCGTCGACCCCGGCCTCGCGCTGCTCGACGGAGGCCTCGAACGTCTTGTCGGCGGCCCAGTAGTCGAGCACGCCCCGCTCGACCTCGGGCAGGTTGGGGCTGGCCGGCACGCCGTGCGCCGCGTTGTGCATCGGATAGGCCATCGGTGGTCGCGCTCCTCGCGTGATGTCAGCTTCCTGAACTCCACGCGGGGACGAACCCTCGCAGGTCCGCGGTACCACCCCGCTTGCCACCTCGCGGTGGCCGCTCGTTGGCCGGCTGTCACGGGCCGGTGCCCGTCCGGTTCTACTGAGGCCGGCACGCCGGCCCGTTCTTCCGGAGGCTCGCCGGTGATGGCCGGGTCGACGCCTGTGCGTTGAGGATAGCGCGCCGGTCACCCGGGTTTCTCCCGCCGCCCGTCACCCTGCCCACCGGCGGTGTGGCGGGCGGCGCCGGCGCGTTTCGGCGGCAGGCATAAAGAATAGTAAAGAAACCTTGACATTAAATCCCGGCTGGCGTTTGGTGACATCACACGTCGACGCCCATCGACGCCACCCCCACCTGGAGCCACGATGCGCCCACGCACCATCGCCCTGCTCGCGGGGACCGCAGCGGCCGCGCTGACCCTCGCCGGGGTCGCCGTCGCGCTGCCCGCCTCCGCCGCCGAGCTGCTCACCAACCCTGGTTTCGAGACCGGCAACGCCAACAACTGGAGCTGCGAGCCGGCCGCCGCCGTCACGTCCGGCGCCGCCCGCTCCGGCACCTACAAGCTCACCGGCACCCCCGGCGGCACCACCGCCCGGTGCCAGCAGACGGTGTCGGTCCAGCCGAACACGAAGTACACCTTCTCCGGGTACGTCAACGGCTCGTACGTCTTCATCGGCGTCACCGGCGGCGTCGACGCGAGCACCTGGACGCCCGGCACCAGCGGCTACCAGCAGCTGTCGGTCGCGTTCACCACCGGCGCGACGCAGACCTCCGCCGTCGTCTACGTCCACGGCTGGTACGGCCAGCCGGCGTACACCGCGGACGACTTCTCGCTCAACGGCCCCGGCGGCACCCCGCCGACCACGCTCGAGCCGACCACGCCGTCGGCGTCGCCGTCGCGGTCCACGTCACCGTCACCGTCGGTGTCCCCGTCGCCGTCCAAGTCGCCGTCGACCTCGCCGTCGCCGTCCACGTCGGTCCCGCCGAGCCCGCTGCCGAAGCACTTCCTCACCGGCTACTGGCAGGACTTCGTCAACAGCGCCGCGCAGCTGAAGCTGCGCGACGTGCCCAGCGAGTACGACCTGATCGACGTCGCGTTCGCCGAGACCGGCACCCAGCCCGGGCAGCTGACGTTCGCGGTCGACCCGCAGCTCGCCGCGGCCGTCGGCGGCTACACCGACGCGGAGTTCAAGTCCGACATCGCCACCCTGCACGCCCGCGGCAAGAAGGTCATCCTGTCCGTCGGCGGCGAGGCCGGCCGGGTCACCGTCGGTGACGCGACCGCCGCCACGAACTTCGCCAACAGCGCGTGGACGCTGATGCAGCAGTACGGCTTCGACGGCATCGACATCGACCTGGAGAACGGCCTCAACCCCACCTACATGGCGCAGGCACTGCGCTCACTGCGGGCCAAGGCCGGCGCGAACCTCATCATCACGATGGCGCCGCAGACGATCGACATGCAGTCCACCGGCAGCAGCTACTTCGCGCTGGCGCTGTCCATCAAGGACATCCTGACGGTCGTCTACACCCAGTACTACAACTCCGGCAGCATGCTCGGCTGCGACCAGATGGCCGCGTACTCGCAGGGCACCGTGAACTTCATGACCGCCCTGGCCTGCATCCAGCTGGAGAACGGGCTGCGCCCCGACCAGGTGGCCCTCGGCCTGCCCGCCGGGCCCGGCGCGGCCGGCGGCGGCGTGGTCGCCCCGACCCTGGTCAACCAGGCGCTGTCGTGCCTGGCGACCGGCACCAGCTGCGGCACGTTCAAGCCGCCGCACACGTACCCCGGCATCCGCGGCGCCATGACCTGGTCGATCAACTGGGACGTCACCAACGGCAACGCCTTCGCCAAGACGGTCAAGCCGCACCTGGCGACGCTGCCCTAGTCCGCACGCTCCCGGCCCAGGGGTGGGACGGGCGGGCCCCGCGGCCGGGGTCGAGACCGGCCGCGGGGCCACCGGCAGAGCTTTCTTCCCCAACACAGTGAAGGGGACGGGTGTCCCAGCACCCGTCCCCTTCGCTTTTTGTCCGCGGGGTGATTTTCCGAGGGTGAATTACTCCGCGAGCTCCGGGAACCACAGCGAAATCTCACGCTTCGCGCTGTCGACGGAGTCCGACGCGTGCACGAGATTCTCGCGGTTGGACAGCGAGAAATCGCCGCGGATGCTGCCCGGCGCGGCCTTGCGGCCGTCGGTCGAGCCGATCAGGTTGCGGATGACGGCGATCGCCTCGTCGCCGGAGACGACCAGCGCCACCAGGTCGCCGCTGGTCATGAAGTCCCGCAGCGGCGGGTAGAAGTCCCGCTCGACGTGCTCGGCGTAGTGCTGGTCGGCGAGGGCCACGTCCATCGTGCGCAGCCGCATCGCGTCGATCGCGAGGCCCTTGCGCTCCAGACGGCCGATGATCTCGCCGACCAATCCACGACGCACGGCATCAGGCTTGATCAAAACGAGCGAACGCTCCGCCACGACGTGCCTCCAAGATCGGTCCGGTTCGCCCCTGAGCCTACCGAGCGTCACCGCCTCCGACCCGCCAGGGTGCCGAACACTTCCGTTCCGGCGATGATCAGGCATAGCCTGATGTCAGTCGTCTGGGGAGGTCGACTTGCCGTCCAGCAATCGTGCACAGGACACCGGCAGCAGGAAACTCGTGATCGCACTGCTCATCGTGGTCGGCGGTTTCCTGGCATTCTGCGGATTGGGTATGACCAACGCCTTGGTGGTGGCGTTGGGCGTCATCGTGGCCGCCGCCGGCCCGGTGCTCATCCTTGTCCTGAACTCGCGCAACAAGGTGCGGCAATACGTTTACGGCACAGCGAGGGTCGCCGATATCTCGCCGCGCCCGACGACCGACGGCCGGACCGCCCGCGGCCGGCTCAAGCTCGTCGTGCGCGCCACCGGCGTCAACGGCGTCACCGTGTCCACGGTCGACCCGGCGATCCCCCTCGACAAGTGGCCCGACGCCGGCGCGACCCTGCCCGTCCAGGTCCTCAAGGGCAACCCGCGCAAGCTCGCCATCGTCTGGGACAAGGTCCAGTCGCACCAGGACGCGCAGGCCTCGGAGCGCCGCACCACCGGCAGCACCCCGCGCTACTCCGTCGACGGCGACGAGCTCGCCGTCGTCGACTCCCCGACCGACGAGTACGAGCGCCGGCGCGCCCAGGCCGCCGACGGCGGCACCCCGGACGACGCTGCTGACGGAAGCGGCTTCGGTACGCCCAGCGCCGGCATCCCGGGCGGCGGCGGGGGTCTCGGCGGCGGCACGGTGTACGAGCGGCCCGCCGAGGAGCTGCCGCCGGACAACCGGCCCACGCTCACCGACCTGCCCCCGATCGCGGCGCCGGTCATCGAGCCGGTCCGGCTCTCCGGCCGCTCCGACCGGATCGGCCAGACCAGGCCCGCCCCGCGACCGACCTCTCCCGCGGGCACCGGCACCGGCCTCGCCGCCACGGCCGCCCCAGGCACGGCCACCCCAGGCACGGCCACGACGAGCGGCGCGGTCACCACGACCGGGCCCGGCACGGCCGCCGCGACCGGCCCGGAGAGCGCCGGTGGCGCCGGCGCGACCGGCACGGCGATGACGAGCGCGGCCGGCCTCGGCGCGGGCCCGGCGGCCGCCGTCACGTACGCCGATCCCGGGCCTCCCGCGGTGGCCGACGGGTCCGCCGGGGAGCCCACCACCGAGGACACCCCGCCGATGGTGGTCCGGCTGCCGTCCAACCCGGTGCACGGCGGCGCCCGCCGGCGGCCGAGCCCCCGGCCCCGCCCCGGCACCCACGACCGCGGCCCCGGCCGCCCGGCACAGGCACCGCCCGCCACCGCCGCGGAGGAGACCCCCGCCGCGGTGACCGAGGAGAAGGCGGCGGCCGGGAGCACCCCCGCGGCCGATGAGGCGCCGCCGGCGGTGACCGAGGAGGCCACCGCGACGTACACGATCCCGGAGGCCGGCTCGACGCTCTCCCCACCGCCGGACCTGCCCGAGTCGGACCTGCCTTCCTCCGAGCCGTCGAGCGGGCCGGTCAGCGAACCGGCCGGTGAGACGGCCACCGGACCGGCAGCCGTCACCATGACCAAGCCCGCCTCCACCGGCGCCCCGGCCGCCGCCTCGCCGGCACCCGGCGATCCGGCGGTCGATCCGGCGGTCGAGTCGGCGGTGGAGGGCGGCGTGGAGCTGCCCGGCGACCGGCCGGCGGGCACCGCGACGCTCGCGTCGGGGCTCACCTGGTGGCCGGACCGCGAGACCGAGCAGCTGCCGACCAGGATGCCCCGCGCCGAGCACACCCCCGCCGCCGGCCTCGACGCGGACCAGCCGCCGACCACCACCGACGAGACCACCACCGACGAGACCGCCACCACGACCGGCGCCACGACCGGCACGACCGCCATGACCGGCGACCCGGCGCGGGCCGTCATCCCGCCGATCCCGCTGCGGTCGGCGAACGAGGCGTCCGCCGCCCTCGCCGGCGAGCCCGACGACGAGCCCGACGACGACGAGCCGGCCGGCGACGTACCGGCGAACACGGGCCCGACCTCGGTCCGCCCCTGGGGTGCCGTGGACGCGGGCCGCACCACGTCGGCGTGGTCAGGCAACGGACACGTCCGCTCCCTCACCTGGCCGGTGTCGACCGACGGCGATGACGAGCCGGTCCGGCCGGACCCGTACGCCACCGAGCACTACGTCGACGACGCGCCCGAGGACCAGCTCGAGGAGCAGCCGCCGTCGGAGGGCGCGGTCGGGCAGTTCCTGGCCGCCCGGCAGCAGCCGCAGTCGATGCCGCTCGACGGCGTCAACGGGGTCAGCATCACGCTGATCGTGTCCGACCTGGAGCGCTCCCGGCGGTTCTACCGCGACACGCTGGGCCTCACCGAGCTCGACAGCGGCCCGACCGCGGCGGTCCTCGCCACCGGCGACGCCAGGGTCGTGCTGCGCCGGGTCGCGGACATGCCGCCGGTGGACCGCCGGGTCGTCCACCTGAACCTCGAGGTGCCCGACGTCTACGAGGCGTACGAGCGGCTGCGCGAGCAGGGCGTCGACTTCGTCCACCGGCCGCGGGTCGTCCCGCAGGGCGAGCAGCTGGAGCTGTGCTCGGCGACGTTCCGCGACCCCGACGGCCACGCGATCGCGCTGACGAAGTGGGAGCTGCGGCGTTAGGCGTACCGGCGCAGGGTCTCCTCGGCGGAGCGGCGCATGAGGTCGCGCAGCTCCGCCGGCTCGAGGACCTCGACGTCGGGGCCGAAGCGGCCCAGGTCGACCCGGGCGTGCTCGAAGGACTCGATCGGCAGGACGACGCGGACCCAGCCGTCGGCGTCGGGCGGGCCTGCGGTGTCGCGCAGCGCCCGCTCGGCGACCGGGCCAAGCATCCACCACATGCTCGCGGCGCGCGGCCCGACCAGGACGGTCGCGTCGCCGCCGCGGTACAGGGTGCGCTGCAGCCGGTCGGACCACTCGGTCCAGTAGCCGCGCAGGTCGAAGCCGGCGGGGCGCTCGAAACAGCCGTCGAGGACGTCGACGGCGTCGATGCGGGAGATCCGGTACGCGTTGACCCGTTCCCGGCCGCGGGCGACGACGTACCAGGCGGTGCCCTTGAGGACCAGGCCGAACGGTTCGATGGTCCGCTCGACCCGGGTGCGGTCCCACTTGCGGTACGTGACCCGCAGCGGCCGCTGGTCCCACACGGCCCCGGCGACCGCGTCGAGGTGCGGCGGCGCCTCCGGGTCGCGGAACCAGCCGGGCGCGTCGACGTGCACGCGTTCCTGGATGCGGGCCGCCGTGGTGCGTTGCTCCAGCGGCATCGCGGCGAGGAGCTTGAGCTGCGCCGCCTCCAGGGTGGGCCCGAGGCCGAGGTGCCCGGCGGTGGCGCCGCTGCCGGCGAGGAACAGCGCGGCCGCCTCGTCGGTGGTGAGCCCCGTCAGGGTGGTGCGGTAGCCGTCGACGAGCTGGTACCCGCCGGCGGGCCCGCGGTCGGCGTACACGGGGACACCCGACGCGGAGAGCGCCTCGATGTCGCGGTAGACGGTGCGGACGGACACCTCGAGCTCGTCGGCGATCTGCTGCGCGGTGAGCCGGCCCCGGGTCTGCAGCAGCAGGAGCGTGGACAGCAGCCGGCTCGCCCGCATGCGTCAGGGTTTGTTCGCGTAGACGGCCCGGCGCACGTACAACACGTACGCCCAGCTGAGCCCGAACACGATGCCGAGCACGAGCAGCGACCAGTGCAGGACACCGCCGGCGAGCAGCGCCACCGGCACGACCAGCGCCGCCGGCCACGCCCAGTCGTGGCGCAGCAGCCCGCACAGGGCGAAGCTGAGCACGGCGAGCCCGGCGCAGAGCCAGATCGCCGCCGCCGACTGGCCCAGCTTCGCCAGCGGCAGCAGCGCCAGCAGCAGGACGAGCCCCTCGACGACGAGGGTGGCCGCGCCGACCCCGCGGACGGCGCCGCCCGGGTTCTTCAGCCCCGGGGTGCTCATCGCTTCAGCAGCCCGCGGGCGTCGGCGACGGTCACGACCGAACCGGTGACGAGGATGCCGATGGTGCCGGGGACCGCGTTGTCGGACTCGGCGAGCGCGACCGCGGTGTCGATCGCGTCGGGCAGGTCGGGCACCACGTGGACCCGTTCGGGCCCGTACAGCTCCTCGGCGATCGCGCCGAGCTGCGCGGCGGACATCGCCCGGGGCGAGCTGTTGCGGGTGCAGACGATGCTCTCCGTGATCGGCTCGAGCAGCTCCAACATGCCCTCGACGTCCTTGTCGGCGAGGGCGGCGACGACCGCGACGAGGCCGTTGAACGCGAACTCCTCGTTGAGCGCGCGGACGGTGGCGCGCATGCCGGCGGCGTTGTGGGCGGCGTCGACGAGGATCGGCGGCGAGTTGCGGACCCGTTCGAGCCGGCCGGGTGAGGTCGCCCCGCCGAACCCGTCACGGACCGACTCGGCGTTGAGGGCCCGCTCGGCGCCGGCGCCGAGGAACGACTCGACGGCCGCGAGCGCGATCGCCGCGTTCTGCGCCTGGTGCTCGCCGTGCAGCGGCAGGAAGATCCCCTCGTACGTGCCGGACAGCCCCTGCAGCGTGAGGACCTGCCCGCCGACGGCGAGGTCGCGCTGCACGACGCCGAACTCGCGGCCCTCCCGGGCGATGGTCGCGCCGACCTCGGCGCAGCGCTCCAGGATCGGGCCCATCGCCTCGTCCGGCTGCGCCGCGCAGATCAGCGTCGATCCCTTGTGGACGATCCCGGCCTTGGCCAGGGCGATGTCCTCGATGGTGTCGCCGAGCCACTCGGTGTGGTCCAGGCCGATCGGCGTGATGACGGTCGTCTGCGCGTGCAGGACGTTGGTGGAGTCGTCGGCGCCGCCCAGCCCGACCTCGACGACGGCGACGTCGACGGGCGCGTCGGCGAACGCGGCGAACGCCATCGCCGTCGTCATGTCGAAGTACGTGAGCGGCGCGTCACTGCGGGCGTCGAGGTACTCGGCGAGGGGCTGGACCTCGTCGTAGATCTCGACGAACCGCTCCTCGCTGATCGGCTCGTCCTCGATGCTGATCCGCTCCCGGATCGACTGCAGGTGCGGGCTGGTGTACCGCCCGGTCCGCAGCCCGTGCGCGCGCAGCAGCGAGTCGATCATCCGGGCCGTCGACGTCTTGCCGTTGGTGCCGGTGATGTGGATCGCCGGGTAGGCCCGCTGCGGGCTGCCCATGAGGTCGAGCAGCCCTTCGATGCGGCCGAGGTCGAACACCATCCGGGTGAAGCCCCGCCCGTTGAGCTCCTGGTCGACCTCGCTAAACCTGCTCATGCCGTCACCTCCGCTGCGCTCCGGCGCCGGCCTGAGCCCCGCCCTGCACCCATGGTTCGCAGCCCTCCGCTACGCTCCGGACCGCTCACAGCGCGTCCAGCTGCCCCGTGATGCGGGCCAGGTCGGCCTCGGCGGCGGCGAGCCGCTGGCGGATCTTCTCCACGACCGCCTCGGGTGCCTTGTCGGTGAACGCCGGGTTGTCGAGCTTCGCCCGGCACTGCGCGGCTTCCTTCTCCGCGGCGGCCTTGTCCTTGCCGAGGCGGGCCCGCTCGGCGGCGACGTCGATCGTGCCGCGGGTGTCGAGCTCGACGGTGACGCCGACGCTCACGCTGAGCTTCGCGGTGGCCGCGAACTCGTCGCCCGGCGTCTCCAGGCGCGCCAGGGACCGGATGAGCCCCTCGTGCGCGGCGAGCCCGGCGGCGTCGAGGCCCTCCAGGCGGGCGACGACCCGCTGGGCGGGCTTGACGCCCTGGTCGGCCCGGAACCGGCGGACCTCGGTGACGACCCGCTGCAGGTCGGCGACCTCCCGCTCGGCGGCGTCGTCGATCAGCGTCCGGTCGGCGGCCGGCCACGCGGCCCGCACCAGGGTCGGCGCGCCGGTGAGCGTGGTCCACAGCTCCTCGGTCACGAACGGCGTGATCGGGTGCAGCAGCCGCAGCAGCTGGTCCAGCACGTGGCCCAGCACCCGCTGCCGCTGCGGGGTCATGGCCGGCTTCGACAGCTCCAGGTACCAGTCGCAGACGTCGTCCCACGCGAAGTGGTACAGGGTGTCGCAGACCTTCGCCAGCTCGAACGCCTCGAACTGCTCGTCGACCTCGGCGATGACGTGCTGCAGCCGGGACAGGATCCACCGGTCGACCGTCGACAGCCCTTCGGTGGGCAGGTCGCCCTCGACCGTCGCGCCGTTGGACAGGCCGAACCGGGTCGCGTTCCACAGCTTGTTGCAGAAGTTGCGGGCGCCCTGCACCCACTCCTCGCTGACGGGCACGTCCGCGCCGGGGTTGGCGCCGCGGGCGAGGGTGAAGCGGGTCGCGTCGGCGCCGAACCGATCGATCCAGTCCAGCGGGTCCACCACGTTGCCGAACGACTTCGACATCTTCTTGCCGTGCTGGTCGCGGACCATGCCGTGGAGCATCACGACGTTGAACGGCTGCCGGCCGTCCATCGCGTACAGGCCGAACATCATCATCCGGGCGACCCAGAAGAACAGGATGTCGTAGCCGGTCACCAGGACGCTGGTCGGGTAGAACTTCGCCAGGTCCGGGGTCTCGTCGGGCCAGCCGAGCGTGGAGAACGGCCACAGCGCCGAGGAGAACCACGTGTCCAGGACGTCCTGGTCCTGGGTCCAGCCCTCGCCGGCCGGCGGCTGCTCGTCGGGGCCGACGCAGACGACCTCGCCCTGCGGGCCGTACCAGACCGGGATCCGGTGCCCCCACCACAGCTGCCGGGAGATGCACCAGTCGTGCATGTTGTCGACCCAGCCGAAGTAGCGCTTGGTGAGCTCCGGCGGCTCGACCCGGACCCGGCCGTCGCGCACGGCGTCGCCGGCGGCCTTGGCGAGGGGTTCGGTGCGCACGAACCACTGCAGCGACAGCCGCGGCTCGACGGTGGTGCCGCAGCGCTGGCAGTGGCCGACGGCGTGCACATACGGCCGCTTCTCCGCCACGATGCGCCCTTCGGCGCGCAGGGCGGCGACGACGGCCGGCCGGGCCTCGAACCGGTCGAGGCCGAGGAACGGCCCGTGCACGGTGACGACGCCGTGCTCGTCCATGATCGTGAGGCTCGGCAGGTCGTGCCGCTGGCCGATCTCGAAGTCGTTGGGGTCGTGCGCCGGGGTCACCTTGACCGCGCCGGTGCCGAACGCCGGGTCGACGTGCGGGTCCGCGACGATCGGGATGCGCCGGCCGGTGAGCGGCAGCTCGACCTCGGTGCCGACGAGGTGCTTGTACCGCTCGTCGTCGGGGTGCACGGCCACCGCGGTGTCGCCGAGCATCGTCTCGGCCCGGGTGGTGGCGACCACGATCGCGGTGTCGCCGTCGCCGTAGCGGATCGAGACCAGCTCACCGTCGTCGTCGGAGTGCTCGACCTCGATGTCCGACAGTGCGGTCAGGCACCGGGGGCACCAGTTGATGATGCGCTCGGCCCGGTAGATGAGACCGTCGTCGAAGAGCCGCTTGAAGATGGTGAGGACGGCCCGGGACAGGCCCTCGTCCATGGTGAACCGCTCACGGCTCCAGTCGACCGAGTCGCCGAGCCGGGTCATCTGGCCCAGGATCTTGCCGCCGGACTCGGCCTTCCACTGCCAGACCTTCTCCACGAACGTCTCGCGGCCCAGGTCGTGCCGGGACTGCCCGGACACGGCGAGCTGCCGCTCCACGACGTTCTGGGTGGCGATGCCGGCGTGGTCCATGCCGGGCAGCCACAGCGTCTCGTAGCCCTGCATCCGCTTGCGGCGGGTGAGGGCGTCCTGGACGGTGTGGTCGAGGGCATGGCCGATGTGCAGGGAACCCGTCACGTTCGGCGGGGGCAGCACGATGGCGAACGGGGGCTTGTCGCTGGCCGCGTCCGCGGTGAACAGACCGTCGGCGACCCACTGCTCATACCGCCGCTGTTCTACCTCTGCTGGCGCATACTGGGCCGAGAGCACCGAGGCAGTGGGGGCGGTCGGCTCGGCTGCGCCGGGCGTCCGTTGAGTCTCCGTCACATAGCGAGTCTAGAACTTCGCATGCGGGGTCTACGCTCGCCAGTGCCCCCTCACTCAGGAGACTGATCGACGGTGACTTACCCGCCTCGCCCGTCCGACGACGAGCCTCGTTCGCAGCCGTTCCAGCCGCAGTCGTACGACCTGGCGCCGGAGTTCGGCACGCAGCAGACGCCGAGCGACGGGTCCTACCAGCAGCAGCCCGGGCCGTACGGTCCACCGCAGTCGTACCCGGCGCAGCACCAGCCGTATCAGCAGCCCGCGTACCAGGATCCGTACCAGCCGTCGGCACCGCCGTACCAGCCGCAGCCGTACCAGCAGCAGCCTTTCCAGCCGCCGGTGCCGGGTCCCGCGTTCCCGCCGCCGCCTCCGCCGCCCGCCCGCCGGGGCAAGGGGCTGAAGATCACACTGGGCGTGCTCGGTGCCCTGTTCCTGGTCTGCGCGGTGATCTCGTGCGTGTTCCTGTACCCGGTCATCTCGGCGAGCGGCACCACCGTGACGGCGCCGGCGACGCTGCCCGGCGGTCTCACGAAGGAGACCTCCGACCAGATGCAGACGATCGTCGACCAGATGGAGGCCGACCTGCGCAAGGACGTCGGCGACGTGGACCAGGTCGCGGCGGGCATCTACAGCGACGGCGACCCGCAGAAGCTCGTCGTGCTGGTCGCGGCGACCTCGACGGTGGTCTTCCCCGACGACGAGATCAAGGACGCGTTCAAGGGCTTCAACGCCTCCGCCGGCGGCTCGCTCGGCGGGCAGACCAGCTACCCGGCCGGTGACCTGGGTGGCACGGTGAAATGTGCGACCGGCACGGAGGACAACATGCCGATGACGTTGTGCGCCTGGGCGGACCACGGCAGCGTCGGCATCGCCGTCTTCGTCGGCCGCGAGCTCCAGGAGGCCGCCGACCTGTTCCTGAGGATCCGGCCGGCCGTCGAGAGTCGCTGATCGTCGTCTTCCGCTCGGGTACGGGCAGGGGCCGGGCCGCCACGGTCCGGCCCCGCCGCGTATGCCGGGCCTTGCTACGCTGCGCCGATGGTCGATCTTCCGGGCATCTCCGACGACGCCTTCGAGGCTTCCGACGACGACGATTCCCGTGGTGACGGGTCCGGCTCGTCGATCAACGTGAAGAAGGTCGCGATCGTCTGCGGCGCGCTCGCCGGGGTCGCCCTGCTCGGCTCCGCGGTCGTCTACGGCCCGACGATCCTGCGGGTCAGCCAGCAGAGCGACACGACGGTGTCGACGCCGCCGCAGGTCGGCCCCTTCACCCTGTTCTCCACCGACGACGCGACGCAGACCGCGGAGTACGTCCGCGACGCCGTCGTCACCCAGGTGAGCCTGGACAAGAGCGTCGGTGCCATCTACCGGGACCAGAACGGCCCGTCCGAGGTGCGCACGGTCATCCTGGTCGCCGGCACCGGCCGGATCTGGAAGCCGGAGCGTTCCCTGGAGGCGGCGTTCAAGGCGGTCGCCGGCCCTGACCCGGGCGACGCCGGCATCCGCGACGTCCACGACGTCGACGCGGGAGAGCTCGGCGGGGTGGCCCGGTGCGGTGAGATCGTCGACAAGGACGGCTCGATGGCCGTGTGCGGCTGGGCCGACAATGGTTCGCTCGGCGTGGCCCTGTTCCCGGGCCGGCAGATGACCGACGCGGAGAAGGCGCTGCTGCAGCTGCGCCCGGCGGTCGAGAAGCGCTGAGGTACCGGGCCTTCGGGCCCGGTCATTTCCTTGTCCGGATACGCGAGTAGCCCCCACCATTCGGTGGGGGCTACTGCGAAGGTTTGTCCGGCGGCGTCCTACTCTCCCACACTCTCT
>NZ_JNYJ01000060.1 GCF_000716715.1 Dactylosporangium aurantiacum | reverse complement strand
GGGCCGCCGCCAGCCAGAACCCCGGCGTGGCCGGACCCGGACGGGCGAGCCGGCGACGCACCGCGTCGGCGACCGGGCGGGCCGGGGACGGCTCGGCCGGGTTGTCGGGGGCATCCGTGGTCATCCGGTGATCGTAGGGGTTGGGCGCCGCGCCGGTGACCCGGTCACCGGCGGGCGTCCGGGAAGCGCCGGCGCGCCGCCCCCGTCGGGCGCGCCGGGCCTACTTGAGGTGCCCCGCGGTGAGGCCGGACTGCACCTGGCGCTGGAACACGAGGTACAGGATCAGCACCGGCAGCATCGCGATCGCCATGCCGGCGAAGAGGGCGCTGTAGTCGCCGGCGTAGCCCTGGTTGATGGTGAGCGCGGTGAGGCCCTGGGTGAGCACCCACTTGTGCTCGGCGCCCTCGCCCTGCATGAGCACGATCGGCAGCACGTACTGGTTCCAGTGGCCGAGCAGGTTGAAGATGCCGACGCTGATCAGCCCGGGCCGGGCCATCGGCAGCATGATGCGGAAGAACAGGCCCCAGTGCGAGCAGCCGTCCACCATCGCCGCCTCGGCGACCTCGGTGGGCAGGGTCCGGAAGAACGCGGTGAGGAAGAAGACCGTGAAGGGCAGCGAGTAGGCGGTGTAGACGAGGATCAGGCCGAGGTGGGTGGAGAGCAGGCCGAGGTTCTTCACCACGAAGAACAGCGGGACCAGCGACAGGAAGACCGGGAACATCATGCCGCCGACGAACAGGAAGTAGACGGCGCGGCTGCCGCGGAAGGTGTACCGGGCCAGCACGTAGGCCGCCATCGCGCCGAGCAGCATGGTGAGCACCAGGGCGCCGGCGACGACGATCGCGGTGTTGAGGAAGTAGCGGCCGATGTTCGCCTCGGTCCAGGCGCGGCTCCAGTTGTCCCAGCGCAGCTTCGACGGCAGGCTCCACGCGCTGCTGAGGATCTCGTTGTCGTCCTTGAACGCGCTGAGCACCGCCCACAGCAGCGGGAACGTGGTGAGCACCGCCCAGCCGACGAGCATGGTGTGGGAAAAGACGTTGAGGGAACGCTTCACAGTTCGATCCGATCCCGGCGGGTCAGGCGCAGCGCGACGAAGGCGATGGACAGCGTCAGGAAGAACATCGCGACCCCGATCGCGGAGGCGTAGCCGAACTTGAACTCGCCGAGTGCCGTGTCGTACAACCGCAGCCCGATGACGTCGGAGCTGTTGCCCGGGCCGCCCAGGGTGACGATCTGCACCAGGGCGAAGCCGTCGATCGCGAGGATCGCCAGGTACACCCACGCGACCTGGATCGTGTCCCACAGCAGCGGCACGGTGATCTTGCGCAGGGTCTCGCCGCGTTCGGCGCCGTCGAGCATCGCCGCCTCGTAGATCTCCTTCGGGATGGACTGCATGGCGGCGTTGAACAGCACGACGTAGAACCCGACGTTGCTCCACACCATGACCGCCAGCACGCACCAGAACGCGAGGTCCGGGTCGCCGAGCCAGGGCCTGGCCAGGCTGTCCAGGCCGACGGCGCGCAGGAAGCCGTTGAGGATGCCGCTGCGCGGCGCGTACACCTCCTTCCACAGCACGCCGATGATCGCCACCGACAGCACCTGGGGGAAGAAGTAGACGATCCGGTAGAAGGCGGCGCCGCGGACCCCGCGCACGCCGGCCTTGCCGGACCGGCCGCCGACGCTGAGCATCGAGGCGAAGAACAACGCCAGCACGATCGTGAGGATCGGCAGCGCCACGAGGATGATGGCGTTGTTCTTCAGCGCGTTCCACACGTAGTGGTCCTGCAGGAGCCGGCCGAAGTTCTCCGGCCCCACGTACTCGTACGTCGGCGACAGCCCCCGCCAGTCGGTCAGCGAGATCTGGAACGCCTGCAGGTAGGGCGAGATGACGAACACGGCGTACAGCGCCAGGGGCGGTACGAGGAACGTGAGCACGAACAGGCGCCGACCGTGCCGCATGCGTCAGCTCCGCTTGTACTTCGTGATCGAGGTGTCCTTGGCGATCTCGTCGGCGCCCTTCTGGCAGGCCTCCACGAACTGCTGCGCGTTGATCCGCTTGGTGAACAGGTCGCCGCAGGCGGCGTCGACGAGGTTGCGCTCCAGCTTGCGGTAGAAGGAGTTGTACACCCAGTTGAAGCCCTTGTCGCCGGACGCCTTGAGCGCCTTGGTGACGCTGGTGAGGCCGGGCGGCAGCTCGACGCCCTCCTCCGCGCCCGCGACGCAGGTCAGGCTGGAGGTCTTCCTCATGAAGTCCGCGGCGCCCTTCTTGGACAGCATGATGCGCATGAGCTCCATGCCGCCGTTGGCGTTCTTCGCCTTCGCCGGCACGATGTACGGCTCACCGGCGGTCCCTCGCAGCGCCTCGAACGGCAGCTTGTCACCGCTGCTCAGGCTCGGCGTCGGCGCGATCGCCATCCGGAACGCGGGCGGCGTGACCTTCTTCTGCTCGCTCTCCAGCCACGAGCCGCAGGAGATGAAGACGGCGTTGCCCTTCGACCACTCGGTCTGCGACTGGATGTGGTCCAGGCCCTCCGAGCCGGGCAGGATGAAGCCGTCGACGGCCAGCTGCGAGTACGCGTCGGCGGCGGTCTTGATCGCCTCGTGCTTCCAGGCGTTGGGTTCGAGGTTGTCGATGGCGAGCAGGACCTCCGGGCCGGCCAGCTTGGCGGCCGCCGACAGGATGGGCCAGCTCATGTAGCGCGGGTGCTTGCCCTGGTACGTCCACGGCGCGATGCCCGCCGCCTTGATGGTCTTGCACAGGGCGATCATCTCGTCCCAGGTCTTCGGGTACTGCCAACCCTTGTCGGCGAGGAGCTTCTCGTCGTACCAGATGCCGTAGGCGGTGTACGCGTAGTTGAGGGCGAAGACCTTGCCGTTGTAGGTGCCCGGCAGCAGCGCGCCCGGCAGCAGGGTCTCGCGGACGGTCTTGCCGGCGACGTCGAGGCTCGGCGCGTCCAGCAGCGGGGCGAGGTCGGTCAGCGCGTTCTGCGAGACGAGCCCGTTGAAGTCGATCTGCGCCGAGCCGGAGTTGTTGACCATGTCGGGCGGGCTGCCGTCGACGAACCGCGGCTGCAGCGTCTTGCTGATCTCCTGCGTCGCGGAGTGCTTGATCTCCGCCTTCGGGTACCGCTCCTTGTACATGGCCTCGTGCGCCTTGGCGTAGTCCTCGCCGAAGCCGCCGTTGAAGATGACCACCTCGAGGGCGGCGTCCTCCTTGACACCGAGCGGGTTGGTGTTGCTCTTGTCGCCCTGGGCGGTCTTGGTGTCCCCGTTGCCGCCGCCCGTGGCGCAGGCGCTCAATGCGGCCGGGGCGGTGGCCAGCAGACCGGCGGCGGCCGCCGTCTGCAGCACACCCCTGCGGGTCAGCGTGTTCATCCGTCGTGCTCCTTCGTTGGGGGGTCGAGGGGGCGCTCGTTGATGACGAGAATGAAGGTTTCCAACGGAACTTTCAAGAGTCGGAAGATTCCTGCCAAGTGGCGTCCGGACAGCCCCGGCGGCCGTCGCGGTGCCGCCACCGAGCGGCCCGTCGCGCTTGTCCACCTGCCCAAATACGGCGATGCCGGGGCGCTTGCGGACCTACCGCGCCGGGCAACGTCCGGTGAAATATTGACGAAATCGTTGCCGGTCGCGCTACCCCGCCGCCCCGGTCAGCCGGGCGTGCACGGCGTCGCCGGCCGGCGCGCCGGTGAGCGCGGCGACGGCGAGGGCGGCCGCGCCGGCGGCACCGTCGCGCGCCTCGGCGGGCGGCGCGCCGAACCGGTCCGCGACGCCGGCGCGCACGGCCGTCGCGACCGGGCCCGGGGTCAGCAGCACCGAGCCGGCCAGGACCACCGGGGATCCGCGCGGCAGGCCGCCGCGGCGGGCCACGGTGTCCACGGCGTGCAGCAGCCGCTCGGCGGCCGCCGCCACGAGGCCGGCGGCCACCTCGTCACCGGCCGCGGCGGCCGGGCCGACCAGCGGCGCCAGCAGGCCCAGGGTGGCCGGCGGGCGGCGGTACGCGACCCGGATCAGCGCCTGGGCGTGCTCGTCGGGGTCCGCGTGCCCGGCCACCTCCAGGGCCGCGGTGACCGGGTCCGTCAGCAGCGTGGCCGGCCCGCGGCCGTCCAGGGCGCACAGCACCGCGCGGAGCGCCTCGCGGCCCAGCCAGACCGCCGAGCCCTCGTCGCCGAGCAGCCAGCCGTACCCGTCGCAGCGGCGGTGCGGCACGCCGGCGCGGAACGCCACCGCCGCCGCGCCCGTGCCGGACAGCAGCAGCAGCCCGTCCGGCCGGCCCGTGCCGGCGGCGAAGGCCACCTCCAGGTCGGTGACACTGCGCGGCTCGCCGGCCAGCCCGGCGGCCTGCCAGGCCTCCCGCGCGGCCTGCCGCGCCTCCTCCCGGCCGGCCGACGCGGCACCGGCAGCGCCGATCACCCCGAGGGCGACCGCGGCCGGGTCGAGGCCCCGCAGGGCCGCGCCGAGCGCCTCCGCCAGGGCCCGCGCCGGGCTGCCACCACTGGAGTTCTGGTTGGCCCCGGCGGCCCGGCCCCGGCCGAGCACCGTGCCGTCGACGGTGCTGACCAGGCAGCGGGTGCTGGTCGCGCCCGCGTCGACGCCGACGACCAGGGGTACGCGCACCCGGACACCGTACTGCATTGACGAAAAGGTCGTGAGAACGGAAACTTTCCCACATGAAGCCGAGCCGGCCGCCCGCCGAGGGCGGGGCCACGTCCACCGCGGTGAAGATCCGGGGATTGTTACCCTCACTCTCCCCGGCGGAGCAGCGCGTCGGACGGATCATCGCCGACGAGTCCGCGACCGCCGCCCAGCTGACGATCACGGAGCTGTCCAAACGCGCCGAGACGTCCGAGACGACGGTCATCCGGTTCTGCCGGGCCATCGGCTTCTCCGGGTACCCGGAGCTGCGGCTGCGCCTGGCGGCCGAGGCCGGGCGGGCGCTGGACGACGGCGGCGCCGGCGAGGCGCCCGGCAGCGACATCAGCCAGACCGACGACCTCGCCACCGTCGTCAAGACGATCGCGTTCGCCGACGCCCGGGCCGTCGAGGACACCGCCGCCCAACTCGACCTGGACATCCTGCAGCGGGTGATCGACGCGGTCGCCGCGGCCCGCCGGGTGGACATCTACGGGGTGGGCGCCAGCGCGTTCGTCGCCCGCGACTTCCAGATGAAGCTGCACCGCGTCGGGCTGGTCGCCTACTCCTGGTCCGACCTGCACCTGGCGCTCACCAGCGCGGCGCTGCTGGACGAGCGCGACGTGGCCATCGGCATCTCGCACACCGGCACCACCACCGACACGATCGAGGCGTTCGGCGAGGCCGGCCGGCGCGGCGCCACGACCGTCGCGCTCACCAACTTCCCCAAGTCGCCGATCACCCGCATCGCCGACCTGACCCTCACCACCGCCGCCCGCGAGACCACGTTCCGTTCCGGGGCGATGGCCAGCCGGCTGGCTCAGCTCACCGTCGTGGACTGCGTGTTCGTCGGGGTCGCCCAGAAGACGTACGCGCAGACCAAGGCGGCCGTGGAGAAGACCCGCGAGGCCGTGCGCGCCCGTCGGGTGCGACCGGAACGAGGCCCCTGGTGACCGTCCCTCCCCCGATCGCCCCGACGGAGGAACGCAACGCGCGGACCCATCAGATCGACCGGCTGCCGACGCTGCAGATCCTCGAGCTCATCAACGCCGAGGACGCGACCGTCGCCACCGCCGTCGCCACCGTGCTGCCGGACCTGGCCGAGGCCGTCGACTGCAGCGTCGACGCGCTGCGTTCAGGGCACCGGCTGCACTACTTCGGCGCCGGCACCTCCGGCCGGATGGCGGTGCTCGACGCGACCGAGCTGCGTCCCACGTACGGCGTCGAGCCCGGCCGGGTCGTCGCCCACCTCGCCGGCGGCCTGCGCGCGCTCACCGACGCGGTGGAGGCCGCCGAGGACGACGCCGACACCGGGGCGGCCACCGCCACCGCGGCGCTCACCGCCGGCGACGTCGCGTTCGGCATCACCGCCAGCGGCGGCACCCCGTTCGTCGGCGGCGCGCTGCGGGCCGCCCGCGACCGCGGCGCCCGCACCGTGCTGCTGTCGGCGAACCCGGAGGCGCCGCTGGCCGCGCACGCCGACATCCACATCGCCGTCGACACCGGACCCGAGGTGGTCACCGGCTCGACCCGGATGAAGGCCGGCACGGCGCAGAAGCTCGTCCTCAACGCCCTGTCGACCGCCGTGATGATCCGCCTCGGCCGCACGTACTCGAACCTGATGACCGACATGGTCGCCAGCAACGCCAAGCTGCGGGTCCGCCAGGTCCGCATGCTCGTGCAGGCGACCGGGCTGCCCGCCGACACCTGCCAGAAGGCCCTCACTGCCGCCGGTGACGAGGCGAAGGTGGCCCTGCTGACCCTGCTCACCCGCGCCGACGTCGACGAGGCCCGCCAGGCCCTGCGCGCGGCCGGCGGCGTCGTGCACCGCGCCCTGCACGCCGTGCGCGTGTACTGACCGGCGGACGGCTTCGCGGCCGCCCTCGGCGTAGGCGTCTACTGACCGGCGGACGGCTTCGCGGCCGCCCTCGGCGTAGGCGTGTACTGACCGGCGGACGGCTTCGCGGCCGCCCTCGGCGTAGGCGTGTACTGACCGGCGGACGGCTTCAGGGGTGGTCCCCACGGTGCGCGTGCTTTGATTGGCGGATGGCGAGCTTCACCGTCACCCTCGACGTGCGCGCACCCGCGACCGCGGTGTGGGCGGCGCTCGTGGACTGGCCCCGGCACGGCGACTGGGCACCGCTGACGACCGTCCGCGTCACCACGCCGCGCCCCGACGGGGTCGGCGCCTCCTTCGTCGCCCGCTCCGGCCTCGGCCCGCTCGGCTTCGACGACCCGATGACCGTCGTGCGCTGGCAGCCGCCCGCCGGCGACGCGCCGGGCGACGCCCCGGGCCGCTGCGACATCGACAAGCACGGCCGGGCGATCCGCGGCGTCGCGTGGTTCGAGGTGCACCCGCGGCCCGGCGGCCACAGTCACGTCGTGTGGTTCGAGGACGTCGTCGTGCGTCCGCACCGGCTCACCCGCCTGGCGCCCGCGCTCGTGTCGGCGGTCGGCCGGGCCGGCTTCGGCCGGGCCCTGCGCGCCATGGCCCGCGAGGTCGAGCCGCGCGCGTGATGTCCGCGCCGGCGATAATCGCTTTGCCACCCGCGGTCGCCCGCTTATCGTTGAGTGCGCAAGGCAATGACGACACCCGATCACCCAGGAGCCACGCGATGAGGAACTGGACCGCCACGCGGACCCGGCAACTGCCGGCGCCCGTCGCTGCGCTGCCCACGACCCCGGTCGCGGCGGCCCACCCGCACGCCATGCCGGCCATGCGCACCGCGGGACGGCGGAGAGGCTGAGTTTCAGGCCCTTTCCGACCGCCCGCCCCGACAGGGACCGGGCGGTTTTCCTTTTGTACCGCATCCGCCCCAGCACGCTGCGGGCACACGGCACCACATTGACAACTCCACAGCGGATGGCATTGTTTCGGGAGCGACCGGCTTGGTGACCGGACCTGGCTTGGGACCAGGAAGTGCGGGGTTCGATTCCCCGGCTCCCGACGATTGCTTCATGGGGTTGTGGCTCAGTCGGTAGAGCGTCGGTTCGGCAGACCGAAGGCCCGGGGTTCGATTCCCCGCTTCTCCACCCGCCGATCAGGACCGCGGCAGCGGCTCCGGGGCGCTCTCTTCGATCATGCTCATGACGGTGAGCATGATGGCCCGGACCCCGAACGCCACCGCGGTGAACACGCCCAGCTGGATCGGGTCCATCCCGGCGTCGCTGTCGACCACGATGGACGGATCCGTCGTGGCCACGGCGGCGATCCGGTACTGCGCGACCGTCAGACAGACCGCCAGCAGCGCGACCGCGGTCGCGATGGCGGAGCGGCGGGTGGCGCCGGTCCCCAGCCACACCGAGACGCCGGTCGCGACGCCCAGCCCGGCGGCGATCACCAGCGAGTCGGCGACGCCGATCGACAGCGCCGATCCGGTGCGCCCGGCGAGCGCCGCCTGCAGGCTCATCGTGCCCAGCAGCAGCCCGACCGCCGTGCCCGCGCCGGCCGTCCACACCGGATGAGGGTGCTTGGCGACCAGCCACAGGACGCCGAACGTGAACGCCACCGCGAACACGGTGAGCACCATGCTCGGGGCGAGGAAGAAGTGCACCTGGTAGTCACTCATGTGGATGGCGGTGGCGGCGACGAAGAGCATGTCGTCGCGGGCGGTCTCGACCAGCGCCCACGACGCCATCAGCACCAGCAGCACCCGGCTGCGCGTCGTCCTGCGCCGGTCGGTCATCCGGGCCAGGCAGAACACGGCCAGCAGACACCCGACGCCGTTGCCGAGCAGCACGCCGAGGACGAACCAGACCTGATGATCCACAGCGTGCCCGGCCTCCTCATGGATGCGACTGCGCGCATACCGTACCTTGCCGCCATCTGGCCGAACGCGAGCTGGCGGCACCCGTGTCCACGGCCGGTGGGAGCTCGGCTAACGGCAGGCCGCGAGGTTTTGGTCCTCGCTGTGGGGGTTCGAATCCTCCGCTCCCAGCTTTCCCGCACGTCGATGTCGCTCAGTTCGGTTTTTCGCCCGTGTAGCTCAACGGAAGAGCCTCTGCCCTACAAGCAGACTGTTGGGGGTTCGAATCCCTCCGCGGGTACGCAGTTTTCTGCATGGCGTTCGTGGTGTACCGGCTGTGCACTCCAGGTTGTGGCCCTGGTGGTCCGGGTTCGACTCCCGGCGATCGCCCTTGATGCCGTCCGCTGTGGAGCACCGTGGGTACGGGCGCTGGCTGCCCGGCCACCGCTCATAACGGTGGTGTGCCCGGATCGACACCGGGACCCACGACCAACACCGGCGCGGCGCCGGGCTCAGCGGGCGCGGAGGCGGCGCAGCATGCGGGCGTCCTCGAAACCGGCGGCGCGGGCCGCGGCCTCGACGGTGGCGCCGTGGCCGATGAGGTGTTCGGCGCGCTCGACCCGCAGCAGTTGCTGGTACCGCAGCGGGGTGAGGCCGGTCGCGTCGCCGAAGGCCCGGGTCAGGGTGCGTTCGCTGACGCCGGCGGCGGAGGCCAGCTCGCGCAGCGGGAGGCGGTCGGTGAACCGGGCGTCGATGACGTCCTGCACGCGGTGCACCACGTCCGACAGGTGCGCCCGGTGCCGCAGCATGGCGCTGTCCTGCGGCTCGTCGCCGTTGCGCCGGGCGTAGACCACCATCTCGCGGGCGACCTGCGCGGCGAGGCCGGGCCCGTGACGGGTCGCGACGAGGTGCAGCGCGAGGTCGATGCCGCTGGCGATGCCGGCGGAGGTGACGACCCGGTCGTCGATCACGAACAGCACGTCCTTGAGGACCCTGGCGCGCGGGTATTGCGACGCGAGCCGCTCCTGCAGCAGGTGGTGCGTGGTGCAGCGGCGCCCGTCGAGCAGGCCGGCCTGGCCGAGGGCGTCGGCGCCGGAGCAGACACTGGCGCAGGTGCCGCCGGCGGCGTGGTGGCCGGCCAGCCACGCCCGGGCTACGGGCGACAGCCGGCCGTTGCCGGGGAAGCCGTGGCTGCGCCAGCCGGGCACCACGACCAGGTCCGCCGGCTCCAGCTCCGGCAACGGCGACGTGCGCCGGATCGTGGCGCCCTGCGCCGAGGGCACGTCGTCCTGCTCGGCGACGTAGTGCAGCGCGTAGTCCAGGCCGAAGTCGCGGGCCGTGGAGAAGACCTGCGCCGGCCCGGCCAGGTCGAGCAGGTGCAGCTGCGGCACGAGCAGGAAGACGACCTTCATCAACCGGTAAGCTCCTTCACCGTCGCGATCGTGGCGAAGCGGCCGGCCAGAGCGTACTCGGTGCGGGCGATGACCTCGTCGGTGGACAGCGTCCGAGGGCTGGCGAGGATCTCGTCGTAGGGCAGGTCCCGCTCGTCGCGGTGCGGGATCGGGAACGTGGCGGTGGCCTCCGTGACGAACGTGACGTCGTAGCCGAAGTCGCCGGCGACGCGGGTGGTCGTCTCGCAGCACAGCTCGGTCTGGATGCCGGTGACCACGAGGTGGCGGATGCCCTCGGTGGTGAGCAGCTGCTGCAGGCCGGTGGTGGTGAACGCGTTCGCCGAGGTCTTGGTGATGACCGGCTCGTCCGGCAGCGGCTGCAGGCCGTCCATCGGGCGGACGTAACCGGTCGCCGGGTCGAACACGTTGCCGACCTCGTGGTGCAGCACCCAGACGACCAGGTCGCCGCGGGCGCGGGCGGCGTCGATGAGCGGGTTGACGGTGGCGACGATGTCGGGGTTGGAGACGGCGGCCCAGCTGGGACGCTGGCGGAAGGACTCCTGGATGTCGATGACGAGCAGCGCGCTTCTCATGGCGTCGATCCTGCGCCGTCGCCGGGGTCCGCGACAGGCACCTCCCGGCCGGGAACCGGACCGATCCGGTCACTGATACCCGCTGGAGGGCCGGCCGGCCGGGCCGCGGCGCCGGAGCTGTCCGGCGGGCCGGTCGCCACGCCGTCGACCGTCACGCCGGCGGCGACCGACCAGCCCGCGGCCGCGACAGCGCCGTCCGGGCGGCCGGCACCCGCCGGGACGGCGGCCAGACGGAGGCTCACCCGGTACAGGAGCAGCAGCAGCAGGGCCAGGGCGAACAGGGTCGAACCGAGGATGTTGACGCCGGCGCGGGCGAGCAGGACGCCGATCGCGGTCGGGACCAGCGCGCCGCCCAGGCCGGCGACGGCGGTCTGCAGGCCGATCGCCCGGTCGGCGTGCGCGGCGCCGACCCGGTCCGCGGTGGTGAGCGTGAGCAGCGGGAACACCGGTGCGGCGGCGAAGCCGAGCAGGCCGAGGCCGGCGGCGGCGAGCCAGCCGGGGCCGGGCAGCGCGACGAGGAACGCGCCGGCGGCCATGCCGGCGAGGCAGCCGGCGATGACCCGGGACACGCCGACGCGGTCGGCGACGGCGCCCTGCACGACCCGGCCGAGGAACAGCATCGCCCAGTAGCCCGACACGCACACGCCGGCGACCGCGTCGCTGCTCCCGCGCCCCTCGGTGAGCAGCAGGAACGCCCACAGGCCGGCGCCGGCCTCGACGGCCACGTAGACGCCGAAGGCGGCCACCCCGAGCCATACCACGGGCAGCCGCAGGGTGTCCCTGCCTCGTTGCGGCGTCTCGTGTACGGGCACCGGCGCCCGACCCCAGCTGCGAGCCTTGCCGGCGAACGACACGGCGAGGCACAGCTGGGCGGCGGCGACGACCGCGTACCCGAGCCGCCACGGCGACCCGCCGCTGAGCACCGAGGTCATGATGAGCGGGCCGACGGCGACGCCGAGGCCGAAGCAGGCGTGCATCCAGTTCATGTGGCGGGCGTTGAAGTTCGCGGCCGCGTACGCGTTGAGCCCGGCGTCGATCGCGCCGCCGCCGAAGCCGCCGAGCAGCGCGCACGGCACGAGGAACCACAGGCCGGGGGCGAGGGCGTAGCCGGCGAGGGCGAGGCTCGTCGCGGCGGTGCTGGCGGCCAGCAGCCAGCCGACGCCGACCCTGGACAGCAGGAACCCGGCGGCGACGCTGGAGGCGAGGTACCCGGTGGTCGCCGCGACCAGCAGACAGCCGACCGAGGCGGTGGGCACGTCGAAGGTGGCGGCCATGAACGGCCAGCCCACGCCCAGGAGGCCGTCGGGGAGTCCGAGGCTGATGAACGCGAAGTAGGCCAGCACGATCAGGGACGTTCTCACTGCCGAGATCCTACGGCGTTCCATCATACGGGAAGCTTCTCCCAATATGAGAGACGCGAATATTAGAGTCTGGGACATGGCCAACAACGTCTACACCCACGGGCACCACGAGTCGGTCCTGCGGTCGCACCGCTGGCGCACCGCCGAGAACTCCGCCGCCTACCTGCTGCCGGTGCTGCGGCCGGGCATGAGCCTGCTGGACGTCGGCGCCGGGCCCGGCACGATCACCGCCGACCTGGCCGCCGCCGTCGCCCCCGGCGAGGTCACCGCCCTCGAGGCGACCGAGGAGGCCCTGGCGGTCACGAAGGCCGGCGTGCGGGGCGTCACGTACGTCGTCGGCGACGTGCACGCCCTCGACTTCCCCGACGGCACGTTCGACGTGGTCCACGCCCACCAGGTCCTGCAGCACGTCGCCGACCCCGTCCAGGCGCTGCGTGAGATGCGCCGGGTCTGCAAGCCGGGCGGCTACGTGGCGGCCCGCGACAGCGACTACGCGGCGTTCACCTGGTTCCCGCAGCTGCCGGAGCTCGACGACTGGATGGCCCTGTACCAGCGGATGGCCCGGGCCAACGGCGGCGAGCCCGACGCCGGCCGCCGCCTGCTGTCGTGGGCGCGGGCCGCCGGGTTCACCGACGTCGCGGCCACGTCGAGCACCTGGTGCTTCGCCGACGACGAGGACCGCGCCTGGTGGGGCGGCATGTGGGCGGACCGGGTGCGCGCCTCCGCGATGGCCACGCAGGCCCTGGCCAGCGGCGTGGCGCAGGAGGACCTGCAGCGCCTCTCCGACGGCTGGCGCGCCTGGGCCGCCTCCCCCGACGGCTGGCTGTCCATCCTGCACGGCGAGATCCTGGCCCGCCCCTGACCGGGCGGCGGCCGGGCGGCGACCGGGCGGGCGGCCGGGGCGTTGATCTAGGCTCGGCCCGTGGAGCGACCCCTCGTCACCGTGTGCCGTGACTGCTGCTGCGGCTCGGCGCGCAAGCACCCGGACGTCGACCACGCCGGGCAGGTGGCCCGGCTGCGCGCGGCGCTGGGGCAGGCCGGGGTGCGGGTCAGCGCCTGCCTCGACGCGTGCGAGCGCTCCAACATCGTGGTCGTGCACCCGACGCCCGCCGCGCGGCGGGCCGGGGCGCGACCCGTGTGGCTCGGTTACGTGCTGGACGACGCGGTCATCGGCGACCTGACCGCGTGGGTCGAGGCGGGCGGGCCCGGGGTGGCGCCGCTGCCGGAGATCCTGACGCTGTACCGGACCAACGCCCCGGCGGGCTGAGGCTCAGGGGTACCGGCGCGGCGTGAACACGACCGGGGTGCCGCTGTCGCCGCGGTCCAGCGCGCGGGTCTGCGACGAGCCGACGATGAGCAGGGTCCGCATGTCGACCTCGGCCGGGTCCAGCTCGGCGAGGCGCACCACGCGGACCCGCTCGCCGGACCCGCCGACGTCGCGGCCGAGGACCACCGGGGTGTCCGGGGAGCGGTGCCGCAGCAGCAGGTCCCGGGCCGCCTCGACCTGCCAGGTGCGGCTCTTGGAGCCGGGGTTGTAGATGGCGATGACGAGGTCCGCGCCGGCCGCGGCCTCCAGGCGGGCCGCGATGACGTCCCACGGCTTGAGCCGGTCCGACAGCGACAGCACGCAGAAGTCGTGGCCGAGCGGCGCGCCGACCCGGCTCGCCACGGCCTGCGCCGCGGTCAGCCCCGGCAGGACCCGGACGGGCACGTCCTTCCAGCGGGGCTCGGCGGCGACCTCCAGGACCGCGGCCGCCATCGCGAACACGCCGGGGTCGCCGGAGGAGACCACGGCGACGCGCCGGCCGCCGTCCTTCGCCAGTGCCAGGGCGAACTCGGCCCGCTCCGCCTCGACCTTGTTGTCGGAGGCGTGCCGGCGCTGCCGCGGGTTGGCCGGGATCCGGTCCAGGTACGGCCCGTAGCCGACGAGGTCGTCGGCGGCCTCGACCGCGGCCAGGGCCTCCGGGGTGAGCCAGTCGCGCCCGGCCGGGCCGAGCCCGACGACGACGACCTCACCGGCGGCGACGGCCGGCTCGGCGGCCCGCAGCGCCGACGCGGTCTCCTCGTGCACCCGGCTGGGCAGCAGCGCGATCGAGAAGTACGGCACGTCCGCCGGGTCGACCGTGGACAGCGGGGCGACGCGTTCCCGGGCGGTGGTGGCGCGCTCGACGTACCAGGCGTCCTGCAGCCGGCCGGCCCGCTCCAGGGCGTCGCGAACGGTGGTGAACGTACGACCCAACTTCATGACCGCGGCCGAGTCGGTCGCGGCGAGCCGCTCGGCGAGCACGTCGGCGGGGAGCGTGCCGGGCAGGACGGTGAGGATCTCGTCCCGCTCGACCAGGGGCCGGCCGAGCACCGCGGACGCGCCGGAGACCGAGGTGACGCCCGGGACGACCTCGGTCGGGTACGTGTGCGCGAGCCGCTTGTGCATGTGCATGTACGAGCCGTAGAACAGCGGGTCGCCCTCGCACAGCACCACCACGTCACGGCCCGCGTCGAGGTGCGCGGCGAGCCGGGCCGCCCACGCGTCGTAGTGCTCCTCGATGACCGTGCGGTAGTCGGCGATCGCCTCGGTGGTGACCGGGTAGACCAGCGCCTCCTCGATCTGGCCCGCCCGCAGGTACGGCTCGGCGATCGACCTGGCGATGCTGCGCCCGTGGCGGGCGCTGTGGAACGCGACCACGGGCGCCGCCTCGATCAGCCGGGCCGCCTTCACCGTGACGAGCTCCGGGTCGCCCGGTCCGAGCCCTACGCCGTACAGCCGCCCGATCTCCACGCTGGTCATTCCTTCTCGTCCGCGATCGCGTTGACGGCGGCGGCCGCCATCGCGCTGCCGCCCCGGCGGCCGTGCACGACCAGGTGCGGCAGGTCCGAGGCGGCGAGGGCCGCCTTCGACTCGGCCGCCCCGATGAACCCTACGGGGATGCCGAGCACCGCCGCCGGGCGCGGCGCGCCGGCCGCGACCATCTCCAGGAGCCGGAACAGCGCCGTCGGGGCGTTGCCGACCGCGACGACGGCGCCGGCGAGCCGGTCGCCCCACAGTTCGAGGGCCGCGGCGCTGCGGGTCGTGCCCAGCTCGGCGGCGAGCGCCGGCACCCGCGGGTCGCGCAGCGTGCACAGGACCTCGTTGTCGCGGGGCAGCCTGGCCCGGGTGACGCCGGAGGCGACCATCTCCGCGTCGCAGAGGACCGGGGCGCCGGCACGCAGCGCGGCGCGGGCGAGGCGCACCACGTCGGCGCTGTACCCGACGTCGCCGGCGAGGTCGACCATCCCGCACGCGTGGATCATCCGGACGGTGACCTGGGCGACGTCGGCGGGCAGGCCGGACAGCTCGGCCTCGGCCCGGATCGTCGCGAACGACCGCCGGTAGATCTCCGCGCCGTCCTTCACGTAGTCGAAGGCCGTCATGCCGCCGTGCTCCGGTAGCCGTCGGCGGTCGCGAGCATCTCCACGTGCCTTCCCTTCGGTGCGCCGCAGCGCCGTTCGCAGCCGACCCAGTGCACCGGCGACCCGGCCGGCGTCGTGCCCGCCGCGACCGCGGCCCGGGCGTCGGCCCGCACGTCGGCGAGGGCCTTCGCGCAGCCGGGCCGGCCCGCGCACGCGGTGACCCCGGCCCACCGCGACGCGGGGTCCGTGACCAGCCCGGCGGCCGTCAGCAGCGTTTCGACCCGTCCAGCTTCTTCGACGGGTACGTCCGGCACGACGACGGTCCGCCACGGCGTGACGATGATCTCCTCCGGCGCGGCGTCGAGGAGCGCCGCGGCGTGCGCGGGGGTGAGCCGCCCGAGCGGCACCACGGCCGTGATCGCGGCGAGCCCGCCGGCCTGGGAGGTCCACCCTGCCGCGGACCCGCCACCGCCGGACGGACGGGCGTCCTCGTCCAGGGACGCGCCCAGGCGCGCCGCGACCCTGGCGGGGCCGTCGGTGAGCTCAGCGAGGCGCCACGCCGTGCCGCCCTGCTCGGCCCGCTCGGCCAGGAACGCCCTGGTGGCCCGCAGCAGCAGGGCCGCGGGGTCACCGGCGGCGGGTGCCGTGGCGGGGGTGCCGGCCAGGGTGAGGCGGTCGCCGTACAGGCCGACGTCGCCGCCGAGCGGGGTCACGTCGCCGCGGCCGTCGTCGAGCGTCACCAGGAACCGGCCCGGCAGCGCGGCGAGGGCGGCGTCGGCGCACAGCCCGGCGTCGAACGCGGCCACCACCGGCCGCACGTCGAGCGCGCCGCGGCCGTCGCGGCCGCTCAGCGGGCTGGCGACGAGGTTGCGGACCCGCTCGTGCGTCGCCGACGGCAGCAGCCCGGCCCCGGTCAGCCGGGCCGCCAGGTCCAGCTCCGCACCTGGTCGCAGCGCCCTGACCTGCACGTTGCCCCGGGAGGTGAGCTCCAGGTCGGGGTCGCCGAGGTCGATGGCGGCGGCCCGCAGCACGGCGAGGGCGTCCCGGCCGAGCCGGCCGCCGGGCAGCCGGACCCGGGCCAGCCCGCCGTCGGCCGCGGCGTGGACCTGCACGGCGCCCGGGCACCGGTCCGGAGCGTCGCGTCCACTGGCAGCCTGCACGGGCCGGATACTACTGCGCGGCTCGTCGCTTGACTCAAGTCAGCGGTGTCCAGGAGAGTTGGCGGTGCTGTACGGGCGACGAGTGGAGGAAGCCGGTGCGAGTCCGGCGCGGTCCCGCCACTGTGACCGGGGAGTGAGTCTCCGAACGAGGCCACTGGGCGCGAGCCCGGGAAGGCCGGGGACGAGCGCCGATCCGGGAGCCAGGAGACTCTCCGCCGCCCGACCTTTCCCGACCGACTTGGGGCGCGGACCCCGAGGGAGGACCCCGGCGTGATCCTGCTGTTGTCGACGTCCGACACCGACCTGCTCAGCGCGCGCACCAGCGGCGCGGTGTTCCGGCTGGCCAACCCGTCGCGGACCGCCGTGGCGGACCTGCCGGCCCTGGCCGAGGGCGCCGACCTGGTCGTGGTGCGGTTCCTGGGCGGCTACCGGGACTGGCAGGAGGGCTTCGACGCGCTGCTGCGGCTGCCGCTGCCCGTGGTCCTGCTCGGCGGCGAGCAGCTGCCCGACGCCGAGCTGATGCGCCACTCCACGGTGCCCGCCGGGGTCGCCGCCGAGGCGCACGCGTACTTCGCCGAGGGTGGCCCGGCCAACCTCGCCGAGCTGCACAAGTTCCTGTCCGACACGGTCCTGCTCACCGGGCACGGGTTCGCCCCGCCGGCGCGGACCCCGGCGTGGGGGCCGCTGGAGCGGGCGACGACCGCGCAGGGCCCGACCGTCGGCGTCATCTACTACCGGGCCCACCATCTGGCCGGCAACACCGCGTTCGTGGAGACGCTCTGCGACGCGATCGAGGACGCCGGCGGCCGGGCGCTGCCCGTGTTCGCCTCGTCGCTGCGCACCGCCCCGCCGGAGCTGCTGGAGACGCTGCGGCAGGCCGACGCGCTGGTCGTCACGGTCCTGGCCGCGGGCGGCACCCGGCCCGCCGACGCGCAGGCCGGGGGCGAGGACGAGGCGTGGGACGTGGGCGCCCTCGCGGCGCTGGACGTGCCGATCCTGCAGGGGCTGTGCCTGACCAGCGCCCGGGACACCTGGGACGCCAACGACGACGGCCTGTCGCCGCTCGACACGGCCACCCAGGTCGCGATCCCCGAGTTCGACGGCCGGATCATCACCGTGCCGTTCTCGTTCAAGGAGGTCGACGCCGACGGGCTCACCGTCTACGTCGCCGACCGGGAGCGGGCCGGCCGGGTCGCCGGGATCGCCGTCGGGCACGCCCGGCTGCGGCACCTGCCGGCGGCGCAGCGCAAGGTCGTGCTGATGCTCAGCGCGTACCCGACGAAGCACGCGAGGATCGGCAACGCCGTGGGGCTCGACACGCCCGCCAGCGTGGTCCGGCTGCTGGAGGCCATGCGCGAGCAGGGGTACGTTGGCGCCGACGGTTTCCCGAAGGACGGCGACGCGCTGATGCACACGCTCATCGCCGCCGGCGGGCAGGACGTCAACTGGCTCACCGAGGACCAGCTGCGGGGCAACCCGATCAGGATCTCCGCGGCGAAGTACCGGACCTGGTTCCAGACGCTGCCGGAGGACCTGCGCGAGGCGATGGAGCGGCACTGGGGCCCCGCGCCCGGTTCGCTGTTCGTCGACACCTCGCGGGATCCCGACGGCGAGATCGTGCTCGCCGCGCTGCGCGAGGGCAACGTCGTGGTGATGGTGCAGCCGCCGCGCGGCTTCGGGGAGAACCCGGTCGCCATCTACCACGACCCGGACCTGCCGCCCAGCCACCACTACCTGGCCGCGTACCGGTGGCTGGCCGACGAGTTCGGCGCGCACGCGGTCGTGCACGTCGGCAAGCACGGCAACCTCGAGTGGCTGCCCGGCAAGACCGTCGGGCTGTCGGCCTCGTGCGGCGCCGACGCGGCCCTGGGCAACCTGCCGCTGATCTACCCGTTCCTGGTCAACGACCCGGGCGAGGGCACCCAGGCCAAGCGCCGGGCGCACGCCACCCTGGTCGACCACCTGATCCCGCCGATGGCGCGGGCCGAGTCGTACGGTGACATCGCCCGCCTCGAGCAGCTGCTCGACGAGCACGCGACGATCGCCGCCCTGGACCCCGCGAAGCTGCCCGCCGTCCGGGCCCAGATCTGGACGCTGATCCAGGCCGCCCGCCTCGACCACGACCTGGGCCTGGCCGACCGGCCGGGCGACGACGGGTTCGACGACTTCCTGCTGCACGTCGACGGCTGGCTGTGCGAGGTCAAGGACGTGCAGATCCGCGACGGGCTGCACGTGCTGGGCGTCGCCCCCGCCGGCGAGGCGCGGGTCGACCTGGTGCTGGCGATGCTGCGGGCCCGGCAGATGTGGGGCGGCCAGGTCGCCGCGCTGCCCGGCCTGCGCGAGGCGCTCGGCCTCGCCGAGGGCGACTCGGGCCGGATCAGCGTCGACGAGGCCGAGGCACAGGCCAGGGCGCTCGTGGCGGAGATGGAGTCGCGTGGCTGGCCCACCTCCGACATCTCCGATATTTCGGAGAACTCGGATGTGGTGCGGGTGCTGGAGTTCGCCGCCCGGGAGATCGTGCCCCGGCTTTCCCGGACCACCGACGAGCTGGCGATGGTGCTGCACGCCCTCGACGGCGGGTATGTCCCGGCCGGACCGAGCGGCTCGCCGCTGCGCGGCCTCATCAACGTCCTGCCGACCGGCCGCAACTTCTACTCCGTCGACCCGAAGGCGATCCCGAGCCGCCTCGCGTGGGAGACCGGCCAGGCGATGGCCGACTCGTTGCTCGCCCGGTACCGCGCCGAGCACGGCTCCTGGCCGTCCTCCGTCGGGCTGTCGATGTGGGGCACCAGCGCCATGCGGACCGCCGGCGACGACATCGCGGAGGCCCTGGCGCTGCTCGGGGTCCGCCCCAACTGGGACGACGCGTCGCGCCGGGTGGTCAGCCTCTCCCCCGTCGACCTCGCCGAGCTCGGCCGCCCCCGCATCGACGTCACCATGCGGATCAGCGGCTTCTTCCGCGACGCGTTCCCGCACGTGGTCGCCCTGCTCGACGACGCCGTCCAGCTCGTCGCGGACCTGCCCGAGTCGCCGTCGGACAACTACGTGCGCGCGCACGTCACCGCCGACCTCGACAGCCACGGCGACCGCCGCCGCGCCACCCTGCGCGTCTTCGGCTCCAAACCGGGCGCGTACGGCGCCGGCATCCTGCCCCTCATCGACAGCCGCAACTGGCGCGACGACGCCGACCTCGCCGAGGTGTACGCCGTGTGGGGCGGCTACGCGTACGGCCGGGACCTGGACGGCCTGCCCGCCCGCGGCGACATGGAGGGCGCCTACCGGCGCATCAGCGTCGCGGTCAAGAACACCGACACCCGCGAGCACGACATCGCCGACTCCGACGACTACTTCCAGTACCACGGCGGCATGATCGCCACCGTGCGCGCCCTGACCGGCCGCGCGCCCGCCGCCTACGTCGGCGACAGCACCAACCCCGACGCGGTGCGCACCCGCACCCTCAGCGAGGAGACCGCGCGCGTCTTCCGCGCCCGGGTCGTCAACCCCCGCTGGCTCGCCGCGATGCGCCGCCACGGCTACAAGGGCGCCTTCGAGCTCGCCGCCACCGTCGACTACCTGTTCGGCTTCGACGCGACCGCCGGGGTGGTCGCCGACTGGATGTACGAGAAGCTCGCCGAGTCCTACGTGTTCGACCCGGAGAACCGCAAGTTCCTCGACGAGTCCAACCCGTGGGCGCTGCACGGCATCGCCGAGCGCCTCCTGGAGGCCGCCGACCGCAAGCTGTGGGAGCACCCGGAGCAGGCCACGCTCGACGCCCTCCGCCAGGTGTACCTCGAGACCGAAGGCGACCTCGAGGACGGCCACCAGACGGGCGGGTCCTGACCGACCTCGGGATGCGACGGGCGTGAAGCTCCACCCGAACGAGCCGGCCCGTCGCGGTCGTGCGCCTCGATTCGGTCGACGCCTGGCGCCCCCGCGTCCGCTCCGTTGCGGTCGAGTGCTCAGGGTGCCAGCAGCGCTGTAACCAACTGCCGCTCGGCCGCCGGGAGCGCGAACGGACTGGACGGATCGCGCGGCGAGTGGTCCATGTCGGGCACACCCGACACCCACGACACGTGTCCCCAGAACACGACCTCGTCGGAGACAGCCGGCGCAGCCAGCTCCGCGGTGCCGCCTGTGGCGCCAAGCGTCCGCGTCGCCTCCGACAGCGCCGACACCGCGTCGGGCGTGTCGGCCACCTCGTCACCGAACGCGGGTGCGAGCGGGAGCGAGGTCTGCGCTCGCCGGACCGGGCCGGGCCGCCGGCCGGCGACGACGACCAGTTCCGGCCAGGACAGCCCGGGGGCGCGCTGGTGCCCCTCCAAGTTCGGCGCCGTCGCGAAGCTCGACCCGGAACCCCGGCCACGCCGAAGAGGCGTGAAGGTCCGGGAACGTGTCCGCATAACCGGGAAGGATCATCGAAGCACGGTAGCCGAGGAGCCACGGTCACAGGTGACGCGTCCCTCCGAGAGGTACCGCGCCGATCGTCCCGGCCGGGTGGACCGTAACGGTTCCTTAAGTGCTCCTGATGTTTCCAGTTTTTTGTTGACTCAAAAAAAGGGAAGTGCATAGCCTGCGCTCTATCTGGAAGAGGTGCTAACAGATGGCCCTCTTGCTCCCGAAAGGCCTGCACTCATGCGCAGCCCCCGCCTCGTACTTCTCGCCGCCGCCGCAGTGGCGGCGCTCGGCACGGTGACCGTGGTGGCGATGAACACCGCCGCCGCGGCGACGACCGGCCCGATCACCGGCATCGCCGGCAAGTGCATCGACGTGGCCGGCGCGGCCACGGCCAACGGCACGAAGATCCAGCTCTACACGTGCAACGGGACCGCGGCCCAGCGGATCACGTTCGGCGACGACGGCACGCTGCGCGTGCTGGGCAAGTGCCTGGACGTGGCCGCGGCCGGGACCGCCAACGGCACCAAGGTCCAGCTGTGGGACTGCAACGGCACCGTCGCCCAGCGGTGGACGTACAGCGCGGCGAAGGACCTCACCAACCCGAACGCCGGCAAGTGTCTCGACGCGACCGGCCAGAGCTCCGCCGACGGCACCCAGCTGCAGATCTGGACGTGCGGCGGCACCGCCAACCAGAAGTGGACGATCGGCGGCGGCACCACGACCCCGACGTCCAACCCGCCCACATCGAACCCGCCGGTGTCGAACCCGGCCATGGGCGCCGCGCCGTACGCGTACCTCGGCTGGGGCAACCTGCCCGACCCGCGCACGATCATGGCGGCCACCGGGGTCAAGTGGTTCACGATGGCGTTCATCCTGTCCAACGGCGCGTGCGAGCCGCTGTGGGACGGGTACCGGCCGCTGACCGGTGGCCAGGACCAGACCGTCATCAACAACATCCGCGGCGCCGGCGGCAACGTCGCGGTCTCCTTCGGCGGCGCGTCCGGGCCGTGGCTGGAGCAGACGTGCAGCAGCGCCTCGACGCTCGCGGCCGCGTACCAGAAGGTCATCAACGCGTACGGCCTCAAGGCGATCGACATCGACATCGAGGGCAGCGTCTACAACAACGCGACGCTGCAGCAGCGGACCATCGACGCGCTGAAGACCGTCAAGGCCAACAACCCGGGCGTGGCCGTCTACGTCACGTTCCCCAGCGACCGCAACGGCCCCGACGCCACGATGATCAACCGGGCGGCCGCGTCAGGGCTGACCGTCGACGCGTGGACCATCATGCCGTTCGACTTCGGCGCCGCCGGCCAGAACATGGGCGCGCTCACCGTCCAGGCCGCCGAGGGGCTGAAGAACACGATCAAGAACGGCTACGGGTACACCGACGACCAGGCGTACCGGCACGCCGGCATCTCCTCGATGAACGGCATCACCGACGTCGGCGAGACGGTCACCGTGGCGGACTTCCGCACCATGCTCGCCTACGCCCAGCAGCACCACCTCGCCCGCTTCACGTTCTGGTCGGCCAACCGCGACCGCCCGTGCAACGGCGGCGGCACCGGTGACGACACCTGTAGCGGCGTCTCCCAGAACGCGTGGGACTTCACCAGGATCATCGCCCAGTACCAGGGCTGACCCGGCACCTGGGCGGACCAGCGGGGTGCCCCGGCGTGCGGACGGCCGGGGCACCCATGCCCGCTTCCTGTCGTGCTTCGGACGTATCCATCCGGCCGGAGGCATGTTCACCAGCGAAGATCCGCGCCCGCGGATGCCGGTACCGTAGCCGGCGGTTGCGAACATGTGCCGCATGAAGGCATTGGCAGGTGGGTGGACCCTCACGGGCGTCGGCGTGCTCCTCGGCGTCGGCAGCAGCCTGGCGCTCGCGGCCGCCGGTCCGGACCTCATCGACCCGGCACGCTCGTGCAGGTACCGCTTCGACGAGGCGCACGAGTTCAAGGCCCGCGTCCAGCACTTCCCGCCCCGCGTGACCTGCGTGCGCGACGACGGCCAGACCGTCGAGTACCTGTCGTCGGGCACCACCCTCGTCGGCACCGTCCTGCTCGCCGCGGCCGTGCTGCTCCTGCTGGCCGGCCTCGTGCTGCTGGCCGTGCCCTGGCTGCGCGGCGACACCGCCACCGGGCCGCGCCCGGCCGGCTCCCGGCGGATGCACCTGTGGCTCTCCCTGCTGCTCGGCATCACCGTCACCGTCGCCGTGTCCGCGGTCGGGATCCTGGTGTACGTGTTCCTGGGCCTATTGACGGCCATGTTCTCTGTGGTGCCGGCCCTGCTCGGCGCCACCGTGCTCGCCGCGCTCTTCGACCGGGTCGCCGGCCCGGGCACCCCCGGCCATCGGCGCCGCGGGCTCGCGGTGGCGGTCGGCGGCGGCCTCATCGGGTACGCGGTGCTGGAGGTGGGACTGCTCACCGACGTACTGCCGCTCGGCGACTGGGGCCTGCTGGCCGTCCCGCTCTCGGCCGTGCCGTGCGCCGCCATCGTCGCGGTCCAGCACGCGCTCGCCCCGAAGCCCGCGCCGCCGGTGCCGGTCGGGTGACGCCCCGTCGGGTCAGGTGCCGGCGGCGAGGCGCAGGATGGTGTCGGCGGCGCGGTCGATGTCGGCCTCGTCGGTGGTGAAGTTGCTGACGGAGAAGCGCATGGCCGGGGCGCCGCGCCAGAGGGTGCCGCTCACCCAGCAGGTGCCTTCGGCCTGGACGCGGCGGACCAGGTCGGGGGTGGCCGGGCCGAAGCCGACCAGGACCTGGTTGAGCACGACGTCGTTGAGGACGCGGCCGCTCATCCGCCGGGCGAAGCGCGCGGCGAGGTCGCAGCCGCGGTCGATGAGGGACTCGACGCCGGTGCGGCCGAGGGCGCGCAGCGCGGCGTACACGGCGAAACCTCTGGCGCGGCGGGAGAACTCGGGGTTGTAGTCCAGCGCGTCGCGCTCGTCGCCGCCGGCGTGGACCAGGTAGGCGGCGCGCACGCCCATGGCCGCCCGGTGCGCCGCGGGGTGCGCGCAGAAGACGAGTCCGGAGTCGTACGGGACGTTGAGCCACTTGTGCGCGTCCGTCGTCCACGAGTCGGCGCGGTCGACGCCGGTGACGAGGTGCCGCAGGCGTGCGCTGGTCGCGGCCCACAGCCCGAAGGCGCCGTCGACGTGGACCCACGCGCCGGCGGCGTGCGCGACGTCGCAGATCTCGCCGATCGGGTCGAACGCGCCGGTGTTGACGTTGCCCAGCTGGGCGCAGACGATCGCCGGCCCGTCCAGCCCGGCGAGGGCGGCGCGCAGCCCGGCGGTCGTCATCCGGCCCTGGTCGTCGACGTCCACCGGTACGAGGGCCGCCGTGCCGATGCCGAGGAACCGCAGCGCGCGGTCGATCGTCGAGTGCCGGTCCGCGCCGGCGAGCACCGCGATCCGCGGCGCGCCGTGCAGGCCGTCCGTCTCCACGTCCCAGCCGGCCCGGCGCAGCACCTCGTGCCGCGCCGCCGCGAGCGCCGTCACGTGGCTCATCTGCGCCCCGGTGACGAACCCGGCCGACGCCTGCGCCGGCAGCCCGAACAGGTCCCGCAGCCACCCGCCGGCGACGTCCTCGACCACTGCGGCGGCGGGCCCGGCGGCGTACAGGCCGGCGTTCTGGTCCCAGGTCGCGGTCAGCCAGTCCGCCGCGAGCGCCGCCGGCGTCGCCCCGCCGATGACGAACCCGAAGAACCGCCCGCTCGGCGACGCGACGATCCCCGGGTCGGCCGCCTCGGCCAGCCGGGCGACGACCTCCCGCGCGTCGCTGCCCGCGTCCGGCAGCGGCCCGCCGAGCGCCGCCCGCAGCTCCTCCAGAGTGGCGCGGCTGCCGACCTCGCGCTCCGGAAGGCCGGTCAGGAAGCGGGTCGCCTGTTCGTACGCCTCGGTGAGCGGTCCATGCCAGTCCGGTCGGTCCATGCTCACATGATGTCGGGTCGCCGCTTTCGTCCGGACCGCAACTGTCGACAACCCGCCCGATCCGTCGCCCACCCCGCCGCTTCGGGCAGCCGCGCCGAAGCACCACAGTGACTACCGCCACGTCGGTTGTCGGGTGGCATACATCCGGGATTCAACGGCGGGGCGGCGCGCATACGTTCTTGTGCGTCAAGGGCGAACCCCCAATCGCACCACCACATAAAGGAATCGAATCCCCATGAAGCGTCTGCTGATCGCGACCGCCGTTGCCGGTGCCACCCTGCTGCTGACCGCCGCCTGCGGTGGCGACGACAAGAAGACCGACGACAAGGCCGTTCCCGCCGCGGCGACGTCCGCGCCCGCCAGCGCCGCGCCCGCCGAAAGCGCGCAGCCGTCCGGGAGCGCGAAGCCCTCGGGCAGCGCCGCCGCCGGCAAGGGTGTGCAGTTCGAGAAGATCGCGCAGCTGACCGGCGACCTGTTCACCAAGGACGAGATGTGCCCGGTCGGCAAGTGGGACAGCAACTCCACCGGCGTGCCGTCGAAGTACCGCTCGGCGGTGGCGAATTTCAAGCAGTTCGACTGCTACAAGAAGAAGGGCGACTTCATGCCGTCGCGCGGCCAGCAGGCCATCTTCGTGGAGTTCAAGGCGGCGAACGCGGCGAAGGCGTACGCGCAGGAGGAGGCGAAGATGTACCCGGTCCTCCTCGCCGGCAACACGGTCGTGGTGGCCGGCACCGGGCTGCCGAACACCGACATGAAGGCCTACCTGCAGGCCGTGCAGGAGACCGCGGGCGGCGCCGGCGAGATCCTGGCGAAGGCGTAAATCGGCAGCTCAATCCCTTAATTCGGGTCGCGTATTGACTTGCGCACCGGGGCGGGAATAGCCTCCGATGGATCTGTAAGGCAACTTCACAGATCTGGTCCTCCGTCGTCACCCACCGACGCGGCGGAGGACGGCTCCCGCCCGCCCCGGACCCACCCCCCGAAAGGGGTCCTGCGCGGGCGCCCCGCCCAGAAGGGACCCCCGTGAAGCCCATCTCCAGACGCCGCATCGGGCTGGCGATCACCGCGACCGTGCTCGTGGTCGCCGGCACCGGCGTGATCGCCATGACCTCCGCCTCGGCCGCCACCACCGGCCAGATCACCGGCTACGGCGGCAAGTGCGTCGACGTCGCCGCGGCCGGCACCGCCAACGGCACCCAGGTGCAGCTGTACACCTGCAACGGCACGGCCGCGCAGCAGTGGACCGTCGGCGACGACGGCACGATCCGCGCGCTCGGCAAGTGCCTCGACGTCAACGCCGCCAGCACCGCGAACGGCACGAAGATCCAGATCTGGGACTGCAACGGCACGAGCGCCCAGCAGTGGTCGAAGCAGAGCGACGGCACGCTGCGCTCGCTCGGCAAGTGCCTCGACGCGACCGGACCGAGCTCCGCCGACGGCACCAAGCTGCAGCTGTGGGACTGTTTCGCGAGCGCCAACCAGCAGTGGACGCTCCCGGGAGGCACCACGAACCCGCCGACCAGCACCCCGCCGAACAACCCGAACAATCCGGACCTGGGTCCGAACGTGTCGGTGTTCGATCCGTCGATGTCGCAGCAGAACTTCTGGCGGTCGGCGGAGAACCTGTCGGTGACGCCGACCGGTGGCCTGGACCGGTGGGCGGTGTCCCAGGCCGCCCCGTACCGGCGGATGCACGTGCGGGGCAACCTCGCGCTGTCCGACGGTGGCTGGTCGTCCGGCGGCTGGATCTCCGACAGCAAGATCGACGGGCAGATCCAGTCCGGCAGCCAGCAGCAGTGGATCACCCGCAACAGCCAGATCGGCTCGTGGTCCGGCTCCAACTGGAACCAGGTCTTCGTCGGTGTCCAGGGCGCCCCGGCCAACAGCTTCCCCAGCCCGCCGTACACCACGGTCGGCACGACACCCGTGGTGCGGGAGAAGCCGTTCCTGTACGTGGACAGCGCCGGCGCCTACCAGGTGTTCGTGCCGTCGCTGCGCAGCAACTCGTCCGGTAACAGCTGGTCGACCGGCACGACGGCGGGGTCGAGCCTGCCGATCAGCCAGTTCTACATCGTGAAGGCCGGCGCGACCGCCGCCAGCATCACCGCGATGACGGTCGCCGACGTGGACGGGGTCAAGGTCGCCGGCATCCTGTTCGACGCCGGCACCACCAACTCGCAGGTGCTCATGGAGGTCGGCCCGAGCGGCTCCGCCGCCGACCACTCCGCCAACCCGACGTCGCTGCACGACGTGTTCTTCCGCATCGGCGGCTCGATCGCCGGCAAGGCCACCGTGTCGCTGCGGGTGAACAGCAACCACGTCATCGGCGACCACATGTGGATCTGGCGGGCCGACCACGGTAACGGCGGCACCGTCGGCTGGAACACCAACACCGCCGCGAACGGCCTCAGCTACTGCTACTTCTCCACCAACCCCAGCGTCGTGCTCGGCCACTCCTTCGAGGTCCCCGTCACCACCAACGTCAAGTTCCACAACATGGTCACCGTCTCCCTCGGCGGGACGGGCACCATCGCGCACGTCATCAACGACACGGGGGCCGCGGTCAACAGCGGCCACCAGGTGACGAACCTGGTCAGCGGCCCGTAGCGCGTCGTGTGGGCGGGCCGGTGGACCACGTCGCCGGCCCGCCCGCCGGTCATGGCATCGTCTGCTGCATGCGGACAGTGCTCATCCTCGGCGGCACCGGCGAGGCCCGGCGGCTCGCCGAGGCGTTGGCCGGCACCGGGTTCCGCGTGATCAGCTCGCTCGCCGGGCGGGTCGCGGACCCGGTGCTGCCGCCCGGCGAGGTCCGCGTCGGCGGGTTCGGCGGCCCCGCGGGGCTGGCCGGCTACGTCCGGGCGACCCGGGTCGACGTGGTCGTCGACGCGACCCACCCGTTCGCCGCGAGGATCAGTGCGTCAGCGGCGGCGGCAGGTGTACCGCTGCTGCTCCTGCGCCGGCCGGGCTGGACCGCCGGCCCGGGCGACGTGTGGCACCGGGTGCCGACGCTGGACGCCGCCGCGGCGTTCATCGCGCGGTCCCCGTTCGAGCGGGTGTTCCTCACCACCGGGCGGCAGGGCCTGGCCGCGTTCGCGGACCTGGCGGCCCGCTGGTTCCTGGTGCGCAGCGTCGACCCGGTCGCCCCGCCGCACCCGCCGCGGCTGGAGTCGCTGCTGGATCGCGGGCCGTTCAGCGTCGACGGCGAGAGCGCGCTGCTGCGGTCGTACAGCATCCAACTTCTGGTGACGAAGGACAGCGGCGGCGACATGACCGCGGCGAAGCTCACCGCCGCGCGCCGGCTGGGCCTGCCGGTGCTCATGGTCGACCGGCCGCCGGTCACCCCGGGCGTGCCGGTCGTGGCGAGCGTCGAGGACGCCGTCACATTCCTGCGGACCGGCGACGGCGGCACGGGCGGCGGCTGACACGATCGCCGCATGCTGCCCGCCGATCTGCACACCCACACCGAGTTCTCCTGGGACACCGCCACCGGCGACATGGAAGGCTCCTGCGCGCGGGCCGTGGAGCTCGGGCTGCCGGCGATCGCGTTCACCGAGCACACCGACTTCGTCACGTGGCACGTCAACCCCGCGACCCTGCCCGACCGGATGCGCCGGCACATCACCGACGACGCGTGGCTCGCCCCGCCGCCGCTGGACGTCGACGGCTACCTCGAGGCGGTCGACCGCTGCCGGGCGAAGTTCCCGTCGCTGCGCATCATCACCGGCGTCGAGCTCGGCGAGCCGCACTGGTTCCCGGCGCAGGCCGGGTCGCTGCTGGCGGCCGCCCCGTTCGAGCGGGTCATCGGCTCCCTGCACTCCATCGCCGTGGCCGGCCGGCACCGCCTCGTGGAGGACGAGTTCGAGCTGCGCGGCATCCCCGCGGTGCTGCGCGAGTACTTCGCCGAGGCGATCCGCATGATCCTCGCCTGCGACACGTTCTGCGCCCTGACCCACCTCGACTATCCCGTCCGGTACCTGCCCGCCGGCGCCCCGTTCGCGATCACCGACTACGAGGAGGAGATCCGCGCCGTGCTGCGCGCCCTCGCCGGCACCGGCCGCGCGCTGGAGGTCAACACCCGCCGGGGCCCCGAGCCCGAGTTCGTGCGGTGGTGGCGGGAGGAGGGCGGCCGGGCCGTCTGCTTCGGCAGCGACGCGCACCGCCCCGACCTCGTCGCCACCCGCTTCGCCGAGGCCGCCGCGATGGTCGAGGCGGCCGGCTTCCGTCCGGGCCGCCACCCGTACGACCACTGGCTGATCTAAGGTCACCGGATGGGATGGAACACCTCGGCGCTGTTCGTCCACGGCGCCACCGCGGCCGAGGCCGTGGCGGTCCTGAGCGGCACGGCCCGGCCCGACGGCGCCCCGGTCACCGCCGACGAGGCGACCAGCGGGCTGCCGGACGGCGTGCTGTTCGCGGCCGAGGCCGGCGGTTGGGCGCAGGTGTGGGACCCGTCGCTGGAGCTCGTCACCGCCTGCGAGCCGCCGGGCGACGCGCTGACCGTCGTGTTCGCCAGCGTGAGCAGCAGCTACGCGTTCACGCTGTTCGCCGGCGGCGAGGTGGTGCGCGAGGTGGTCTACGCCGACGCCGAGGCGGTCGTCGACACCGGCGAGCCGCTGCCGGTGGAGTCGAGCGTCGACATCCCGTCGTGGGGCCCGGACGAGGACTTCCTGTGGGCGGTCATCGAGGCCGTGACCGGCACCGGGTATCCGGAGTCGACCCCGTTCCAGCCGTGGCGCCGCTGAGCCTGTTCACCGCGGCGCCTGTCCCGCCGGCGCGCTCACCCGACGGGAACCGGGACCTCCTGCCGCTCGGCCGGCGGCCGTGGCTGTGCCTAACCTGCACCTCGGCGCTACCGGTGGCCAGGATGGCCGCGGAGCCGGTGAGCAGGACGACGAGGGTCGCGCCGACCGCCACGAGGCACGCCACGAACGACACCCGCGCCTGCCCGAGCGCCGTCGCGCTGAACCGGTCCATGAGCCGGAAGTCGAACAGCAGCAGCTGCCCGAGCGGCCGGCTCACCACCCGCGCCCCGTTGACCCCCGCGGCGGGCGGCGCGTCGCCGACGAGCGGCTCACCCACGACCACGGCGAGCGCCTCGTACTCCCGTGCCGCTGCACCCACCGCGCGGCGTGCGCCCGGTCCATCGCCATGACCACCTTCGGCACGACCTAGGCGGCGAGCAGCGTGCACGCCGCCAGCAGCAGCGTCGGGCTCATCGCCGGGCTGCCGGCGGGCCGCTCGACCACCACGGCGACCGCCGCGAACAGCGCCGCGGCGCCGCCCAGCCCCAGGCCGAGGTACCAGGCGAGATGCGTCGCGTGCCGCCGGTGCCGCCGCAGCGCCTCGTGCAGCGTCGCCTTGTCGATCCCCCACGGCTCAACGCCCGCGTCGTCCACCGCCGCCGTCATGCCCCGACGCTAACCACCGACCCACCGTTGCGGGGCGTCGCACGGCGGATACGGAACACATGACGACGCCAGTCGATCCCCACCGGCCGCGTCGATCCCCGAACGATGCCGGCCACTGCCGGCCGGCGAGCCGACGGTCCGCCGGTCGACCCCGGTCCACCGGTACCGGTGGCAGCGGCGGAGCCGACCAGGCGGGCCTCGGGGGCCAGCGCGTGCCGCACCGCGACGATCACGGCGCAGGGCACGGCGGCGAGCGGGACGGCCAGCCGGAACCAGTCGCCCAGGGAAGCATGCCGCGCACCGCCGCCCACAGCACCGTGACCGCGACGGTGACGCCGAGCGGCAGGGGCCAGCCACAGGTGCATCCGGCGGACGCGGTGGCTCAGGCCGGAGCGCAACACCACACAGGCCGGGCTCGCACCCGCGCGCCGCCGGCCGGCGCACCGCCGCGCGCCGGGCCGTTACGGCCGGGAGGCGCGGCGCAGCAGCTCCGCCATCGGCAGGGTGGCGGCGCCGAAGGCGACCGCGTCCGGCCCGAGCTCGCACAGCTCGATCGACACCTGGCCGAACGGGTGCTCCAGGGCCTGTTCCCCCGCCGCCGCGCGGATCTGGGGCAGCAGCCGGGCGCCGAGGGCCAGGCCGGCCCAGCCGCCGAGCACGACCCGCTCGGGGTTGAACAGGTTGACCAGGTTGCCGATGCCGGCGCCGAGCATGCCGGCGGTCTCGGACAGGATGGCGTCGGCCTCGGGGGTGCCGGCGTCGATGAGGGCCGCGACGTCGGCGAGCTCGTCCGTGCCGCGCACGAGGTCGGGCTTGACCTGCCGGTAGCGGTCGAGGATGCCCTCGGCGCCGACATAGGCCTCCAGGCAGCCCCGGGCACCGCAGCGGCACTGGCGGCCGCCGTAGACGACGGTGGTGTGGCCCCACTCGCCGGCGCTGCTGCTGGCGCCGCGGTAGAGGGTGCCGTTGGTGATGACGGCGGCGCCGACACCGGAGCCGACGAGGACGATGACGGCGTTGGCGGCGCCGCGGCCCGCGCCGAACCACATCTCGGCCTGGCCGAGGGACTTCGCGCCGTTCTCCACGAACAGCGGGGCGGTCAGGCCGCCGTCGCGCAGCAGGCCGTCGAGGCTGATGCCGCGCCAGCCGATGGTGGGGGCGTGCACGCGCACGGGGTCGGACTGCTCGACCGTGCCGGGCACGCCGATGCCGATGCCGATGACGTCGGCGGGGTCGGTGCCGCCGAGGACCTCGCGGATGCCGGCGAGCAGCTGCCCCGCGACGGCCTCCGGGTCGGGCCGGGACGACGGCAGCGGCTCGTCGACCGTGGCCAGCCGGTGCATCGCCAGGTCGAACAGCTCGACCTTGACGCCGGTCTCGCCGACGTCGGCGCCGACCAGCCGACCGAAGTCGGGGTTGACCCGCAGCAGCACGCGCGGCCGGCCGCCGTCGGAGTCGATCTGCCCGGCCTCGATGATGAGGCCCTCCTGGAGCAGCTCACCGGTGACGCTGCTGGCGGTCGCGGCGCTCAGCCCGGTGATCCGGCTGAGGTCGTGGCGGCTCAGCGGACCGCGGAAGAACAGCTCGGACAGCAACGTCGACCGGTTGCGCCGGCGCATGTCACGGGTCGTGGCCCGCTCGACCTCGATGCGCACCACCGCCGCGAACCCCTCCCCCGACCACTGCCGCCTGTCGGTGAATCGTGTCATGTGAGCGCTCCCGAGTCGACACCGTGGGTGCTCAACGCCTCCTGGCACGCCTGGCGACCGCCGCGACCAGCATCAACGCGACCACGGTGAAGGCGCCGAGCAGCAGCGGGGCGCGCGGCACCGCCCTGGCCGGGGACGCCGGCGGCGCCGCCGCGAGCGGGCTGGCCGGTGCCGCGGCGCTGCTGGGCGGCGGTGGCGGCTTCAGGCCGCTGGGGTACCGCAGGATGACGGCCGGACCGTTCTGGTCGGAGACGGTCAGCAGGCTCGCCGCGTCGGCGGTGTAGGCGATCGCCTCCCCCTGCGGCTCGTCGGGCAGCGGCGTGACGGTCGCCTTGCCGGAGGTGATCGCCTTGGCGACGTCGCCGCCGGTGACCTCGAACTCGTACGCGTCGGCGTAGGTGCGCACCACGGCCCGGGTGCCGTCGGCGGACACGGCCCCGCCGGTGACCCAGGCGACGCCGAGGAAGCCCCACGGGTTGGACGTGCCGGTGCGCCGCGGCTCGAACACGCCGACCCTGGTGAGCTTCGCGCCGCTGGTGTTGTCGGTCGGCAGCGGCGTGTCGAGGCGGAACACCTCGCCGCTGGCGTCCTTGGTGACGATCACCGGGCGGCCCTGCCCGTCGATGAGCAGCGCCTCGGCGTCGCGGGGCAGCCCGTCGGGATACACCAGGCGATGGATCTTGAGGTTGGTCGAGCCGGCCGCCATCGTCCACAGCGCGACGGTGCTGCGGCGGTTGCCGGACCCGCCGGTCATGGGCCCGTTGTCGCCGATGTCGGCGACCCACACGGTGCCCTTGCGGTCGATCGCGAGGTCCTCGGGGTCGCGGGCGGTGCGCGGATACTGCACGCTGCCGGTCACCCGGCACGCCTTGTCGAGCGTGAACACTCGGGTCTTCGCCGGGTCGGGATTGCTGTCGTTCTCCACCAGATAGCCCGTCGGGGTGACCGCGAGCCCCGACACCTCGGTCACCGCGGGATCGGTGATGCGGCAGACCTCGACCGGCGCGCCGGACACCCGCGTCGGCGCGTGCGCCCGGGCCGGCACCACCCACGTCACCGGCGCGCTCAGCACCAGCAACGCCGCCGCCCCCGCCGCAACCCGCATGCCTGCGAGTCTCCCAGAATCGCGTCGGCGATGACCGGACATCCGGTTTGGGTGACCATGCGTCAACCGTTCGGTCACGGATTGCGTCCGACACGTTGGGGGAAATGCGCGGAGGTTACGGCCTCAATATGACACATTTCGGGCATGAAGACATGGGGGAACACGTACGGCGGCCGCATGAGGGTCATACGACCGGCAGTCCTGACGTTCGCGGCACTGGGGATGACGCTCGGCGGCGCCGGGCCGGCGGGCGCCCGGGCGCACGGTGCCGTCGCGGCACCAGAGCTGACCGCGGAGGTCGCCGCGCCGGTGATCGTGGCCCGGTACACGTTCGACGCGGCCAGCAACGGCGCCATCGTCGCCGACGACTCCGGCCACGGCCACACGCTCACCTCGTCGGCGGGGCACGGCGGCAAGGTCCGCCTCGCCGAGCGCCTGGCCGGCCGGGCGGCGGACTTCCCGGCCCGCTGCGCCGGCGCGAAGTGCCCGCACGCCGTGCTGCAGACACCCGACGCCCCGGAGCTCAACCCGGGCACCGGCCCGATCCGGTACGGCGCGACCGTCCGGCTGACGAAGAAGGACACCGGCTCCGGCCAGAACATCGTGCAGAAGGGGTACTCGGCGTCCGGCACGCAGTACAAGCTGCAGATCGACGGCGCGGCGGGCCACCCGAGCTGCGTGTTCGCCGACGCGGCGGTGCACGCGATCCACGTGGCGATGTCGGACGTGTCGGTCTCCGACGGCGCCTGGCACCGCCTGGAGTGCCGCCGGTCCGGCACCTCGCTGACCATGCTGGTCGACGACGCCGTCCACGGCTCGGCCGTGCTGCCCGCGGAGCTGTCGGTCGTCAACACCGTGCCGCTGAGCATCGGCGGCAAGGGCAACGGCAAGGACAACGACCAGTTCCACGGCACCCTCGACGACGTCTGGATCGCCCGCGGCTGACCGCGGCTGACCGCGGCCCCGCCGCAGGGGGTGCCCACCGCGGGCACCCCCGTCGCGTCACGCCCGGCGGCCGCGGGGCACGAGGACGGCGATCACCGCCGCGGCCGCCAGCATCGCGGTCAGCACGGCGAAGGCGTACGTGTAGCCCGACTCCAGCGGCAGGCCGGCCGGGGTCACGTGGGCGGTGATCACGGCGCTGGCGACGGCGGCGCCGAGGGAGCCGCCGATCGTGCGGATGTTGGCGTTCATGCCGCTGGCCACGGCGGTCTGCCCGGCCGGCACGGTGTGCACGATGAGGTTCACCATGGCGGTGAACGTCAGGCCGAGCCCCACGCCGAAGGCGCCGGTCGCGACCGCGACCTGCCAGTACGCGTCGTGGAACAGGGTGAGCGCGCCGCAGGCCAGCGCCGCGGTCATCGTGCCGAGCAGGAGCTGGACCTTCGTCGGCACGTACGCGGTCAACGGGCCGCTCACGAACCCGGCGAGGGCCATGGTGACCAGCATCGGCAGCATCGCCAGCCCGGCGCCGGTGACGGTGGTGCCGAACCCGTACCCGGTCGAGCGCGGGGTCTGCAGGAACTGCGGCAGGAACGCGTAGGTGGCGAACATCCCCGCGCCGAACAGCAGCGCGACGAGGTTGGTCGTCCACACCGCCGGCAGCCGCATCATGTGCATGTCGATGAGCGGCTCCGCGGAGCGCAGCTCCACCAGCACCCACGCGACGATGAGGATCAGGGCGGCGATCAGCGGCACGACGACCTTCACCGACGTCCACCCCCAGACCGGGGCCTTGCTCAGCGGCAGGATGAGGGCGACCAGCCACCCGGACAGCAGCGCACCGGCGAGCCAGTTGATCCGGCCGGGCGCGCGGACCGGCGACTCGGCCACGAACCGCAGCGCGAGGGCGAACGTGCCGGCCACGACCACGGTCGGGATCCAGAACAGCGCCCGCCAGTCCAGCGCGTCGACGATCGGCCCGGCGAGGACCACGCCGAGGCCACCGCCGACGGCGATCACCGCGGACAGCCCGCCGATCGCGGACGCCACCCTCGCCGGGGGCAGCTCGTCGCGCAGGATGCCGAACGAGATCGGGAACACCGCGCCGCCGAGGCCCTGGATGACCCGCCCGACGATGAGGACCCCGACGTTCGGCGCGACGGCGGCGATCACGCAGCCGACCGCGATGGCCGCGAGCGCGACGAGGAGGGTGCGGCGCTTGCCGTACATGTCGCCGATGCGCCCCATGATCGGGGTGGCGACGGCGGCGGAGAGCAGCCACGCGGTCAGGACCCAGGTGACCGTGCTCTGGCTGGTGTGCAGGTCCCGCTGGATCGTCGGCAGCACCGGGCTGACCAGCGACTGGAGCATGGAGAAGGCGGCCGCCGCGGCGGCGAGCGCGACGAAGGTGAAGCGGCCCGCGGTCGCCGGCGCGGTGGCGACCGGTGGCGGGCTGAGGGTGAGTGCGCGTGTCATCGGATTTCCCCCGGACGCGGTACAGTAGTGGAGGTACGCCTCCACATTAGCGGAGGGGTGCCTCCGGATCCAATCGTTTCCGCGTGCTGGAGATCACGATGTCCGCCGAGTCCCCTGTCGCCGTCCGCCGCCCGCAGCGCGCCGACGCCAGACGCAACTTCGACGCCCTGCTGTCCGCGGCCCGCGAGGCGTTCGCCGAGCACGGCACCGAGGCGTCCCTGGAGGACATCGCGCGGCGGGCCGGGGTGGGCATCGGCACGCTGTACCGCAACTTCCCCACCAGGCAGGACCTGTTCGAGACCGTGTACATCGGCGAGATCGAGCAGCTGTGCCGGACCGCCGACGAGGTCGCCGGCCTGCCGCCGTGGGAGGCGCTGGTGTCGTGGCTGCACCGGTTCGTGGCGTACACCGCGACGAAACGGGCGATCTACGAGGCGCTCAACCGCGACTCGGCCATGTTCCGGCACTGCCGCTCGGAGATCTACCGCGTCGGCGAGCCGCTGCTGGCCCGCGCACAGCAGGCGGGCTCGGTGCGCACCGACGTCACGTTCGACGACACGCTGCGCATGATCAGCGGCCTGACCGCCGGCGGCTTCGTCGACGGCGCCCAGCGCGACCGGGTCCTCGGCGTCGCCCTGGACGGCCTGCGCAGCCGCTGACCACCGCCGCCGGCGGGCGGCGTCAGGCGGGACCGGCGGTGCGGGCGGTGACGAGCCACAGCGCCGACGGGATGCGGTAGCCCGTGCCGGGCTCGCGGAAGCGGGCGAGCAGCCTCGCCGCGCCGCCCCGGGCGGCGGCCTGGGCGTCGGGGGTGGCCTGCCGGTACGGCGCGCCGGCCGGGCCGAGCTCGATCAGCCACTCCGCGACGTCGTCGGGGTCGTCGGGCGCCGTCATGACCACGTCGTGCGGCTCGGCGGCGACGTCGGTGAACCCGGCCGCCGCCAGCACCCGCGCGATCCGCTCCGGGTCGGCCAGGGCGAACGGGCCGGGCTCCGCGCCGACCGGCAGCGGGGGCAGGGCGCCCAGGTGCGGGGCGGCGCCGAGCATCGCCGCGGGCAGCCAGGCGTTGCCCGGGCCGGCGCGGAAGACGGTCGCCGCGAGCCGGCCGCCGGGGCGCAGGCAGCGGCGGACCGTGGCACAGCCGGCGACCGGGTCGGCCAGCAGCATGAGGACCATCCGCGAGTAGGCGGCGTCGAACGGGCCGCCGGGCACGGCGTCGACGGCCTCGATGTCGGCGGCCACGAACCGCGGGCCCGGGAACCGGGCGCGCGCCGCGTCGATCATGGCGACGGACAGGTCGACGCCCACCGCGGCGCCGGCCGGACCCGCGGCCGCGGCCAGCTCGGCGGTGGTGCCGCCGCAGCCGCAGCCGACGTCCAGCACCCGCTCGCCCGGCCGCACCGCCAGGGCCCGCAGCGCGACCTCGCCGAGCGGGCGCGCCCGCACGTCGTGCCGGTCGGCGTGCCGGATCCAGCCCGGCGCCGCCGCCTGCCAGAAGGCCGCCGGCTCCATCAGAACGGCAGCTCGTCGCCGGTGACGGCGAACGAGCTGAAGCCCGCCGCCTTGCCCGGGTCGAAGCCCTCCTCCTGCGCCGCCAGCCCGGCCGCGCGCGCCAGCCGCTCCGACTGGAACCGGCGGAACGATGCCTCGTCGACCCAGATGTTCAGCACCCGCCAGCCCTCCTCGTAGGGGCCCGCGACGTGCGCGACCAGGCCGGGCGGCCGGTCCGGGCCGAGGTGACGCTCGACCGTGCGGTACTCGCGCTCGGACACGCCGGGCATCTGCTGGACCACTCCGTACACGATGCACTCCTATTGGATAGAGTAAACCTCTATTGAATAGGACACTACGCTGACCGGATGGCTGTCAAGAGGCGGTACGACGCGTCGGGGCGGCAGCGGCAGGCGCGGCTGACCCGGGCGGCGATCCTCGACGCGGCCGGCCGGCTGTTCGTCCGCGACGGCTACGCCGCGACCCCGCTCACCGCCGTCGCCGCCGAGGCGGGGGTGGCGGTGCAGACCGTCTACGCGGCGTTCGGCACCAAACGGCAGCTGCTGTCGGACCTGGTGGACCGCACGATCGCCGGCGACGACGAGCCCGTCGCGCTGCCCGACCGCCAGTTCGTGGCCGACATCCAGGCGCTGCCCGACCCGCGCGACAAGCTGGCCCGCTACGCCCGGCACCTGGCCGAGACCCACGCCCGGCAGGCGGACGTGATGCTCGCCCTGGCCGGCGCGGCCACCGCGGACCCCGACGCGGCCGCGATCCTGGCCAAGAACGAGCAGGAGCGCCGCACGGGCATGACCCGCTTCGCCGCCGAGCTGGCCGGCACCGGCCGGACCGACCCGGCGCTCACCGTCGAGCAGCTCGCCGACGTGCTGTGGCTCGCCATGGACTGGCACAACTACGACTGGCTCGTGCGGCGCCGCGGCTGGTCCACTGTGGACTTCGAGCGCTGGTACGTGCGCACCACCGCCGCCGCGATCCTGATCGAATAGGGACCGGGCGCACGGCGACCCGCGACGCATCACCCGTCTGTCCAATGTAGATGTCCGCTAGCCGACAACCACGCGAGGGCCGCAGGCGCAAGGATTCCGCGTGTGATGACACGAGCGCTGCTCCCGGTCGCCTTCGCGGCGATCGCCCTCGCCGGGTGCTCCTCCGAGGACCCGGCCGACACCACCGCGGCACCGGCGAACACCGCCGCGTCGAGCGCGGCGCCGGCGGCCGGCACGTCGAGCGCCGCGGCGCCGACGAGCGCGGCACCGGCCGCGTCGGGCCCGGCCGGCGGGGGCTGTCCCGTCGACGCGACCACGCTGCAGAAGGCGTTCCAGGCCAACGCCGAGGTCGCCGGCTCCATCCTGCTCGGCAAGGGTTTCAAGGACATCAGCTGCTACCAGGGGTACGCGACGGCGCTGACCCAGCCGGAGGCGATGGACGCGGCCGTGGTCGTGTTCAAGTACGACGCGGCGAAGAAGACGTGGGCCGCGGTCATGGGCGGCACCGACGGGGTGTGCCAGGCCAACGTCCCGGCCGAGATCCGGTCGCACCTCAAGCACTGCGGCTGATCTTCCCACCGGCGGCGCAGACCCGGGGAGCTGCGCCGCCCCGCTACGCGCCGCCCGCGCGTTCCCGGGCCTGGTAGACGCCCGGTGTCAGGCCGGTCGCCCGGCGGAACGTGTCGACGAAGCTGCTCGGCGTCGCGAACCCGCACCGGTGCGCCACCGCCGTGACCGGCAGTCCCCCGGCGAGCAGGATCATCGCCCGGTACACCCGGACGTTGGTGCGCCACTGCGGATACGTCATGCCGAACTCCGCGCGGAACAGCCGGGCCAGGGTCCGCTCGCTCGCACCGGCCAGGCGGGCCAGCGACGACAGCGTCCGCGGCTCCTCCAACCGGTCCGCCGCGATCGCGCACGCCGCGGCGAGCCGGCCGTCGCGCGCGGCCGGCAGCGCCACCGGCTCCTGCGGCGCGCGGTGCAGCCGGTCGCGGATCACCGCCCGCAGCCGGACCTCCTCGTCCTGGGGCAGCGCGGGATCCGTACACGCGACCAACAGCTCCCGCAGCAGCGGCCCCACGGCGACGACGGTCGGCGCCCCGGCCGGCAGCGGCGGGTCCCGCGGCGGGAACCCGACGGTGTGGAACGCGCTCGCGCCGTGGAAGCGGTGCTCGTGCCAGCACCCGGCGGGGATCCACACGGCCCGGTCCGCGGCCGCGACCCACCCGCCGGCCTCGGTCTGCACGGCGATGACCCCGCGGCTGACGTAGACCAGCTGGTGCTGGTCGTGCCGGTGCCGGTCGATGAACGCGCCGGAGCCGTGCTCGGTCACCTTCGTCGGCGCCACCGGCATGTGGCGGATTTTCGACATCGATCGGCAGAATACCGGAAGTCCGCAGCACCGGTCCGCTGCGATCTTGGACGGGTGAGCACTCCTCCTTCCCCCTGGCGGCGGATGCGGGTCTGGGCGACCGCGCACGCCGTCGACGACTTCTACCAGGGACTCGTGCCGGCCGCCGTGCCGTACTTCGTCCTCGACCGGCACTACGGCTACGTCGGCGCCGCCGGACTCGCGATGGCCGCCGCGCTGGGCAGCTCACTGCCGCAGCTGGTGTTCGGGGTGATCGCCGACCGCCACCGGTTGCCGTGGATGTCCCCGGTCGGTGTCGCGCTCGCCGGGACGGGCGCCGGCCTCGCCGGGGTCGCGCCGACCTACCCGGTGGTGTGGGCGCTGCTGCTGCTGTCCGGGCTCGGGGTCGCGATGTTCCACCCGGCCGCCGGGCGCGACGCGCGGCTGGCCGCCGGGTCCAGCGCCACCGCGATGAGCTACTTCGCCGCCGGCGGCAGCGTCGGGTTCTTCGTCGCCCCGGCCCTGGCCACCCCGGCGCTGGACGCGTGGGGCGTCGGCGCGACCGCCCTGTTCGTGCCGCCGGCCGTGCTCATGGGCTTCGTCCTGCTGCGCCACCAGCGCCGCGTCACCGGCCGCCCCGCCGCGAAGGCCGCCGCGCCCGGCCGGGACCGCCCCGGCATGTTCGCCGTGCTGACCGGGGTGGAGATCGTACGGTCAGCGGTGTCCTTCGGCGTCAACACGTTCGTGGCCCTGTACTGGATCGGTACCCTCGGCGCGTCCAGCGCCCTCGGCGGCGTCGCGCTCGCCCTCCAGCTCGGCGGCGGGGTCCTGGGCACCCTCGCCGGCGGGCGGATCGCCGACCGGATCGGGCTGGTGCGCACCGTCCGGCTCGGCAACCTGCTGCTCGGCCCGGCGATCGCCGCGATGCTGCTGTGCCCCGACCGGTACGCCGCCCTCCCGCTGGTCCTGCTCGTCGGGCTGGTCACCAACATCCCGTTCGCGGTGCTGGTGAAGCTCGGCCAGGACTACCTGCCGACCCGCCCCGGCACCGCCGCCGGCGTCACCCTCGGCCTGGCCGTCAGCGCCGGCGGGCTCGGCATGCCGCTGCTGGGCCTCATCGCCGAGCAGCACGGCCCGCGCGGCGCCTTCATCGCCCTCGCCGTCGTGCCGGTCGCGGCGGTCGCGCTGTCCGCGGCGCTGCGCGAACCGGAGGCCGTGCCCGCGGAGCCGCCGGCCACCGTCGCGGAGCCCGTCTAGGTTGGTGGGATGGACGGCGGTGAGGCGCGGCGGCTGTTCGAGCGGTTCCGGCTCGAGCTGTGGCACGACCGGCACTGGGACAGCGAGTTCACGCCGTCGCCGCACGCCCCGGGCGCCGCGCTGCGCGACCTGGTCGGCGCCGGCCCGGCCGCGGCGCCGCTGCTGGTCGGCGCGCTCGACGACGCCGACCTGCGGTCCTGGGCGTGCCTCGGCCTGGAGTGGCTCGGCCCGGCGGCGGGCGACGCGGCGGCCACCGCGCTCGCCGACCGGGCCACCGCACGCCTGGACGCGTGGCGGGAGGCGGCGGTCGCGCTGGACGCGGTCGCCCCGGCGCGGGCCCGGGCGCTCGGCGTGCACCGGTGGCCGGAGACGATGGAGCGGCTCACCGACCGGCACCTCGCCCGCGGCGCGACCGCCCACGTCGAGCGGTTCCTCGCCGAGGAGTCCGGCGAGGACGTGGTGCGGTTCCTCGCCCAGCACCGGCTGCGGGACTGGATCATCCGCGACCGCCCGCCGGCCGTCATGCGCGCGCTGCGCGGCCTGCCGGCGCTCCCCTCGGCCGCCGAGATCCTGGTCATGGCCGGCGACCCCGTCACCGCCGCCCACATCGACGCGCTGTGCCACGGCGACGGCCCGTTGGCGCCGGGCCTCGTCGAGCGGCTGGCCGCGCACCCGGCGAGCGACCGGCTCGTCCCGCGCGTGACCGCCCGCCCGGGGACGGCCGACGCCCTGTGGAACCTGGTCATGCGGCGCCGGTGCGCGGGGCTCACCACCGACCCGGCGCCGCTGCGGCCGTTCCTCCGCGCGTGCGTCGCCGACCCGCCGGCCCGCCGGCCCGGACCCCGGTTCGGCGCGGCCGTGCCGTCGACCGTGGCGTGGCTGGGGGACGAGGCGATGCTCGTACACCTGCTGCCGATGCTGCGCGAGGACCGCCTCGGCCCACCGGAGTGGCACGCCGCGGTCGCCGCGGTCACGTCGTTCGCCGGCGGCGCGGCGCTGCTGGAGGACCACGCGCGCCGCCACCCTGACGTCGAGCGGCTCCGGTGGGCCCTGGACGCCGTCGCCGCGTTCCGCCGTCCGCGCCTGGAGGACGCCGACGACGCCTTCCTCCGCGGCCGGATCGAGTCCACCCTCGGCGGCGCGTTCACCGCCTACGCCGCCGTGCTGCTCGGCCGGCCGTCGGCGCCCGCGGCGTTCCAGCTGGCCTGGATCGACCGCGCCTTCGGCGCCCCGGTCACCGCCGACCGCGTCGCCTGGATCCGGGGCCTCGGCTTCACCGACGACGGCTTCCTGGCCGAGCTGTCCGAGCCGGTGGAGCGCCCCCTGGAGGGCCTGCGCCTCCAGTGGGACGCCGGCGAACCCGGCCACGACCCGGCCCGCGCGGCCCGCGCCGCCGCGGCCGGCCTGCCGTCCCTGGCCCGGCGCTGGCTCCGCGACGACACCCTCGAAGCGGCCGCCGGCGCCCACCTGGCCCGGGTCCACCGCGCCGCCCCGCCGCCACCGTGAACACCCCGGCCGCCGGCCGCCCTCGCCTGGCCGGGCCGTCCTCCGCGCTGGGCGTCCTGAGCCGGCGGGATCGCCGGACGAACCCGCATCGTGCCGAAGCCGCCGTCGTCTGCGACCTCGGCCGAATGGTGGACATCGCGGCACGCGGTGGCGATCGTCAGCCAGGAGAGGAAGCCACCGAGGCCGCCGCACCGCCGGGCACCACAGCGCGGCTGGCGGTGCGCGCTTCGCGACACGGGTCCTGACCGATGTGGAGACCGGACAGGTCCGGCGCGCGGTGGTTCGCGGCGGTGGGGCTACGAGCGCGGCCTGGTGGTGGAGTACAGGTGGCTGTCGGGGAACTCCTCGGCGGTGAGGACGCGGCCGACCACGATGACCGCGGTCCGCACGATCCCCGCCGCCCTGACCTGCTCGGCGATGTCGGCCAGGGTGCCGCGCAGGATGACCTCGTCGGGGCGGCTGGCGCGGGCCACGACCGCGGCCGGGCAGTCGTCGCCGTACCAGGGGATGAGCTCCTCGACGAGGACGGCGATGCGCTGCACGGCCAGGTGCAGCACGAGCGTGGCGCGGCTGGCGGCGAGGGTGGACAGCTCCTCGCCGGGCGGCATCGGGGTGGCGCGGGCGGCGGTGCGGGTGAGGATGAGGGTCTGCGCGACCCCGGGCACGGTCAGCTCGCGGCCCAGGGAGGCGGCCGCGGCGGCGAAGGCGGGCACCCCGGGGACGATCTCGTACGGGACCCCGGCCGCGTCGAGGCGGCGCAGCTGCTCGGCCATGGCGCTGAACACGGACGGGTCGCCGGAGTGCAGGCGGGCCACGTCGAGGCCGGCGGCGTGCGCGGCGGTCAGCTCGGCGAGGATCTGGTCGAGGTCCAGGTTCGCGGTGTCGACCAGGCGGGCGCCGGGCGGGCACACGCCGAGCAGCTCGACCGGCACGAGGCTGCCCGCGTACAGGCAGACCGGCGTACGGGCGAGCACGTCACGGCCGCGGACCGTGATGAGGTCGGCGGCGCCCGGTCCGGCACCGATGAAGTACACCGTCATCTCCACACCACCCATTGCGTCACCGGCATCATCGGCCGCCAGGCGAGGAACCCGCCGACGGGCGCGGCGCGCTGGACCGCGAGCCGGGTCAAGGTGCCGCCGTGCGCCGCGTGGAGGTCGGCGACGAGCCGCTCCGACTCGACGGTGACGGCGTTGACGACGAGCCGGCCGCCGGGGCGCAGCGCCGACCAGCAGCGCTCGAACACCCCCGCCGCGGTGAAGCCGCCGCCGATGAAGATCGCGTCGGGGGGCGCCAGGCCGTCCAGGGCGCCGGGGGCGGCACCGACCACGGTGGACAGGTGCGGCACGCCGAGGGCGCGGGCGTTCGCGGTGACCCGGTCGGCGCGGACGGGGTCGCGTTCGACGGCGACGGCGCGGCACGAGCGGTGCGCGCGCAGCCACTCCACGGCGACGCTGCCGGAGCCGGCCCCGACGTCCCACAGCAGCTCGCCGGGGCGCGGGCCGAGGGCGGCGAGGGTGACGGCGCGGATCTCGCGCTTGGTGAGCTGGCCGTCGGAGGTGTACGACCCGTCGGCGAGCCCCGGCACGACCGGCAGCCCGCCGGTGCCCCGGCAGGCGACGGCGACCACGTTGAGCGGCCCGGCGGCGGTGACGTCGTGGTGGACCCGCTCGTCGGGGCCGCCGAGGGACTCCAGCACGGTGACGTCGCTGGCGTCGAACCCGGTCTCCCGCAGGATCTGCGCGACCTGCGGCGGGGTGCCGGCGCCGGCGCTGAGCACCAGGACCCGCCGGCCGTCGTGCAGGACGCGGCGCAGCGCGTCGACGGACCGGCCGACGGCGCTGACGACCTCGACGTCGTCGAGGGGCCAGCCGAGCCGCGCGCACGCCAGGGACACCGAGGACGGGTGCGGCACGACGTGGACGTGCCCGGCGCCGAGCAGCCGCACCAGGGTGCCGCCGATGCCGTGGTACATCGGATCCCCGCTGGCCAGGACCACGACCCGCGCGGCGTGGTGCTCGGCGAGCAGGCGGGGCAGCGACGGCACCAGCGGCGACGGCCACGGCACCCGCTCCGCGGTGGTGACGGCGTCGACGAGGTCGAGCTGCCGGGGGCCGCCGAACACGACGGTGCCGGCGGCGAGCGCGGCGTGCCCGGCCGGGGACAGCGAGGCGGCACCGTCGGCGCCGATGCCGACGACGGTCACCGTGGGGGCGAGGGCGGCGACGGCCACCGTGGCGACCTCGGACACCTGTTTGCCCGTGACGAGGACCGCGGGGCCGCCGGACGCCGCGGCGGTGAGCAGGGCCGCGGCCTCGGCGACGCTCGGGGTGCCGGTGTGCGCGGCGACGACCGCCGACGGGTTCGGCACCGCGACCCCGGCGAGGTCCCCGGCCGGGTGGGTGACGACCCGCCAGCCGTGCCGGGCCGCGACCTCGCGGGCCAGGTCCGCCCGGGCGTCCACGGTGGACAGTGCGACGACGGTGCCGTCCAGCGGCGGCAGGAGCGCCTCGACGTCGTCGGCGGTGGCGGTGGAGCGGGCGCCGAACCCGAGCACTAGCCGCATGCGGCGACCAGCCGGTGCGCCAGCTGCGGCGCGCCGGCCCAGTGCAGGTGCAGGTACGACGCGTGCACCGACCCGGCGGTGAACCCCTCCCGCACGGTGCCGGTCTCGCCCCGCCACGCCCACGCCGCGGTGGCGCCGGCCGGTGGGGTGACGGCGGTGCGGTGGAACTCGTGGCCGCTGACCCTGGTGCCGGCCGGGGCCAGGACGCTGGCGCCGACGGCGACCGCGTCGCGGTAGCCGAGGGTCAGCTTCGGGGTCATGGCGGCGTCGACGGGCAGCACGCCGCACATCGGCCGGCCGTCCAGGGACCTGGCCAGCCACAGCAGCCCGGCGCACTCGGCGGCGACCGGCCCGCCGGCGGCGGCGAGCGCGGCGACCGACGCCCGCAGCGGCGTGTTGGCGGACAGCTGCTCGGCGTACACCTCGGGGAAGCCGCCGCCGACGACGAGCCCGCGCGTGCCGGCCGGCAGCGCCTCGTCGCGCAGCGGGTCGACGGTGGCCACCTCGGCGCCGGCGGCGGCGAGCAGCTCGACGGTCTCGGCGTAGCCGAAGGAGAACGCGGGCCCGCCGGCGACCGCGACGACCGGCCGGCCGGCGACGGGCTCGGCGGTCAGCGGCGTCCACGGCGTGGCGGTGAGCGGCGGCGCGGTGCGGGCGGTGGCGAGGACCGCGTCGAGGTCGACGCCGGCGGCCACGACGGCGGCGAGGGCGCGCACCGACGCGACGGCCTCGGCCTGCCGCTCCACGACGGGGACGAGCCCGAGGTGCCGCGACGGCGCGGCGACCGCGTCGTGGCGGCGCAGCACGCCGAGCACGGGGGTGCCGACCTCGGCGCACGCGTCGCGGAGGATCCGCTCGTGCCGGTCGGAGCCGACCCGGTTGAGCACGACCCCGGCGATGCGCACGCCGGAGCCGAACGAGCGGAAGCCGTGCACGACCGCGGCGATCGAGCGGGCCTGCGCGGTCGCGTCGACGACCAGGACGACCGGGGCGTCGAGCAGCTTCGCCACGTGCGCGGTCGAGCCGAGCTCCCCGGCGCCGGTACGGCCGTCGAACAGGCCCATGACGCCCTCGACGACGGCGACGTCGCAGCCGGCGGCGCCGTGCGCGAACAGCGGGCCGATCCGCTCCTCGCCGACGAGGACCGGGTCGAGGTTGCGGCCGGGCCGGCCGGCGGCGAGCGCGTGGTAGCCGGGGTCGATGTAGTCGGGGCCGACCTTGAACGGCGCCACCCGCAGCCCCCGCGCGGCGAACGCGGCGAGCAGGCCCGTCGCCACGGTCGTCTTGCCGTGGCCGGAGGCGGGTGCCGCGACGACGATCCTGGCTACCACTCGATGCCCTGCTGGCCCTTGCGCCCGGCGTCCATCGGGTGCTTGACCTTCGTCATGTCGGTGACGAGGTCGGCGAGGTCGACCAGGTCCGGGTGCGCGTCCCGGCCGGTGATGACGACGTGCTGGTTGCCGGGGCGGTCCCGCAGCGTGGCGACCACGTCGGCGACGTCGACCCAGCCCCACTTCATCGGGTAGGTGAACTCGTCGAGCACGTAGAACCGGTACGCCTCGGCGGCCAGGTCCCGCTTGATCTGCTGCCAGCCCTCGGCGGCCTCGGCGGCGTGGTCGCGCTCGGTGCCGGGCCGCTGGATCCAGGACCAGCCCTCGCCCATCTTGTGCCAGACGACGTCGCCGCCCTTGCCGGTCTCGCCGAGCGCCTTGAGGGCGGTCTCCTCCCCGACCCGCCACTTGGGGCTCTTCACGAACTGGAACACGGCGATCGACCAGCCCGCGCTCCACGCGCGCAGCGCCATGCCGAACGCGGCGGTGGACTTGCCCTTGCCCTGCCCGGTGTGGACGGCCAGGACGTGCTGCCGGCGGCGCTGGCGGGTGGTGAGCCCGTCGTCGGGCACCTGTTCGACCTTGCCCTGCGGCATGTTCAGCTCCCCGGGTGGGCGGCGGCGGTGGACAGCGCCGACAGCGGGACGCAGTCGGCGGACAGGGCGCGGGCGAGGCGCCGGGCGAGGCCGAGCCGCACCGGGCCGGACTCGCAGTCCACGACGACGGCGGGGACGCCGGCGAGCGCGGGGGTGACGGTCATCGGGTCGGGACCGCTGGTGGCCCGCCCGTCGGTGACGACGACCAGCAGCGGCCGGCGGCGGGCGTCGCGGCGCCGCTCGCCGTGCAGCGTGCGGGCGGCCTGCAGCAGGCCCGCCGCGAGCGGGGTGCGGCCGCCGGTGCGCAGCTCGGCCAGGCGCAGGACGCCGACCTCGTGGCTGGCGGTCGGCTCGAGGACCGTCGTGGCCGCCGCGCCCCGGAAGGTGATCATGCCGACCTTGTCCCTGCGCTGGTACGCGTCGCGCAGCAGCGACAGCACCGCGGTCTTCACCACGGTCATGCGCTGGCGGGCGGCCATGGACCCGGAGGCGTCGACGACGAACAGCACCAGGTTGGCCTCGCGGCCGACCTTGACCGCCTCGCGCAGGTCCCGGGCGTGCACCCGGGAGGCGCCGCGCAGCGCCGCGGCCCGCACGCTGTCGGGCAGGTGCAGGGTGACGAGCTTGCCGCCGCTCGGCTGCCGGGACCGCACGACCCGCCCGTGCCGCCCGTGCGCCGGGGAGCGCCGGCCGGCGTGGGCGCCGTGCTGCCGGTTGGCCCGGCCGCCGATCTTCAGGAGCCTGGTCTTGTACGGTGCCTGCGCGAACGCCAGCTCGCCCGCCGGAGCGGTGGCGGGGCCGCCGGACGGCGCCGGCTCGACGGCCGGCGGCTCGGTGCCCTCGGCGCGCTGGTCGCCGGCGCCCTCGGCGCGCTGGTCGCGGGCCCCGCCGGCGGGCTGTTGCGGGGCGCCGCCCGCGCCGCCACGGCCGCCGGGGCCGGACGGACCGCCATCGAAGCCACCGTCGGTGCCGTCGCCCTCCGGCGGGGTGCCGGCCGGGGAAGGGCCGCCGGTGTCAGGGTCGCCGTCGGGGCGCTCGTCGCCGCCGTCGCCGCCGTCCGGGTCGTCGTCGGGCCCGCCGAGCTCCTGCTCCAGGATCTCCTCCAGGCGTTCCTGGTCGGCGCCGGGCGGGTCGAGCGGGTCGCGGCGGCGCCGGTGCGGCAGGGCGAGCCGGGCCGCGTCGCGCAGGTCGTCCTTCGTCACCACGGTCCGGCCGTGCCACGCCGCGAGGGCGACCGCGGTGCGGGCCACCACGATGTCGGCGCGCAGCCCGTCGACCCGGTACGCCAGGCAGATCCGCGCGATCCGGTCGAGCTGGTGGTCCGGCAGGGACACCCCCGGCAGCGCGCGGCGGGCGGCGGCGATGCGGGCGGCGAGGGCGGCGTCCTCCTCGACGAAGCGGGCCGCGAAGGCCGCCGGGTCGTGTTCGTACGCCAGCCGGCGCCGCACCACCTCGGCCCGGGGCGCGGCGGTGGTCGGCGACGCCACCCCGACGACCAGGCCGAACCGGTCGACGAGCTGCGGGCGCGGCTCGCCCTCCTCCGGGTTCATGGTGCCCACGAGGAGGAACCGGGCGGCGTGCTGGACGGAGACGCCGTCGCGCTCGACGTGGGCGCGGCCCATTGCGGCGGCGTCGAGGAGCAGGTCGACGAGGTGGTCGGGCAGGAGGTTGACCTCGTCGACGTAGAGCACGCCGCGGTGCGCGGCGGCGAGCAGGCCGGGCTCGTAGGCCTTGACCCCGTCGCCGAGGGCCCGCTGCAGGTCGAGGGTGCCGACGACCCGGTCCTCGGTGGCCCCGACGGGCAGCTCGACCAGGGCGGAGCGGCGGCGCACGGCGCCGGTCAGGGACGCGTCCACGGCGTGCGGGCCGTCGGGGCAGGACGGGTCGGGGGCGGCGGGGTCGCAGGCGAAGCGGCAGCCGGCGACGACGTCGACCTCCGGCAGCAGCGCGGCGAGGCCCCGCACGACGGTCGACTTGGCGGTGCCCTTCTCACCCCGGACGAGCACCCCGCCGATCGCCGGTGACACGGCGGTGAGCAGCAGCGCGAGGCGCAGGTCGGGCAGGCCGACCACGGCCGAGAACGGGTACGGCGACGTCACGGGCAAATCCTCCTCGAGCGGGTCCGCGCCCGCTGGGTCATGGAGCACGAGCGGCCGGAGTCTCCTGACTCCCGGATCGCCGCCGTCCCCCGACCTTCCGACCTGTGGCCGTGGCCCGTGCGCTGGAGGACGACTCCCCGGTCACAGTGGCGGGACCGTCCCAGAATCGCACTGGGTTCCTCCCTGTGGCCGCTCGGGGTTCATCCTGTCCCAGGGCTCCCGGTGACGTCAACGTGACCCAAATCCTTGGCCGGCGGCCCGCGGCGCCGAACAGGGGACGTGTGGAGGACCGCGGCGCACGCCGTCCTGTGTGCCGTGCTGACCCTCGGCCTGCTGGTCGCCGCCGTCCACCGGCGCCTGCCGCCGCTCGCGCCGGAGACGTCGGTGGCGCCGCCCGGCACCCGCGCCATGTGGCTGTGGGACCCGGCACCGCCCGACGCGGTCGCCGGCTGGGCGGCCCGGCACTCGGTGACGACGATCTTCGCGTACTACGACCCGCGCGCCGACGTGGCGCCGCTGACCCGGCTGCGGGCGCTGTGCGACGACGCCGGGATCACCCTCGACGCGCTCGGCGGCGAGCCGGCCTGGACCACGGACCACGCGACCGCGCTCGCCTGGGCCCGCGCCGCGGCGGCGACCGGCCTGTTCCGGGGGCTGCACGTCGACGTCGAGCCGTACCTGCTGCCCGGCTGGCAGGAGCGGCAGGCGGTGCTGGTGCCGCGGCTGCTGGGACTGCTCGACGAGCTGGCGCGGGTCGGCCCGCCGGTCGAGCTGGACGTGCCGTTCTGGCTGTCCACGGTGCGGGTCGGCGGGCAGAACCTGGCCGACGCCGTGCTCGACCGGGTCGACGGGGTCACGGTGATGAGCTACCGCAACACCGCCACCGGCGGCAACTCGATGCTCGGCGTCGCCGACGACCTGCTGCGCCGGGCCGGCAAGGCGGCCAAACCGGTCCGGCTGGGCGCGGAGACGCAGCCGCTCGGCGACTGCGCGTACTGCACCTTCCACGGCGGCACCGGCAGCGCGATGCGCGAGACGCTGCGCGAGGTCGACACCGCCGCCCAGCGCTACGCGGCCTTCGAGGGAATCGCGGTGCACCAGTACGACACCTGGGCCGCCCTCGGCGGGTAGCTCAACCGCCGGCCGGACCGGCCGATCAGGCAGACATCACCGGCCCACAGACAAGGACCCCGCCGATGCGCCGCTCAGCCTCCGTCGCCATCGCCTGTGCCGCGGGCGCGGCCGCCATCCTGCCCGCGACGTCCCCGGCGCACGCCGCGGCCGCGGACCTGGGCCTGGTGATCCCGCTGCTGGCGCCGATGCTGCCGGGCCAGACCGGCTGGGTCGGCACCACCTGGGCGGCCACCGACGACGTGTGCGACGTGCGGGTCACCGCCGCCGGCGCCGGGGTCACCGTCACGTACCCCACGAACACCGGCACCTACTCCTCGCTGTCGAAGGGCGACTCGCTGGCGCCGGGTCACATCGACTACGTGGCGTTCCACCTCAGCGTCGCCACGTCGAAGCTCGTGTCGCTGACCCCGGTCACGCTCAACTACACCTACGTCGAGAAGGCCGACGGCGCCACCACCTGCACCGGCACCAAGCGCAGCGGCTCGCAGACCGCGACCCTGCCGATCGTGTCGGTGACCGGTGACGCGGTGACGCAGAAGACCTCGTCCGTGACCGTGCCGAAGAAGACCCCGGTCTGGTCGCAGCTGGTGTTCCAGGCGCGCAAGGGCGGCGTCGACGACCTGCGCGTCACCGTCTCCGGCGGCCCCGCCGGGCTGGTCGTGAGCTACCCGCAGGAGCGGGCGTACACGCAGCTCAACGCCGGTGCGGCGCTGCCCGTCGGCACCGACGACCACGCCGCGGTGAAGTTCGACGCCACGAACGTGGCCGCCGGCACGTACAAGCTCACGGTCAAGCAGAGCTACGGCAGCACCACCGACAGCAACGACCTCACCCTGATCGTCGTCTAGCTCCCCGAAGGGCAGATCATGATCCGCTCACGCCGTCACCTCCGCTTCGCTCCGGCGCCGCCGCTAGCCCTGCTCACGCTCGCCGCCCTCGCCACCACCGGCGCGCTGGCGGGCTGTGGCGACGGGTCGGACACCCCGGCGAAGATCACCGCCCCGTCGGCGGCGTCCTCGGCGGCCGGCCCGTCCGCGGCCGCGTCGCTGACCCCTGACCGGCAGGAGACGATCTTCCTGGACACGACGGCCGCGCACCTGTGCTCGGTGCAGTCGCGGGTGTACACCGACCCGGCGGCCATGGCCGAGGCGTACGCCAGCAGGCCGGTCTACGCCGGGCTCAGCGACGCGCAGGTCGAGCAGTACCAGCAGCGGGTCGTCGCCGACCCGGCGTTCGCCGAGCGGCTCACCGGGCAGCTCCAGCGGACCTGCGGGTCGGCCCCGAAGTAGCCGGGCCGCGCTCCTTCAGCGGAGGGCGGCCTTGCGGCGTTTCTTCTCCGGCTGCACCGGCTCGCGGCGCGCCGCGAGCCACACCATCGCGCCGACGCCCACGATGAGCAGCGCCGGGATCAGCCAGTCGGTGAGCACGAACGGCGTCGCCGGCGCGGGCGGTGGCGCGGCCTGCTGCGGCTGCTGCGTGGGCCCGGCGGTCGGCGCGGCGGCGGCCGGTGCGCTCTCCTTGTTCAGCGCCCTGGTCAGCGCCTCCGACGGCCCGGCCGTCGGTGCGGTCCAGCCCGCCGGCGCCGGTGTCACGGGTCCGCTGTACGTGAACCGCAGCTGCCCCTTGACGGCTTCGCCGTCGGAGGCGACCGACTGGTACGCCACGACGTACTGCCCCTGCTCCGGCCAGTGCGAGACGGCCACCAGGGCGGGGAAGCCGGTGTTGTAGACCTTCGGCTCGAACTTGCCGTCGACGAGGAAGTACTCCTGCACGGGCTTGTCGAGGCGCTTGGGCTCCCCGCCACGCCAGCCGCCGTCGACCCGCTGCCCGGACGGGGCGGTCACGGTGAACCAGGCGAAGGACGCCGGCTGCTCGGTGAAGTACAGCGCCACGTCAGCGCGTGCCTGGTCGACCGTGCTGTCCTGGACCGGGTCGGACATGGCCAGCTGCCCGTGGGCGGCGGCCGGTGCCGCGGTCAGCGCGAGGCCGAGCGCCGCGACGACGGCCAGCACCGCGATCCGGACGGTGGTGACCGCAATGACGCTGCCCGATCGCATCGGCACATGATGCCGGGTTCCCCCGTGGCCGACAAGACGCTAAATTCACCTGCCTAACGAACCCCGCCCGCCCCGGGAGCCGCATTCGTGCCTGCCGCTCGCACCACCGCCGTCGCCGCCACCTGTCTGCTGGTGCTCCTGGCCGGCTGCGACTCGTCCTCCCCCGCGCCCTCCGCCGCACCGACTCCGGTGGCCTCGCCCATGACCTCGTCGGTGGCCTCGCCGTCCGCGACGGCGTCGCCGGTGGCCTCGCCGGCCGTTTCGGTCGCCCCGTCCCCCGCCGTCGACAAGGAGGTCGTGGTCACCGTCGCCAAGCGCAAGGTGACCCCGCCGACCGGCCGGGTGGAGGTCGCCAAAGGCAGCCTGGTGCGCATCACCGTCACCTCCGACGTCGCCGACGAGCTGCACGTCCACGGCTACGACAGGAGCCTCGCCCTGCCGGCCGGGGCACCCGCCTCGCTCGACCTGCGGGCCGACCGGACCGGGCTGTTCGAGGTCGAGACGCACGCGACGCACCTCGTGCTGTTCCAGCTCGTGGTCCGTTGAACGCCGCCCTCCAGCCGGTCCTGGCCCACGGCGTCGGCGGCCGCCAGGACCTCCCGCTGACCCTCGGCCAGCTCCTGGCCGGCGCCGCCGCCGCGCTCGTCGTGTCGTTCCTGGTCCTCGGCGTCGCGTGGCGCTCGCCGCGGCTCGACCCCGCCGCCGGCCGCCCGGTCCGCCTGCCGACCGTGCCGCCGCTGGTCCCGCGCCTGATCGGCATCGCGCTGCTCGGCGTCCTGGCGTGGACGTTCACCCTGCCCGACACCGCCGACAACCCCGCGGCCGGGCTCGTGTACGTGCTGTTCTGGGTCGGACTGGTCCCGCTGTCGCTGCTGCTCGGCCCCGTGTGGCGGGCGCTGAACCCGCTGCGGACCCTGTCGCTGGGCTTCACCGCCCGCCGGCCGCTGCCCGAGTCCGTCGGCTACTGGCCGGCCGCGGCCGGGCTGTTCGCGTTCGCCTGGCTGGAGCTCGTGGCCCCCGACCGGGCGACCCTGCCGGTCATCGGCACCTGGCTCGCCGTGTACGCGGTGGCGATGCTCGCCGGTGCCTTCGTCTACGGCCCCGACTGGTTCACCCGCGGTGACGCGTTCGAGGTGCTCAGCGACCTCGCCGGCCGGCTGGCGATCATCGGCCGCCGCCCCGACGGCACTCTCGTGCTGCGCAACCCCCTCGACGGCATGGCCGGCCTGCGGGCCGCACCCGGCCTGGTCGCGGTCGTCGTCGTGCTCCTCGGCGCCACCTTCTACGACGCGATGTCCGGCGCCCTGTTCTGGCTCCGGTTCACCCAGGAGAACGGCCTGCCCGCCCCCGTCACCGGCACCCTCGGCCTGCTCGGCGTCATGGGCGCGGTGGCCCTCGCGTACACCGTGGCGACCCGCGCCGCGGGCCGGCGCGGCCACACCTCGGCGGAGCGCACCCCCGGCGAGCTGGCCCACTCGATCGTGCCGATCGTCGTCGGCTACGTGGTGGCGCACTACTACTCGCTGTTCGTCCTGGAGGGCCAGCGCACGGTCGCGCTGCTGCTGGACCACCCCGACTTCGACCCGTGGACCGGCGTCATCACCCCGACGGGCGTCGCCAACGTCCAGATCACCGCCATCATCCTCGGCCACCTGGTCGGCACGGTCCTCGCCCACGACCGGGCCCTGAAGCTCTTCCCCCGCGCCCAGGCGATGACCGGCCAGGTGCCGCTGCTGGGATTGATGGTCGCCTACACGGTCGCCGGCCTGCTGCTGCTCTTCACCGGCTGAGCCGTCGGGGTCCGCAGGGCCGGAACGCTTGGTAGAGCGGCGCGAGGGAGGAGCGCCGCTCTACCGGTCCAGCGATATATGTATATCGAAGGGGGGCCTTCGAGCTAGTCCGTGCGAGGGCCGGTCCGGCCCTTTCGGTTGCTGCTGAGAGAAGGATGCACCCCGCCACTTGGCGCCCACTTGGCGAACACTTGCGCCGCCGTGTCACCCACCCGACACCGCTGTCCGGTATCACCGCATCCGGTCCAGCCCTCTGCGCTCGGCGGCCCGCTCCTCGCTCGGGCGACCACCGGCCGGCAGCAACGCGACGACGGTCGCGACCATCGAGGTCACGCCGGCCGCGATGAGGGCACCACCGCCGCCGAGCCAGCCGACCAGAGGGGCCGCGGCCGCCGTGCCGCCGCCGATGGCGGTCTGGCTGACGGCGCCGACGGTGGCGAAGACGCGGCCGTGTCGCTCCGCCGGGGTGCGCTCGGCGACCAGGGCGTTCTGCGCCACGTTGAGCACCCCGTTGCCGACCCCGCCGAGGGTGGCCGCGGCGTAGGCGAGCAGCAGGGTCGGCGCGGCCCCGATGCCGGCGATCCCGGCGCCGCAGATCAGGCAGGCGAGGGCGAGCGCGGTCCGGTGGCCGACGCGCACGAGGGGCAGCGCCTGCGCACCGGCGAGGGCGCCGATCCCCCACAGCGTCAGGTACAGGCCGTACTGGCCCTGTGACGCGCCAAGCTGGTCGATGAACCGGAACGGCGCGGCGACGTTGTCCACGATGGCGGCGCCGACGCTGACCGCGGTGCCGAGCACGGCGGCGAACAGGACCCGGTCGGCGACCAGCAGCCGCAGCCCGCCCTCGCCGCGCCCGGTGCCGGCCCGCGGTGCCGGCGCGCGGCGCACCGACAGCAGCGCGCACGCCCCGGCGAGCACCGCGAACGTGCCGGCGTCGGCGAGCACCGCGGCCCGGACCCCGAACCATCCGGTGAGCAGCCCGCCCGCGGCGGGCCCGGCGATCCACCCGAGGCCGAACCCCAGCCCCAGCCGGGCGAACCCGCGCGCCCGCCCCGCGGGACCGGTGATCGCGGGGATGAGGGCGTTCGTCGCCGGCCGCACGAGCGCGCTCAGCGCGGCGAGCCCGGCGAACAGCAGCACCGTCGGCAGCGGCCCGTCCAGCAGTGCCAGCGGGACCGCGACCATCGCCTGCCCGAGCAGCGCGAGGATGAGCACGCCACGGGTCTCGTACCGGTCGACGACCCGCCCCACCAGCGGCGCCAGCACCACGAACGGCACCAGCTCGGCGGCCAGCAGCGCCGCCACCCAGCCGCTGCCGTGCGGCTGCAACCGCAGCAGCAGCGCCACGAACGCCGCGGCGTCCCCGGCGACCGACACCGCCAGCCCCGCCGTGAGGATGCCGAGATCCGCCCGCCCCCGCCGCGCATCGACATCCTTCGTGATGGCCATGGCGGCCACGGTACCGCCGCGAACCGCACGACATGGCCCGGACAGCGCGGAACGCCGGCCAGCCGCGAGGCTGACCGGCGTTCCTAGCGCAGTCGAGACGCACCCGGGCGGGTGGGTCAGGCGCTGCTGTCGGAGATCTCGTAGTTCGTGCCGTCCAGGGCGTTGCCGAGGAAGCTCTCGAAGCGCTCCGTCAGCGACAGGACGTGCGAGTCCGACGCCGCCTCGGAGGTGCCGAGCTCGGCGGCGCCGAAGCCGGCGGAGCCCTCCTGGCCGTACGCGGCGAAGGTGTGCTCCGACTCGATCTCGGTGTGCTCGTAGTGGGTGTACTCGGTCACCTCGTAGTGGTTGCCCGCGGCGTCCGTGTACTCGATGTGCCTGACGTTCTCGTACTCGGTGTGCTCGATGCTCTGGTGGTCCTGCTCGAGGATCCCGTACTGCGAGCTGTAGTCCTGCTCGCTGCCGCTCTCCGCGTGCGCCTCCGCGAGGCCGCTGTGGGTCTCGCCGGTCTCGATCTCTCCGTACTCGCTCATGGGGTGGTCCTCTCGGATGTCATCTCGGTGTTGCGCTGTTGGACCTAACGGTACGGCCACCCGACATCACCAAAATCCCGGAAACGTGCCACCCACGCATCAGCCGAACCGCCTGACAGCGACCCCGAAGTCCCGCACTCCCGGCGACGCGATCGAGGCCCGTTGGTACAAAGCGCCGCGGCCTCCCTCGGAGCGGTCAGCTGGGCTCCGGCTCCTGGGCGAGGAACGTCCGGCTGGCGGCGGTCAACCGCTCCAGGAAGCCCAGCAGCAGCCGCAGCTCGTCGTCGCTGTAGCTGTCTAGCACCGCGCCCGTCGCGGTGGCGAGGGGGGCGTAGATGGTGGCCAGCTCGCGTTCGTGGCGGCCGGTGGAGACGACGTAGACGCGGCGGCGGTCGGTGGGGTCGCGGCGGCGTTCGATGAAGCCCCGGCGCTCCAGGCGGTCCAGCAGCGCGGTGACGGCCGAGGTGCTCATGGCGGTGAGCTCGGCGATGCGGCCGGCGGTGAGGTCGGGCTCCCGGGCGGCGAGGTCGAGGCACTTGAGGTCGGTGGGGTTCAGGCCGAACCGGTCGGCCACCGACTGGTGCAGCACCAGGCCGAGGCTCGACTGGAGGCGCATCTGCGCGCCGATCGCGCCCAGCAGCTCAGCACGGCTTGACATGGGGCTCCGATCGCCAGACACTTCGACGGATGGGAAATCTCGATGCTTCGAGATTTCCTACTGACGGTACAACTGTATCCGAAGGGGGAGGCGATGGACCGGGAGACCGACGTCGCGCAGTTGCGGGCCCTGTTCGCGAGCACCATCGAGGCGTGGGACCGGGCCGACGCGCAGGCGTACGCCGCCGCGTTCACCGAGGACGCCGACTACACGATCTTCGTCGGCACCCGGTACCGGGGGCGGGACAAGATCGCCGACGTGCACGACGCGTTGTGGCGGCGGTTCCTCAAGGGCAGCCGGCTCGTCGGGGCGGTCACCGACATCCGGTTCGTCACCGACGACGTGGCGGTGCTGACCAGTCAGGGCCGGGTCCGCACCTCGCGGCTGAGCGGGCGCCGGCTCGACAAGGCGCAGACGTTCGTGGCGGTGCGCCGCGACGGGCGATGGCTGTTCACCGCGTTCCACAACAGCCCGCGCAAGCGGCTCCTGGAGTGGATCTCCGCCCGTACCGAACCGAGGACCGCACCCAACACGTAGCGCCTCAGCGGCCCAGGCCCGCCTCCCGGGCCCGGACGATCGCCTCGGAGCGGTCGGCGACCTGGAGCTTCGCGAACACGTTCGAGACGTTGTTGCGGACGGTCTTCTGGGACAGGAACAGCGCCTGCGCGATCTGGGCGTTGGACCGGCCGGCGGCCAGCAGCTCCAGGATCTCCCGCTCGCGGGCGGTCAGCTCGGGGAAGGCCGTGGTCGCGGTCGGCGGGCCGGCGGCGAAGAACTCGGCGATGCGGCGGGCGAGGGTCGCGCCGAAGACCGCGCCGCCGGAGGCGACGGTGTTGATGGCCCGCACGATCTCCTCCTGTTCGGCGCCCTTGACGAGGTAGCCGCGGGCTCCGGCGCGCACGGCGCTGAAGACGGTCCCGTCGTCCTCCGACATGGTGAGCACGACGACCCCGACGGAGGACGCCTCGGTGGCCAGGCGGCGGGTCGCCTCGATGCCGTTGAGGTCGGGCATCTGCACGTCCATGACGACGACGTCGGGCAGCAGCTCGACGGCGAGGGCGACGGCCTCCGCCCCGGTGGCGGCGGTGCCGACGACGTCGATGCCGTCGACGGAGCCGAGGAGCACGGCGAGGCCGTCGCGGAAGATCGGGTGGTCGTCGGCGACCAGGACCCGGACCGGTTCATCGGCCATCGGGCACCTCCTGTAGTGCGCGGGCTGCAGATCCTAACGGCAAGGTGGCCCGCACGGTGGTGCCACCGTCGGGCGGGCAGGAGATCTCACAGCGGCCGCCCAGCTCGGCGGCCCGTTCGCGCAGCGAGATCAGCCCGACGCCGGACGGCGTGCCGGCCGCGATCCCGCCGCCGTCGTCGACCACCGACACCACCAGGCTGTCCCCGTCAAGGGAGAAGTCCACCGTGCACGACCCGGCCCGGGCGTGCTTCGACACGTTGGTCAGCGCCTCCGACGCGATCCGGTACGCCGCCACCTCCACCGCCGCGGCCAGGCCCGCCGGCGGCTCGCCGGTCACGCGGATGGTCAGCGCGGGGGTGCGCAGCCGGTCGGCGACCTGGTCGACGGCGCCGATGAGGCCCACGTCGTCGAGCGCGGGCGGGCGCAGGTCGTGCACCAGCCGCCGTACGTCCGCCAGCGCCGTCGACACGTCCTCCCGGGCCTGCCGCAGCACCTCGTCGGCCCGGGCCGGTGAGGACTTCAGCAGGTTGCGGGCGGTGTCGATGCGCAGCGCCACCCCGCCGAGCGCCGGGCCCAGGCCGTCGTGCAGGTCGCGGCGCACCCGGCGGCGCTCCTCCTCGCGCGCCCCGACCAGGCGCTCCCGGCTCTGCTGCAGCTCCGCGGCGAGGTGGCTGGAGCGGGCCGCGGCGGCCGCCTGCCGGACCACGTCGGCGAGGAGCCGCTCGTCGCGCGGCGACAGCACGGTGCGGGGCCCGCCGGCGGGCAGGATCAGCCGGCCCACGGTCTCGCCGCGGTACGTGATGGGCAGCGTCTGCGTGTCGGACACCGGGTGCCCGTGCTCGGCGAGCAGCGTCGAGTCCCCGCCGCGGTGGACCTCGACGGCGACGTACGGCGCGTTGAACGCCTCGGCGACGCTGCGCGCCACCGCCAGCAGCTGGTCCTCGGGGCTGTCGGTGCGCTCCAGCTGCTCGGCCAGGCCCGACACGACGCGGTACGGGTCGTGCCGCCGCCCGAGCACCATCCGCTGCACGAGCTGCCAGAGGCGGTGGCGCAGCGGGCCGTACACGAGCATCACGACGAGCAGCCCGGCCAGTGCCGCGCCCTGCTCGCCGAGCAGGGTCGTCGCGGCGGCCAGCAGGACCGCGTCGACGGCCACGACGAGCGTGGCCAGCGCGCCGTAGAGGACGGTGCCGCCGAGCAGCCGGTCGATGTCGACCAGCCGCGGGCGCAGGATGCCGATCGCGATGGCCGCGCCGGTGACCGTGATCGCCACGAACAGCCCGGCCGACAGCGCCGACTGGGGCAGCAGCAGCGCCGAGAGCATGACCAGCACGTCGACGACGCCGGCCCAGACCAGCCAGCGCATGCGGGTCTTGTCCAGGCCGGTGGCGTGCCGGTACCGGCGGAAGACCACGGCGAACGGGACCAGCATGCTCAGCGGCAGAGCGGCGTAACCGACCCGCAGCAGCGCCTCCCACACGGTGTCGGGCAGCGGGAGCGTGAGCAGGTCGACGGACAGCTGCCGCAGCTGGGTCGGCTCGGCCTCGGTGTCCGCGGCACCGGCGATGCGGGTCGGCACGAACAGCAGCGTCACCGGCAGGATCGCGGTGCAGCCGAGGCTGACGTACGACGCCCAGCGCCACCCCCGCCCGGCGGGCGGCCGGCCGTCGGGGTAGAAGATCAGCAGCAGCGGCAGGGAGAACAGCAGCGCCGCGCCGAGGCGCTGGTAGAGCCACCACGTGATGCTGACGCCGGGCAGCCACGGGTCGTGCGCGGTGGCGTAGGCGACCCACGCGGCGCAGGTGCCGTCGGCGGACCAGTGCAGGCCGGTGACGCACAGAATCCAGGCGACCGCGTTGCGCGGCACCTTGCGGGCCAGCAGCGCACCCGGCACGGCCAGGGCCAGGCCGGCGACGCCGGAGATCCAGCCCGCCTCGATGCCGTCGGTGGCCCGGCGCTGCGCGCCGATCGCGACCTCCAGCCCGATCGACGTGCCCGTCGCGGCGAGCGCGAGCAGGGCGAAGAGCCCGCCGGCGAGGGTGGTCAGGCGCATGCGCATGCGGTCATGGTGTCAGCCGGGCCGTCCCGTGGTCCCGAGGACCGGTGTCCCGTTCCGGCCGGGACACCGAAGGGGACGCGGTCGGGGGCGCCGGGCCCTGCCGCCCGGGTCGCCGCGGGACGCAGGATCTTCGGCATACCCGGCGAGCCGCGCCGTTCACATAGAGGACCTGCCATGACCATCCGCACCGAACCCGTCCCCGCCCGCACCGACCTGCACGACCTGCCGCAGCCCCCGGCCGCCGTCACCGCCGGCGGCGTGCGGGCCCTGGGCCTGGCCCTGACCGCCGGCACCGCGGCGTGGGCGACCAGCATGTTCACCGTCGGCAACAACCCGACCGACTCGCTGGGCCTGACCATCACCGACGTCACCGGCGGCATGTTCCAGCTGGGGCTGTTCGCCCTGCTGGCGATCCAGGTCCGGACCCGCGCGACCGGCCTGACGAAGGTCGCCCGCGGCATGCTCGTCGTCGAGCACGTCCTGCTCGCCGTCGCCACCGTGTGGAGCTTCCTGCACGCCGTCCCGGCGCTGCGTGACGCGGTGTGGCTCATCCCGATGGACGTGTTCTGGCCGCTGTCGATGCTCGGCATGGCCGTCATCGGGGTGAAGATCCTGTTCGCCGGCCGCTGGAAGGGCGTGGTCCGGGTGTGGCCCACGGTCGCGGAGAGCTGGGCCGTGGTCACCGTGCCGACGTTCGCGATCTTCGGCTCGCCGGTGGCGGACTACATCGGCGGCGCGCACCTGATCGTCGGCTACGCCACGCTCGGCGTCATCCTCATGCTGCGCCCCCAGCTGACCGGCGCCCGCTGACCCCACCGCTCCTACGCACCGCCCCCCAGGAAGCCCTCGCCGGTCTCGGCGAGGGCTTCCCGCATGACGTCGACCAGCGGGGTGTCCCCGGTGCGGTCGGGAAACGCCTGCACGGCGACCCGCAGCGAGGTCAGGAACGCCGCGGCCATCAACCGGGCCCGCAGCGGTGCGCCGACCCCGCGCGCCGACAGCTCGGCCGTCAGGTCGTCCTCCATCGACGTGTACGTGGTGACCTGCTGCGCGGCGAGTGCCGGGTGCCGGCGCACCAGCCGGACCTGGGCGATCCAGCGCGGGTCGCGGGTGCCGAGCTCCTGGAACACCTCGACGGCGGCCGCGGTCAGCACCGGCCACGGCGCCTCGCTGGCCGGGCGGGAGCGCACCACGTCCAGCAGCTGGCGCATGCGGGCCAGGTCGCCGTGCAGGAGGGCCTCCTCCTTGCTGGCGAAGTAGTTGGAGAACGTCCGCCGCGACACTTCGGCGGCGTCGGCGATCGCCTCGACGGTGACCCGCTCCAGGCCGTGCTCGATCGCCAGCCTGACGGCGGCCTCATGCAGGGCCTGCCGGGTAGCGGACTTCTTGCGTTCGCGCAGCCCGGTGCTCACGCTCCGAATGTTACCCACTTCTCACCGGGCAAACTTGCGCACTGAGCAACTTTTTCACATGCTTGTAGAAGGCAAGTATTCGAGGAGGTGTCCGATGGAGCTGCGCGACGAGCTGTACGAGCTGATGAAGGTCCTGCGCGTGCTCAAGCAGCAGCGGCACCCGGTGCTGCCGGCGGGGACCGTCGGGCTGCTGCAGGCGATCGACCGGGTGCGCAGCGCCACGGGCGGGTGCCACCTGAAACAGGTCGCCGCCGCCTGCGCCCTCGACCAGTCCACGGCCAGCCGGGCGGTCAGCGCCGCCGAGCGCGACGGTCTCGTGCGCCGGGTCGCGGACCCGCACGACGGGCGGGCCAGCCTCCTCGAACTCACCGACGCCGGCCGCACCACCCTCGCCGACGCCATCACCTGGTACGACTCCCTGCTCTCCGGCGCCCTGCGCGACTGGAGCGCCGAGGATCTCGAACGCTTCGGCGGCTACCTGCGCCGCTTCACGAACGACCTGCACGCTTCGCAACTGGAGGCAACACGATGAGTCAGACGAAGACCGAGGAGCCGATGAGCCACCGGCAGATCCTCGAGGCGCTGAGCGGCCTGCTGCTCGTGCTGTTCGTGGCGATGGTCAGCTCGACCATCGTCTCCACCGCCCTGCCGAAGATCATCGGGGCGCTCAACGGCACGCAGAGCCAGTACACCTGGGTCGTCACCGCCACGCTGCTGACCGCCACCGCCTCCACCCCGATCTGGGGCAAGCTCGCCGACCTGTACAGCAAGAAGCTGCTCGTCCAGATCTCGATCGTCGTGTTCGTGGCCGGGTCGATCCTCGCCGGCCTCTCCCAGAACGCCGGTGAGCTGATCGCCGCCCGCGCCTTCCAGGGCGTCGGCGTCGGCGGCCTGCAGGCCCTCGTCCAGGTCGTCATCGCCGCGATGATCCCGCCGCGGGAGCGCGGCCGGTACAACGGCTACCTCGGCGGCGTGATGGCCGTGGCCACCGTGGGCGGCCCGCTGCTCGGCGGCGTCATCGTCGACACCTCGTGGCTCGGCTGGCGCTGGTGCTTCTTCGTCGGCGTGCCGATCGCCGTCATCGCCCTGTTCGTGCTGCAGAAGACGCTGCACATCGCCACCCTGCGCCGCGACAACGTGAAGATCGACTACCTCGGCGCCTCGCTGATCGCCGCCGGCGTCAGCGTCCTGCTCATCTGGGTGTCGTTCGTCGACGGCTCGTTCGCGTGGCTGTCCTGGCAGAGCTTCGCCATGGTCGGCGCCGGCCTGCTGCTGCTCGCCCTCGCCGTCTGGGTCGAGGCCCGCACCGCTGAGCCCGTCGTGCCGCTGGCCATCGTCCGGCAGCGCACCACCGCCCTGTCCATCATCGCCAGCCTCGCCGTCGGCATGGCCATGTTCGGCGGCGCGGTCTTCCTCGGCCAGTACTTCCAGATCGGCCGCGGCTACACCCCGACCGAGGCCGGCCTGCTCACCATCCCCATGATGGCCGGCGTGCTCGGCGCCTCCATCGTGGTCGGCCGGCTCATCACCAGGTCCGGCAACATCAAGCCGTACATCGTCGCCGGCACCGTCATCCTCGTCCTCGGCTTCGCCGCCCTGGCCGTCATCGACCACGAGACGTCCCTCGTCTACGTCGGCGCGGCCATGCTCCTCGTCGGTGTCGGCGTCGGCTCCTCCATGCAGAACCTCGTCCTCGCCGTGCAGAACACCGTGCCGCTGAAGGACATCGGCGCCGCCAGCTCCACCGTCGCCTTCTTTCGCTCCCTCGGCGGCACCATCGGCGTCTCCGTCCTCGGCGCCGTCCTCGCCCGCCGCGTCACCGACAACATCACGCACGCTCTGGCCGCCGCGGGCGTCCCGGCCGGCTCGGGCGGCGGCGCCAGCAACCTCAACCTCAACGCCCTCCCGCCCGCCGTGCAGCACATCGTCCGGGCCGCTTACGGCGACGCGACCGGCCACATCTTCCTCATCTCGGCCGGCATCGCGCTCGTCGGCGTCCTGGCCGCGGCACTGATGCGCCCGACCGCGCTGCGCAGCACACTGGACTTGTCGGCCCCGTCGCCGTCGCCGTCCTCGCCTACGGACAAGGTCCCGGCCACGACACGCTGAGCCCGCGGTGACGTGGGCGGGGCGGCCGACCCCCTCAGGCCGCCCCGCCCACCGGCGTACCTGCCGCCCTTGCCTGCCGCCCTTGCCTGCCGCCCCCTGCCTGCCGCCCCGCCGTCACGCCACGACCAGCCGGGTCACCGGCGACACCGGCGACACCGGCAGCAGCTCACCCGGCGACACCTCCAGCAGGCCGAGCAGGTCAGCGGTGACCACGAGGCGCGACTCGATGCCTGTGCCCGCGGCGACGTCGTCCGGCACCGCGCAGCACCGCGCTCCGTCGCGGTCGACGACCGCGCTCTGGTCACCGGCGATGACGTGAGCCTCGTTCGTGGCGCATCCCCCGGAGCCCCGCTCGGCCTGCCGATCCTGGGTTGAGGCGCCGCTCTCGGGCTGCTGATGGTCGGGTCCACCGACCGACCGGAGTCAGACTTCCACGCCCTACCTGTGGTCGTTCGCGCGCTGACCCGGGTCGACGCGCAGGTGTCCGTCACCTTCAGCAGCGCCGCCCAACCGTCCTGCAACGCTGCCTCCAGCGGTGCCGCCAGGCCTCGCGGAACGGGGCGATCCGCTCGGCGACGGTCTCGTACACAGCAGCACCGAGGAATTCGTCCGTCATGCTGGCGTCGAGCCGCCGACACGCGTCAATCAGTGCGTCGGCGGCGGCGGGCCGACGGCGCCGCACCGGTCAGGGCTTGCGGCCGACCACGCCGTAGATCTGGAGGTCGGCGCTGACCGGGCTGTCGGTGGTCGCGTCAGGGCGCCAGTCGCCGACCGGGACGATGCCTGGGGCGACGATCTCCAGGCCGGCGAAGTACTGCTCGACGGTCGACTTGGGGCGGGCGCGGACGTCGGTGCCGCCGGCGGCGAACATCTTCTCGTAGGCGGCGACGCCCTCAGCGGTGCTGAAGTCCATGGTGCCGTGGGTGATGACCAGGTAGCTGCCGGAGGGCACGGCGTCCAGCAGGCGGCGCACGATGGCGGCGACCTGCTCGTCGTCGTGGACGAAGTGCAGGGTGGTGACGAGCAGGACGCCGACCGGCTGGGTCAGGTCGAGGGTCTCCAGCAGGCTGGGGTGGGTGAGGATCGCGTCGGGGTCGCGGACGTCGGCCTCGAGGTAGGCGGTCTTGCCGCGCGGGTCGCCCTGCAGCAGGGCGCGGGCGTGGACCATGACGATCGGGTCGTTGTCGACGTAGACCACGCGGGCCTCGGGGGCGACGCGCTGGGCGACCTCGTGCGTGTTGTCGGGGGCCGGCAGGCCGGTGCCGAGGTCGAGGAACTGCCGGACGCCGGACTCGGCGAGGAACCGCACGCTGCGGCCGAGGAAGGCGCGGTTGGCGCGGGCCAGGGCGACCACGGCGGGGAAGCGCGCGGCGATCGCGTCGCCGGACTCACGGTCCGCGGCGAAGTGGTCCTTGCCGCCGAGCCAGTAGCTGTACCGCCGGGCGGGGTGCGGGACAGTGGTGTCGATCCGGCTCCGCTCCGTGCTGTCCACCCAGCGTTTCCTTTCCTACCGGCGATCACAACGCTGCGTGATCGAACCTAGTGGCTCAGCCGGTCGGGCGCCAAGACACGAAACGGTCACCGCGACGTGATCGAGGAGATGAGGCCGTACTCGACGGCCTCCTGCGCGGACAGGACCCGGCCGGTGGACAGGTCGTCCTCCACGCGGGAGCGCGGCTGGCCGGTCGCGCCGGCGATGCGCAGCACCAGGTCCTCCAGGTCGCGCAGGTACCGCCCGGCCTCGGCGACGACCTGGTCGGCGGTGCCGCCGGGGCTGGTCACCTTCGGCTCGGACAGCCGGAACCTGGCGTGCGCGAACGCCGAGCGGGTGGCCGCGGCGCAGAACACGCCGATGGCGGCGCCGCCGATCTGGCCGAACGGCGGTCGCGTGGACCGGGGCGTGCACGGCGTCCAGGGCGTCGACCAGGGTGAAGACGGCGGCGAGCTGGCCCTCCTCGGCCGCCAGGTGCAGGCTGATCGGGTCGGGGCCGATGGCGTCGAGGGCGAGCAGGGTCGCCGCGGCCCGGCCGGCCATCTCCGGCTCGATCGTGCCGCGCAGGAAGACCATGCGCCGGCCGAAGAGCTGCTCGTCGAGCCAGGGCGCGGACTGGGGCGGCGGGGGCGGCTGGTCGTCGTCGGGGCGCCGGTCGTAACGGAACCGCGAGCTGTGCTCCATGCGAGCGACCCTAGGCGACGGCGGGGCAGGTCACCGAGTGGCGCGGCGCCATTCCGCTGCCAGCGCAAGGACCGGCCCGGGCGCCGAGGTGGATTTTCCCATTTTTCCCGACCTGCCACTTTCGACTGGCACCATGCGGGGGTAGGTACAGCCCTCACGACTTCTGGAGTGCGCATGGTGGACGCCTCGCTCACCGAGTCCGGCCTCGCCGACCGGGACCTCGTCGAGATCGTCAACGAGGTCTGGGACGCGTACCTGCAGCAGCCGCAAGCCCAGCAGACGGACCACGAGCCGGCCCTGGACATGCGGCCGATCACCGCCGCGGTCTCCATCACCGGCGCGTGGGAGGGGCACGTGCGGGTGCTCGTACCGGCGGCGGCGGCCACCGACATCACCGGGCTGATGCTGGCCATGGAGCCCGACGAGGTCACCGACCGGGACGTGACCGACGCGATGGGCGAGCTGATCAACGTCGTCGGCGGCAACCTCAAGAACCGCGGCGCGCAGCCGGCGAAGCTGGGCCTGCCCGTCGTCGCGACCGGCAAGATGCTCTTCCCGTCGACCCGTGAGACGCACCGGCTCGCCATCGGCTGGCAGGACAAGCCGGACCAGCCGATCACGTTCAGCGTCCTGCACGTGCACCGGGAACGGCCGATCAGCACCCGGCTGCCGTGACCGCCGCTACCAGGTCCGCTGCCGCACCAGGGCGGCCTCGATGCGTTCCGCCGGTGCCGGCGTGCCGTAATAGTGGCCCTGGCCGTAGCGGCAGCCCGCGGTCCGCACCACCTCCAGGTGCCGCTGGGCCTCCAGACCGTGGGCGACGACCGTCACGCTGAGCCGCTGCGCGAGCGCCACCACGACGTCGATGATCGGCGCGGCCGGGCCGCCGGTGAGCGGCTGCGACGCGAACAGCGCGCCGTCGACCTTCAGCAGGTCCGCCGGCAGGCGGCGCAGGTGCGCCAGGGACGTGGCGCCGGCGCCGAAGCCGTCCAGCGCGGTGCGCACCCCGATCGCGCGCACCGTGGCCAGCGGCTCCACGGCCCGGTCGAGGTCGACCCCGAGCTCGCGCTCGGACAGCTCGACGACCAGGTCCGCCGGGTCGAGCTGGTGGCTGTCCAGGGTCAGGCTCATCCGGCCGGCGAAGCCGGGGGCGACGAGGTCGTCGATCGCCACGTTGATCGACATCCACAGCCGGTACCCCTCGTGCTGCCACGACGACAGCTGCCGGCAGGCCCGGTTGAGCACCCAGTCGTGGATGTCGCGGGTCGTGCCGAGCTCCCGGGCGACCTCCAGGGTCTCCCTCGGCGGGATCGTGCCGAGCTTCGGGTGCCGCCACCGCAGCAGCGCCTCCACACCGATCGGGTGGCCCTCGACGAGGTCGTACACGGGGTGGTACGCGAGGTCCAGCTCACCGCGCTCCGCCGCGTGCGGCAGGTCCTGCTCGAGCGTGGCCCGCCGCACGTAGGCGTCCTCGACGGCGGCGTCGTGCCACTCGATCCTGCCCCGGCCGCCGCGTTTCGCCCTGCGCAGCGCCAGCCCGGCCCGCCGCAGCGACTCCTCGGCGCCGCCGCCGACCGGGGCGAGCCCGATGCCCGCGGACAGCCGCAGGTCGGCGCCGGGCAGCCGGTACGGCTCACCGAGCTCCCCGAGCAGCCGCGTCGCGAGCGTGAACGCGTGCACCTTGTCCACGCCGGTGTACACGGCGAACTCGTCGCCGTTGAGCCGCGCCGCGACGTCGCCCGGGCCGACCGCGCCCCGGATGCGGGCGGCGACCTGCACCAGCATCGCGTCGCCGAGGTCGGCGCCGTGCAGGGTGTTGACACCGGCGAACCCGTCCAGCCCGATCGTGAGCAGGTGGCCGCCGCCGGCGTCGAGCCTGGCCAGCAGCGCGCCGCGGTTGGCCAGGCCGGTGAGCGGGTCGACCCGCCGGGTGTGCTGCAGGCTGCGCTCCAGCTCCTGCTGGGCGCTCGCGTCGCGCAGGTGCACCACGACGCCGGCGACCTCGGGGTTGTCGCGTTCGTCGGTGACGGTCGCCTCGACCGGCCGCCACACCCCGAACCCGTCCTGGATCCTGGCCCGCACCGGCGGCGACCCGGCCGGCTGCGGCGCCAGCAGCGCCAGGTCCTGCGGGTGCACGAGGTGCCGGAACGGCCGGCCGACGACGTCCTGGTCCGACAGCCCGAACTGGCGCGCGGCGGCCGCCGACTGCCACCGCACCGACAGGTCCGGGTCGAGCACGACGATCACGTCGCTGGAGCCCGCGACCAGGGTGCGGAAGGTGGCCTCCTGCGCGTCGAGCTGGCCGTCGTACCGGCGCAGCGCGACCGTTTCGAGCAGCTCCCGTACCGCCACCGCCAGCACCGCGAACGTGCCGACCACCATCGCGGTCATGCCCAGCTGACCGCGGCTGACCAGCGCGTAGAGCACCGCGGCGGCACCGGCGAGGACCGGCGCGACCAGCAGCGGGTCGCCGATCAGCGTGCCGTCGACGGCGGTGCGGCCGGGCCGGCGTTCGGCGTACACGGACCGGTACGCCCCGGCCCACACCAGCACCGAGCCGGACACCAGCAGCCCACCGGCCACCAGCAGCCAGGTGCCGTCGCCGGCGGGCCGCAGGGGCAGCACGGCGAGGCCGAGCACGATCAGCGCGACCCCGGCGGCGGCGGTGACGGCGGCCCACCGCGGGAACGGCGCCCGGACCCCGCTGACGACGGCGACGGTGATACCGATGACGGCGAGCAGGCACGTGGTGAACACGGTGGTGCTTGGCCGGCCGTGCTGCTCCAGCACGAGGATCAGCAGCGTCAGGAACTTCCACAGCGCGACGCAGATCCCGTCGAGGGCGCGGCGCAGCGCCCCGCCGGTGCCGGACGTGACCCCGGGCAGCGCCAGCAGGCCGGCGACGAGGGCCGCCCCGGCGACCGGCGCGAGGTACACCGCGACCGGCGTGGCGACCGCGGCCACCCCGGCGGTGAACACACCGGCGGCGAGCGCGGCGAGGCTGAACACGGTCCCGCGCGGCGCCGGCCGATGCCGGTCGCCGGAGCGGGGCTCGGGCTCCGGCGGCGCCGAGGTGGGGGTGCCGGCGGGGCCGGCGTGGTCGGCGGGGCCGGCGTGGTCGGCGGGGCCGGCCTCGGCCGCAACGGTCGGCGGCGGGGCGGCTTCCACCGGGACCACTTCCACCGGGACGGCCTCCACGGGGACCGCTTCCACCGGGACCGCTTCCACCCGGACGGCTTCCACTGCGACCGTCTCAGCCGCGACCGCCTCGGCCGGGACCGTTTCAGCTGGCACCGCCTCGGCTGGGACCGCCTCAGCCGCGACCGCTTCGGCTGGGACCGCCTCAGCCTCGATCGTCTCCATCGCCGCCGTCGCCACCGCCACCGGCTCCGCGGCCGTCCCTACCGCAGCCGCCGCCACCGCCCCGGTCTCCACCGCGACGATCTTCGCGGGAGCGGCCTCGGCCCGGGCGGCCTGGACGGCCTGGACGGCCTTCGGGGACGCCGTGGTGACGGCGAGCCGCAGCAGCCAGACGGCGTGCAGCGCGGCGGCCGCGGCCGCGGCGACGAGCACCGCGAGGTTGGCGGGGAGACCGAGCGGCGGGCCACCGACCAGGACGGCGGCGGCGACGGTCAGTGTGAGCGGTGCGGAGGCCATGAGCATCCGGCCTCGTGATCTGTGCGCGCCACCGATACCCGGTCTCATCGCGTCGGTCCGTTCGCTCGGCAGGGGGACTCCTGGCTGCCCCACGCAACGACGAGCACCGCCCCCGGTGACGTCACGGTCACCCGTTCGGACGAACTCCGCACTGATTTGTCCGGGTTTATGGCGATGACCGCGAGGTCAGATGTGCGGCGGCCGACCGACCGGGTATCCGGCCGGGATCCGACCCCGAGTTGATCTTGGCGGCGGACCGCTCACCGCGGTGCTCGGCGCAGCGTCGCCCGCCACCGGTGGAACTCCGGCTCCTCCAGCTCGTCGAGGGCCTCCAGCCGCAGGTCCGCCGTCTCGAACCCGGCGACGTCCGCCCGGGTCAGCGGCCACGGCGGGCCCTCCACGCGCTCCTGCCCCTCCCGCGTCGCGGCGGCGATCACCAGCAGCGTGCCGCCCGGCGCGACGAGGTCACGCACGGCGGCGACCGCCCGGTCACGCAGGTCCCGCGGCAACGCCTGGACGGTCATGCTCTCCAGTACCAGATCAAAACCGCCGCGCCACGCCGCGGGCACGTCGAACAGGTCCGCCACGGTGTAGTCGACCCCGGAGTCCGGGAACCGGGAGCGGGCGGTGCGCACCGCGGCCGGCGACACGTCGAAGGCGACCGTCGCGTACCCGCGCGAGGCGATGAACTCCGCGTCCCCGCCGAGCCCGCAGCCGACGACGACCGCGCGCCGGCCGGCGCCGTCCACCTCGATCCCGGGCCACGACGCGAGCAGCCGGTGCGGGCCGCCCCGGTCCCACGGCACCTCGGTGACGCCCTCGCCGGCCGCCACGTACAGGGTGTCCCACCAGCCGACGGCGTCGCCCCGGCGCAGCGAGTCGGCGGCCAGACCACGGATGTACTCGTCGGGTTCCATCCCGGATGCCTACCACGCCCGCCGGTGCCCCGGCCGCGGCGCCCCGGCGTGGCAGCATAGGCGGATGGGGACCGTCGATGAGGTGCGTGGCGTGGCGCTGAGCCTGCCGCGGACCACCGAGCACCTGATCCGCGACCGGGTCAAGTTCAGGGTCGGCAGGATCGTCTACCTGGCGCTGTCGCAGGACGAGACGACGCTCGGGTTCGCGTTCCCGAAGGAGGAACGCGACGCGCTCATCGCCACCGACCCGGCCCGGTTCTTCCTGCCGCCGGTGTCGGACCTGCGCTTCAACTGGGTCTGCGGGCACCTGGCCACGCTCGGCGGCGACGAGCTGCGCGACCTGATCGTCGACGCGTGGCGCATGGTGGTGCCGAAGCGCGTCTACACCGCCTGGGCCCGCTGACCGCCCCGCGGGCGCCCGGGCGGGCCTAGACTCGCCGGGTGGAACTGGCCGTCCCGCCGCTGTTCGAGGCGCTCGCCGGCGCCCGCAGCATCCTCGTCGCCGGCGCCGGCGGCGGGTTCGACGTGTACGCCGGGCTGCCCCTCGCGCTGGCCCTGCGGGCCCAGGGGCGCACCGTGCACCTGGGCAACCTGTCGTTCGCGGCGCTGGAGGTGCTCGACCTCGACACGTGGCCGGCGCCCGGCGTGGCGCTGGTGACCGCGCGCACCGAGGGGCTCGAGGACTACTTCCCGGAGCGCACCCTGGCCCGCTGGCTGCGCCGGCAGCGCGAGCCGGACATCGTCTACGCGTTCCCGCGCACGGGTGTGCGGCCGCTGCGGGAGGCGTACGCGGCCCTCGCCGACCAGCTGCGCCTCGACGCGGTCGTGCTCGTCGACGGGGGCACCGACATCCTCATGCGCGGCGACGAGGCGGGGCTGGGCACCCCCACCGAGGACATGACGAGCCTCGTGGCGGTCGCGGGGCTGGCGGTACCGACGAAACTGGTGACGTGCCTGGGGTTCGGCATCGACGCGTACCACGGGGTGCGGCACACCCAGGTGCTGGAGAACCTCGCCGCGCTCGACCGCGACGGCGCCTACCTCGGCGCGCTGTCGATCCCGTCGGCCAGCCGGGAGGCGGCGCTGTACCGCGACGCCGTCGCCCACGCACAGGCCGCGACCCCGCTGCGGCCCAGCATCGTCAACGGGCAGATCGCCGCGGCGACCCGGGGCGAGTTCGGCGACGTGCGGTTCACCACCCGCACCGGCGGCAGCACCCTGTTCGTCAACCCGTTGATGGCCGTCTACTTCAGCTGCACCGTCGACGGGTTGGCCGGGCGGCTGCTGTACCGCGACCGCATCGAGGACACCGTCGCCATGGAACAGGTCCTGGCGCGGATCGAGCGGTTCCGGGCCGGGATCACCCCCCGCGTCCCGCGCGCCTACCCGCACTGATCCGCCGCCGGGTATCGTGCCGCGATGGAGTTCGACGGCGTGGACGGCACCGACCTGATGGCCCTGGCAGCCGGCCAGCTGGCCGACCCGGAGCCGGACCTGCGGCTGCTGGAGGCGGCCTGCACGGCCCTCGCCGGCCGCATCGACCGCGGCGACATGATGATCGGCATCCTGCCGGTCGACGCCGCCGGGGTCGTCGTCGCCGGTCTCAGCGCCGCCGCCACCGCCACCGCCTGGTGCACCCTGGGCCGCTGCTACCTCGGCGTCGACGGGGCGCTGCTGCCACCGGTCCCGTCCCTTCCCGGCGCCGCGCAGGACTCCCCGCTGGAGCGGGCCCGGGCGAGCTTCGCGCAGGCGGCCGCGCTCGGCGACCGCGACGGCGCGCTGCTGTTCGCCCGCACGTGCGCCGACGCCCCGCCGGACACCCAGCGGGCCGCCCGCGAGCACCTGCGCCCGCACGCCGCCACCGACCCGGAGGCCCGCTACCGGCTCGGCCTGGTCGAGCAGTGGCTCGGCGACCCGTCCGCCGCCGTGCCGCACCACGAGTGGGCCGCCGCCCAGGGCAACGCCGACGCCGCCTTCGAGCTGTACGTCCTGCACTCCACCGGCACCGGCGTCCCCCTCGACGAGGACACCGGCCGCACCTGGCTGCTGCGCGCCGCCGACCTCGGCCAGCACCGCGCCCTCTACAACCTCGGCGCCGCCCACGCCACCGGCTCCGGCTTCCCCAAGGACCTCACCGTCGCCGCCGACTACTACCGCCGCGCCGCCGACGCCGGCAACCCCCGCGCCGCGGCCATGCTCGGCTACATGTACCTGACCGGCGAGGGCGTCACCCCGGACGAGCCCACCGCCGCCCGCTGGTTCGACACCGCCGACGACCTCGGCCACCCGGTCGACGAGTGGCTCGACCAGCTCGGCCTGGACCGCCCCGACCGCTGAGGTGGTGACATGATCGGCGTCGTGGAGCTGGCCGCGGCGAGGCGCCCGGCGGACGTCGTGACCGCCGCCGGCGTCCATCTGGGTGCCCTGCTGGCCGGCACGGGGTTCGTGTGGTCGACCCGGCGCCGCAACCTCACCCGCGCCGAGGGCAACCTCACCCACGAGATCCCTTTCCAGCCGTCGTCGCTGAACCGCACCGACGGCACCGTCACAGTGTCGACGTTCCTGATCCTGCGCGACGCGGGCCTGACCGGCTGGCGGCGGGCTCACCCCGGACACTGCCTGCTGCCGGAGCCGGACGACTGGGCCATCGGGCACCCGCTCGGGTACGCGGCCGGCCGCGCCAACGGCTACGTGTACGGCGACTTCACCGACGGCGAGCTCGACCTGACCGCCCCCGCGGGACGCGCGGAGACGCTCGCCGGGTTCGCGGCGGTGGTGCGCGACGCGGCGATGCCGTGGTTCGCGGAGGCGGGCGACCCCGACCTGGCGGTGGTCAGCGCGCCGGGCGACCGCACGAACTCCCCGTCGGCGCTGGTCGAGTGGCTGGCCAGCCGCGGCCGGCCCGACCTGGTCGAGGTGTACCTGGACCGTTTCCTGCGCCGGAACCCCGCCTGCGGCGAACGGATCCGGCTCGGCCGCAAGATCGCCGGGGCCGGCGGCCACCCGTTGCCCGCCCACGGCATGGATCAGGCGGTCTGCCTGGGGTGGTCGGCGGCGCGGTGCGGCAACCCCTGATCCACCCCTTACTGCCGGGCCGGCGGGGGCGAACCGGGTGAATCGGTGAGATATTCAACTGGTGGACGATTTCACAACGGTTGCGGGCGTCGTGGCATGCGCCCTTAACATCCGTTCATGACTGAGGCTGTCCGGTCCGGGCCGCAGGAGCCGGACGGGTTGCGGCTGGGCGCCGACTTCACCGGTGGTGACCTGGAGCAGTGGCAGAAGCTGGCGCTCGGGGTGCTGCGCAAGGCGGGCACCGCCGACGACGGCACGCCGCCGGAGGCGGTGCGGGAGCTGCTGGGCAGCGTCACGTACGACGGGATCGCCGTCGCGCCGTTGTTCACCGCGGCCGACACCGCGGCGTTGCCGGCGGTCGGGTGGCCGGGGCAGACGCCGTTCATCCGGGGCGGCAGCGCGGGCCCGCGGGCATGGGACGTGCGGCAGCGGCACGCGGACCCCGACGCGAAGGCGACCCGCGAGGCGATCCTCACCGACCTGGAGAACGGCGCGACCTCGATCTGGCTGGACGGGATCGCGCCCGGCAGCATCCCCGAGGTCCTCGACGGCGTGTACCTCGACCTCGCCCCCGTCGTGCTGGACTGCGGCGCCGACACGGAGGCCGCCGCGGCGGTGTTCCTCGGGCTGCCGGGTGAGGACAAGCGCGGCAACCTCGGCGCCGACCCGCTCGGCTGGCAGGCGAAGACGGGGCACCCCGCCGACCTCGGCATGCTCGGCCGGCTGGCGAAGTCGCCGGTACCGGTGGCCACGGTCGACGCGACGCCCTACCACGAGGCCGGCGGCAGCGACGCCGAGGAGCTGGGGTTCGCCGCGGCGACCGGTGTGGCGTACCTGCGCGCGTTCGTCGACGCGGGCCTGAGCGCCGGGATGGCGCTGCGCCAGTTGGAGTTCCGCTACGCGGCCGGCGGCGACCAGTTCGCCACGATCGCGAAGCTGCGCGCGGCACGGCGGATCTGGGCGCGGATCGCGACCGTCTGCGACGTGCCGCACCTCGGCGCGCAGGTCCAGCACGCGGTGACGAGCGCGGCGATGATGACCGCCCGCGACCCGTGGGTGAACCTGCTGCGCACCACCGTCGCCTGTTTCGCCGCCGGGGTCGGCGGCGCCGACGCGGTGACGGTCCTGCCGTTCGACGCGCGGCTCGGGCTGCCCGACGGCTTCTCCCGGCGGATCGCCCGCAACACCTCGACACTGCTGGTCGAGGAGGCCGGTGTGGCCCGGGTCGTGGACCCGGCCGGTGGCTCCTGGTTCGTGGAGTCGCTGACCGACGCCCTCGCGCACGCCGCGTGGGACGTGTTCACCGAGGTGGAGCGGGCCGGCGGGATGCGCGCCGCGCTCGACAGCGGGCTGGTCGCGGACCGGGTGGCGGCCACCTGGCAGCGCCGCGCCGAGCGGATCGCGCACCGCCTCGACCCGATCACCGGCGTGAGCGAGTTCGCCAGCCTCGAGGAGCGCCGGCCCACCCGCTCCCCCGCGCCGCCGCCACCGACGGGTGGGTTGCCGCGGCATCGGTACGCCGAAGCCTTCGAAACCCTCCGCGACGCCGCCGAAGGCACCGGCGCGACGGTCAGCCTGGTGACCCTGGGCCCGGTCGCCGCGCACACCGCCCGCGCGTCGTTCGCGGCGAACCTGTTCGCGGCCGGCGGCATCCGTACCGTCCACAACGGACCCGACCCGGTGGTCGCCTGCATCTGCGGGTCCGACCGTTCCTACGCCGAGGAGGCCGAGGAGACGGCGCGACGGTTGAAGGCCGAAGGCGTGTGGACCGTCTGGCTGGCCGGCAAACCCGCCGGGTACGCGCACGTCGACGACTACCTGTACACCGGCTGCGACGCCCTCGCGGTGCTGCGCCGCACGCACTCGGACCTGGGACTGGTGGCGCCGTGATCCCCGACTTCTCCGAGGTCGCCCTCGGCACGCCCCGCGTCGACCCGGCCCTGCCCGAGCCGGCCGAGGCGTGGCAGACGCCCGAGGGCATCGACGTCGCCGGGGTGTACGGGCCGCCGGACCTCGCGCGCCAGTACGCCGGGTTCTCCACCGCCGAGGAGTCCAACGCCTTCTACCGGCGCAACCTCGCCGGCGGGCAGAAGGGCCTGTCCGTCGCGTTCGACCTCGCCACGCACCGCGGCTACGACTCGGACCACCCGCGCGTCGCCGGGGACGTCGGCATGGCCGGCGTCGCCATCGACTCGATCCTCGACATGCGGCAGCTCTTCGACGGCATCCCCCTGGACCGGATGAGCGTGTCGATGA
>NZ_JNYJ01000059.1 GCF_000716715.1 Dactylosporangium aurantiacum | reverse complement strand
CGTGGCGCTGACCGAGGTCGACGTCACCAACTCCTCCACCACCCAGTACGCGGGCCTCACCCAGGCCTGCATGAACGTGCCCCGCTGCGTCGGCATCACCGTGTGGGGCGTGCGCGACAGCGACTCCTGGCGCTCCAGCGAGAACCCGCTGCTCTTCGACGGCAGCGGCAACAAGAAGGCCGCCTACACCTCGGTGCTCAACGCGCTCAACGCCGCGACGCCGACCACCTCGCCGACGGTGAGCCCGACCGTGAGCCAGTCGTCGAGCACCCCGCCCGGCACACCGGGCGGCTCGGGCACGATCGTCGGGGTGCAGTCCGGCCGGTGCATCGACGTGCCCAACGCGACGCAGACCAACGGCACCCGGGTGCAGCTGTACGACTGCCACGGCCAGACCAACCAGCAGTGGACGTACACGTCGAGCAAGCAACTGCGGGTGTACGGCAGCAAATGCCTGGACGCCAACGGCGCCGCGACGAGCAACGGCACGGCCATCATCATCTGGGACTGCAACAACGGGTCCAACCAGCAATGGAACGTCAACGCCAACGGCACCATCAGCGGCGTGCAGTCCGGGCGCTGCCTGGACGTGTGGGGCACCGGCAACGGCCAGCAGATTCAGCTGTACGACTGCCACGGCCAGAGCAACCAGCAGTGGCGGACCAACTTCAGCAGCGGCCCCACCTCACCGCCCCCGTCCTCACCGTCGTCCTCGTCGCCGCCGAGCGGGTGCGCCCTGCCGTCGACGTACCGCTGGTCCTCGACGGGCCCGCTGACCAACCCGCAGAACGGGTGGCTGTCGCTCAAGGACTTCACCAACGTCGTCTACAACGGCAAGCACCTGGTCTACGCGTCGAACGTCAACTCGAGTGCGCAGTACGGCTCGATGGCCTTCAGCACGTTCACGAACTGGTCCGACATGGCCTCGGCCACGCAGATCGGGATGAGCCAGGGCACGGTGGCGCCCACGCTGTTCTACTTCGCCCCGAAGAACATCTGGGTGCTGGCCTACCAGTGGGGTCCGAACGCGTTCAACTACAAGACCTCCAGCGACCCGACCAACCCCAACGGCTGGTCCTCGCCGCAGGCGCTGTTCACCGGCAGCATCACCGGCTCCAACACCGGCGTCATCGACCAGACCCTGATCGGTGACGGCCAGAACATGTACCTGTTCTTCGCCGGTGACAACGGCAAGATCTACCGGGCCAGCATGCCGATCGGCAACTTCCCGGGCAACTTCGGGTCGAGCTACACCACGATCATGAGCGACTCGACGAACAACCTGTTCGAGGCGGTCGAGGTCTACAAGGTGCAGGGCCAGAACCAGTACCTGATGATCGTCGAGGCGATCGGCAGCCAGGGCCGCTACTTCCGCTCGTTCACCTCCAACAGCCTGAGCGGTTCGTGGACCCCGCAGGCCGCGAGCGAGAGCAACCCGTTCGCCGGCAAGGCGAACAGCGGCGCGACCTGGAGCAACGACATCAGCCACGGTGACCTGGTCCGCACCAACCCCGACCAGACCAAGACCATCGATCCGTGCAACCTGCAGTTCCTGTACCAGGGCAAGGACCCCGGCGCGAGCGGCGACTACAACCGGCTGCCGTGGCGGCCGGCGGTGCTGACCCTGCAACGCTAGGGACTTCCAACCCGACCAAGGGGCGTGTCCGGTGCCGCGAGGCACCGGGCACGCCCCGCCTGGTTGGTGGTGGGGGACCGCCGAGCTGGCGTCGGGCCTCGAGCGTCCCGCGCCGCCGTTCGGTGCCAGCCGGACGGCCGGGGCGGTGCGCCTGCGGGAGGAGCGCGTGGTGGCGGCTGGCGAGCGGTCCGATGCGGAGCTGGTCCGCAGCGCCCAGGCCGGCGACGTGCCCGGCCTCGGCGCGCTGCTGGCCCGGCACGAGGCCGGCATGAAGGCCGTCGCGTACAGCCTGTGCGGGTACGGGCCGGACGCCGAGGACGCCGTGCAGGACGCGATGCTGACGGCCGTGCGGCGCATCGGCGACGTCCGCGACCCAGGGGCGGTCGGCGGGTGGCTGCGCGCCGTCGTGCGCAACGGCTGCCGGGCCCGGCTACGGGCGACCCGCCCGGTGCTGGTCGGCGATCCGGCCGCGTTCGCGCTGCCGACCACCGAGCCGACCGCGGAGGACCTGCCGGAGGACGCCGCGCTGCGGGACTGGATCTGGCACGCCGTCGGGCGGCTGTCCGAGCCGGTCCGCGTCGTCACGCTCCTGCGCTGTTGCACCGACGTGACGTCCTACGAGCAGATCGCCGCCGTCTGCGGCATCCCCGTCGGCACCGTCCGCGGCCGGTTGAGCCAGGCCCGGGCCGGCCTCGCCGCCGCCCTGCGCACGACGGCCGACCTCGCGTACGACGACGCGGCCGCGGTCCCGGCGGCGTTCGAGGCGGCGGTGACCGCCACCGACGCGGCCATGACCGTGCAGCTGCGGCGCGTGATGCCGGCGTACTTCGCCGACTACTGGACGCACGAGCGGCGGTACGCGCCGCTGGTCGCCTCCGTGCGGGCCTGGTCCGACCCGCAGCGCGGCGAGGAACCGGCACCGCTGGACCTGCGGGCGCGGCTGGCGGGCGTCACCGCCCCGCGCTGGTCCTGGCCGGCGCGCACGACGTCATCTGCGGTCCGCGGTGGGCGGCGCTGCTGCACGACGCGATCCCGGGCGCGCGGCTGACCTTGCTGGAGCGCAGCGGGCACTTCGGCCACATCGAGCAGCCCGACGTGTTCTACCCCGCGGTGGTCGACTTCCTCCACGGGCGCTGACCACGCCCGGGCGGGATCAGGTCGCCGGTGGGCCGGCGTGGCCGAGCAGGAACGGGGCGAGCAACTCGTGCACCCGCGCCTCGACGTCGGCCACGTCGGTGCCTGCCTCGATCATGCGGCTGGCGGTGTAGACCACCGAGCTGATCAGCTGCCCGGTGACGTCCGGGTCGGGCAGGCCCAGCTCGGTGAGGGCGGCGGACAGCGGCTGGCTCATCTGCTCGTGCATGCGGTGCGTGCTGGCGTTGACCTGCTCGCCCGGCACCGACTGGATCAACGCGGTGGCCAGCGCGTGCTCGCCCTCGGCGACCAGGCGCAGGTTGGCGGTGACATACGCCAGCACCTTCCCGCCCGGGTCGCCGGCGGCGGCCATGGCGGCGGTGACCCGCCGGGACCAGTTCGGCAGGACCTCCTGCACCAGCTCGAGCAGCAGGTCCCGGCGGGACGGGAAGTACTCGTACACCGACGAGCGGGGCAGTGCGGCCCGGGTCGCCACCGCGGCGAGGGTCGGTGGCTGGTGCGGCTGCTCGGCCAGGAGCGCCCGCGCGGCGTCGAGGAGGGCCCGGCGGCGTTGTGCCCGGTGCTCAGGGATGGTGGGCGCGTCGATACGCGGCACGAACCCTCCTTCCGTCTGCGTCAGCCGGTGGACAACCGCCCGTCGATCATCTCGACCACCCGGTCGCAGTGCTCCAGCACATCGTGATCGTGGGTCACCATAACGGTAGCCACGGCGGACTGTTTCGTCTCCCGGGCCAGCAACTGCACCACCTCGTGGCTGCGGGCCCGGTCCAGCGCGGCGGTGGGCTCGTCGACCAGCAGCAGCGACGGCCGGCCGACCAGCGCCCGGGCGATGCCGACGCGCTGCCGCTCGCCGCCGGAGAGCTGGTGCGGCCGGCGGCCGGCGCGGTGCGCCATCCCCACGTCCGCCAGCAGCGCGGCGGGATCGCGGTCGTCGGCCCGGCGGCGGCTGAGGTTCGTGACGAGCCGGAGCTGGTCGAGGGCGGTCAGCGCGGGCAGCAGGTTGCCGCTCTGGAACACGAAGCCGATGTGGTCGCGCCGGTACGCCGCGCGGGCCTGGACGCTCATGCCGGCGACGTCGTGCCCGTCGATGGTGACGGTGCCGGCGTCGGGGACGGTCAGCGCACCGGCGACGGCGAGCAGGGTCGACTTGCCGGCGCCGGAGGGGCCGACCACGGCGACCAGCTCACCGGGCGCGACGCTGAGGTCCACCTCGTCCAGTGCGGTGATCATCGCGTCGCCGTCGCCGAGGCGGACGGTGACGCCGGACAGTGCCAGGCCGGTGCGGTCGCTGGTGGTCATCGGTGGGCTCCCAGGGCGGTGAGGGGATCGACGGCGGCGACCCGGACGATGGCGAAGGCCGCGCCGATCAGGCCGAGGGCGGCCAGCAGCAGCACGGCCACCGTCACCGCGGGCGCCTCGATCGCGAACGGCACGTCGCTGCCGCTGATCAGCCCGCCGAGGCCGACGCCGGCCGCGACCCCGGCGCCGATCGAGGCGCCGAGCACCACCAGCGCCTGGACCAGGCCGTCGCGCAGCAGGTACGCCCTGGCCGCGCCCATCGCGCGCAGCACGGCGAGCTCGTGCCGGCGGTTGATGGTCCACACGGTGAAGAACGCGCCGACCACCAGCGCCGAGATCGCGTAGAGGAAGACCTGGATGAGCTGCAGCGTCGAGGTCTCCGCGGTGTAGCCGGGGGAGGCCCCGTAGGCCTGCGTCTTGCGGTAGCTGGTCGTGCCGGCGGCGGCGTCGGCGGCGGCGAGGTCGGCGCCGTCGTCGGCCTGGACGGCGACCGCGGTGGCCTCGTTGGCCGCGCCGGCGCGCAGCGCTTCGCCCGGGCCGGCGCCCTGGTGCAGCCGCTGCCAGGTGGCCAGTGGCAGGTACGCGACGTCGACGTGGCCGTAGGTGCGCTGGTCGCCGGTCGAGCCGACCACGGTCAGCCGGGTGCCGATCCGGTCGATGATGACGGTGTCGCCGAGCCGCAGGCCGGCCTCGATCGCGGTCCGGGACACCACGATGCCGTCGGCGCTGCCGAGCCCGGTGCCTTCGGCCGGGGCGGGTGCCAGGAACGAGTCCGGCTCGACGCCGAAGAGGGCCAGGTCGATGGGCACGCCCCGGTCGCTGCGGGCGTTGGCGAGCATGTTGCCGAACAGGGCGGCGTCGCGCACGCCCGGCTGCCGGCGCCACGTGTCGACCTGCCCGCGGCTCACCACGCTACGGGAGAACGCCGAGTCGAGCTTGACGTCCGGGTCGAAGGCGAAGGCGGTCACCGGGAGCCGGCGCAGGCCCGACACGCCGTCGTTGACCAGGCCCGAGGACAGCCCGGACAACAGGACGACCAGGACCGCGATCAGGGCGACGACGCTGCCCATGAGCGTGAACCGCCAACGCGCGAACCGCAGCTCGCGCAGCGCGAGGAACATCCGGGAGCTCCTTCCGGGAACTTTTTCCGACGAGGTGTCGGCAACTATACCGACGTGCTGTCGGCAAAGATCGCGGGGCACCTCCGCGCAGGCCGGACGCCGCCGCGCCGGGGGCAGCCGGCCGGCCCGTGATCGACTACGGTCGCTCGGATGGGGAGCCTGTGGGTCTGGCTGTGGGTCGTCGTGACGGTGCTGGGACTGGTGGCGGCGATGGCCGCGGTCGCCCGCCGGTTGCTCGGGGTGGCGTTCGGCCGGGTACGGCTCCTGCTGGCAGGGCTGGCCGCGCTGCTGGTGTCGGGCCCGATCTCCAGGGCGATGAGCGGCTCGGTGCCGCGGGACACGACGTCGGCGGCGCCGCTGTGGCTGCTGATCCTCGCCGTCGTCACGTCGCTCGTCGTGGCCATGGTCTTCCTGGTGATCGCCGAGGCGCTCGTGCCGACGGGCAGGTTCAGGCCGCTGCTGTGGCTGCGCGGCGTCCGTGCCCGGTCCCGGCGGACCCGCCGCTACCTGCAGATCCTCGCGATCGTGGTGCGCCACGGCCTCGGCCCGTACCTGCGGGGACGCCGCGCCGCCGCGCCGGCCGCCCGGTCGCTGCGGCAGGCCCTGGAAGAGGGCGGGCTGACGTTCGTGAAGCTCGGGCAGGTCCTGTCGACCCGGCGGGACCTGGTGCCGGGCGAGTTCGTCGAGGAGCTGAGCACCCTGCGGGACCGGGCCGCCCCGATCGCGTGGGACGACGTGCGCGCCGTGCTGGAGGCCGAGTTCGGGGCGCCGGTGGGGGAGCTGTTCGCCGACATCGAGCAGGAGCCGCTCGCCGCCGCCTCGGTCGCGCAGGTGCACGCCGCCACCCTGCGCTCCGGGGCCTCGGTGGTGGTGAAGGTGCAGCGCCCCGGCATCCGCGCCGTCGTGGACCGGGACCTCGACATCGTCGGGCGGCTCGCGGCCACCCTCGAGGCCCGCACCCGCTGGGGCCGCACGGCGGGCGCCGTCGGCCTCGCCGCCGGGTTCACCCAGGCCGTGCACGAGGAGCTGGACTTCCGCATCGAGGCGCGGAACATGACGGCGGTCGCCGCGGCGGACCCGGCCGGCCCGGTGACCATCCCCGTGCCGCTGCCGGACCTGTGCACCGAACGGGTCCTGGTGATGAGCCGCCTCGACGGTGTCCCGCTGCACGGCGCCCGCGCGGTGCTCGCCGCCCGCGGCGTGGACACCGCCGAGCTGGCCCGCACGCTGCTGTACTGCGTGCTCCGGCAGATCCTGGTCGCCGGCGTCTTCCACGCCGACCCGCACCCCGGCAACGCCCTGCTGCTCACCGACGGCCGGCTCGGGCTGCTCGACTTCGGCTCCGTCGGCCGCCTCGACGGCGGCGTCCGCGAGGCCCTGCAGCGGCTCCTGCTCTCCCTGGACCGCGGCGATCCGGCCGGCGCGACCGACGCGCTGCTCGGCGTCGTGGCCCGCCCCGACGAGGTCGACGAGGAGCGCCTCGAACGCTCCCTCGGCCAGTTCATGGCGCGCCACCTCAGCACCGGCGGCGGCACCGACCCGCAGCTGTTCCGCTCGCTGCTGCGGCTGGTCGCCGAGTACGAGCTGACGATCCCGCCCGAGGTCGCCGCGGTCTTCCGGGCCCTCACCACCCTGGAGGGCGGCCTGGCCGAGCTCTCCGGCGGCTTCGACGTGATGACCGAGGCCCGCGGCTTCGCCCAGCAGCACTTCGCCGAGATGTGGCGGCCCTCGGCCGTCAAGCAGGCCCTCACCGAGGAGCTGACCACCCTCGTCCCGGTCCTGCGCCGCCTGCCCCGCCGCGTGGACCGCATCGCCGCGGCTCTGGAACGCGGCCGGCTCGGCGTCAACGTCCGCCTCTTCGCCGACGAACGCGACCGCCGGCACGTCAGCGGCCTGGTCCACCAGGTCCTGCTCACCGTCCTCAGCGGCGTCGCCGGCATCATGGCGGTGCTGCTGCTGGGCACCGCGGGCGGTCCCATGGTGACGGCCGCAGTGTCGCTGTACGCGCTGTTCGCCTACAACCTGCTGGCCATCGCCGCGATCCTCGCGCTGCGCGTCCTCATCGGCATCTTCCGCACCGGTCCGTGACCGGCCCGTCCGCCGTCAGCTCTCGCAGCCGGAGGAGCCGGTCGGTTCGCCGTACTTGACGACCTCCATGACGACCTGGGTGCCCTTGCCGGCGGCCGTGCCGGGCTTCGGGGACTGGGCCACGACCAGCCAGTTGCGGTCCAGGACCTGGTGCCGGCCCTGGGTGGTGTGGTCCTTGGAGCTGGTCCGGTAGCCGGCGTCGCGCAGCCTGTCCTGGGCCTCCTGCAGGTTCATGCACCGCACGTCGGGCACCGTGCCGCCGTCGCCCGTGCCGCCCGTGCCGCCCTCGCCGTCGGAGGGTCTGCGCACCCGCAGGGTCAGCTCGGTGTTGGCGTGCACCGTGGTGCCCGCGGCCGGGGCCTGCGCGGCGACCACCCAGTTCTTCGGGTCCAGCACCCGGCGGTCCTGGCCGGTGTCGTCGACGAGGTGGACGTTGCGCAGGCCGAGCTGGTTGAGCCTGGCCTGCGCGTCGGGCAGGCGGGCGCCCCGCACGCCGGGCATCTTGGCGTCGAACTGCGACGCCTTCGGGGCGGCCTTGTTGCTCCAGTCGTGCTGCAGCGGGTGCAGGGCGCACGAGGCGAAGGTGCTCAGCGTCAGGCAGCCGTTCGCGTCGAACTTGACCACGCCCCAGGTGATCGCGGCGACGGCGACCCACTCGAAGGCCCCGCCGAGGAGCTGGGCGCCGACCAGCCGGCCGCCGGCGCCGAGGATGAACGGCGGGTCGGCGACCACCGGGTAGGCGACGCCGGCGGTGCGGTGCTCCACGACCAGGCGGACGGTGTCGCCGTGCACCTCGTAGTGCGACGCGACGAGCCTGCCGTCGGCGTCGTACGCCCACGACGGGGGGATCGCGCCGACGGTGGTGTCCTTGGCCTTCAGCACGACGCCGCCACCGGCGGGCTGGGCGGTCGCGCCGGCGACGGTGGTGTCGAACGCGACCGGCGCGGCGGCGCTCTTGACCACGTAGAAGATGCGCGCCGCCTGCGGGGCGAGCACCTGCTCGGCGATGTCGGTGCCGGCGACGGCGTCGCGGAACACCACGACGCCCTCGGCCGCGGTGCCGCCGGTGCCGCCGCCGGCGGTGCGGGCGGTGAGCGTCACGGCGCCGTCGCGCAGCACGACGCCCTTGCCGAGGTCGTCGCTGACCACGGACGAGGCGGCGCCGCGCGAGACCGACACGCTGTGCTCGGCGGCCTGGACCGGCCGGTCGCCCGCCGGGGCGAGCACGTCGGCGAAGCTGCGCGGGGGCTTCGCGTAGGCGGGCACGGCGGGCCTGTCGTGCCTGCCCTTCTCCGGGACGCAGCCGCTGGTGGCGGCGAGCGCCACGCACAGACCGGCGAGCAGGAATCGACGTGCCTCGCTGCGTACCATGGCCGAAGTGTGCCTGACGCCCGCCACGCGACGCCACCGGGCACGCACGGACGGCTGGTGCTTTCTGGTGAAAGCACCAGAACCTCACGACGTCGCGGCCGCCTTCAACGCGTCGGCCCGGTCGGTGCGCTCCCAGGTGAACTGCGGCAGCTCCCGGCCGAAGTGCCCGTAGGCGGCGGTCGCCCGGTAGATCGGCCGCAGCAGGTCCAGGTCCCGCACGATCGCCGCCGGGCGCAGGTCGAACACCTGCCGGATCGCGGCCTCGATCCGCGCCACCGGGACGGTCTCGGTGCCGAACGTCTCCACGAACGTGCTGACCGGCTGGGCGGTGCCGATGGCGTAGGCGACCTGCACCTCGCACCGCTCGGCGAGCCCGGCCGCCACGACGTTCTTGGCGACCCAGCGCATCGCGTACGCCGCCGAGCGGTCCACCTTCGACGGGTCCTTGCCGGAGAACGCGCCGCCGCCGTGCCGGGCGTAGCCGCCGTACGTGTCGACGATGATCTTGCGGCCGGTGAGGCCGGCGTCGCCCATCGGACCACCGACCTCGAACCGGCCGGTGGGGTTGACCAGCAGGCGGTAGCCGTCGTGGTCCAGGCCCAGCAGCCGCAGCTCCGGGTCGACGACGTTGGCCTTGATCTCCGGGGCGAGCAGCGCGCCGAGGTCGACGTCGCCGGCGTGCTGGGTCGACACCACGATCGTGTCGACGCGCACCGGGCGGTGCCCGTCGTACTCGATCGTCACCTGGGTCTTGCCGTCCGGCCGCAGGTACGGCATCGTGCCGTCCTTGCGCACCGCGGCCAGGCGCAGCGCGAGGCGGTGCGCGAGCGCGACCGGCAGCGGCATCAGCTCCGGCGTCTCACCGCAGGCGAACCCGAACATCATGCCCTGGTCGCCGGCGCCCTGCCCGTCGAGCTCGTCGCCCGTGTCGCCGGCCCGCCGCTCCAGCGCGGTGTCCACACCCCGGGCGATGTCCGGCGACTGCGCGCCCAGCGACACGCTCACACCGCAGGAGGCGCCGTCGAAGCCCTTCGCGGACGAGTCGTACCCGATGCCGAGGATGACCTCCCGCACGATCGCCGGCACGTCGGCGTACCCCGCGGTGGTCACCTCACCGGCGAGGTGCACCTGGCCGGTGGTGATGAGGGTCTCGACCGCGACGCGGCTGCGCGGGTCCTGGGCCAGCAGCGCGTCGAGGACGCCGTCGCTGATCTGGTCGGCGATCTTGTCGGGATGCCCTTCGGTGACCGACTCCGACGTGAACAGCCGTCTGGTCATTGCACACTCCTTACGAGGGGTCAGGGGAGGTCGACGACGAGCGCGGCGTAGGACAGGCCCGCGCCGAAGCCGGTCAGCAGCGCCGGTCCGGACGGGGCCGGCGCGTCGCCGGTGAGCATGGCGTGCAGCGCGAGCGGGATCGACGCCGCCGAGGTGTTGCCGGTGTCCACCACGTCGCGGGCGACGCGCACGGTGTCGGGCAGGCACAGCGCCGTCGCGAGCTTGTCGACGATGCGCAGGTTCGCCTGGTGCGGCACGAACGCGGCGAGGTCCGCCACGTCGAGACCGGCCGCGCCGACGGCGGCCCGGGCGGTCGGCGCGACCTGCTGGATCGCCCAGCGGAACACCTCCTGCCCGGCCATGCGCATGGTGGGCCAGTAGTCGGGCTTGTCGCGGACCGCGAGCCACGAGTCGGTGTGCGCGATGAGGCCGCTGCGGGCGCCGTCGGAGCCCCACACCACCGGCCCGATCCCGGGCAGGGCGGCGGGGCCGACGAGCACCGCGCCGGCGCCGTCGCCGAACAGGAACGCGGTGGAGCGGTCCCGGGGGTCGATGATGTCGGTCATCCGCTCGGCGCCGATGACCAGGGTGTACCCGGCGGTCCCGGCCCGCACCAGGGCGTCGGCGACGGCCAGGCCGTGGCAGAACCCGGCGCAGGCGGCGCCGACGTCCAGCGCCGCGGCGGACTGCGCGCCGGTGCGGTGCGCGATCTCCGGCGCGATCGGCGGGGACTGCTGCAGGTTCGACATCGACGCGACGATGACCGTGTCGACCCGCGCGGCGGGCACCCCGGCGGACGCGAGGGCGTCGCGGGCGGCGCCGGCCGCCATGCTCACCACGGTCTCGTCCGGCCGGGCGTGGCGGCGCGACACGATCCCCGACCGCTGGCGGATCCAGGCGTCGGAGGAGTCGATCGGCCCACAGACCTCGTCGTTGGTCACCACCCGGTCGGGGCGGTAGGCGCCGACGCCGAGCAGCCGGGTGCCACCGGGTGGGCGGCGGGTCAGGACGGCAGGCATGCATCTCCTCGTGGGTACGGCCGTCCGGATCGCGGACCGGCCTGCGGTCAGGCCCGCGCGGTCGCGCGCTTGCCCGGCGTGGTGCGGCGTCGCGGGCGTGCGGCGAGTTCGCCGTCCACGGCCGGGTGCGGCGCCTCGCCGGCGTCGGCGGGCGCATACGGCAGCAGGTCCGTGTCGTGCACGCCCATCCCGTCCTCGATACGGTCGGCGATCTCCACGCACCAGTCGGCTTCGCACTCGAACCAACGCAGGGCCCGCTCCAGCTGCCAGTCTACGTGCTGCGGCCGCCCGGCGGTGCGGTCGGCCAGGTCGCGGCGCTGCTGCTCGGCGAAGGACCACAGCACGCCGGCGCGGGTGCGCAGCGCCATCACCGCCTCGGTCCGCGACAGCGACGGCAGGAACGGCAGCGCCGCCAGGAACGGGTCGCTCGGCAGCTGGTACTGCCACCAGTACCGGCGCAACAGCACCCGGAACTCGCGGACCCCGGCGGGGGTGGTCCGGTAGGTGGTGCGCTCCGGTCGGGCGCCCTCACGCTCCCGCGTCACCGGCTCCAGCAGGCCCTCCTCGGTGAGCTTGCGCAGCGCGTGGTAAACCGACCCGGCGGGGACGCTCATCGCTGGTCTTCCGTCGTACGCCAACAGGCCGCGGCGGATGTCATGGCCGTGCACGGGCTGCAGCGACGACACCAGCCCGAGCACCATCAGTCGCATGGTCGACACCGGCGGAGCATAGACAGCGACCCGCGTCCAGCGGCGCGATGCGCGGGTGGACCACAGAAGGTGTGGCGTTACGCCAGAGATCGATCATCGGTCGGCGGGCTGGACGTGCCTGGCCCGGACCGGGGTGAACAGCCCCGCGGCGACGACCGCGAGGAACGATACCCCCACCGCGATCAGCGGCCCGTGCACCCCCACGCGGGCCACCGCGGACGTCAGGACCAGCGCCCCGACCGGCCCGAACGCGTGATGGATCATCCAGAACCCGGCCGTCACGCGGCCCAGCAGGTGCTCCGGGGTCACCGTCTGGCGCAGCGACGCCGAGCTGATCGCGGCCATGGTCTCGCCGAACGCGAACACCACCGCCGCGACCAGCACCACCGCCAGGTTGAAGACCAGCCCCGCGGCGGCGATGGCGGCACCACAGGCCAGGTACGCCGACAGCCACGCCGGGCCGAACCCGACCCGGCGGCGGACCGCGGGCGTGATCACCGCGGCGACGATCGAGCCGACGCTGGCCGCGCCGAGCAGCCCGCCGACGACCCGGTCGCCCTGGCCGAGGTCGTGCCGCACGTAGAAGATGAAGACGTCGACCAGGCCCAGGCTGAGGAACGTGACCGGCGTGTACAGCAGGGTGATCGCCCGCAGCACCGGGGTCCGCCACAGGAACCGCACCCCGACGGCCAGGTCCTGCCACACCGCCCGCGGCCGCCCGTCGTCGGCGCCGCCGGACGCGCCGGCGACGGGACGCACCCGGATCAGCAGCAGCCCCACCACGGAGACGCCGAACGTGGCCGCGTCCACGGCGATCGCGGTCACCGGGCCGGCCAGCCCGGCGACGAGCCCGGCGGCCATCGGCCCGAGCACGAACCCCGCGCCGTAGGTGGCCTGCAGCCGGCTGTTGGCGGCGGTGAGCTGCTCCCGCGCCACGATGCCGGGCACCGCCGCGGAGCAGGCCACATCGAACACCATCTGGAACACCGAGGCGACACCGATCACCGGGTACAGCAGCCACACGTGCTCGCCCGCGGTCCACCACACGGCCGGGACCGCCGCGTACAGCAGCAGCCGGGCCAGGTCGCACCAGATCATCAGCAGCCGCCGGTCGGCCCGGTCGACGAGCACGCCGGCGAACAGGCCGCTGGCGACCGTGCCGGCCCCGGCGATGCCGGTGATGAGCCCCATCTGCGCCACCGAACCGGTCGCGTGCAGCACCAGCAGCGGGATCGCGACGAGGGAGAACGAGCTGCCGAGCGTCGACAGGGCCTGCACCGTCCAGAAGACGGTGAAGTCCCGGTTGTGCCGCAGCGGCACCGGCGCCGGAGGGTGCAGGTCGCTTCCAGACCGCGTCATCACACCGTCCTACTCCGCAGCCGTCCGGAGGCCGACCATACCGCCGCCGCGGCGCGTCCCGCCCACCCGGCGGCCGCCCGGGCGGCGGGCCTAGCGATTCGCCTAGTGCTGCCGCCGGCGGCTTGAGCGGCGCGGGCCGCTGGGGTCTGATGGCGGCATCGCGCCCCGCCGGGCCTGGGTGTCGCCGCGGGCGGACGTGAGGTGCCAGGCCGGTCACCTGCCACGAGCGGTGGCCGGCCGAGCCGTTCGCCGGCCCGGGACCGCCCGGGCCCGCCGCGCACGCGGGCGCCAGCGAAGCCACCACGGAGAGGTCGGGACACTGTGGACGATCGCCCCCTGCCGCCGGAGCGGACCGACCCGGTGCTGCGGATGCTCGAGGTCCACTCGCGGGTGATGAGCCAGGCGCACGCGCTGCTCACCGCCGCCCACCCGGCCGCCGCGCCGGCGCCGCCGGCCGTGACCGCGCTCGCCGTGCCGGCCGTGCCGGCCGTGGCCGCCGTCGCCCCGCCGGCCGTGGCCGCCGTCGCCCCGCCGGCCGTGGCCGCCGTCGCCCCGCCGGTCGCCGCCCCGCCGCCGGTCGCGGTCCCCGCGCCGGTGGCCGGCCCGTACCCGCTCAGCCCGGCGCAGCGCGACATCTGGTTCCTCGACCAGATGGGCGCCGACCACTCCCGCGCCTACAACGAGTCCGTGATGATCGTGATGCGTGGCGACCTCGACCGGCCCGCGCTGCGCCGCGCGCTCGCCGACGTCGTCGCCCGCCACGACAGCCTCCGCACCGTCTTCGCCACCGATGGCGGCAGCCAGCGGGCCCTGCCCGCCGCCGACCCCGACCTGCCGGTGGTCGACCTCACCGGCGACCCGCGGGCGATCGAGGCGTGGCTCGACGAGCGGGCCGGCGACGCGTACGACCTCGCCGCCGGCCCCCTGTGCAAGGCGCACCTGCTGCACCTCGCCCCGGACCTGCACCACCTGCACCTGGCCGTGCACCACAGCGTCATCGACGGGTGGTCCTTCGGCGTGCTCATCGACGAGTTGCTCACCCTGTACGCCGCGCACCGCGACGGCACCGGCGCCGCGCTCGGCCCCGCACCCAGGTTCCGCGACTACGTCGAGCACCTGCGCCGCCGCGAAGCGGGCCCCGAGGGCGCCGCCGACACCGCGTACTGGGACCGGCGCTTCGCCGACGGGTTCCCGGTGCTGCGGCTGCCCACCGACCGGCCCCGCACCGCGAAGACCGCCCGCGCCGGCGGCCGCGTCGAGCACACCGTGTCCGCCGAGGTGTCCGCGCTGGTCGCGGCGATCGGGCCGAAGCTCGGCTGCACCCCGTTCACCGTGCTGCTCGCCGCGTACGCCGGGCTGCTGCACCAGCTCAGCGGCCAGGACGCGCTCGTCGTCGGGGTCCCGCTGGCGCAACGGGACCTGCCCGGCGGCACCCACCTCGTCGGCAACTGCAGCACCGTGCTGCCCGTGCTGAGCCGCGTGCCGCAGGACGGCACCGTGCAGGCGCACCTGCGGGCCGTGCAGCGCGCCCTCGCCGAGGACTACCAGCACCCCGGCTTCTGCGTGCAGGCGGTCCGCGACCGGCTGCCGGTCAGCCTCGCGCCGGGGGAGCGGCTGTTCGGCTCGTTCTTCAACCTCGACCGGCCGCTGCGCATCCCGTCCGTCGCCGGGCTGGACCTGGCGCTGCTGCGCACCACCCGCCGGTTCGCCAAGGCCGACTTCGAGGTCGACATCCTCGCCATGCCCCGCTCGTACATCATCACCTGCGAGTACGACGCGGAGCTGTTCGACGAGGCCACCGTCCGCGACCACCTGCGCCGCTACGAGCTGCTCGTGCGGGACCTGCTGCGCGACCCGTCCGCGCCGGTCCGGCCGCTGCTCGTCCCGTGCGACACCGCCGCGCCCGCGCCGGCCACGAGCGCCGGCGCGCCGGCCGGGATGACCGCTGCCACGCTGCCCGGGCTGTTCGAGGCGCAGGCCCGGCGCACCCCCACCGCCGTCGCGCTGATCTGCGGCGACGAGGTCCTCACCTACGCCGAGCTCGACCGGCGCGCCGACCGGCTGGCCCGGCTGCTGCGTGAGCACGGCGCCCGCCCCGAGACCGCCGTCGCGCTCGCCGTGCCCCGCTCGACCGACCTCGTCGTCGGTGCGCTCGCCGCCGGCAAGGCGGGCGCGGCGTTCCTGCCGGTGGACACCGAGCACGCCGCCGACCGGGTCGCCGCGCTGCTCGACGACGCCCGGCCGGTCGTGGTCCTGACCGTCGCCGCGGCCGCCCCCGTGGTGCCCGCCGCCCCCGGCCGGCACGTCGTCGTCCTGGACGACCCCGCGGTGCGCACCCGCCTCGACACGGACCCGCCCCGCGTCGAGGAGCCCGAACGCGGCCTGCTGCCGGCGCACCCCGCGTACGTCATCTACACGTCCGGATCCACCGGCCGGCCCAAGGGTGTCGTCGTGCCGCACGCCGGGATCGTCAACACCCTGCGCTGGTGGCAGGGCGAGCAGCCGCTCGACGGCCGCGACCGCACGATGCTCAAGACCCCGCTCACCTTCGACCCGTCGGTCCACGAGCTGTTCTGGCCGCTGTCCGTCGGCGCCGTCCTCGTCGTGGCCGCCCCCGACGGCCACCATGACCCGCGGTACCTGGTGTCGCTGATCCAGCGGGCCGGGGTCACCTCCGTGCAGTTCGTGCCCAGCACCCTGCGCGAGTTCCTCGACGAGCCGGGCGCCGGCTCCTGCACGACCCTGCGGCACGTCCTGTGCGGCGGGGAGACCCTGCCGATCGGGCTCGTCCGCCGCCACTTCGAGGTGCTGGACGCGCCGCTGTACAACCTGTACGGCCCGACCGAGGCGTCGATCGAGTCGACGTTCTGGCCCTGCCGCCCCGACCCGGGCACCACGACCGCCCCGATCGGCCGGCCGGTCACCGGCGCCCACCTGTACGTGCTGGACCGCGACCTGCGCGCCGTCGGCCCCGGCGCCGTCGGCGAGCTGTACATCGCCGGTGCCGGCCTGGCCCGCGGCTACCTGAACCGGCCCGACCTGACCGCCGCCGCGTTCGTGCCCGACCCGTTCGGCGCGCCCGGCACCCGCATGTACCGCACCGGCGACCTGGTCCGCCGCGACACCGCCGGCGACCTCGAGTTCATCGGCCGGGCCGACTCGCAGGTCAAGGTCCGCGGCGTCCGCGTCGAGCTCGGCGAGGTCGAGGCGGCCCTGCGGACCCTGCCGGAGGTCGCCGACGCGGCCGTGCTCACCCGCTCCACCGGCGCGGGTGGGGACCGGCAGCTCGTCGCCTACCTCGCCGCCGACCCGGCCGTCGCGGCCGACCCCGCGGCGCTGCTGCGGCGGCTCAGCGGCCTGCTGCCGCCGGCGATGCTGCCGGCCCGGTTCGTGACGCTGCCCGCCCTGCCGCAGCTCACCAGCGGCAAGACCGACCGGCAGGCGCTCGCCGCCCTGCCGCTGGAGGCGCCGCCGCGCACCGCCGGACGGGCCCCCCGTACCGCCGCCGAACACGAGATCCTGCGACTGTGGCGCGACCTGTTCGGCCGCGACGACATCGGCGTCGACGACGACTTCTTCGCCCTCGGCGGGCACTCGCTGCTCGCCACGCGCCTCGTCGGCCGGGTCCGGGCCGCGTTCGGCGTCGAGCTGCCGGTGCGCGCGCTGTTCGAGGCGCCCACCGTCGCCGGCGTGGCCCGCGCCGTCGCCCCCGACGCGACGACGGCCGGCGGGCCGGACGTGACCGGCCGGCCGGCCGTCGTCGCGGGGGAGCGGCCGGCGGTGCTGCCGCTGTCCTACGGCCAGCAGCGCCTGTGGTTCTTGCACCGCATGTTCGGCGCCGGCTCCACGTACAACATGGCCATGTCGCTGCGGCTCACCGGCCCGCTCGACGTCGCCGCGCTGCACCGCGCGTTCGGCGACCTCATGACCCGCCACGAGACGCTGCGCACGACCGTCGAGGACGTCGACGGCACCCCCAGGCAGCGCATCGCGGCGCCCGGTGCGTTCCCCGCCGAGGTCACCGTCGTCGACGTCGCGCCGGACGGCGTCCCGGCCGCCGTCGCGGCCGCCGGCGAGTACGCCTTCGACCTCGCCGCCGAGGCACCGATCCGGGTGTGGGTCTTCCAGACGGCCGCCGAGGAGCACGTCGTCACCGTCGTCGTGCACCACGTCGCCGGCGACGCCTGGTCGATGGAGCCCTTGGCCCGGGACCTCGCCGTCGCCTACGCGGCCCGCCGCGACGGCCGCGAACCCGGCTGGGCGCCGCTGCCGGTGCAGTACGCCGACTACGCCGTCTGGCAGCGCCGGCTCCTCGGCCGCGAGAGCGACCCGGACAGCGAGGCCGCCCGCCAGCTCGCGTTCTGGCGCGACGCCCTCGCCGGGGTACCGGACGAGCTGACCCTGCCGGCGGACCGGCCCCGCCCGGCGGAGCCCAGCTACGACGGCGCCGTCGTCACGTTCGAGGTCCCGGCCGGCCTGCACGCCCGCCTGGAGACGCTCGCCCGCACCGGCGACGCCAGCATGTTCATGCTGCTGCAGGCGGCCCTCGCGGTGCTGCTCACCCGGCTCGGCGCCGGCACCGACATCCCCGTCGGCAGCCCCGTCGCCGGGCGCCTGGACCCGGCCCTCGACGACCTCGTCGGGTTCTTCGTCAACACGCTGGTGCTGCGCACCGACACCGCCGGCGACCCCACGTTCACCCAGCTGCTCGGGCGGGTCCGCGACTGGAACCTCGCCGCGTACGCCCACCAGGACCTGCCGTTCGAGCGGCTCGTCGAGGCGCTGAACCCGCCGCGGGTCGCGGCCCGGCACCCGCTGTTCCAGGTCATGATGTCGCTGGAGAACACCACGCCGGTGGACATCACCCTCGACGGGCTGACGCTGCGCGAGGAGCCGCACCCGTCCACCACCGCGAAGTTCGACCTCACCTTCTCGCTGCGCGAACGCGGCCCGGCCGCGGGCATCGAGGGCGAGCTGGAGTACAGCACCGACCTCTACGACGCGCGGACCGCCCGGCTGCTCGTCGAACGGTTCCAGGGCGTGCTCGCTGCCGTCGCCGCCGACCCCGGGCTGCGGGTCGCCGACGTGCCCGTGCTCGCCGACGGCGAGGCGCGGCTGCTGCTGGTCGCCGGCCGCGGGGCCGCCGCCGGCGACGGTCCCGCCGGATCGGTCCTCACCGCCGTCGAGGAGCAGGTGCGCCGGGCGCCCGACGCGCCGGCCGTCACCGACGGCACCGCGACCCTGACCTACGGGCAGCTGTGGCAGCGCGCCGGGCGGATCGCCGCCGCGGTCCGCGCGGCCGGCGCCGGACCCGACGACGTCGTGGGCGTGCTGCTGGACCGGTCCGCCGACACGGTCGCCGCCGTCCTCGGGGTGTGGCGCGCCGGCGCCGCGTTCACCGCCCTGGACGTTGACTGGCCGGTGGCGCGCCGCGCCGACGTGCTCGCCGCCGCCGCACCCGTCGCCGTCCTCACCTCCCGCGCCCGGCTCGGCGACCTGCCACCGACCGCGGCGACCGTGCTGTGCCTCGACGACGCCGCCACCTGGTCCACAGTGGACGCCGCGGCGGCACCGGTACCGCCGGACGCGCTCGCCTACGTGCTGTTCACCTCCGGATCCTCCGGCCGGCCCAAGGGCGTCATGGTGCACCACCGCGGGCTGCGGACGGTGTTCGACGGCTGGGTCGCCGCGTACCGGCTGCCGCGGCGGGTCACGTCGGTGCTGCAGATGGCGGCGTTCGGGTTCGACGTGTTCGCCGGGGACCTCGTGCGGGCCCTCGGCACCGGCGCGCGGCTGGTCCTGTGCCCACGCGACATCCTGCTCGACCCGCCGGCGCTGCTGTCCCTGATCCGCCGGGAACGCATCGACTTCGCCGAGTTCGTGCCGGCCGTCGCCCGGGCGCTCACGGCGCACGCCGAGGCCGTCGGCGCCCGCCTCGACGGGCTGCGGCTCATGGTCGTCGGGTCCGACACCGTCTACCGCAACGAGCTCGCCGCGATGCGCGACCTGCTCGGCGCCGACGCCGACGTCGTCAACTCCTACGGCCTCACCGAGGCGACCGTCGACTCGACCTGGATGACCGTGGACGCCGGCGGCGCGGGCGACCACCGCGCGCTGATCGGCGGGCCGTACCCGAACGCCGAGGTCGTCGTGCTCGACGAGCGGCACCGGCTGGTGCCACCCGGTGTCCCCGGTGAGCTGCACGTCGGCGGGGCCGCCGTCGCCCGCGGCTACCTCGGCGCGCCCGGCCTCACCGCCGACCGGTTCGTGCCGGACCCGTTCCGGCCCGGGCAGCGGCTGTACCGCACCGGGGACGTCGTGCGGTGGCGGCAGGTCGGCGGCGACGCCGTCCTGGAGTACCTGGGCCGCGCCGACCACCAGGTCAAGCTCCGCGGCTACCGGATCGAGACCGGCGAGGTCGCCGCCGCGGTCCGGCAGGTCGCCGGCGTCGACGCGGTCGCCGTCGTGGCCCGGCCGGGACCCGGCGGCGGGGACCGGCTCGTGGTGTACGTCGCCTCCGGCCACACGGCCGCCGACGCGCCCATCGCGCACTGGCACGCCGCGCTCGGCCGGCGGCTGCCGCGGTACATGGTCCCCGACGGCTTCGTCGTGCTGCCCCGGCTGCCGCTCAGCGGCAACGGCAAGGTCGACGAGCAGGCGCTGCGGGCCCGGCCCGACCACGAGATCACCGTCGCCGCCGGCCCGTACACCGCGCCGCGCACCCCGGTCGAGCAGCAGCTCGCCGACGTGTGGGCCGAGGTCCTCGGCGTCGAACGGGTCGGCGTCGACGACGACTTCTTCGCCCTCGGCGGCCACTCGCTGCTCGCGATGCGGCTCGTGGCCCGCACCGCGGAGAAGCTCGGCGTCGACCTGCCGCTCGCCACGCTGTTCCGGCACCCGACCATCGCCGCGATCGCCGGTGACCTGGCCGCGCCGTCGGCGCCGGTGTCGGCGTTCGCCACCGCCGGGATCACGCCCGTGGCCCGCGAACGCCGCCCGTGACCGCGCCCACGGTCTTCGCCTGCCGGACCTCCCTGGCCCAGGACCGCATCTGGTTCTTCGAGCAGCTGGTGCCGGGGACCGCCACCTACAACCTGGGCGGCGCGGTCGACATCGACGGCACCCTGCACGCCGGGCACCTCAGCGAGGCGCTGCGCGTGTGCGTGCGGCGGCACGAGGCCCTGCGGACCTGCTTCGAGGCCACCGACACCGGCGTCCGGCAGCTCGTGCACGACACCGCCGAACCCGACCTGCGCCACGTCGACCTCACCGGCCTCGACCCCGCCGCCGCGGAGGCCGAGGCGGACCGGGTCGTCGCCGCCGAGGTCGCCCGGCCGTTCGACCTCGAACGGCTGCCCCTCGCGCGGTTCGTGCTGCTGCGGCTCGCCCCCCGCCGGCACGTGCTGACCCTCACCTTCCACCACATCGTCACCGACGACTGGTCGCTGGGCATCTTCACCCGCGAGCTCGGCACCGTGTACACCGCGCTCAGCGCGACCGTCGCGCACCGGCTGCCGACGCTGCCGCTGCAGTACGCCGACTACGCCGCCTGGCAGCGTGACCTCGTCGAGCAGGGCGCCGTGCGGGAACAGCTGCGGTTCTGGCAGGAGCGGCTCGACGGCGCCGCCACCCTCGCCCTGCCCACCGACCGGCGCCGCCCCGCCGAGCCGTCCCACCGCGGCGCCGGCGTCCGCGTCGACCTCGAACCGGCCCTCGCCGACCGGCTGCGCGGGCTCAGCCGCGGCGAGGGCGTCACCCTGTTCATGACGCTGCTCGCCGGCTTCACCGTGATGCTCGGCCGGTGGGCGGGGCAGACCGACGTCGTCGTCGGCACCCCGATCGCCAACCGGCCGCGCCGCGAGCTGCACGACATCATCGGGCTGTTCGTCAACACCCTCGCACTGCGGGTCGACCTCGGCGGCGCGCCGACGCTGCGGGAGGTGCTGCGCCGCGCCGCCGCCACCTGCACCGCCGCCTTCGAGCACCAGGACGCGCCGTTCGACCACGTCGTCGCCGCCGTCGCCGCGAACGGGGCCGCCGACCGGCACCCGCTCTTCCAGGTGCTGTTCCAGGTCCTCGAGGACGACCTGCGCGGGTTCAGCCTGCCCGGCGCCACCGTCCGGGCCCGCGACGGCGCGGGGGACACCGTGAAGTTCGACCTGTCGTGCACCGTCGTGGACACCGGCCGTACCCTCGCCGCGGAGCTGCAGTACGCCACCGACCTGTGGGACGAGCCGTCGGTGCGGCGGATGCTCGACGCGTGGGTGCGCGTCCTGCGGGCGATGGCGGCCCGCCCCGACATCGGCGCCGACGAGGTGCCGCTCATGTCCGCGGCCGAGCTCACCGCCGCCGTCCACGCCTGGAACCCGCCGCCCCGCACGCTGCCGGGCACCCTCGACGCCGGCGTCGCCGGGCCGGGCACCCTCGACGCCGGCGTCGCCGCGCAGGTCGCCAGGCGCCCGGACGCGGTGGCGCTCAGCGGGGACGGGCGCCGGTGGACGTACCGCGACCTCGACGCCGCGTCCGACCGGGTCGCCGCGGCGCTGCACGAGGCCGGGGTCGGCGCCGACGACCGGGTCGGGCTGCACCTGGACCGCTCACCGGACCTCGTCGTCGCGATGCTCGGCGTGCTCAAGACGGGCGCCGGCTACCTCGTGCTCGACCCCGCCCTGCCCGAGGACCGCCGCCGCATGCTCGCCGCCGACGCCGGGGTCCGCGCCGTGCTGGGCGAGCCCTTCCCGGCGGACGTGCCGCTGGTGACCCCGTCGCGCACCTCGTGGCGACGGGCCGGCGGGCACCCGGACGGCCTGGCGAACGTCGTCTACACCTCCGGGTCGACCGGCGTGCCGAAGGGCGTCGCCGTCACCCACCGCGGCGTGGTCAACCTCGTCACCGGCGGCCACGCGCCGGTGCGCGCCGGCGACGTCGTGCTGCTCACCGCGAACCCGTCGTTCGACACCACCACGTTCATGGTGTGGGCGGCGCTGCTCAACGGCGCCCACCTCGCCGTCGTCCCCGCCGACCGGCCGCTGGACGCCGCCGCGGTCCGCGCGGCCGTCACCGTGCACCGGGCGAGCGTGGTCCGGCTGACCCCGGCGCTGTTCCACCTGGTCGCCGACGCCGACCCGGCCGCGTTCGCCGGCGTCCGGTGCCTGGTCGTCGGCGGTGACGTGCCCGACCCCGCGCGCATCCGCCGGGTCCTCGCCGCCGGCCCGCCCGGGTCGCTGGTCAACGCCTACGGGCCCACCGAGGTCACCGTCACCGCCACCGCGCACACCGTCACCGCCGGCGACCTCGACGACGCCGTCCCGATGGGCCTGCCCGTCGCCGGGACCACCGCGTACGTCGTCGACCGGCACCTGCGTCCCGTGCCGGCCGGCGTCGTCGGGGAACTGCTCGTCGGCGGCGCCGGGGTGGCCAGGGGCTACCTCGGCCGGCCCGCCGCCACCGCGGCCCGGTTCGTGCCCGACCCGTTCGGTGCCACGCCCGGCGGCCGGCTGTACCGCACCGGCGACCTCGTGCGCCGCCGCGCCGACGGCACCCTGGTCTTCGTCGGCCGCGCCGACCGGCAGGTGAAGCTGCGCGGCCACCGGGTCGAGCCGGGCGAGATCGAGGCCGCGCTGCGCCGCCTCGACGGCGTCGCCGAGTGCGCGGTCAGCCTGGTCGAGGTCGCCGGCGACCCGCGCCTCGTCGCCCACGTCGCCGGTCCCGCGACCCTGGACGGCGCCGCGCTGCGCGACGCGCTCGCCCGGCAGCTGCCGGGGTACCTGGTGCCCGCGCACGTCGTGGTGCTCGACCGGCTGCCGCTGACCCGCACCGGCAAGCTCGACCGCGCCGCCCTGCCGGCCGTCACCGCCGCCGGCGCGCCCCGTCGCCCCCCGCGCGACGACCGGGAACGGGCCCTGCTCGGCATCTGGACCGACCTGCTCGGCGTCGACGAGCTCGGCGTCGACGACGACTTCTTCGCCAACGGCGGGCACTCGCTGCTGGCCGCCACCGCCGCCGCCACCGTCCGGCGCACCCTCGGCGTCGAGCTGAGCCTGCGGGAGCTGTTCACCCACCCGACCGTCGCGGCGCTCGCCGCGCTCCTCGCCGGGCGCACCAGCACCACCGCCGACACGCTGCCGGACGACGCCGCCACCCGGCCGCCGCACGAGCGGGCCGAACTGCGCCTGCGCGCCTGGCGGCACGGCGTCACCGACCTCGGGACCGCGCCCCGCGATCCGGCGCCCGCGTCGGGCGGCCAGCGGGCCATGCTGTTCCTGGACCGGCTGACCCCCGGCGGCACCGCGTACCTGACCACCGCGCACACCCGCCTCACCGGCCCGCTCGACGTGCGCGGGCTGCACGCCGCGTACACCGCCGTCGTGCACCGTCACGAGGTGCTGCGGACCGTCCTGCGGCTGCACGACGGGCAGCCCGTGCAGCTCGTCCAGCCGCCGGGCCCGGTGCCGCTGCCGGTGACCGACCTGACCGCCCTCGACCCGGCCGCCGCCGCCGAGGAGCTGCGCGGGCTCGCCGCCGACGACGCACCGTTCGACCTCGCCACCGGGCCGCTCGTGCGGGCCCACCTGGTCCGGCTCGCCGCCGACGACGCGGCGCTGCTGCTCACGTTCCACCACGCCGTCATCGACGGCTGGTCCATCGGCGTCCTCGCCGAGGAGCTCGCCGCGCACTACGGCGGCGCCACCCTCCCGCCGCCGGTGCCGCAGCACGGCGAGTACGCCCGCTGGCAGCAGGAATGGCTGCAGGGACCCGCCGCCCGGGAGAGCCTCGCGCACTGGCGGCGGGAGCTGGCCGGCCTGCGGGACACCCCGCTGCCCTACGACCTGCCCTGGCCGCCCGCGCTGCCGCTGCGGTCCGGCACGCACCGGTTCACCATCCCGCGCGGGTGCCTCGACCCGCACGACGCGACCCCGTTCATGGTCCTCGCGGCGGCGCTGCACGTGCTGCTCGCCGGCTGGACCGGCCGCACCGACGTGTGCTTCGGCACCCAGGTCGCCAACCGGCCGCACGACGAGGTCAAGGACGTCGTGGGCTTCCTCGCCAACGTCGTGGTGCTCCGCGGCGAGGTGATACCGGACGAGCCGTTCACGGGCCTGCTGGCGCGCACCGTCCCGCGCCTGCTGCAGGCGTACGAGCACCAGCAGGTCCCCTTCGACACGGTCGTGCGTCACCTCGCCCCGGACCGGCCCCCGGGCGGCAACCCGCTCTTCCGGGTCGCGATGACGCTGCACAACACCCCGCCTCCGGTACGGCGGGCCGGCCCGCTGCGCCTGCACCCACTCGACCTGGCCGGGCCGGCACAGGCCCGGCACGAGCTGGAGCTGGACATCCGCACCGACGGCGACGTGCTGCGCTGCGACGTCACCTACGCCGCGGACCTGTTCGCGCCGGACAGCATCGCCTGGCTCGCCGAGGCGTACCAGCGGATCCTGCGCACCGTCGCGGCCGACGCCACCGTGCCGGTCCGGCAGCTCCTGCCGACCGATCCCGTCCGCGAGACCGTGCGACAGGTCGTCGCCGAGGTCGTCGGCGGCGACATCGACGAGGCGGCCGACTTCTTCGCCCTCGGCGGCGACTCCCTCGCCGCCCTGCGGGTCCTCGACCTGATCCGCGCCCGCTGCGGGGCCGGCGTGCCGCTCGCCGCCTGGCTGACCGGCGGCGCCGCCACCGTGCCGCGGCTGGCGGCGCTGGTCCGCGCCGCCGGACGGGCTTAGCAATTTCCCAAGCTCAAAGCCGGTCCAATGGTCAAGGTCGGCGGTGCCGCACGCCAGGCGACCCACCCAACCACACGCACCGCGCGGCACGGCACAGGGAGGCCTACGTGATCACAGCCGGGCTCAAATTCACGCAGAGCGGCGGCATCGCCCTGATCGACGGCGACCGGCTCGAGTTCAACATCGAGATGCAGAAGCTCGACAACAACTCCAGGTACAGCAACTTCGACGACCTGCAGCTGGTGCCGAGGATTCTCGCCGAGTACGGCTACCAGGTGTCCGATGTGGACCACTGGGTCGTGGACGGCTGGGACGGCGCCCGCAACGGCCACATCAAGGTGCAGACGATCGCCGGGGCCGTCGACCTCACCGTCGCGCCCTACCGGGAGACGCCGGCGGTGCCCGACCCGGGGCGTCCCGCCCACCGCGGCGAGCTGAACATCGACGGCACCGTCCGGCCGTTCACCAGCTTCGTGCACGTCGCCAGCCACCTCTGCGTCGCGTACAGCACCAGCCCGTTCGCGGTCCGGCAGGAGCCGTCGATGGTGCTCGTCTGGGACGGCGGCTGCTTCCCGCGGCTGTACTGCGTGGACGGCAAGGGCCGCATCGAGCCCGGCGGCGAGGTGTTCCCGCTCATCGGGCACACCTACTCGATGGCCTCGCAGCACTGGGGCCCGTACGCGCGGCGGGACAAGTCCCGCAACGTCGACGACCTGTCGGTGGCCGGCAAGCTCATGGCGTACATCGCCTACGGCACGCCGAACGACGCCGTCAAGGCGATCCTCGCCGAACGGTTCCACGAGCACTTCGAGGCCGACACACAGCGGGTCCGCGACTACCGCGCGGCCATCATCGGCTGCGGCAGCAACGGCGAGCCGTCGCACGCCTACGTGCACGCGTTCCTCAGCGACGTCGCCGCCGACGTGCGGCGCATCGGCGCCGGCGACGACGACGTCCTCGCCACCGTCCACGAGTTCCTCGAGGAACTGCTCATGGACCGGGTCACCGCGAAGATCCGGGCGTGGAAGGGCGACCAGCCCTGGAACCTGTGCTTCGCCGGCGGATGCGCGCTGAACATCAAGTGGAACAGCGCGCTGCGCGGGCACCCGATGATCCGCGCCATGTGGGTGCCGCCGTTCCCCGACGACTCGGGCTCGGCGATCGGGACCGCCTGCGCGCACCTCGGCGTCACCGGCGGCCTGCGCGCCATCGACTGGCACGTGCGCTCCGGTCCGCGCCTGCTGCCGACGCCGCAGATCCCGGACGGCTGGTCCGCGGCCCCGTGCACCCCGGCCGAGCTGGGCCGGCTGCTGCACACCACCGGCGAGCCGGTCGTGGTCCTCAACGGCCGCGCCGAGCTCGGCCCGCGCGCGCTCGGCGGCCGCAGCATCCTCGCCGCCCCGGTCGACCCGCGGATGAAGGACCGGCTCAACGACATCAAGCGGCGCGAGCCGTTCCGCCCGGTCGCCCCGATCTGCCTGGAGGAGCACGCCCCGGAGATCTTCTCCCCGGGCACCCCCGACCCGTACATGCTGTTCGAGCACGACGTGCGCCCGGCCTGGGTCGAGCGCATCCCGGCCGTGCTGCACCTGGACGGCACCGCCCGGCTGCAGACCGTCAGCCCCGCCCAGGACCCCGACCTGACCGAGATCCTGCGCGCGTACCACGAGGCCAGCGGCGTGCCGGTGCTGTGCAACACGAGCGCCAACTTCAACGGCAGCGGCTTCTTCCCCGACGCCGCCACCGCGATCGGCTGGGACAAGGTCGACCTGGTGTGGGAAGAGGGCACGCTGTACCGGCGCGCCACGTGACCACGCCCGCGCTGCTGCCGTCGCTGGACGACGCCGCCCTGTGCCACGCCACGCAGCTGCTCGACGAGCTGCGTGGCACCGTGCGGGCCGCTCGGTGCGGCGGCGGCGCCGGCCGGGCCGAGCGGATCGAGGAGGCGCTCGCCCAGGCGCGGGCGCTGTCCGCGACGCTGCGCACCGCCCTGATCAGTGCCCGGGACCGGCCAGTCGTCCCCCCGGACTGACCGCCCCGGCGCACGGCGACGGGCCGGCACCCCGACCCTCCGGTCGGTGGTGCCGGCCCGTTGGCCGTGCTCAGGCGGTGCGCGCTGCCACGGACTCGCGCAGGCTGCGCGGGCGCAGGTCGGTCCACACCTCGCCGATGCGGGCCAGGCAGGCGGCGCGGGAGCCGACGGTGCCCTCGTCGCGCCAGCCCGGCGGGTTCATCATGTCCGAGGGCATGATGGAGTACTGCTCCTCGTCGTTGCGGACCACGCGGAACGTGTCGTTCATCTGCCGGTTCCCTTCTCAGACCGTCGCCACGGCGGCGTCGGTGGGTGCGGTCAGCTCCGCGATCAGGGCCGCCTCGACGACCGCGGCGAACGCGCCGGCCGTCTGGTGGTCCAGGACCGCGCGGACCGGCACGTCGATCTCCAGGGTCGCCTTCAGCCGGGCGATGAGCTGGGTGATGAGCAGCGAGTGCCCGCCGAGGTCGAAGAAGTTGTCGTCGAGGCCGACCCGGTCGACCTGCAGCAGCTCCGCCCACGTCGCGGCGATCGCCTGCTCCGCCGCGGTCGACGGGGCGACGTACGGCGGGCGGGCCGGGCCGTCGTCGCCGGGCTCCGGCAGGGCGCGGCGGTCCAGCTTGCCGTTGGCGGTCACCGGCAGCTCGTCGAGGGTCATCACGTGCGCCGGCACCATGTACGCGGGCAGCAGCGCGGCGACCTGCTCGCGGACGTCGCGCGGGTCGGGGTACACGCCGGGCTCCGGCACCACGTAGGCGACCAGCTGCGCGTCGGCGCGCGAGCCGTGGACCGCGGCGACGGCGGTCGCGACCCCGGGCAGGGCGGCGAGGGCCGCCTCGACCTCGCCGAGCTCGATGCGGAAGCCGCGGACCTTCACCTGCTGGTCCTGGCGGCCGAGGAACTCGATGGTGCCGTCGGGCCAGTACCTGGCCCGGTCGCCGGTACGGTACAGCCGCGCACCCGGGCGCCCCGACAGGTGGTCGGGGACGAACTTCGCCGCGGTGAGCTCGGCGTCGCCGTGGTAGCCCAGCGCCAGGCAGTCACCGCCGATGAACAGGTCGCCGGGGGCGCCGACCGGGGCCGGGCGCAGCGCCGCGTCCAGCACGTAGTAGTGGGCGTTGTCGATCGGGCGGCCGTACGGCACGCTCGTCCACGCCGGGTCGACGGCGCCGACGGGGAAGGCGTTGGACCAGATCGCCGCCTCGGTGGCGCCGCCGAGCGCGACGACCGCGCAGCCGGGGAACGCGTCGCGGACCGCGCCGGGCAGCGTCAGCGGGACCCAGTCGCCGCTGAGGAACACCAGCCGCAGCCGGCCGGCGGGGTTCGCGGCGCGCAGCGCGAACAGCGGCTCGAGCTGCTGCAGCGCCGCCGGGGCGGAGTCCCAGAAGGTGATCGGCTCGCGGTCCAGGACGGACAGCAGCCGCTGCGGGTCGCGGACCTCGGCGTCGGAGGCGACGCGGACGCTGCCACCGGCGGCGAGGACGCCGAACACGTCGTACACGGACAGGTCGAAGCCGAGCGACGTGACGAACAGGACCCGGTCGGCAGGTCCGACGCCGTGGGTGTCGTTGACCCAGTCGATGAGGTTGACCACCGGGGCGTGGGTGAGCACGACGCCCTTCGGCGTGCCGGTCGAGCCGGAGGTGAAGATGACGTACGCGACGTCGGTGTCGAGCGCCCGGCGCGGCGCCGCCGACCCTGCGGGCGGCTCGGCGAGACCCCAGCTGCCGTCGGGGCCGGCGCCGGGCGCGCCGAGCCACAGCACGTCACGCACCCCGGGCACGGACTCGGTGACGGCGTGCACGGTCGGCAGCGCGGCGGGGTCGGTCAGCACCACCGGCACCCGCAGCGTCCGCAGCAGGCCGCGGATGCGCTCCACCGGCTGCGCCGGGTCGACGGGCGCGTAGGCGGCGCCGGCCTTGAGCACGCCGAGCAGCGCCACCACGGTCTGCACCGTGCGGGACAGGTGCAGGGCGACGAAGTCGCCGGGGCCGACGCCGGCGGCGGCGAGCCGGCGGGCGAGCCGGTCGGCGGCGGCGTCGAGCTGCGCGTAGGTCAGCCTGTCGGCGCCCTGGAGGACGGCGACCGCGTCGGGGGTCCGGGCGGCCTGCCGCTCGAACAGCTCGTGAATGCAGCGGCCGGCCTCCCGGCCGATGCCGGTGGCGTTCCACTGCCGCACCGCGCGGTGCCGCTCGAACGGCGACAGCGGGCCGACGTCGCGCAGGCGGGCGGTGACCGGTGCGGCGGCGACCGCGGCCAGCAGCTGGCTGGCGTGCACCAGCAGCAGCCGCACGTCGGCCTCGGTGAGCTGGTCGGCGGGGGCGCTCAGGCGCAGCCGGGCGCCCGGGCCGGCGAGGTCGACCTGCAGCTGCACCAGGTCGGCCGGGTCCGGCACCGGGGTGCCGCAGCGCACCAGCGTGCCGAACAGCGCGGTGCCCTCGGCGACGCCGGAGGCGGCGACCAGCTGCTCGGCGGGGACGCCGGCGTGGCGGACGTTGGCCGCGTACTGCTCGGCGGTGTCGCGCAGGTGCGCCGACAGCAGCCGCGCCGGGACGGGGCGGACGCGCACCGGGACGGGCCCGTCGGCGTCGCCGTCGACGTACGCGCCGTGCACGACGTCGTCGGTGCCGGCGCGCACCGCCAGCAGCAGCCCCCACGCGGCCACGACGACGTCCTCGGCGCGCACGCCGACCCGCCGCGCGGCGGCGGCCAGCGCGGCCGCCTGCGCGCGGTCCCAGTCGACGGACGCGGCGTGCACGGTGGCGCCGGGCCGGCGGGGGAGCCGCAGCGGCGTCAGCGTCGTGGGCTCGTCGAAGTCGTGCAGCAGCTCCCGCCAGTACTGCGAAGCGGTGGGTAACATCAGTCGGTCTCCTCGTCGTCCGTGAGCTTGCTCAGGCCGGTGGCGATGCCGAGCAAGGGGTCCAGGAGCACCGGCCCCCCGCCGTGCGCCCGCCGCCAGCGGGTGACCAGGTGCATCTCGGTGCAGCCGGCGATGACGCCCTGGCAGTCGAAGCGGTCCGCCAGGCGCTGGAAGCGCTGCGCCAGCTCCGCGCCGACCGGCTCGCGTTTCAGCCGGTAGAGCAGGTAGTGGATCTCGTCCTGGGCGTCCGGCGGCGGCATCACGACCCGGTGGGCGACCGCCGGCCAGCGCGGTGCGCGTTCGAACGTGCGGACCCGGCGGGTGCCGGTCGTGGCGAGCATGAGGAAGCGGCCCTCGCCGGCCACGTCCAGCTCGGCGAAGACCGCGTCGACGACGGAGAGCAGCCGGGCGCGCAGGCCGGGGTCGAGCCGGTCGACGACGTGGTGCGCGGTCACGCACGTCATCACCACGCGGGTCGCGCCGAGCCGTACGAGCGCCTCGACGCGTTCGGCGACCAACCGGGTCAGCTCGTCGGTGCGCCCGGACAGGATCGCCTCGGTGCGGTCCGGCATCGCCGGGTCGGAGTCCAGCAGGCAGCGGGGCAGCTGCTGCTCCGCCGCCGGCGCGACCTGCTCGACGGCCACCTCGTAGACCGTCTGCAGGAACGCCGCCGACGCCAGCGGGCCCATACCCCCGAGCACGCCGAGGACCGGTGCCGCGCTCACCACAGGGTGTGCAGGCACGCCAGGAGGCTGCGGGCCTCGACGTTGAGGCAGTTGCCGAAGCGCAGCAACGTCATCAGCTGGCGCACGGTGAGCCACATGAAGTTCGGCGGCGGCGTGGTCGGGAACGTGTCCTCGACCTCGATGATCTGGTACCGGTTCAGGGCGTGCAGGAACCGGCCGCCCTCCTCCGACAGCCACGTGTCGAAGCGGATCTGCCGCTGCGGCGCGTCGAGCACGTAGTCGAGGAACTGCGGCCGGTCCGCGGTCGGCAGCGTCCGGAACGTCTGCGGCGTGCAGTGCAGCGTCGGCGCGGCCTCGACGATGTCCAGCGCGCCCGCGGCCGGCCGGGCCTGCAGCAGCACGTGCAGCACGCCGTCGATGCGCCGGACCAGCATCGCCAGCCGGCCCGGCGCCGCCGGCCGCAGCAGCGGCTGCATCCAGGCGGCGACCTCGCGGTCCCTGGCGCGCACGTCGACGCCGACGATGCTGAAGTAGCCGCCCGACACGTGGGCGATCTCGTCGGCGCCGCGGTGCCACCCGGCGGTGTCCAGCAGCGGGATGCGCCGCTGCGTCAGCTCGAAGCGGGCCTTGTTCTCCGTCAGCCAGCTGATCGCGTCGGTCACCGTGTGCACGCTCGCCGCCTCCGGGTCGAGGGAGCGGATCAGCGCCGAGCGGAACGGGTCGGCGCCGCCGCTGTCGGCGGCCGGCCGGGCGAACGGCATGACGGACAGCACCGTGCGGGCGTCCATGTTGACCACGTCGTCCAGCCGCAGCAGCTGCTGCACCTGCCCGATGGTCATCCAGCAGAAGCCGGGCAGGACCTCGACGTCGTCCTCGGCCTCCACGACGATGTTGCGGTTGCGCTTGTGCAGGAACCATCCGCCCTGCTCCGACTGCAGCGAGTCGGCGACGACCCGCCCGCGCCGGGGCGCCACGAAGTGCTCCAGGTAGGGGATCGCCCGGCCCTGGTGGACCCGCATGTAGTTGCTGCGGGTCGCCTGCACCGTCGGCGACAGCTGCACCAGGTTGCGGTTGCCCGGCTCCATCTTGGCCTGCATCAGGCAGTGCAGGACGCCGTCGAACTCCTTGACGAGGATGCCGAGGATGCCGATCTCCCGCTGCACGATGATCGGCTGCGTCCACGTCGGCACCCGGAACGGCCGCAGGCCGACCTGCAGCCCCTCGACGGTGAAGAACCGTCCACTGTGGTGCACCAGGTTGCCGGTGTCGTCGGTGAAGCGCCAGCCCTGCAGCCGGTCGAACGGGACCCGCTCCACCGCGTAGGACTGCAGCGCCCGCTGCTCGTCGAGCCAGTGCAGGCAGTCCTCGGTCGAGCGGAACCGGCCCTGCGCCGATGCCGACGCGGTGAACCGCTCGGCCGGCGAGCCGCGGTCCAGCACTGAAGACAGTCGATTCACGCGCCACCTCCTCGGGCCCGCCGCCGCACGGCTACAGGGCAGGCGCGGCGACCTGGCCCACCACGCCGACCGCACGCTACGACGTCGCCGCGCGCCCGGCAGCGGGATGCACAGCACGACTGGTCGTCTTCACAGTCTTGGCCGTCCAGGGCGGCCGGATCGGCGCGCGCTCTAAGGAATCCACCAGACCGGCGCTGTTAGAAACGGTGCATGAGCGTTCGGGGCCGTGCGTCCAGAAAACCGGTGTCGGCCAGCGACCGCTGGTGGCTCGCGCACCCCGACACCGTGTCCCCGGTCATCCAGACCGTCGTGGAGGGCACCGGGTCCATCGACGCCGCCGCCCTGCGCGCCGCCGTCACCGCCGTGGCCGCGGCCTGCCCCGACACGGCGCTGCGGTACACCCGCAAGGGCTGGCTCGCCGGCGGCACCCCGCCGCGGGTCCGGGTGGTCGACGGCACCGCCGACGGGGTCGGGGTCGCCGACGTCGCCGCGCTGCACGACCCGCTGCCGACGCCCGACGGCGCCTGGTGCGAGGTGCTGTGGTGCCCCGGCGACCCGGCAAGCGTCGTGTTCCGCGCGTCCCACGCGGTGATGGACTGGCCGGGCGTCCCACGCGGTGATGGACTGGCCGGGCATGGCGCTGTGGATCGCCGACGTGTTCCGGGCGCTGCGCGGCGAGACGCCGCTCGGTGCCGCCGACGACCTCACCGAGGACGACGTCTTCGCCCGGTTCCCGGCACCGCAGCGGCGCCCACCCAACCCGAGGATCGAGTGGGTGTCGCCGCTGGGCCAGCCCACCGGCGAGCGGCGCACCGCCTGGGCCCGGCGCAGCGTCGACGGCTACCACCGTGGCCTGGTCGCCCAGGTCGCGGCCGCCCTCACCGCCGCCTACGACCTGCCCGCGGCCCGCTTCGCCGTCGCGTTCGACATGCGCCGGCACGTCCCCGGCGTGCGCAGCACGGGCAACCTGTCGCAGGTCGAACTGTTCGACTTCACCGCCGGCGAGCCGTGGGAGGCGTTCCACGAGCGGGTCCTCACCGCGATGGCCGAGGGTCGCGAGGTCAGCGGCCGCATCGACTCGGGGCTGCTGAAGCTGCCCCGCCCGATCCTGCGGGCGATGGTCACCGCGATGGAGAAGAGCCCGCCGCAGAAACGCCGGTACGCCTCCGCCACGGTCCTGGCGCACCTCGGCCGGATCGAGCCGGAGCAGCTGTGCACCGACGGGTTCGAGGCGCGCACCCTGTACCCGGTGCCGCTGCTCACCGCGGCCAGCCCGCCCGACGTGAACCTCGTCGAGTGCGGCGGCCGCACCGAGCTGACGCTCACCTGGCGCGACGGTGACGGCGCCGCCGAGCGGATGGGCGCGGTCCTCGACGCCGTCGCCGAGGCCCTGTCGCCGGCGGAGCTGCGGCAATGGGACGGCAACGCCACCGGCGCGCCCGCCGACCCGGCGACCGTGGTGCAGCGGCTGCGCCGGGTCGCCGCGCGACACCCCGACGCCGAGGCGGTGCGCTGGCCCGGCGGCACCCTCACCTTCGCCGAGCTTGACGCCCGCTCCGAGGTCGTCGCGGCCCGGCTGCTGGAGCTCGGCGCCGGCCGCGGCAGCGTCGTCGGCCTGCTCGCCGACCGGTCGATGTGGGCGATCGTCGGCCTGTGGGGCGTGCTGAAGGCCGGCGCCGCCTACCTGCCGCTGGACGTGCAGCACCCCGACGCCCGCCTCGCCGGGCTGCTCACCGACGCCGGCGCGCGGATCTGCCTGGTCCAGGGCGCCTACACCGCACGCGACGTCGCCGGGCCCGGCTGCACCGTCGTGCCGCTCGACGAGCTGCCCGCGGCAGGCGCACCGCCGGTCGGGGTCGAGCCGGCCCTCGGCGACCTCGCGTACGTCATCTACACGTCCGGCTCGACCGGCCGGCCGAAGGGCGTGGAGATCGAGCACGCCGCGCTGGCCAACTACGTCGACTGGACCACCGCCCGCTTCGGCTGCGGCCCGGGCACCGCCTTCGCCGTGTTCACGTCGCTCGCCTTCGACCTGTCCAACACCGCGCTGTTCACCCCGATGCTGGCCGGCGGCACGCTCGTGCTGGTCCCCGACGAACCCAACCACCTCACGCTGCGGCACCTGCTGGAGCACTCCGGCGCCGACACCCTGTCGCTGACCCCGTCGCACCTGGACCTCATCGGCCAGCTCGACGTGCGACCGGCCGGCTTCAAGGTCCTCGTCGTCGTCGGTGAGCAGCTGCGCTCCGCCGTCGCCGGCCGGGCCCGGTCGATGTTCGGCCCCGGCTGCCGGATCCTCAACATGTACGGGCCGACCGAGGCGACCGTCGGGCTGACCCTGCACGAGTGCACCGCCGCCGACGACGCGGGCCCGGCGGTGCCGATCGGCCGGCCGATGGACAACTGCACCGTGCACCTGCTCGACCCGCAGCGGCGCTTCGTCGCCGCGGGGGAGACCGGCGAGATGTACCTCGGCGGCGCCCAGCTGGCCCGCGGGTACCGCAACCGCCCGGACCTCACCCGGGAACGGTTCGGGCACCTCGCCGACGGCACCAGGGTGTACCGCACCGGCGACCTGGCCCGGCTGCGTCCCGACGGCGAGCTGGAGTTCATCGGCCGCGCCGACGACCAGGTGAAGGTCAACGGCTACCGGATCGAGCCCGCCGAGATCGCCCAGGTGCTGCAGCGCCACCCGGCGGTGCGCACCGCTGTCGTCGTCGCCCGGAGCCGGCCCGGCGCCGAGCACAAGCAGCTGTACGGCTACGTGGTGCTCGAGCCCGGCGCGCGGGCCGCCGACTGGGACGCCTACCTCGGCGAGCACCTGCCCCGGTACATGGTGCCGACCGCTACCACCGTCATCGACGCCGTGCCGTACAACGCCAACGGCAAGGTCGACGCGGCCGCCCTGCCCGATCCGCACGCGACCCACGCGGCGGGCACACCCGCGGCGGCGCCCGGCGACGAGGTGCGCACGGCCGTCGCCCGCGTCTGGGCCGCGACGCTGGGCGTGGACCCGGCCCGGCTCGACGAGACCGCCGACTTCCACCACCTCGGCGGCAACTCGGTGCAGCTACTGGCGATGCTCGCCGGGGTGTGCCGCGACGTCGTCGGCGCCGGCGCCGAGCGGGCCTTCATGGCGGAGCTCGGCAGCATCATCCGCGAACCGACCCTCGCCCGCGTCAGCGACATCGCCCGGCAGGCCCGCGACGGCGCACTGGTGCCCGCCGCCGGCTGACCACGTCCACCGACCAGCACCACCGGGGAGGCACCATGACCGCACTGACACTCAGCCGGGACAACGCCAGGGGTGCCTACCTGCTCACCGGGCCCGACGGCACCGTGCTCGGCTCCCTCACCACCGACCGCCGGTTCCGCCACGGCGAGACCGTCTCCGCCGCCGGCAGCGTCCCGGTGCACAGCGACGGACTGCGCCGCCGCGCCGCGTGCGCCGGCGACGAGCACGCCCCGGCCCTGCGCCTGGACCCGTCCGGCACGATCGTCGCCGGCCTGCCCGGGGCCCGGTGGGAGGTCACCCGCGACCGCGGCGGCTTCACCGGCACGCTCACCGGCACCGGTACCGGCGGCGCCGTGCGGATCGTCGTCACCGCCCCTGCCGGCGGTGGTGGGCCGTTGCACGCCGACGTCCAGGGCGACCTGCCCGGCTGGGACCTGATCGTGCTCACCGCCGCGTTCGGGCTGCTGGCCCGCCGCCGCGCCGAGACCATGCTCACCGCCGCGGTGGTCAGCGTCGCCACCGGCGGAGCCGGCCGATGACGGCGCAGGCCCAGCGGGCCGCGGCGCCGGCGACCGCCGGCTACCAGCGGGCGGTGTCCGCGACCGACTGGTGGTTCGTCGCCCACCCCCGCCGGATCCCGCCGGTCATCCAGACCGTCGTGGAGGGCGCCGGCACCGTCGACGTCGCGGCGCTCACCGCCGCCGTCGCGGCCGCCGGAGCGGCGAACCCCGGCACGCGGCTGCACCGGCAGGGGCAGTGGTGGGTCGACTCCGGCCGGCCGCCGAGGGTCCGCGTGATCGAGGGCGGCACCGGCCCGGTCACCGCGCTCGCCGCCCTGCACGACCCGCTGCCGGGCGCCGACGGTGCCTGGTGCGAGGTGCTGTGGTGCCCCGGCGACCGCCCCGCGCTGGTGTTCCGGGCCTCGCACGCCGTCATGGACGGCCGGGGCAAGTCGATGTGGATCGCCGACGTGTTCCGGGCGCTGCGCGGCGAACCCCTCACCGGCGCCACCGGCACCATCACCGACGGCGACGTCTTCGACCGCCTCGGCATCACCAACGCCGAGAGCAAACCCGACGTGTGGTTCCCGTCGCCGCTCGGGCGGCCCGGCCGCGGCCGGCACCGCACCGTCTGGGCCCGGCGCACCGTCGAGGGCCACCACCCGGCGCTGACCGCGAAGGTCGCGACCGCGCTGCGTGACGCCTACGGCCTGGACACCGCCCGCTTCGCGATCGCCTTCGACCTGCGCCGGCACGCGCCGCAGACCCGTACCACCGGAAACCTGCTGCAGACCGAGCTCTTCGACGTCGCCGCCGGTGAGCCCTGGCAGGCGCTGCACGAGCGGCTCCTCACCGCGATGGCGCAGGGCCGGGAGGTCACCTGGCGGCTCGACCCGAACCTGCTCAAGATGCCCGTCCCGGCGCTGCGGACCCTGATCCGGTGCATGGAGGCCGGCCGCCGCGACCGGCACGCGTCGGCGTCGGTGCTGTCGCACCTGGGCCGCGCCGACCTCGCCGAGCACTCCACGGCCACGTTCGAGGCACGCACCACGTACCTGCTGCCGCTGCTCGCCGCGGTCAGCGCGCCCGAGGTCAACACCGTCGAGTGCGGCGGCCGCACCGAGCTGACCCTGACGTGGCGCGACGGCCCCGGCGTGACCGCGCGGATGGAGGCGGCGCTGGACGCCGTCGCCGAGGCGCTGGCACCGCCGCCGCCGGTCGCGGTCCCCGCCGGGCCGGGCCCCGCCCCGCAGTGGACCGTCGTGCACCGCTTCCGGGAGGTGGCCGCCGCCCGGCCGGACGCGGTAGCGCTGCGCTGGCCCGGCGGGTCGATGACCTTCGCGGAGCTCGACGCCCGCTCCGACGCCGTCGCCGCCCGGCTGGCCGCGCTCGGCGCCGGGCGCGGCAGCGTGGTCGGCCTGCTCGCCGACCGCTCCAGCTGGATGATCGCCGGGCTGTGGGGCGTGCTCAAGGCCGGCGCGGCATACCTGCCGCTGGACGCCGGGCACCCCGACGCCCGCATCGGCGCCCTGCTCGGCGCCGCCGGCGCCGACGTGTGCCTGGTCCGCGCCGGGCAGCAGGCGCGGACCCCGGCCCGCTGCACCACCGTCGTCCTCGACGAGCTGCCGGCCGAGGCCGCCGGGCCGGTCACCGCGCAGCCGTCCGGCGGCGACCTGGCGTACGTGATCTACACGTCCGGCTCGACCGGCGCCCCGAAGGGCGTCGAGATCGAGCACCGCGCCCTCGCCAACTACGCCGACTGGGCCGGCCGCGCCTTCGCCGTCGACGAGGACACCCGCTTCGCGCTGTTCACCTCGCCCGCGTTCGACCTGCCGAACACGGCGCTGTTCCTGTCCACCCTCGCCGGCGCCACGCTCGTGCTCGTGCCGGACGAGCCCAGCCACGTCACCCTGCGGCACCTGCTGGAGGGGTCCGGCGCGAACGCGCTGAAGCTCACCCCGTCGCACCTGGACCTCATCGGCCGCCTCGACGTGGCCCCCGCCGGGTTCCGGCTGCTGGTCGTCGGCGGTGAGCCGCTGCGCCCGGCCGTCGCCGCCCGCGCCCGGGCCCAGTTCGGCCCCGGCACCCGGCTGTTCAACCACTACGGGCCGACCGAGGCCACCATCGGCTGCGTCGTGCACGCCCACCGCGCGGGCCGCTACGACACCGCGACCGTGCCGATCGGCCGGCCCGCCGCCAACTGCACCGTCCACGTCCTGGACGCCGACCGGCGCCGGGTCGCCGACGGCGAGGTCGGCGAGCTGCACATCGGTGGCGCCCAGCTGGCCCGCGGTTACCGGGGGCGGCCCGACCTCACCGGCGAACGGTTCGTGCGCCTCGCCGACGGCAGCCGCGTCTACCGCACCGGCGACCTCGGCAGGGTCCTGCCCAGCGGGGAGATCGAGTGCCTCGGCCGGGCCGACGACCAGGTGAAGATCGCCGGCTACCGGGTCGAGCCGGCGGAGGTCGCGGCGGCCCTGGAGGCACACCCCGAGGTGCGCCGCGCGGTCGTCGTGGCCCGCCCCGCACCCACCGGCCGCGGCAAGGTCCTCTGCGGTTACGTCGCCGCCGACCCGGGCACCGACCTGGAGCGGGTGCGGGCCTTCCTGGCCGGTTCGTTGCCGCGGTACCTGCTCCCGGCCGCCCTGCACCGGGTCGACGCGTTCCCGCAGACCCCCAACGGCAAGATCGACCTGACGGCGCTGCCGGACCCGTTCGACGGCACGGTCCCGGCGCCGGAACAGGCGCCGGAACCCGAGCGGACCGACGAGATCCGCGACGCCGTGGCGAAGGTGTGGACGCGGGTCCTCGACACCGACCCCGGCCGGCTCGACGGCGGCGCCGACTTCCACCAGCTCGGCGGCGACTCGGTGCTGCTGCTGGCGATGCTCGCCGGCGTCTGCGACGAGGTCGTCGGCCCCGGCGGCGAGGCCGTCTTCATGGCGCAGCTGGGCCGCATCATCCGCCGGCCGACCCTCGACGGGGTCAGCGCCGTTGCCCGGGAAACGCTTCGCACCACGACAGATGGGGGGCGCCATGAGGCCGCTCGGTGAGGACAGCAGCCCGGCGATCGAGGTGCGCGGGCTGCGCAAGCTGTACGGCCAGACCGTCGCGCTGCACGACATCGACTTCGACGTGCGCCGCGGGGAGATCTTCGCCGTGCTCGGACCCAACGGCGCCGGCAAGACCACCACCGTGGAGATCCTCGAAGGGTTCCGCCCGCGCGACGGCGGCACCGTCAAGGTCCTCGGCCAGGACCCGTTCCGGGCCGGGGAGGACTGGCGGGCCCGCATCGGTGTGGTGCTGCAGACCACCGGCGAGTTCGAGGACCTCAACGTGGGCGAGGTGGTGCGCCACTTCGCCCGCTACTACCCCGACGCCCAGGACCCCGACGCGCTCATCGACCGGGTCGGGCTCACCGAGAAGCGCGCCGCCCGCGCCTCGAAGCTCTCCGGCGGCCAGCAGCGCCGCCTCGACGTGGCGCTCGGCATCATCGGCCGCCCCGACGTGCTGTTCCTCGACGAGCCGACGACCGGCTTCGACCCGGCCAGCCGCCGCGACTTCTGGCAGCTCATCCGCGACCTCGCCGCCGGCGGCACCACGATCGTGCTGACCACGCACTACCTGGAGGAGGCCGAGCAGCTCGCCGACCGGGTCGCGGTCATCGTCGGCGGCCGTATCGTCGACATCGGCGTGCCGCAGACCCTCGGCGGGCGCGACACCGAGGCCACCGTCGTGTCGTGGCTCGGCCCCGACGGGCCGCGGACGGTGCACACCACCACGCCGACGAAGTTCGCCGCGGACCTGCACGCCAGCCTCGGCGGCGAGGCGCCCGGGCTCACCGTGCACCGGCCCAGCCTCGAGGACGTGTACCTGCAGATGATCGGCGCCGCCGCGACCCCCACCGCCGTCACCACGGAGGACCGATGACCACCCTGACCGCCGCACCGCCCCGGCGCCTGCCCCGCGCCCGGCTGCGGCGCATCGCCTCCCTCGGCCTGTACCGCGGCCAACTGGAGCTGCTGCAGTTCTTCCGCGGCACCGAGACCGTGGTGTTCTCCCTGCTGTTCCCCGTCTTCGCGCTGGTCATCTTCAGCTCGATGTTCGACGGTGAGATCGCGCCCGGCGTCACCTACAGCGACTACCTGGTCCCCGGCATCATCGCCACGGGCCTCATGGTCACCGGCTTCCAGACCCTGGCCATCTCGATCGCCATCGAACGCGACCGCGGCGGGCTGAAGCGGATCGCGGCGACGCCGATGCCCCGCTCCGCGTACTTCATCGGCAAGGTCATCATGGTGCTGGTCACCAGCGTCGTGGAGACCGCCGTGCTCATCGCGGTGTCGGTGCTGCTGTACGGCACCCACCTGCCCGGCACCGCCGACGCCTGGTTCACGTTCGGCTGGGTCAGCCTCCTCGGCGTCACCGCCTGCGCCCTGTGCGGCATCGCCCTGTCGTCGCTGCCGCGCAACAGCCGCTCCGCACCGGCCGTCGTCGCGCCGTTCGCGTTCGTGCTGCAGTTCATCTCCGGCGCCGCGCTCGTCTTCACCGACCTGCCGCCGTGGCTGCAGTGGATCGCGTCAGCCTTTCCGCTCAAATGGATGTGCCAGGGCCTGCGCTCGGTCTTCCTGCCCGACAGCTACGCGGCGCAGGAGGCCGCGCACAGCTGGCAGCTCGGCTGGGTCGCCGCGTCACTCGCCGGCTGGGTCGTCCTCGGCGCCATCCTGTGCCTGGCCACGTTCCGCTGGACGAAGACCCGGGACGGAGGCTGAGCCGTGGCCCACGTCGCGTTCTTCGCCCCGCCGTCGGCCGGGCACATCAACCCGACCCTCGGCCTCGCCGCCGAGCTGCTGCGCCGCGGCCACCGGGTCACCTACGCCACCACCGCCGACTACCGCGACCGGGTCGGCGAGGTCAGCTCCGACGTCGTGGAGTACGAGGAGCGCCACGCCGGCGACTTCCGCTCCTTCCGGTTCACCGGCCGCAGCCTCGTCGACGCCATGGCCGCGAGCCTCGCCGAGACCGAGGCCCTGCTGCCGGTGCTGCGCGGCGCGTTCCCGCGCCCGCCCGACGTCGTCGTGCACGACAGCGCCGCCTGGTGGGGCCGGCTGCTCGCCGCCGAGTGGCGGACCCCGGCGGTGCAGGTGTCGCCGATGCTGGTCTCCAACGAGCACTGGTCGATGAGCGAGCGGTACACCAGGCTCAGCGTCCTGCAGCCGCGGCTGTGGCTGTTCCTGGCCCGCCTCGGCGGCTTCCTGCGCCGGCTCGGCACCGACATCACCCCGAAGCAGCTGCTCACCGGCGACGGCGCGACCCGGCGGGTGGTGTTCATCCCGCGGGAGTTCCAGTTCCGCGGCGAGACGTTCGACGACACGTACCGGTTCGTCGGCCCCTGCCTGTACGAGCGCAAGTTCCTCGGCACCTGGGAACGCACCGACGGGCGCCGGCCGCTGATCCTGGTCACCCTCGGCACCATCTACAACCAGAACCCGCGGTTCTTCCGCACCTGCATGGACGCCTGCGCCGACCTCGGCGGGCACGTCGTCATCGCCGTCGGCGACGGCGTCGACCTCGACGCGCTCGGCACCCCGCCGCCCAACGTGGAGCTGCGCCGGTTCGTCGCGCAGCTGCACGTGCTGGAGCACGCCGACCTGTTCATCACCCACGCCGGGATGGGCAGCACCATGGAGGCGCTGTACCACGGCGTGCCGATGCTCGCCGTGCCGCAGATGGCCGAGGAGCAGGCGAACGCCGACCGCATCGCCGAGGTCGGCGCCGGCCGGGTCCTCGACCCCGGCGGGCTCACCGCGCCGGCGCTGCGCGCCGAGATCGAGCGGATGCTCGCCGACACCGGGATCCGCCGCCGGGCCCTGGAGCTGCGCGACGCCACCCGGGCCGCGGGCGGCGCCGCCGCGGCCGCCGACTGCGTCGAGGCCGAGCTGCGCGCCGCCGCGCCCGCCACCCGCTGACCACCTCCTGCGAAAGGGCCGATCCATGACCGCAGCACCGCCCGAGCCGCAGCGCGTCGCGCTGCCCGACGGCCGCCTCGTCGCCGTCACCAACCCGCAGGACGTCCTGGTCTGGCCCAGCCTGAACGAGGACTCGCCCTACGCCGACGGCATCGCCGGGCTGCGCGCCGGTGACATCGTCGTCGACGTCGGCGCGCACATCGGGCTCACCGCCCTGCACTTCACCGACCAGGTCCCCGGCGTGCGGGTCCTGGCCTTCGAGCCGGCCCGCCGCACCCACGCGTGCCTGGCCGACAACGCCGCCCGCCTGATGCCCGGCGTGCGGGTCTTCGCCGCGGCCCTCGGCGCCGAGCCGGGCACCGCGGAGCTGACGTTCCTGCCCAACCACACGATGATGGCCACGATCGTCAGCGACGACGCCGACGACGAGCGCAACATGGCCGCCGTGCTGGACAACTTCGGCGTCGACGACGACACCCGCGAGCAGTTCTGGCGGGAGTTCCGCGAGGGCGCCGAGCGGTACCCCGTGCCGGTCCGGACCCTCGCCGACGTCCTGGACACCGAGGGCGTCACCGACGTCGGCCTGCTCAAGATCGACGTCGAGCGCGGCGAGCTGCCGGTGCTGCGCGGGCTGCGCGCCGAGCAGTGGACCGGGATCCGCCGGGTCGTCGCCGAGGTCCACGCCGTGGACGGTAACCTCGACGCCGTGGTGGAGCTGCTGCACGCCCAGGGGTTCAGCACGAAGGTGTTCCAGGAGGACGTCTTCGCCGGCGGCAGCGTCCACATCGTCTCGGCCGTGCGGCCCGGCGCCTGATGGGCCCGCAGGCGGTGCGTTTCGGCATCCTCGGCTGCTCGTCGGTCGCCCGGCGGCGCAGCATCCCGGCCCTGCTCGCGCAGCCCGGCGCGGCGCTCGCCGCGGTCGCCAGCCGCGACCCGGAGAAGGCCAAGGCGATCGCCGCCGAGCTCGGCTGCGCCGCCACCGGCTACGACGAGCTGCTCACCCGCGACGACGTCGACGCGGTCTACCTGCCGCTGCCGACCGCGCTGCACGTGCCGTGGGGCCTGAAGGTCCTCGCCGCCGGCAAGCACCTGCTGCTGGAGAAGCCGTCGGCGACGTCCGCCGACGGCGCCCGGCAGCTCGTGCGGGCCGCCGCCGACCGGGGCCTGGTGCTGCGGGAGAACTTCACGTTCCCGCACCACGCCCAGCACGCCACGGTGGCGCGGCTGCTCGCCGAGGGCCGGCTCGGGCAGCTGCGCTCCTTCAGCGGCGCCTTCTGCTTCCCGCCACTGCCGGCCACCGACATCCGCTACGACGCGGCCCTCGGCGGCGGCAGCCTCCTGGACGCCGGCGTCTACCCGATCCGCGCCGCGCAGCTGCTGCTCGGCGACGACCTGACCGTCGCGGGCAGCAGCCTGCGTGTCGACGGCCGCACCGGCGTCGACGTGGCCGGGCACGCGCTGCTGGTCTCCGCCGCCGGGGTCCTCGCCGACGTCAAGTTCGGGTTCGAGCACACCTACGGCGCCTCCTACACCCTGTGGGGCAGCACCGCCAGGCTGACCGTCGACCGGGCGTTCACGCCCCCGGCGACGTGGCAGCCGGTGCTGCGCATCGAGGAGCAGGACCACACCGAGGAGCACGTCCTGCCCGCCGGGGACCAGTGGTCCGCGGCGATCGCCTCGTTCACCACGGCCGTCGCCGCCGGCCACCACGCCGGTCACCCGGCCGAGGCGGCCGGGCTGCGCTCCATGGTGCGCACCATGGAGCTCGTCGAGGACGTCATGCGCGCCGCGACCCGCGTCGCGGCTTAAGGGTTCTCCTAGAGATCGTCCTCGGCGCCGCTGCGGGCGATTTCCGCGCACCATACTTCGTCCGGAGAACGTCGCCGCACGCTTGCGGCGCGGACGTGCCACAGGGGCGGGCGGGACGCGACCGGTGTGTCGCCCGCCGCCGGCGCGGCGAAAGAGAGGCCGACATGCCATCCACCGATCGAAGCACCACGTTCCGCCGGGCGGTGTCGCCCGTCGAGTGGTGGATCGCCGCCCACCCGCGCGGCGCCGTGCCGGTGCTGCAGGTCGCGGTCGAGGGCACCGGTGCGCTCGACCCCGGCCGGCTCGCCGAGGCGGTCACCGCCGCGTCGGACGCCTGCCCCGGCACCCGCCTGGCCCGCAAGGGGCGGGAGTGGGTCGACACCGGCCGGCCGCCCGCCGTGCGCACCGTCGAGCCCGGCGGCGTGCCCGTCCACCGGCTGCCGCAGCTGCAGGAGCCGCTGCTGCACCGCGGCCGCCCCACCTGCGAGGTCCTGCACGTCGGCGGCCCCGAGCCGGCGGTCGTGTTCCGCGCCTCCCACGCCGTCATGGACGCCGGCGGGGTGCTGCTGTGGGCCGCCGACGTGTTCCGCGCCCTGCGCGGCGAGCCGCTCACCGGCGCCACCGACACCGTCACCGAGGTCGACCTGCTGCCGCCGCTGACGCAGAAGCCGACGCCGCCCGGCCTGCGCTACCCGGCGCTGCTCGGCAGGCGAGCACCCGGCGGGCCGCGGCGCACCCTGTGGCTGCGGCGCAGCGTCGACGGCTACCACGCCGGCCTCATCGCCCGCCTCGCCACCACGATCGCCCCGCTGTGCGGCGACGGCGACGCCCAGTTCTCGGTGCCGGTGAACCTGCGCCGGTACGCCCCGCAGACCCGCTCGACCGCGAGCCTCTCCCACAGCCTGCCCTTCACCGTGCCGGCCGGACAGGACTGGGAGGCGACCCACGAACGGCTCCTGACGCTGCTCGCCGAGGAGCGCGACGCGCAGGCCCGCCTCGACCCGGCGGTGCTGAAGATCCCGCAGCCGGTGCTGCGGTTCATCAACGGCGCCCTGGAGCGCAAGGCGGCCACGCAGGACCTGTACCCGTCCCACGCGTCCCTGGCCCACCTCGGCCGGGTCGACGTCGAGGAGTTCAGCACCGGCGGGTTCGCCGCGACCGCCGTGTACTCGCTGTCCAGCAGCCCCGCCGGCGGCCCCGTCGAGCTCGACGTCGTCGAGTGCGCCGGGCACACCGAGATCACGCTCAGCTGGCACGACGGCCCCGGCATCGAGGACGCGGCGACCGCCCTGCTGGACCGGATCGAGGCGGCGCTGTCCCCGCCGGCGCTGCGGACCCCGCCGATGAACGCGACCAGCGTGCCGGTGCCGGGCCCGGGCACCGTCCTGCCGGCGTTCGCCGCGCAGTGCGCCGCCACCCCCGACGCGCTCGCCGTCAGCGGCCCGGACGGCGACCTCACCTACGCCGAGCTGGACCGGCGCTCCCGCGTCGTGGCCGCCGCCCTGCGGGACCTCGGACTCGGCCGCGAGGACGTCGTCGGGGTCCTCGCCGACCGGTCCGCCGCCGCGGTCGCCGCGATCTGGGGCGTGGTGCGCTCCGGCGCCGCCTACCTGCCGCTGGACGTGCAGCACCCCGACGCCCGCCTCGCCGACATCCTCACCGACGCCGGCGCCCCCGTCTGCCTCGTGCAGCGCCCGCACGACACCCGCGACGTCGTCCCCGCCGGCTGCCGCACGGTGCTGCTCGACGAGCTGACCGGCGAGCCGCCGGCCGACTGGACCGAGCCGGCGACCGCACCCGGCGACCTCGCCTACGTCATCTACACCTCCGGCTCCACCGGCCGGCCCAAGGGTGTGGAGATCGAGCACGGTTCGCTGGCCAACTACGCCGCGTGGGCGACCCGCGCGCTCGGCGTCGACGCGTCCACCCGGATGCCGCTGCTGACCTCGTTCGCCTTCGACGTCTCGTGTACGTCGCTGTTCCTGCCGCTGCTGGCCGGCGGCGCGATCCTGCTGCCGCCCGGCGAGCTCAACCACGCGACGCTGCGCACGCTGCTCACCGACGCCGCGCCGACGGTGCTGACGATGACCCCGTCGCTGCTGGAGCTGATCTGCGAGCTCGACGTGCGCCCCGGCACGGTGCGGGTCGTCGCCGCCGCCGGTGAGGTGCTGCGCCGCAGCCTCGCCCTGCGCGCCCTGGAGATGTTCGGGCCCGGCTGCCGGGTGATGAACCTGTACGGCCCGACCGAGGCCACCATCGAGTGCCTCGCCCACACGTTCGACCCCGCCACCGACACCGCGGCCGGCGTGCCGATCGGCGTGCCGCCGGACAACTGCACCGCGCACGTCCTGGACGCCCAGCACCGCTTCGTCGCCCCCGGCGAGGCCGGCGAACTGTACGTCGGCGGCGTCCAGCTGGCCCGCGGCTACCGCGGCCGGCCCGACCTGACCCGCACCCGGTTCGTGCGCCTCGCCGACGGCACCCGCGTGTACCGCACCGGCGACATCGTCCGGGTCACCGACGCCGGCGTGGTCGAGTTCCTCACCCGCGCCGACGACCAGGTCAAGGTCCTCGGCAACCGGATCGAGCCGGCCGAGATCGCGCAGACGCTCGAGGACCACCCGTCGGTCACCCGGGCCACGGTCATCGCCCGCGGCCGCCCCGGCGGCGAGCACAAGCTGCTGTGCGCCTACGTCGTCGGCGCCGACCCCGACCCCGCGCGGCTGCAGGCGTTCGTCGCCGAGCGGCTGCCCCGCTACATGGTGCCGGCCACCGTCACCGTGGTCGCGGAGCTGCCGCGTACCGTCAACGGCAAGATCGACGTGCGGGCCCTGCCGGACCCGTTCGCCGGCGCCGGCGAGCCTGCCGCCGAGCCGGCCGCGCGCGACGAGGTCACCCGGGCCGTCGCCGCGGTCTGGGCCGGCACCCTCGGCGTCGAGCCGGACCGCATCGCCGACGACACCGACTTCCACCAGCTCGGCGGCGACTCGCTGCTGATGCTGTCGATGGTCGCCGCCGTCTGCCGCGACGTGGTCGGCGCCGACGCCGAGCCGCTGTTCATGGCCCGGCTCGGCGAGATCGTGCGGGAGCCGACGATCGCGCGGGTCGCCGCCGTCGCCCGCGCCGCCACCGGAGCATCCGCCGGGGTGCCGCAGCCGGTCGGCGCCGGCGGCTGACCCGCCGGACCGCAGGACCGACCGACCACCCACCGTGCGTCCCCGGCCGCCGGGTGCCCGCACGCTGTCATGAGGAGCCGAGCGAGATGGCGAACGAGGACAAGCTCCGCGACTACCTCAAGCGCGTGACGGCCGACCTGCGCCAGGCCAACCGGCGCATCCGCGAGTTCGAGGAGCGCGACCGGGAGCCGATCGCCGTCGTCGGCATCGGCTGCCGGTTCCCCGGCGGCGTCACCGGCCCCGACGCGCTGTGGGACCTGCTGGCCGGCGAACGGGACGCCGTCGGCGGGGTGCCGGGCAACCGCGGCTGGGACTTCGAACGCATCTACGACCCCACGCCGGGCCGCCCCGGCCGCACGTACGCCCGCGACGGCGGCTTCCTCCACGACGCCGACGCGTTCGACGCCGGCTTCTTCGGCATCTCCCCGCGTGAAGCCCTCGCCATGGACCCGCAGCAGCGGCTGCTGCTGGAGACCACGTGGGAGGCATTGGAGGACGCCGGGATCGACCCGGCCCGCATCCGCGACACCGAGACCGGGGTGTTCGTCGGCGCCAGCCACCAGGGGTACGGCGCCGCCGCGGCGGGGGCTCCGGACGGCGTCGAGGGGCACCTGCTCACCGGCGGCGCCGCCGCCGTGCTGTCCGGGCGGCTGGCCTACACGTTCGGCACCCGCGGCCCCGCCGTCACCGTCGACACCATGTGCTCGTCGTCGCTGGTCGCGCTGCACCTCGCCGTGCGGTCGCTGCGGGCGGGGGAGTGCGGCACGGCCGTCGTCGGCGGCGCCACCGTCATGGCGGTCCCGCAGTCGTTCATCGAGTTCTCCCGCCAGCGCGGCCTGGCCCCCGACGGGCGGTGCAAGGCGTTCTCCGACGACGCCGACGGCACCGGCTGGGGCGAGGGCGTCGGCGTGCTGCTCCTCACCCGGCTCTGCGACGCGGTCGCCGCCGGCCACCGGGTCCTGGCCGTGGTGCGCGGGTCGGCGGTCAATCAGGACGGCGCCTCCAACGGCCTGACCGCCCCGAACGGCCCCGCCCAGCAGCGGGTCATCCGCGCCGCGCTCGCCGACGCCGGCCTGGAGCCGTCCGACGTGGACGCGGTCGAGGCGCACGGCACCGGCACCGCGCTCGGCGACCCGATCGAGGCCGAGGCGCTGCTCGCCACGTACGGCCAGGGCCGCCCCACCGACCGGCCGCTGTGGCTCGGCACCCTCAAGTCCAACCTCGGGCACACCCAGGCCGCGGCCGGTGTCGCCGGGGTCATCAAGGCCGTCCTCGCCATGCGCCACGGCGTGCTGCCGCGCACCCTGCACGTCAGCGCCCCCTCGTCGAAGGTCGACTGGTCCGCGGGCGCGGTGCGGCTGCTGACGGCCGCGCGGCCGTGGCCGGCGGCGGACCACCCCCGCCGGGTCGGCGTGTCGGCGTTCGGCGCCAGCGGCACCAACGCCCACGTCGTGCTGGAGCAGGCGCCCCCGCCGCCGGTGCCGGCGTCGCCGGCGGAGGTGTCGCCGGCGGTGGTGACGTCGCTGCCGGTGCTGCCGTGGACCCTGTCGGCGCGGACCGCGGAGGCGCTGCCGGCGCAGGCCGCCGCGCTCGCCGCCCATCTCGCCGGGCACCCGGGGGTCGACGCCGCTGACGTCGCCCGGACCAGGGCCACCGCGCGGGCACACCTGGAGCACCGGGCGGTCGTGCTCGGCGCCGACCGACCCGCGCTGACCAGCGCCCTGGACGCCCTCGCGGCCGGGCACCGGGATCCGTCCGTGGTCACCGGCACGGCCGACCTCGAGGCCGCCTCGGCGATGCTGTTCACGGGGCAGGGTGCGCAGTGGTCGGGGATGGGTCGTGGGCTGTACGAGGCGTTTCCGGTGTTCGCGGCGGCGTACGACGAGGTGTGTGCCCGGATCGAGGGTCTGCGGGATGTCACGGGCGCGGAGCTGGATGAGACGCGGTGGACGCAGCCGGCCCTGTTCGCCGTCGAGGTCGCGCTGTACCGCCTGCTGGAGTCGTGGGGTCTGCGCCCGGATTTCCTGGTGGGCCATTCGATCGGTGAGCTGGCGGCGGCGCATGTGGCCGGGGTGTGGTCCTTGGACGACGCGTGCAGGCTTGTGGCGGCGCGGGGTCGGTTGATGCAGGCGCTGCCGTCGGGTGGTGCGATGGTCGCGATCCAGGCGGCCGAGGCCGAGGTCCGCGACGCGTTGGTCGACGGTGCGGAGATCGCCGCGGTCAACGCTCCGGACGCGGTGGTCATCTCGGGCGACGAGGACGCGGTCCTCGCCGTCGCGGCACGGTTCGCCAAGACCAAGCGGCTGCGGGTGAGTCACGCGTTCCCAAGGGCGTGACGAAGTTCTTGGAGGTCGGTCCGGACGGGGTGCTGTCCGCGCTGGTCGACGGCATCCCGGCGATGCGCAAGGGACGCGACGAACCCACCACCCTGATGACCGCCGTCGCCCGGGCACACGTCGCGGGCTGGTCGCCGGACTGGGCCGCGTTCCTGCCCGGCCGGCGGGTCGAGCTGCCGACGTACGCGTTCCAGCGGGAGCGGTTCTGGCTCGCCCGTACCGCCGAAGCCACCACGGTGGACAGGTGGCTCTACCGCGAGACCTGGAAACGCCTTCCCGCCACCGCCACGACCCTCGACGGGACCTGGCTGCTCGTCACCCACACCGGCGACGCGGCGCTGCACGACGCGCTCACCCGCGCCGGCGCCACCGTCCGCACCCTGACGGTCGCCGAGCACACCGACCGGGCGGCGATGACCGGCCTCGTCGCCGCCGCCGGCACGGGCCTCACCGGCGTCGTGTCGGCCCTCGCCGCGTCCGCCACCCCGGCGCCCGGGCCGGCCCCGGTCACCGCCGGCGTCACCGACACCCTCACCCTGCTGCAGGCGCTCGGCGACGCCGGCATCGGCGCGCCGCTGTGGTGCGTCACCGGCGGCGCCGTCACCACCGGCCCGAGCGACCCCGTCCGCGACCCGATGCAGGCCGCCGTCTGGGGGCTCGGGCGGGTCGCCGCCCTCGAACACCCCGACCGCTGGGGCGGCCTCCTCGACGTCACCGGCGACCTGCCGCCGGAATCGCTCGCCGCGGTGCTGCGGGGCGCCGAGGACCAGGTCGCCGTCCGCGACGGCACCGTCCACGCCCGCCGGATCGCCCGGGCCGACGGCAGCGGCGGGGCGCCGGCCGGGTGGCGGCCGCGCGGCGCCGCGCTCGTCACCGGCGGCACCACCGGCCTCGGCGCGCAGACCGCCCGCTGGCTCGCCGGGCACGGCGCCAGCCACCTCGTGCTGCTCAGCCGCCGCGGCGACGACGCGCCCGGCGTCGCCGCGCTGCGCGACGACCTCACCGCCCTCGGCGCCACCGTCACCGTCGCCGCCTGCGACGTCGCCGACCGGCCGGCCCTCGCCGCCCTCGTCGGGTCGGTCGAGGCCGAGCACGGCCCGATCCGCACCGTCGTGCACGCCGCCGGCGTCGGCACCCTCGGCCGCCTGCACGACACCACCGCCGCCGACCTCGCGGCCGCGACCGCGGCGAAGCTCGGTGGTGCTGCGAACCTGGACGCCGTCTTCGACCGCGACACCGTCGACCGGTTCGTCATGTACGCCTCCGTCGCCGGTGTCTGGGGCAGCGGCGACCACGGCGCGTACGCGGCCGCCAACGCCTACCTCGACGCGCTCGCCGGGGCCCGCCGCGCCCGGGGCCGGGCCGGCACGTCGATCGCGTGGGGCATCTGGAGCCCGCAGAGCGGCGGCATGGCCCGCGCCGACGTGCACTCGTCGGCGAACTGGCACGGCATCGAGTTCATGGACCCCGCCGGTGCCCTCGACGCCCTGCACCACGTCCTGGACCGGGACCCGGCCACCGCCGTCGTCGCCGACGTCGACTGGGCCCGCTTCGCGCCGCTGTTCACCGCCGCCCGGCACCGGCCGCTCATCGCGGACCTGCCCGAGGTCGCCGCGCTGTCGGCGCCCCCGGCGGCACCCGCCGCCCCGGAGCGGGCCCGGCACCTCGGCCTCGCCGACCTGGAGGGCCTCGTGCGGGCCGGCGCCGCCGAGGCGCTCGGCCACCGGGGCGCCGACGCGGTCAACGGCACCCGCTCGTTCCGCGACCTCGGCTTCGACTCCCTCACCGCGCTCGAACTGCGCGACGCCCTCGCCCGCAGCACCGGCCTGCGGCTGCCGGCCACCGTCATCTTCGACCACCCGAACATCGACGCGCTCGCCGCGCACCTGCACCGCGAGCTCGGCGGCGCCGGCCCCGCCGACGCGGCCGCGCCCACCTCCGGCGACGCCGACGAGCCGATCGCGATCGTCGGCATGAGCTGCCGGTTCGCCGGTGGCGTCGAATCCCCCGAGGACCTGTGGGCGCTGCTGCGCGACGGCGGCGACGCGATCGGCCCGATGCCGGCCGACCGCGGCTGGGACGTCGACGGCCTGTACGACCCCGACCCCGACCGGGCCGGCCGCAGCTACGTGCGCGACGGCGGGTTCCTGCGCGACGCCACCCGCTTCGACCCGGCGCTGTTCGGGATCTCGCCGCGGGAGGCCGTCGCCATGGACCCGCAGCAGCGGCTGCTGCTGGAGGTCGCGTGGGAGGCGTTCGAGGCCGCCGGGATCAACCACGCCACGCTGCGCGGCACCCCGGCCGGGGTGTTCGTCGGTGCCGCCGGCGGCGACTACGGCAGCCGCCTGCCGCAGGTCCCCGACGGCGCCGAGGGCCACCTCATCATCGGCACCGAGAGCAGCGTCGCGTCCGGTCGCATCGCGTACACGTTCGGGCTCGAAGGACCCGCCGTCACCGTCGACACCGCCTGCTCGTCGGGGATGGTCGCCACGCACCTGGCGGCCCAGGCGCTGCGCCGCGGCGAGTGCGACCTGGCCCTCGCCGGCGGGGTCGCCGTCATGTCGTCGCCGGCCGCGTTCATCGGGTTCAGCCGGCAGCGCGGCCTCGCCGCCGACGGCCGCTGCAAGGCGTTCTCCGACGACGCCGACGGCATGGGCCTGGCCGAGGGCGCCGGCATGCTCGTGCTGGAGCGGCTCAGCGACGCGCGGGCCCGCGGCCACCGCGTCCTGGCCGTCGTGCGCGGCTCGGCGCTCAACCAGGACGGCGCCTCCAACGGCCTCACCGCCCCCAACGGCCCGGCGCAGCAGCGGGTGATCCGCGCCGCGCTGCGCGCCGCCGGCCTGGCGGCGTCCGACGTGGACGCCGTCGAGGCGCACGGCACCGGCACCGCCCTCGGCGACCCGATCGAGGCGCAGGCGCTGCTCGCCACGTACGGCCAGAACCGCCCCGGCGACCGTCCACTGTGGCTCGGGTCGCTGAAGTCGAACGTCGGGCACACCCAGGCCGCCGCCGGGATCGGCGGGATCATCAAGATGGTCCTCGCGATGCGGCACGGCACCCTGCCGCGGACCCTGCACGCCGAGCGCCCCTCCACGCACGTCGACTGGACCGCCGGCGCCGTCGAGCTGCTCACCGAGGCCCGCGACTGGCCCGACACCGGCCGCCCGCGCCGGGCCGGGGTGTCGTCGTTCGGGGTGTCCGGCACCAACGCGCACCTGATCCTGGAGGCCGCCGAAGCACCCGCCCCGGCCGACACCCCGCCAGGCGCCCCGCCAGACGCCCCGGCCGCCGTGCCGGTACTGCTGTCGGCGCACAACGACGAGGCGCTGCGCGCCCAGGCCGCCCGGCTGGCCGCCCACCTCGCCGCCACCGGCGCCGACCTCGCCGACGTCGCCTGGTCGCTGTACCGCACGCGGGCCGCGCTCACCCACCGGGCCGTCGTCGCCGGCACCGACCGGCAGGACGTCGCGCGGCAGCTCGCCGCGCTCGCCGCCGGTACACCATCCGCCGTCACCGTCACCGGGGTCGCCCGGCCGGGTGGGAAGGTCGCGTTCGTGTTCCCCGGCCAGGGCTCCCAGTGGCTCGGCATGGGCGTGGAGCTGCTCGCCACGGAACCGGTGTTCCGGCACCGGATCGAGGCGTGCGAGGCGGCCCTGGCACCGTTCGTGGACTGGTCGCTGACCGGGGTCCTGCGCGGCGACGCCGGCGCGCCCGGCCTGGACCGCGTCGACGTCGTGCAGCCGGTCCTGTGGGCCGTCATGGTGTCCCTCGCCGCGTGGTGGACGTCCCGCGGCGTCACCCCCGACGTGGTCGTCGGCCACTCCCAGGGCGAGATCGCCGCGGCCTGCGTCGCCGGCGTCCTCACCCTCGACGACGCCGCCCGGGTCGTCGCCCTGCGCAGCCAGGCCCTCGCCGTGCTGGCCGGCCGCGGCGGCATGCTCTCCGTCGCGCTGCCGCCGGAGCAGGCCACCGCGCGGCTCGCCCCGTGGGCCGACCGGCTCAGCGTCGCCGCGGTGAACGGCGTCGGCTCCGTCGTCGTCTCCGGCGACGTCGCCGCCCTCGACGCGCTCGCCGCGGCGTGCGCCGCCGACGGGGTGCGGACCCGGCGCGTCGAGGTCGACTACGCCTCCCACTGCGCGCACGTCGAGGCGATCCACGACCGGCTCCTCGACGTCCTCGCCCCCATCGAGCCGCACCCGGCCACGGTCGAGTTCTACTCCACCGTCGGCGCCGACCTCACCGGCGTCACCGTCGGCGGCGCCGAGTACTGGTACCGCAACCTGCGTCACAGCGTCCAGTTCGCACCCGCCGTGCGGGCCCTCGCCGACGCCGGCGTCACCGTGTTCGTCGAGGTCAGCGCCCACCCGGTGGTGACACCCGGCATCCAGGAGACCCTCGACGACGCCCGGGTCGACGCCGTGGTCACCGGCACGCTGCGCCGCGACGACGGCGGCCCGCTGCGGCTGCTGACCGCGCTGGGCACCCACCACGCGCACGGCGCCGCCGTGGACTGGACGACGGTGTTCGGTGCCGGGCGGCGCGTCGTCGACCTGCCCACGTACGCGTTCCAGCGGCAGCGGTACTGGCTCGACGCGCCGCCACCCGCCACCGCCGGCGACGGCGTCGACGCCCGGTTCTGGCAGCTCGTCGAGCAGCAGGACCTGCGGGAGCTGGCCGCCACCCTCGAGGTCGCCCCCGACGCCGTCGAAGGGCTCCTGCCGGCGCTGTCCCGCTGGCGGCGCGAGCAGGCCGACCGGGCCGCGCTGGACGCGTGGCGGTACCGCATCCGCTGGCAGCCACTGGCCGACCCGCGTCCCACGCGGCCCGCCGCCGCGGCCGGGCGGTGGCTGGTCGTGCTGCCGGCCGCCGACCGGGCCGGCACCTGGACCGGGCACCTCGTCGCGGAGCTGCTCGCCGCCGGTGTCCGCGCCGACGTGCTGACGCTGCCGGCCGGCGCGGACCGGGCGACGACCGCGGCGCACCTGCGCACCGCCCTGCACGGCGACCTCGCCCCCGACCGGATCCTGTCGCTGCTCGCCGCCGACGAGCGGCCGCACCACCCTGGCACCGCGCTGCCGGCCGGGCTCACCGCGACCGTCGCGCTGCTGCAGGCGCTCGGCGACGTGGCGTGCCCCGCACCGCTGTGGGTGGCGACCCGCGGCGCCGTGTCGGTGGGTGCCGGCGATCCGGTCATCGCGCCGCTGCAGGCCATGACGTGGGGTCTTGGTCGCATCGCCGCCCTCGAACACCCCGACCGCTGGGGTGGCCTCATCGACCTGCCCGCCGACGTCACCGCCGCCGCAGCCGCCCGCCTCGCCGCCGCCGTCGACAGCGCCGGCGCCGACGGCGCCGCCGGCGGTGAGGACCAGGTCGCGATCCGCGGCGCCGGCACGTACGCCCGCCGCCTCGTGCGCGCCGGCACTTCCCCGGCACCGGCCGGCGACCGGTGGCGCCCCGACGGCACCGTGCTGATCACCGGCGGCACCGGCGGCATCGGCGCGCACCTGGCCCGGTGGCTGGCCGCCGAGGGCGCCGGGCACCTGCTGCTCACCAGCCGCCGCGGCCCCGACGCGCCCGGCGCGGCCGAGCTCACCCGGCAGCTGCGCGACGCCGGCTGTGACGTCACCATTGCCGCCGTCGACGTCGCCGACCGCGCCGCCCTCGCCGCGCTCCTGGCCGGCATCCCCGCGGACCGGCCGCTGCGGGCCGTGTTCCACGCCGCCGCCGTCCTCGACGACGGCGTCATCGACGGCATCACCGCCGAACGGGCCGCCGCCGTCGCCGCGCCGAAGGCCGACGCCGCCCTGCACCTGCACGAGCTGACCCGCGACCTGGACCTGACCGCGTTCGTGCTGTTCTCCTCGCTCGGCGGCACCCTCGGCGGTCCCGGCCAGGGCGCCTACGCCGCCGCGAACAGCCTCCTGGACGCCCTCGCCGAGCAGCGGCACGCCGCCGGGCTCCCGGCCACCGCCGTCGCCTGGGGCGTGTGGGCCGGCGACGGCCTGGCCGCCGGTGAGGTCGGCGCGGCCGCCCGCCGGCAGGGGATGCTGCCGATGGACCCGGGCAAGGCGATCAGCCTGCTGCGCCGCGCCCTCGACGACGGCGACACCCGCATCGCGGTCGCCGACATCGACTGGTCCCGGTACGCGCCCGCGTTCACCGCGTCCCGGCCCAGTCCCGCGCTGCGCGACCTGCCCGAGGCGGCACCACCGGCCGACACCACCGCCGGGCAGGGTGTCCCCCTCGGCCGCGAGCTCGCCGGGCTGCCCGCCGCCGAGCGGGAGGCGCGGGTGCTGCGGCTGGTCCGCCGGCACGCCGGCGCGGTCCTCGGCTTCCCCGACGACACCGCCGTCGACCCGGCCCGCGCGTTCCGCGACCTCGGCTTCGACTCCCTCACCGCCGTCGAGCTGCGCAACCGGCTCGGCGCCGCGACCGGGCTGCGGCTGCCGGTCACGCTCGTCTTCGACCACCCGACCGCGACCGCGCTCACCCGCCACCTGCTCGGCGAGCTCGTCGGCGCGGCCGCCCACGAAGGCGCCGCGGCCCGCGACGGCGCGACGACGGCACGGGCGGCCGACGACGACCCGATCGCGATCGTCGCCATGACCTGCCGGCTGCCCGGCGGCGTCAGCAGCCCCGAGGACCTGTGGCGGGTCCTCACCGACGAGGTCGACGCCGTCGGGCCGTTCCCCGCCGACCGCGGCTGGGACGTCGACCGCCGCTACGACCCGGACCCCGAACGCCCCGGCACCTTCTACACCCGTGAGGGCGGTTTCCTGTACGACGCCGCCGCCTTCGACCCGGCGTTCTTCGGCATCTCCCCGCGTGAGGCCCTCGCCATGGACCCGCAGCAGCGGCTGCTGCTGGAGACGGCGTGGGAGGCGTTCGAACGCGCCGGGATCGACCCCGCGGCCGCCCGTGGCAGCCGCACCGGCGTGTTCGTCGGCTCCAACTATCACGACTACGTGTGCCGCCTGCACGTCGCACCCGAAGGCTTCGAGGGGCAGCTCGCCCTCGGCAGCGCCGGCAGCGTCGCGTCCGGCCGGATCGCGTACCTGTTCGGCCTCGAAGGACCCGCCCTGACCGTCGACACCGCCTGCTCGTCGTCGCTGGTCGCGCTGCACCTCGCCATGCAGGCGCTGCGCCGCGGCGACTGCACCCTCGCCCTCGCCGGCGGCGTCACGATCATCTCCTCGACCGACACGTTCGTCGAGTTCAGCCGGCAGCGCGCCCTGTCACCCGACGGGCGGTGCAAGGCGTTCGCCGCGGCCGCGGACGGCGCCGGCTGGGCCGAGGGCGTCGGCCTGCTCCTCGTCGAGCGGCTCTCCGACGCCGTCGCCAACGGCCACCCGGTCCTCGCCGTCCTGCGCGGCTCGGCGGTCAACTCCGACGGCGCCTCCAACGGCCTCACCGCCCCGAACGGCCCGGCCCAGCAGCGGGTCATCCGAGCCGCGCTCGCCGACGCCGGCCTGCGACCGTCCGATGTGGACGTCGTCGAGGCGCACGGCACCGGCACCGCGCTCGGCGACCCGATCGAGGCGCAGGCGATCCTCGCCACGTACGGGCAGGACCGCCCCGCGGACCGTCCACTGTGGCTGGGCTCGGTGAAGTCGAACCTCGGCCACACCCAGGCCGCGTCCGGCGCCGCCGGGCTGATGAAGATGGTCCTGGCGCTGCGCCACGCGACGGTGCCCCGCACCCTGCACGTCGACGCGCCGTCACCGCACATCGACTGGTCCTCCGGCGCCGTCGAGCTGGCCACCGAGGCGCAGCCGTGGCCGGCGGGCGACCGTCCGCGCCGGGCCGCCGTGTCGTCGTTCGGCATCTCCGGTACCAACGCGCACGTGATCGTCGAGGAGCCGCCCGCCCGGGCCGATGCGCCGGTGGAGCGGGCGGCGCTGCCCGTCGTGCCGTGGCCGGTGTCGGCCCGGTCCGTGGAGGCCCTCGACGCCCAGGTGTCGCGGGTACGGGCTGCCCTGCCGGCCGCCGATCCGGTGGACGTCGGGTTCTCCCTCGCCACGGGCAGGTCCACGTTCGAGCACCGGGCGGTGCTGCTCGGCGACGCCGTGGTGCGGGGGAGGGCCCGCGACGGCGGCACGGCGATGCTGTTCACCGGCCAGGGTGCGCAGTGGTCGGGGATGGGTCGCGGGTTGTACGAGGCGTTCCCGGTCTTCGCGGTGGCGTACGACGAGGTGTGTGCCCGGATCGAGGGCCTGCGCGAGGTCGAGGGCGAGCTGCTGGATGAGACGCGGTGGACGCAGCCGGCGTTGTTCGCGGTGGAGGTGGCCGTGTTCCGGCTGCTGGAGTCGTGGGGCCTGCGCCCGGATTTCCTGGTGGGCCACTCGATCGGTGAGCTGGCCGCGGCGCATGTGGCCGGGGTGTGGTCCTTGGACGACGCGTGCAGGATCGTCGAGGCGCGTGGTCGGTTGATGCAGGCGCTGCCGTCGGGTGGTGCGATGGTCGCGATCCAGGCGTCGGAGTCCGCCGTGCTCGCCGCACTGGTCGACGGTGCGGAGATCGCCGCGGTCAACGCCCCCGGTGCGGTGGTGATCTCCGGCGACGAGGATGCGGTGCTCCAGGTCGCGGCCGGGTTCGAGAAGTCGAAGCGGTTGCGGGTGAGCCATGCGTTCCATTCCGCGCGGATGGACGGGATGTTGGCGGCGTTCCGTGAGGTGCTGTCGACGGTGTCGTTCCACCCACCAGTTATCCCGATTGCCGCCACCTCCATCGGCGATGTGACGCAACCGGGTTACTGGTTGGACCAGTTGCGGGGCACGGTGCGGTTCGCCGACGCGATCGAGGCGCTCCGGGCCAAGGGCGTGACGCGGTTCCTGGAGGTCGGCCCGGACGGGGTGCTGTCCGCGCTGGTCGACGGCATCCCCGCGATGCGCAAGGGGCGCGACGAACCCACCACCCTGATGACCGCCGTCGCCCGCGCCCACGTCGACGGCTGGTCCCCGGACTGGACCGCGATCCTCACCGGCGGACAGCGCGTCGACCTGCCGACGTACCCGTTCCAGCGGCAGCGGTACTGGCTCGACGCCCCCGCCGACGCCGCCGACCCCGCCGCGCTCGGCCTCGACACCGTCCGGCACCCGCTGCTCGGCGCCGGCGTCCCCCTCGCCGACACCGGCGGCCACCTGTTCACGAACCGGCTGTCGATCGCCGACCAGCCGTGGCTCGCCGACCACCGGGTCATGGACACCGTCCTGCTGCCCGGCACCGCGCTCGTCGAGCTGGCCCTGTCCGCCGGCGACGCCGTCGGCTGCGACCGGCTCGAGGAGCTCACCCTGCAGGCGCCGCTGGTCCTGCCCGAGCCCGGGGCGCTGCAGCTGCAGGTCACCGTCGGCGCCGCCGACGGCCTCGGCACCCGCACCGTGCAGGTGCACTCCCGCGCCGCCGGCGGCACCGACGACACGTGGACCGCGCACGCGACCGGCCGGGTCGGCGCCGCCCGCACCTGGGACGCCCCCGACTTCACCGAATGGCCGCCGGCCGGCGCCGAACCCGTCGACCTCGGCGACCTGTACGACACCCTCGCCGACGCCGGGTTCGAGTACGGGCCGGCGTTCCGGGCGCTACACCGGGTGTGGCGCCGCGACGGCGTCGTCTACGCCGAGGCGGCCCTCGCCGACGCCGAACGCGCCGAGGCCGGCCGGTACCTGCTGCACCCGGCGCTGCTCGACGCCGCCCTGCACACCCTCGCGTTCGCCGACGGCGTCGCCGGCCGCGGTGTCCTGCCGTTCTCGTTCGAGCGGGTCGCGCTCAGCGCCGTCGGGGCGACCGCCGTGCGGGTCCGGCTCGCCGGCACCGGCACCGGCAGCGGCACCGGCAGCGGTGCCGGTACCGTCGCCGTCGACCTCGCCGACCAGAACGGCCGGCCGTTCGCCGCCATCGGTGCCCTCGCCCTGCGCCCGGTGACCGCTGACCAGGTGAAGGCGGCCCGCTCCCAGTACCACGACTCGCTGTTCCGGGTCGACATGGTCATGAACCCGGTCGCCCCGGCCCGCGACCACACCGGGCAGCGCTGGGCGGTCCTCGGCCTCAACCCGGTCAAGCTCGTCAAGGCGCTCGGCGCGACCGGCGCCGCCGTCGAGAGCTACCCGGACCTCGACGCGCTGCGCGACGCCGTCACCGCCGGCGCCGCCGTCCCCGACCGGGTCGTCGTCTCCTGCGCAGACCGGCCCGAGGGCGCCGACATGGCGGCCCGGGTCCGCAGCGCCACGTACTGGGCGCTCGACCTCGTGCAGGCGTGGCTCGCCGACGAACGGCTCACCGGCTCCCGGCTGGTGTTCGTCACCCACAGCACCGGCGGTGACACCGTCGACGACCTGGCGTGGGCGCCGGTGTGGGGCCTGGTCCGCTCGGCGCTGACCGAGAACCCCGACCGGTTCGTCCTGCTCGACCTCGACGACCGTGACGTGTCCTACGCGGCGCTGCCGGCCGCCCTCATGTGCGGCGAGGGCAACGTCGCCGTCCGCGTCGGCGGCGTCCACGTGCCGCGGCTCGCCCGCGTCGCCGCCACCCCCGGCGTGACCCCGTCGGCGACGTGGGACCCGGACGGCACCGTCCTCATCACCGGCGGCACCGGCGACCTCGGTGGCCTCATCGCCCGGCACCTGGCCGCCGAGCACGGCGTGCGGCACCTGCTGCTCACCAGCCGCCGCGGCCTCGCCGCCGAGGGCGCCGCCGAGCTGCGGCAGGCGCTGCTGGACCTCGGCGCCGACGTGACGATCGCCGAGTGCGACGTCGCCGACCGTGCCGCCCTCGCCGCCGTGCTCGCCGCGATCCCCGCGGACCGGCCCCTCGCCGGCGTCGTGCACACCGCCGGCGTCGTCGACGACGGGGTCGTGTCCGCGCTGACCCGCGAACAGGTCGACGCCGTCCTGCGGCCGAAGGTCGACGCCGCCCTCAACCTCGACGAGCTGACCCGCGACCTGCCGTTGACCGCGTTCGTGCTGTTCTCCTCGATGGCCGGCACGTTCGGCGGCACCGGCCAGGCCAACTACGCGGCCGCGAACACGTTCCTCGACGCGCTCGCCCACCAGCGCCGCGCCGCCGGCCTCCCCGCGCTGTCCCTCGCGTGGGGCCTGTGGGAGCAGGGACACGGCATGACCGCCAAGCTCGGCGGCGGCGACCTGCGGCGGATGGCCCGCGGCGGGCTCGCGCCGCTGTCGCACGCCGAAGGGCTCGCCCTGTTCGACGTCGCCTGCGTCGTCGACGAGGCCGTGCTCATCCCGGCCCGCCTCGTCGTCGACGCGATCCGGGCGGCCGCGGGCACCGAGGCGGTGCCGGCCATCATGCGCGGCCTCGTCGGCCGGCCCGCCCGGCAGGCCGTCACCACCGGCGCCCCCGCCGAGCAGGTGGAGACGCTCGGCACCCGGCTGGCCCGGCTCAGCGCCGCCGAACGGCAGCGGACCGTCCTGGACCTGGTCCGGGCCGAGGCCGCCGTCGTGCTCGGCTACCCCGGCCCCGACGCCGTCGAACCGGACCGCGGCTTCCTCGAGCTCGGCTTCGACTCCCTCACCGCCCTGGAACTGCGCAACCGGCTCGCCGCCGCGACCGGGCTGCGGCTGCCGGCGACGCTGCTGTTCGACTACCCGTCGCCGGACGCGATGGCCGGGCACGTCCTCGGCCACCTCGTGCAGGACGACGCCGGCGCGCCGTTCGCGGTCCTCGACGACCTCGAGGCCACGCTCGGCACCGAGCTGGACACCGACACCCGCGACCGGCTCGCGGACCGGCTGCAGCTGCTGATCCTGAAGCTCACCGACCGTGGCGCGGGCGCCGGCGCCGGCGTCGCCGAGCGGCTCGACTCGGCCAGCGACGACGAGATGTTCGCGTTCATCGACAACGACCTCGGCCTGTCGTAGCGCCGCCCACCGTTGCCCAGAAAGGTCCCGATCACCGATGAACGAAGACAAGCTGCGCGACTACCTCAAGCGCGTCACGGTTGATCTGCACCGGACCCGGGAGCGGCTCAAGGACGTCGAGGACCGTGCGCAGGAGCCGATCGCGATCGTCGCGATGAGCTGCCGGTACCCGGGTGGCGTGCGCACCCCGGAGGACCTGTGGCGGCTCGTCGCCGACGGCCGGGACGCGATCGGCCCGTTCCCCGGCAACCGCGGCTGGGACCTCGAGCACCTGTTCCACCCCGACCCGGACCACCGCGGCACGTCGTACGGCAGCGAAGGCGGCTTCCTCTACGACGCCGACGAGTTCGACCCGGCCCCGTTCGGGGTCTCCCCCCGCGAGGCGCTCGGCATGGACCCGCAGCAGCGGCTGCTGCTGGAGACGGCCTGGGAGGCGTTCGAACGCGCCGGCCTGGACGCCGCCACCCTGCGCGGCAGCCGCACCGGGGTGTTCGTCGGCGTCATGTACAACGACTACGGCGCCCGCCTCCGCGAGATCCCCGAGGGCATGGAGGGCTACGTCGGTAACGGCAGCTCACCCAGCATCGCGTCCGGCCGGGTCGCGTACACGTTCGGCCTCGAAGGACCCGCGGTCACCGTCGACACCGCCTGCTCGTCGTCGCTGGTCGCGCTGCACCTGGCGGCGACCGCGCTGCGCCGCGGCGAATGCACCCTCGCCCTCGCCGGCGGCGTCACGGTCATGTCGACACCGAACACGTTCATCGGCTTCAGCCGGCAGCGCGGCCTGTCCGTCGACGGGCGGTGCAAGTCGTTCTCCGACGACGCCAACGGCACCGGCTGGGGCGAGGGCGCCGGCCTGCTCCTCGTCGAACGGCTCAGCGACGCGCGCCGCAACGGCCACCGCGTCCTGGGCCTGCTGCGCGGCTCCGCCGTGAACTCCGACGGCGCGTCCAGCGGCCTCACCGCCCCGAACGGCCCCTCCCAGCAGCGGGTCATCAAGGCCGCCCTGGCCAGCGCCGGCCTCACCCCGGCCGACGTCGACGCCGTCGAGGCGCACGGCACCGGCACGACCCTCGGCGACCCGATCGAGGCACAGGCGCTCATCGCACGTCGACTGGTCCGCCGGCGACGTGCGGCTGCTCACCGAGGCCCGGCCGTGGCCGTCCGCCGACCGGCCGCGCCGCGCCGGCGTGTCGTCGTTCGGGGTGTCCGGCACCAACGCCCACGTCATCGTCGAGCAGGCCCCACCCGCTGACCCGCCCGCCGAGGAGGTCACCGCGCCGGCGCCGCCGGTCGTGCCGTGGCTGCTGTCCGGGCGCACCGCGGCGACGGTCCCCGCGCAGGCCCGCCGGCTCGCCGCCGCCCTCGACGCGGACCTGGCCCTCGACCCGGCCGATGTCGCGTTCACCCTGGCGACGGCGCGCACGACGACGGAGCACCGGGCCGTCGTCGTCGGCGCCGACCGGTCGTCGCTGCGGGCGGCCCTCGACGACCTCGCCTCCGCCGCTGTCGTGCGGGGCGTCGTCTCCCCGGGCCGGTCCGCGATGCTGTTCACCGGCCAGGGTGCGCAGTGGTCGGGGATGGGTCGCGGGCTGTACGCCGCCTATCCGGTGTTCGCGGCGGCGTACGACGAGGTGTGCGCGCACATCGAGGGCCTGCGCGAGGTCGACGGCGCGGAGCTGGACGAGACGCGGTGGACGCAGCCGGCCCTGTTCGCCGTCGAGGTGGCGCTGTACCGGCTGCTGGAGTCGTGGGGTCTGCGCCCGGACCATCTGGTCGGTCATTCGATCGGTGAGCTGGCGGCGGCGCACGTGGCGGGGGTGTGGTCCTTGGAGGACGCCTGCAAGGTGGTGTCGGCGCGGGGCCGGTTGATGCAGGCGCTGCCGCGTGGTGGTGCGATGGTGGCGATCCAGGCGTCCGAAGCGGACGTCCGGCAAGCGTTGGTCGACGGCGCGGAGATCGCCGCGGTCAACGGCCCCGACGCGATCGTCATCTCCGGCGACGAAGCAGCGGTCACCGCGGTCGCGGCAGGCTTCGAGAAGACCAAGCGGCTGCGGGTGAGCCACGCGTTCCACTCCGCCCGGATGGACGGCATGCTCGACGCGTTCCGCGAGGTGCTGTCGACGGTGACGTTCCACGCCCCGGCGATCCCGGTCGCCACCACCTCGGCCGGGGACGTGACGCAACTGCGCTACTGGTTGGACCAGTTGCGGGGCACGGTCCGGTTCGCCGATGCCGTTGAGGCGCTCCGGGGCAAGGGTGTGACCAGGTTCCTGGAGGTCGGCCCCGACGGGGTGCTGTCCGCGCTGGTCGACGGCGTCCCGGCGATGCGCAAGGGCCGGGACGAGCCGCTCACCCTGATGACCGCCGTCGCCCGGATGCACGTCGACGGCTGGTCCCCGGACTGGCGCCGCGTCCTCGGCGGCGGCACCGTCGTCGACCTGCCGACGTACGCCTTCCGCCGCACCAGGTTCTGGCTCGACGACCCCGCCGCCCGCGCCGACGCCGCCGCGGTCGGCCTGCAGCCCGTCGACCACCCGCTGCTCGGCGCCGCGCTCGGCCTCGCCGACGGCGGTGGCTTCGTCTTCACCAGCCGCCTCAGCCTGCGCGACCAGCCGTGGCTGCGGGACCACACCGTCCACGGGGTGCCGCTGGTGCCCGCCACCGCCCTCGTCGACCTGGCCCTGCGCGCCGGGGACATGCTCGACTGCGCGCACCTCGACGAGCTGGCCGTGCACACCCCGCTCGCGCTGCCCGACCCGGGCGCCGTGCACCTGCAGCTCACCGTCGGCGCACCCGACGACACCGGCGGCCGGCCCGTCGCCGTGCACTCCCGCGCCGCCGACGACCCCGACGCCGGCTGGACCAGGCACGCCACCGGACGCCTGCACCCCGGGCACCAGCAGGAGACCGCCGACCTCGCCGCGTGGCCGCCGCCGGGCGCCACCCCGCTCGCCGTCGACGGGCTCTACGACACCCTCGCCGGCGCCGGAGTCGACTACGGGCCCACGTTCCGCGGCGTCCGCGCCGCCTGGCGCCGCGGCGGCGACCTGTTCGCCGAGGTCGCGCTCGCCGACACGGCCCGCGACGACGCGGCCCGCTTCGGTGTGCACCCCGCGCTGCTCGACGCCGTCCTGCACCCCCTCGGCCTGGCCCGCGACGGCGCCGACGACACCCAGCTGCCGTTCGCGTTCCGAGGCGTCTCCTTGCGTACCGCCGGCGCCGTCGCCGTCCGCGCCCGGCTCACCCGCACCGCCGCCGCCACCGTCGCCGTGGAGGTCGCCGACCAGACCGGCCGGCCGGTGGCCACGATCGACGCCCTCGACCTGCGCCCGGTCACCGCCGCCCAGCTGGCCGGCCGCGCCGCGGACCTGTTCCGGCTCGACCTCGTCCCGGCCACCACCACCGGCGGACCCCACCACCGGTACGCCGTCCTCGGCGCCGACCCGGCCGGGGCCGCCGCCGCCCTGACCGCCGCCGGCGCCACCGTCGACGTGTACCAGGACTTCGCCGCCCTCCGCGCCGCCGGCACCGCCCCCGACCGGGTCGTGGCCACCGTCGACACCGCAGGCGACGACCTCGCCGCGACGGTGCACGCACGGACCGCCGCCGCGCTCGCCCTCGTGCGGCAGTGGCTCGCCGACCCGCCCGCCGGCGCCGCACTCCGCGTCGTCGTGTCCGCCACCGGCGCGGACGCGGTCGCGTCGGCCGCCGTCGCCGGGTTGATCCGCGCCGCCGACGCCGAACATCCGGGCACCTTCGGCGCCGTCGAGGTCCACGACGAGCGACCCGCCGGCGCCACGCTCGCCGCCGCCGTCGCCGTCGACGAACCGTCCGTCACCGTGCGCGGCGGCGAGGTCCTCGTCCCCCGGCTCGGCCGCGCCGGCACCGCCGCGCAGCACCCGCCCGCGGCGACCTTCGACGGCGACGGGACCGTCCTGGTCACCGGCGGCCTCGGCGGCCTCGGCGCGCTGGTCGCCCGGCACCTCGTCACCGCCCACGGCGTGCGGCACCTGCTCCTCGCCGGCCGCCGCGGCCCCGGCACCGACGGCGCCGCCGCGCTGCGCGACGAGCTGGCCGGGCACGGCGCCACCGTCACCGTCGCCGCCTGCGACGTCGCCGACCGGGCCGCCGTCGCCGCCCTCCTCGCCGCGGTGCCGGCCGAGCATCCCCTGACCGCGGTCGTGCACACCGCCGGCGTCGCCGACGACGCCGTCGTCACCGACCTCACCGCCGAGCGGGTCGCCGCCGTCCTGCGCCCGAAGGCCGACGGCGCCCTGCACCTGCACGAGCTGACGAAAGACCTGCCGCTGACCGCGTTCGTGCTGTACTCGTCGCTGGCCGGGATCCTCGGCGGCGCCGCCCAGGCCGGGTACGCCGCCGCGAACAGCGCCCTGGACGCCCTCGCCGCCCACCGCCGCGCCGAAGGGCTGCCGGCGCTGTCACTGGCATGGGGACTGTGGGACACCGCCAGCGGGATCACCGCCCACCTCGGCGACACCGACCGGCGGCGCCTCGCCCGCAACGGCGTCGCGCCCCTGCCGGCCGCCGACGCGCTCGCCCTGTTCGACGCCGCCTGTGCGGCACCCGGCCCGCTCGCCGTCCCGGCCCGGCTGCGGCCCGCCACGGCGTACCCGCCCGTGCTGAGCGGGCTCACCGGCCCGGCGGTCCGGCGGGCGGCCCGTGGGCAGGACGACGACACGTTCCGGCAGCGGCTGCACCGCCTGCCCGACGGCGACCGGCTCCCGGCGCTGCTGCGGCTGGTGCGCGGCGAGGCCGCGACCGTCCTCGGCCACACCGCCGGCGACGACGTCGACCCGCACCGCGGGTTCCTGGACGCCGGCTTCGACTCCCTCACCGCCCTCGAACTGCGCAACCGGCTCGCCGCCGCGACCGGGCTGACGCTGCCCGCCACCGTCCTGTTCGACCACCCGACCCCGGAGGCCCTCGCCGGGCTGCTCCTGTCGCAGCTCGGCGGGGCAAGGACCGCCGAGGCCGTCCGGGTCGCGGTGCCCACCGACGAGCCGGTCGCGATCGTCGCCATGAGCTGCCGGTACCCGGGCGGCGTGCGCACCCCCGAGGACCTGTGGCGGCTCGTCGCCGACGGGGTCGACGCCGTCGGACCGTTCCCCGAGGACCGCGGGTGGCCCGTCGACCGGCTCTACCACCCGGACCCCGACCACCGCGGCACCAGCTACGCCCGCGAGGGCGGCTTCCTGTACGACGCGGCCGCGTTCGACGCCGACTTCTTCGGCATCTCGCCCCGCGAGGCCCTCGCCACCGACCCGCAGCAGCGGCTGCTGCTGGAGACGTCGTGGGAGCTGCTGGAACGCGCCGGCCTCGACCCGGTCGCGCTGCGCGGCAGCCAGACCGGCGTGTTCGTCGGCCTCATGTACAGCGACTACGCCGCCCGCGTCCACGACGTCCCCGACGGCCTGGAAGGGCACCTCGGCAACGGCAGCGCCCCGAGCGTCGCGTCCGGCCGGGTCGCGTACACGTTCGGGTTCGAAGGGCCCGCTGTCACGATCGACACCGCCTGCTCGTCGTCGCTGGTCGCCCTGCACCTCGCCGCGCAGGCGCTGCGCCGGGGCGAGTGCGGCCTCGCCGTCGCCGGCGGCGTCACCGTCATGTCGACCCCCGGCACGTTCGTCGGCTTCTCCCGCCAGCGGGGCCTCGCCCCCGACGGCCGGTGCAAGGCGTTCTCCGACGACGCCGACGGCACCGGCTGGGGCGAGGGCGTCGGCCTGCTGCTCCTGGAGCGGCTCTCCGACGCCGTCGCCAACGGCCACCAGGTCCTCGGCGTCGTGCGGGGTTCGGCGGTCAACCAGGACGGCGCGTCGAGCAGCCTCACCGCCCCGAACGGCCCGTCGCAGCAGCGGGTCATCCGGGCCGCGCTCGCACGTCGACTGGTCCGCCGGCGACGTGCGGCTGCTCACCGAGGCCCGGCCGTGGCCGTCCGCCGACCGGCCGCGCCGCGCCGGCGTGTCGTCGTTCGGCATCTCCGGCACCAACGCGCACGTGATCGTCGAGGAACCACCCGCCCCGCCGGCGGTGCCGGGGGAGCGGGCGGCGCTGCCGGTGGTGCCGTGGCCGGTGTCGGCGCGGACCCCGGAGGCCCTGGACGCGCAGGTGGCCCGGTTGCGGGCCGTGGCGGACCTGGACCCGGTCGACGTCGGGTTCTCCCTGGCGACGGGCCGGGCGGCGTTCGAGCACCGGGCGGTCGTGCTCGGTAACACGGTCCTGCGGGGCCGGGCCCGCGACGGCGGCACGGCGATGCTGTTCACCGGCCAGGGCGCGCAGTGGTCGGGGATGGGTCGCGGGTTGTACGAGGCGTACCCGGTCTACGCGGCGGCCTATGACGAGATCTGCGCGCACATCGACGGTCTGCGCGAGGTCGAGGGCGATCTGCTGGATGAGACGCGGTGGACGCAGCCGGCGCTGTTCGCCGTCGAGGTTGCGCTGTATCGGCTGCTGGAGTCGTGGGGTCTGCGCCCGGATTTCCTGGTAGGTCATTCGATCGGTGAGCTGGCGGCGGCGCATGTGGCCGGGGTGTGGTCCTTGGACGACGCGTGCAGGCTTGTGGCGGCGCGGGGTCGGTTGATGCAAGCGCTGCCGTCGGGTGGTGCGATGGTGGCGATCCAGGCGTCGGAGTCGGCTGTGCTCGCCGCACTGGTGGACGGTGCGGAGATCGCCGCCGTCAACGCTCCGGACGCGGTGGTCGTCTCGGGCGGCGAGGACGCGGTCCTCGCCGTCGCGGCACGGTTCGCCAAGACCAAGCGGCTGCGGGTGAGTCACGCGTTCCATTCCGCGCGGATGGACGGGATGCTGGCGGCGTTCCGTGAGGTGCTGTCGACGGTGACGTTCCACCCACCAGTTATCCCGATTGCCACCACCTCCACCGGCGACGTGACGCAACCGGGTTACTGGTTGGACCAGTTGCGGGGCACGGTGCGGTTCG
>NZ_JNYJ01000058.1 GCF_000716715.1 Dactylosporangium aurantiacum | reverse complement strand
TGGTCGATACACCAGATACCGGAGACCTCACTCGTTATCGATCACCGCCACACCGACACACGGTCAGCGATCGACAACCACTTACCAAACACGCCTTAGATCCGTAGCACGTCACGGTCGCAGCAGGGCTTTGAGGGAACCGATCTCGTGTCCGGTGAGCCCGGCCGACTCCAGATATGTGGCGGTATCAAAGGTTCTGACCCAGTCGCGCAGCACCGGTACCCGGTCGGCCAGTTGGCGCTCCAGGTCCTCCGGCTCGGTCGCGGACTGGTGATGTTCCCGCCAGGCCTGCTGGTCGGGGTCGTACACCCAGGCGTGGCCTGCATAGGACCCCGCGCCGCGCCATCCGTCCGCGTAGTCCTCGACGATGGCGTCCGTGGTCGCGCCGGCCAGGTCCAGCAGCATCGCGCAGATCATGCCGGTGCGATCCCGGCCACCGGCGCAGTGGACGAGCACGGCGGTCTCGGCCTCGGCGAGGGCGCGCATGACCCGCGCGATGCGGGCCGGGGCGAGCCGGGCGTTGTCGGTCCAGCCGCGGGGGTGGTCCAGCCACGGGCCGCAAACCCGCAGGTACTCGACGTCGTCGGGGTCTTCGGTCGGCGCCGACACGAACACCAGTCCGTGCAGCGACTCGGGCCGGATGATCGGGTGGTCCGGGGTGCGCTGGGTCTCCGCCGGGGCGTTGCGCAGGTCCACCACGGTGCGCAACCCTGCCTGCTTCCCCGCGGCCCAGCCCTCATCGGTGAGATACTCGGGTGCGGCGGAGCGGAACACCCGTCCGCGCGCCGTGGTCCCGCTGTCGCACAGCGCCCGGCCGCCGAGGTCACGCAGGTTCCGCGCTCCTGACCAGGACAACACGTCGGCCATCGCCACCTCCCGGCCTCCAACGACGAGCCGCCTGGGCGACAGTAGACCAACGTCCCGCTCGGCGCTGACACAAGGCTCTGATCACCCGGCGGATGCATTCCTCGACGTCGATCACGACCTTACCGGTGGCGGCGCCGCTCTCCACGGCCGCGTGGGCGTCGGCGACCGTGGCGAGGGTGAATCGCCGGGGGTCGAGCAGGGGCTTCAGCGCCCCCGCGTCGACCAGGTCGGCGACCTCGCGCAGGATCTCGCCGTGGTGCTCACGTCCGCGGCCGGTCAGCATCGGCAGCGGGGTGAACACCCCGGAGTAGCTGGCGCCGCGGAACGACAGCGGTGCGAGGCTGTGGGTGCCCCAGCCCAGTGCGCTGACGACGTGACCGGTGTAGGTGCGGACCGCGGTGAAGGACAGGTCGAGGGTGGCGCCGCCGACGGTGTCGAAGACCACGTCGAAGCCCTCGCCGCCGGTGTGCTCGGCCACGTAGTCCGTCACCGGTGTGGTGGTGTAGTCGATGGGCGTCGCCCCGAGCCGGGCGATGGTCGCCAGGCTCCGGGCGGATCCGGTGGCGAAGACCTCGGCGCCACGGGCCCGGGCGATCTGGATGGCGATCTGCCCGACGCCGCCGGCACCGCCGTGGACCAGTACCTGCTGGCCCGCGCGTACCTGTGCCCGGTCCACCAGCGCTTCCCATGCGGTGATGGCGGCCAGCGGCAGCGCGGCGGCCTCGCGCGGGCTGAGCGACTCCGGCTTGTGAGGCGGGCCTGTCGCGGATGCCCGGATCGACCTGCGCCTGCTCAGGTCGAAGTTGAACCGTCGCCCCGGTGAGCTGTCGCGATGCGCCTCCAAGGCGACCGCCTTCTGGTACGCCTCAGGGAGCGGATTCCCCGGGGGCGGCGGTCGCAAGGACCTCATCGGCGATGGCTGTGACGACGGCCGGATGGCGGTCCGGCAGCAGGCCGACGTAGGCCGCCCACGGCCCGGTGCACAGCGCCTCACCGACGAGGTGCGGGGTCCGGTCCGGTGGTGCCGCTTCCGCGAGGGCGACCAGCACCCGCGCCGAGCGGCCCGGGTCGGGGATCGCGCGGCTGAGCGCCTCCGCATGGCCCGGTCTTCCGGTCCTGATCGCGAAGCGGGCGACGGCCTCGAGCGCGTGGGAGCGGGCGTGGTCGTTCGTGATGCCGTGGGCGAAGGCTTCCGCCAGCGCGGCCGACGTGTGCGTCCGGTCGTCCGCGCCGCACCGGTGGTAGATCTCGGCCGCGGCCAGGTGCGCCTGAGCCGGCCAGTAGGGTTCCTGCGTCGCAACGGCCAGGCTGGTGATGTCAACGGCGAGGTTCACCGCGCGGGTCGTGTCACCGGCGTCGACGGCCGCCAGCGCGATCTCCGACAGTGCGTCGCACCGGTGCTGGTCGCTCTCGATGGTGCGGACCAGGCCGGCGGCGCGGCCGAGGTCGCCGGCGGCCGCGAACGTCCTGACCACCGTGACGCGCTCGGCATCCATGTCCAGGCCGTCGATGTCGATCCGGTCCAGGATCGTTCGGGCCCGGGCGATGTCACCGGTGGACACGTAGGCGACGGCGACGGCGGCCAGGGACTCGGTGTCGGTGCCGGCCTGCTGTTCGGCATCGCGCAGCAGGTCTCCGGCGCGGTGAGGGTGGTCGGTGGCGATCGAGGCGAGGGCCTGTGTCTGCCAGTACGGCCCGAGCGTGGCTCGGGCGATCACCTCCGGGCGCGTCGGATCGCCGTGTGCCGCCGCCGCTTGCGCAGCTGTGGCGATGGCCAGCTCCCGCCGGCCCGCGATGACGATCAGCGCGGCGACACGCAACGACCGGTCGAGGTCCCCGGCGGCGGCGACCGCCTCGGTCAGGGCGATGAGCGCCAGCTCCCGGTCGGTCGACGGAACAGGGCTCTCGTCGGTCCACGCGGCACGTTCCGCCTCGTACATGAGCGCGGTCGCCTGTGCGGTGTCGCCGGCCTCCGCAACGGCCCGCGCGACACCGGCGAGCGCCTCCGCCCGGTCGCGGCCACGGGGCATGGCGCGGACCAACGCGACACCGCTGCCCGCGCGCCCGACCCGCACCAGAGCGACCCCGACGTCCTTGACCGCGGCGCCGGACGGGCCGACGGTGGTCACCGCCTCGTCGAGCAGCGCGGCGGCGGCTTCCAGGTCACCCACGCGAATCAGCTCGTGAGCGATGGTCGCGAGGGCCTGAGCACGCTCGTCGGCGCCCGTGATCGACCGGGCGATGGCCGAGGCCCGCGGCAGGTCCCCACCAGCGGCGGCCGCCCCCGCGATCGCGGCCAGGGCCATCTCCCCGAAGGGCTTGTCGAGCAGCGCGGTGAGGGCCGCCGCCCGGTCCGTTTCGCCGTACCGCGCGGCGGCACAGGCGACGTAATTGAGCGCTGCCTGCGCCTGCCAGTCGTCGGCCGGCTCGACGCCACGCGCGACCGCCTCGGCCTCGTCGAGGTCACCCGCGGTGGCCAGGGCGAACGCGATCGCGGACAAGGCATTCGCGCGGGACGCGGTCTCGTCGAGCGCGTCGAGGAGGGTCGCGGCTCGGCGGATCATGCCCCGGGCGCGGTCCAGGCAGCCCGCCTCCGCTGCGACACGGGCCGCATGCGTGAGACTGGAAATCTGCTCGATGGGCCAGTGTTCCAGCGCGGCCAGGCGTTCCGCCTCGGCGAACAGCGCCTCGACCTCCGCCGGGTCGACGAGGCCGACAGCGACCGCGGCGACGCCGAGCACGGCGTGGCCGCGGCGGTCGCGGTCGGTCACCGCCCACGCCCCAGCGACCGCTTCGGCGATCATGGCCTTCGCGCGGTCCGGCCGGCCGGTCTCGGCCATGGCCTCGGCCAGCTTCGCCAGGTCGGCCGGCGCCGGCTCGGCCCGCCGCCCCGAGCGGATGATCGCCTCCGCGCGCTCGACGTTGCCGAGCCGGAGCCACATCGCCGGGATGCTGGCCGGCAGGTACGGACGGCTCGCGAGCAACGCTTCCCGGTGGACCGCCACCCTGGCGACCAGGCTCAGGTCGACGGGGTGCCGGCCGAGCAGCAGCTGTTGCGTGGTGGTCAGCTCCGTCAACGCGGCACCGATGCCGCCGGTGTACTCGCGCAGACGGCGATGACGGTCGCGGTCAGTGGCGCAGACGACCATCCGCTCCAGATCGTTCGTGCTGCGGAGCAGCTCGAAGTAACCCCGCAGCAGGTCCTCGGGTGTGTCATCGGGCCAGCCACGGTCGCGGTAGCTGTCGAAACGGGCGTGCAGGTCGGTCAGGTCGCGGCGCACGGCTCACTGTAGATGCCGGCGGACACCGGTCACCGCCGTGCGGCGCTGGGCGGAGACGACGACGGTCCACAACCTCACCGTCGCGGACGTTCGCACGTGTCAACGCCACGACGCGGCCGTTCGCAGCACCGCGTCGAGCGTGGGTCCGAGGTCGCCGCCCGTGACCGCCGCCACGACGCCGGTGAGCTCGGCGAGGGCGGCGTACGCGATGCGGCGCTCCGGCGCGGCGAGCCCGGTCCGCAGTACTGTGAGCGCCACGTGCGCCTGGCCCGGTTCGGCCGCCACGATCGCCGATGCCCGTCGCGCCATCGCCGTCATGGTGAAGGTGTCCCGCGCGGCCACGCCGGCGTACCGGATGACGAGCGGTGGCGGCAGGTGCGACGCGAGGCCGTGCACGGCCCGCCGCCGAGGGTTGCCGTCGTCGAACGCGACAGCGGCGGCCATCGCTCGGTCGAGCTGCGCTTCGGACAGCACCGGGCCGAGCGCGACCAGTGTCTGTGGGCGCGGGTTGCCGGCGGGGCCGAGGGCCAACGCCAGCGCGTCGGCGACGGGCAACATGTTCTGGAACGTGACCTTGTCCATGGCGAGGAGCTCGTCCATGATCCTCGCGGTCGTCGCGGCCCTCTCCTCGGGCGTCAGGTGCGGCAGCAGGTCGACCCATTCGAAGACCCGGGCGTAGTCGTGTTCGGCGGTCGCGGTACTGGCCGACGCCAGGGCGATCAGCCGCCGCCGGTCGTCTTCCGGCACGTGCGGGAGCAGCTGACGGACCGACCTGCCGTGACCTGGGACCAGCCGGCCGTCGCGGTGCAGCTGCGCGAGCGCCCGACGCGAGGTCCAGCTGCCTTCAGTCACCGCCAGCTCGAGCAGGTCCGCGCTGATGTTGTCGCGTCTGCCGCGCAGACCCGCGCCGACCAGCCCGAACCAGATCTCGTCATGGAGCGCGGGTGCTGGCCGCCCGGCGGCGACGGCGGCGTCGGTCAGCTCGGCGGCGTGCCTGCGGGCGAGCTCGACCTCGTCGAGGTAGTCGTCGATCGAGCCGGATGCGGTCTGGGCCGATGCGCGAACCGGCTGTGGAGGGTGGCCGGCGACCCGACCGCCCCTCAAGCCCCGGCGGATGTCAGCGTGTGAGGTGGTAGACGCCGAGCGTGAACGCGGCCAGCATCCCCACGAACACCACCGCGACCCCGATGAGCTGCCCGCGCGGCTCATTCGGCGTGCGCCGCAGGCGGATGAACACGAACCCGGCCCCGACCATGCCGATCAGCCCGATGACGACACCTAACCAGGGCTGCTCCGCGATGGTGGGAGCGGTCGACGCGACGATCACCCCGCTATCGTGCCCGCCGGGCCCGTCCGGCGCGATCACCGCCGGACGCGCGGCTGCGGCTTCCTAGCGGATCGTGACGGACTTCCCGTCGGGGATGCGTGCGTACTCGGTGCCGCCCTTGGATTCCAGCCAGCCGTCGAAGTACTCCTGGCCGAGCTCGTTGAGGGTGGCGTCGTGGATCGGGAACGCCCGCTTCGGGCGGACCGCCCGCACGAAGTCCAGCGCCTCGGCCAGTTTGAGCCAAGGGGCGGCGGCCGGCACGAGCAGCGTCTCGACCGGCGACGGCGGCACGAACAGGGAGTCGCCCGGGTGGTACACCGTGCCGTCCACGATGAAACCGACGTTGGCGCAGCCGGGCAGGCCCTCGTAGATCTCGGCGTGTGTCCCGCCCACGACGTCGACGGAGAACCCGGCCGCCGTGAACCGCCGGCCCGGCTCGACGGCGACCGCCGCGCCGCCCAGCTCGGGGGTTGACTCGATCGCGGTCGGTGGCAGGTACACCCGGAACGCGGAATTGCGCCGGCTCGCCGCGACGAGCCTGGTGACGTCGAGGTGGTCGGGGTGTTCGTGCGTCACCAGCACCTCGTCGACCCCGTCGAGGGCTTCGGCCGCCGAGAACGTGCCCGGGTCGATGACCAGCACCCGGTCGTCCGCCTCCACCCGCAGACAGGCGTGGCCGTATTTGATCAGACGCATGCACCCACTATGGCAGGGGGCGGTCCGGCGGTCGTCGTCCGGCGTTGGACGGTGCGCCGCGGGCCGCGCCGGCGGGTCGTGACACCGGACGTGGAACGGCGGGGAACGCTGACCGGGCTGTCGCTTTCGCACACGTGGAGGAACAGTGTCAGTTTCGCGTCGTGGTCTGCTTGCCGTCGGGGGGATCGGGGCCGTTGTCGGCGCCCTCGATCCGCTTGGGTTGCTGCGTGGGGGTGCAGCGCCCGCCGCCGCGTCCACCGGGCCGGTCTACACCACCCTCGAGCGGACCGTCCGGTATCTCAACGGGGTCTACTATTCGGCGCTCGTCGCCGGGGACGGTGAGCCGCACATCGAGCGCAGGGACCTGGTGTCGCGTGGGCCGTCGACGGCGCAGCGGCCGGTGATCGCCTTCGCGCAGATGAGTGACCTGCACATCATCGACGACCAGTCGCCGCTGCGGGTCGAGTTCCTCGACCAGTATGCCGACGGTGGGGCGCCGCACTGGGCGTCGTACCCGACGGCGTCGGCCTACCGGCCGCAGGAGATGCTGTCCGCGCACATGAGTGATGCCGCGATCCGGGCGGTCGCCAAGGTCGGGAAGGGGCCGGCGACGGGCCTGCCGTTGGCGTTCACCCTCGTCACCGGCGACTCGATCGACAACTGCCAGTACAACGAGACGCGCTGGTACATCGATCTGCTGGACGGGAATCGGGTGCGGGCCGACTCCGGGTCGTTCAGCAAGGAGGAGAGCGTCTCCGGGGACGGGTTCGGGGCGATCTTCGAGTACTGGCACCCCACCATGCGGGCGTGGGAGGAGCAGCACGGGCAGCTCGACAAGTACTCGATCGGTGCGCCGCAGGGGTACTACCGGCAGTTCCCGGCAATCCAGAACCTGCTGTCCAACGCCCGGCGGGAGTTCCAGGCGCACGGCCTCGGCATGCCCTGGTACGCGGCCTACGGCAACCATGACGCCCTCGTCCAGGGCAACGCGCCCACCACCTGGCCGATCGTGGGCAGCACGCTCAAGGACATCGCGGTCGGCGACGTGAAGCGCACCTCGCTCGTCGAGGCGCTGCCCGACCGGCTCGACGACGCCAGCGTCTGGGACTTCACCGTCGTGCTCAGCGGGTTCTCCGGGCTGCGGGTCACGCCGGACCCGGACCGGCGGCTGCTGTCGCGGGCGCAGTTCATCGACGAACACTTCGACACCACCGGGCTGCCCGCGGGACACGGGTTCACCGCCGGCAGCGACCTCGCCTACTACGCGGTGCCCGCGCTGGCCGACGACGCCGTGCGGTTCATCTGCGTCGACTCGACCCGCACGACGACGGCGAGCTCGGAAGGGGCGATCGACGAGGACCAGTGGGATTGGCTGGTCGCGCAGCTCAAGGCGTGCAGCTCGCGCAACATCGTCAAGGAGGCGGTGCTCCTGCCGGTCGACGATCCGCGGCAGACGTTCCGGATCGAAACGCGACCGGATGTCGAGGACAAGTTCGTGGTGGTGTACTGCCATCACACGCTCGACACCATGACCAACGACGTCGAGGCGCCCGGCGGGGACAGCTACTACAACGGTAGCCAGCTGCGTGATCTGCTGCTGTGCTTCCCGAACGTGATCCTGATGGTCGACGGGCACACGCACCGCAACCGGATCCGGCCGCACGCCCGGCGCAGCGCCATGGGTGTGGAGGGCGGTTTCTGGGAGGTGACGACGGCGTCGCACATCGACTGGCCGATCCAGAGCCGGATCATCGAGATCACCGAGGGCGGCGGGATGCTGTCGATCTTCACGACGATGCTCGACATCGACGCGCCACTGAGCAACAACGGTGACCTCAGCACGCCCACCGCGCTGGCCGCGCTCGGCCGGGAGCTGGCCGCCAACGATCCCCAGGGCAACGTCGGGCGGGAGGGCATGGACGTCGACCGCAACGCGCAGCTGCTGGTGCCGACCCCGTTCACGAGGCCGCCGGTCTACGGCTCCCCGCTGGCCGCGGCCGCCAACAGCCGGGGCAACCTGGAACTCGTCGCGGTCAACCGGGCGGACCAGATCGTGCACGCCATGCAGAGCAGTACCGGCTGGTCGCCGTGGATGCGCTTCGACGGCGAGCTGCGGTCGGTCTCCGCCGTGCGCGCCGCGTCCCTGCGACCCCAGCTGTTCGGGATCAACCGTGTCGGGCAGTTGTTCACCCGCGCGCAGAAGAACGACGGCACGTGGACCAGCTGGGTGCGCCTCGCCAGTCCCACCGTCACCGCTGTCGCGGCCGGCTGCAACGCCGACGGGCGGCTGGAGCTCCTCGCCACCGACCCGGCCGGGCGGATCTGGCAGAGCACCCACCGCAGCCCGACGGACACCACATGGACGCCGTGGGCCAGGTTCGACGGTGAGCTGTGCCAGGTCGCCATCGCCCACACCGCGCCCGACGCCGGCCGGCGGCTCGCGCTGTTCGGCGTCAACGCCGAGGGCAAGGTGTGGCACCGGATCCAGCTCGCCTCCGGCGGCTGGAGCGGCTGGATCGACCTGAGCCTCGGCACCCCCGTGACGTCGATCGCGGCCGCCACGAACAGCGACGGACGGCTGGAGATCTTCGGCACCGACCGGGACGGCGCGATCCTGCACCGGTACCAGACTGCTCCCGACGGGACGTGGACGCCGTGGCAGTACTTCGGCGGCGCCGTCGACGCCATGAGCCACCTGGCGGCAGGGACCGGCGCGGGCGGGCTGGTGGAGGTGTTCGCGACCGAGCGCCGGCGGCTCGGCGGCACCGACCAGCTGGGGACGGTGTGGCGCCGCGCCCAGCTGGCGGCCGGTGGCTGGTCGGCGTGGGAGGCGATGCCGGAGCTGATCGCGCAGCCGGTCACCGTGCCGTTCCTCTACGAGGAGACGCTCACCGACGCCCTCGCGGCCCTGGCGGAGGCGGGACTCACCAAGGGCGCCGTCGGGCACCGGCAGGTCTCGGAGTCCGTCCTGAACGGCCGCGTCATCGCGCAGAGTCCGGCCGGTGGCCGCCAGGTCCCGGCCGGATCGGCGGTCAGCCTCACCATCGGCGAGTACGTCGCCGGCGGCGGTGCCTGAGGTCGGTGAACGCGGTGGAACGCCGTGGAACGCCCGGCCGGTATGAACAACACACGGAAACGCGCGGTCGCGGCGGTCCTCGCCCTCGCCGCGCTGCTGGCCGCGGGCGTGGCCGGGCACCAGGCGCGCGAGCGGTCCACGACGTCGGCCTTCCAGGACTGCCCGGACTGGGCGTGCGGCCAGAACCACAACCAGGTGCTGCTGTGAACCGCGGGCGTCGGTCCCGGCTCGTCGTCGGCGTCCTCGTCGCCGCGGCGTTGAGTCTCGCCACCACGACCGCCGGGCCGCGGGTCGAGGCCGCGGGCGGGCTCTACATCGGTCCTCATCCGGCCGGCCCGCCCGGCCAGGCATGATCGGGAGGGAGGCGGCAACGGCGGCCGCCGGTCGGATCCGACCGGCGGCCGCCGCGCAGCTGCTGGGGCGTTGCCGTGCGCTCAGCCGCGGCGGCGACTACGCGCGGGCCGCCGCCACCGCACGCGAGGCGGTCAACGCGCTGGAACGCGCCCGTGGGCCGGCCGCGACGGTCATGATGGCGGTGCTGTTGAACGAGCTTGGCATGTACTGCAAGTACCTGGGCCGCTTCGACGAGGCGCAACGGGCGTACGAGCGTTCGCTCGGCCTCCTCGAGCAGCTGCCCGGCCGGGACGCGGACGTCGCCTCCGGCCTGCACAACCTCGCGGGCCTGGCCCACATCCGGGGCCACCTCGACCTCGCCGTCCGGCTGGCCCGCCGGGGGATCGCGGTCCGCACCGCCGGTGCACCGCTCGACCGGCTGCGGCTGGCCGCCGACGAGGCCGCACTGGCCGCCATCCTCGTCGACCGGGGCGAGCTGCCGCAGGCCGAGCGTCTCCTCGGTGACTGCCTGGCCACCTTCCTGCAGGCACATGGGCCCGTCCACCACGACGTCGCGGTCACGCTGCACAACCTGGGCTCGCTGCGGCACCGCATGGGGGCGCACGCGGCGGCGGCGCGGACCCTGCGACGGTCGTTGACGGTGAAGCGCGCCTGCCTCGGCCGCCGGCACCCCGATCTGGCGGTGACGCTGTACAACCTGGCGCGCTGCGCCGCAGTCCTCGGCCGCGTCCAGCCGGCGGTCCGGCACCTCCGCGAGGCGGTCGCCGTCCTGCGACCGGTGGTCGCGGAGTCCCAGCCGACCCTGGTCGCCTGCCGTGCCGAACTGCGGCGGCTGACGGGCGTCAACGGGCGGGCCCGGTCCCCTCGACCCGCGCCGCGCGTGCGTGCAGCTCGGCCCGCTGCGCCGGTGCGATCGCCGCGTAGACGGTGGCACCGACCAGCGGATGCGCGAACGCGTACGTGCCGGTGGCGGCGTGCTCGACGACGTAGGCGCTCTCCGTGAGGATGCCGAGGCCCTGCAGCACTTCCTGGGCCGGCGCCGGCGACACCCGGACCAGCGCGTGCACGCCGGCCTCACCGCCCAGGACCGCCAGCGCCTGGGCGGCGACGGTGGCGGGCGGCGGGAAGTACGCCAGCTGCGTGCTGACCATCAGGGCGACGGTCGGCACGGTCTCCTCCAGCGCGGTCTGCGGATCTCCGCCGCTCGTCAGTGCCCGCTTGATGCGCCGGCCCAGCTGGTGCAGCAGGAACGGGTTGCCGCCGCTGAGCCGCTGGCAGCCGGCCATCACCGGGTGGTCACGGGGGAGACCGGTGACGGTGGCGAGCAGGGTGGTGGCCGCGTCGCCGGTGAGCGGCGACAGCCGGTGGGTGGCCGGTGCGAGGGCGGAGAGGATCTCGTCGACATGGGGCGAGTCGCGGCGCGCGGCGGCGACGAGGACGACCGGCAGCCGGTCAACCCGCGGTGCCAGGTAGGCGAGGAAGCGGGCGGAGGTCTCGTCCATCCACTGCACGTCGTCGACGACGAGGACCAGCGGACCGCGCTCGGCGCGCTCGACGATGTGCCAGTACACGCCGTACGCGTGCGGGGGCAGGTCGGCGTCGGTGAAGAGGTTGCGGACGCCGGCCCAGGGCACGTCGGCCTCGGCCGGCCAGCCGACCGAGGTCGCCACCGTGCAGCCGCGCGCCGCCGCGGTCGTCTCGGCGTAGGACAGCAGCGCCGACTTGCCGATGCCCGGCCCGCCGTCGAACACCAGGACGGTGCCGGAGCGCTGCTCGACGGCCCGCCGGACGGCGGCGTCGATCAGCTCGCGCTCCCGGTCCCGCTCCACGAGCGGCCCGGCCGGGACCGGACCGGCGACCCCCACCCTCGCCGGTAGCTCCAGTTGCGGGCTGCGGCGCAGGATCGCCGCCTCGAGCTCGCGTGACGCCTGGTCCGCGGCGCGGCCCAGGCGGTGCTGCAGCTGTTGGAAGACGGTCAGTGCCTCGTCCCGCCGGCCGCTGCGGTACAGCGCGAGCATCAGCTGGCGGTGCAGCGCCTCGTCGTGCGCATGCCGCTGCGCCGCCTGACCCAGCTCGGTCACCAGCTGGTGATGGTCGCCGGCGGCCAGCCTCGCCTCGGTCAGCGAGTGCCGCGCGGATCGCCGCAGTGCCTCCAGCCGCACCGCGTGCTCCCGGAACCAGGGCATCTCGTGCAGGTCGATGAGCGACCGGCCCCGCCACCGCGCCAGGGCGGTCCGCAACAGCTCAACGGCCCGCACGGGGTCCGGCTCCTGCGCGGCCCGGCGGATCCCGTGCTCGGCGAGCTGCGCGTCGGTCAGCTCGTCGCCGAGGTCGAGCAGGTAGCCGGCGCCGCGTGCGCGGATGGCGTCACGCAGGCCGAACTCGCGACGCAGGTACGTCAGATGGCTCTGCAGCGTGTTCGGGCGCGTCGCCGGCGCGTCGTCGGCCCACACGACCGCGATCAGGCGCCGGGTGGCCACGACGACGCCGGGCGGCAGGGCCAGGGCGGCCACGATCGCGCGCCGCCGCAGGCCGTTGACCGGCCGGGCCTGCCCGTTGACCACCACCTCGACCGGGCCGAGCAGCCGCACCCTGGGCAGGGCGGACCCGTCCGGGCTGTCCGTCACCGAATTCGGCACGGTCAATGGTAGCCCGGCCGGCGTCATCGCCCCGTGCTGGCGAGCCGGTCCAGGATCCGGTCACGGTCGCCGCCCAGGTCCTCCTCCAGCAGCCGGCGCAGGAACGCCGCCGCCTCGTCCACCGAACCCCGGTCCAGGCACACCTGGGCCGCCTGGTCCAGCACCGGCACCGCATCGACGTCACCCCAGCGCGCCGGCACCCGCACCAGATGTGACGCCGCCGCCACCACATCGTCCGTGCGTAACGCGACCCCCGCCGCCCGAGCGTGCATCGCCGCCCGCTGCGCCGGGCCGATCCCCTCGTACGCCGCCTCACCGGTCAGCGGGTGCGTGAACGAGTACCGCTGGGCCCCCTCCACCAGGTGGTTCACGTGCAGGACCGCCAACTGGTGCAACGCCTCGTCGACGCCGGTGCCGGCCGTCACCGCGATCGCCTCCACCGGAGCTGGTCCGCCCAGCACCGCCAGCGCCTGCACCACCGGCAGCGCCGCGGGCAGCTGGCGGATCTGCGCCTGCAGCAGACGGCGCAGCCCGCGCAGGCCTCGCTCGAACGCGTCGTCGGCCGGGACGTCCGCGGCGGCGTGCCGGCGCAGCTCCCGCAGCCACAACGGGTTGCCACGCGCCACCGCGCGGCAGCGGCGTGCGACCGCTTCGTCGACGCCGTGCAGCAGCGCCGCGCTGCCGCGCTCCGACAACGGCGACAGGACCCACGTGGACTGGGCGAACCCGGCGACGATCTGGTCGATCCCGGCCACCCCGGGCCGCAGCGCCGCTATCACCACCATCGGCGAGCGTTCGGCCCGGGCCGCCAGGTATGCCAGCAGCCGCGCCGAGGGCGGGTCGGCCCAGTGCAGGTCGTCCAGCGTCACCAGCAGCGGCCCGCGCGCGGCCAGGTCGACGACCAGCCGGTGCAGCGCGTCGATGAACGGGTGTTCGCCGGCGGGGTCCGCCTCGGCCAGCAGCCGGCGTGCGGTGGCCCGCTCCGCGCCGGCCAGCGGGATGGTCGTGTCCTGCGGGCTGCGCAGCAGGCACTCGAACATCTGGCGCACGCAACCCCACGCGTGGCCCGTCTCCAGCAGGCGCCCGGTGCCGGCCGCCAGGTTGAACCCGGCCTCCTCCGCCCGGGTCCGGGCGTAACGCAACAGGGTCGACTTGCCGATCCCCGCGGGTCCCTCGAAGAAGATCACCGAACCCGAATCCGACGTTGCCGCACCGGTCAGTGCCGTATCGATCACCCGCAGCTCGGTCGCCCGCTCCACCAGCACCCGGTCACTGCGGTCGACCGCCGACACGGGGCCGCCGCCGGCCGGCGGCTCCAGCGTGGCGTCGTGGCGCAGGATCGACGCCTCCAGCTCGCGCAACACCGGACCGGGGTCGACACCCAGCTGTTCCACCAGCAGCCGGCGCAGCCGGCCGTACACCGCAAGGGCGTCGCTCGGCCGGCCGCAGCGGTACAGGGCCAGCATGAGCTGGCGGTGCAGCTCCTCGTCGAGAGGATGCTGGTCGGCCAGGTGCTCCAGCTCGGCCAGCAGCGCCCGGTGCTCACCCAGCGCCAGCCGCGCGTCGGTCAACGCCCAGGCCGCATCGCGCCGGACCGCCTCGAGCCGGGCCGCCTGCTCGCCGAACCAGCTCAGGTCGTGCAGGCCCGCCAGCGCCGGCCCGCGCCACCAGCGCAGGGCCAGCCGCAGCAGGCCGGCCCGGCGAGCCGGATCCGTCTCGGCCCGGACCTGACGGACGAGGCCGTCGACCACCTCGACGTCGGTGCCGCCGACGGCGAGGTCGAGCACGTATCCCGGCGCCCGGCCCACGATCACGTCCCGCAGTGCCAGCTCGCGCCGCAGGAACGACACGTGGCTCTGCAGCGAGTTGTGCGCCTTCGCGGGCTCGTCCCCGTCCCACACCAGGTCGACGAGTGCCTCGGCCGACACGACCTCGCGGGCCTGCAGCGCCAGCGCGGCCAGCAGCGCCTGCCGGCGCAGCCCGGCGACCGGCCGCCACGCGCCGTCCACCAGCGCCTCGACCGGACCCAGCAGCCGCACCCGCACGTCGGCGATCATCCGTGCGCCGTCCTGACGCGGCTCATCAGCAGCACGAGCGCCTTGCCGCGCAGGACGTTGGCGCGGGGCGACGACGGATCGTAGCCGCCGGTCCGGCTGGCCGGTCCGGGGCGGCGCGCCTCCTCGGCGACCTCGGCGTCGGTCGCCCCGATGGCGTACCGGTGGGCGATCAGGTCGAGGGTCAGCTCGGCCCGCAGCTGGCCGGCGATGACCGCGGACAGTTCGGCGTCGGCCTCGTCCTCGGTCGCGCCCTCGGCCGTCAGGCACTCGGCCATCGACACGCCGTAGCGTCCGAGCGCGGCCGTCAGCCGGTCCTTGTGCCGGCGCAGCTCCCAGCGGACCAGCGACTCGGGTGCGGCGACGCCCGCGGCGTCCGCGGCCTGCCGCACCGCGCTGCGGCAGGCCGCGATGTGGTCGTAATCCGCGGCCCGCGCGACCAGCCGGGCCCGTATCGCGGCCCGCAGCTCGGCGAGGCCGGTGAACTCGCCGATCCGCGCGGCGAACTCGTCGCCCAGCGCCGGCGTGACCCGCCGCAGCACGGCCCGCACCGTGAGCGACACGGTGGCCGTGCGGCCCTGCTGCGGCCCGCCGACGAGCACGGTCTCGATCGTCGTGACGTCGCCCGGGCCGAGTCCCGTCACCGCTTCGTCGAGGCCGGGCAGGGCATGATCGCGACCGACCTCGTGCAGCACGTCGTGGGCCCGGCCGTGGTCGACCGCGACCTCCGCGACGGTCGCGGCCAGGTCCAGCCGCACCCAGTCGCCGCGGATCGCCGGACGGTTGAGCGGTTCGAACGTCGCCGCCTGCTGCCGCAGGTGCTCGAGGTAGTCGTCCACCTCCTGCTCGTCGAGGCCGGCGGCGGCGCCGACCGTGATCGTGTCGAGGTCGGGAAGCACCCCGTGCGGCAGGACGTCGACGTGCGCGGTCATCGTGTCCGGGAAGAACTGCGGCGGCGCCGAGGCGACCAGCCCGTGCCGGCGCAACATCGTGTCGAGCGCGTCCTGGTCCGGCGCGGCGCACACGACCTCGACCCGGCGTGGACCCAACCAGCGCATGCTGTCCATGGTTTCCTCAGCTCCTTCAGACGGTGGCCGACGCACGCGGCGTTCCGTCGTGTTCCGCGGCCAGGGGCGCGCGTCTCGGGCGGTTGCAAGTTATCTCGGCCGGTAGCAGCAGCGCATGCCTGTCCGCACGCTGCAGCGCAGGTGCTTGCCGATCACCGGGTCGGCCGCCTCGACCTGCGCGATCGCCCGCCTGATCGCCTTGCCGACCGAGATGCGGGCCCGTTCGGCGCCGTCGGCGAAGCGGCGCGAGCGTCCGCCGAGGCCGGTCGCCGCGGCGAGCTCCTCGATGAGCCAGCTCCGCTCGGCGCGGGCCTGTTCGGCCTTGCCGAGATCGTTCATCGTCTCGAATTCGTCGATGGCGGACTCGAGCTCCGTGAGCCGGACCCGGTAGGCCCGCTTGGCCTCGTCGTCGAGGACGTGCTGGGCCGACGCGAGCCGGTCGGCGCCGGCGGCCCGGGCAGCGGTGCCCGGGCCCGCGGCCAGCTCGGCCGCCGGGATCTCGAAGCCAGGGTTGGCGGTGAGGCTCGCCAGGTAGGCCATGCCCTTACCGCCCTCGACCAGGACGGCCCGGTCGCCGAGGCGCAGCTCCCAGTGCAGTCCCCGCCGGGTGCAGCGCAGCGTCGCCACCGCGCCGTGCACGGCCGCGCGCTCGCCGGCCGCCACGGCCGGCAGCGGCAAACCCAAGGCGGTGGCCTCAGCACGGGCCTGCGCGAGGTGCCGCTGCGCCGCCGCGTGGTCCCCGCCCCCGTTGCGGTACCACAGCGCCTCGGCCAGCCGGACGCGCGACAGCATCGCCGCAGGCCAGTGTTGCAGCGACTGGTTCGCGTGTACCGCGTCCTCGAACTGCGTGACCGCCCGGTCGACGTCGCCGACGGTCAGGCTGGCCACGCCCAGCGCGTGCGCTGCCGAGCCGAAGCACGTGACGCCGATGCTGGCCATGATCGGCAGCCGGTGGAACGGGTGCAGCAGGTCGTGGACGGCGGCCGCGACCCGCCGGTCGCCGAGCCGGTGCGCGGCCTCCACCACCCCGTACATCGTGGCCAGCCAGCTGCTCGTCATCGGCAGCGCCGACCAGGAAGGCCCCTCCAGCCTGGCCAGGCAGCCGCGGGCCAGGCGCTGGTCGCCCGCGGCCGCCGCGGCGACGGCGAGGGCGGCCAGGTGCGAGTTGTCGACCGCGCTGAGCGTCGGGGAGTTGACCAGCTCCCGCAGCACCGGGATCAGCTCCGGCAGCGTGCCGCGGTACCAGTGCAGGGCGATCGTGTGCGCACCCTGCCAGCCGATCACGTCGGCGTCGCCGGCATCCTTGCCCGCTTCGGCACACGACGCCGCCCGCCGCTCGGCCAGCTCGAGGTCGCCGGCGCGGATCGTCAGCATCACCTCCATCGCCTGCACGACGTAGCCGATGGCCTCGTGCGGCTTGCGGCGCAGCAGCGTCCGCAGCTCCTGCAGCGACCGCTCCGCGTGCCGGTCGCCGGCCAGGAACCGGTCGACGGTGTGCCACAGCAGGCCGATGAGGGTGTCGCCGCGCCGGGTGCTGCGCAGCCCCGTCTCGATGAGCTCCCGCACGACGGCCTCGCGCAGCTGGGCCTGGTGCGGCCCGAGCACGCAGTGGTGTGCCAGACTCAGCGCCTCGGCCAGCGCGACCGCGTCGCCGCTGCGCCGGGCCTGCTCGACGGCGGCGAAGACGCGCTCGTGGCCGCCCTCGCGATAGTCCAGCTCGGCCGCCAGCCGGGCCTGCACCCGCACGCCGAGCGGGGACGCCGGCTCGACCAGGGCCAGGGCGCGCCGCAGCCGGGCCTCGATGAGCACCGCAGTGCCGGCGCCGCGGTGCTCGTGCACCCAGAGGCCGCCGTACCCCACCGCGGCGACGGCCTGCGCCTCGTCGTCGACGTCGCGCTCCGCTCGCCGGTACGCCTGGTCGAACCACTCGCGGCTGGACTTCAGGTTGCCGTCGACGTGCAGGGTCCGCGCCCCGTTGGCGAGCAGGGACCGGGCAGTGCGGGGCGGGACCGGGACGAGCGGGGCCATGGACGCAGCCTCACCCGTCCCGCTGAACTGCCGCTGATGTGGTGCTGATGTGCGGACCAGGTCGCCGGGTCCGCGCGGTGGCCCACCGGCGTCGCGTCGTCCCTGCCACGGCGGGCCCGGCCCGGCCGGCGCCGCGGGGACCGTCACGGCGGTGCGCGCAGTCACGGCGACGTGGGCCGGTGCCGGGTCAGGGCCGCAGCCGCAGTCCGCTGTCGTACGCCGTCCAGCTGGCGGCCGTCTGTTCCCGGCGGAACAGCTTGCCGGCCGCGTCCACGGCGAACAGCTCCACGTGCCCGTCGGTGCCGCCGTCCGCGGCGACCCCGGCGTACGACCCGTCGATCCGGCTCCACGAGGACCAGCCGCCGGTCGCCAGCTGCCACCGGTGCCACACCATGCCGTCCCGGTTGGTCCCGAACAGTTCGAGGCGCTGGTCGCTGTTGCGGGCGAGCGCCACCGACCGCAGCGAGCCGTCGAACGGGCTCCACCCGGACCAGCCGCCGGCCGCCAGCTGCCAGCGGTGCGACAGGCCGCCGGCGGCGTCGATCGCGAAGACCTCGACGCGGCCGTCACCGTTGGCCTCGGCCGCGACGAACCGCGCGGTGCCGCCGAGCGAGGACCAGCCCGACCAGTCGGTCGTGGTGTTCTTCACGTTCTGCCACCGATGACGTACCGCACCGTCGAGGTACGTCGCGAACAGCTCCAGCCGACCCTGCCCGTTGCGGGCGACGGCGACCGACGTGAACGGCCCGCCGAGCGACGCCCAGCCGGACCAGTCGGCCGCCCCCGTCTGCCAACGGTGCCACAGGGTGCCCTCGCGGTTCACCCCGAACAGCTCCAGCCGCCCGTCGTCGTTGCGCTCCACCGCCACCGAGTGCAGCTCGCCGTCTAGCTGTGACCACGCCGACGAGCCGGACCGGCAGAAGATGCCGTCGGACGACGACGTCCCGCAGACCCGCAGCGCCCCGTCCAGGCCGGCGCCCGCCGCGATGGACGATCCGCTCGCCGGCCCGGGCCCGAGCAGCGTGGCCAGGGTCTCCTCCGCGATCGGCGCGCTGGACAGTTCGAGCGCACGGTCCCTGGCGTGCGAGAAGTCGAACGGCGGCAGCGGATCGGCACGAGTGAGCATCGCCCAGGTCACGTCGTAGCCGACCCTGCCGTTGAACGCGGTGCACGCCAGCTGGACCTCGACCGGCCGTCCCGGCAGCGCGTCCCCCCACAGCGGGCTCGCCAGACAGTTGGGCTCGAGCCGCTCGACGGCCCGCCGGTTGGCCGCGACCAGCTCGTCGCGCAGCAGCGCCGGGCCGAACCCGACGTTCGCCCGCGCGAACAGCGCGACGGGCCCGAGCGCGTTGAGGGCATAGCTCATCACGTCCACGGCCGCCCGGTTGTCGACCACGTTGATGTACGCGCGGGCCCTCGCGACACACTCGGTGGCGTCCGTCGCGAAGTCCTGCGCGCTGTCCACGCTGAGCGACTCGATGTCGGCGAACGTGACGAGCGCCGTCCTGGCACAGGTCTCGACATCCGCCGCGGCGACCTCACCGACCTCGTCGAGCACGCCGTCGATCTGTTCGCTCACCTCAGCGATCGCCGACTGCAGCTCGTCGACCGCCCGCTGCAGGGTCATCTCGTTGCCGAAGAACTTCTGATACACGTCGTATGCGGTCTTGACGTGCCCCGCGTACTTGCCGTATTCCTCCAGCTCGTCGCCAGGACCCGCGGACGCCGGCTGGGCGCCGGGCCCGGCCACCGCCAGGGCGGCCAGCCCCGCCAGCAGGGCCCGCCCTGCTCTGCTTCGCAGTGTTGAAGAGTTCACGTCCGCCTGGCGTTCCACCCGGTTCCGCCGCGGTGGGCGCAGCCGGGGCTGCTGTACCCTCGGGACATCGTGCGGGGTACGCAGGCGGGCACCGCTGCGAACCGGCAGCGGCCGCGGGGCCCACGCCCGCGAACCGGTCCGTGGCAGTGCGTTCCCACCGTCGACGACGCGAGGAGCCGCTGGAATCATGCACCCTGGGGAGCCACACGACGCCAGTGTGTCGGGCCGGCTGAACTGGCTGCGCGCGGGTGTGCTGGGCGCCAACGACGGCATCGTGTCGACCGCCGGCCTGGTCGTCGGTGTGGCCGGCGCGACGACCTCCACCGGGCCGATCCTCACGGCGGGTGTCGCCGGGCTGGTGGCGGGTGCGGTGTCCATGGCGTTGGGCGAGTACGTGTCGGTCAGCAGCCAGCGCGACACCGAGCGTGCGCTGCTGGACAAGGAGCGCGGCGAGCTGGCCGCCTCCCCCGAGCGGGAGTTCGAGGAGCTCGTCTCGCTCTACGCGGCCAAAGGACTCAGCGAGGCCACCGCCCGCCAGGTGGCGCGGGAGCTGACCGACAAGGACGCCTTCGCGGCGCACGCCGACGTCGAGTTGCGCCTGGACCCCGACGACCTGACGAATCCGTGGCACGCGGCGGTCGCGTCCGCGACGGCCTTCACGATCGGGTCACTGCTGCCGCTGGCGGCGATCCTGCTGCCACCGGCCGGGATCCGGGTCGCTGTCACCTTCGGTGTGGTCGTCGCCGCGCTCGCCGCGACCGGGTACCTGAGCGCCCGGCTCGGCGGCGCCCGGCCCGCCCGCGCGGTCCTGCGGCTGGTCCTGGGCGGCGCGGCCGGCATGGCCGTCACCTACGGCGTCGGGGCACTGGTCGGCACCGCCGTCGGATGAGCCGCTCGACGGCGCCGCGGGCACCGGTCGCGGGGACCGGTGCCCGCGGGCGGTCACGCGCTGCGGCTCAGCTCCAGCACCGGGATGGTGCGGATCCCGGCGGTCTTCTCCGCGTACTCGGCGAACCCCGGGTACCGGCGGGCCTGCTCCGCGTACAGCGTGTCGCGCTCGTCGCCGGTCACGTCCCGCACGGTCACCGCGTAGGTCTCGGTGCCGCGCTCGACGCTGCCGGTGCCGGCGGCGGTCAGGTTGTAGTACCAGTCGGGGTTCTCCGGTGCGCCGCCCTTGGAGGCGAAGACGTAAATGACGTCGTCGTTCGTCTCGTGCGGCAGGTACATCATCGGCGCGACGGTCTCGCGGCCGGTCCTGCGGCCGCGGTGGTGGACCAGCACCAGGGGTGCCCCCTCGAAGGGGCCGCCGACCCTGCCCTCGTTCGCCCGGAACTCCTCGATGATCTTCTGGTTCCAGTCGCTCACCCGTGCACCTCGTCCTTCTCGTCGCGGATCTTCTTCCCTGATCATGATTGTCCATGCCGGCGGGTTCCACCCGGCGAACGGGACAGCGCGATCAGGTACCGAACGCGTGACGCTGGAAACATGTTTGAAACGAGCACGTTCACCGGGTGAAACGCGCGGCCGCGACGCTGCATGCCACGCGATCAACGGCGATCACGGACCACACGCGGAAAGGGGAGGGTCCGGGATGCCGGAGGGGTTCAGCGCGGGTGACACCGCCTGGCTGCTGGTGAGCGCGGCGCTGGTGCTGCTGATGGTGCCGGGCCTGGCACTGTTCTACGGCGGCATGGTGCGCATCAAGAGCGCGCTCAACATGCTGATGATGTCGTTCGCGTGTCTCGCGGTGGTCACCGTCGTGTGGGTGCTCGCCGGGTACACCCTGGCGTTCGGCAAGGACACCGCCGGTGGTCTCATCGGCTCGCTCGAGCACGTCGGGATGGCCGGCATCGGGGCCCGTGACCTCACCGGGTCGGTGCCGACGATGGCGTTCGCGACGTTTCAGCTGATGTTCGCCATCATCACCGCGGCCCTGCTGAGCGGGGCGATCGCGGACCGGGCCAAGTTCGGTGCGTGGGTGGGTTTCGTGGCGGTCTGGGTGCTGCTCGTGTACGTGCCGATCGCGCACTGGGTGTTCGGCGGCGGATGGATCGCCACCCACCTGCGCGTCCTGGACCTGGCCGGCGGCACCGTCGTGGAGGTCAACTCCGGTGCGTCGGCGCTCGCCCTGGCCCTGGTGCTCGGGCCGCGGCTCGGGTTCCGCACCGAGGCGATGCGACCGCACAGCCTGCCGCTGGTGATCCTCGGCGCCGGGCTGCTGTGGTTCGGCTGGTTCGGGTTCAACGCCGGGTCGGCACTGACCACCGGTGGGGTCGCCGCGACCGCGTTTCTCAACACGCAGGTCGCCGGGGCGGCCGCGGTCGGCGGCTGGCTGATCGTCGAGCGGTGGCGCGACGGGCATCCGACCACCCTCGGCGCGGCGTCCGGGGCGGTCGCCGGCCTGGTCGCGATCACCCCGTCGTGCGGGTCGGTCAACCCGCTCGGCGCGCTCGCGATCGGTCTCGTCGCCGGGGTGGCCTGCTGCTACGCCGTCGGCCTCAAGTACAAGCTCGGCTACGACGACTCGCTCGACGTCGTCGGCGTGCACGGCGTCGGCGGGCTCATCGGCATGCTGCTCATCGGTGTCCTGGCCACCGCCGCGGTCACCGGCGGCGAGCGCGGTCTCGCGTTCGGCGGCGGGCCGGACCTGCTGGGCCGGCAGGCGCTCGCGGTGCTCGTCGTCGCGGTGTACGCGTTCGCCGTCACCTGGCTGGTCGCGAAGGCCGTCGACCGGACCGTCGGCTTCCGGGTCCCCCCGGAGCACGAGCGTGGCGGCCTGGACCTCGCCATCCACGCCGAGAGCGCGTACGAGCAGCACACCACGACCGCCGGGCGGGTCAGCCACCTGGCGTAGGCGTGCGGGGGGCACCGGCGCGGCGGATACTGCTGCGATGCGGACTGTCGTGGTGACCGGGGCGAGCTCCGGGGTCGGGCTGGCGGCGGCGGAGCAGTTCGCCGCCCAGGGCGACCAGGTGGTCGTCGTCGGGCGCGACGAGGCGCGCCTGGACGCGGCGGTCGCGCGGGTGCGGGCCGCCGGCGGCGGGCGGGAGCCGGGCCGGTTCCGGGCCGACTTCGAGCGCCTCGCCGACGTGCGTGACCTCGCCGGGTGGCTGCTGGACGGATACCCGGCGATCGACGTGCTGGCCAACAACGCCGGCGGCATGGTCGGCGAGTACCGGCGCACGGTCGACGGGTTCGAGGCGACGATGCAGAGCAACCACCTGGCGCCGTTCCTGCTGACCACCCTGCTGCGGGAGCGGCTCGCCGGGGCGCGGCTGGTCGCCACCGCGTCGCGGGTGCACACGCAGGGCCGGCCGGACCCGGGCGACTTCACCGGCGGCCCCGACGGGTTCCGGTGGGGGCGGGCGTACGGGGCGGCGAAGTCCGCGAACATCCTGTTCGCCGCGGAGGCCGCCCGCCGCTGGCCGGACGTGACGAGCGTGTCGTTCCACCCGGGCGTGGTGCGCACGAACTTCGGTGAGGGACCCGTCCGGCTCGTGTACCGGTTCGCGCCGTTCCTCACCACCCCGGAGAAGGCCGGGGCGCTGCTGGTCTGGCTGGCCACGACGCCGGCCACCGCAGCGGTCGGCGGGCTGACCAACGGCGGCTACTACGTCGGGCACAAGGTGACCACGCCGGCGCCGCACGCCGCGGACCCGGCCGCGGCGGCTACCCTGTGGGACGCGAGCGCCGCCGCCGTCGGCGGGTGACGCCCGCACCAGCACCGCGAGGAGCACCGCATGGATCCGGACGAACTGGCCCGCCGTTGTGCCAGGGCGCTGTGGGACCGGGACGTGGCGAGCCGGGCGATGGGGATGCGCCTGCGGGACGTGGCCGCCGGCCGGGCGACCCTCGCCATGGCGGTCCGCGACGACATGGCCAACGGGCACGGGCTGTGCCACGGCGGGCACATCGCGACGCTCGCGGACAGCGCGTTCGCCGTCGCCTGCAACACCTACGACGAGGTGACCGTCGCCGCCGGGTTCGACATCACGTTCGTGGCCCCGGCCCGGCCCGGTGACGAGCTCGTCGCCACCGCGACCGAGCGGGTCCGGCACGGGCGCAGCGGCCTGTACGACGTGACGGTGCGGGCCGCCGACGGCACCGTCGTCGCCGAGTTCCGCGGCCGCAGCCGTCGCCTCGGGCAGCCGATCCTGACCCCGGCCGAAGCGGAGAGGAGCGTGTCGTGCGAGAGCTGAGCCCCCGCCCCGGCGACCTGGAGCCGATCGAGACCGCGTCCGTCGACGAGCTGCGCGCCCTGCAGCTGCGCCGGCTGCGGTGGACACTGCGGCACGCGTACGACAACGTGCCGCTGTACCGGCGCAAGTTCGACGAGGCCGGCGTGCACCCCGACGACTGCCGCTCCCTCGAGGATCTGGCGCGGTTCCCGTACACGACGAAACAGGACCTGCGCGACAGCTACCCCTTCGGCATGTTCGCCGTGCCGAGGGAGCGCGTCGCCCGCATCCACGCCTCCAGCGGCACGACCGGCCAGCCGACCGTCGTCGGGTACACGTCTGCCGACGTCGACATGTGGTCCGACGTGATGGCCCGGTCGATCCGGGCGGCCGGCGGGCGGCCCGGGGACCGGGTGCACGTCGCCTACGGCTACGGCCTGTTCACCGGCGGGCTCGGCGCGCACTACGGCGCGGAGCGGCTCGGCTGCACCGTCATCCCGGTGTCCGGCGGCATGACCGAGCGGCAGGTGCGGCTGATCGTCGACTTCGAACCCGACGTCATCATGGTCACCCCGTCGTACATGCTGACGATCCTCGACGAGCTGGACCGCCAGGGCGTCGACCCGCGGCGGCTGAGCCTCAAGGTCGGCATCTTCGGCGCCGAGCCGTGGACCGAGGACATGCGCCGGGAGGTGGAGCAGCGCCTCGACATGCACGCCGTGGACATCTACGGGCTGTCAGAGGTGATCGGGCCCGGGGTCGCGCAGGAGTGCGTCGAGACGAAGGACGGCCTGCACGTCTGGGAGGACCACTTCTACCCGGAGATCGTCGACCCGGTGTTCGACCACGTGCTGCCCGACGGCGAGCGCGGCGAGCTGGTGTTCACGTCGCTGACGAAGGAGGCGCTGCCGATCATCCGGTACCGCACCCGCGACCTGAGCCGGCTGCTGCCCGGCACGGCCCGCACGATGCGCCGGATGGAGAAGGTCACCGGCCGCTCCGACGACATGATGATCCTGCGCGGCGTCAACGTGTTCCCCACCCAGATCGAGGAGCTGATCCTGCGGGTGCCGGGCCTCGCCCCGCACTATCTGTGCGTCATCGACCGGCCCGGCCGCCTCGACGAGCTGACCGTCCGCGTGGAGGCCCGCGCCGACCCGGTCGACGAGACGCTCGCCGGTCAGCTCGCCGCGCTGGTGAAACACAACGTCGGGGTGACGGTGCGGGTGGAGGTGCTGCCGCCGGGCGGCCTGGAGCGCTCGATCGGCAAGGCGAAACGCATCCAGGACAACCGCCCGCGCGGCTGAGCGGCTCAGCCCTTGACGGCCAGGCCGTGCATGGCGATCGCCACGACGGCGTTGACGACGTCGGTGCGCGACGAGGGCCGCACACCCGGCCGGTACCACTCGGTGATCGAGTTGACCATGCCGAACATGAGCCGGGTCGCCAGCCGCGGGTCGACGTCGGGGCGGATCTCGCCGGCCTCGGCGGCGGCCCGGACCATCGCGGCGACCTGCGTGTCGAGGTCGCGGCGGCGGCGCAGCGCCTCGCGCTCGACCTTCGTGTTGCCGCGTACCCGCAGCAGCAGCGTCACGTACGGCAGCTCGGCGAGCAGCACCTCGGCGGTGCGGCGCACGACGTGCTCGAGCCGGTCGGCGGCCGCGCCGTGCCGGGCGGCGGGCTCGGCGAGGACGGCGGCGAGCGCGTCGAGCGCCCGGCCGACGCCGAGGCCGAGCAGCTCCTCCTTGCCGCTGAAGTGGTGGTAGAACGACGACTTGTTCAGCCCGGTCGCGCGGGCGAGGTCCTCCATGGAGGTGGCCTCGTACCCGCGCTCGTTGAACACCTCGACGACCCGCTCGAGCAGCTCGTCGCGGCGGTACCGGGGCGGCCGGCCGCGGCCGGGTCGCTGGTCGGCGCCCTGCTCGGCGCCCGTCTCCGCCCGGCCGGTGGTCGTCACTGCCCGGCCGCGCGCTTGGCGACCAGGGTCAGCACGTCGTAGCGGGCGACGGACTCGCCGTCCTGGCGGGTGATGTCGGCGTCCCAGCGCACCTCGCCGTAGCCGGTCGACTCCCGCGGCGTGACCTGCTTGCAGGTCAGGGTCACGGTGAGCTCGTCGTCGAACTTGACCGGGGTGAGGAAGCGCAGGTTGTCCACGCCGAAGTTGGCCAGGACCGGGCCCGGGTCGGGGTCGACGAACAGGCCCGCGGCGAGGCTCACGACCAGGTAGCCGTGCGCGACGCGCGCACCGAACAGCGGGTTGGCGGCGGCGGCGTCGGCGTCCATGTGGGCGTAGAACGTGTCGCCGGTGAACTCGGCGAAGTGCTCCACGTCCTGCTGGGTGACCCGGCGCGGCCCGGCGACGATCGTGTCGCCGGGGCGCAGCTCCTCGAGGTGCTTGCGGAACGGGTGCACGTCGCCGTGGTGCCGCTCGGCGCCGGTGACCCAGCGGCCGGTGACCGCGGCGAGCGTGTCGGGGTCGCCCTGGACGGCGGTGCGCTGCATGTGGTGCAGGACGCCGCGGATGCCGCCCATCTCCTCGCCGCCGCCGGCGCGGCCGGGCCCGCCGTGCACCAGGGCCGGCAGGGGAGCGCCGTGGCCGGTGGACTCGGCGGCGTCGCGGGCGTTGAGGACCAGCAGCCGGCCGTGCCACGGCGCGGCACCGAGCACGACGTCGCGGGCGAAGCCGGTGTCGGCGGTGACGATCGACCCGGCGAGGCTGCCCTGGCCGCGGGCGGCGTAGTCGATGAGCTGGGCGGTGCTGTCGTACGGCAGGATCGTGGCGACGGGACCGAACGCCTCGACGTCGTGCGGTTCGGCCCGGTCGGGGTCGCCGACGAGCAGGATCGGGGAGATGAACGCGCCGCGGTCCGGGTCGGCGTCGACGACGTCGACCTTCTCCGGGTCGCCGTAGGTGATGCGGCCCGCCCGGGCGAGCGCGGCGACGCTGCGGCGGACCTCGTCGCGCTGGTCGAGGCTGGCCAGGGCGCCCATGCGCACGTCGGCGGCGGCCGGGTTGCCGATGACGGTGGCGGCGAGCCGGGCCGAGACGGCCTGCACGACGGCGTCGACGTGGGCGGCGGGGACGAACGCGCGCCGGATCGCGGTGCACTTCTGGCCGGCCTTCACCGTCATCTCGGTGACCAGGCCCTTGACGAACAGGTCGAACTCGGCGGTGCCGGGGACCGCGTCGGGTCCGAGCGCCGACAGGTTCAGCGAGTCGGCCTCGGCGGTGAACCGCACCGCGTGGCGCACCAGCGCCGGGTTCGCCCGCAGCGTCTGCGCGGTGGACGCCGAGCCGGTGAACGACACCAGGTCCTGGCCGGTGAGGTGCTCGAACGTGTCGCCGAGGCTGCCCGCGACGAACTGCAGGGCGCCGGGCGGCAGGATGCCGGACTCGACGATGAGCTCGACGAGCTCGGCGGTGAGGAACGCGGTCGGGGTGGCCGGCTTGACCAGGCTCGGCACGCCGGCGAGGAACGCCGGGGCGAACTTCTCCAGCGGCCCCCACACCGGGAAGTTGAACGCGTTGACCTGCACCGCGACGCCGTGCAGCGGGACGCAGACGTGCTGGCCGAGGAACGTGCCGCCGCGGCCGAGCGGCTCGACGGCGCCGTCGACGTACACGGTGTCGTTGGGCAGCTCGCGCTTGGCCTTGCTGGCGTAGGCGAGCAGCACGCCGATGCCGCCGTCGACGTCGAACTTGGAGTCCCCGGGCGTGGCGCCGGTCCTGGCCGACACCGCGTAGAGGCGCTGGCGGTGCTCCCGCAGGTGCTGGCCGAGGGCCTTGAGCAGGGCGGCGCGCTGGTGGAAGGTGAGCTCGCGCAGCGCCGGCCCGCCGGTGCGGCGGCCGTGGTCGAGGGCGGCGGCGAAGTCGACGCCGGCCGACGAGACCCGGGCGATCTCCTCGCCGGTCACCGCGTCGTGGACCGGCCGCCCGTCGTCGGTCGCGGTCTGCCACGCCCCGCCGACGTGGTTACGGATCATGGGTGTGGGCATGATGCTCTCCTCGCCGGCGCGGCGCCGATTTAACGAACGTTCGGTTGAATAATTAGTCCGCCGGGCGGCGGGTGTCAACCGGGTCCGGGGTCAGGTGCCCGCGGTCAGTGCCGCGCGGACGATCCGGATCGCCTCCTCGGTGTCCAGGCCCACGCTGGCGATGACGGCGGCGTACTCGGCGGCGGCCCGCCCGGCCCGCTCGCGGGCCTGCTCACCGCCGGCGGAGACGAACGAGCCGGCCGCGCCGCGGGTCTCGATCAGCCCCGCCTCCTCCAGCTCACGGTACGCCCGGCCGACGGTGTTCACGGCCAGCCCGAGGTCCGCGGCGAGGCGGCGGATGGTCGGCAGCCGGGTGCCCACGGCCAGGGCGCGTTCGTGGATCTGCCGGGCGAGCTGCGCGCGCAGCTGCTCGAACGGCGGCACCGGCGAGGCGGCGTCGATGACGATCATCCGGCTCACCCGGCGTTCGTGGCGTGCCGCGCCACGGTGCCGCTGCCCGCGGTCCGCGCGTTGACCACGACCAGGGCCGCGACGGTCGCCACGATGAAGACCATCCAGGCGGCGACCCACCAGCCGGGCGCGGTGGCGAACACCGACACGACCGGCAGCGACCACACCGCGGTCGGGGTGGCGACCTCCCGGGCGTCCTCGACCCGCAGGATGACGTCGGCGGTGAGGGACGCCTCGTCGTCGGCCACCGTCGGGTGCGTCAGGATGTGGCGCAACTGGACCGCGGCGGCCGCGGCCACCCCGGCCAGCCCGATGAGCAGGACCACCGCCGCGAACCTGGTGCCGGCGTCCGGCTCGACCAGGCCGCGGACCGCCATCGCCGCCGCTCCGGCGTAGGTGATGAGCGCGAGGGCGGCCCGCGGCGGGCCGAGCAGGGTGCGCCAGCCGAGCCGGACCGGGTGGGCGGCCCGACGGGGCAGTGTCGCGGCGGCCCGCCGGTCGGCCCGGCGCACCCACCGGTCCAGCAGCGACTGGCCCAGTACCAGCGCGACCACCGCCGAGGTCAGGGCCAGCAACGGCCCGCGCCCGGCGCCGTCCGGCAGGCTGCTGACGTAGGCGAGGGCGACGGCGCACAGGAAGACGGCCAGCAGGATCGACCCGGCCAGTCGCGCGCGGCGCCGGACCGCCAGCCGCGCCGCCAGCAGCGGGGTGGGCTCGACGTCGCCCAGCCCGTGCCCGGCCAGCCAGGCGCCGGCGTCCCTGAGGTCCCCGTCCGTTCGGTTCGACATGACGCCTCCACCGCTTGTCGCAATGCTTGTACCAATAGAGTGCGACAAGGATTGCGACAAGTCAACGGGACGGCGTGGACCCGCACCCGCCGGCCGGCGTCAGACGTCCCGGCGGTGCACGACGACCAGCGCGACCAGCAGCGCGATGAGCGGCCACGCGGCGAACACGGCCCACGCCTCGGCCAGGCTCGGCGGGTACAGGCCCCATGGGTGCGGGTTGATGTCCACCAGCCGGTCGTAGGCCACGAGTGGCGTGGCGTTGCGGACTTCCCGGCTCCACCGATGTTCCGGGCTGAAGAACAGGGGCAGCAACAGCAGGACCCCGGTGGTGGTGACGATCGTGCTGGCGGGGTGGCGCAGCAGCGCGGCGATGCCCATGCCGACCAGCGCGCAGACCGGCAGCAGCAGCGCGCAGCCTGTGATCGCCCGGGGTACGCCGGGATGGCCGATCGACAGCCCGGCGTGGTGGTCGGCCAGGATGGCCTGGCTGGCGAGGAACGCCGAGACCGCGACGAGCACGCCGAGGGCCGACATGACCCCGGCCAGGACGCAGGCTTTGGCCGCGAGCAGGGAACGCCGGGCGGGCACCGCGGCGAACGTGGTGCGGATGAGGCCGCTGCCGTACTCGCTGACCAGGGCCACCGCCCCGATCGCGCCGGCGGCCAGCATCGCCATCAGGTACGAGTTGTGGACGAACGCGTCGCGCAGCGGGTAGAACGCGGCCCGTTCCTCGGGACTCCACCGGCCCCAGTTGTCCCGGTCGTACATCGCCTGCTGCACGGCCGAGCCGACGATCAGCGCCGCGATCAGCGCCAGGCCGCCGGCCGTGGAGCGCAGTGACCAGAATTTGATCCACTCCGCGGCGAGCAGGTCGGCGAAGCGGGCGCGCGCTTCCGTCTCCGCCGCCCGGGCGGTGGGCGAGGCCGTACGGGTGCGCGGCACGCTCATCGCTCCTCCCCGGCCTGGTACTCCACGCTGTCGGCGGTGAGCCGCATGAATGCCTCCTCCAGTGATGACGTGCGGGTGTACAGCTCGTGCACGGCGATGCCCCGGACAGCGGCGAGCTCACCGATTCGCTCCGCGGCCAGGCCGGTCACCGTGAGGGTGCCGGTGCTGTCGGTGTCGACCGCGCCGCCGGCCCCCACCAGCGCCGCCGCGAGGGCGGTCGGGGCGGACGTACGCACGGTGACCCTCGGGTTGGCGCTGCGGGCGGCGAAGTCGGCCAGGCGCTCTTCGGCGATCAGACGTCCCCGGCCGATGACGACCAGCCGGTCGGCGGTGTGCTCCATTTCGCTCATCAGGTGACTGGAGACGAACACGGTGCGCCCCTGCGCGGCGAGCCGGCCGAACAACTCCCGCACCCAGCGCACCCCTTCGGGGTCCAGGCCGTTGAACGGCTCGTCGAACAGCAGCACGGGCGGGTCGCCGAGCAGCGCGGCCGCGATGCCGAGCCGCTGCTTCATGCCCAGGGAGTACCCGCCGACCCGGCGCCGGGCCGCGGCGCTCAAGCCGACCTCGGCGAGCACCTCGGCCACCCGGCGGCGGGGGATGCGGTTGCTGACGGCGAGCGCGGTGAGGTGCGCGGTGGCGCTGCGTCCGGCGTGCACGTCGTTGGCGTCGAGCAGCGCGCCGACGTGGCGCAGCCCTCGCGCGTGGTCCCGGAAGCGGACCCCGTCCACGGTGACGGTCCCGCCGCTCGGCTCGTGCAGGCCGAGGATCAGCCGGAGCGTGGTGGACTTGCCGGCGCCGTTGGGGCCGAGGAAGCCGGTGACGTGGCCGGGCTCGATGGTGCAGGTGAGGTCGTCGACCGCGGTGGTGCCGCCGTACCGCTTGGTGAGCTGACGTAGTTCGATCACGATGTCCACCGTGCCGGGTGGGCCGGCTGCGGGCATCGGGCCGCGGCACACAATCGCCGGCGCGGGGTAGCCGGTGGGCGTACGCCCGCAGGCCGATGCCGGCCGCCGCCGCCTCGCATAGCATCGCGGCATGTCCGACCCCGCATCGCCGACGCGCCCGCCAGCCTCGCTCGTCTGGACGGTGCTGGCCTGGTGCGGCGCGGCGGCGTACCCGGTCGTGCTGCTGACCCTGGTGCCGGTGTACCGGGGGACGCTGCTGCCGATGCTGGCACTGCTGCTGCCGACCGGCTTGCTGCGGCGGTACCCGTTACCGGTGCTGGCGCTGATGCTGGCCGGCTCGTGGCTGGTCACGGTGACCACGCCGGTATGGGGGGTGGCATACAGCCAGGTCCTCGCGGTGGACGTGGCGCTGGCGGTGACGGCGGCGGCCTGGTCGCGACGGGTGTCGTTGGCCGCGGCCGCGCTGGTCGTCGCCGTTCAGGTCGCCGCGGTCGGTTTCTACGCCACCGGTGACCAGCTCTACCGCAGCACCGTGGCGATCGTCGCGCTGACCGGGGTGGCCGCGTGGGCGATCGGCAACTCGACGCGGCAGCGCCGCGAGCACGCGGCCGAGATGACGGCGCAGGCGACCGAGCGGGCGGTGGCAGCTGAGCGGTTGCACATCGCCCGCGAACTGCACGACATGGTCGCGCACAGCGTCGGGATCATCGCCATCCAGGCCGGCATGGGTGCCCGGGTCATCGACAGCCGGCCGGACGAGGCCCGCCTGGCGCTGCGCACGATCGAGGCGACCAGCCGGGAGACCCTCGCCGGGCTGCGCCTCACGCTCGTGTCGCTGCGCCGTCCGGCCGGCGGGGCCGGTCCGGACACCACCGGGGACGTGCCGCCTCGGCACCCGGCGCCGGGTCTGGCGGACCTCGACCGGCTCGTGGCGTCCACCGTGGATGCCGGGGTACGGGTGGAGCTCTCCCGGTGCGGCGAGCAGCGGTTGCTGCCACCGGAGGTCGAACTGTCGGCGTACCGGATCGTGCAGGAGGCGCTGACGAACGTGGTCCGCCACGCCGGCGCCGCCCGTTGCCGGGTGACCGTGGACTACGGCGAGCGGGAGCTGTCGGTCGAGGTGGCCGACGACGGCCCGGGACATGGCGACGCGGCGGCGGCGCCGGGCTTCGGGCTCGCCGGCTTGCGGGAGCGGGCCGCGATCCTCGGTGGAGAGCTCAGCGCGGGTCCGCGCCCGGGCGGAGGCTTCCGGGTGTTCGCTCGGCTCCCGACGACGGCGGGTGTCGCGTGACCGCGCCGGGCGGCGCCGGGTGCGTACGGGTCGTGCTCGCCGACGACCAGCCGCTGATCCGCGCGGGCCTGCGGGTGCTTATCGACGACACGCCCGGCATGGCGGTGGTGGGCGAGGCGTCGGACGGCACGGAGGCGGTGGCACTGGTCGGTCAGCTCCGGCCGGACGTGGTGCTCATGGACCTCCGCATGCCGGGCATGGACGGCATCGACGCCACCCGGAGGATCACCGCAGCGGGCGGGGCGACCCGGGTGCTGGTGCTGACGACGTTCGACGACGACGAGTACGTCTACGGCGCGTTGCGGGCCGGGGCGAGTGGTTTCCTGGTCAAGGACATGTCGCTGGAGGAGATCCTCGGCGCGGTCCGGGTGGTGGCTGCCGGCGACGCGCTGATCGCACCGAGCGTCACGCGCCGGCTGATCGCCGAGTTCGCCGGTCGGCCCGCACCGGCCCGCCCGCGCCCGGTGCTCACCGGTGTGACCGAGCGGGAGCGGGAGGTGCTGACGCTGGTCGGCCGCGGCCTGTCCAACGGCGAGATCGCCGCCGAGCTGGTGGTCAGCGTCGCCACCGCGAAGGCGCACGTGGCGCGGCTGCTGACGAAGCTCGGTGCCCGTGACCGCTTGCAGCTGGTGATCGCCGCGTACGACGCCGGGCTTGTCGCGCCCCGGCGCTGAGAGCCCGGGTTCGGCGCTCCACGCACCACGCGCGCCGGCCGGCCGGGCCGCCGGCCACCCTCACGATCCCACCCTGGCGGCGCCGTTCGTTCGGCACCGGTTCGGCACCGGGGCCGCGTAGGTTGGTTCTGGTGGAGGGCTGGGCGGTGCGAGACGAGGGCGGGTGGCCGCGGCTGCGGGTGGCGGACTGGACCGACACCAGGGACACGCTGCACATGTGGACCCAGATCGTCGGCAAGATCCGGATGGCGCACGCCCCGGCGGTCAACCACTGGTGGCACGTCACGCTCTACCTGAGCGCCCGGGGGCTGACCACGTCGGCGGTGCCGTACCGCGACGGCGCGTTCGAGATCGAGTTCGACCTGCTCGACCATCAGCTGCGGCTGCGCACCAGCGACGGCCGTTCCCGGGCGGTCGCCCTGGCGCCCAGGCCGGTCGCGGTGTTCTACCGGGAGACGATGGACGCCCTCGCCGGACTCGGCGTACAGACCCGGATCCACGCCGTGCCGAATGAGGTCGAGCCGGCCGTGCCGTTCGCCGAGGACGAGGTGCACACGGCGTACGACGCGGCGGCGGCCCAGGTGTTCTGGCGGCAGCTGCTGCAGGCCCAACGGGTGATCGGGCGGTTCCGGTCCGGGTTCCTCGGCAAGGCCAGCCCGGTGCACTACTTCTGGGGTGCGATGGACCTGGCGTACACCCGGTTCTCCGGCCGGCCCGCGCCGCCGCACCCCGGCGGCGCGCCGAACTGCCCGTCCTGGGTGATGCGCGAGGGCTACTCCCACGAGTTGGCCAGCTGCGGCTTCTGGCCGGGCGGTGGCGCCGAGGGGACCTTCTACGCGTACACCTACCCGGAGCCGGCCGGATACGCCGAACGGCGCGTCCGCCCGCCCGACGCCTCCTACGATCCGCGCCTCTGCGAGTTCCTGCTGCCGTACGAGGCGGTGGCCGGATCGGCCGATCCGGACGCGACGCTCACCGACTTCCTCCAGTCGACCTACGAGGCCGCCGCCGACCTCGGCGGGTGGGACCGGCAGGCCCTCGAACCCGGCCCGGCCGCCGGCTGAGCGTGAAGGCCCCGGCCGGAGGGAGCCGGCCGGGGCCATCGTGTCCAGTTCCTGGTGGGTTATACGGCTGCCACCGTCGCTGCCGCGTCGACGAGGCCGGCGCCGCAGCCGCCGCTGCAGGTGCCGGGGATCGGGCGGGCGTGCGCCTGTAGGGCCGCGAGGACCTGGGTCGGGGTGAGGCTGGGGTTGCGGCTCAGCATGAGGGCCACCAGGCCGGCCACGTGTGGTGCGGCCATGCTGGTGCCCATGTACGTGGTGTAGGTCGGGTTGCCGGGCGTGGTGGCGCCGTCGTTGAGGGTGGAGAGGATGCCGTTCTGCGGGGTGGAGCGGGTGCCCGGCGGGTCGGTCTCGAGGCGTACCTCGCCGCCCGGCGCGGCCACCTCGACGGTGCTGCCGTAGTTCGAGTAGAAGGCCCGGTTGCCGTCGCGGTCCAGGGCGGCCACGGTCACCACGCCCGCGCAGTTCGCGGGGCTGAAGCCGGAGGCGTTGGCGTTGGAGTTGCCCGCGGCGACGACGACGGTGGTGCCGCGGCTGTTGGCGGAGCTGATCGCGCGCCGGTAGGTCTGTGAGCAGGAGCCGCTGCCGCCGAGGCTCATGTTGATGACCTTCGCCGGGTTGGGGTTGGCCGGGACGCCGGCGACGGAGCCGCCGGAGGCCCAGACGATCGCGTCGGCGATGTCGGAGCTGGTGCCGCCGCACTTGCCCAGCACCCGGACCGGGACGACCCTGGCGTTGTACGCGATACCGGCGACGCCGAGGCTGTTGTTGGCCACGGCGGCGATCGTGCCGGCGACGTGCGTGCCGTGCCAGCTGGAGTTGCTGGCGGTGGTCTGGCCGCACTCGCCGGCCGCATACCAGTCGCCCTGGTCCTGCGCGTCGGCGTCACGGCCGTTGCCGTCGCGGGAGATGGTCGAGCTGCTGATGAAGTCGTAGCCGCCGAGCCAGCGGGCGTCGAGGTCCGGGTGTGACGTGCGGCCGGTGTCGAGCACCGCCACCACCGCGCCGGTGCCGGTGGCGAGGTCCCACGCGCCGGGGACGTTCATGCCGCCGGTCGGCTCGAAGTAGTCCCATTGTTGCGGGTAGTTCGGGTCGTTCGGGGTCGACAGCGCGTACATCTGCGTGTCGGGCTCCGCGTATTCGACGTCGCCGCGCGCCTGCAGCGCGGCGAGGAGACCGGCCGTGCGCCGGTTGACCGTGATGACGTGCGCGCCGACCGCGAGCTGGCGCTGCTCGGTCAGCGAGACGCCGAGACGGTTGCCGATGGCCCGCAGCGCGGCCCCCCGGTCGGCTCCGGCCTTGAACTGCACGATGTACTGCTGGGACTGGCCGTCGGCCGGGGCCGCCTCCGAGCCGGCCGGCACCTGTGCGTGCGCGGGGGCTTGGATGGCGAACGTCGTCAGGACCAGCGCGGTGGCACCGGTGACGAACGTGGAGACACGCGAGCGTTTCAAGGGACCCTCCTTGGTCAGCGAACACGGCGCGTGACCACGGAGGGTAGCTTCAGTGACGAATGGAAATCAATGGAAGTTGATCACCGGTCGGAATGGGCATGTCGTCCCCGGCGCCCGGTCCGGTGGATGATCACATCGTGGCGAGCCTCGGACAGCTTCATGCCGACGTGTGGGACGCGCTGAAGGCGTTGGTCGACCCGGAGCACGAGGACGACGAGGAGTATCCGGAGGAGGCCGCCGCGTTCGGCTGGCTGCTCGGTGAGGCGGGTGACGCACCGGCGGGGATCGGCGCGGTGCTGATCCGGGCGACCTCCGCGGCGACGCCTGCGGTGCACCGGCAGGTGCTCGTCCAGGCACTCGAGCACGCGCTCGCCACCGCCGACCAGCTCGGTGAACGGGACCGCAGTTATATCGAAGGGCACCGGGACGCCGAGTTCCTCGACGAAACGCAGCGTTCGGTGCTGGAGCTGACCGCGCGTGAGGCGGAGATCGGCAGGATGGAACTGATGACCGTCCCTGTCGCGCACCGCGTCCAGGTGCTCGACGCGGCGCTGCCCGACCAGGCGTCGGCGCCTACGACCAGAACGCCCTGCTGTCGGCCCCGCACATCGTCGAACGCGTCGCGCGGCGGTTCGCGCTGCCGTCGGCGGCCGCGTCGCTGTACCTGCAACTGCTGGCCCTGCCCGACCCGACGGACGCCCACCTGCTGCGGTGGAACGGATGGGACGCGGCGCGACTCGCGGCGCTCGCCGCGCCGCTGCTCGGCCGCGAACTGGTCGTCGAGGACGTCCGGCCCGGTCGCCGGTACGGCATCCCCGGACCGTGGCTCGAACCGAGATTCGTGCCTGCCTTCGAGGCATGGAAGTCGACGCTGTACGGCTTCACGCCTGACCAGGAGCCGCCGTACCGGTGGCAGCTGGTCACCCGGCCGGTCACGGACCTGTTCCAGGCCGCGGCCGACCGGGTGGCCTCCGGCGACGTGCCCCGCTGAGCCGCCCGTACGCCGGGCAGGTCATGCGGCGCTGACCGTGATCCGGTCGACGGACGGTGCGTGACCGTCGCCGTTGCCGATCGTGATCGCGTTGCGTCCCTTGGTCAGGGTGAAGGTCGCCGCCGTGCGGGTGCAGCACGCGGCGCCCGACGCGGTGACCGTCGCCGAGCCGCCGCCGGCCACGCTGACCACCGCCGAGCGGGTGCCGTCGCCGTCGGCGACGAGGAAGAGCGTGACGACGTACGTCCCGGTCTCGGGCACGGTCACGTCGGTGAACGTCAGACTGCCGGTCTTCTTCGCGCCGGGTCCCAGCCTGCCCAGGTTCCGTACGATCCGGCCGCCGGACGCGCCCGGGTACGCGACGATCTCGGCGGTGCCGGCGAGCTGGGCCGAGCCCGCCTCGGCTTCCAGCCCGAGCTGGAACGGCGGCCGGGTGGCGGTCCGCGACGATGACGGCGACGGCGAGCCTGCGACGCTCACGCTCGGGCTCGGCGTCGCGGACCCGGCCGCGGACGGCGCGCCGGTCGCCGCCGTCGGGGCGACGAGCCCTTCCGGCGCGCGGACGGGCTCGCGCTCGGGCGGCGAGGAGCACATCGACACCGTCACCGCGACCGCGGCACCGACCGCGACCGGCGCCGCGAGCAGCCACCACAGCCGTCGCCGGGTGGGCACCGGCGGCTCGGGTCCGCCGGTGCCGGCCGGCGGGGGCGGGGCCGAGCTCCGCTCGGGCCACACCGGACCCCTCGCCTCCCGGCCGCGGCTCGCGTGCCTGGGCGATGGGGGATCGGTGCCCGCGCCGGCGGATTCGTCCCAGTTTGCCCCTGAAGAGTGCCGGACGGTCGGTTCCGGCAACCAGGGACCGGCCCGCAGTCGGCTCGCCTCGGAGTCGTCACTGGTCATGAGGCGTCAATCTAGTCGGTCCGGGACGGTGTCCCCGCCCCGCCCACGCGGCCGCTCCTCGCCTGGCCCGTTGCGGGATCGTTACGGGCTTCAAGAGTGCGCATCTTGACAATGAACAGCCCGGACACTAGCTCATTAGGTACGCAAACCGGAACGCATCGCGAGCACCATGAGTGCCGATTTGGCGCTCGAAATATGAATATGCATTGTTGGGCGCGACCCCTGCGCGCTCGAGCTGATGTGATCGACATGTGCGTTACGTAGACTGAGATGGATGTCGGATGAAAAGTGTCGGCGCCGTTGCCGTGCCAAGTCGTCATCGCACCACCACGCCGAAGCGCAATACCATGGCAAGTCGGGTGCGGCGCAAGCTGAGCACCCGCACGGCCACCGTGGCCTCCATCCTTATCGGTGTCGTCTGGACGATCCCGACGTTTGGCCTGTTCATCTCCTCGTGGCGCCCGGAGGAGGAAATCAAGACGAATGGCTGGTGGAAGGCTTTCGGCGATCCTGCCCTGACTCTGGACAATTACCAGCAGGTTGTTTTCGGCACGTCGGGCGCATCGGGTAGGCTCGCCAGCTACTTCGTGAATTCCGTGGTGATTTCCGTCCCCGCGGTGCTCTTCTCGGTCTGTCTGGCGGCGATGGCCGCCTATGCGCTGTCCTGGGTCGACTTCCGCGGCCGGGACTGGATCTTCATCGGCGTCTTCGTGCTGCAGATCGTGCCGCTGCAGGTCGCGCTCATTCCGTTGCTGCAGCTGCTCGGTCCGGCCATTGGCTGGGGTGGCGGATTCTTTGCCGCATGGGTCGCCCACACCTGCTTCGGGCTGCCATTCGGTGTGTTCCTCCTGCACAATTTCATGTCGGAGGTGCCGAAGACGATCTCCGAATCCGTACGCATTGACGGCGGTACCCACGCCACGACGTTCCGGCGGATCGTGATCCCGCTCGTCGCGCCGGCGCTCGCGTCACTGACGATCTTCCAGTTCCTCTGGATCTGGAACGACCTGCTGGTCGCACTGGTGTTTACCTCCGGACCGAACACCCGGCCGTTGACGGTCCGGCTCGCCGAGCTGGCGGGCACGCGAGGCAATGAATGGCAGCGGCTCACGTCCGGCGCGTTCGTTTCCATGGTGATCCCGCTCGTCGTCTTCCTGACCCTGCAGCGGTACTTCGTCCGCGGCCTGCTGACAGGGGGAGTGAAGGGCTGAGTCGGCCGGTGGACGTTCCCGAGCCGGTGGCCGGGTGGCTCAGCCGGCGACGGTGACGCTGATGGTGTGCCACCCGGTGGCGCCGTCGGGGAACGGGGTGCTGCGGAGCTCGGGCTGCACCGCGCCGGTGCGGTCGGTGGCGCGGACGCGGATGGTGTGCAGGCCCGGGGTGGCGGTCCAGGTGGTGCGCCACTGCACCCAGGTCTCGGTGGACGGCACCGGCAGCAGCTCGGCGGCCCGCCACGGTTCGTCGTCGATCTGGACCTCGACCTGGGCGATGCCGCGGCCCTGCGCCCAGGCGACCCCGGCGATCGGCAGCGGCCCGGCGGCAGGGCTGGTCAGCGGCGCGGGCCGGTCGATGCGGGCAGCGGTCTTCACCGGAGCCCGGGGCGCCCAGCCGCGCTGGACCCAGTACGCGTCGACTGCGTCGAAGGTGGTCACCTCCAGCGTGGTGAGCCATTTGCATGCACCGGCGTAGCCGTACACGCCGGGGGTGAGCATGCGAACGGGGAAGCCGTGCTCGAACGGCAGTGGTTCGCCGTTCATGCCGACGGCGAGCATGACGTCGCGGACGTCCAGCACCGTGGTCAGCGGGGTGCCGATGCTCATGCCGTCGACGGACCGGGCGACGACCTGGTCGGCCCCCGGTGCGATGCCGGCCTCACGCAGCAGCGGCGCGAGAGGGACGCCGAGCCAGCGGGCGGTGCCGATGTACGGGCCGCCGACCTCGTTGGAGACGCAGTTGAGGGTGATGTGCCGTTCGATGAGGGGCCGGGCCAGCAGCTGTGGAAACGACAGGGTCAGCGGGCGCTCGACCATGCCGCGGATGCGCAGCCGCCAGCTGTCCAGGTCGACACGCGGGACGGTGAGGGCGGTGTCGACCCGATAGAAGTCGGCGTTCGCGGTGACGAAGCCCGGCTCCTGCCCGGCGGGCAACGGCGGTGCCGGGTCTGAGGGCGCGGGGAGCCGCACCGCGGAGCGGTCGCGGGCGCTGGCGCTGCCTCGTGCCCTGCGGGCGGCGACGGCACCGCCGGCGGCGGCAGCGGTACCGGCGCAGATGAGCGCTGCCGTGGCCAGGAACGTCCGCCGGTCGAGCAGCCGCGCTGGCCGGCCGGTGCTCAGGCCGGCGGGCGCACGCTCGACCGGCGGCCGCCGGTTGAGCAGGTGCAGCGCCACGGCGGTGACCGCACCGCCGAGCAGCGTCGGTGTGCAGTCCGGTCCGGTGGCGGCCGGCCGGGACAGCGCCGCGGCGGTCCCGAGCGCCGCGAACAGCGCCACGCCGATCAGTCCGTGCCGGCGTCGCCGGGCGGCGAGTACGCCGATGGTGGCGGCGGCGGCGGCGAGGGCTACGGCGATGCCGGTCAGCAGGAGCGGTTTGTCCGCGGTGCCGAACGTGCGCACGGCGAACTCCTTGACGGCGGTGGGTGTGGCGTCGATGACGACCCCGCCGACGGCAACGATCGGCCCGGCGGCGGGGTTGGTGAGCGCGGCAACGAGCTCGGCGGCGGCGGTCCCGGCCGCGGCGGCGAGCAGCCCGGCCAGGATCGGCTGTAGAGGTGGACGCACGACCGGTATCCCTTCCACGGTGATGGGCACGGGCCGGGCGGATGGGCCGCCCGGCCCGTGCCGGCCGTGCGTCAGCTCTTCGGCATCAGGACGGTGTCGACGATGTACACGACGGCGTTGGCGGTCTGCACGTTGCCGCACACGACCATCGAGGCGCCGTTGACCGTGAAGCTGGTGCCGGAGCCGGTCACAGTGACCTCACCGCCCTGCAGCGTCTTGTGCGTGCCGGCCAGCTGCGCGGGGGTGAGCTTGCCGGACACGACGTGGTAGGTGAGGATCTTCGTGAGCGTGGCGTTGTCGGCGAGGACCTTGTCAAGGTCGGCCTTCGGGATCTTGGCGAAGGCGTCGTTGGTCGGCGCGAACACCGTCACCGCTGGTGCGCCGTTGAGCGTGTCGACGAGGTTCGCCTTCTTCACGGCAGTCACCAGGGTCGACAGCACCGGGTTGCCCGAGGCGGCGCTCGCGACCGGGACCTTGGCCATGGCGTCGAAGCTGCCAGGGTTGGCCGGGTCGGTCGGGACCGCGGCACAGCCTGCGCCGAACGCTGTGTCCATGGTGCCCGTCGCCGAGGGCATCGCGGCGGACGTCATGGGAGCGGCGGTGGTGGCCGGCGCGCCGGCGCCGGACGTGTCATCGCTGCTGCCGCAGGCGGTGAGGGTCAGGGCGAATGCGGCGGCCGCCGTGACGGCGACCAGCTTCGTGCGGAACATCGGGAACCCTTTCACGTTGGGACTTCTGCCGGTGATTCGGAACGGTGCGGCGGCCGGATCGGCGCACCTTCGAGTGAATGTCAGCGCCGGTCAGTGCCGAGGCCGCCGCCGAGCAGCGCCACCCCACCACCCTGGTGAGCGGCCGGCCGGCCGGCACCCCACGCGCCCTGCGGACCGCACGTTCATGGTTTTCCTCCTGATATCAGCGGTGACGCCCCATGCGTCAGGCTCGATCGGTATTCGGCGCTGTTGTGCCGTCGGATGGGTGCCCGGCGGAGAAATCTTCGAACTGGACCGTCCGACACTGCCGAGTCGCAGCGGCTGCGGCGGCCGGGAGCGCGGTCAAACATGGCGGTGGGTTGCTTTCCGGGTGCCGGCCGTCGGCGGGTCGGTGCCGCGCCTCATCCGATCGGGGGACAGGCCGATGCTGCCGTCGACAGGTTTCGCGCGACGGTGAAGGCAGGCGGGCAGATGGCGAAGAAGACACGTGCGGGGCAGTGGCTGGTGCTCGGTGCCGCGGCTGCCGTCGGTACGGTCATGACCAGCCAGGGCGTGTTCGCGTCGTGGGTGGCGACCTCGGAGGCCACGACCGGTGCCGTGCAGGCGGCGAGCGTGGGGCTCACCCACACCGACACCAACGGCACGGTGTTCAGCAGCGGTGTGGCGAACCTGCTGCCCGGCGACTACCTGTACCGCTACGCGAACCTCGTCAACACCGGCGCGCTCGCGCAGGACTTCACCGCCGCGGTCACCGGCAGCGGCGCCCTCGCCGCGGCGGGTGGGCTGCAGATCGCCGTCGACTCCTGCTCCACCGCGTGGGCCGGCAACGGCACGTGCGGCGGCACGCTGCTGCCGGTCGCCGCGATCCGCGACGTCGCCGGCTCAACGGACATCGCGCTCGGGCAGATCGCCGCCGGCGGGTCGTCCTACCTGCGGTACAAGTTCATGCTCAGCGCGGGCGCTTCCCAGGCCACGTTCCAAGGCACCACCGGCACGGTCAAGGTCACCGTCAACGGCAGCACGCCGGTCTCCGGCGGCCGGGACCGCACCGGCGGCTGAGGCAGCCGATGAGGACGTTTGCCGCGCTTGCCGCCTTCCTCGTGGCGTTCTCGGCGTCGGTACCGGCGGCGGACGCCGCGGCGGCGGGCTGGACGAGCAGCACGCACCAGCGCACCGGCGACCTGACGATGGCCACACCGGCGTACAGGTTCTCCGGCCCGACCGGCGCTTCGTACACGATTCCCTACACGGTGGTGAACTTCGTGGACACCGACTACCCGGTGTTCACGAACACCGGCGCGACACCGGCCAGCTTCGCCGGCGTCATCACCGCCGACACCGCCCTGCCGCTCGGCTCGACGGTGCTCGTGCGCGGCTGCGGGGTCGCGTGGGCGGGCGGGGCCTGCCCGACCGGGGCGGTCACCCTGCTCGCCCCGACGTGGCTGAGCACGCAGCCGGCGGTCGCCTACCAGAGCACCCCGATCCCGGCCGGCGGCCGGACCTACCTGCAGGTCAAGGTCGGCGGGTTCCTCGCCACCGCCGCCATCACCCTGAGCGTCACCAGCGCCGTGCTACCGGCCGGTGGCGCCGACCGAACCCTCGGCTGATCAACCGTCACGGAGGTCGCATGCTGATCCGCGCCGCCCACACGCTGCTGTTCCGCACGGCGCTCGTGGTCACCCTGCTGTTCCTCGCCGTCACTGCTGTCCTCGCCGTCACCGGTGCCCGGCTCGAACCGGTCCTGTCCGGTTCCATGAGTCCCACCATCCCGCGGTACTCCCTGGTGGCTGCCGTGCCGGTGCGCGCCGACAGCCTCCGCGTCGGCGACGTGGTGATCTTCCAGCCGCCCGCCGGGCACCTGCCCGCCGGCACCGCCGTCATGCACCGCGTCGTCGAACTGCGCGACCAGGACGGCACCCCGGTCATGCGGACCAGGGGCGACGCCAACACCGCCACGGACCCGTGGACGGTGGACCTGCGTTCCGCCTCGCTGTACCGGGTCCAGACGTCGCTGCCGCACGCCGGGGTCGTCGTGCAGTTCCTGCACAACACCGCCAGCCGGACCGGCGGCGCGCTCACCTGGCCCGGCATCCTCCTGCTCGCCGGCGCCGCCGCCTACGCCACCCGCCTGCTGCGCAACCGTGAACCCCGGGCGGCTGTCGCGCCGCTGCAACAGATCTCCTACGAACTGCGCACACCCCTGAGCAGCATCGTCGGCTACACCGAGCTGCTCGCCGACGAGCAGCTCAGTCCTCGCCAGGCCGAGGTCGTGCGCACCATCGCCAGGCAGGCCCAGCGCCTCACCGGCCTCGCCGACGACCTCAGCCTCCTGCAGACCCTCACCCGCGATCCGGAGCACGTCGACGGACCGACCTGCCTGCTCGCCATCCTCCATCAGGTCCGCGACGCCCTTGCCCCGCACCTGGCCGCCCACGGCGCCGACCTCGTGTTCGACGTCGAGGGCGACACCGGCGTTCTCGTCGACCCACGGCCCGTCCGCCGCGCCGTCACCGCCCTGCTCGACGAAGCGGTCACCAGCGCCGAACCCGGCCACATCCTCACGATCACCGTCCGGCGCCGCCGCGACCACGTCACCGTCGACATGGCCGAGCTCGGCGCCGCACACGCCGACATGCACGCTGGCGTGAGCGTCGCGGCCACCACCGCGCGGCACCTCCTGCAGACCCAACGCATCCATGTCGACGCCGCGGCGGCCGGCCTCACCCTCCGCCTGCCCGTCGCGGCCTGACCCGGGCGGGTCCATCCCCGCAAGACGTGTCGGCGCGGAGCCCGCAGGTGCGGGCGCGCGGCCCTTGCGCACCGGTCTTGCATTGTAGCAATGTAAGAGCGTTGATCTGGGTCGAGCGCCGGAGGGGACCGCCCGTGATCCGGTTCGTGTGGTCGCACGTGCGCGGGCGCGCCGGCCGGTCGATGGCGCTGCTGGCCGGCATCCTCGTGGCGACCACCGGCTTCACCGTGCTCTCCGGCGCGACCGCCACCGCCAGGCTGCCGGGCGAGCGAGATGGCGAGCCTGCTCGCGGTCGGGTGGTCCACCGGCGCGCTCGGGCGGCTCATCGCGAACGAAGGGCTCGGCATCGGCGTCGCCGGCGGCATCCTCGGCGCCGGAGCCGGTCTCGCCGCAGCGAGCCTGTTCGTCGGCCACACCTCGGCCGACCTGGTCCTCGTCGGTCTCCTCGCCGCGCTCGCCGGGACGCTGCTCGCCGGTGTGTCGGCGGCGCTGCCGGCGCTGCCGCTGAGCCGCCGGCCGGTCGCCCGGCTGCTCGCGGAGGACTGACGACGGACCGCGGCGTGGTGATACAGGCAGGCGGACACGCCGCCGCGGTGCAAGCCGGACGCGGCACCCCGGCGCACTTCGCGGCGATGTCCCGGACCGCGCCGGACAGGGTTTCGGCAGGCCCTCCTGGACAGCAGGGGACATACTGCACGGATGAGTGGCAACGACGGCATCGTCGGCTGGCGATGGCTTGACGTGCGGCTGCGCGAGCGGGCCCGCCGGCAGGTCCGGGCCGAACCCGCACCGAGCCGCCGGCGCCGGGCCGCCACGGCCGCCCTCGCCGCCGTCGTGCAGGTCGCAGCGTTCGCCACGCTGCTGTGCGGTGCCTGGTTGTGCACGGTGCGGTTCCCCAGTGTCGCCCTGCTGCCGGGCGTGGTGCTGCTCCTCTTCGGCGTGCTGACCCTGCCCCGGCCGGCCACCATGCCGCGGGACGCCGTCGCGGTGCGGCGCGCCGACGCACCCGCGCTGCACGCGCTGACCGACCGGGTCGCCGACGCGCTGGGCGTGCCCCGGCCGCACGTCGTCGTGCTCGACGACCGGTTCGCCGCCGACTCGGGGTTCGCCGGATTCCTGCGCCGCCGGTACCTGCGCATCGGCGCGCCGCTGTGGGCGGTGCTCGACCCGGCGCAGCGCGCCGCGCTGGTGGCCCTGGAGCTGGCCCGGTTCGGCGGCGGCGACCCGAGCCGCGCAGCGCTCACCGGCACCGTCGAGCGCACGCTCGCGACCATGGTCGCCGTGCTCGAACCCGCCGCGGACAAACGGATGCAGACCGGTCGCGACAACGACGTCGTCAAGATGATCTCGGCGAATCCGGGCCAGCGGGTCGGTGAGGAACAGGCGTCCACCAACCTCGCCGAGGACCTCATCCGCCCGTTCATCGCACTCCTGCAGGGCGCCTTCGGGCTGGTGCGGCTGGGCTACCTGACGCTGCTGCAGCCGGATGCGTTCCGGGCGGTCCTCGCGGCCGACGCCCGGGCGGCCGCGGCGGCCGGCACGGCGGACGTCCGGTCGGTCCTCGCCACCCGGCTGCTCGCCGAGTCGATGGTGACGGTCCTGCGCCGCGACGCCCGCGCCGGTGACCGCTCCAGCGCGGTCCGGCGCGACGAACCCGAGACGGTCGTCGCCGGCTGGCCCGCCCTCGCCGCCGCCGCCCTGGCAGAGAACCTGCCGTTGCTGCCCGACCGCTGCGACGCCGACGTGGCGCGCAACGCCTCGCCGTTCGCGGTCACGCCACCGCTCGGCCGGCGGATCGAGGTGCTCGCCGACGTGCCGGGCACCCTTGCCGCCGACCCCGAGGAGTCCGCGGAGACGGACGTCGAGCTGCGGCCGATGTACCGCAGGCTCGTCCGGGACCTCAGAAACGGCTGATCCACCACCCGCGGACCGAGCTGCGCGCCTCCGCACGGGACCGGGCAGGCCCGGGGCTGCCGGGGTTGACGCCGGGCGAGGGTGTCTCAGCGGAGGCTGCGGGGGCGCATGTCGGTCCAGTTGCGCTCCACATAGGCGACGCACTCGTCGTGGTCGCCGCCGTCGAACACGACCCGCCAGCCGGCCGGGACGTCGAGATCCGCCGGCCACAGCGAGTGCTGCTCCTCGTCGTTCACCAGGACGCAGTATCGACCGTTCATCGCCGGCTCCTTTCCGTCGTCTGCGCCGTCATCGTGCCGCGCGTCGCTAAAGGCCGGCTTGCCAAGCGACACGAAAGACCGGCTTCAGTGGCCGTGGCTAGGCTTCCCGGCGTCCGATGCAGACAGCAGCCCGCCAGGAGACAGCGATGGCCGAGGACGAATTCTTCGAGCAGCTCGACGACGTGGTGGCCGCCGGTTGGCGGCGTATCCACAATGGACCGTTCTTCAACTACGTCCGCGAGCACGCTCCGGACCGGGAGCTCTACCAGCGCACGATGTGGGAGCTCTGGCACTACATCCAGCACAACCCGCTGAACCAGGCGGTCGCGGTGCTCGGTGCGCCGCCGCGGAACACCCACCTGGTCCGTTACGCGGTGGAGCACGCGATGGAGGAGATCAGCCACGAGAAGATGATCGAGCACGACCTGCGCGCGGTCGGGCTGCTCGACGAGGCGATGTACGACGCCGTGCCGCTGCCGGCCACGCAGGCGTTCATCGCGTACCTGTACTACGTCGGCCTGACCCAGGGCGCGGTGCCGCGGATGGGGTACAGCTACTGGGCCGAGAACGCCTACGACCACATCGGCGAGCTGCTCGGCAAGGCCCGCGCCGAGCTCGGCCTCACCGACCGCGAGCTGAGCTTCTTCGTCGCGCACTCCACGATCGACCAGAAGCACAGCAAGGAGGTCGAGGACGCGCTGCGCCGGCACGCCGTCACCGCGCAGCAGCAGGCGCAGGTGATCGAGGTGGCTCGCACGTCGCTGCACCTGAACGAGGCGATGCTGGCCGGTGTCCTCGAGCGGTACCTCGCGGACCGCGGATAGGTCCGGCGATGTCAACCGACGCAGCGGTCCGCAGCTGCCCCGTCGCGCTGCCGACCGACCGCACCGACCCCTTCGACCTGCCGCCGGAGCTGGCGGTGCTGCGCGCCGAGGCGCCGGTCACCCGGGTGGAGCTTCCGGCGGGCGGCTGGGCGTGGCTGGTGACCCGGCACAGCGACGTGGCCCGGTTGCTGCGCGACGAGCGGCTCAGCGCCGACCCCACCCGGCCCGGGTTCCCGTTCGTGCGTCCCGGGCTTCGTGCCGCGGCCCGCGCCGAGAACCGCGCAGGGCAGTTCCTGCGGATGGACGCGCCGGAGCACACCCGGCTGCGGCGGCTGCTGACCGGCGACTTCATGCTGCGGGAGATCCGCCGGCTGGAGCCGGAGATCACCGCGATGGTCGACACGCTGATCGACGGGCTGGCCGGCGGCGAGGCAGATCTGGTGTCGCAGTTCGCCTTCCCGCTGACCTCGCAGGTGATCTGCCGGCTGCTCGGCGTGCCGTACGCCGACCACGAACAGTTCCAGGGCCGCAGCCGGCAGCTGTTCTCCCGCCGGCACAGCGAGGCGGACACGCAGCGCTTCGCCGCGCAGCTCCAGGCGTACATGGGTGCCCTGGTGGACGCGAAGGCCGCCGCCGAGGACCCGGGCGACGACCTGATCGGCCGGCTGGTACGCCGGCATTTGCGCCGCGGTGAGGTCGACCGGGACGAGATCGTCGGCATCGCCCTGCTGCTCCTGGTGGCCGGTCACGAGACGACCGCGAACATGATCGGTATGGCGGTGCTGACGCTGCTGGAGCACCCGGGCCAGCTGGCGCGGCTGCGCACCGACGGCGGCCTCGCCGGGGCGGCCGTCGAGGAGCTGCTGCGGTACCACACGATCGTGCACTTCGGGGTGCCGCGCGTCGCGGTCGAGGAGCTGACCGTCGCCGGGCAGACGATCCGGCCCGGTGAGGGCGTCCTGGCACTGCTCGCCGCGGCCAACCGCGACCCGGCGGTGTTCGCCGACCCGGACGCGTTCGACATCGGCCGCGAGGCGCGCCACCACCTCGCGTTCGGGTTCGGCGCGCACCAGTGCCTGGGCCAGCAGCTGGCCCGGGCGGAGCTGCGCATCGCCCTGCTGGGGCTGCTGCGCCGGCTGCCGGACCTGCGCCTCGCGGTGCCGGCCCGGGAGCTGTCCTACCGCACCGACATGGCGACGTACGGCGTGCACGCGCTGCCCGTGCGCTGGTGACGCACCGAACCTGGACCGGACCGTCGACCCTCCGGAGCGCCTCGTGACGACCGTCTCTGACCGCCCGCCGCCGAACGGCCACCCGCCGGACCCCGCCGCGCGCCGCACCGGCGACGCCACCGTCGCGGTGACGCCCGCTGCCGCGGGCGGGTCGGGGCCCGGCACGCCGCCGGGCGACGCGCTGCCGCTGACCGCGGCGCAGCGCGGCATCTGGCTCGCGGAGCAGGTCGGTGGCGGCGCCGACCGGCGCGAGATCGCGCAGTACTTCGACATCCGCGGCCCGCTCGACCACGGCCGCATGCGCGAGGCCCTGCACCGCGTCATCGCCGAGACCGACGCGGTGCGGGTCCGGTTCGCCGTCGTCGCGGGGGAGCCGGTGCAGCTGCCCGACGCGGCCGCGCCGGTCGAGCTGCCGGTGATCGACCTGCGCGCCGCCGGCGACCCGCCGGCCGCCGCGCACGCCTGGATGGCCGCCGACCTGGCGCGCCCGCTGGAGCTGGCCGCCGGTCGGCTCGCGGCGGCCGCCCTGCTGCGGCTCGGCCCCCGCCGGCACTTCTACTACCAGCGCGTGCACCATCTGGCCCTCGACGGTTACGGCGCCGCGCTGCTCGTGGACCGGCTCATCCAGCTGTACGGTGAGACGGCCGCGCCCCGCCGGTTCGGCGCGCTCACCGACCTGGTCGACGAGGACGTCACGTACCGCCGGTCGGCCGCGTACGACCGGGACCGCGACCACTGGCTCGGCCGGTACGAGGATCCGCCGGCACCCGTGACTCTGGGCCTGGACGGCGGGCCCGGCGCCGGCGGCCGGGTGGCCACCGGGCCGCTCGCCGTCGACCTCGCCGGATTCGGCATGCGCGCCCACCCGACGGTGTGGCTGACCGCCGGGCTCGCCGCCTACCTGCACCGGGTCACCGGCGCCACCGACCTGGTGATCGAAGTGCCGGTGACGGGCCGGACGACGGCCGCCGCCCGGGCCACCCCGGCGATGCTGTCCAACATCCTGCCCGTGCGGCTGAGCGTCGACCCGCGGCAGCCGGCCGCGGCGCTCACCGCCGCGGTGGCGGCCGAGCTGCGGGCGGCACTGCGGCACCAGCGGTACCGGGTGGAGGATCTCCGTGCCGCCGCCGGTGAGGTCGCCGGCCCGGTCCTGAACGTGCTGCCCGACCCGCCCGGTCCGCGGCTGCCCGGCCTGCGCCTGCGGCGGCACGTGCTGACCACCGGCCCGGTCCGCGACGTCGCGTTCGTCGGCCGGGTCGACCCGGTCCGGGCGACGGTGCTGGTGCAGGCCGAGGCCGACGACCGCCGGCACCGCCCGGCGTCGGTCGAAGGGCATCAGCGCCGGCTGCGGCAGGTCGTCCGGCAGCTCGGCACGGACCCGCAGCGCACCGTCGGCCGCCTCGACGTGCTGCTGCCCGGCGAGCGGCGCCGCCTCGTCGCCGGCTGGCGCCGGGCGCCGCAGCGCGAGACGCTCGCCGCGCTCCTCGCCGGGCAGGCCGCCCGTACCCCAGACGCCGCCGCGATCGTCAGCGACGGCGGCACGCTGACCTACCGTGACCTGCACGGGCGGGCCAACGCCCTGGCCCGGCGCCTCATCCTCGCCGGGGCGGGGCCGCACGCCGTCGTTGCCGTCGCCCTGCCCCGCTCCGCCGACCAGGTCACCGCCGTGCTCGCCGCGGTCCTCACCGGTGCCGCATACCTGCCGGTCGACCTGGAGCACCCGCCCGCCCGGGTCGCGGCCCTGCTCGCCGACGCCCGCCCGGTCTGCGTCGTGTCCACGGTGGGCATGCTGCCCGGGGTGCCCTGGGTGGCGCCGGACGGCAACCGCGACGACCGGCCCGTCACCGACGCCGAGCGCACCGCGCCGCTGCGCCCCGGTGACCCGGCGTACGTCATCTACACCTCAGGCTCCACCGGCCGGCCGAAGGGGGTCGTCCTGCCCGGCGCGGCGCTGGTCAACCTGCTGGCCTGGCAGCGCGACACGCTGCCCGGCGGACCCGGGACGGTCACCGCGCAGTTCGCCCCGGTCGGCTTCGACGTCGCCGCCCAGGAGCTGGTCCTGGCTCTGGGCACCGGCCGCTGCCTCGCCGTGCCTGCCGAGGAGCTGCGCCGCGACCCGCCCCGCCTGCTGCGCTGGCTGGCCCGGCACCGCGTCAACGAGCTGTTCGCGCCCAACCTCGTGCTGGACGCCGTCGGCGCAGCCGTCGCCGAGCTCGGCACGGCCCTGCCCGACCTCACCGACGTCGTGCAGGCCGGTGAGGCGCTCGTGCTGACGCCGGCGTTGCGGGCCCTGACCCGCGGGCGGCGGCTGCACAACCAGTACGGGCCGACCGAGACCCACGTCGCGACGGCGCAGCTGGTCGACGGCGACGCCGACCGGGGCACCGACCGGCCGCCGATCGGCCGTGCGGTGCCGAACATGCGCGCCTACGTGCTCACCGACCGGTTCGACCCGGTGCCGGCCGGTGGCGTCGGCGAGCTGTTCCTGGCCGGCGCCCAGCTGGCCACCGGCTACTGGCGGGCGCCCGGCGGCACCGCACAGCGCTTCCTGGCCTGCCCGTTCGGTCCGCCGGGCGGTCGCATGTACCGCACCGGCGACCTCGCCCGCTGGGGCGACGACGGCGTGCTGGAGTACCTCGGCCGGGGCGACCAGCAGGTCAAGGTCAACGGGTTCCGGGTGGAGCCGGCCGAGATCGAGGCCGCCCTCGCCGCGCATCCGCGGGTCGCCGCGGCCGCCGTGATCGTGCGCGAGGACCGCCCGGGCCGCCGCCGCCTCGTCGCCTACGCGGTGCCCACCGCCGCCGGTGCCGGCCTCGGCCGCGAGCTGCTGGCGCACCTGCGGGAGCGGCTCCCGCGGTACCTGGTGCCGGCCGCCGTGGTCCCCGTCGGGGCGCTGCCACTGACCCGCAACGGCAAGCTGGACCGGGCCGCCCTCGCCGCGCTGCCCGCACCGGAGGACGGCGCGCCGCCCGCCCGCGCCGCCCGCACCGCCGCCGAAGCGCTGCTGTGCGGCCTGTTCGCCGAGCTGTTCGGTCTCGCCGAGGCCGGCCCCGACGACGACTTCACCGCCCTCGGCGGCGACTCGCTGCTGGCCGTGCGGCTCGTCGCCCGGGTCCGCGCCGTGGCCGGGCTCGACCTGCCGTTGCGTGCCGTGTTCGACCACCCGGTCGTCGCCGACCTCGCCCGGTGCGTCGACGGGGCCGGTGCGGCCGCTCCGCCGCCGGTCGTGCCGGTCGTGCCGCGGCCGGCGCACGTCCCGCTGTCCGCCACGCAGGCGCGGCTGTGGTTCCTGACCGGGCCGGATGCCGGGTCCCACACGAGTGGCGGTGCGACCGCGTACAACATGCCGGTCGTGTACCGCGTCGACGGCCCGCTCGACGTCGCGGCACTGGAGCTGGCCGTGGCCGACCTCGCCGACCGGCACGACGTGCTGCGCACCGTGTTCCCGCTGGACGAGCACGGTGTGCCGGTCCAGTCGGTCCGCGACACCGGCCCGCGGCTGCGCGTCGGGCCGTCCGCCGGGCCCGCGGCCGTCGAGGCGCGGGCGCTCGCCGGGCACCGCTTCGACCTGCGCGACGAGCCACCGATGCTGGTCCGGCTCATCCCCGACGGCGCCGACCGGCACCTGCTCGTCGTCGTCCTGCACCACATCGCCGCCGACGGCTGGTCCGTCGGGCACCTGTTGCGCGACCTCGCCACCGCCTACGCCGCCCGCACGGCCGGCACCGCGCCGGACTGGGCGCCGCTGCCGGTCCAGTACGCCGACTTCGCCCTGTGGCAGCGGGCGGGTGAAGGCGGCGAGGCGGCGGTGCGGCAGCTGCGGTACTGGACGGCGGCGCTCGCCGGCCTGCCCGAGCACACCGGACCGCGGACCGACCTGCCGCGCCCGGCCGTGCCGTCGGGCGCGTCGGCGAGGGTACCGGTGCCGATCGGCGCGGACGTGCACGACCGGCTCCGGCAGCTGGCCCGGCGGGCCGGCACCACCGTGTTCGTGGTGCTGCACGCGGCGTTCGCGGCGATCCTGACCCGCTTCGGCGCCGGCCCGGACACCGCCGTCGGGGTGCCCGTGGCGGGGCGCACCGATCCCGCCGTCGACCTGCTCGTCGGGCCGTTCGTCAACACGGTCGTGCTGCGGCTCGGCACCGGCGGCGAGCCGTCGCTGCGGGACCTCGTGGCCCGGGCCCGGGACGCCGATCTGGCCGCCCTCGCCCATCAGGACGCGCCGTTCGACCGGGTCGTCGAGGCGGTCAACCCGCCCCGGCAGGCCGGCCGGCACCCGCTGTTCCAGACGTTCCTGGCGCTGCGCGCCGCCACGGCGCCGGTGCGGCTGGCGGGCCTGGCGGTGACCGAGGTGCCGCTGCCCCCGGGCCCGGCGAAGTTCGACCTGTCCCTGACCTTCACCGAGCTGACCGCGGCGGAGCCGGCGGGTGGGTCGGCCGGTGGGTCGGCCGGTGGGTCGGCCGGTGGGCTGGCCGGCGTCCTGGACTACGCCACCGACCTGTTCACCGAAGGCACCGTCCGGGCGATCGCCGCGCGCCTGGGACTGCTGCTGGACCGGGCCAGCGCCGACCCCGACCGTGCGCTGCACACGCTCGACCTGCTCGCGCCGGGGGAGCGGCACCGGCTGCTGCACGACTGGGCCGGCACGGAACGCCCGCCGCCGCCGCTGGCCGGCCTGTTCGCCGCGCCGTTGCGGCGCGACCCCGGCGCCCCGGCCGTCGCCTGGCCCGGCGGCGCCTGGACGTACGCACAACTGCACGCGCGCGCCGCCCGTGTCGCGGCCAGGCTGCGCCGCCAGGGCGTGCGCCCGGAGTCCGTCGTCGCGGTCTGCCTGCCCCGCTCCCCGCACCTGCTGGCCGCGATCCTCGGCGTGCTGCGGGCCGGCGCCGCCTACCTGCCGCTCGACGCGGACCTGCCGCCCGCCCGGCGCGCCGCCCTGCTCGCCGACGCCCGCGTCATCCACGTCATCGACCGCCCCGAGCAGGCCGACGGGCCGGCGGTCACCGCGGCGCCGGTCGCCGAGCCACCCCCTGCCAGCGCCGCGTACGTGCTGTACACCTCCGGGTCGACCGGCCGGCCCAAGGGCGTCGTGGTGACCCGGGGCGGGCTCGCCAACTACCTCGCGCACGTGCGCGACCGGTACGCCGGGCTCGCCGGCACCGCCGTGCTGCACGCCTCACCCGGCTTCGACGGCACCGTCACGTCGCTGCTCGGCCCGCTGGTGACCGGCGGCACCGTCCGGGTGGCGGAGCTCGCCGACGCCGACCGGCCGGCGTTCGTCAAGGGCACCCCGAGCCACCTCGCGCTGCTCGCCGACCTGCCCGCCGCCGCGCAGCCGACGGTCGAGCTGGTGCTGGGCGGCGAGGCACTCAGTGGCGCGGACCTGCGCGACTGGGCCCCCCGCCGCACCGGGGTGACGGTGGTCAACTCCTACGGCCCGACGGAGACCACCGTTGCCTGCGCCGACCACCGCCTCGACCCCGCGGACCTGCCCGCCGACCGGGTGCCGATCGGGCGGCCGATCCCCGGCAACCGGCTGTTCGTGCTCGACGAGCGGTTCTCGCTCGTCCCGCCCGGCCTCACCGGCGAGCTCTACGTCGCCGGCGTGCAGCTCGCCCGCGGCTACCTGCACCGGCCCGGACTCACCGCGCAGGGCTTCCTCGCCTGCCCGTTCGGCCCGCCGGGGCAGCGCATGTACCGCACCGGTGACCTCGTCCGGCACCGCGCCGACGGGGTCCTGGAGTACCTGGGCCGCGCCGACGACCAGGTCCAGATCCGCGGCGTGCGGGTGGAACCGGCGGAGGTCCGTGCCGTGCTGCTCAGCCACCCGGCGGTCACCGGTGCCGCCGTGGTCGCGTCCGGTGCCACCGCCGCGACCCGGCGGCTGATCGCGTACGCCACGCCGGCCACCCTGGACACCGGCGCGGTGCGCGCGCACCTGGCCGCCCGGCTGCCGGCGGCGCTGGTGCCGGACGCGGTCGTGCCGCTCGCCGCGCTGCCGATGACCACCAACGGCAAGCTGGACCGTGCCGCGCTGCCGGCACCGGCCGTCACGGCCGCCGTCCCCGCCGCCGTCACCGCCGCGCCGGCCGGACTGCAGGCCGTGCTGTGCGCCCTGTTCGAGGAGGTCCTCGGCGTGGCCGGGGTCGGCGCCGGCGACGGGTTCTTCGAACTCGGCGGCCACTCGCTGCTCGCCGTGCGGCTGGTCACCCGGCTCCGTGCGGTGCTGGGCACCGACGTGCCGGTGCGCCTCATCTTCGAGGCGTCCTCCGCGGCCGCCCTGGCCGAGCGGCTCGGTGCCGACGCGCGCACCGCGGGGCTGGAGACGCTGCTGCCGCTGCGCCCCGCCGGAGCCCGCGCGCCGCTGTTCTGCGTGCACCCGTCGGGCGGTCTCAGCTGGGCGTACGCGGGCCTGCTGCCGCACCTGGACCGCGGCTGGCCCGTGTACGGGCTGCAGGCACGCGGCCTGGTGCGCACGGAACGGCTGCCGGCGACCGTCACGGCGATGGCCGCGGACTACGTCGCCCAGATCCGCCGGCTGCAACCGGACGGCCCGTACCACCTGCTCGGCTGGTCGCTCGGCGGGCTGCTCGCCCACGAGATGGCGGTGCAGCTGCGCGCCGACGGCGCCGAGCTGGCACTGCTCGCGCTGCTGGACGCCTATCCGGTGCGGCGGGCGCGGGCCGCCGACGCGGCCGTGGAGCAACGCATCCGCGACGCGGTCCGGGCCGGGCTCGCCGGGGCCGGCACCGACCGGCGGCTGCTGGCCCGCATCCGCGCCGTCGCCGCGCACGGCATGCGGGCCGCCCGCGCGTTCACCCCCGGGCGGTACGACGGCGATGTGGTGTTCTTCGACGCGACCCGGGACCGCGCGCCGGACACCCCGCCCGCCGCGTCGTGGCGGCCGTACGTCACCGGCCGCGTCGACGTGCACCGCATCGACTGCACCCACTTCACGATGCTGGAAGGCGACGCCGCACGTCGCGTCGCGGACGTCCTAGGTCGTGTGTCGAACTCGGGCGTGGTGCTTGACCTGCCCTGACGTGGTTGGGTGCGTGTCGGAGATCGACAATGGGCGAGGTCTCCGGTAGTTGG
>NZ_JNYJ01000057.1 GCF_000716715.1 Dactylosporangium aurantiacum | reverse complement strand
CGTGCGCAACGCGCAGGACGGCATCTCGGTCGTGCAGACCGCTGAAGGCGCGCTCACCGAGACGCACTCCATCCTGCAGCGCATGCGCGACCTGTCCGTCCAGGCCTCGTCCACGGGTTCCCAGGACTCCGACGCGCGTACCGCCGCGCAGACCGAGTTCGCGCAGCTGAACCAGGAGCTGGACCGCATCGCCACCACCACCGCGTTCGGCGGGCAGAAGCTGCTCGACCCGACGACGTCCTACGTCGGCACCTTCCAGGTCGGCGCCAACACCGCGAGCGCGGACCAGATCACGGTCAGCCTCGGCACCGCCGCGTTCGGCGGCGTCACCGCCGTGACCGGCTTCGACTCGACCGGGCTCGGGGTGGCCGCGCTGGACCTGGTGACCGGCGCGTCGCTGGCGATCACCGCGATCGACGACGCGATCAAGGGGGTCTCGACCGCCCGGGCCACGCTCGGTGCGTACCAGAACCGCTTCGAACACACCATCAACAACCTCAACGTCGCGGTGGAGAACCTGTCCGCGTCCGAGTCACGCATCCGCGACACGGACATGGCGCAGGAGATGGTCTCCTTCACCCGCTCACAGATCCTCACCCAGGCCGGCACCAGCATGCTGGCCCAGGCCAACCAGGCACCGCAGAACGTGCTGTCGCTGCTGCGCTGACGGCGCTCGTAGGGCGGGGAGGGGACCCAGGTTTCCTCCCCGCACGCTTTGTCCCACGGAGGTACCAGCATGGCAACCGGAAGCGTCGACGGCCTCATCTCAGGCATGAGCACCTCGGCCGTCATCAGCAGCCTGATGCAGGTCGAGGCCGCGCCGCAGACCGCGCTCAAGTCCAAGGTCGCCACGCAGCAGAAGGTCGTCGGCGCGTACCAGGGCATCAACACGAAGATGCAGGCGCTGCTCACGGCGGCCAAGGCGATCGGCGACCCCACCGCCTGGAAGGGCGGCGTCGCCACGTCGAGCTCCGACGCCGCCACGGCCTCGACGACCGCGTCGAGCAGCACGCAGAGCGGCTCGCTCACCTTCCGCGTCAACCACCTGGCGACGGCGCACTCCATCGTGTTCGACACGCCGGTCACCGCGGTGACGGACAACATCATGGGCGGCTCGTCGTTCCAGATCAACTTCGCCGACGGCCCGAAGACGGTCAACGTCACCGACACGTCGCTGCAGGGCGTCGTCGACGCGATCAACAAGACCCCGGACCTCGGCGTGAAGGCCACCGCGTTCCAGGTCTCCCCCGGCAAGTACACGATGCAGATCACCTCGACGTCGCTCGGCCTGCAGTCGAAGTTCGACCTGGGCGGCTCGCCGTTCAGCGGGCTCGGCGCCGTCACCCCGGTCACCGAGGGCTCCGACGCGGAGCTGACCATCGGCGACGCGACGACCCCGCTCAAGGTGACGTCGTCGTCGAACACGTTCAAGGACCTGATGGGCGGCCTGAGCGTGACCGCGGTGAAGGAACAGGCGCCCACCGACCCGCCGGTGACGGTCACCGTCGCCCGGGACACCGAGGGCGTCGCCACCAAGGTGCAGGCGATGGTCGACGCGGCGAACGCGGCGCTGTCGGAGATCGCCACGCAGACCAAGAACAAGAGCGGCGCGGTCCCCGGCGGGCCCCTCGCCGGCAACAGCATCATGTCGCAGGTCGCCACCCGCGTGCTGAACACCGTCTCCGGCGGTACCGGCACCAACGGCAGCTTCAAGGACATCGGCATCGAGCTGACCCGCGACGGCCGGCTGACGTTCGACAAGACGAAGTTCACCGCGGCGCTCACCGCCGACCCGGACAAGACCCAGGCGCTGTTCATCGACGCCGCCCAGTCCGACGTCACCCTGAAGAACGGCCTCGCCGACCGGATGACCGCCGTGGCGGACAAGGCGACGCAGACCAACACCGGCACGCTGTCCCGCCTGATCATCAGCGGCAACGACGCCATCACCGAGCTCAACCACCGCGTCGACGACTGGGACGTGCGGTTGCAGGCCCGGCAGGCGACGCTGCAGAAACAGTTCGGCGCGATGGAGACCGCGCTGGGCAAGCTCAAGAACCAGGGCAACTGGTTGTCGGGCCAGCTCGCCTCGCTCGGCTAGGCCGACTCCCCCCTCAGCCTGGAGATCGCATGACCACTCAAGCCCTGCGCAACCGCTACGTCAGTGACAGCGTCGCGACCGCGCCCCCTTCCCGGCTGCTCGTGATGCTGTACGACCGGCTCGTGCTCGACCTGATGATCGCCGGCCAGTCCCTCGAACAGGGCGACCGGCTGACCGCGTCGGGGCGCATCCAGCACGCCCAGGAGATCATCATGGAGCTGCGGGCGACCCTCGACACGTCCGCGTGGAGCGGCGGGCCCGGCCTCGCGGCGCTGTACAGCTTCCTCATCACCGAGCTGGTCCAGGCGAACGTGACCGGCGACCGCGCCAAGGTCGAGTCCGTGCAGAGCTTCGCCGAGCAGTTGCGCGACGCGTGGCGGGAGGCGGCCGCGCAGGTCATCGGGGCCGGGCCGTGACCTCCCCGGACCCGGGACCGGACAAGGGCCGGGGCAAGGGCCTGGACGAGGGCCGGGACGAGGGCTGGCACGACGCCTGGGTCGCCGCCCTCGACGCGCTGGAGCTCGAGGCCGACCAGGTCGAGCAGCTGCTGCGGCACCGCGACGTGCTGGAGACCACGCCGCTGACGCCGGCGACGTTCACGCCGCCGGAAGGGCTCGGGCCGCTGCCGCTGGCGCTCGCGGACCGGGCCCGCCGGCTCGTGCAGCGGCAGCTGGACCTGTCCCGGGAGCTGACGATCGCGATGGCGGGCAACCGCCAGCAGGCACGGCTGGTGAGCCGGCTGCACCGCGAGGCGGCCGACACGGTGCCCGTCTTCGTCGACAACCGCACCTGAAAAGCACTGGGATTGCGCCCGAAAATGCCGATGGTGCCGGCATGACCCATATCCCGGTGTCCGTGATCGTCGCCGCCGGGGGCACCCCCGACGACTTCCACGCCTGCCTGCAGTCGCTGCGCCCGACCCTCGGCGTGCGCGACGAGGTCGTGTGCGTGCTGCCACCGGACCGCCCCGACCTACGCGCCGAGCTGCGCGGCGAGACCTGGCTGCGGGTGCTGGAGCCGGCCGCCGGGTCCGGCGTCGCCGAGCGCTGGACCGCCGGGGTCGACGCCACCCGCCACCCGGTCGTCGTCCTGGTCGACGGCGACGTGATCCTGTCGGCGCACTGGCTGGACCCGGTGCTGGAGCCGTTCCACGACCCGGCCGTCGTCGCCACCGGCCCCAGCTGCCAGCACACGTTCGGCCCGCAGCAGGTACAGCTGCCGGACGAGGCGATGACGAGCCCGGCGGCGTTCAAGACCCACGCCCGGCAGTGGCGCCAGGAGCACCGCGACGAGTTCACCGACGTCGACCGGCTCGGGCCGGTGTGCGTGGCGATCCGGCGCGACGCCCTCGCGATCGCCGGAGGACCCACCACGGACCTGCCCTGGGACGCGCTCGCCGCGCAGGGCCGCATCACCATCGCGCACGCCGCGCTCGTCGCGCACGTGGCCTCGCCCGCCTGTGGGCTGCGCACCGACCTCGCCGACGCGCCGGACGCCCCGCTGCTCAGCGCCTCGCTCATCGTCAAGGACGAGGCCGACGTGCTGGGCCCGTCCCTGGACGCGATCCGCGACCTGGTGGACGAGATCGTCGTCTACGACACCGGCTCCACCGACGACACGGTGGCGATCGCCCGCGCCCACGGCGCCCGCGTCGTGGAGGGCTTCTGGAACGACCACTTCGGCGACGCCCGCAACCGCTCGCTGGAGCACTGCCGCGGCCGCTGGGTGCTGTGGATCGACGCGGACGAGGTGTTCACCGGCGACCGCCGCACGGTCCGGGAGGCGGTCGAACGCGCCGACGGCAGGGCGTTCCTCGCGCTGATCGAGAACCGGGAGGGTCACGAGGGCGGCGGCGGCTCCAGCGCCATCTACTACCCCCGGCTGTTCCGGCGGGCCCAGGCGCGGCTGTACGGCCGGCTGCACGAACAGGTCCTCGACCGCATCACCGGGCAGGGCTTCATGGGCCCGCACCTGCCCGAGCTGGTGCTCGACCACTCCGGCTACACGCGGCTGCGCCGGGTCGTGAAGAGCAAGACCGAACGCAACCTGCGCCTGGCGCAGCTCGCCGTGGACGACGTGAACGGCATGACCGCCGTGGGCAACCTGGCCCGCTCCCAGATCAGCTCCGGCCACGTCGAGGAGGCGATCGCCACCTCCCGGCGCGGCCTGGCCGAGGCGAAGGAGCGCAGCCACCGGGTGCTGTTCCTGAAGATCCTCGCCGACGCGTACCTCGCCCTGGGCCGCATTCCCGAGGCGGCCGGGGTGATCGAGGACCTGCGCGCGATCGCCACGAACCCGGCCACGGTCGGCGAGCACGAGGTCAAGCTCCGGTTCGTCGAGGGCGACTACGAGCGGGCCCTGGAGATCATCGACGAGCTGCCCGAGTCCGGCGTCAACGACCTGCTGTACGGCGTCGGCCGGGACCGCTTCGCGGGCCTGCGCATCGACGCGCTGAGCCGGCTCGACCGGCACACGGAGGCCGCTTTTCACCTGCGCGAGACCCTGCGCAAGGGGCAGGTGCCCGTGCCGGTGGCCCGGATGGCGCAGATCCTCGGCGCCGCCGGCGGCAGCCTGGCCGAGGTCGCCGAGCTGCTGCCCCGCTCGGGGGTGCGTGGGCTGCTGTTCGGCATCGCCGAGGCCCCGCCGGAGGCTGCCGACGAGCTGCTCGAGGCGCTGTGGCGGCGGTACCCGGGGGAGCCGACGGTGCTGACCGTGGCCGCGCGGGTCGGCCGGCTGGTCCCGCTCATCCGCGCGATGGAGTGGTCGGCCCGGCTGCGCCAGCACGGCTTCCCCGAGCGCTGCACGCTGCTCGCGCTGTCCGGCGACGCCCGGCGCACGCCGCGGGAGCGGACCCTGGCGGCGGCGATCGCCCTGGAGATGTTCCACGACGAGGCGGCGCTGCCGCTGCTGGGCGAGGCGCTGGCCGCGGTGCCGGACGAGCAGAGCGCGCCCGTGCTGGAGGAGATGCGCATCCTGGCACCGCGGGTGTCGGACTCGATCGAGCTGGCCGACGCCTGACAGCAGCACGGCCGGCCGGCGCCCCGACAACGGCGCGGCCGGCCGGCGCGTAACGGCAACGGCGCGGCCGGCCGGCGCGTAACGGCAACGGCGCGGCCGGCCGGCACCGGTTGCCCGGTGCCGGCCGGCCTCTCCCCCAGCAGCTGGTTCAGCGCCCGGCGCCGACCAGCTCCCCCTCGACCACGGGCGCCGGTGCCGGCGGCACCTCGCGGCGGCGCATGAAGCGCGGCGCCCACCAGTTCGCGTTGCCCAGCAGCGTCATCAGCGACGGCAGCACCACCGCCCGGATGATGGTCGCGTCGAGCAGGATCGCCGCGGCCAGGCCGACGCCGAGCTGCTTCATGTCCACGGTGCTCAGCGTGGCGAAGATGGAGAACACCGCCACCATCACGATCGCCGCGCTGGTGACCACGCCGGCGGAGCCGGTGATGCCGTGCGCCACCGCGTCGCGGGTCGACATGCCCTGCCGGACCGCCTCGCGGATGCGGCTGACGACGAACACGTGGTAGTCCATCGACAGGCCGAACAGCACCACGAAGAGGAACAGCGGCAGCCAGGACACGACCGCGTCCATCGACTTGAAGCCCAGGATGCCCTCCGCCCAGGTGCCCTGGAAGATCAGCACGACCAGGCCGTAGGAGGCGCCGGCGGACAGCATGTTCAGGCCGATGGAGGTGACCGCGACGATCACCGAGCGGAACGTGAACGCCATGACCAGGAACGTCAGCACCAGCACGAACCCCATGACGAGCGGCAGCTTCTCCTTGACGTGCCCGGCGTAGTCGACGTCGGCGCCGACGAACCCGCCGACGGCCGCGTCGTGCCCCGCCACCACGCCCGGCACCTTGCCGACGGTCTGCGGGACCATGACCTCACGCAGCCGGGTCAGGGACTCCTTGGCCTCCTCGGAGCGGCCGGCGAACGGGGTGGCCACGTCGAGCACGGCGACCTTGCCGTCGGCGGAGACCTCGATGTCGGGGGCCTCGTCCAGCGGCGCGAACAGCGGGTCGGCGGCCGCGGTCTTCGCCAGCTCGGTCAGCGCGGCCTTCGTGGCGTCGAGCTGGCCGGCCGGGACGCGGACCGCGACGGTGTGCACGGTGCCGGTGCTCGGGTACGCCTTGACCAGCCGGTCGTACGCCTGCATCGCCGGCGTGGTGCGCGGCAGGTCCTCCATGCCGGGGAAGCTCAGCCGCATGGTCAGCGCCGGGGCCGCGAGGGCCAGCAGCGCCAGGACCGACACGGCGAGGGTGGCCGCCGGGCGGCGCAGGGCGGGCCGCAGGATGAAGCTCCAGAACCGGGACTGGCCCTCGGCCGCGCCACGGGGGCGGGTGAGGCGCCACAGCAGCGGCACGCGGGGCCGGTCGATCCAGCGGCCCAGCTTCGACAGCAGCGCCGGCAGGACGGTCAGCGAGCCGATCACGGAGACCAGCACGACCAGGATGGAGCCGACGGCGAGCGACGAGAAGACGACGTCACCGGCGAGGAAGAGCCCGGCCATGGCGATCGTCACGGCGACACCGGAGACGACCACGGCGTGCCCGGAGGTCTCCGCGGCGATCTCGACCGCGTCCAGGTGCTGGCGGCCCTTCGCCCGTTCCTCGCGCTCCCGGCGCAGGTAGAACAGCGAGTAGTCGACGCCGACGGCCATGCCGATGAGCAGGATGACGCTGGCGGTGGTGTCGGTCGACGGCACCAGGTGCGAGGCGAGCGTCGACAGGCCGAGCGCGGCCGCGACCGACGACAGCGCCAGCAGCACCGGCACGCCGGCGGCGATGAGCGCGCCGAACGCGACGATGAGGATCGCGAACGTCACCGGCAGGCTGAGGAACTCGGCCCGCTGGAAGTCCTTGCCGAGGGTGTCGTCCATGGCCTGGCCGATGGACTCGCCGCCGGTCTCCTCGACCCGCAGCTCGGGGTGGGCCCGCTGCACGCCGGCGGTGGCGTCGCGCAGCTTGCCGACGCGGTCCTGGGCGGTCTCGGGATCGCCGCTCATGGTGACCCGGACCAGCAGGGCGCCGCCGTCGTGGGAGGGCAGCGGGTCGCTCACGGAGGCGACCTCGGGCAGCGCCTTCATCGCGGTGGTCACGTCGGCGGCGGCCCTGTCGGCGGCGCCGCGGTCCAGGGCGCCGGTGAGCGGGGTGATGAGCACGCTCTCGGTCGCCGGGTTGTCGAACTTGCCGTCGTGGACGATGACGTCGGCCCGGCCGGACTCGCCGATGGCCTGGTCGGAGTTGCTCGCCTCGACGGTCCCCGCCATGTTGCCACCGATGAAGCAGACAGCGACGAACACGACCCACAGTGCGATTGCGCGCCAAGGGTGTTCCGCGCTCCAGCGCGCCACCCGTACGGTAACCGGTCTCTTCTCCACGTGAGAGACGCTATGGATCGGCGGCGCCGGAAACATCCGGGCTGCACCCCGCCCGGACCCGGATCCGGGCCGTGGGGGTTTTCCCCGAGACCGAAACCCTCAAGCCCCGGTGAGCGGCGCCGATACCTCTAACGAGCAAGGATCGCTCATCACCGTAGCCACGGACCGGCGACACACCGCGAGCAGCACCGTTTTCCGGTGGACGGGAGCCTCCCCGTGTTCGAAGACGTCACGTCCGTCACCCTGCACAGTGCCCTGACCGGGCTGGCGAAGCGGCAACGCGTCATCGCCGACAACATCGCCAACATCGAGACGCCCGGGTTCCTCGCCGGGCGGGTGTCGTTCGAGGACTCGCTGCGCACCGCGGTCGAGGCGGGCACGCCGCAGGACGCGACGATCGCCGTGGCCCGGTCGCTGGAGCCGACCCGCGAGGACGGCAACAACGTCAACCTCGACCACGAGGTGCTCTCCAACGTCGACACCGGCCTGCGGTACCAGACGATGCTGCGCGCCGTGGACGACAAGTTCGTGCTGCTGCGCACGGCGATCAGGGGCTGACCATGACCATCTTCGGCGCGATCGGCATCGCCGGCACGGGTGCGACCGTCTACCGCAAGTGGCTCGACGCGATCGCCGACAACGTCGCGAACATGAACGACGCCGTGCCGACCTCGGGGCAGGTGTTCCGCGCCCGGTACGTGCAGGCCCGCGCGGTCGACTACGGCACCGGCGAGGGTGGCGTGGTCGTCGCCGGCACCGCGCTCGGCGACGCCAAGGGCCGCCTGGTGTACGAGCCGGAGAACCCCCTGGCGGACCGGGAGGGGTACGTGAAGTACCCCGACATCGACCTCGGCTCGCAGATGACCCAGATGATCATGGCGCAGCGCGGCTACCAGGCGAACCTCACCGTGGTCGACCGGGCCAAGGACGCGTACCAGGCCGCGATCCAGATCGGGAAGGGCTGATCATGACCATTTCCGCCATCCCCGCCGTCAGCGCCCTTCCGGCGCTGTCCCCGGTCAGCGCGTCCGACCAGAGCGGGCCCTCGACCTCGGGCGCCGACTTCGGCGCCATGGTCGCGCAGGGCCTGCAGCACCTCGAGCAGGTCCAGCACACCGCCGACGAGCTCGCCGTGCAGGCCGCCACCGGCCGCCTCACCGACGTGCACGACTACATGATCGCCGCGACCGAGGCGAGCCTCGCGACCAGTCTCACCGTCGCCGTGCGGAACAAGGCCCTCGACGCCTTCAACGAGATCATGAGGATGCAGGCCTGATGCGCGACCGGCTCACCGCCCTGCTGCGGCGGGGCAGGGACGGCTGGCAGTCGTTCACCCCGGGGCAGCGCGCCGTCACCATCGTCGCCGTGCTGGCCCTGGCGATCGGCGGCTACTTCTTCGCGACGTGGGCCGGCAAGCCGACCATGGCGCCGCTGTTCTCGAACCTCGCGGCCAGCGACGCCAGCGCGATCGTCGACCGGCTCAACGCCGAGGGCGTCACGTACACCCTGTCCGACGGCGGCAGCACCATCAACGTGCCCAGCGACCAGGTGTACAACCTGCGCATCTCGATGAGCGGCGCCGGGCTGCCCGCCTCCGGCGACGCGGGGTACGCGCTGCTGGACAAGCAGGGCATCATGACCAGCGAGTTCATGCAGCAGGTCACGTACCGGCGCGCGCTGGAGGGTGAGCTCGGCAAGACCATCGAGGCGATCAACGGGGTCAACAAGGCCACCGTGCACCTGGCGATCCCGCAGAAGGACGTCTTCACCGACGACCAGCTCGCGCCGACCGCGTCGGTGCTCGTCGACACCGGCACCAAGCCCCTGCCCGGCGGCGCCGTCACCTCGATCGTGCACCTGGTCTCCTCCAGCGTCGAAGGGCTGGAGCCCGGCGCGGTCACCGTCGTCGGCGCCAACGGCAAGGTGCTGTCCAGCTCCGGCGACGACGACACGTCCCCCGACGGGCCGGCGGGCAAGACCTCGGCGTACGAGCAGCGCCTCAACTCCGCCCTGCAGCGCATGCTCGACACGGTCGTCGGCCCGGGGCACTCCGTCGTGCAGGTGACCGCCGACCTCGACCTCAACGCCACCGAGACCAAGACGCAGACGTACGTCGCGGACCCGGCCGTGCCGCCGCTGTCGGAGTCGAAGACCTCCGAGCAGTACACCGGCGGCAACGGCACCCCGGTCGGCGGCGTCCTCGGCCCCGACAACATCCAGGTGCCCAACGGCACCGGCGCCGGCGGTGACGGCACGTACCAGCAGTCCACCGAGACCCGCAACAACGCCGTCGGCATGGTCACCGAGACGAAGAAGTCCGCGCCCGGCGCGGTGAAGAAGCTCGCCGTCGCCGTCATCGTCGACAGCTCCGCGGCGAAGATCGACGAGGCACAGCTGCAGCAGCTGGTCTCCTCCGCCGTCGGCCTCGACGCGACCCGCGGCGACCAGATCGCGGTCAGCTCGATGGCGTTCGACACCAGCAGGTCCGAGGCGGAGCAGCAGGCGGCCGGCGAGGCGGCGAAGGCGGAGCAGGGCCGGCTGCAGCAGAAGTACATCCAGATGGGCCTCATCATCCTGGCCCTGCTGGTCCTGCTGATCATCGCGGCGATCTCCGGCCGCCGCCGGCGCAAGGCCGAGAAGGCCAAGCTCAGCGAGCAGCAGAACGCGGCGCTGGAGGAGATGCAGGCGGCGATCGAGGCGGCCCGCGCCAAGCTGGCGCTGGAGGGCCACGGCGGCATCGGCGGCGCCCACGCCCTCGAAGGCGCCGGCGGCCCCGGCGAGGAGTTCGACCGCGACGGCCGGTTCCGTGACATCACCCAGATGGTCGAGAAGCAGCCCGACGAGGTGGCCCAGCTGCTGCGCGGCTGGCTCGCCGACCGCCGCGGATGAGCCGCCGTGACCACCGGTGAGCTGTCCGGGCTGCGCAAGGCCGCGATCCTGCTCGTACAGATGGGCAAGGAGGACGCGGCGAAGATCATGTCGCACCTGCGCGAGGCGGAGGTCGAGGAGCTCACCGCCGAGATCATGCGTCTCGGGCAGGTCGAGGGCGACGTGGCCGACGTGGTGCTCGAGGAGTTCCACGACATGGCGACCGGGCACCGGTACGTCGGTCAGGGCGGCCTCGACTTCGCCCGGGACCTGCTGGAGGCGTCGCTCGGCCGGGAGCGGGCCGGGGAGATCGTCGGCCGGCTCAACACGGTCTTCATGGACGTGCCGTTCGGCTTCCTCGGCCAGGCCGACCCGCGGCAGCTGCTGTCGTTCCTGCAGGACGAGCACCCGCAGACGATCGCGCTGGTCCTCGCGCACATGACGGCCACGCAGGCGTCGCAGATCCTCGGTGGGCTCGCCCCGGAGCTGCAGGCGGACGTCGCGCACCGGATCGCCGTCATGGACCGCACCTCGCCGGAGATCATCCGCAAGGTCGAGGCGACCCTGGAACGCAAGATGTCGTCGGTGCTGCAGCCCAGCGACCTGTCCGCGGTCGGCGGGCTCGAGCCGCTGGTCGAGATCATCAACCGGACCGACCGGGCAACGGAACGGCTGATCCTGGAAGGGCTCGCCGGGCGCAACCCGGAGCTGGCGGAGGAGATCCGCTCGAAGATGTTCATGTTCGAGGACATCGTGTCCCTCGACGACCGCTCCATCCAGCTGGTCCTGCGCCAGGTCGAGACCAACGACCTGGCCACCGCGCTCAAGGGCGTCCGCGAGGAGGTCCGCCAGAAGGTGATGAAGAACCTCTCGGAGCGCGCCGCGGAGAACCTCGCCGACGAGATCGAGATGCTCGGCCCGGTCCGCCTGCGCACGGTCGAGGAGTCCCAGGCGAAGATCGTCCAGGCGATCCGGACCCTCGAGGAGTCGGGCCAGATCACCATCCGCCGAGGGGACGACGATGAGTTCGTCGGCTGACTACCCGCTCGCGTTCCCGCCGCCGCCGAAGAAGCGGCCGGGCCCACCCCGGCCGGCGTTCCCGCCGCCGCCCCCGCCGCCGCCGACCCCGGCGACCCGGGCGTTCCCGCCACCGGACGTGCCGACCACCCTCCGGTACGGCGAGAGCGTCCTCACCGACGACCGCGCGGAGGCCGCCCCACCGGCCCGCTTCGACGTCGACCTACGGGAGCGCGAGGCGTACCCGCCGGAGCTCGTCGCGCAGGTCCGGGCCGAGGCGGAGGCCGCCGGGTACGCCGCCGGCTGGGCGCAGGGCATGCGGGAGGCGCGGGCCGGCGCCGAAGCGGAGGCCGCCCGGGTCGCCGCCGAGGCCGCCGCGGCCGCCGAGGCGCAGCGGCAGCGGGTCGCCCGCGCGCTGCACGCGGTCGACGCCGCCGTGGCCGACCTGGAGCGGCGGGTCGTGCCGGCCGCGCACGACATCGAGGACCAGATCGTCGCGACCGCGTTCGCGATCGCCGAGGCGGTCCTCGGCCGGGAGCTGCGCACCGCGACCGAACCGGGCCGGGAGGCCCTCACCAGGGCCCTCGCGCTGGCGCCGGCGGGAAGTCCGGTGACCGTCCGGCTCAACCCGGCCGACCGGCTGACGATAGGACAGACGGAACTGGTCATGGACGGCCGCACGGTGTCCCTCGTGGACGACCCCGGCCTCGCCCCGGGTGACGCCCTCGCGCTGTGCGACGCCACGACGGTCGACGCCCGGCTCGGGCCGGCCCTGGACCGGGTGCGGGAGGTGCTCGAACAGTGACGTCGTCGCTGCAGCAGCGCATCGCCGCCGCCCGCCGGGCCGCCGGCCCCCGCGTCACCGGCCGGGTCACCTCCATCATCGGCCTGTCGGTCACCGTCGCCGGCGTCGACGGGCGCGTCGGCGACCTCGTCGAGATCGGGCCGGCCGGCGCCGCCGTGCCCGCCGAGGTCGTCTCCATCGAGGGCGACCGGCTCGCGTGCCTGCCGCTGGGCCCGCTGACCGGGATCGGCACCGGCAGCCCGGTGCGCGGGACCGGCGCGCCGCTGCTGATCGCCGTCGGCCCGCAGCTGCGCGGGCGCATCCTCGACGGCCTCGGCCGTCCCATGGACGGCGGCCCGGCGCTCACCGGCCTGGAGCTGGTGAGCGTCGAGCACGACGCCCCCGACGCCCTCGCCCGCGGCCGCGTCCAGGAGCCGCTGTCGCTCGGGGTGCGCGCGCTGGACACCCTCGTGCCGTGCGGCCGGGGGCAGCGCATCGGCATCTTCGCCGGATCGGGCGTCGGCAAGAGCAGCCTGATGTCGATGATCACCCGGGGTACCGACGCCGAGATCTCCGTGATCGGGCTGGTCGGCGAGCGCGGCCGCGAGGTGCGCGAGTTCATCGAGAACGACCTCGGGCCCGAGGGCCTGGCCCGGTCCGTCGTCGTGATCGCGACCTCCGACCAGCCGCCGCTGGTGCGGCTGCGGGCCGGGTTCGTCGCGACCCGGATCGCCGAGTACTTCCGCGACGGCGGCCGGGACGTGCTGCTGCTGATGGACAGCCTCACCCGCACCGCGATGGCGCAGCGCGAGGTCGGCCTGTCCGCCGGCGAGCCGCCCGCGACCCGCGGCTACCCGCCGAGCGTCTTCGCGCTGCTGCCGCGCCTGCTGGAGCGGGCCGGCCCGGCACCCGTCGGCTCGATCACCGGCCTGTACACGGTCCTCGTCGAAGGCGACGACCACAACGAGCCGATCGCCGACACCGCCCGCTCCATCCTCGACGGGCACATCACGCTCGACCGGCGGCTCGCCACGTCCGGGCACTTCCCCAGCATCGACGTGCTGGAGTCGGTGTCCCGGGTCGCCAACGCGGTCACCACCCGCGAGCAGCGCGCCGACGCGACCGCCCTGCGCCGGATGCTGGCCGCGCACCGCGACGTGCGCGAGCTGGTCGAGATCGGCGCGTACGTCAGCGGCACCAACCCCGACGCCGACCGGGCCCGGGCGCTGTGGCCGCAGATCAACGACTTCCTGCGGCAGGACATGGACGACACCACCCCGGCGCCGCTGGCGTGGTCGATGCTGGAAGCGCTGGTGAGGTCCTGATGGCGAAGAACGGGTTCCGGCTCGGCGCGGTCCTGCGGGCGCGCAAGGCCCAGGAGGACGCGGCGAAGGCGGCCGTCGTGCGGGCCCGCGCCGACGCCGCCGCGGCGCACGGCGCGGTCCAGGCCCGCGAACGCGACCTCGACCGGCGCCGGCCCCCGGACGCGGCGACCTCGGCGGCGTTCGCCGCCACCCTCATGGCCCGGCAGGCGGTCGCGGGCGCGCTGTCCGCGGCGATCGGCGCGGCCGCCCTCGCCGACGAGACCGTCCAGGACCGGCTCGACGACCTCACCGGCGCGGCCGTGCAGCGGCGCACCATCGAGAAGCTGCAGGAGCGTCACGACCTGACCCGCAAGCAGACGGTGGCCGCGGCCGAGGCCAAGGCGGTCGACGACCTGACCACCGCCGCCGCCCACAACCGCAAGGACCAGCCATGACGGTGTACGAGGCGCAGGCGCGCGTGGCGCAGATCCGCTCCCGGTTCGGGCTCCCCGCGGCCGCGGCGACCGGCGGTGGTGACGCGTTCGCGGCGGCCCTGCGGTCCACGGTCGCGGGCGGTCCGGCGACCGGCACGGCCGTCGTCGAGGCGGCGAAACGGTACCTGGGCACGCCGTACGTCTTCGGCGGCAGCACCCCCGAAAGCGGTCTGGACTGCTCGGGCCTGGTCCAGCGGGTCTACGCCGACCTGGGGGTGAAGCTGCCCCGCGTCGCGAAGGACCAGGCCCGGCAGGGCACCGCGGTGCCCGACCTGGCCCATGCGCGCCCCGGTGACCTGCTGGCCTTCGGCGACCCGGTCGACCACGTGGCCATCTACGCCGGCGACGGCCGCATGATCGCCGCGCCGCACGCCGGGGACGTCGTGAAGTCGCAGCAGGTGTACGAGACGCCGACCGCCATCCGCCGGATCGTGCCTGCCGCCTGGTCCGACACCCTTTCCGGAGGTGCGCTGTCGGCGGGTGCGCCGGCGGTGGCGCCGGTGGGTGGCGGGTCGATGGTCGCGGCGGCGGCGCTGCGGCCCGCGGCGCTCAACGGCGTGCCGTACGCCGAGCTGTTCCAGCAGGCCGGCGCGAAGTACGGCCTGCCGGCCGCCCTGCTCGCCGCGGTCGCGAAGGTCGAGTCCGGATACAACCCGGCGGCCGTCAGCGGCGCCGGCGCGCAGGGGCTCATGCAGCTGATGCCGGCGACCGCGCGGGGCCTCGGCGTCAACGCCCTCGACCCGGCCCAGGCCGTCGACGGCGCCGCGCGGATGCTGTCGGCGAACCTCGACCGCTTCGGCTCGGTCGAGCTGGCCCTCGCCGCGTATAACGCCGGCGGCGGCGCCGTCAGCCGCTACGGCGGCATCCCACCGTTCGCGCAGACCCAGGCGTACGTGCCGAAGGTCAAGGCCGCGATGGAGCAGCTCGCCGGAAGAGGGTTCGCATGACCGCGCCACTCGGCCCGCTCGGCCCGGCGGGCCCCGCCCGCGCCGCGGACCCCACCGACGCCGCCACCGGGCCGTCCGACGCCTTCGCCGCCGCCCTGGCCGCCGCGACCCGCGACCGCACCGCGCCGGCGACCCGGGCCGCCCACGACCACCGGGGCGACCACCGGGCCGACCACCGGGCCGACCACCGGGCCGACCGGCCGCAGGACCGCGACCAGGACCGTGCGGCGGAGCGGGAGCGCCGCTTCCCGGTGCGGGACCGCCGGATCCGCGACGAACGCCCCCGCCCCGCCGACCCCGACCCGGTCGCCGCCGCCACCGCCGCCCAGCAGCGCCGCGAGACCGTCCGGCACCGCGAGACCGTCCAGCACCGCGACCCCGTCCAGCACCGCGAGACCGTCCAGCACCGCGACCCCGTCCAGCACCGCGAGACCGTGGTCCGGCGCGGCGAGGCGGACCGCCGCGAGCGCACCTCGGCCCCGGAGCCCGCACCGCCGGTCGCCCTGCCGGCTGGGCAGCGCGCTCTGGAGGCGATGCTCCGGGCGGCCGCGGCGAGGTCCGGCGCCACCGAGGTGACAGTGCCCGTCGATGCCGCCGGGGCGGTGCCGCTGACCACACCCACCGCCGCGGCCGCCCTCGGACCGCCGGCCGGGCTCCCCCCGATGGTGGACGGCTCCGGCGGCCGGGCCGGGACACCGGCCACGGCCGGGCAACCGTCGCGGTCCGTCGCCTGGACCGGCGACCCCCGGACGGCCGGCGCACCTCGCATCACGGGGCCGGTCGTGGCCGACCGCGCGCTGACCGTCGCGACCGACCAGGCCGCCGTGGCGCGGGCCGCGGAGAGCACGGCGCCGGGCGCGTTCCCGCCTGGCGCGGTGCCCGGCCTTGTCCCGACCGGCGGCACGGAGGCCTGGACGTCCGCGCCGCCGACCGCCGGTCAGGGCGCGCCCGGCGCGCAGGAACGTCAAGCGGGGCAGGCTGGTCCCGGCCGGGCGGGCATCATCCTTCCCACCGCGCACGCCGTCCCACTGCCGGTGGCGACCGACGGGTCCCTCCAGGACACGCTCGCCGCCACGACCGGGGCCACCGGGGTCAGCGGGCCGTCCGGCGTGCCGCACGCCGGGGTCGCTCGCCCGGGCGGCCCGGGACTCCCGGACATCGCCCCCGTGATCGCCGCTGTGGTCACCGAAACGACAATCACCGTGGGTGTGAGCGGCCAGGGTGGCGCTCAGGGCGGCGGGCACGTCGGCACCCAGGGCTTCGGGCACGTCGGCACCCAGGACGGTGGGCAGGTCGGCGCTCAGGTCATCAGCCAGGCCGGTGGGCAGACCGGCACTCAGACCGGCGGGCAGCTCACAGCACAGGCTGTCGCCGGCACGATCGCCCACGACATCGCCGACGCGCAGGGCATCGCTGATGGCGTCGCCCGCGACATCATGGGCGGTTCCCAGGCGCTCCCCCAGCCGCTGCCTCAGGCGGCGCCGGGTGTCCAGGCCGCCGCCGGCACACCGTCCGCGGCCGCCGCGCAGGCCGCGGCCCAGACGGCGGCCCAGCCAGCAGCGCAGCCAGGAGCACCGGCCGGAGCGCAGGTCGCCGTGCAGACCACAGTCCCGGCGGTGCCCACGGCCGGCGCCCGGGACGGCGACCGCGGACCGACGGCCGCCGGGGACCGGCCGACGGCCGCCGGCGGGCCGGTGTTCGTCGTGCCGCAGGTGGCGCAGGACGCGCTCACCGGCGACGCGCAGGCGCGTGGCGACGGGAACGGCCCCGGGCGGCACCCGGCACGCGTCGAGGCGGGGAACGCGACGGAGCAGGGGGCGGCGGTGGCCGTACAGCAGCAGCCGACCAACACCATGTCCGCGGTGGCGGCGCCGAACGGGCCGGACCCGGGGCCCGCCGTGCCGCAGCCGCCCGTGGCGACGCAGGTGGCGATGGCCCTGACGCCGCTGCGGCGGGGGCCCGACGGGGTGCACCGGATGACCATCCAGCTCAGCCCCGGGGATCTCGGGCCGGTGAGCATCGTGGCGGAGGTGCGCGACGGCACGATCGCGGTGCAGCTGACGGGCGGCAGCGAGGCGGCGCGGGCCGCGTTGCAGGCGGCGCTGCCGGACCTGCGGCAGGACCTGCGCGACGCCGGGTTCGCCCAGTGCACGCTCGACCTGCGGCAGGACCCGCACCAGGACTCGCACCGGCCGGGCAACCAGTCGCAACAGTTCTCAGGTTGGCAGCCGCAGGGTCGATCTCAACAGCAGGCACCCGAAGCACGGGCGACGGAACCGCTGCGCGATCCGGACACCCTCGAGGTGCTGGTCGACATGCGCATCTAGGAGGGGGTCCAGCCATCACCACCCCGACCGCGCCGGTCAGCGGCAAGATCAGCGACTACGTCCCGAAGACGAGCGCGCCGAGCGACGCCCCGAAGACCGGCGACACGCCGCAAACACCCGCGAAGCCCGGCGGTGAGCTGGGCAAGGACGCGTTCCTGAAGCTGCTCGTGGCCCAGTTGAAGTACCAGGACCCGATGAAGCCGATGGACAACTCCGAGTTCCTGGCGCAGACGGCGCAGTTCACCACGGTCGAGAAGCTCACCGACCTGGCGACCGTGCAGCAGCACCTGCTCACCGCGCAGCTGCAGCTCGGCGCGAGCAACCTGATCGGCAAGACCGTCGCCTACACCGGCGACGACGGCAAGGAGCAGACCGGCGTGGTCACCGCGGCGGCGTTCTCCGGCACCACCCCCACCCTGCGGGTCGGCGACACGGATGTCGCGCTCAGTGCGGTCAAGGAAGTCCGCAACCCGGCATCCTGAAAGGACCCCTCCCCAATGCTCCGCTCACTGTTCTCCGGCATCAGCGGCCTGCGCGCGCACCAGCAGATGATGGACGTCACCAGCAACAACATCGCCAACGTCAACACCGTGGGGTTCAAGTCGTCGCAGGTGGTCTTCCAGGACACGCTGAGCCAGATGATGCGGGCCGCCGGCGCGCCGCAGCAGGGTCAGGGCGGCACCAACCCGGCGCAGGTCGGCCTGGGTGTGCGGCTCGGCGCGATCAACACCAGCTTCGTCCAGGGCTCCGCGCAGACCACGGGCCGGGCGACCGACGTGATGATCTCCGGCGACGGGTTCTTCGTGGTCAACTCGGTCAACGAGCAGCTGTACACGCGGGCGGGCGCGTTCAACTTCGACGCCGAGGGCAAGCTGGTCACCCCGACCGGCGCCGCGGTGCAGGGCTGGCCCGCCGTCAACGGCGAGGTCAACACCAACGCGCCGATCGGTGACATCCGGCTGCCGATGGGCACGCTGATCGCGCCGAACGCCACCCGCAACATGGTCATCGCCGGTAACCTGCCCGCCGACGCGCCGGTGAACACGACGATCCCGCGCTCGATCAAGACGTACGACGTGCAGGGCAACGTGGTGACGCTGACGACGACGTTCACGCTGACCGCGGGCGGCTGGGAGGTGGTCGTCTCCGACGGCACCAGCCCGTCGGCGGCGACCCCGCTGACGTTCCTGCCGAACGGGCAGATCAGCCTGCCGACGTACACGGACGCGAACGGCGACACGAAGATCGGCCTGCTGTACGACCCGGACGGCGACGGCGTGGGGGTGGAGGTCGACCTGGCCGGCCTCACGGAGTACACGGGCAACACGACGGTGAGCCCGCTGAGCCAGAACGGCTCGCCGGCCGCGACGCTGCAGTCCTTCAGCATCAACCCGGACGGTCAGCTGGTCGGCGTGTTCTCCAACGGCAACAAGCAGACCGTGGCGCAGCTCGCGCTGGCCAACTTCAACAACCCGCCGGGCCTGGAGAAGGTCGGCGACTCGCTGTACCGGTTCACGGTGAACTCGGGCCTGGCCCAGGTCGGCGTGGCGGGGACGGTGGGTCTCGGCACGTTGCAGAGCGGTGCGGTGGAGATGTCCAACGTCGACCTCGCCCAGGAGTTCACGAACCTGATCGTGGCGCAGCGCGGCTTCCAGGCGAACTCGAAGGTGATCAGCACCTCCGACGACGTGCTGCAGGAGCTGGTGAACCTGAAGCGGTAACCGGACGTTCCGCTCGAAAAGGCCCGCCCTGGTGGCGGGCCTTCTCCGTAGCACCTGCCCGGCAACCGTCAACTCCTCACCTGTCGGGTGATCGGTCCGATGTGAACACCGAAGGCCCCACGGAGGGGGCCTCGCCCACAACCTCCAAGGAGTGGAGCGCGTCGATGATCCTGCTGACCCGCCTCAACGGCCCGGTGTTCGCCCTCAACCCCGACCTGGTTGAGCGGGCCGACTGCACCCCTGACACCGTCGTGACGCTGGTGGACGGCACGAAGTACCTGATCGCCGAGTCGTTGCCGGAGCTGGTGGAGCTGATCCGCCGGTACCGGGCGCAGGTGGTCGTCGACGCCCAGCAGCTGGTCGGGCAGACGCCGGCCGAACGTGCCGAGACCGCCCGCGAGCGGGTCAACGAGACCAACGTCGTCCATCTGCACCGTCGGGAGCGCTGACACCCATGGATCCGGCAACCCTTATCGGTATCGTGCTGGCCTTCGTCGCGATCTTCGCGGCGATGATCCTGGAAGGCGGCAGCCCCGGCTCCATCTTCCTGCTGCCGCCGCTGATTCTGGTCTTCGTCGGCACGCTCGGCGCCGCCATGGCGGGCGGCATGCTCAAGGACACGATCGCGCTCGTCGACTCCTTCAAGCGGGTGCTGCTCGGCAGTGTGGCGCCGGCCGACGGCCTCGTCGACGACATCGTGAAGCTGGCCGAGAAGGCCCGCCGCGAGGGGCTGCTGGCCCTGGAGGACGCGATGAAGGAGGTGCAGGACCCGTTCCTCAAGAAGGGCCTGCAGCTGGCGATCGACGGCACCGACTCCGAGGAGCTGTCCACCATCCTCGAGGCGGAGGTCGACGCGAAACGCAAGGCCGACAAGCAGGCCGGCGCGATCTTCACGGCGATGGGCGGGTACGCGCCGACGATCGGCATCATCGGCACCGTGCTGGGCCTGATCCACGTCCTGGAGAACCTGAGCGAGCCGGAGAAGCTCGGTCACCTCATCGCCGGCGCCTTCGTGGCGACGCTCTGGGGAGTTCTCTCAGCAAACGTCATGTGGCTGCCGATGGGAGCCAAGTTGAAACGCCTGTCGGAGCTCGAGTGCTCGCAGATGGAGCTCGTGATCGCCGGCATCATCAACATCCAGGCAGGGGCCAACCCCCGCCTGGTCGCCCAGAAACTCCGGAGCCTGCTGCCGCCGGGCAGCGCGTCTGACAAGAAGGAGGCCGCCTGATGAGCGGAGGTGCACACGCTGTGAAAGGCGGCAAGCAGGGCGCCCACGCGAAGGGGCACGGCAAGAAGCACGCCGCGCACGACGAGGAGCACGAGAACCACGAGCGCTGGCTGGTCAGCTACGCCGACATGATGACGCTGCTCATGGTGCTCTTCATCGTGCTGTTCGCGATCAGCCAGGTCGACCAGAAGAAGTTCGCGGAGCTCAAGAACGGTCTGGCGGTCGGCTTCGGCTCGCCGGCGGTGGCGTTCGACGGCGGCGAGGCCAACCTGATGGAGTCCTCCGACAGCGACTCCCCGATGGACATGTCCTCGGGCATCGGCGGCACCACGAGCGACGCGACAGCGGTCCAGGAGGCCGTGGCGGCCAAGGAGCGGGCCTCGGCGTCGGCGAGGCAGAAGGCCGCCCAGCAGGAGGTCGAGAACTTCGAGAAGATCAAGGCGCAGATCGAGCAGCGCCTGCAGAAGGAGGGGCTCGCCGACGCGGTGCGGTTCAGCGTCGACGAGCGCGGCCTGGTCGTCACGGTCGTCACCAGCGCGATCGTGTTCGACGGCGGTGAGGCGCAGCTGCTGTCCGCCGGCCGGGAGATCATGGCCGGCATCGGTCCGGCGGTCGCCGGCCTGCCGAACAAGATCGAGGTCGACGGGCACACCAACCAGCTCGCCGCCACGACCGGGACGTACCCGAGCGGCTGGGAGCTGTCCACGGCCCGCGCCTCGACCGTCGTGCGCTTCCTGCACAGCGACGCCGGCATCCCGGAGAACCGCCTGATGGCGTCCGGGTTCGCCGACACGAAGCCGCTGTACCCGGCGGACGACCCGCGAGCGGCGTCGCTCAACCGGCGGGTGGAGATCATCGTCCTGTCAACCCTTCCGGCCGACACCCGGGCGCTGCTGCCCTCGGCGGCTTCGAGCAACTGAGGAAACCGGCGACCATGGCGAACGACGAGAAGGCCGATCAGAAGGCCGGGGCCGACGAGGCCCCGAAGAAGAGCAAGAAGAAGCTCATCATGATCATCGCGATCGTGGTGGTGCTGCTGGGCGGTGGCGCGGGCGGCTATCTCATGCTCAAGCCGTCCTCCGCCACCGCGGAGCCCGAGCCGGAGCCGGGCATCGTGGTGCCGCTGGACGCCATCACGATCAACCTGGCCGACGGGCACTTCCTGAAGCTGAAGCTGTCGCTGCAGGCCACGGCGGACGTCGCGGAGGCGCCGGACGGCAGCAAGGCGCTGGACATCGCGATCGACCTGTACAGCAACCGGGAGATGGCCGAGCTCATGTCCAACCAGGAGCGGGAGCGCTCGAAGGCGGAGCTCAAGGAGAAGATCGAGGCGGCCTACACGGTGGACAAGGAGAAAGAGATCATGGACGTGTACTTCACGTCATTCGTGATCCAGTAGCCACGAACCGGCGGATCTGGGGGTTTTCAAGGAAACCTCCAGGTCCGTTTCGGCCGTTTTCCGTCAAGCTGCACCTGAAAAGACCGATGGTAGGAGAGTGACGCAGTCAACGTCGGCGACCGGTAGCGGCCGCACGCCCGGCAAGATGAGCCGGCGCGGCGGCAAGAGCTCCGGTCCGGAGCCGTATGACTTCCGGCGTCCCACGAAACTGTCCCGTGAACACATCCGAACCCTGCAGATCGCCTACGAGACCTTCGCCCGCCAGTACGCCACGCTGCTGACCACCAGCCTCCGGGCGGTGTCGCAGGTCAGCCTGATCTCGATCGAGCAGCTGACCTACGACGAGTACATCAGCGGCCTGTCGAGCCCGACGATCGTCGCCATGTTCAGCATCGACCCACTACCCGGCACAGCCATTCTGGAGTTCTCCCTGAGCACCGCCATGGCCTGCATCGACCACATGCTCGGCGGCCCGGGCGGTCCGCAGCCCCAACGCCCACTGAGCGACATCGAGACGCCGTTGCTGCACGGCCTCATCGAGCGGACGCTCGGTGAGCTGCGCTACGCCTTCGAGGGCATCGTGGCGTTACGCCCGGAGATGACGACCATCGAGTACAACCCGCAGTTCGCCCAGGCGGGCGCGACGTCGGACGCGGTCATCGTGGCCTCGTTCGAGATGCGGGTCGGCACCGAGGAGTGCGTGGCGAGCATCTGCCTGCCCTTCGGCTCGATCTTCCCGAAGCTGCAGGGTGAGCAGGGCAGCGCGGTGCTCACCGAGGCGCAGCGGCTGGCCCGGGAGGCCGCCTACCGCAACGTGGTCGCCGGGCTGGAGGGCGCGCCGATCGAGGTCGCGGTGCGGTTCCAGCCGGTACGCATGCACCCGGCCGACCTCGTCGGGCTGCGCCCCGGCGACGTGGTCCCCCTGGCCCACACCACCTCGACGCCGCTGGCGGTGACCACGGCGGACATCACGTTCGCCTACGCCGTGCCGGGCGCGCAGGGCAACCGACTGGCCTGTCTCGTGGTGCCGAGCCCACAGCCGGGTCAACGACCGACACACCGGCCCGCCGGACACGCAGCCGGGCAGCTCGGCCAGAACCGCGCTGAGGAGACCCGCCGATGACCATCGCCACCAACGAGGCCATGCTGGCTCGTGCCGAGGCTGCCGCCCAGGCCGCCGTGGCGCTGCTGCCCGCCAGCTCGCCGCTCTCCGTCGGTGCGCCCACGCAGAACGTCGACGAGCCGGCCATCGAGGGCCAGGCGGTCCGCGCCCGGTTCGCCGGCACGGCGCAGGGCGAGGTCGCGATCGTCGTCACGCAGGACCTGGTCGAGGCCCTCGCCAACTCCCCCATGGGCGCCCTGGACCTCAGCCAGGCCGTCCGGCCCGCCCTGGAGGCCGCGGCGGCCACCGTCGGCCCGGTCGTGGTCGACCCCGGCGAGGTGCTCTCCCCCGCCGACGCCATGGGGCAGCTGGCCGGCGCGGGCGGCCTGCTGGTGCCGCTGCGCACCGACGAGGGCACCGTGCAGGCCGTCGTCGCGCTCGCGGTCGCCGTGGAGGTCACCGGCGCCCCGGGCGGCGACGAGCCGCGCGGCGAGCGCACCGACCGCGGCCGGCCCGCGTTCGACCTGCTCCACGACGTCGAGATGGAGGTCACCGCCGAGCTCGGCCGCACCCGCATGAGCGTGCGGGAGCTGCTGTCGCTCGCCCCGGGCGCGGTGATCGAGCTGGACCGGGCCGCCGGCGGCCCCGCCGACCTGCTGGTCAACGGGCGGCTCATCGCCCGCGGCGAGGTGGTCGTCATCGACGAGAACTTCGGCATCCGGATCACCGAGATCGTCGGCCCGTCGGACCGGGCGTAGGACCTGCCGTCATGATCGAGCTGGCACTGCGCGTCCTGTGTTCACTCACAGTGGTTTTTGTACTACTGTGGGCGCTGGCGCGGCTGGCCCGCCGGGGCGTCGGCGGCCACGGGGCCGGCCTGCTGACCGTGCTCGCCCGCCAGCAGCTCAGCCGCGGCTCGTCGGTCGCGATCGTCAAGGTCGCCGACCGGGCGCTGGTCCTCGGGGTCAGCGACGCGGGCGTGTCGCTGCTCGCCGACGCCGACGCGCACCTGTTCGAGCAGCCGGTCGAGGCGTCCCCACCGTCACCGCTGGCCGGCTCGCTGTTCTCCGCCGACGCGTGGCGCTTCCTGCGGGGCCGGCGATGAGGTCCACGGCTGCCGTACGGCTCCTGACCGTCGCAGCCGGGTGCGCCGCGCTGCTCCTGCTGCCGGGCTCCGCCACCGCCGCGCCGACCCCGAAGCCGCCGGTGTCGCCCAGCCCGCCCGACGGCACCGTCAACATCGACGTCGGCGGCGTGCAGCCCAGCCAGTCGATCACCATCATCATCCTGCTGACGCTGCTGTCGATCGCGCCGTCGCTGCTGCTGATGACCACCAGCTTCACCAAGGTCTTCGTGGTCCTGTCGATCACCCGCAACGCGCTCGGCCTCAGCAACGTGCCACCCAACCAGGTGATCGCCGGCCTGGCGCTGTTCGTCAGCCTCTTCATCATGTCGCCGGTCATCGGCGAGGTGAACGACGTCGGGCTGCAGCCGTACCTGCGAGGGGAGAAGAGCCAGTCGGTCGCCTTCAAGGACGGGGTCCAGCCCCTCGAGACGTTCATGCTCAAGCAGACCCGCAAGGACGAGATCGCGCTCTTCACGAAGATCGCCGACCGGCCCCTGCCGAAGAACAAGGACGACGTGCCGCTGACCACGCTGGTGCCCGCCTTCATCCTGTCGGAGCTGCGGGCCGCGTTCATCATCGGCTTCGTCATCTACATCCCGTTCCTGGTGATCGACATGGTCGTCTCGGCGGCCCTCATGTCGCTCGGCATGATGATGCTGCCCCCGGTCACCATCGCCCTGCCCTTCAAGCTCCTGCTGTTCGTCCTGGTCAACGGGTGGGGGCTGATCCTCACCGCCCTCGTGGCCAGCTACCACTGACGAGGTGTACCCCAGATGACCGACACCAAGATCATCGAACTGAGCCTGCAGGCCATGACCATCGCCGCGAAGCTCGGCGCGCCGATCCTGCTCACCGCGCTCATCGTCGGCTTCGCCATCTCACTGTTCCAGTCCGTGACCCAGATCCAGGAGTCGACGCTGTCCTTCGTGCCGAAGGCGGCCGCGATCGGCATCGCGCTGCTGTTCGCCGGCAACTGGATGCTGCACGAGATGGTCACCTACACCGAGCAGCTGTACGCCCAGATCCCCGATCTGATCAAGGGTGCCTGACACCTACACCGTGCCGCTGAGCACGGTCCTGGCGGTCCTGCTCGGCTCGATCCGGGCGGGCGTGTGGCTCGCCCTGTGCCCGCCGTTCAACAACCGCGGCGCCCCGGCACCGGTCAAGGCGCTGCTGTCGGTGGCGATCGCACTGCCGCTCGCGCCGACCCTCGCCCCGCAGGTCCCGCCCCGCATGTCCGCCGGCGTCCTCATCGCCAACGCGGTCGAGCAGGCCGTCGTCGGCGCCGCGCTCGCCTTCGTCACCGCGCTGCTCTTCGCCGCCGTCCAGGTCGCCGGCAACGTCATCGACCTGGTCGGCGGCTTCACCCTGGCCTTCGCGATGGACCCGTTCTCGCTGCAGGGCAACGCCGTCTTCGGCCGGTTCTACAACCTCATCGGCATGGCGCTGATGTTCGCCACCGACTCCCACCAGCTGATCCTGCGGGGGTTCGCCCGCTCGTACACCGCGATCCCGCTCACCGACGCGATGTCGCTGCGGGTCTTCGCCGACATCATCACCGGCGGCCTGGCCGACATGTTCCTGGCGGGCCTGCAGATCGCGGCGCCGCTGGTCGCGGTGATGCTCGCGGTGGACGTGGCGCTGGGCCTGCTGACCCGCGCCGCCCCGGCGCTGAACCCGTTCTCGTTCGGCTTCCCGGCGAAGGTGCTGCTGACCCTGCTGATCGTGGGCTCCGCGATGATGCTGCTGCCCAACGCGATCGCCAACCTGACGGACCGCTCGGTGACGCTGGTCCTGCGCCTGCTCGACGCCTGAACGGGTCGGTTCGGGCGCGAGCACGCGTCAGTGGGCGTCCTCGGCGCGGCGTTGGGGGAACGGTTCGCCGGCGACGGCCTCGGCGCGCAGGGGTTCCTCGTCGCCGGGCGGCTCGGTGGCCGGGCCCTTCGGGCGGTCCCCGGGCCTGCCGTAGTCGCGGGTGACCAGCCGGAACACCGCGAGCATCACCGCCGCCACCGGCACGGCGACCAGCAGCCGCAACAGGCCGGTCTCCACGTCGAGCTGGTGGGTGACGAAGGTGGCGTACAGCGCCGGCGACGCGATCACCAACGCCAGGAACAGCGTGGAGAACCGCGCCATGCCGAGCACGTCAGCCCACCAGGCTCAGGCGCTCGCAGAGCATCGCCGCCCACTGGAACGGGGTCGAGGGGCGGCCGTCGAGCAGCGCCACCGGCAGCCGCAGCGACAGCGGGCTGGCCGGGTCGCCGCTGGACAGGGTGCCGCGCAGGCAGATCGCGTCGACCCGGCGCAGGCCCTGCAGGTGGTGCGCGACGTCGGAGGTCTTGCGGCTGGCGTCGACGACGACCCAGACCGCGACCGGGCGGACCGCCTCGACGATCGCGGCGGCCCAGGCGGACTCGTCCAGGGCGGCCTCGACGGCCACCACGCTCGGCGAGTCGGACTTGCGCAGCTTCTTGGCCCACAGGCGGGCGTCGTGGGCGCCGGTGATGCGGCGCTTCGGGTCGATGCCCGCGGCGGCGGCGTTGCGCCCGGCGAACAGGATGTGACTGGTGTCGAGGCGCTGCGACTCCGCGACCCAGCGGGCGACGTCGACGGCGTGGGTCGACTCGCCGACCACGATGAGCGTCTCGCCCGGGCCGTCGGGGGCCGGCTCGGCGAGCGGCAGCGCCGAGAACGCGTCGACGACGGCGGTGTACGTGTCCGCGGCCGTCGCCCGGAACGCGATGTCGGACGGCACGCCCAGCGACTGCAGCCGGCGGCCCAGCGCCGCCTGCCGCTCCGGCTTCTCCGTCACCGCCGGCGCCGCGCCCGCGCGCTCCGCCACCGAAGCCGGTGAAGCCGGCGAAGCCGACGAAGCCGGCGAAGCCGGTGAAGCCGGCGCGGCCGGCGCGGCCTGAGCACCAGCGGCAGGCGCGGCGCCGGCGGCCGCGGCGGTAGTGGCGGCCCGGTCGGCGGCGGCGCGCTCGGTGGCGGCCGCGGCGGCCGGGCGCTCGGCGGCGGCCCGCTCCGCCGCCTGTGCGGCGGTGTGCGGGTTGTACGCGCCGGCCAACCGTTCGCTCGCGTCCGGTGTCCGCGGCTTCTCCACGGTGGCGGTGGCTTCAACAGGCATTGGGGACTCCTGCCAGAAATCGGTTTCAGGGTCGGACAGCTGTGGTCTGGGCGGGTCCGGCGGTGGTGGCACGCGCCGCCGTGGGTCACCGCCGCCCGGCGCCGCACGCGGGTCCACCGGCGGTGGCTGGAACCGCTGCGGCCGCGGCGTCTCGGGGCGCTGCTCGAACCGCGGGTCGGCGTTGACCTGCCGGACACCGAGCTTCGCGATCGGCTGGTTGGCCGCCGGGCGGAACGGGCGCACCGAGGGCGCACCGCTGGGCGCCTCGGCGGGCGGCGCGTCGGCGAGGAGCCGGTTCAGCGCGTCGGCCGCGGTCGGCGGCCGCGGAGGACCCCCGGCACCCGGCGGACGCACACCTCCGGCACTTGGCGGACCCCCGGCACCCGGCGGACCCGGCGGACGCGCACCCCCGGCACCCGGCGGACGCACCCCACCTCCGGCATTCGGCGGTGCACCTTCCCGCACATGTTCCGCAGCGCTTTCCCACGCGCCTTCCCGCGCGCCGGCGAGCACGTCGGCGAACGTCGGATTCCGGCCCTGCGCCTCGGCCGCATCGGCCAGCGCGGCCAGATCCTGAATACTCAGCGAACGTTTCGGCGTGTCGTCGTTGCGGGGGTCAGGGCCGGATGATTGAGTTGTGGCAGCGGAATCCGGGACCTCCACCGTCAGCTCATATTTCTGGGTGCCGAAAAGGCCACCGACTCCACCGGTGCGCACTTTCTCGGCGGAGACGATGACCGCGTCCGGCCCGTGCTCCGCGCGCACCTGCGCGAGCAGTTCTTCGAGGTCACGACCCTCAAGCAGCAACCGGGTAGGCACCATTCACCACCCCAATAGTCTCAATCCGCAGCGTACTCCCGGCGATCTCCGAGTAGGACAGAACCGGCAAACGCGGCAACGCCATCTGCACCAGTTTCCGCAGTGCGTTGCGCAGTTGCGGTGAGCAGACGAGGACGGGACCGGTGCCGCGTTCCTCGCCGAGCTCGGCGATTCTGGTGAGGTCGGCGAGCATCGACTCGGCACGGGCGGTGTCGATCAGCAGTTGCAGCCCGCTGTCGGTGGGGCGCAGGGATTCCAGCAGTTGCTGCTCCAGTCTCGGGTCGAGCGTGATCGCGGTGAGGGTGCCGTCGTGCGCGTACCGGGCGGCGATCGCCGGCCCGAGCGACGCGCGGGCCGCCTCGACGAGCGAGTCGGGGTCGGCGGACTGTTTCGCCTGCAGCGACAGGGCCTCGAAGATGCGCACCAGGTCGCGGATCGGCACCCCCTCGTCGAGCATCGTCTGCAGCACCCGCTGGATCTGACCGAGGCTGAGCGAGGACGGCGTCAGCTCCTCCACGACGACGGGGTGGGTGCGCTTCACGATCTCGGTGAGCGCGCGGACGTCCTCGCGGCCCAGCAGGCGGCTGGCGTGCACGCGGACGATCTCGGCCAGGTGCGTGATGATGACCGACGCCCGGTCCACGACCGTGGCGCCGGTGAGGTCGGCCTGGTGGCGCAGCTCCGCGGGGACCCACTTGCCGGCGAGGCCGAAGACGGGCTCGACGCCGGCGCGGCCGGGCAGGAAGTCCAGGCCGTCGCCGATGGCCAGGACGGTGCCGGGCGGGGCCTGCCCGCGGCCGACCTCGACGCCGCTGATGCGCACCGCGTACGTGGACAGCGGCAGCTCCAGGTCGTCGCGGGTCCGCACGGGCGGCATGACGATGCCCAGCTCGAGGGCGACCTTGCGGCGCAGCGCCCGGACGCGTTCGAGCAGGTCGCCGCCGCTGGCGTCGACGAGGTCGACGAGGTCGGGGGCCAGGGCCAGCTCCAGCGGGTCGACGCGCATCTCGCCGAGCAGCGCCTCCGTCGGGTCCGGGGGCGGCGGCTCGGCCTCGGCGGCGGCCGCGGCCTGCTCCTCGGCCTCCGTGACCGGCTTCGGCAGGCGCTGCGAGATCACCAGCACCGCGGCGCCCACGAGCAGGAAGGGCAGCTTCGGCAGCCCGGGAATCAGGCACAGGGCGAGCGCCGCGCCGCCGCCGATCTGCAGCGCCCGGCGGTTCTGGCTGAGCTGCTTGCTGACCGTGGTGCCCATGTCGCCGTCGTTGGCGGAGCGGGTGACGATGAGGCCCGTCGCCACCGACAGCAGCAGCGCCGGGATCTGCGAGACGAGACCGTCGCCGACGGACAGCAGCGAGTAGGTCGCGATCGCGTCGCCGGGCGACATGCCGCGCTGCAGCATGCCGATCGCGAAGCCGCCGATGAGGTTGACCAGCGTGATGATGATGGCGGCGATCGCGTCGCCCTTGACGAACTTCGACGCGCCGTCCATGGCGCCGTAGAAGCTCGCCTCGGAGGTGATCTCGGTGCGCCGCTTGCGGGCCGTCGCCTCGTCGATGAGGCCGGCGTTGAGGTCCGCGTCGATCGCCATCTGCTTGCCGGGCATGGCGTCGAGCGTGAAGCGCGCGCCGACCTCGGCGACCCGTTCGGCGCCCTTGGTGACGACCATGAACTGGACGATGAACAGGATCAGGAAGATGACGAGGCCGACGATGAGGGAGCCGCCGACGACGAAGTGGCCGAACGCGTCGATGACGGCGCCGGCGAAGCCGTCGGTGAGCACGAGCCGGGTCGCGCTGATGTTCAGCGCCAGGCGGAACAGGGTCGCGATGAGCAGCAGCGACGGGAACGAGGAGAACTCGAGCGGCCGCTTCACGTACATGCTGACCAGCACGATCACGAGCGCGAGGGTGATGTTCGAAGCGATCAGCGTGTCCAGCAGGAACGCCGGCAACGGCACGACCATCATGAGGATGATCAACACGATGCCGATGGGCACGATGAACTGCGACAGGCGTTTGGGCACGCTCTCCTCGTCTTTCTGATGTGACGCGTTCCCCTGATCGGTGCCGAACGGGTGGTTCTGAGGGTTTTCCTTTGGTTGCAGCGCCGGGTGCCGATGGTTGGGGCGTGCAGCCCGCCACCACCTCCCACCCGGACGCGACACAGCTCGTGCACATCGGCCGCCAGCCGCTCTACGACTGGGCCGGCCATGTCGTCGGTTACGAGCTGCTGTTCCGCGGCGCCGCGGACGAGGTCGAGGCGTCCCGCCGCAGCGCGTACGCCACCAGCCAGGTCATCGTCAACGCCTTCACCGAGTTCGGGCTGGAGCAGCTCGTCGGCGGGCGCAAGTGCTTCATCAACCTGACCCGCGACTTCCTCGTCGGTGACCTGCCGCTGCCGTTCGACCCGGACCACGCGATCCTGGAGATCCTGGAGACCGTCGAGATCGACGACGCGGTGCTCGCCGGCACCGCGCGGCTGGTGCAGCAGGGGTACGAGATCGCCCTCGACGACTTCGTGTTCGGCCTCGGCCACGAGCGGCTGCTCGGGCTCGCCGCGTACGTGAAGCTGGACCTGCTCATCCGCGAGCCGGACGAGCTCATGGAGGTGGTGGAGCGGTGCCGGCGGTACCCCGGCATCAAGCTCGTCGCGGAGCGGGTCGAGACCGAGGAGCACATCCTGCTCGCCAAGCAGGTGGGCTTCGACCTGCTGCAGGGGTATGCGGTCGGCCGGCCCCAGGTGCTGACGGCGGTGGCGCTGTCCCCGTCCCGGCTGCGCCGGCTGGAGCTGCTCGGCGCGGTCACCGCGGAGGACGCCGACATCGCGAAGGTGTCCTCGATCGTGCAGAGCGACCCGGCGCTGTCCTACCGGGTGCTGCGGGCCACCAACTCCGCCGCGTCGGGCCTGCCGCGCAAGGTGGCGTCGGTCCGCGACGCCGTCGTGCTGCTCGGCTCGGCGAAGATCCGGCAGTGGGCGGCGCTGATGCTCGTCAGCGACGTGGCCGAGTCCGCGACCGAGGACCAGCTGTCCACGACGATGGCCCGGGCCCGGCTGTGCCAGACCGTCGCGGAGCGGCTCGGGCTGCAGGGCGACGCGGCGTTCACCGTCGGGCTGCTCGCCGGGGTCGCCGAGCTCATCTCGGAGCCGGTCGCCGAGCTGGTCAACCGCCTGCCGCTGACCGTCGAGGTGGCCGACGCGCTGGTCGACGGGCACGGCCGGCTCGGTCAGGTGCTGTCGATCGTGCGCGCGTACGAGGTCGCCGACGAGCAGGCGCTGGCCACCTCCCCGGTGTCCTCGGTGGAGCTGGCGAAGGCGTACCTGGCGGCGGTCGGCTGGTCGATGCGGACGATCGAGGGGGCGCTCGGCCGGTAGATGGCTGGCGAGAAGACCGAGCAGCCTACCGAGCAGAAGAAACGGCAGGCACGGCGTGAGGGCACCCGGGCCCGCACGCCGGATCTGGGCGCGTGGGGCGGGGTGCTGCTGGCCAGCGTGCTGCTGCCGATGACGGCCCGCAACGTCATGTCGCGCAGCCAGTCGCTGTTCATGCGCAGCACGCAGGCGTTCGTCGACCCCGAGCCGGCGAAGGCACTGGAGCTGCTCAAGGCCGGCGTCAAGGACATCGCGATCCTGTCCGCGCCGATCACGGTGGGCCTGTTCGTGTTCGCGATCCTCGCCACCGCCGCGCAGGGCGGCCTGCGCCCGGCGACGAAGCTGCTGAAGCCGGACTTCAAGAAGCTCAACCCGTTCAAGGGCCTGAAGCGGACCTTCGGCGGGCAGGCCGCGTGGGAGAGCGTCAAGTCGCTGGTCAAGGTCGTGATCCTGGGCCTCGTGGTCTACAACACGATGCAGACGCTCATCCCGACGCTGCTCGGCGCGACGGCGATGCCGCTGCAGACCATCATCGCCCTGGTCGCCGACACGGTGCTGAAGGTGATCCGGGTCGCCGCGGCAACCGGGCTCGCGCTCGCCTTCGCCGACTACTTCGTGGCCAAGCGACGGGTCAACAAGCAGCTGCGGATGTCGAAGGAGGAGGTCAAGGAGGAGCACAAGAAGTCCGAGGGCGACCCCCACGTCAAGGGCCAGATCCGGCAGCGCCAGCACGAGATGGCGCGCAGCCGGATGATGGCCGACGTGCCCCGCGCCGACGTCGTCGTGGTCAACCCGACGCACGTGTCGGTGGCGCTGCGGTACGACCCGACGAAGGGCGCCCCGCGGGTGGTCGCGAAGGGCATGGGCGTGATCGCCCTCAAGATCCGCGAGGTGGCCGGCGAGCACCGCGTCCCCATGGTCGAGGACGTGCCCCTGGCCCGGGCACTGTACGGCGCCTGCGACGTCGGCGACGAGATCCCCGCTGAGTTCTTCGGCGCGGTCGCCCGCGTCCTGGCCTTCATCATGATGCTCAAGTCGAAGGGCTCCGCCGCGGGCGTGCACACCGTCCCTGAGCATCGTTGAGTGCCCGCCGACGGCGGTGTGCTGGCAGAGTGCTGGGCATGGACGAGTTCGACGTCGTGGTGGTCGGTGCCGGGCCCGCGGGTGCGGCGGCGGCGCTCGCCGCGCGGCGCGCCGGCGCGAGCGTGCTGCTGCTGGACAAGGCCGACTTCCCGCGCGACAAGCCGTGCGGTGACGGCGTCGCCCCGCACGCCCTCGACGTGCTCGCCGGGCTCGGGGTGACCGGCGTGGAGGAGGGCTCCGTGCCGGTGCCGTCGCTGCGGCTCGTCGGGCCGGCCGGCGGGGCGGTCGCCCGGGCGCACGCCCGGCCCGCGTACACGGTGCCGCGCAAACGGCTGGACGGGCGGATCGCGGCCGCGGCGGTGGCCGCCGGGGCGGTGCTGCGCCGGCACACGGTGCGCCGGGTCGAGGAGCGCGGCGCCCGGGTCGTGCTGGACGGGGCGGTGTCCGCGGGCGCGGTCATCGGCGCCGACGGCGCGTACTCGGTGGTGCGCCGGGCGCTCGGCCAGCCGCCGAACGGCCCCGGCCACCTGGCGCTCGCCATCCGCGGCTATGCGCCGTTCGACGGCCCGGCGGAGCAGCGCATCGTCACCGCGGCGCGGGAGTGGCCGGCGTACGCGTGGGCCTTCCCCATCGGCGACGGCACCGCCAACGTCGGCTACGGCGAGATCCTGCGCGGCCGGCCCGTCTCCCGCGCGCACCTGCTGGACCGGCTCGCGGCGCTGCTGCCCGACGTGGACGTCGCCGCGGCGACCGGCCTGCGCGCCCACCACCTGCCGCTGTCGACCCGGCGGCCGGCGCCGGCCCGGGGGCGGCTGCTGCTCGCCGGTGACGCCCTGTCCCTGATCAACCCGTTCACCGGGGAGGGCATCTTCTACGCGGTGCTGTCCGGCGCGCTGGCGGGGGCGGCCGCGGCGGCGCCCGGGGACGCGCCGGGGCGCCGGTACACCGCGGCGCTGCGGGCGCGGCTCGGGCGGCACCTGCGCCACTCGCGGGCGGCGGCGCTGCTCGGCGGCCGGCAGTGGATCGTCAACGCCGCCGTGCGGGCCGCCGACCACCGGCAGGCGGTCTTCGACGACCTCGTCGAACTGGGCCTCGGCGACGGCACCCTGACCCCGCGCACGGTCGCCGCCATCGCCCGGCACACGGTCAGCCGCCGCTGAGCCGGCGAGCGGTCGCTGCCGCCCGGCACACGGTCAGCCGCCGCTGGGCGTGCCGGCCGCGGGCCCGCCGTCGCTGAGGTTGCCCGCCATGCGGGCCAGGGTGCGCACCGTGGTCAGGTAGTCCTCGTCCGGCACGCCCGCGGCGGCGCGGCGCCGGACCTCGGCGACGTCGGCCGCGATCGCCGCCCGGGCCGTCTCGCCGTCGGCGGTGAGCGCGCCGTCCGGCGTGACCCAGCCACGGGCGGTCAGGTCGGCGACGACCTCCGCGTAGGGCCGCTCCCCCGGTCCCCAGAACGGGTCGCCCGGACCGAGCCCGTTGAGCACCTGCCAGTGCCGGCGGCGTAGCTGCCGCCCGTCGAGGGTGCGCCGGAACGCGTCCTCGATCCGCCGGTCGACCTCGCGCAGCCAGTAGCCGATCGGCCGCTCCTCTGGTTTCATGGAGCCTCCAGTACATGCGAAAAGAATGTAGATAACAAAGATTATGCATGACGCGTTGTCCGCGGTCGAGACCGCGATGGTCGCCATCCGGCGCAGCCAGACCCGTCGCGCGCTGGCCCGCAGCGGTCCGACCGGCGGGGTCGACCCGGCCGTGTTCGACGTCGTCGACGCCGTCGAAGGGCTCGGCGACCGGGCCACGGTGATGGCGGTCGCCGCGGCCCTGGACGTGGCGCAGCCCCGGGCGAGCAAGCTCGTCGCCGCCGCCGTCGAGGCCGGCTGGCTGCGGCGCGAGGCCGACCAGGCCGACGGCCGGCGCTCACTGCTGGTGCGCACCGCGGCGGGCCTGGCGCTGTCGGAGCGGGTGCACGCGGCCCGGCGGGCCAGGTTCGCCGCCGCGACCGCCGGCTGGCCCCCCGCCGACCTGGACCGGTTCGCGCAGCTCCTGACGCGCTTCGTCGCCGGCCTCACCGAAACGGCCGCAGATCGCCACTGAGCGTCGATTCTTCAACGCTTCGCGGCACGGTAATCTTCGCGCCAGGGGTGATGCGGTTGACCGGCGCCGACGGCCAGGACGATGTGCTCATCGAGCCTGCGCTGTCCGACCTCGCGCACCGGTGGGTCGCCGCCGTCCGCCAGACCAGCTACCTCGACATCGGCGCCGAGGCGCTGCGCGCCCGGTTCGACGACTTCGTCGTGCGCCTGGCCGAGGTGCTGCGCGCCGAGCCCTTCGACCCCGAGCCCGCCGCCGCCGTCGGGGGCGCGCTCATCGAGGTGGGCCTGTCCAGCCCGGAGGCGCTGCAGCGCACGATCGCGGTGCTCGCGGGGTTGCCCGCCGCCGCCGACGGCAAGCCCGACGACGACCGCATCGGCGCGATCCTCGGCGCGGTCGCGGCCGGCTTCACCCGCACCGGCCGGCAGCGCGTCCTCGACGACCAGGAGCGGATCCGCCGCGCCTGGGCCCGGGCGCTCACCGACGCCGAGCACAGCCTGCAACTGGAGCTGCACCACCAGGCGCACCACGACCCGCTGACCGGCCTGCCCAACCGGGTGCTGCTCTACCGGCACCTCACCGACACGCTGAGCGCGGCCGGCGAGGGCGAGCGGATCGGGGTCTGCTTCCTGGACCTCGACGAGTTCAAGACCATCAACGACACCCTCGGGCACGGCTCCGGCGACCGGCTGCTGGTCGCCCTCGCCGACCGGCTGCGGGCCTGCGTCAACGGCGCCGGGCACCTGGTCGCCCGGGTCGGCGGCGACGAGTTCGTCGTGGTCGTGCGCGACAGCAGCGGCCCCGGCCAGCTGACCGAGCTGGCCGAGGCGATGCTGGCCGAGCTCAGCAAGCCGGTGCGTCTCGACGGGCACGAGCTGGCGGTGTCGGCGAGCATCGGCATCGTCGAGCAGCCCTGCCTGGGCGCCGAGCCCGAGGAGCTGCTGCGCGCCGCCGACGCCACCCTCTACCTGGCCAAGGAGGAGGGGCGGGCGCGCTACGCGCTGTTCGACGTCAAGCGCAACGCGCAGCAGGTCCTGCGCTACGGGCTGACCGGCCGGCTGGCCGGCGCCCTGGACCGCGGCGAGTTCGAGCTGGTGTACCAGCCGCTGGTCGTCCTCGCCGACAACCGCCTGCGCGGCGCGGAGGCGCTGCTGCGGTGGCGGCACCCGGACCTCGGCACCGTGTCACCCAACACGTTCATCCCCGTCGCCGAGCAGTCCGGCATGATCCACCCGCTGGGCCGCTGGGTGCTGCGCGAGTCGTGCCGGGTCGCCGCCGACTGGCAGCGCGCCCACCCCGACACCCCGCTGCTCATCAGCGTCAACGTCTCGCCCCGCCAGTGCACCGACCCGCGTCTGCTCGACGACGTGCGGCACGCCCTGGCCGACACCGGCCTCGACCCGACCAACCTGCAGCTGGAGCTGACCGAGACGGTGCTCATGCAGTCGACCGGCCGGCCGGTGCAGACCCTGCGCACCATCGCCGACCTCGGCGTGCGCATCGTCATCGACGACTTCGGCATCGGCTACTCCAACCTCGCCTACCTGCGCCACCTGCCGGTGCACGGGCTGAAGCTGGCCGGCGCCTTCATGGCCGGCATCCGCTCCCTGGCCAGCGACCACGTCGACGAGCAGATCGTGGAGACGGTGATCCGGCTCGCGCACACGCTGCAGATGACCGTCACCGCCGAGGGCATCGAGACAGCCGACCAGGCCGCCCGGCTCGCCGCCCTCGGCTGTGACCTCGGCCAGGGCTGGCACTTCGGCCGCCCGGTCACCCCGGCCGAGATCCCCACCCGCTGACCGCCGCCACCAGGCCGGCGGACCTGACGGCCGGCCAGGCCCGCCGGTCAGGCCGCCGTCATGTTCGCGGTCAGGACCTGGCGCAGGCGCGGCGCGAAGGTGGCCGGGTCGTCGACGAACGCGATGTGCCCGCCCGGGAAGACGGCCCGGTCCGTGCCCAGCCCCGCGGCCAGCGCGGCCGAGGTGCGGTCGCAGATCTGCCCGGTGGAGTCCTCCCCCACGCCGACCACGATCCGCACCCCGCCGGTGCGCAGCGCGTCGAGGTCCGGCGCCCACAGGGTGGTGCCGCGCATCTCGTGCAGGAACCAGAACCGCTCGTCGGCGGCCTGCTGGGCGTCCGGCGGGGGCGGCGCCGCCGACGGATCCACCGGGATGTTGGCGTTGACCAGGAACTTCATCCAGGCGCCGGGCACGTCCCCGGCGGCGTACGTGGCGATGATGTCCTCGACCGCCGCGCGCTGGCCGGCGGCGTCCGGCAGCAGCTCCGTCAACGGCGGCTCGTGCGCGACGAGCGTGTGCACCGCATCCGGATGCGCCTGGGCCAGCGCCAGCCCGGTGACGGCGCCGCCGCTGGTACCGAAGACGGCGGCGGGACCGATGCCCAGGTGGGCGATCAGCTGGGCGAGGTCCGCCGCGCGCAGCTGCGGGGTCGAGTCCGCGGACGGGTCGTCCGGGACGCTGGCGCCGACACCCCGCGGGTCGGTGGTGAGGACGGTATGGTCGGCGGCGAGCAGCTCGGCGAGCGGCGCGAGGAACCTGGTGCCCATCGGGGCGCCGGCGAGCACCAGCAGCGGCCCCCGGCCGCGCACCTCGTAGTACAGGGTGGCGTCGGGCACCCGCAACGTGTGGTTCATGAACCCTCCAGATCAAGGCGGTGGACATGCCGGTCGAATCGTCGGTCGAAGATGAGACCGGCGCCGGGGCGCGGAATCGTCGCGATCCCGGCGAGGAGTTCACGAAGCTGGTCGAGCCGCTGCGGGCGCAGCTGCACGCGCACTGCTACCGGATGCTCGGCTCGGTCCACGACGCCGACGACGCGCTGCAGGACGCGCTGCTGCGGGCGTGGCGCGGGATGCACACGCTCAAGGAGGAGGGTTCGCTGCGGGCGTGGCTGTACACCGTCGCCACCCGCACCTGCCTGGACCTGGCCGCGGCCCGGGGGCGGCGGGCGCTGCCGATGGACCTGGGGCCGGCCAGCGAACGCGTCGTGCTCGCCGACACGCCGTCGACCGAGGTGGCGTGGCTCGAGCCGTACCCGGACGCCGTGTACGAGCGGCGCGAGACCGTCGAGCTGGCGTTCGTCGCGGCGCTGCAGCACCTGCCCGGCAACCAGCGGGCGGCGCTGCTGCTCTTCGACGTGCTGGGCTTCTCCGCCGCGGAGATCGCCGCGATGATGCGCACCACGCCGACGTCGGTGAACTCGGCCCTCGCCCGGGCCCGCCGGCTGGTCGCCGAGCGCGTGCCGGCGCCGGCCCAGCAGCGGACTCTGCGCGACGTCGGCGACGCGCGGGTGCGGCAGCTCGTCACCCGCTACGCCACCGCGATGGAGCGCGGCGACACGGCCGGCCTCGTCGCCCTGCTCACCGAGGACGTGACCTGGTCGATGCCGCCGCTGCCGCACTGGTACCGCGGGGCCACCGCGATCGAGTTCGCCGCCGAGGTGCCGCTCAAGCGCTGCGGCTCCTGGCGGCACCTGCCGGCGACCGCGAACGCCCAGCCCGCGGTCGCCTGCTACCTGCGCGACCGCGGCACGGGCTCGCACCGCGCCTGGTCGGTCAACGTGCTGGCGCTGCGCGGCGACCGGATCAGCGCCATCACGTCCTTCATCGGTGAGGCCCACTTCACCCGGCTCGGGCTGCCGCCGGCGCTGTGAGCCGTCACACGCTGCTGCGGCGCAGGCGGATCCAGCGGTACCCGTAGCCGGCCAGCCGCAGCTCGGTGAAGTCGCCGACCGGCTCGTACTCCTGGTCGGCGAAGACGTCGTTGGGCAGGTGCGTGTCCTTGGCCAGGTCGCCGAGGTCGACGACGGCGTCCTCGGTGCCCAGGTTGTGCAGGAACAGCATCGAGCCGGTCGGCCCGTCGGCGCGGTGGGCGAGGACCCCCGCCGGGAGCGGCTTGTCGACGCAGGCGCACGTGCCGCTGCCGACCTCCGGGCTCTCCCGCAGCGTCCGGATCATCCGCTCGAACCAGGCGAGCAACGACCCCGGGTCGTGCCGCTGCGCGGTGACGTTGACGGCGTCGTACGCGTAGTCGCCCTTGCTGATGACCGGGCGGATCGGCTCGGCGTCGCTGAACCCGCCGTTCTTCGCGAACGACCACTGCATCGGCGTGCGGATGGCGTACCGGCCGACCTGGCTCAGGTCCTCCCCCATGCCGATCTCCTCGCCGTAGCGCAGCACCGGGGTGCCCCGCAGCGTGAACTGCAGCGAGTAGGCCATCTCCAGCCGGCGCCGGTCACCGCCGAGCATCGGGCCGAGGCGGCGGCGGATGCCGCGGTCGTACAGGCGCATGTCCTCGTCGGGGCCGAACTGCTCGAACACGTCCTCGCGCTGCTCGGCGGTGAGCCGCGACAGGTCGATCTCGTCGTGGTTGCGCAGGAACGTCGCCCACTGCCCGCCCGGCGGCAGCTTCGGGGTGGTCTTCAGCCAGTCGATGACCGGCTCCGGGTTCTGCCGGGCGAGAGCCAGCACCAGCCGGCCGTTGAGCATGAAGTCGAACAGCATGTGGATGCGGTTGCCCGACCCGCCCGCGTCGCCGAAGTACTCCGGCAGCTTCTCCGGCTCCACGTTGGCCTCGGCGAGCAGGACCGCGTCGCCGCGCCGCCACTGGATGTGCTGGCGCAGCTCGGAGAGGTAGTCGAAGTCCATCGGACTGTCGGTGCGCCCCGGCTCGGTGAGCTCGATGATGAACGGCACCGCGTCCATGCGGAACCCGGCGACGCCGAGCTGGATCCAGAACGCGAGGATCTTCTTGATCTCGGCCCGCACGAGCGGGTTGGCGAAGTTCAGGTCCGGCTGGAAGTCGTAGAAGCGGTGGTAGTACCAGGCCCGGGCGCGGCGGTGGTAGGTCCACGTCTCGGCCTGCTCGCCCGGGAACACCATGCCCTGGAAGCGGTCGGCGGGCTCCTTGTCGGACCACACGTACCAGTCGCGGTACGGCGAGTCCTTCGACGCGACCGCCGACTGGAACCACGGGTGCTCGTCCGAGGTGTGATTCACCACGAGATCGATGATGACCTTGATGCCCCGGTTCGCCGCCTCGTGCAGCAACTCGGCGAAGTCGCCCAGGGTGCCCAGTCTCGGGTCGACGTTGTAGAAGTCCGTGGCGTCGTACCCGTCGTCCCGGCCAGGCGTCGGATGGATCGGATGCAGCCACAGGCAGTTGATCCCGAGCCTGGTCAGATAGTCGAGACGACTGATGAGACCTTGAAAGTCGCCGATGCCATCGCCGTTGGAGTCCTGGAACGTCTCGACGTCCAGGCAATAGATGACACTCTCGGTGTACCAGCGCTCGCCCATGTGCTCCGGGGTTACCGAATCGGCAATGACGCAAACGCGTGCTTGCGTGCGCCCCGTCCCGACCGCGAGGATGGCTCCCGGGGGGCTGATGGTCGACTTCGCCGGCGCGCTACGTGACGCCATCCAGGCACGGGGCCTGGGACTGGAACGCATCCAGGAGCGGCTTCGCGCCGGGGGTTTCTCGGTGAGTCTCGCCACGTTGAGTTACTGGCAGACCGGGCGGAGCCGCCCGGAGCGGCGTGAGTCCCTGGCGGCGCTCGCCGAGCTCGAGAAGATCCTGGAGGTCGAGCCGGGGTCCCTGGCCGCCCTGGTGGGCCCGCCGCGCCCGCGCGGCCGGCACCTGCACAAGAGCCAGGAGGCGCCGAGCCTGGGGGCGTTCTGGTCCGAGCAGGACCTCATCACCGACCTGGCGCAGGGCGTCGACACCCGCTGGGACGAGCGGCTGACCCGGCTCAGCCAGCACGACCGGGTCAACGTCGGGCCGGAGCGCGAGGAGGTCTCGTTCCTCGTCCGGCAGGTGTTACGGGCCGAGGCCGACGGTCCCGACCGGTATGTGGTGATCGTGCGCCTCGACGAGCTGGAGCACCCGCTCCCGCTGATCACCGCGGTCCGCAACTGCCGCCTGGGCCGCGTGGTCGAGCACGTGGAAAGCGCGTTTCTCCTCGCGGAGCTGCTCTTCGACCGCCCGCTCGCCAAGGGCGAGACGGTCATCACCGAACATGCGCTGCACAATTATCCGCCGTTTCCGACAGCGACCAACTATGAGCGCAAGTTCAGGCTTCCGGTGCGTGAATACGTGCTCGAGGTGTGTTTCGACCCGGCCGCGCTACCGCGGGCCGTCAATCAGTTCCAGCAGATGGACGGCCAGACCGAACAGGTGACCCCTTACGAGGTCGACGTGGGCAATTCAGTCCACGCGATCGCGCTGGACTACGGCCCGGGTCGTTATGGGTTCCGATGGGACTGGGACTGAGTTCCTGCTGCTCAGATGGTCTTGGGCAGTTGGGAACAACGGGGCGCCGGTGTGTCCAGCGCCCCGCCTCTGTTCCCGGACATAACCGGCGTCACCATCTGAACGGCTGGGATGTCGCCGCGACGGTAAGGGTGGAACGCATGTGCCGCCTCCACAAGGAAGTCGTTTTCCTTGGCAATGACGTTATGGCGGCGCACGAACCACCGGAAGATCTCCCCGCGGCTTAACAGTTAACGCTCGACCCCCGGCCGCCCTTAACAGTTAAGTATGGGAAATCGACCGTTCACATCGGCCACCGCCGCTGCCTGCACGGCGCACCGCCAGGTGCGCACCGCCACCTGGCGCACGGCCCTGACCTCGCGCGTCGCGGGCGTCGTCCCGGCCCGCGAGGCTCGACCACGACGCGGGAGAAAGCGTGACGCGGGAGGGAAGCGCGGCGCCTGGAATGGCCCGGACGTGGAGACCGGGCGGTCGCACCCGCCAACTTGTGCGACCGCCCGGCGACTGTGCGCGGCGGGCCGGCTGGCGCTGGGCCCGGTGGCGGCCGGACCCAGCGCCAGGTTCCGGGCGCCGTCTGCGGTGGGACAGGACGACAGCGGCCGGGGCCGCGGCGTCCGCGGTGGATCAGGACGAACCGTGGCCGGGGCCGCGGCGTCCGCGGTGGATCAGGACAGCCGCAGCCAGGCCGAGGCGTCCGACGGGAGGGTGCCGTCGGCGTTGAGCGGCACACTGCTGATGAGCACCTCGCGGTGCGGCGGCAGGACTGCCGGATCCGAGCCGAGGTTGGTGACGTTGGCGAAGGTGTCGTCGCGGGCGAAGGCCAGGACCTCCGGGGCCGAGTCGAGCCAGCGCATCGGGCCGTCGCCGAGCGAGGGTTCGGCGCGGCGGATGCGCAGGGCCCGGCGGTACAGCTCGAGGAAGGAGCCCGGGTCGCCCTCCTGCGCCTCGACGGTCTTGCCGGCCCAGGCGGTCGGCTGCGGCAGCCAGGGGGCGCCGGCCGCGTCCGCGGGGCTGAAGCCGAACGGGGCCTCGGTGCCGGACCAGGGCAGCGGCACGCGGCAGCCGTCGCGGCCGGGGTTGACGCCGCCGGAGCGGTGGAACATCGGGTCCTCGCGGAGGGCGTCGTCGAGGTCCTCGACCTCCTCGAGACCCAGCTCCTCGCCCTGGTACAGGTACACCGCGCCGGGCAGGGACATGATGAGCAGCGCGGCGGCGCGGGCGCGGCGGGCGCCGAGCTGGAGGTCGGAGGGGACGTCGCGGCGCTTCTCGGCGAACGCGAAGTTGGTCACCTCGCGACCGAAGCGGGTCACCTCGCGGGTGACGTCGTGGTTGCTCAGGACCCAGGTGGCCGGGGCGGCGACCGGCGCGTGGACCTCGAGGGTCATGTCGATCTCGTACCGGAGCTTGGCGGCCTCCCACGGCGCGTTGAGGAACGCGAAGTTGAAGGCCGTGTGCAGCTCGTTGGGCTCCAGGTAGCGGGCGAACGCCTCGTGGTCGGGCAGCCACAGCTCGCCGATGAGGGCGCGCGGCGGGGTGTACGTGTCGGAGATGCGCCGCCAGCTCTGGTAGATCTCGTGGATGCCCTCGTTGTCCTCGTAGACGTCGCTGACGAGCGGGTCCTTGATGAGGACGGCGGCGGAGTCGATGCGGATGCCGTCGATGCCCCGGTCGAGCCAGAAGCGCACGATGTCCTCGAACTCGTCGCGCACGGCCGGGTGGTCCCAGTTGAAGTCGGGTTGTTCGGAGGCGAACAGGTGCAGGTACCACTCGCCGTCGGGGACCCGGGTCCAGGCGGAGCCGCCGAAGATGGACTGCAGGTCGGTCGGCGGCTGCTCGCCGTCGGGGCCGCGGCCCTTGCGGAACCAGAAGAGGTCGCGCTCGGGTGAGCCGGGCGCCGAGGCGAGCGCCTTCTGGAACCAGGCGTGCTGGTAGGAGCAGTGGTTGGGCACGATGTCGCAGATGACCCGGATGCCGGCGGCGTGCGCCTCCTCGATCAGCTTCTCGGCCTCCGCGAGGGTGCCGAAGATCGGGTCGATGGCGCGGAAGTCGGCGACGTCGTAGCCGCCGTCGGCGAGCGGGGACGGGTACCACGGCACGATCCAGATCGCGTCGATGCCGAGCTTCGCCAGGTACGGCAGTCTGGAACGCAGGCCCGCCAGGTCGCCGACGCCGTCGCCGTTGCCGTCGGCGAAGCTGCGCAAATAGATCTGGTAGATAGCGGCGCTGCGCCACCAAGCCTGGTGGTGTTGGTCGGCCACGTGGAACCTGCTTTCTCACACTCGGTTTGCCTACACACGACAAGCCTGTCGGGGGCGTTGGCTGTGGGTGACGCTGGTGCTGCCGGAGGGTCGTGCGCTCAGCCCTTCACGGCTCCTCCCAATCCTGCACCGGACAGGAACAGGCGCTGGAAGGCGATGAAGAACACGACCGGGATGAGCGTCGAGATCGCGAGGGCGGCGAGGAACACGCCGAGGTCGGTCTGGGACGCGATGGCCGGGAGGCGGACCGACAGCGGCTGTTGTGCCGGGTCCTTGAGCACCAGCATCGGCCAGAGGAAGTCCTTCCAGCTGGCGACGGTGGCGAACACCGACACGACACCGAGGATGGGCTTGGACATCGGCAGCACGACGGACCAGAACAGCCGGAACGCGCTGGCGCCGTCGACCTTGGCCGCCTCGAACACCTCGCGCGGCAGGCCGTCGAAGAACCGGGTCATGAGCACGACGTTGAACGCGCTCGCACCGGCCGGCAGCCAGACCGCGAAGAAGTTGTTGATCAGCGACGTACCGATGAGCGGCGGGTTGAGGATGGTGAGGTACAGCGGCACGAGGAGCACGACGCTCGGCACGAACAGGGTCGCGATCACCAGGCCGTTGACGATCTTGCCCCAGGCGGGCCGCAGCACGGACAGCACGTAGCCGCCCGTGGTGGCGACGACCATTTGCACGAACCAGGAGCCGATCGCGAGCCAGATGGTGTTCAGGAAGTACCGGCTGACCTTGACGTCGTTCCACGCCTCGGAGAGGTTCTCCCAGCGCACGCCGTGCGGGAAGATCGCCAGCGGCGAGCGGATGATGTCCTGGGTGGGGGTGATCGCGTACTTCGCGAGCAGCAGCATCGGCCCGACGCCGACCACCAGGAGCAGCGCCAGCAGGATGCCGTGCAGCGCCTTGACGGTGGCCTTGACCCGCGGGTTGCGCCAGTCCTGCGCGGAGATGTAGCCGCGGCTGCTGTTCTCGAACTGGGAGGCCTTGCGCTTGCGGACCGTGCGCGCACCCCGGACCGGACCGGCCGGGGTCGCGGCCACGGGCGCCCGCCGCCGCGCGTCCGCGGCGGGACCGGCGTCCGGCCGCTGCCCGGTGGGATTGGTGACGGTCATCGTGGTCCTCTGCCCTTCCGGGATGTGCCGGCCCGTCATGACTTGCTCCAGCCGGACGTGAGCTTGAAGTACAGCAGCGACAGGACCGCCAGGAACACGGCGAGCATGACCGACAGCGCCGTGGCGGCACCGTAGTTCCCGCCCAGCGACCGGCCGAACGCGTAGTCGTAGATCATGAGCAGGATCGTCTGGGTGGCGCCGGCCGGGCCGCCGCCGGTGAACAGGTAGGGCTCCAGGAACACCTGGACGGTACCGATGATCTGCAGGATGAACGTGATGAGCAGGACCCCGCGCAGCTGCGGCATGCTCACGTGCCAGACCCTGCGCCAGATGCCGGCGCCGTCGACCTCGGCGGCGTCGTACAGCTCGTCCGGGACGCTGAGCAGCGCGGCCAGGTAGATGATGACGGTCCCGCCGGCCGCGGCCCAGGTCGCCTCGACCACCAGCGACGGCATCGCGAGCGACGGGCTGGACAGCCAGGCGTACGGGCCGAGCCCGACGTAGCCGAGGATCGTATTGAACACGCCGTCCGCGGCGCCGTCGTAGAAGAACTTCCACAGCAGGACCGCCACGACCGGCGGCACCACGACGGGGAGGTAGGCGAGCACGGAGTAGAGGCCCTTGCGCTTGCGGACCGAGCTCATGAGCACCGCCGTCACCAGCGGGATCGGGTAGCCGAACACCAGGGCGAGCAGCGCGAAGTACAGGGTGTTCAGGATCGCGTTCGGCAGGTCGGGGTCGGTGAGCACGTACTCGAAGTTGCGCCAGCCGACCCACGTCGGGTCGCCGACCAGGTTGGTCTTCTGGAAGCTCATGACGATCGACCGCACGATCGGCCACCACGAGAAGATCCCGAAGATCAGCAGCAGCGGCAGCGCGAACACCACCGAGCTCAGCCCGCCGCGCTGGACCCACGTGACCACGTCGCGGCGGCGGGCCCGCCCGCCCCGGGGGCCGCCCGTCCCCGGCGTGTGGTTGCCCCCGGTGGCGGCGGCGCCGCCGGTGTGCCGCAGGGCGCCGGAAGAACTCACGACACCTCACTCCTCGTCCTGGTTCGGGGGCAGAGCCCCGGTGTGGGCCGTCGGCGTACCCACGGCCCACACCTTTGCGGGTTTGTCGATGTGCGGTGAGGGTCAGCCGGCCGCGTCGATGGCGCGCTGCGCCTTCGTGTTGGCGTCGGCGAGGAGCTGGTCGATGTTGGCGTTCTTGTCGGTCAGGACGGCCTGGACGACCGTGTCGAGCGACTTGTAGACGTCCTGCGTGGCCAGCGGCGGCTCGTTGACGACCTTGGCCTCGAAGACCTTGCCGGTGAAGGTGGTCATCTGGTCCAGCGGCACGTTGACCAGCGGCTTGATCCACTCCTGGTACTGCTGGTACTGCTGCTGCGTGAAGATCGGCAGCTCAGGGGTGCCGACCGGCTGCTTGCTCGCGATCTGGATCTCGGCGGCCTTCTTCGCGGCTTCCGCGTTGGTGTACTTGCGCAGGTAGTGGTAGTCGATCCACTTGATCGCGGCGGCCTTCTCGTTGGCGCTGGCCTTGCTGGACACGGCGGCCATGGTGCCGCCGCCGAGCACGCCGGAGTCACCGCCGGACAGCGGGATCATGGTGAGGCCGTAGGTCTTCGGGTCGATGTTGTTCGTCTGCACGAGGCTGGTGTAGACGTCCTGGCCCGAGGTGTACATGCCGACCTTGCCGGCGGCGAACGCCTGGTTGATGCCGGTCCAGTCGTAGTCGAAGTTGGCGCCCATCGAGTTGTCGGTCCAGCGCAGGTCCTTGAGGAACTGCAGCGAGGCCTTGGTGGCGTCGTTGGTGAGCGTCGCCTTCTTGCCGTCCTCGAGGCGGCCGCCGCGGGCGTAGGTGTCGACCGTCAGCTGCCAGCCGCCGGTGCCGTCCTTCGCCATCTGGGCGAAGCCGGCCTGGCCGGTCTTCTCCGCGATGGCCTTGGCGGCGGCGCGGACCTCGTCCCAGGTCGTCGGCGGCTTGCTCGGGTCGAGACCGGCCTTGGTGAACAGGTCACGGTTGTAGTGCAGGCCGACCGCGTAGACGCTCTTGGCGGGGATCGCGTAGACGTGCCCGTCCGGGCCCTGGCCGTACTGGAGCACGTTCTTGTTGAAGTTCGAGGCGTACGACAGCGTGCTCAGGCTCGACTGCATGTCGGCGATCTGCCCGTTGCCGATCAGCGTCTTCGCGTCGGTGAAGGGGATCTCGAACACGGTCGGCAGGGTGCCGCCGGCGAGGTCGGCCGCGAACGTCGTGGCCTTCCACTCGTAGTCCTTCGTGACGACCGTGATGTTCGGGTTTTCCTTCTGGAAGTCCGTGACCTCGGCGGCGAGCGCCTGCTGCGCCTCGGGCTTGGAACCCGGGAGCAGGCCCACGACGTTGAGCGTGACCTTGGCGTTCGCGTCGGCTTTCGGGTCCTCGTCGCTGCCGCACGCGACGAGCGTGCTGGTGAGCGCCAGCGCACCGGCGATGGCGACGGCCATCCTGGTACGTGAGTACTTCATCGTCGCTCCTTGTTGGGGTGTGGAGACATCCGGGCCCTGCCTGGACGGGGATCGGATGGAGAGGTGGGGCGTCCGACCTGGACCGCTCCGCACAGGTACGCGGCCTGGCGTCGGCTGCCGGTATGCACGTGCTTCAGGCGCGTTACTGATCGGTTTCCGTGTCGTCGCGTCAGGGTTTCGGCCTGACGTAGGCAAGAGATTAGGCTCACGCGCCACAAGAAGTCCATGGCCCGTTGCAAGATTTTAATGATCCACAGGCAGGTCCTTGCATGGAGACGCTCCCATGCGCCGTGGACTTGCAGGAAAGTGGTTGAAATCGTGCATGGACCCGAGGTCACCCCCGACCCCGCGCTCATGGAACGTCGCAATCCGCGACGGCCCGGCTGTTGCGCGCGCAACGAAAGAGCGCCACGACTCCATGCAGGAGTCGTGGCGCTCGGTGCAGCTATGAAACTTGTGGGCCGCGGCCCGCCGGGCTAGGCGGCCGAGGCCGCCTTCGTGGCCTTCGGCGGGGCCACCTTGAGGGCGCCCGTGGAGCCGCGCACGACGAGCTCCGGCTCGAAGAGCATCTCCTCGGTCGGCACCAGTGTGCCGGCCACCTGGCTGACGAGCAGGGTCACCGCCGCCTGCCCCATCGCCTGGATGGGCTGGCGGACCGTGGTCAGCGGCGGGTCGGTGCAGTTCATGAAGAGCGAGTCGTCGAAGCCGACCACGGAGATGTCGTCGGGCACCTCGCGGCCCAGCCGGCGCGCCGCACGGATCGCGCCGAGCGCCTGCACGTCGCTGGCGCAGATGATGCCGGTGACCCCGTGCTTGATGAGCCGCGTCGCGCCGGCCCGGCCACCCTCCATCGAGAAGATGACCCGCTCGACGTCCTCGGGGTTGACCGTGTCGTTGAACCGCGCGGCCCCCTCGAAGGCGGTCAGCTTGCGGTTGGACGGCGCGTGGTCGGCCGGGCCGAGGATCAGGCCGATGCGCTTGTGCCCGAGCGAGACCAGATGGTTGAACGCCTGGTCCACGGCGTGGCCGTCGTCGACCGACACCCGCGGGAAGCCCAGGTCGTCGATCGCCGCGTTGACCAGCACCGCGGGCAGGCCGCGCTCATGCAGGCGGTGGTAGTGCTCGTGCTCGGCCGCGGCCTGATGGTAGAGGCCGCCGCAGAAGATGATGCCGGACACGTGCTGGTCCAGCAGCATCTCGACGTAGTCGGCCTCCGAGACGCCGTCCGCGGTCCGGGTGCACAGCACCGGCGTGAAGCCGCGCTTGGACAGCGCGCCGGCGACCACCTCGGCGAACGCCGGGAAGATCGGGTTCTGCAGTTCCGGCAGCACGAGCCCTACGAGGCGGGCGCGCTCGCCGCGCAGTTTCGTCGGGCGTTCATAGCCCAGGACGTCGAGCGCGGTGAGCACAGCGGTGCGGGTAGCGTCGGAGATGCCGGGCTTGCCGTTGAGCACCCGACTCACGGTCGCCTCGCTCACGCCGGCGTACTTCGCCACCTCAGCGAGTCGTCGAGTCATGCCGCAAGCGTAGTGCATGCCTTCGCAATTTTTTGCACGATGTCACCCACCCAACCGCGCCGGCGCCGGCGGTGCGGCTGCGACCACCGGAAAACCGGTACAAAGGCCGCAGCCGCCACGGTCAGCCGGCGAGCGTGATGGAGATCTTCCCGGCGCCGTACCCGGACACGTCGACCTTCAGGTCGAGCCGGCGGCCCAGCGCCATCAGCCAGTTCACCGCGTCGGTCGGCGCACTCTCCCCGGGAAGGTAGGTCTGGTAGAGCTTCAGGCGCGGGGCGCCCTCGCGGTTGAGCAGGCCGGCGAGAATGTTGCACACCTCGATGGCATTCTCGCCGATCATCTTGGAGATCTCGTTGTCCTCGAAGCAGGCCTCGGCACCGCCGGGTGGGATCAGACCGATCGCGGCGCCGGCATAGGCCGTGAGCGCGAAGTCCATCCCGATCACGGCCAGCAGCTGCTGGCGTTCGTCGGTGTAGAGGGCGACGAGGGTCTTGGGGACGTCGGCGGCTCGGATCGGCTCGGCCGGGCTGACCGTGACCGGCCGGCCGAGAAGGTCGTCAAAGAGGTCTTTGACGGCCTTCGGAACGGGCAAAACATGCTCCATAGCTCAAATCATCCCAAAATTGGGTCGAGTGCGTCCTTGAATGTGTCCGCCGTGAACGGCTTGGTGACCAGGAAGAGCGCGCCCGCGTCCTCCGCCGCCTGCCGCATCTCGGGCGTGCCCTCCGACGTCACGAAGCCGAACGGCACCTGCACGCCGTTGGCCCGCAGCATCCGCAGCACCTCGACACCGGTCATGTGCGGCATGTTCCAGTCCGACAGCACCAGATCCGGCTTCTCCGCGACGGCCTTGTCGAACGCCTCCTGCCCGTCACACGCCTCGACCAGGTCATGTCCCTCGTAGCCCGCCTGCCGCAGGGTGCGGGTCACGATCTGCCGCATGACGCGGCTGTCGTCGGCGATCAGAATCTTCATGCGCTTGCTCCAGCAAGGTCGGTGGTGCTCTCCAGGACGGTCACGGTGACGGACTCGTCCATCCAGGTGCCTTCGAGGTGGCACACCTCGGTGACCGCCGGGTAGCGACCCGATGTCCCCTCGACGTGTACGTGTGGCAGCGACAATGCGCTCGGTTCCGGCAGCAGGCTCTTCACGTTGCCGCCGATGATGTTCGCGAGCTCGCCCAGGGCGTCGGCGACGTCCTCCTCCGCCACGTCGTCGAACTCGATGCCCAGCAGCGCGGCCGCGACGTTGCGCGACGCCGTGTCGGAGCAGCTGACCAGGACGTGCCCGCGCCAGGCGCCGGTGACCGAGACCGAGGCGGTGACGTCGGCCTGGTGCTTCTCCGCGGGCAGCGGCACCAGCGGACTGGCGCCGTCGAGGTCGAGGTAGGAGGACCAGACCTGCTCGGCGATCACCTTCAGGTCATCCTCGGTAGGGTTCGTCGTCATGCTGCGACTCCGTTCGGGACGAGGCCAAGCAGTGCCAACTTGTCGATGATCGCGTCGGGCGTGAACGGCTTGATCACGTATTCGTGCGCACCCGAGGCCAGCGCCCGCACGATCTGGCTCTGCTCGCTCTCCGTCGTGACCATCATCAACGTCATCCCGCGCAGGCGAGGTTCGGCGCGGACCGCGGTGACGAACTCCAGCCCGTTCATCTCGGGCATGTTCCAGTCGACCAGCGCCAGGCCGGGGATCTCGCCGTCACCGTCGAGAACATTGGCCTTCAGGTAGTCCATCGCCTCTTGGCCGTTGCCCGCCTCGACCACGTCGAAGCCGAGCTGTGCCACGATCCGCTTCAGAATGAGGCGCATCGCGCGGGAATCGTCGATCACCATGGTGAGCATCTGGCGTCACCCCTTTCCTACTGCGCTCACGGAAGCGGCGGTCTTCGGTGCGGTCCGCAGCTTGTAGGCGGACGTCCTGCCGGCGACCACCCGTTCGAATCTGTCGTCGATGCCGATCGTCGTCTCGGCCGAGCCCAGGAAGAGCCAGCCGTCGGGCCGCAGCGTGCCGGCGACCCGTTGCAGCACCGTCCGCTTCGTCTGGACATCGAAGTAGATCAGTACATTGCGGATGAACACGATGTCGAACGGCCCCATGGACGGAAACGGCGCGGCCAGGTTGAGCCGGCGGAACGTGACGTTCTTGCGTAACGACTGGGCGACCTGCCAGTGCGCCCCGTTGCGCTCGAAGTGCTTGACCAGCAGCGGCGCCGGCAGCCCGCGGTTGACCTCCAGCTGGGTGTACTGACCGGCCTCGGCCCGGGTCAGCATCTCGGTGGAGATGTCGGTGCCGATGATGTCGAAGGACCAGCCCGGCGGCAGGTTGTCCTGCAGCACCATCGCGATCGTGTACGGCTCCTGCCCGCTGGAGCTCGCCGCCGACCACACCTTGATCGAGCGGGTGCCGGCCCGCCGGGCCAGCAGGTCCGGCAGCACGGTGTCGACGAGCTGCTTGAACGGCTCGCCGTCGCGGAAGAACGACGTCTCGTTGGTGGTGAGCGCATCGACGATCTTGCGGTGGACCTCCGGCTCCGGCCGCTGCTGGGCACGCGCCACGAACTCCGACACGCTCGGCAGGCCGGACTGCCGGGCCAGTGGCAGGAGCCGCGCCTCGACCAGGTACTCCTTGCCGGCCTCGAGCACGATCGCCGCGTCACGCCGGACGAGGCCGCTAATGAAGGCGAACTCCTGGGCAGTCAAGGTCATCGGGTCACCTCCATGGACTTCGCACCCCGGCCACCGGCGGTACGGGTGATGAGATGGTGGGCGATCTCGCCGAGCGGGAGGACGGCGTGGGCCAGGCCGGCCGTGGTCACCGCGCCGGGCATCCCCCACACGACCGAGGTCGCCTCGTCCTGGGCGACGATCTCCGCCCCGACCCCGCGCAGCTGCTCGGCGCCGCGCTTGCCGTCCTGCCCCATCCCGGTGAGGATGATCGCGAGCGTGGCGCCGCCGTAGGTCTTCGCCACCGAGCGGAACAGCACGTCGACGGCGGGCCGGCAGAAGTTCTCCGGCGGGCCGGTGTTGAGCTTCGTGACCACCTCGGTCCCGCGGCGGTGCACCTCCAGGTGGTAGTCGCCGGGTGCGATGTACACGGTGCCCGGCCGCACGACCATGTCGCCGGCGGCCTCCACGACGGTCAGCGCCGCGGTCCGGTCGAGCCGGTCGGCGAACATCTTGGTGAAGACCGGCGGCATGTGCTGCACCACGACCACCGGCACCGGCAGGTTCGCCGGCAGCGCCCGCACGACGGTGGTCAGCGCGTCCGGCCCGCCGGTCGAGCAGCCGATCGTGACGACCTCGACGCGCTCGGTCCGCGGCGCGGTGCGCACCGGCGCGGCCGGCGGCGGTGCGGTCACCGGCGGCCGGGTCGTGCCGGGCAGCGGGGTACCGCCGGGCCGGGCCAGCGGGGGCGCCATAGGTGGGGCGACGGCGTGGCCGGCGCCGTACGTGCGGGTGTTGGGCCCGATGTTGGGCCCGATGCCGATCGACGGCCGTACCGGCGCCGCGAGCGCGCCCCGGCGGCCGCCGCACAGGGCGTGGATCCGCGGGATGATCTGCTCGCGGACCGACCGGATGCTCTCCGCGACGCTGCCCACGTTGGCCGGCTTGGTGACGTAGTCGCTGGCGCCCGCCGACAGCGCGTCCAGGGTCGCCGTCGCGCCCGCCGCCGTCAGCGTGCTGAACATGATGACCGGCAGCCGGGCGTACAGGGCGCGGATCGCTCGCAGCGTCTCCAGCCCGTCCATGATCGGCATCTCGATGTCGAGGGTGACCAGGTCCGGGCGCAGCTGCTCGATCTTGGACAGCGCCACCTTGCCGTTCGGGGCGGTGCCGACGACCCGGATCCCGGGATCGTCACTCAGCGCGTCGGTGATCAGACGCCGGACGACGACCGAGTCGTCCACCACCAGAACCGAGATCACGCGCCCCTGCCTCCAGCACCGGGGGCCCCAGCGCAGCTGCGAGGCCCGTCACGTTCCAGCGGGCTAATCGGCGTGGCCCCGGGGACGATGAGGGAAATTCCAAAAGAACCGCCCCTGCCCGGAGCATTCCGGACAGGGGCGATGTTTGCACCCGCGAGCCATGCGTCAGACCGACAGCGGCCCCATCGCGGTGAAGTACGGATCGAGCAGCCGGCGGGCCGTCGCCGAGTCCAGCAGGTCGCGCACCATCAGCGCCTGCACCGCGCCGCTGAGCAGGTTCCACACCCCGCCGGCCCGGTCGCTGACCGGCACGCCGGCGCGGTCCAGGGCCTGCACGAGCAGCAGCTGCGCGGCGGCGCCGGCGCGCACCCGGCCGGAGAGGAAGACGGCCCAGGACGCGGAGTGCACGGCCGGCGCCCAGTCGGTCAGGCCGGGGCGCGAGGTGTCGGTGACCTTGTTGAGCTGGCGCATCTGCGCCGGCGACAGCGAGCCGACCCGGCTCAGCAGCTGGCGCAGCTCGTCGGCCTGCGGGCCGAGGTCGTGCTCGCGCTCGGGCAGGGCGCGCAGCGCCGCGGCGTAGGGCGCGCTCAGCCGGCGCCGCGACTCGTCGGTCAGCAGCTCCCGCAGGTAGGCGGCCGCGGCGGCGTCGGACAGCACGCCGGTGGCCTTGCTCGCGACCTCGCTCTGCCGCTGCCGCGGGGCGCGCACCTGCGGCGTCGGCATGGTCGCCTGCGCCGGGCGGTTGCCCCAGGTCCAGTCAAGGATGTCGTACCGCAGGCAGTGCAGCAGCCCGTCGAGCGTGCCGAGCGGGGCCCGCTCGACGACCGCGAGCCCGCCGGCGTCGGCGTTCACCGCCCGGCGCTGCTGGGCGGCGGCGTCGACGTCACGCCACAGGTCGGCACGGTCCCAGTCGTCGTCGGAGCGGGCCGACGCGACGGCATCAAGGTCACTCACAGTGAGCGAGAGTCCGCGAAGCAGCACATCGGCCGCGGCCGATCCGCCCTGCAGACGGGAGAGGTCGAAGCCAAGAACGGGGGCGCTAACCAGGCTGTACATGGCAACTAGTCTGCAACGCTCCTGCACCCCGGTCTGTCAGCCAAAAGGGTCGGGGGCAACGCCCGGCGGGCCGCCGGCCGTCACCCCCCGAGCGTACCCCGTTCCGCCGGGTCAGATCCTGAACCGTGCGACGAGCGAGCGCATCTCACTCGACATGCGGGACAGATCGGCGGCCGCGCGTTGCGCCTCCGCTACGTTGAGTGACGTGTTCTGGGCGGCCGCGGCGACCGTGGAGACGTTGGTGGCGATCTCGACGGAGCCGGTCGCGGCCTCGCTGACGCTGCGGTTCATCTCGTTGGTCGTCGCGGTCTGCTCCTCGACGGCCGAGGCGATGGTGAGCTGGTAGTCGTTGATCCGCGAGATGATCTGGCTGATCTCGCCGATGGCGGCGACGGCGCCGGTGGTGTCGGCCTGGATCGCCTCGACCCGCCGGGAGATGTCCTCGGTCGCCCGGGCCGTCTCCTGCGCCAGGTCCTTGACCTCGTTGGCGACGACGGCGAAGCCCTTGCCCGCCTCGCCGGCGCGGGCCGCCTCGATCGTCGCGTTGAGCGCGAGGAGGTTGGTCTGCTCCGCGATCGACGTGATGACCTTGACGACGTTGCCGATCTCCGTGGAGGACTCGCCGAGCCGGGCGACCGCCTGGTTGGTCGACTCGGCCGCCATCACGGCCTGCGACGCGACCTTCGCCGCCTCGCTGGCGTTCTGCGCGATCTCGCGGATCGACAGCCCCATCTCGTCGGCGCCGGCGGCGACGGTCTGCACGTTGCGCGACACCTGCTCGGCCGCGGCGGCGACGAGGTTGGCCTGGTCGCTGGCCTCGCCGGTGCCGTTGGCGATCTGCGCGCTGACCCCGGTGAGCTCGCCGGCGGACGCGGCGAGGGACGAGGCGGTGGTGTCCATCGTCTGCACGGTCGTGCGCATGCTCTCGGTCGCCTTGTTGAGCGCCTCGGCCATGGCGCCGACCTCGTCGGCGGACCCGACCTCGACCCGCTGGCTGAGGTCGCCGGCGGCGACGGCGCCGAGCACCTCCGACACCCTGCGCAGCGGCCGGACGACCAGCGCGGTGACCCACAGGCCGATGCCGAACGCGGCGAGCAGGCCGAGCACGGCCGCGCCGATCAGCATCATCCGGCTGCGCCCGTAGTCGCGCTCGGCGGCGGCGCGCCACTGCTCGGCCTCGGCGAACTCGGCGGCCTGCACCTTGTCCACGAGCTGCTGCGCCCTGACGATCTGCGGGGTGCCCTTGGCCGCGGCGATCTTCACGTACTGGTCGATTCGGCCGGAGCTGGCGGCGGGCAGCATCTCGGTGTCCCGCACCGTCTGGTAGGTCTTCATCGCCTCGCCGACGGCGCCGATGTCGGCGACCCGGGCGGCCGGGGCGCCGCTGGTGCGGTACCGCTCGACCGCGGCCGCGACGCTGTTGTCGGCGGCCTTCTGCTGCTCGGGCGACAGCGCGGCGAGGGTGTCGGTGATCCCGTCACGGATGTCGGACAGGGCCGCGAACTGCGCGTTCTTGCCGGTGACCTCGCGCATGGTGTCGTTGGCGTCGCTCAGCCCGCGCAGTGCCCCGACGGTGATGGCGATCATGGCGATGCCGGCGACGACGAGGGCGCTGAGCACCTTCGTGCGCACACCGCGGTCGGTGAACCAGGTCATGGCGTCATTCCTCGCGGTTGCCGGTGCCGGACTGGTTGGTGTTGACGGCCTTGGTGGTGTCCAGCGCCAGCAGCAGCCGGCCGTCGAGCTTGAACGCGCCGGTGATGAGGTGCCGGCTGGGGCCGTGCAGGGTGTCCGGCGGTGGCTCGAACGTGTCGTCCTGCAGCGTGACGACCTCGCCGATGCGGTCCACGAGCAGCGAGACCGACTCCTCTTCGGTCCTCACGATCACGTTCATCGCCGGCTCGGCGCTCTTCGTGCGGGGCGGCAGGCCGAGCTGCACGCGCAGGTCGACCGCGGCGATCACCTGGCCGCGCAGGTTGAACAGCCCGCCGACGGACTCGGGGGCGAGCGGCACGGGCGTGTACTGGTCGAAGGAGAGGACCTCCTGCACCTTGGCGACGTCGAGCCCGAAGAGCTGGTCGGCGACCTCGAAGGTGGCGTATTGACGGCTGGCCATGATCAGGCTCCGGCGTGCTGGTAGGTGTAGTCGGCGCTGGCGTCCGACTGGTACGGGTCGTACGGGTCGATGCTGTTGTCGATCTTGGTGTGGAAGAGGGGGTCGGCGGCGAGGATGGCGCGGCGCACGTCGAGCAGTTCGGTGACGCGTTGCTGGATGACG
>NZ_JNYJ01000056.1 GCF_000716715.1 Dactylosporangium aurantiacum | reverse complement strand
CGACCACTCCGCCGCCGAGACCGACCACGTCTTCGCCGCCGAAGGCCAGGAGTCCTACAGCGCCACCGAGTTCAGCCAGATCGACGCCCTGCGCGCCCAACTCGACACCGCCTTCGCCTCCGCCACCCAGCTCACCGCGAACTGACAACCGCACAGCTCCACCCAGCAGCGGTGCCGGTCGGCCTGAGAGATGGCAGGCCGGCACTGACTCACGGCGGGGTGGCGGGACGCCCGGCGGCCTGAGACCGTAACCGCCAGGCAGCGCAGCCCTCGACCGGTCATGACGAGCCGGCGGGACGGCCCGCCGGACGACGAACGGGCGGGCCTCCGTGATCGGAGACCCGCCCGTCGCGTGCGAACGGTCAGACGGTGTAGGGGATGGTCAGCGTCGACTGCCGGCCGTTGGCGGCGGAGGCGTCGATGCGGACCGTGGTGTCGGCGTTGCCGATGGCGTTCCAGACCTCCACGCGCACGCAGCCGTTGCTCATCGCGGCGAGGCTGCCGCTGGACGAGGCGAGGCCGACCGCCTGCGTGTACTGCTCCGTGCCCACGACCGGGTCGGTGGCGAAGTACCGGTAGGTCTCGACCCGCCCGTAGCTGCCGCCGCCGGTGAAGTCGTACGACACCCGGACCTGGATGCCCTGCCCGACCGTGTTCGCGGCGTCGACGTGCAGCGAGAAGGCCGTCGCGGCGCCGTTCGGCGAGCCGGTGATGCCGCAGGTCCGGTAGGTGACCGGGTTGTGCGGCGTGCCGTCGTAGTTGCCGTTGGCGGCGCTGACCGTCTGGGTGCCCGCCGAGGTGCCGGCGGTCGTGCTCAGCGCCGGCCCGCTGCGCAGGTAGAACAGGTTCGATCCGACCGGCGGGTTGGACGGCGGGGGCGACGACGGCGGCTGCGAGGACGGCGGGTTGGACGTCGGCGGCTGCGACGTGGGCGGCTGCGACGTCGGCGGGTTGCTGATCCCGCCGCCACCGACCCAGGTGTAGGCGCCGGTCGTCGCGGTCTTGCCGGCGGGCACGGTCAGCGTCCGGCCGTCGGAGAACGTGACGGTCAGCGGCGAGCCGGTCAGGTTCGACGCCACGTACGTCTTCGCGCCGTTCTTGCTGAACACCGCGTACAGCGGCGTGTTCGCGGTGACCGTCGTGTCGACCTGGCCGAGCGCGGCGAGGTTGCGCAGCCAGTGGAACGTGTGGGCCTTGCTCTCGCCCTCCTCCGGGGTGTAGCCGGAGTTGGCCCGGAAGTTCGCCAGTGCGGTGTCGCCGTCGCCGAGGGCCTGGAAGGACCACAGCACGTCCTGCCAGACGGTCGGCGGACCGCCGTTGTTGGTGACCAGCTCGTTCCAGTTGGTGGTGTTGTAGGCCGGCTTGTAGCCCAGGTACAGCGAGCCGCCGGTGATCGGCAGCATGTTGATGCCCTGGATCATCTCCGGGTCGGCGGAGAACCAGGTGGCGTAGGCGCCGCCGTCACCCCAGACCATGCCGACGGTGTTGTGCGCGAACGTGCTGGGGAAGTTCTGGTTGGACGAGTCGAACCAGTACTCCTGGATCGCCTGCGCCTGCGTGGTGTAGATGAACAGGCCGGCGTCGCGGATCGCGGTGTTGCCGGTCGCCTGACCCCACTGGATCAGGGCGTTGGCGAAGTTCATGCCCTCCGACGACGACTCCTGGTTGTTGCCGGCGAAGAACGCCCCGTGCCCGGAGGCCCAGTCGTGACCCGCGTAGATGTCGAAGTCCCGCAGGAACGGGAACATCGTGTCGCTGCGGTCGGGGTTGTTGGCGTCGCGGATGAGCAGGTTCACCATGCTGCCGTAGGCGTTGCTGGCGGCCCAGGCCGGGTCGAACTTCGCCAGGGTCGCGGCGGCGGCGATGAAGTAGCCGTAGTGGAAGTGGTGGTCGTTGAGCTCGCTGTCCGAGCCGTACGAGGCGGGGTAGCCGATCAGGGTGCCCCAGTTGGCGTCGTACACGAACAGCCGGTTCGCCTCCCCGGAGCTGGCGGTGAGCCAGTTGGTGAGCCGGGTGCGGATCGCGTTGAGCAGCGCGTCGCGCTGGGCCGTGCGGCCGAGCTGGTCGGCGATCTCGGCGAGGCGGGCGGCGCGGCCGAGGCCCTTGCCGGTCCAGTAGGTGTCGTCGCCGAACGCGGCGAGCGGGTCACCGGACGCGGCCTGATCGAGGTAGCCGCCGAGGGTGGCGAGGTCGGCGCCGCTGCTGTCGGCGACGGCCGGGATCTCCGGCAGGACCCCCTGGTACTTCATACGGGTCGTGAACGACGACACGCCGGTGAGGTTCTTCATCGCGCCGCGCGCCGAGACGTAGGTCTGCGCGATCGGGGTGGCGCCGGTGAGGCTCTTCCACTGGTGCGGGTAGAGCGACACGACGGTGCCGGTGCCGCTGCCCTCACGGGCGGTGGTGGTGAACGCGTAGGTCGCGTTCACGCTGCTCGTCGCGGCGTTGTACGCCCAGCTGACCCTGGTGTTGGTCACGTGGTTGTGGGCGTAGGTGCCGTACGTGTTGGCCAGCGCGGTGCGGTCGGCGGCGGGCGTGGACGGGGTCGTCGGCAACAGCGCCACCGAGTAGTAGTCCTTGCCCGCGAGGGTCGAGGTGATGGTGCTGCCGCTGACCGTCCAGGTGGCGCCGGTCGGGGCGTAGGCGACGTAGTCGTGGCCGCGGACGGTGAAGCCGATGCGGGCGCCGCTGTTGGTCCACACGGTCGGCGGGCCGCCGAAGGTCAGCTGCGCGCTGCCGCCGCTGGTGCGGGCGTACACGAACGGCAGGCCGTGCCCGATCGTGGCGCGCAGCGTGCGGGCGCCGTCGGACCAGTACGGGGTGACGGTCCAGTCGGTCCAGCCGTCGACCTTGGTGTCGGGCGAGTTGAGACCGGTCACGCCCAGGGTGAACTCGGTGGTGTACGGGAAGTGGTACTCCCCCACGCCGGTCGCGCTGCCGGAGATCGACGCCTCGGTGGTGTAGCTGACGCCGAGGCCGTCGTTCGCCGGCTTGAAGGCCATGGGGTGCGCCACGAGCGGCTCGGAGTAGGCGCAGTTGAACTTCTTCCACAGCAGCGAGGACCACCAGTCGTTGGTGGGCACCGCGCCGGCGGGGGCGTTGGCGGTGACCCACTGGCGGGGGTTCGTGCCGATCGATCCGCAGCCGGCCGGCGGGGCCTGACCGGCGGGGCGGGTGGTGGCGTAGCTGCCGGAGCCGAGGGTGGCGGCGTCGGCGCTCTGCAGGGCGAGGAAGGTGACCGCGGTGCTCACGAGCGCGAGCGCGGCGGCACCAGCGAACCAGGGTCGGCCTCGGGTAAGGCGCATCGGGCGGGACTCCGTTCAGAAGTGGCGGCTTCCTGGGGTCCTGGTGATTTTGGCCACCCGCGCTGACCATTGTCAATGGTCAACTTCTGAGAGCGCTCTCTCGCGTGCCTTCCACCTGCGGTTTTACGCTGAGAGCGCTTCCCGCCAGCGGGACAGCAGGAGGTGCAGCGCGGCCACCGCGCACCCCCAGGAGGCCTCCACGTCGCGCGGGTCGTTGAAGCCGCCGCGCCGCTCGAGGTCGACGAAGCCGTGCAGGGTGCTGCGCAGCAGCCGCACCGCGTCGGTGGCGTCGGGCTCGTCGAGGCCGTAGCCGCGCAGCATCCCGTAGGTCAGCTCGATCCCGCGCCGCGACCCGGCGGCGCCGGCCACCACGTCAGGGTCGACCGGCTGCTGCATCGCCGCGTACCGGCCGGGGTGGGCGCGGGCGTAGCCGCGGTACGCGTCGGCGAACGCGACCAGGGCGTCGCGGCCGGACCGGCCGGCGACCGCCGGACCGAGCAGGTCGGCGAACTCGGCGGCGGCCAGCAGCGCCACCCGCGCGCGCAGGTCGGCGATGCCGCGCACGTGCGAGTAGAGGCTGGCGTCCTTGACCCCGAAGTGCCGCGCGACGGCGGACACCGTCACCGCGTCGAGGCCCACCTCGTCGGCCAGGTCCGCGGCGACCCGCGTCACGAGGTCGGCCGTCAGTCCCGCACGTCTCATGCTAGGCACAATAGTCAGTTGCCTAGGGATATTAGGCATCGGTACCGTCGGCGCCGTGAGACCTCTGAGCGAGACCGACATCCGCACGTCGTTCGTCAACTGTTCCAAGGGCGAGGCCAAGCGCCTGGCCCTGCCCCGCGACCTGGCCGAGCGGCCGTGGCCCGACCTCGACTTCCTCGGCTGGCGCGACCCGGGCGCCCCCGACCGGGCGTACCTGGTTGCCCCGTGGCCCGCCGCCGGTGGCGCGGACGGCGGCGAGGACGGCGTCGTCGGCGTGACGCTGCGGCTGGCCGCCCAGCAGCGCGGCTTCCTGCACCGCAACATGTGCTCGCTGTGCCTGACCACGCACGGCGGCAACGGCGTGTCGCTGATGACCGGCCGGCGCGCCGGGGAGGCCGGGCGGCGGGGCGACTCGGTCGGCGCGTACATCTGCACCGACCTCGCCTGCTCGCTCTACGTGCGCGGCCGCAAGACCCCCGACACCGGCACCCGCCTCAAGGAGACCCTGACGGTCGAGGAGCAGGTCGAGCGCACCCGCGACAAGCTCACCGCGTTCCTCACCCGCCTGCTGTAGCGCCTCAGGGGTCCGGCAGGGTGAAGGAAAAGGTGGCGCCGCGGCCCGGCTCGCTGTGCGCCCAGACGCGGCCGCCGTGGCGGTCCACGATGCGCTGCACGGTGGTCAGGCCGATGCCGGTGCCGGGGAAGTCGCTGTTGTCGTGCAGCCGGCCGAACGGGCGGAACAGCTGGTCGGCGCGCTCGGTGGGGAAGCCCGCGCCGTTGTCGCGGACGTAGAACGCCGAGCGCGACCGGCCGATCTCGATCCGCGGCGACGCGGCGCGGCCGGTGAACTTCCAGGCGTTGCCGACCAGGTTGATCAGCACCGCGCGGACCAGCTCCCCGTCGCACCGCGCCCGCATCCCGGCCTCGACGGCGACCTCCACGTCCCGGTCCGGGTCCCGCTGGCGCAGCTCGTCGACGACGTCGGCGGCGAGCGCGGAGAGGTCCACCTCGGTGCGCTGGATCTGGCCGCGGTTCGCCCCGGCCAGCTGCAGCAGCGCGTCGATGAGCGCGTTCATCCGCTGCGCCGCCTTGTGGATGCGCAGCACCAGGTCCACGGGCTCCCGGTCGGTCCGCTCCTCCAGCAGCAGCTCGCTGAAGCTGAGGATGGTCTGCAACGGCGAGCGCAGGTCGTGGGAGACGGAGCCGCTGAACGCCTCCAGCTCCCGGTTGCGCCACTCCAGCTCCTCGACGAGCTCGGCGCGGGCCTCGGCGATCTGCCGGGCGGCCCGCTCCTCGGCCGCCTCCAGCTCCCGGCGCATCAGCTCGTCGCGGATGCGCCGGTTCTGCTCGTGCAGCTGCTGGCGGCGGAGGTGGGCGCGGAGATGGGCGCGCAGGGTGCTGACGCCGTCGTCGCGGCGCACGTAGTCGTCGGCGCCCGCGGCGAGGCAGTCCAGCAGCGTGTCGCCGGTGCCGAGGCCGATGACCGGCATGTCCCGCAGACCGGGCACCGACCGGATCCGTGAGCACAGCGCGAAGCCGTCCACGCCGGGGGTGTCGACGGCGAGCACGACACAGCCGGCCGGCTGCACGGCCAGCATGGCGAGGGCGTCGTCGGCGTCGGGCGCGGCGACCGGCTCGTACCCTTCCTCGCGCAGCTGCTCCGCCGCCCGGTCCAGGTACCCCCGGTCCGGGTCGACGAGCAGCACCTTGACCTGGCCGTGGAACGGGCCGGCGGCCGGCAGCGGCACGCCGGCGCTCTTGCGCAGCACCGCGGCGAGCTTCGCCAGCACCACGGCGAGGCTCTCCTGCTTGCGCACGAAGGCGTCCGCGCCGGCGTCGAGGATCTGCAGCTCGGTCGCGTAGTCGTCGGCCGCGGTGAGCAGCAGGCACGGCACGTTGCGCAGGGTCGCGTCGAGCCGGACCCGGCGGATCACGGTCGCGCCGTCGATGCCGGGCAGCACCCCGTCGACGATGATGGCGCTCGGCGGGCGGGCGGCGGCGGCCCGCAGCCCCTCCTCGCCGCTGGCGGCGGTGTGCACCTCGTAGCCGGCGGCGTTGAGCAGGCCGCGCAGCTCCTCGCGGAACGTGAGGCTGTCGTCGATGACCAGCACCGAGCGTTCCGCGGGCGTCTCGGCGCCCTGCCGCAGCAGCTCCCGGCTGCGGGCCACCACGGCGTGCGCGTCGTAGGGCTTGCCGACGTAGTCGTCGGCGCCGTGCCGCAGTCCCCGCAGCCGGTCGCTGACCTCCGCCTCGCTGGACAGCAGCAGCGCCACCACCCCGGCGTGGCGCGGGTGGGTGCGCAGCTCGCGCAGCAGCTCGACCCCGTCGGCGTCGGGCAGCAGCACGTCGAAGAGCGCGACGTCGAACTGTTCGGCGTCGAACGCGGCGCGCGCCTCGGCGCCGCCGGCGCACAGCACCGTGCGGAACCCGCCCTCCTCGAACGCCTCGTGGAGGTCCATCCGCACGGTCAGGCTGTCGTCGACGATCAGGACAGTGCTCGCCATCCGACCTTCCCCGTCAGGCTCGCCGCGATCTGGTCCGGTGGCAGGACCTCCACCGCCGCGTGCAGCGTCACCGCCTCCTTCGGCATGCCGTACACGACACAGCTGGCTTGATCCTGCGCGTACGTGTGGGCGCCGGCCCGGCGCATCGCCAGCAGCCCCTCGGCGCCGTCGCGGCCCATGCCGGTCAGCAGGACACCGGTGGCGCCCGCGCCGACCTCCGCGGCGACCGACTCGAACAGCACGTCGACCGACGGCCGGCAGGAGTGCCGCGGCGGGCCGGCGTTCAGGTGCAGGTGGCCGCCGCGGACCGTCAGGTGCCGGTCCGGCGGTGCCATGACGACCTTCCCGGCGACGGACTGCAGGCTCTCCCCGCCGCGGGCGTACCGCACGTCGTGCCCGGTCTGCTCGGCGAGCCAGCCGGTGAACGCCTGCGCGAAGGACTCGTTCGTGGACAGGTGCTGCACGTACAGCAGCGGCACCATGAACCCTGCCGGGACGCCGCGCAGCAGCGTGACGATGGCACCGGGGCCGCCGGTCGAGGCGCCGATCGCGACGAGGTGCCGCGGCGGGTGCCGCACCCGGGCGGCCGGCGCGACCGGCGCGGCACCGGCGGCGGCCGGGCGGTGCCGGGTCACCACCTTGATCCGGGACACCACCTTGACCGCGGTGCGCAGCCGCGCGGCCCACGTGTCGTCGGAGGCGTCGCCGCGCGGCTTCTCCAGCACGTCGACGGCGCCGGCGGCGAGCGCGTCGTAGGTGGTGAACAGCTCCTGCCGGGACGCGGAGCACACCACGAGGATCGGCGTCGGCTGCGCCGCCATGATCCGCTCGGTGGCGTCCAGGCCGCTCATCACCGGCAGCACCACGTCCATGGTGATCACGTCGGGCCGCAGCCGCCGGCACAGCTCGACCGCCTGCGCCCCGTCGACGGCCTCGCCGACGATCTCGAAGCCGTGCCGGTCGGTGAGCGCCTCGCGCAGGCACTGCCGCACCGTCGCGGAGTCCTCGACCACCAGGACCCTGATCACGGCGCCCCCACCAGCTCGCGGATGTGACCGAGCAGCTCCTCCTGGTCGAACTCGGACTTCACCATGTACGCGCTGGCCCCGGCCTCCGCTCCGCGCCGGCGGTCCTCGGCGGACGCCCGGGAGCTGACCAGGATCGCAGGTGTCCCGCGCAGCACGGGGTCCGCGCGGGTGACGGTGACGAACGTGAAGCCGTCCATGCCGGGCATGTCGATGTCGACCAGGAACAGCGCGTACCGGCGCGACTTCACCCGCTCCAGGGCCTCCTCCGCGGAGGCGGCGAGCTCCACCTGGTAGCCCGCCGACTCCAGGATGCTGCGCTCCAGCATCCGGGTCGTGAGCGAGTCGTCGACGACGAGGATCGGGTCCCGGGCCGGGGCGCTCGCTTCGGTGCCGTCGCCCTCGGCGCCGCCGCCGGCGACCCGGCCGGCCGCGGCGGCCAGCCCGTGCGGGTCGAGCACGATGCGCGGGTTGCCCTCCGCGTCGATGGACAGCCCGCTGACGACGGCACCGGCCGGTGCGAGGTCCGGCAGCGGCCGCACGACCAGCGCCGACGTGCCAAGCAGCCGGTCGACACCGACGGCGACGGTGCGCTCGCCCGCGGTGAGGATGACGGCGACCGCGCCGCCGGCCGCGGCCTGCCGCTGCGCCGGGACGAGCACCCTGGCCAGCGGCAGGTACGCGATGACCTGCCCGTCGTGGGCCAGCGCACCCGCGGCCACGGCGGCCGCCGCCTCCACCGCGCCGAGCAGCACGCACGTGCGTACCGTGTCCAACGGCAGCGACGCGAGGGTGCCGGCGGCCTCCACGACCAGCCCCGACAGCGACACCAGCGACAGCGGCACGACCAGCTCGACGGTGGTGCCGCGGCCCGGGTCGGTGCTGACGCTGACCTCGCCGCCGAGCTGCTCGGCGACGTCGCGGACCGCGTCCAGGCCGATGCCGCGCCCGGAGATGCCGGTGACCTCGCCGGCGGTGCTGATCCCGCCGTGCATGAGCAGCCGCATCAGCTCCCGCACGTCGGCCTCCGCGCCGGAGGTGACCAGTCCCCGGGCCTCCGCCTGCGCGCGCACGGCGCCCAGGTCGAACCCGCGGCCGTCGTCGCGGCACCGGAACGCGGCGTTCGTGCCGCGGCGGTGGACCTCGACGCTGACGCGCCCGGCGGCCGGTTTGCCGGCGGCGAGCCGCTCGGGCTCGGTCTCCACCCCGTGCGAGACGGCGTTGCGCACCACGTGCAGCAGCGCGCCGGCGGCGAGGCTCAGCACGTGCGGGTCCAGCCGCAGGTCGCCGCCGCCGCTGTCGAAGACGACCTTCTTGCCCTCGGCGGCCGCGGCGTCGTACACGGCGCGGTGCAGGGTGGTCAGCACCGTCACCACCGGCACCAGCCGGAGCCGTTCGGCGCGGCCACGGATGTCGTCGAGCTCCCGCTCCACCTGCTCGACGGTCTCGGTCAGCTGCCGGCCGAGGGCGGTCAGGTCGGCGGCGAGCCGGGTCACCATGGCGGCGCTCCGCCCGTCGGCGCCGTCGTGCCCGCCGCGGATCCGCAGCTGCTCGGTGATCGCGTCGGCGGCCCGGCGGGCCCGGTCGACGGTCGCCACCTGCCGGCGCAGCGGCGCGAACCTGGCGTGGGCCTCACCGACCGCGTCGAGCAGCTCGTCGATGTCGGCGCTGTCGCCGCGGACCGGCGCCGCGGGGGCCGACTCGGCGGCGGCCGCCGGCGCGGGCGCCTCCGGGGCCTGCGGCGCGTCCATCCCCGGGGCCTGCGGCGCGTCCGCCCCCGGGGGCCGCAGGGCACCGACCAGGATCGTCAGCCGGTCGGTCAGGGTGAGCAGCGCGCCGACCGTCTCCGGCGGGACCGGCACGGCGCCGTCGCGGTGCGCGACGAGCAGCTCCTCCACCTCGTGCGCGGCGTCGGCGATGTCGCGCTGCCGCACGACCCGGGCCGCACCCTTGAGGGTGTGCGCGTGCCGCAGCAGCCGGGCGACCGGCTCGCGGTCCGCGCCGTCCCCACCGTCGCCGGTCAGGTCGAGCACGCCCTGGCTGAGCTGGTCGACCAGCTCGCGGGCCTCGATCCGGAAGTACCGCAGCGGGTCCCTGGCCACCGCGGGGGTCGGCGCGGTCAATGGCGTCCGGCGCCCGCGGCGACCAGCTTGAGCAGCTCACTGGACAGCCCGGCGAGGTGGGTCGCGGTCTGGCGGGTCTGCACGGCGCTGGACTCGCTCTCCTGCGTGACCCGGGCCGTGTCCGTCACCGCGACGTTGACCTGCTCGACCGCGGTCGTCTGCTGCTTGGTGGACAGCTCGATCTCCCGCGCCGACTCGGTCGTGGTGGCGACCAGGTCCGCGATCTGCTGGAACGACGCGGTGACCGCGTTGAACTGCCTGGTGCCCGCGTCGACCGCCTTCGCGCCGGTCTCGGTCGCCATCACCGTGGTGTTCACCGCACCGCGCACGTCGTCGATGAGGGCCCTGATCTCCTTGGCGGATCCGGCGGTACGGTCGGCGAGCTTGCGGATCTCGTCGGCGACCACGGCGAAGCGGCGGCCCCACTCCCCCGCGCCGGACGCCTCGATGGTGGCGTTGATGGCCAGGATGTTGGTCTGCTCGGCGAGCTCGGAGACCAGGTCGACGACGCCGCCGATCTGCTGCGAGCGTTGCCCGAGCTCCAGCATGTGCTGCACGATCAGGTCGACCTGCCGGCGGATCGCGGTGATCGAGTCGCGGGCCTGCTCGATGGTCGCGTCGCCGGAGCTCGCGGCCGTCGCGGTCTCCTCGGCGATCTTCGCGACCCGCTGCGAGCCCTCGGCGATCTGCCGGGACGTGATGAGCAGCTCCTCGATCGTCGTGGTGATCTCGCTCATCGCGGTGGCCTGTTCGCGGGCGCCCGTCGCCTGCTGGCTGGCGGCGGCCTCCAGCTGCGCCGAGGAGCTCTGGATGTGCCCGACGGTGCCGGCGACCTGCCGCCCGAGCGTGCGGATGAGCAGCACGGCGATCACGAGGCCGGCCGCGACCGCGAGGACCGCGATCACGATCACCGTGATGATCGCCGTGCGGGCCGTGCCGGAGGAGGCGTCCCGCTGCCGCAGCAGGTCCTGGCGCAGCAGCGCGGCGAGCGCGGCGATGTGCTGGTTGAGCGCCTCGCGCTGCGGGACCACGGTGTCCTCGAACGCCTCGGAGATGCGCTGCGCGGGCACCGACGGGTCCTGCCGCAGCGTCATGACCGCCTGCAGTGCCGTCTCGTGCCCCTGCTCGGCCTGCACGGCGAGGGCGAGCAGGTCACGCTCGCGCTGGGTGGCGGAGACGTCGCGCAGCACCTGCACCGCCCGGTTGAAGTCGGCCCGGGCGGCGGTGATCTCGGTGACGAACCGGCTGTCGCCGGTCAGCAGGTACCCGCGTGAGGCGCTGCTCTTCGTCTCGACCGCGACCCGCAGCTGCTGCGCCTCGACCAGCCCCTGCACGCCGATGTCGATGACGTGATCCTTGCCGGATACCACGGTGTCCAGCGCGCCGACCGTCACGCCCCCGGTCAGCAGCGTCAGCAGCACGACGGCTGCGAAGCCGCCGACGAGCTTGCGGCCGAACGTCAGTTGTCGCCTCATCGTTCCCCGTCTCCCGCGGTGGTGCCGGTCAGTCGTCGGATCGCGGCCCGCACCGCCGGGACGTCCACGATCGGCCGGGCGCCGCCGTCCAGCGGGACGATGCCACGCAGGCAGCCCCGGGGACCGTGGCCGGTCGACTCCTCGACGATGGCGTCGCTCGGTACGCGCAGGTGCCCGTCCAGCTCCTCGAAGGCGAGCGCGACGGGCGGCTCGCCGGCGGCGAGGACCAGCCAGCGGGCGGTCTCGGGGACGGGGTGGCCGAAGACGGCGCCGAGGTCGTAGACGGGCACGATCGAGCCGCGGAAGCTCGCCACGCCGCGCAGGGCCGGCAGGGGGCCGGGCAGCCGGGTCACCGGCCGGTCCGGGAAAAGGCCGGCGGCCTGGGTGAGGCGCAGCGCGTACCGGTGGCCGCCGACGCGGACCGCCAGCAGGTCGTCGAAGCCGGTGACCTGCTCGCGGTGCGGGTCGGCGAAGGAGCGGTCGAACGAGTCGCGCAGCTGCGCCAGGCGCTGCCGCAGGTCGGCTTTCCCGGCGGCCTGCTGGTCGGGCTTCGCGGTGACCTCGCGGGTCGCGGCGTCGGTGGTGCTCATCGGGCGGCGGCCAGTTCAGCGTGGCACAGGGCGATGAGGGCGCCCCGGCCGAAGCCGCCGCCGAACAGCAGGATGCGCTCGTCGCTCTCGTGCCGCAGCAGGGTCACGGCGCGGTCGAGCTCGCGCTCGGCGGTGCCCAGGTCGCCGCGGCGGCGGGCGATCAGCCCCAGCCGCAGCCGCGGCATGGCGAAGCCGGCGTCGAGGTGCGCGGCCATCCGGTGGTGCTCCAGCGCCGTGGCGGTCTCGCCGTCGCCTTCGAGGCACTCGGCGAGCAGGTGGTGCGCGTCCGGGTTGAGCGCGTCGCGGTCCAGCAGCCGGCGGCACACCGCCGCGGCCCGTCCGGTGTCGCCGAGGTGGGCCAGGACCGCGCCGCGCACGAGCATGACGTCGGGGCGGTCGGCTTCGGCGGTACCGATGCCGTCGAGGGCCGCGAGGGCGTCGCCGAAGCGCTCCTCCTGGACCAGGTGCAGGACGTGGTCGCGCTGGCGGGGCTGGTGGTGGACGCGCCGGCGGACGGGCTGCGCGGGCCGCGGTTCCGGGGGCTGCTGGTGTCGTACGCCCTTCTGGTAGTAGAACGTGCCGTGGCTGTGCTGGACCGTCAGGGCCGGCGGCCGGCTGCCGAGCGTGTCGGTGTGGCCGAGGAACAGGTAGCCGCCGGGTGCGAGGGCGCGGGTGGTCCGGGCGACCAGGGCGGCGGCCGTGGCCGGGGTCAGGTACATCAGCAGGTTTCGGCAGAACACGACGTCGTACGTGTCGGGGGCGAACAGCAGCGGGTCGTCGTTGGCGGCGTTGTACTCCAGGAACCGCACCCGGCCGCGGAGCCGCTCGTCGATCTCGACGCCCTCGGCGACGGTGCGGAACCAGCGGTGCTGCGCGGCGGCCGGGGTCTCCCGCAGCGACCACCGCGAGTACCGGCCCGCCGCGGCGACCCGCAGCGCGCCGCGGTTCACGTCGAGCCCGGTGATCGACACGTCCCAGCGGGGGTCGACGCGCTCGGCCGTGACCATCGCCAGGGTGTACGCCTCTTCGCCGGTGGAGCAGCCGACCGACAGCAGCCGCAGCACCCGCTCGGCGGACCGGGCGCGGACCCGCTCCGGCAGGACGACCTCCGCCAGTACGTTGAACTGTTCGACGTTGCGGAAGAAGTACGTCTCGTTGATGGTGACCGCCTCGGCGAGCGCGGCCAGCTCGTTGCTCCAGGCGGTGCCGAGCCGGTCGAGGTAGCCGCGGCCGGACAGGCCGTGCTGGGTGGCGCGGGCGTGCAGGATCTCGGCGAGCTGCGGGTCGCGCGTGTCGTCGAACGTCATGCCGAGCCGCTGCGCCAGCAGCCCGCGCAGGCGCGTGATGGTGTCGTCACGCCGCATCGGGGGCCGCCCTGAGCTCGGTCGCCGGTCCTGCGCCGCGCAGGAACAGCAGTGGCCTGGAGTCCAGCACGCCGACCGCGGCCACGAGCCGGGTCGCGGCGGCGGCGAGCATCGGCGGTGGCGGCCGGCCGGGGTCTGGTTCGACCGGCAGGACACCGCGGACGGGCCCGGTGGCGTACGCGAGCGGACCCTGCTCGGTGCGGGTCGTCACGAACCGGCACGGTGCCTCCGCCGCCGCCCCGAGCAGGCGGGCGGTGTCCACGACCGGGACGGCCAGCCCGCGGATCACGCTGACGCCGAGCAGGACGTCGGCGGTGCCGGCGAGCGGCTGCACCGGCAGCGGCCGGATCGTCTCCACCACGTCGCGCAGTGCGAGGGCACACAACAGGTCGCCGACGCCGAAGACCAGCGACAGCCCCGTGACAGCGGTGTTCGCCACGCGATCATGATATGCGGCAAAGGTCGGTTTTTTACCGCTATCGGGTGAGGCGGTTTTTTGTCGTACCCTGGCGGTAGGTTGCGCGGCATGGACGTCACCGCATCGGGGCTCGCCGCGGCCGCCGCACTGATGACCCGGCTGCTCACCGCCAGGACCCTGCACCCCGCCCACGCCGGTGCCCTGCTGCGCGCCGACGACACGGGCCTGCACCTGCTCGCCACCGACGGCGAGGTGACCGTCCACCTGCGCGTGCCCGCCACCGTCCACACCCCGGGCGAGGTCATCGTGCCGCGCCGCGGGCTGGCCGACACCCTGACCGCCCTCGACCCGGCCGACGCGCGCCTCACCGTGCAGGGCGGCCGCCTGGCCATCCGCGTGCCGGGCGCCCGGTTCGCCCTGCCCAGCCTCCCCGACGCCGTCCCGCCCGCCGCCGATCTGCCCCCGCTCCTCGGCTCGGTCCCGGGCGAGGTCCTGCGCGCCGCCGCGGTCCCCGTCGCGGGCGCCGCGTCCCGCGAGCACGCCCTGCCGATGTTCACCGGCGTCCGCCTGCGCACCCACGCTGACGCCCTGACGTTGTTCGCGACGGACCGCTTCCGCCTGGCCACCGCCGCCATCCCGTGGCAGCCCGCGCCCCCCGACTCCGCCGGGCGCGGCGCGGCCAGCACGTCAAGGGTCGAAGCCCTCATCCCCGCCGCCGTGCTGACCCGCGCCGCCCAGCACCTCGGTCGCGTCACCACGGTCCACATCCACGCCGACGACGACCTGTTCGCCCTGTCCTGGGACGGCGGCAGCATCATCACCGCCACCATCGGCGGCGGCTATCCCGACGCCCAGCTGTCCCGCCTGCTCGACGTCACCGCGGTCTGCACCGTCGAGGTCGACGCCGACACCCTCGCCCAAGCCGTCGACCGCGCCGCCACCTACGGCGGCCCCCACGGCCGCGTCACCCTCCAGCCCATCGAGGGCGCCCTGCTCATCCGCGCCGAAGATCCCTTGACCGGCGAGTCGGAGCAGACCATCAAGGCCACCGTCGACGGCAGCCCCACCACCCGCTCGTTCCAGGCCCGCCTGCTCACCGACGCCCTGCGCGCCTTCCCCCGCCACCCGGTCCAGCTCCGCTTCCAGGAGGCCATGCGAGCCACCGCCGTCACGGCCACCGCCCCCTCGTCCCCAGACCTGCACTACCTCGTCGTCCCGCTCCGCACCCCACCCGCCCCCTGACCTAGCCGCCCGTGGCCCACGCGCCTGCCGATCCGTGCGCCTGCCGATCTATCCACCCGCCGACCGATCCGCCAACACGCCCACGCCCTGACCAACCCGCCCGCAGATTGATCCGCCCACCGACCCATCCACGCCGTGATCCATCCACGCCGTGACCCGCCCGCGCCGTGACCCGCCCGCGCCGTGACCCGCCCGCGCCGTGACCTGCCTGGGCCGTGACCTGCCTGGGCCGTGACCTGCCTGGGCCGTGACCCGCCCGGGCCGTGACCTGCCTGGGCCGTGACCTGCCTGGGCCGTGACCCGCCCGCGCCGTGACCCGCCCGCGCCGTGACCCGCCTGGGCCGTGACCCGCCCGCGCCGTCCACCGCCCGCGCCGTGACCCGCCCGCGCCGTGATCCGCCCGCCAATCGACCCGCCGTCCGATCCGCCCACTCGTCCACGCCCCAACACGCCCACGCCCTGGCCCGCCCACCCGCAGATTGATCCGCCCACCGACCCATCCACGGCGTGACCCATCCACGCCCTGACCGGCCCCTGCCGCAGGCTGTTCCGACGGCCATCGATTGACGGACCCGACCACGCTCCGACCGGACGACATCCTGGCCTAGCGACAGCGAGCCGGTGACGGCCCCGACCACACCGCGCCCCGGCCACACCCCGTCCCGACCACACCCGGTCTGCACGACGGCGAGCGGACGACGGACCCGATCACACCGCGCCCCAGCCAGACCGCGGGTCCACGCGACAGCGAGCGGGTGACAGGCCCGACCACGCGCCGACCCGACCATAGCGCGGCCTGCGCAACGGCGGTGGAGAGGCGGCCTCGGCCACAACGCGCCCCCACCATGCCCGGGTCCATCCCCGACCGGGGTGCCACGCGGTCGAAGCACCGCCTCGGCCGGACCCCGCCACGACCAGGCGGCACACCACAACCAGGCCACCACGATCAGGCTCACCATGGCTCCCAACCACGACCAGGCACCACCACGATAAGGCTTCACACGATCAGGCCTCACCACGATCAGGCTCACCACGATCAGGCTTCACCACGGCCTCCACCGCAACCAGCGCACCGGCCCCAGCCAGCTCGCCATTGCCGGAGGCCGTCCCGACTAGCACAATCCGACCAGCCCGACACGGCCACGCCGCGGTGCGGTCGGGCCTGGGGCGGCCGCCTGTGATACCCATCGACCGCCGGCGCGACGTCTCGTGAAGTGCCTGCCCGCGCTGCCCTCGGGTCGCGGTTCGCATGGTCGCGGTCGCGGTCGTCGCCATCGCTCGGCGTGGCCGGCGCGTGGAGGGCTGCGTCTCGACGGTGCCGGCTCGATCGCGCCAGCGGCGAGTCCCGGTCGGCGGCGAGTCCCAGCCGGTGGCGAGAGTCAGTCGGTGACGGGGGCCGGAATCATGTCGTACTCGTCGACGTCCAGAACCGCTCCGGTGGCGTGGAGGAAGTCGAGGACCTCGCGGTCGAGGTGCCAGCCAAACAGGTCCGGCGCCGCGGTGAAGGCGTCGCCGCCGCCCTCGCCATTGAAGTATCGCACGACCTCCAGGACCGCGCCGCAGCCTTCGCCCTCCGTGACCAAGCGGTTCGCCAGGGTGGCGATCGCCTGGGTGTGAGGTGCGAGACGGTGCACGATGTGGGCGATCTGCTCGTCGACGCACAGTCCCGGTTCGCGGCAGACGACCTTCCACGCGTGCCGGACCGGGACGGCCTTGGGCTCGGGGATGCGGCTGCCGCGGACCGTGGTCTCGTCGGGTTCGAGTCCGAGGACGGCGGCCATCGCTGCCGCCGGCGTGCTGCGGCCGAACAGCGCGAAGTAGGCGTACTGACTGACGTGCACGGGTGGAGGGTAGGCGCCGCCCTCGGCGTGGGCGCGGCATTGTTCGGTCCGGCCAGGGGCGGTACTTGGTGGTCGGGTCAGGTGTCGCCGCCCTCGCCGTGTTCGGTGGCGATCTGGGGGCCATGGGCGGGGTCGCTCGAGTCGGGTTTGTGGTCGAACGGCAGGCCGGGTGCGTCGGCCTGGCCGCCGAGGCCGAGCGGGGTCGCGGCGCCGGCGGTGGAGCCGTTCGGGCGGTCCGGGTCGTCGATGGCGTCGGCGCCTGAGGTGCCCGGGGTGGCGGTGGTGCCCATGGTGGCGTTCTCGTCGGTGGTTTCGTCGGTGGTTTCGTCGGTGGTTTCGTGGCTCATACGGGACCGGTACCCATCCGGCCGCGGTCTGCCACACGCCGACGCGGAAATCAGTGGTTGGGGGCCTGGGCGCTGATGTCGGCGAGGGCGGACGTCGCGTCGCGTTCGATGGCGAGGTCGCCGAGGGAGACGATGCCGACGAGGCGTTCGCCGTCGAGGACGGGGAGGCGGCGCAGGGCGTTGGTACGCATCAGCTCGACCGCGGTGTCCAGGTCGTCCTGGGGCGAGACGGCGACGAGGTCCGGGGCAACGACGTCGCCGACGGCGGTGGTGGCCGGGTCGCAGCCGGCGGCGACCACGCGGACGGTGACGTCGCGGTCGGTCAGGATGCCGCGGACGCCGCTGGTGTCGGTGACGACGAGCGCGCCGACGTCGGCCTCGCGCATGAGCTCGGCCGCGGCGGCCACGGACTCGCTGACGTCGATGGTGACCGGGCCGCTGGTCATGATGTCTTTCACCTGCTCGTTCATGCGGGTAGGACTACCCACCGGCGGGCGGGGCAACCAATGCCGGTCGCCCGCCGGAGTGGCAGTACCAGGGGCGCTAGTTGTCGCCCAAGGGGTCGAGGCCGCCGGTGAGGCTGGCGACGCCGCAGTTGGGAGCGGACCAGAAGCGGCTCGGGCGGCCGTCGACGTGCGTGTGGTCGTTGTGGTCGGGGTAGCCGGGGCCGAGGATGCCGGCGAAGCCGTGGTTGCGGGCCGCCTGGGCGAGGGTGCACAGGGAGTGCGAGCCGGCGCCGAGGTCGGCGGCGTCGCCGTACAGGTGGCGGCTGGACGAGGCGCCGCCCACCGCGTTGTTGCACGACACGCTGCGGAAGCCGCTGGTGACCCGGATGGGCTGGTCGCCGAGGGCGTGCCGGAGCGCCTGCAGCTTCCACATGGTGACGAGGGCGTTGGCCTTGGCGGTCGCGGCGGAGACGTTGCCGCCGGCCCAGGTGCTGTTGCAGTTGTTGAGCTCGGCGTAGCTGAAGTTGACCGGGGTGCAGTCGTCGTCCTGCAGGGCGTAGAGCTTGGCGAACGTGGCGGACCCCGCGACGCCGTCGGCGGTGAGGCCGTACGCCGCCTGGAAGCGGGCCACCGCCGCCTTCGTCGCGGGCCCGTACTGGCCGTCGAGTCCGAGGACCGCGCCTGCGCCGGGATAGCCGGACACGCGGATCTGCAGCTGCCGGACCGCTTCTCCCGACGATCCCTGGGCCAGGACGCCGCTCCAGGTGTAGCAGGCGTCCGCGTGTGCCGGTGCGGCGGTCACCAGGACCGCCCCGGCCGATGCACCGACCGTGAGCAGTGCTGCTGCGAGCAAACGCATCAACTTTCGCATAGACGCATGGAACTGTGTAGATGAAAGGAAGTCAATGGATGTCCGGCGGTACATTCTGACCGGGGCGCCCGGCGCCGGGAAGACCACCGTGCCGCGGCCATCACCACGATCGAGGAGCGGCTCCGATGATGCGTGACGGCGACGCGCCGACCTCCGTCGAGCTGGTGCGGCGCCTCGTGGCCGGGCAGTTTCCACAGTGGACGGACCGGCCGGTGGCACCGGTCGGCACGCCGGGCACCGACAACGCCATGTACCGCCTCGGCGACGACCTCGTCGTGCGGCTGCCGCGCCGGGCCGGCGGCGTGGCGCAGATCGAGCGGGACCGGCGCTGGCTGCCGCTGCTCGCGCCCCGGCTGCCGCTGCCGGTCCCGGCGCCGGTCGCGGTCGGCGGGCCGGCGCACGGGTACCCGTTCCCGTGGACCGTCGGGCGGTGGCTGCCCGGCTCGACCGGCGAGGCGTTCAGGGACCGGCGCGCCGCGCTCGACCTCGCCGGGTTCGTCACCGCGCTGCGGGCCGTCGACCCCACCGGCGCGCCGCGCGGCTACCGCGGTGGGGCGCTCGCCGAGCGGGACCCGGCGGTCCGCGCCGCGATCGAGCAGCTGCACGGCGAGCTGGACACCGCCGCCGCGACCCGGTTGTGGCAGGCCGCGCTCGCCGCACCCGCCTGGGAGGGGCCGCCGGTGTGGAGCCACGGCGACCTGCACGCGGGCAACGTGCTGGCCGACGGCGGGCGGGTCAGCGGCGTCATCGACTTCGGCTGCGCCGGGGTCGGCGACCCGGCCTGCGACGTCATGCCCGCCTGGACGCTGCTGGGCGCCGAGCACCGCGGCACGTTCCGCGACGCCGTCGGCGCCGACGACGCGATGTGGGCGCGGGCGCGCGGCTGGGTGCTGTGCATGGGGCTGGTCGCGCTGCCGTACTACCGCGAGCGCGACCCGGCCTTCGCCGGCCTCGCCCGGCGCATGCTCAACGAGGCCCTGCTCGACGAGACCATGCTCGACGAGACCATGCGCGACGAGACCCTGCTCGACGAGACCATGCGCGACGAGACCATGCGCGACGAGGCCAAGCTCGACGAGGCCCTGGGCGACTGACGGTCACGGTCCCTCGAGGTCGGACGGGATCATGCTGTACATGACGAGGTCGTGACGGCCGGTGCGGGAGACCGCGACGTTGCGCAGCACCCCCTCGGCCTGGAAGCCGGCCCGCTGGGCCACGTGCCGGGACGCGGTGTTGCCCGGCGCCGCCTGCAGTGCGATGCGGGCGAAGCCCTGCTCGGTCAGCGCCCACCGGGCCACCGCCGCGGCCGCCTCCGCCGCGACGCCGCGGCCGCGCGCCCAGGGCGCCGTCCAGTAGTGCATCTCGGCCGTCATCGCGGTCCAGTCGGCGCTGAACAGCGAGACGTGCCCGACCAGGCGGCCGCCGTCGCGGGGCACGACCGCGAAGCCGATGCCCTTGCCGGTGCGGCGGCGCTCCTCGATGCCGCTGCCGCACCAGGCGAGGGCGGTGTCGAAGTCGGCGCCGGCGTAGGCGTAGCCCAGCGGCGCGGAGTCGATGAACCTGGCGTCCTGCCAGACCGCGTGGACGTCCGCGGCGTCGGCGGGGACGAACGGGCGCAGCACGAACCGTGGCGTGTGCAGCGTGGCCGCGGGCAGCACCGGGTCGCGCATCAGGGCAGCGTCACGCTGTCGACCGGGTCCGCCGAGACCTCCCAGCGGTCCCACCACAGCCCGTCGGGCAGCTCGCCGGACGCCTCGACGATGCGGTCGAGCAGGTCCAGGCACTCCTGCGACGCGTCGAGCCCAGCCTGCTGGACGAGCGCCGACAGCTCCCGCTGCCGCTCGCGCATCACCACGCCGACCAGGTCGCGGCCGGCGGGGGTGAGCGCCAGCCAGGTCGAGCGGCGGTCGTTGTCGCGGTGGAAGCGCCGCACCAGCAGCTTGCGTTCGAGCCGGTCGCACATGCGGGTCAGCGTCGACGGCGCCACGTCGAGCTCCTTGGCCAGGCCGGCGCTGCGCTGCGGGCCGGCCGTGGCGAGCAGCACCAGCGTCCGGTACTGCGGCAGCGTCACGTCCGCCTCCATCGCCGCCAGGTTGCGCACCGCGAGCGCCACCATGCTCCGGCTGACCGCCAGCAGCGCCCGAACCAGCGCCTCGTTTCCCCCCGGGGTGGTCATCGGGACATCGTTGCACGGTGGATACCGTCGCCGGCGTGCACTATCGTGTGGCGAGAACATTGCAGTACTGCAACATTCTGGAGGGAGGCCAATGAACGGGGACGGGCCACCCGAGCTCGCTCGCATCCTCTTCGTCGAGGACGACAGCGGCGACGTGGCGTTCACCCTCGACGAGTTCCGCGAGCACCGGCTGCGCAACGAGGTGACGGTGATCGGCGACGGCCTCGCCGCGATCGACTACCTCGAGCGGCGCGGCGAGCACGCGCAGGCGCCGACGCCCGACATCGTCCTGCTCGACCTGAACCTGCCCGGCGTCGACGGCCGGGTGGTGCTCGACCGGATCCTCAACAACCCCCGCCTCACCGATCTCACCGTCGTGGTGCTGACCAGCTCGCCCCTCGAGGAGCAGATGCTGCGCGACTTCGGCGTGCCCACCGAGCACTTCTTCCGCAAGCCCGTCGACTTCGCCCAGCTCGCCAAGCTGATCAACGGCATCGACCGCTACTACCTGGTGATCGACCGCCTGACCGAGGAGTGAGCCCGGCCCCACCAGCACGTCGGGCCGGCCCGCCGGCCGCTGAGGGCCGGCCGTGAGCCGGTAGAGCCGGCCACCGGCCGGTAGAGCCGGCGCGTGAGACCGGACGCTCACCGCTCAGCGATGAGCGTCCGGTAGTCCGCGACCGTCAGCGGCAGCTCCGTGAGCGAGCCGTCGGCGCGGGGGACCTTGAGCACCTGGCCGTCGAGCAGGAAGCGCACGGTGTCCACGTCGGTGCGGGCGTCCAGGGTGCACACGATCTGCCCGATCGCGAGGATGTCGTCGGTACGCCCACCCGACTGCGGCCGGAACGACACCTCCGCCGTGCCGTCGACGAGCCGGACACCCGCGATGAGGTCGGTGCCGGTCAGCGCGCTGGACAGCCCTTCGTCGCGCTCCGCCTCGGTGGGGCCGGCGACCAGGTCACCGAGCAGGGCCGCCACGTCCGCGGTCGAGCCGACCCGCCGCTCGACCGCCACGAGCTGATCGTCGCGCACCAGGTACAGCCGCTCGACGACGGCACCGGCCGGGTTGCTGGGGGCCTGCGCCGGCGGGCTGCCGATGATCAGCGACGGTTCGATCGGCCGCGGGCTGTCCTCGTCGGGCACCCCGCAGCCCGCCAGCCCGACCAGCCCGGCGAGCACGGACCCGGCGAGCAGCAGGACGGCGGCGCGCCTCACGGGACGGCCCCGGGCAGCTCGACCCGGAAGCGGGCCCCGCCGCCGGGGCGGTCCAGGACCACGACCCGGCCGCCGTGCGCCGCCGCGTGCCGCGCGACGAGGGACAGGCCGAGGCCGGTGCCGTCGCCGCCGCCGCGGGCGCCGGCCGACCGACCCCGCACGAACCGGTCGAAGATGACCAGCCGGTCGTCGGGGCGGACCCCCGGGCCCTCGTCGTCGACCTCGACCCGGCCGGTCCCGCCCACGCTGGTGAGCCGGACCGCGACCGGACCGCCGCCGTGGCGGACCGCGTTGTCCAGCAGGTTGGCCAGGATCTGCTCGACGCGCCGCCGGTCGACCAGCCACCGGACCCCGTCCTCGGCGGCCGGCTCGACCAGGCCGGCGTCGAGGCCCTGGCCCTCCACGACCCGGCGGGCCAGGTCGTGCGGGTCGACGGGCGCCCGGCGGGCCGGCTGGTCGCTGCGGGCCAGCTCGAGCAGGTCGTCGACGAGCTGCTGGAACCGGCCGATCTCCTCGACGACCAGACCGGCCGCGAGCGCGGTCCGCTCGTCGAGGTGGGCCCGGCGCCGGTGCAGGACGCTGGCGGAGGCGGCGAGGGTCTGCAGCGGGGAGCGCAGCTCGTGGCTGACGTCGGCGGCGAAGCGGCGGTCCCGCTCGTGCCGGCGGGCCAGCTGGTCGACCATGCCGTTGAACGACTCGGTCAGCCGGGCCAGGTCGGGCTCCGTCGCCGGGTCGAGGCGGGCGCTGAGGTCACCGTCGGTGATCCCCTGCGCGGCGTCGGCGACCGAGCGGAGCGGGCGCAGCACGTACCGGGTGGCGTACCAGCCGAGGCCCGCGCCGGCCGCCGCGACCGCGGCCGCGACGAGACCCAGCACCCAGGCGAGGGTCCGCAGGGTCTGGTCCAGCTCGCGCAGGTAGTCGATCTCGTAGAGGGCCGTCGTGGGCGACAGCGACACCCCGATGACGAGGGCCGGCACGCCGTCGACCCGCACCCACTGCGCGCCCTGGCCGCCCTGCTCGACGAGGCGCTGCAGCCCGGCCGGCACCGCGTCGGCCGCGCCGGGGTCGGCGTTGCGGGTGTACCAGCCGCCGTCGCGGCGCAGCAGGGTGCGCCGGTTGCCGCCGGTGTCCAGGGACTTGAGCACGGCCACGACGTCGGGGCGCTCACCGTCCAGGCCGGCCGTGATGATCCGCGCGTCGTAGGCGGTGGCCCGGATCATGGCCCGCTCCCGGCCGGCGAGCAGCGAGCCGCGGGTCAGCTCGTACGAGATGAACGCCATGGACGCCGAGAGCGCCAGGGCACCCGCGGCGAACCCCGCGACGACCCGTGTGCGCAGCCCCGCCTTCTTCATCGCTGCAGCTTGTAACCCATGCCGCGGACCGTGACCAGGCGCCGGGGCGCCCGGGAGTCGTCCTCGATCTTCTGCCGCAACCGTCCCACGTGGACGTCGACCAGGCGCTCGTCGCCGACGTCGTACTCCCATACCCGCTGCAGCAGCTGCTGGCGGGACAGCACCAGCCCGGGGTGCTCGGCGAGCTCGCACAGCAGCCGGAACTCGGTGCGGGTCAGCGCCACCGGCTCGCCGGCGACCCGCACCTCGCCGGCCTCGGGCAGGATCTCCAGGTCGCCGAAGACGAGCGTCGACACCGGCGACAGCACGGTGCGCCCCCGCCGGCGCAGCGCGCGCAGGCGCGCCGACAGCTCCTTCACCGCCACCGGCTTCACCAGGTAGTCGTCGGCACCGGCCTCCAGGGCCGCGACGATGTCGTGGGTGTCGTCGCGGGCGCTGACCACGACGATCGGCACGTCGTCGTCGCGGCGCAGCTGGCGGATGCACTCGAAGCCGTCGACGCCGGGCAGCATCAGATCGACCAGCACCGTGTCGGCGGGCTCCGCCCGCTGCGCCACGAGGCCGTCCTCAGCGCTGGACACGCCGCGCACCGTGTAGCCCTCGTCCTCCAGCGCGAGCATCAGCGACAGCCGGATCCGATCGTCGTCCTCGATGACCAGTACACCCGCCACCACTGCATCATGCCAGGCCGGACGCGTTGTCATACAACTGTCATAGTTCCGCGGAACGGCCGCCACATGTGCGACGGAGGCTCGGTCCATGCGCACCGGCATCGACGCCCCTGGAACGCCGCTCGTCGAGATCATGGTCACCGAGGAGCTGGACGCCGGATCCGAGCCACGCGTGCGGGCCCTGCTGGAGGACGCGCTGACGCTGCATCCCGAACAGCTGATCATCGATCTGGCCGGCTGCCCGTTTATCGACGCCACTGCCATCGGCATGCTCCTGGACATCCACCGGCAGGTCTGGACGTCGGGAGGAAGACTCACATTGCGGGCGCCGTCACCCCGTGTACGGCGAACGTTGCAAATCGCGCATGTAAATCACGTGTTACGAATGGTCCCGGAGGCCGACGGACAAGACATGATGGCGAAGACCCAGTGAACTGATCGGACTCAGCTCAGTGAGAGGAGCGGCGACCGTGACCGCGGCGACGACATCTGACGGCACCGACTTCACCTTGATCTGCGACGCCTGCGGCCAGAGCGTGACCGGGCTCGGCGCGACCATGCACAACTGGGACCTCGTCTGGAGCCTGTTCCGCCGGCACGGCTGGACCGGTGCCCGCCTCGCGACCGGACCGCACAGCTGCGGGCGCTGCTCACGGGTGCCCCTGGCCTCCGCCGACGCCGATCCGGTCGGCTGGCTCGCCGGGGACGCCCCGTCGACGCCGAGCGCGGCCGAGGTCGACGCCGAGCCCGCCCCGGCGGTGCCGACCGACCCGCGGGTCAGCGCGACCGTCGTCGACGAGGCGCTGGTGGTGGCCCTCAGCGGAGACCTCGACATCGAGGTCGGTCCGGCGCTGCGCGCCGCGCTGTCGCCCGCGGGGTACCGCCCCGGCCACCTGATCCTCGACCTGAGCCGGGTCGACACGCTCGACTCCTCCGTGCTGGGGCTGCTGGTCGCCGCCCGCCACCGCGCCGCGCAGGCCGGTGGCCACACCTGCCTGGTCGGGCTGGCGCCGTTCATGCGGCGGATGATGCACACCCTGTGCCTGCTGCACCTGTTCGTGGTGCTGCCCGACCGCGCGACGGCAATCGGCTGGCTGCGCGGCGACGGCGCGGACCTGCCGCGCCAGCGCGACCTGCGCGGCGAGACCACGCCGGCCTGATCCTCCGAGCGCAAGCAGGGCACCCCCCCGGGGTGCCCTTTTCGCTGTCCGGGCGTGACAAGCGTCGGATCCAAATATAGAAAGGTTCAGATGTACGAAAGTCCGTGACGTACCGGAGGGAAGTGCACCGCATGCCCAGCTCCCCCGTCAGCCGGCGCAACCTGCTCGGCGCCGCAGCCGCCGCCCCGCTGCTCGCCGCACCGCTCCTGGCCACCCCGGCCGCCGCCGCCCCCGACACCGCCGCCGGCGGGCACCGCCTCTCCCGGGTGCCGCTCGACCGGATCAGCGTCCAGCTCTACACGCTGCGCGACCAGCTCGGCCTCGACCTCGCCGCCAGCCTCGCCGAGCTGCGGGCCATCGGGTACACCCGGGTCGAGCACGCCGGGTTCGTCGGCCGCACCGCCGCCCAGTTCCGCGCCGCGCTGGACGCCGCCGGCCTCAAGGCCACCTCCGGGCACGTCGCGGTCCCGCAGCCGTGGGACGCCTCGGCGTGGCAGCGGGCGCTCGACGACGCCAACATCGTCGGCAACCGCTTCGTCGTGCACCCGTTCTTCGGCATCGACGCCAGCACCGGCCAGCCGATCCGCGACGGCGCCAAGTATCACGCCCTGGCCCGCGACCTCAACCGGGCCGGCGCCCTGGCCAAGCGGGCCGGCCTGGACTTCGGCTACCACAACCACCAGCTGGAGTTCGTCCGGCAGGACGGCGGGCCGCGCACCGGTTACGACATCCTCACCGCCGAGACCGACCCCGACCTCGTGCACCTGGAGGTCGACCTGTTCTGGGCGTGGCGGGGCACCGCCGACCCGGTCGACCTCATCCAGCGGCACCGGGGCCGCATCCGCCAGGTCCACGTGAAGGACATGGACACCGCCGCGGCGTTCAGCGACCCCGGCGCCGGCCTGATCGACTTCGGCCGGATCTTCCAGCACGCGCGGGAGGCCGGCCTGGTCGAGTACATCGTCGAGCGCGACGACGCCGGCACCCCGCCGCGCACCCCGGCCGACGCGCTGACCACGGCCCGCAACGGCTACCGGTACCTGGCGGACCTGCGCTTCTGATCGCGGCCGGCGCCCCGGTCACCACTCGTGCGGCAGGCTGTAGCGCCAGTTCGCCGCGATGCACGTCCCCGCCGGGGTCCGGTAGCACGGCCACCCGCCCGCACCGGACCTCGGCAGGACGCGGCGCACCCGGCGGGCCGCGGCGCCGGCCGGCCTCGTCTCCACGTACCGCCGGCCCGGGCCGACCGCCGGGACCGCCACGCCGGCCGGCCAGCGTCCGCACCCGGCGGGCCCGGCGTCCAGGTGCACCGCCGCCAGCAGCAGCGCGTCCGGGTGCCAGGGCTCACCGCTGGCGCGCACGGTCCCGCGCAGGACCTGGACGTGGTCGTACAGCTCGTGCAGCGGCGGCGGGAAGTCGCCGGGCCGGTCGCCGTCGCCCCAGCCGTCGAGGTGCGCGGTCAGGTAGTGGCCGTCGGCGGTGCGGACCCGCACCCGGTCCCATGGGGCGTCGCGCGGCGGGTCCCGGTCCGGCAACCGGCGGGTGCCGCCCCGCAGCCGCAGCACCCGCACCGCGTGGTCCCGCAGCGCCTCGGCGTCGCGCGCCGGCAGGTACCGGTGGGCGGCCGCATCGGCGTAGGCCTCGCCGTCGCCGTACACCGCCAGCAGCGGCGGCACCGTCACACCGGCACCGGGCGCGACGGCACCGCCCTGTCGCTCCCACTCGAACATCGGCCACCGCACCACGGCGTGCGCGGCCCGCCCCCCGAGCAACGACCCGGCGAAGGCCCCGCCGGCCACCAGCAACGCCCTGCGATCCATGCTCAGCAGCCTATTTCAGACATTTCTCTTTTTTCGTGTTTTTTGCCGGTGTACGACTGACGCCTGGCGGCCTATGTAGAGAAACGGCTCAGCCCTATGTAGAGTGTCGACTGTGGTGACATCAGTGCGGATGACGGTGGCGGTGGCGAAGGTGGTGTCGGCGTTCCTGGCCGACCCGGCCGCCGACCGGTATGGCCTGGACCTCATGCGGGTCACCGGGCACCCGAGCGGCACGCTGTATCCGATCCTGCTGCGCCTGCAGCGGGCCGGCTGGGTGGCGGCGCACTGGGAGGACGTCGACCCGGTCGCCGCCGGGCGCCCTGCCCGGCGGTATTACCGGCTGACCTCCGACGGCGCGGTGCTCGCGCGGACCGCCGTGGCGCAGCTGCGGGCCGGGTTGGCCGACGGCGGCCCGATCGCGGGGACACCTGGGTCACCCGGGTCACCTGGGTCGTCCGGCTCGTCCGGCTCGTCTGGGTCGTCCGGCTCGTCCGGCGCTTCGGGTGTGCCTGGCTCCGCGGGCCTGCCCGGGTTGGCGGCCGCGCCGGTCACCCCGAGGATCGCGGCGGGGCCGGCGTGACCGCCGCGGACCGGCTCGCCGACGCGCTGCTGCGGCTGGCGGCCCGGCGCTGGCCCGCCGAGGTGCGCGCGGAGCAGGCCCGGGAGTGGGCCGCCGAGCTGCACGTGCTGCGCACCGAGCCGGGCAGCGCCGGCCGGCGGGTCCTCGCACAGCTGCGGTTCGCGTTCAGCCTGGCCGCCGCGCCACCGGTCGAGGACGAGGACGGGGTGCCCCGCGGCTGGCGGGAGGGCCTGCCAGCGGTGGGCCCCGCGGTGCAGCCGATCGCGGTCCTGGTGCTGTTCGGCGTCCTGGCGGTCGGTCCGGCCGGCACCGCCCTGCGCGGCGCCGCCGAGTGGCTGCTGGGTCTGACCGGCACGCGGGTCACGTGGCCGGCCGGCACCGCCGTCACCGTCGCCACCTCGGTGCCGCCGCTGCTGGGCATCACCGCCGCCGCCTGGTGGCTCGGCCGGCGGATGCCGGTGCGCTGGGCCCGGCTGCGGCGCCTCGGCGCAGCCGCCCCGGCCGCCGCCGCTCCCGCCGCCCTGGCGGTGTCGTTCGCGGTGCTGGTGGTCGGCACGCAGGGGCTCGTCGGCCCGGACGGCGGCGCCCTCACCGCCAGCCTGTGCGCCGGCGCGGTCGCCTGGACGCTGCTCGCCACGGCGCTCGCCGTCGCCGTCGTGCGGCTCGCCGCCCCGCGGCCCACCCTTTCCCCGCCGCCGGTCTCATCCAGGCCGCTTGCTCCTGCCGCGCCTTCCACGCCGCCGGCTCCTGCCGCGCCTTCCACGCCGCCGGTTTCCTCGGCACCGCCGAGCGCATCTCCGCCGCCCGCCATGTCCCCGCCGCCCACCACTGCGACGCCGCTGGTGGCCGCCGCTCGGCGTGCTCCTTCCGCGCGGCGGGTGGCGGGTCGCGTGCTGGCGGCGGTGCTCGCCGTCGTGGGGACGCCGCTGGTCGTGGAGCTGGCGGTCACCGCTGCCGCGCTGCCGTCGATGCTCGCGTCCGGGGGCGGCGTGGAAGCGGCGCTCGGCTGGGGGCCGGCGCTCGTGTCCGGGGCAGCGTGGACCGGCACGTCGTGGACGCCGACGCCGGACGGCGTCGCGCTGCTCAACGCGACCAACGCGTTCCCGTCGCACCTGCTGCTGCTGACCGGCCTCGCGGTCGGGTACGGTCTCGGCGCCGCCCGCCCCCGCGCGCCCCGGGCCGCCGCGATCCCCGCCGGCACCCCCGTGCCGCTGCGGATGAGCGGCCCCGCCACCGTCGCCGGCGCGGCGGCGCTGGCGGCCGGGCTGCTGGCGTGGGCGTACACCCTGGCGGTCCTGAGCCCCGCGATGCCGCTGGTCGGCCAGACGGCGCCGATGCCCGGCGGTGACGGCGAGCTGTACATGTGGGTCGCCGAGCTGCGCTGGGCGGGTATCGCCCTGGCGGCGTTCGGACTGCTGCTCGCCGCCGCCGACCGGCGGGCCGTGGCCCTCGCCGCGGCCGTGCAGACCCTGCTGCTCCTGGCTGCCGACGGGGTCCTCGCCCGCGCCGGCGTCACCGGCCCGGGCGGGTTGCGCACCGCCCTCGCCGCGGCGGCGGTCGCGGCGGCGCTGTCGTGGCGGGTCGCGGGCCGCCGCCGCGGGGGCGACCCGCTGGTGGCCCGGCGCCGCCTCGGCTGGACGGCGCTGACCGCCGCCTGCTGCGGGCCGATCCTGTTCGGCCAGGGCACCCCGGCGGTCAACCACCCGTTCCTGCCGGCCGGGCTCGCCGGCACGACCGCGGTCCTGGCGGCGATGTTCGCGGTCGTCGCGGTGCACGCCGCGGCCGCGGCCCGCCGGACCCCGCTCAGCCGCCCCCGGCTGACCGCCGCCACTCTCGCCCCGGCCCTGCTGCTCGGCGCCGGCGGCGTCGCGACCGGCGCCGGCGTGCCCAACGAGGTGACCGCCATCGGCGTGCTGCTCGCCGCGCCGATGATGGTGCTGGCGACCGCGATCCTGCGCGGCCCGCGTCCAGGCCCGGGCCTCAACGCAGGCGCAGGCGCGGACCTTGACGCCGGCGCAGGCGCGGACCCCGACGCAGGCGCAGGCGCGCGCCTCAACGCAGGCGCGGACCCCGACGCAGGCGCAGGCGCGCGCCTCAACGCAGGCGCAGGCGCGGACCCTGATGCCGGCGCAGGCGCGGACGCAGGCGCGGACCCAGGCGCGGACCCAGGCGCGGCCCCAGGCGCGGCCCCCGACGCCGGCGCGGGCGCAGGCGCGGGCGCAGGCGCGGCCCCAGGCGCGGCCCCAGGCGCGGCCCCAGGCGCGGACCCAGGCGCGGACCCAGGCGCGGACCCCGACGCCGGCGCGGGCGCAGGCGCGGGCGCAGGCGCGGGCGCAGGCGCGGGCGCGGGCGCGGGCGCGGGCGCGGGCCTCGACGCCGGCCCGGGCGCGGGCGGCGGCTCGGCGCGGAGGCGGCGCCGGGCCGGCACCGTCGGGTGGGTGGCACTGGTGGCCGCGTCGCCGGTGCTGAGCGTCCCGGTCGTGGCCGGTTCGCTGATGCTGTCCATCTTCGTGGCGAACGTGCTGTTCGCCGTCGCCGGCAGCAGCTGGGCCGCCGACGGGCTCGCCCTGCTGCCGGGCGCGGTCGTGCTGGCCGCGGTCGCCGGTGCGGCGGTCGCCCGGCTGGTCGTCCACCCCGCCGGACCACCGCCTGGCCCCGCCGTCCCGCCAGTCCACCCCGCCGGACCACCCCCGGGCCCCGCCGTCCCGCCAGTCCACCCCGCCGGACCACCCCCGGGCCCCGCCGCTCCACCGGCCCGGCCCACCGGCCCGCATCCAGGCGCCCCGGACCTGGAACGCGGCGCCGGTCAGGGGCGCAGCAGCCCGACCGCGGCCTCCTCGATGACACGGGCCTCGTCCAGCAGGTCGGCGAGCGCGGCGAACACGGCCGCCGGCGCCGACCCGGCGGACTCCCTCGCCGTCGCCGCCATCGCCGACCACACCGCCCCGGAGGCGCGCAACGCCGTGGCCGCCTCGGCGAGCCGGGGGCGGCCGGTCAGCCCGGCCGCCTCGTCGAGGAAGTCGGCGTAGATCGGGCGGGTGGCGCCGGGGGCGGTGTGCTGCTCCTCGAGGCACTCGTGGACGCGGCGGAGCAGGAAGGCGTACGCGTCGGGAGCGGCGAACCGCCGGGCGAACCCGGTCCTGGTCGTCGTGTCGCGCAGCTGGGCGGCGAGGCGGGTCATGCCGGCGAACCCGAAGTTGGCGTCGAACGCGGTGCCGAGCACCGGGCCGGTCAGGTGCGCGGCCGTCTCCTCGACAGCGGCCGTGACGGCGGTGGCGAGGTCGGTGGACGGGGTCGCGCCGGTGACGACGAGCCGGTGGTGACGGCCCTTGCGGTGGGCCGACCACGCGTCGGCGAACGCCTCGACCGGCAGCCGGTGCGGCCCGGCGTCGTGGACGGTGACGCCGCCGGGGTCCTCGGCGGTGACCAGGACCCCGTGCGGGTCGGCGTCGGTGAAGGTGGTCGCGGCACCCGGGCCGGAGTCGGTCCGGGTCCGCCACGGCAGGCGGCCGGCGGCGACGGTGCAGTACACGGGAAGGCCGTCGGCGAGGCGGGCGCGCAACGCCTGCAGCGCGGCCGCCGGGGTGGTGCTGTGCGACTCGGCGAACGCGATCCCGAGCCGGCGCAGCACCGTGGGCGCCCACGGTGCGGGGTGGTGCTGGGCGACGAGGGTGAGGATCGGGGGCCGGCCCCGGTACTCGAACACGGCCGTCATGAAGCCGATGCCGCCGCCGAGGCCGCACACCATGGGCTCGCTCAGCTCGGTGCCGGCCGCGTGCAACAGCCGCCGCACCACGTCGCTCGGCTGATGCCGCACGAGCGGAACCGCCGCACCCGGCGAAACCGGCACGTCCACCGCGCCCGGTGAAACCGGCACGTCCACCGCGCCCGGCGCGGTGGCCAGCACGTGCCGGCGGGCGGTGGTGTACGACTCCCCGGTGCGGGCGCTGCGGGCCCGGACGAGTCGCTTGAGATGCTTGTGGTCGGTCATCACGGCTGCCTCACCGACGGTCGGGCCGCTGCGCCTGCCCACGCGGCGGAGTCGGCGACCGTCGTGCGGGTCGGACGGGTGGACCGGCCTTCGGACGACACGACCGCGATGGCAGCGGACCACCTTCTCCCCCGCGCCGCCGGTGGGCGTGGGCCACCGGTCAAGGGGTACGGCGCGCGGCGGCGCCACCGGGCATCGTACCCGACCCGAGGACCGCCGCGGTGTGTTTGACTGGGTTCGTGGCTGGTGAGCGGCGCTTCGTGGTGCAGCGGCACCGCGCGACCCGGCTGCACTACGACTTCCGGCTCGAGATCGACGGGGTGCTCGTCAGCTGGGCCGTGCCGAAGGGGCCGACGCTCGACCCGAAGGTGCGGCGGGCCGCGTTCCACGTCGAGGACCACCCGATGGACTACGTGGACTTCGAGGGGGTCATTCCCGCCGGTGGGTACGGCGGCGGCGACGTCATCGTGTGGGACGCCGGGACGTGGGAGCCGTACAAGGACCCGGATCCGGCGGCGGCGGTCGCCAACGGGGAGCTGCACGCGCGGCTGCACGGCGAGAAGCTGCGGGGCACGTTCGTGCTGATCCGCACGAACCGGCCGGGGTCGGGCAAGGACGGCTGGCTGATGCTGCACAAGCGGGACGAGCACGCCGTCGACGGCTGGGACCCGGAGGACCACCCGCGCTCCGTCCTCAGTGGACGCACGAGCGAGGAGGTGCTCGCCGACCCCGACCGGCTCTGGGACCCGCACAGCGGCGCCCGGCCGTTGAAGGCGGGCCGGGAGGAGCTGCGCGCGCTCGACGCGCTCGGCGACGGCGACACCTGGCACGTGTTCGGCCGTGACCTTCGGGTCGCGGCGCCGGACGCGGTGCTGTTCCCGGGGCGGCCGCCGGTGACGAGGCGGGAGCTGCTGCGGTACGCCGCCCGCATCGCACCCACCCTGCTGCCCCATGTCGCCGGCCGCGCCCTCAACCTGCGCCGCTTCCCGCGCGGGGCGGGCACCGCCGGGTCCTGGCAGCGCCGGCCGCCGCGGCACGCCCCGGCGTGGCTCACCTCGCTGACGATCACCGAACCCGCCGCGCTGGTGTGGGCGGCGGCCGCCGGCGCCCTGGAATGGCACGTGCCCGCGACCGGGGTCGCGGTGATCGGGCTGGACGGCGCCTGGCAGGACCAGCTGGCGCTGGCCCGGCTGTACCGCACGGCCTTCGAACACCTCGGGGTGGCCGCGGGCGTCAAGGTGTCCGGCGGGCACGGCATCGAGCTGTGGGTGCCGGCGGCCGGCGACACGACCGGGTGGGTCGGGTCGCTGACGCGCTCGGTCGCGGCGGTCGTGCCCGACCTCGCCCACCACGGGGCGCCGGCCGGGCCGCTGGTGCTCGCGCCGTACAGCCCGCTCGCCGCGCCCGGGGCGCCGGTGTCCGCGCCGGTCGGCTGGGACGAGCTCGACGACCCGGCGCTGCGCCCGGACGCGTTCACCGTCCGCACGGTCCCGGAGCGGCTCGCCGAGCGCGGCGACCTGTTCGCCGCCGTGCTGGGCCCGGCGCGCCCCCTGCCACCTTTGGTATAGATGGTCGATGGCCGAGACACAACGACGACCGGTGCCGCGCGACGACGGCGGCGAGCTGGACACGACCCTGGCGTTCCTCACGTTCGCCCGCGAGTCGGTGCTCATCAAGACCGAAGGGCTCGACGACGAGCAGCTGCGCCGGGTCCTGGTGGAGACCGGCACGACGCTGCTGGGCCTGGTGCGGCACCTGACGGTGGCCGAGCGGTACTGGTTCGAGCACCACCTCGCCGGGGGCCCCGACGAGGAGTGGGACTTCGGTATGGACGTGCCCGCCGAGGTGGGCAGCGCGGAGGTCCTGGACGCCTACCGGGCGGCGATCCGGCGCAGCGACGAGATCGTCCGCGGGATCGGCGACCCGCAGGCGCGGTGCGCGCGGGACATCGAGGGCACGCACCTGTCGCTGCGCTGGCTGCTGGCGCACATGCTCACCGAGACGACCCGCCACGCCGGGCACGCCGACATCATCCGGGAGCAGCTGGACGGCACCACGGGCCGCTGAGCCCGGGCGGCCGCCGCCGCGGCGCGTCGAGCACCGCGACGGCGGCCGGGCGGCTACGCGACGGCGGCCGCCGCGGCGCGGCCCGCGACCCGGCCGGAGAACAGGCAGCCGCCGAGGAACGTGCCTTCCAGGGAGTTGTAGCCGTGCATGCCGCCCCCGCCGAAGCCGGCCGCCTCGCCGGCCGCGTAGACGCCGGGCAGCGGGGTGCCGTCGGCCCGCAGTACCCGCGCGGACAGGTCGGTGTGCAGGCCGCCGAGCGTCTTGCGGGTCAGGATGTTGAGGCGCACCGCGATCAGGGGGCCGGCCTTGGGGTCGAGCAGCCGGTGCGGGGTGGCGACCCGGATGAGCTTGTCGCCGCGGTACGCCCGGGCCCCCCGGACGGCGGTGATCTGCGCGTCCTTGGCGAACGGGTTGGTCAGCTGCCGGTCCCGGGCCTCGATGACGGCCCGCACGTCCGGCGCGGACAGCAGGGAGGAGCCGGCGAGCTCGTTCATGCCGGCGACGAGCTGCTCGACGGTCGGGGCGACCACGAAGTCGGCGCCCTTGCGCTTGAACGCCTCGACGGGCGCGGGCGCGCCGGGGCGGACCCGCTGCAGCACCTGCCGGACGCTGCGGTTGGTCAGGTCCGGGTTCTGCTCCGAGCCCGACAGCGCGAACTCCTTCTCGATGATCTTCTGGGTGAGGACGAACCAGCTGTAGTCGTGGCCCGTGGCCATGAGGTGCTTGAGGGTGCCGAGGGTGTCGAAGCCCGGGTAGCAGGGCGCCGGCAGGCGCTTGCCGGTGGCGTCCAGCCACAGCGACGACGGGCCCGGCAGGATGCGGATGCCGTGGTTGGGCCAGACCGGGTCCCAGTTCTGCAGGCCCTCGGTGTAGTGCCACATCCGGTCGGGGTTGATGACCTGCCCGCCGGCGGCCTCGGTGATGCCGAGCATCCGGCCGTCGACGTGCGCCGGGACGCCGGCGACCATGCGCTGCGGCGGTGCGCCGAGCCGCGCCGGCCACGCCTTGCGCACCAGGTCGTGGTCGCCGCCGATGCCGCCGGAGGTGACGATGACGGCCTGCGCGGACAGCTCGAACGCGCCGGTCACCGTGCGGGAGCTGGGCTGGCCGCGCAGGATGTCGCTGGGCTCCAGGACCGACCCGCTGACCCCGGTGACGGTGCCACCGTCCTGCATCAGGGCGTCGACCCGGTGCCGGAAGCGGATCTCGACCAGCGGGCTGGCCTGCACCCGGCGGGCGAACGGCTCGACGACGCCCGGGCCGGTGCCCCACGTGATGTGGAAGCGGGGCACGGAGTTGCCGTGCCCGTGGGCGGGGCCGCCGCCGCGCTCGGCCCAGCCGACGACGGGGAACAGCCGGTGTCCCATGGCGCGCAGCCAGGAGCGCTTCTCGCCGGCGGCGAACTGCACGTACGCCTCGGCCCAGCGGCGCGGCCACAGGTCCTCGTCCCGGTCGAACGCGGCGCTGCCCAGCCAGTCCTGCCAGGCGAGGTCGGCGGAGTCCTTGATCCCCATGCGGCGCTGCTCCGGCGAGTCGACCAGGAACAGCCCGCCGAACGACCACCACGCCTGCCCGCCGAGGCTCTGCGGCGGCTCCTGCTCCAGCAGGATCACGCGCTTGCCGGCGTCGGCGACCTCGGCCGCCGCGACCAGCCCGGCGAGGCCGGCCCCGACCACGATCACATCTGCGTCCACGCCATCAGACTAGGCATCGGCATGCGAGAATCGTGGCGCCGGGAGCAGAATCTCGGCGCCGTTTTGTCATCGCGGTGACAATTTCGCCGGAGGTGTACGGTCGACCTCACGCCCACCGTCCGCGAGCGCCTGCGCGGGCTGCGCGGCCGGCTGCACGAGCAGACCCTGGCGACGGTCAGCGCGGCGATGCTCGCCCAGGGCCGGTCACTGTCCGGCGGGCAGGGCCGCGGCCTCACCCTCGGCGTCGAGACCGCCGTCGACGCGTTCCTCGACACGTTCGTCGCCGGCGGTGACCTGACCCGCACCCGCGCGGTCTTCCATGAGCTGGGCCGCACCGAGCACCGCGAGGGCCACCACATCGACGCGCTGCGCTCGGTGCTCACCGTCGGCGCCCGGGCGATCTGGTCCGCGGTCAGCGACCCGGCCGCCGACCTGGACCGCGCCGACCTGTCCGCCGTGGCGCACGCCCTGTTCGGCTACGTGGACGTGCTCGCCGGCGCGGCCGCCGAGGGGTACCTGGACGAGCAGCAGGACGCCGCGCACGACTGGGCCCTGGTCCGGCGGCGGCTCATCACGCTGCTGGTGCAGCCAGACCCGCCCGCCGACACCGCGCTGCACGCCGCGGCCGAGGCGGCGCGCTGGCCGCTGCCGGCGGCGGTGACCGTCGTCAGCGTCGAGGGCACCGACGCCGAGCACCTCGCCCGTGCCGTCGGCGGCGGCGCCATCGCCACCGTCATCGACGGCGCCACCAGCATCGTCGTGCCCTCCCCCGGCCGGCTGCCCGACGCGCCCGCCGCGGCGGGGCCGGCGGCGGTCGCCCGCGGGCTCACCGGGCGGCGCGCGGCGGTGGGGCCGGAGCTCGAGCTGCGGCGGGCCCGCACCTCACACCGGCTGTCCCGGCGCGCCCTGCAGCTGCAGCAGGCCGGCACCCTGCCCGACGGGGTCATCGGCTGCGACGAGCACCTGGTCACCCTGCTCACCGCCTGGGAGCCGGGCGTCGCCGACCGGCTCGCCGCCCGCGCCCTCGCGCCCCTCGCCGCGGCCACCCCGGCGTCCCGGGAGGTCCTCGCCGAGACGCTCCTGGCCTGGCTGCGCTGCCAGGGGCAGGTCATCGCGACCGCCGAGGCGCTGCACACGCACCCGCAGACGGTCCGCTACCGGCTGCGCAAGCTCCGCGACGCCTACGGCGCCCGGCTCGACGACCCCGACGAGCGGCTGGCCCTGCACCTCGGCCTGCTGGGGCCGGCCGGTCACCGCACGGCGAAGACGGCCAGGCCCTCCGGGGTCTCCTCGTAGACCTCGACCGCGGTGACGCTCGCCCCGGCGGGGCCGTCCCACGCCCAGGCGACGAGCCGCTCGACCGCCTCCACGGGCCCCTCGAACACCGCCTCGACCCGGCCGTCGGCCAGGTTGCGGACCCAGCCGCCGACGCCCGCGCCGGTCGCCACCCGCCGGCACGTGTCGCGGTAGTAGACGCCCTGGACCCGTCCGGACACCAGCACCCGCCTGCGCTCCATCCTGCGACGGTACCGCCGCCGCCCGGGTCACTTCCGCCGGTCGGGCAGCAGCCGCTCCTCGTGGTCCAGCTCCCGCTCCAGGACGCGCAGGCCCTCGTCCGGCAGGGTGCCGGAGTCACGCCACCGCAGCAGCTCCTCCCGCTGGGCCTCCATCGCGACGCGGCGGATGCGCACGCCCGCCTCGTACTGCGGCGACACCGGCATCTCCGGCGACTCGGCGCTCTGCAGCAGGTCGATGCGGCCCTGGTAGCGGGCCAGGCGCTGGTTGAGCAGGTCGCGCATGGCGTCGGTCGCCTCGGCGTCGGCGGCGTCCAGATCGGCGTCGCGGTGCCCGGGGTCCTCGCGCCGCTCCCGGTCGAGGTCGTCGAGCCGGTCCAGGGCGGCACGGACCGACGCGGCGCGCGCCTCGTTGCGCAGGCGGGCCTCGTCGACCTGGTCGGCGCGCAGGCCGAGCAGGCGCACCAGCGGCGCGAACGTGAGCCCCTGCCCGACCAGCGTCACCAGCACCACGGCGAACGTGCAGAACAGCAGCAGGTCCCGGTCGGGGGTGATCCGGGGCAGGGTGAACACCGCCGCCAGGCTGATCACGCCCCGGGTGCCGGCCCAGCTCAGGACGGTCACCTCCCGCCCGCTGAGCCGGCCCTCGTGCTGGCCCGTGCCGAGGCGCGAGTGCAGCGACCGGGGCAGCGACTGGGTCAGCAGCAGCCACAGCGGCCGGATGAGCAGCACCGACCCGACGGACACGGCGACCGCGGTGACGACGGTGGAGGTCCCGTACTGGCGCAGCCCCCGGATCACCGCCGGCAGCTGCTGGCCGATCAGCAGGAACACGAACCCCTCGAGCAGGAAGTCGACGAGCCGCCACACGGCGCTGGTCTGCAGCCGGCTGGCGCCGGACGCGGTGCGCGGCGCATGGTGGCCCACGACGAGCCCGGTGACGACGACCGCGAGCACGCCGGAGACGTGCAGGTGCTCGCCGAGCAGGTACGCGCCGAACGGCGTGGCGAGCGACACCGCGTTGGCGGACATCGGGTCCCGGGTGAGCGGGCGCAGCAGCCGCAGGGCGTAGGCGACCGCGGCGCCGACGGCCGCCCCGCCCGCGGCGGCGACGACGAACCGGCCGGCCGCGGCCGGTGCGGAGAAGCCCTCGCCGAGCACCGCCGCGGCGGCGAAGCTGAGGATGGTGAGCGCGGTGGCGTCGTTGAGCAGGCCCTCACCCTGGATGATGGTGACGAGGCGGGGCGGCAGGCCGACCCGGCGCCCGACGGCGAGCGCCGCGACCGGGTCGGGCGGGGCGACGGTGGCGCCGACGGCGATCCCGGCGGCGAGGGTGGCACCCGCGACCAGGAAGTGGAAGCCGTAGCCGATGACGAGCGCGGTGATGAACACCAGCAGCACCGACAGGCTCACCACGATGCGCAGGTTGCGCCGGATCGCCAGCAGCGAGGCGTCCAGCGCCGCGCTGTACAGCAGCGGGGGCAGCACGAAGGTCAGCACGATGTCCGGATCGAGCGTCAGGTTCTGCCCCGGCAGCAGCGCGTAGACGATGCCGATGACCGGCAGGATCGCCGCGGCGGGCAGCCCCGTGCGCCCGGCGAACCACCGCACCGCGACGATGACCGCGACGGCGGCGAGCACGAACAGCAACATCGTCTCGGCAGGCACGCCCCCATTGTCAGGGTTTACCGGGTGGATGCCTTGACGGTTGGTGACTTCGTCGGCGTGGCGCCGGGCGCCGTGGCGGCCTGGTCGGCGTTGTTGTTCACCATCTCCGGGTGCGCGGCGACGAACGGGCCGACCTCGTCGCGCACGATCGCGGCGAGCAGCTCCTTCGCGGTGTCGTCGAGGACCTCGTACGACTTGCCGCCGACCGTCTCGGAGTGGAAGTCCCCGTTGTTCACCTTCAACGTCACCATCTGGTCCGCGTTGAGGCCCTTGAGCGTGAAGATCCAGTCGGTGAGCGGGATGTTGTTGTTGTAGAAGGAGACCGCGTCGCCCATCTTGTTGAGCATCTCGGTGACCTTGATCGGGTTGGTGATGACGCCAGCGCTGGTCGCCTTCTTCACCATCGCCTTGATGAACTGCTGCTGGTGGCGCTGCCGGCCGTAGTCGCCGTCGTTGTTGGCCAGCTTGTCGCGCTGCCGCACGTAGTCCAGCGCCTCCCAGGCCTCCATGTCGTAGCAGCCGACCTCGTAGATCTGCGGGCGCATGTTGGGCCTGAGGGTGGTCGGCAGGTCGTTGGCGAAGTTGTAGGGCGGGCCCTCCTTGCCGGTCTTGGTGTTCCAGCCGGTGTGGATGGAGATGACCCGCTCGTCGACGCACATGTGCACGCCGCCCATCGCGTCGACGAGGCCCTTGAAGCCGTCGAAGTTGACGATCGCGGCGCCGTTGAACTTCAGGCCGCCGGCCAGGCCGCTGACCGTCTCGGCGAGCAGCTCCAGGCCGCCCTTGCGGCCGCCGCCGTTCTGGAAGCCGCCCTGGAACGCGGCGTTGATCTTGTCGGTGCCGCCGTCGTACCGCGTCTTCGGGTGCGCCGGGATCCTGACCTTCGTGTCGCGCGGGATCGACGTGAGGTACACGGCGTCGTGGCTGGCCGGCACGTGCGCGATGATGATCGAGTCGGCGCGCACGCCCATCTCGGCGTTGTCGACCCGCTCGTCGATGCCGACCAGCAGCAGGTTGATCGGCCCGTCGATGGTGTTGCCCTCGGCGGCGGCCTGGCCCAGCCCGCCCTCGTGGGTGATCTGGTCGCTGTAGTGGTCCAGCAGCAGCTTGCCGCCGATCAGCCCGCCGCCGCTGATGACGAGCAGCAGCGCGCCGAACACGAGCAGCAACTTCGCCCACAGGGGGTCTTTGCGCTTCCTGCCCACCACACGCCCTTCCCGACCGTCGAACTCATGCTGAAGACGGAACCGGGGCGTGCAACGTTGCGTCTCGCTTCTCGGGTCGGCCGCCTCCGACGATAGCGCCGACGAGTTTCCACTGTTCGCCGCGCGTTCACCTGGATCGCGGTGCGCGAGTGTGGCGATGCTCACGGGCCGCCGCCGCCGTCACCGGCGGTCGGTGCGGGCGGCGACGGCGTCAGCGGTCCGGGGACGGTTCGGCGACGACCTCGACGGTCGACACGGACCGTCGCCGGGGCGTGACCGGTGGCGCGTCGAGCTTGGCGAGCACGCCGATCCGCACGGCCATCGCCGGGTGGCCGACGTCGCCGAGCATCCGGCGCAGCATCGCGCGGGCCGCCGGGACCTCCACGACGTCGCTCATCGGCGAGGCGGCCAGCCCGTCGCCGACGGCGGTGAGCAGCACCGCGGACAGCGCCTCCCCCGCCGCGATCCAGTCCCGCGGCAGGTCGCCCCGGGTCACCAGCACCGCGTAGCGGGCGTGACGGTCGGCGACCTCGCCGCCGGCGTACACGCTGACCTGGTCGGCGGCGGTGCCGGTGAAGTCGCGGATCGGCACCGGGCGCGGGCCGGGCGCCGCGGCGGTCCCCGGCGGCACCCCGTCCTCGGCGCCGGCCCGGACCCAGGCGGCGAGCTCGGCCCGGTACGCCGGGTCCGCCCGCTCGACGTCCGCGGCGTGACCGGCGGCGACGGCGACGTCCACGAGGTCCTGCGGGCGCACCACGTGCAGGTCGGCGCCGGCGGCGGTGGCGGCGGCCCGCAGCCGGTCCAGGGCCGCCTCGGGCACGTCCAGGTCGGCGAACGGCCGCCGGTCGGTGCGCCGGATGCCCATCGCCCGGCGCAGCCGCTGCGGCTCCGCGGTGACCGTCGTGCCGGCGCGGGCGGCCGGGCCGGCGTGGCGCACGGTGGCGAGCAGGTCGGGATCGTCGTCGTCGGGCAGGTACGCCACCTCGGCGGCCACCCCGTCGGCGGCGAGCGCGACCCGGGCGTGGTGCAGCGCGGCGCCGCAGCTGAGCGTCAGCAGCCGCCCGTCGGGGTCGATGGTGGCCAGCTGGCGGCCGCGGTCGGCGCGCAGCTGCGCGGTGTCGCCGTCGATGCGCCAGTGCCACGGCTGGGTGTTGAGGATCGACGGCGCGCCGAGTGCGGCCAGGACGGCCTGGGTCAGGGCCCGGCCGGCCGGCGTGACCCGCACTGCGGTGCCGCGGTCGGTGTACTGGATGGCGGCCATGACGAGCTCCCTCGGTGTAGCTGACGGTCCACTCCACGGTGGCGCGCCGGGGCGGGTGGCCGGCAGTGCGGAGATGCCCGCATCGGCGGGACCTTCGTCCCGTCCGGCCCGGGACCCCGGGCAGCGGGACCGGACCGCCGCACGGCACTGACCCGGCACGGCACGGACCCGCACGGCACGGACCCCGGACCGCCGGGGTGCCGGCCGTCCGGGGTCTGTGGGGAGCCCGCGGGTGAGCGGGGTCAGGCGGTCGCCGGCACCTCGGCGTGCGGGCGGCGCAGGCGGGGCAGCCAGCGCACCTCCTCCGCGGTACCCGGGTCCGAGCCGTACGCGAGCAGGGTCAGGAACACCCCGTAGACGGGCAGGTGGCCGAGCAGCTCCGGGGCGCCGAAGATGAGCAGCGTCGCGTTGAACGGCACCGCGGCGACCAGCATCGCCAGCTGCGGCATCGCACCGGACAGCACCAGCAGGCCGAAGAGCAGCTCGGTCGCGCCGGCGACCAGGATGAACGTGTCGGCGGGCACGTGCAGGCCGACGTAGGAGAAGACGTCCAGCTGCGGGTAGTGCGCCAGGGTGGCCCGGGCCATCGCCGGGTTGGCCAGCTTCTCGGAGAACGCGAGGGTGACCAGGGCGGTGGCGACGCCGACCCGCAGCGCGAGCAGCGCCCGGCGCAGGGTCCGCGGGTCCGCCTCGACGGCACCGTGCCGGTCGCCGGACGGCGGCAGGAACGCGAGGAACCCGGCGATGCCGAGCAGGTCCGCGGCCTCCAGGAGGCTGACCGGCCCGGTGGCGGCGAGCGCGACCGGCCCGACGACGACGAGCGCCAGGGCGGCGGGCCGCAGCCGGTACCCGGTGATGAACCAGACGCCGAGCGCGCCCTCGACGACGGCGAGCAGCGCCGGCGCCGGCAGCTCGTGCAGCTCCAGGTCGGCGGCGAGGAAGTAGCCGCGGGCGGCCAGGGTGAGCAGGCTGACGCCGAGGTGGATGGCGAGCAGCCGCGGCAGGTACGGCGTGATCCGGCCGAGCGGCCGCAGGACCGTCAGCTCCGGGGTGCCGACCCGCCGGGCGACGGCCCGCCACGCGACGGTGGCCGCGACCACCAGCGCGAGCACCGCGAGGGTCACCGGCCGGGTCGCGAACCCCCAGTCCGGCGTGTACGCCGAAGGGTCCTGCAGGAACCACTTCTCGTGCGCCAGTACCGAGTCCTGCAGTTGCATGGGGGTCGCCTCCAACGTCCGCCGTTCGCTTTCGCCATCAGCATCGGCAGCGGCGCGGGCGGTCCTCAGGGCCGAAGGTCCCGAAACCAGCAGGACAACGGCTCGACCGCGCAAGGCTCAACCGCTCACGGCCGCACGGCGCAACGGCTCAGCGGTCCACGGCGAAACGCTCAGCGGTCCACGGCGATCCAGGTCGCGCGGGCGCGGGCCAGCACGTCGCCGCCCGGGCCGTACAGGGTGGACAGGACCGTCGCCTTGCGCCCCTCGGAGGCGACGTGCCGGCCGGTGATCACGCACTGCGCGCCCGGCTCCGGCACCGCGTCGAGCCGGGCGGCGATGCGGCCCAGCACGTACGGGCGGTCCTCGGTCAGCACGGACCAGCCGCCGGGGCAGTCCAGCGCCGCCCACACCAGCACCGGCGACACGTCCGGCGGGACCTGCCAGGGAGTGGCGGTGCGCCCGTCCGGCAGCGGCCCCGGGAACAGCCCCAGCCCGTCGCCGCGGTCGGGGCCGCACACGAAACAGGTCGGGAACGGGTGGGCGGTGAACCCCCGATACCCCCGCGACGCCGCGACCGCGTCGGCGAACGGCACCGCCGGCACCGCCTCGGGCGGCTCGCCGGGGTCGGTGCGGGCCGACGCGACCAGGGCCTCACCGTCGTGCACCTGCACCGTCCCGCCGGTGGCGTCCTGCCCGGCGGTGACGGTGAGCGGCGTGTCCAGCGGCGGCGGCCGGCGCAGCGTCACCTCGACCGGCCCGGTGAGGTGCGCCGCGACGAGCCCCGCCGTGTAGCCGCCGTTGCCGGAGCCGGGTGGGCCGTTGAACCGCGCCGCGATGATCATCGTGTCCCTTCACGTACGCTGCCCGCATGGACGGCTTTCCGCGTTTCGACGTGCCGGGGCGGGTGGCCCTGGTGACCGGGGCCGCACGGGGCCTCGGCCGCGCGATCGCCCTCACCCTCGCACACGCCGGCGCCGACGTCGCGCTCGGGTTGCGCGACGTGGACGCCGACGCGGGTCTCGCGGCGGAGGTCGCCGCGCTCGGCCGGCGCGTGCTGCCGCTGCAGATGGACGTCACCGACGTCGGGCAGGTCCGGGCCGCCGTCGACCGGGTCGTCGAGCACTTCGGCCGGCTGGACATCCTGGTCAACAACGCCGGCATCGCCCCGGAGAACCTCGCCGAGGACGTCGTCGAGGAGGACTTCGACCGCACGCTCGCGGTCAACCTCAAGGGCACCTTCTTCGCCAGCCAGGCCGCCGGCCGCGTCATGATCCGGCAGCGGTACGGCCGCATCGTCAACATCGGCTCGCAGGCCGGCGCGGTGGCCCTGCCGGGCGAGGCCGTCTACTGCATGACCAAGGCCGCGATCGCCCACCTGACCCGGTGCCTCGCCGTCGAGTGGGGCGGGCACGGCATCACGGTCAACGCGGTGGCCCCCACGTTCATCCACACCCCCGGCACCGAGGCGTACCTCGCCGACCCGGACCACCGCCGCGACGTCGTCGAGCGCATCGCCGCCCTGCACCGCATCGGCGAACCCGTCGAGGTCTCCGGTGCGGTGCTGTTCCTCGTCTCCCCCGCCGCGTCCCTCATCACCGGCGAGACCCTCCTCGTCGACGGCGGCTGGACCGCCCGCTGACCGGTCATCTGGCCAGGGCCGGGTAGTCCTGCAGGTCGATGCCGGTGGCGAACCTGTCGGTGACCTTCAGCAGCAGCCGCAGCAGTCGCGGGCTGCGGAACATCCAGTTGCGCATCGCCAGGCGGGGGCGGCTGGCCGGGGCGAGGAACGGGCCGGCGTTGCCCTGCCTGGAGACCTTGGCGTAGTCGCGGAAGGCGGCCTCGTACCGCGGGAACGCGACCCGGTGGTCGCCGCCGGCGGTGGCCAGCTCGCCGGCGAGGACGTAGGCGCCGACGACGGCCAGGCCGGTGCCGAAGCCGCCGAGGGTGTTGCCGTACGCCGAGTCGCCGAGCAGGACGACGCGGCCGCGGGAGTACGCGGGGACCTCGACGCGGCTGATCGAGTCGAGGTAGAAGTCGGCCGCGGCCGGCACGCGGGCCATCAGCTCGGGGATGCGCCACCCGCCGCCGCGGTAGGCGTCGACGAGGATGCGCTGCTGCTGTCCGACGTCCTGGCGGTCGTACCGCAGCTGCGGGGAGGCGAACACGAAGAACGCCGGGGCCTTCGGGCCGCCGAGGGCGGCCATGCGGCCGGGTTCGTTGTACATCACCGGGTCACCGTCGACGCCGAGGTCGGCCAGGGCGTAGTAGTGGCCGAGGAACCGCACGTGGTCGGACTCGGGGCCGAAGGCGAGGCGCCGCACGGTGGAGTGGATGCCGTCGGCCCCGACGACCAGGTCGAAGGTGCGTGGCGCGGCGCGTTCGAAGGTGACGTGGACGCCGGTGCCGGTGTCGGTGAGCGAGGTGACCGTGTCGCCGAAGAGGTACTCGCAGTGGGCTTCGGTGCGCCCGTAGAGCAGCCGCGACAGGTCGCCGCGGCGGATCTCGAGGTCGCCGCCGCTGAACTCGCCCGGGATGACGGCGAGGGGCCGGCCGCCGGCGTCGATGATCGTCTGGTCCTGGCCGCCGGTCTGCAGCCGCCGGACGTCGTCGAGCAGGCCCATGCGGGCCAGGACGGTGCGGTGGGTCTCGCCCTTGAAGTCGACGGCCTGGCCGCCGGTGCGCAGGGCAGGGGCGCGTTCGACGACGGTGACGGTGCAGCCGTTGCGGCTCAGCCAGTACGCGAGGGCGGGGCCGGCGATGCTGGCGCCGCAGATGAGGACCGTGGTGTGCTTCATGCCGGGAAGCGTCGCGGGCGGCGCTGACAGTTCACGGCCGTTGCGCTGACAGTTCTCCGGTCCACCCCGCCGCGGGCTGTCAGCGCTCGGGTGGCGCCGCCGCGTCCAGGGTGGTCAGGGCCTGGTCGCGGGTCATGGCGGCGCCGCGGGCGTACGCGGCCGCGAACGCCTCGGGGCCGAGCGCCGCCCGGGCGGCCGCCGCCGTGCGGGCCACGTCCACGTCGCCGGTGACCGCCGTGCCCCGCAGCGCGACCGCCGCGCCGAGCAGCACCGCACCGCGCTCGGCGCCGGCCCGGCCGGCCGTGCGGCACGCGTGCCCGGCCAGGCCCTCGGCGACGGCGGCGAGGGTGGCGGCCAGGGGCATCTGGCGGGCGGCGGCGAGGGCCTCCCGGTGCCGCCGGGCGGCCTCGTCGACCCGTCCGGCCGTCTCGGCGGCACGGGCGAGCGCGGTCAGGATCGGCGCCGTCGTGTACGCGGCACCCGGCTCGCCGGCCGCGGCGCCGGCCAGGGCCCGCTCCAACCGCCGGGCCGCCTCGATCAGGTCGCCGGCATGCCGGGCGACCTCGCCGAGCCCGAGCGCGACCAGCGACGTGTCGGGCCGGCCCGCGGCCGCGCTGAGCCCGGCGGCGCGGCGCAGGTCGGCGGCGGCCGCGGCGAGGTCGCCCTGCCGGCGGTGCGCCTCGGCCCGGCGGCACAGCACGTCGGCGGACTCCAGCCCGGCGCCGAGCTCGTCGAGCAGCGCCAGCGCCTCCCGCCACAGCTCGTGGGCGCGGGCCCATTCGCCGCGCCAGGCCGCCACGCCGGCGAGCCCGTCGAGCGCCTGCGCGGTGCCCCACCGTTCACCGACGGTACGGAAGCTCGCGAGGACCGCGCGCAGCTCGGCCTCGCCGTCGCCGGTGCGCCCGTCGAGGACGGCGAGCATCGCGAACCCGAGGCGGCCGAGGGCGACGTTCCACGGGTCGTCGCCGAGCAGCCGCGCCGACGGGGTCCGGGTGGCGTGCTCCGAGGTGGTGGTCATGCCCCACACCGCGGCGCCGAACGGGTGCCGCAGCGGGCCGCGCATCGTGCGCATGATGTCGTCGGCGCGGCGGCGGTGCCCGGCGCCGGCGCGTGCCTCGGCGTGCACGACGCAGCTGACGTACTCCTCGTCGAGGCCGTCGGGCACGTCGTCGAGCAGCTCGGCGGCCAGGTCACCGACCCCGGTCCGGCGGCCGCCCAGCCACCAGTACGCGGCGAGCGCGGCGACCAGCCGCATCGCGGTCGGGCGGTCCTCGCGCACCGCCCAGCGCAGCGCGGCCATGAGGTTCTCGTGCTCGGCCGACAGCACCGCCAGCCACTCGAGCTGTTCGGCGCGGCGCAGGAACGGGTCCGCCCGCCGGGCGAGCGCGAGCTGGTGCCGGGCGTGGGCGCGGCGCAGCGCGGGTTCCTCACCGGCCTCGGCGAGCCGTTCCCGGCAGTACAGGTGGATGGTGCCGAGCATGGTGCACCGCCCGTCGCGGACGCTGACCAGCGAGCGGTCCACGAGGTCGGCGAGCACCTCCGCGGCGTCGGGCACCCCGCACACGGCCTCGACCGCGTCGAGCGGCGCGCCGCCGGTGAACACGGCGAGCCGGCGGGCCAGCGCCTGCTCCTCGGGGCGCAGCAGCTGCCAGCTCCAGTCGACGACGGCCCGCAGCGTCCGGTGGCGTTCGGCAGCGGTACGGTCGCCGCGCGACAGCAGCCGGAAGTGGTCGTCCCCGGTGAGCCGGTCCGCGATCCCGGCCACGTCGAGGTGGCGCAGCCGGGCCGCGGCCAGCTCGATGGCGAGGGGCAGCCCGTCGAGCGCGGCGCAGATCCCGGCGACCTGCCCGGCGGTGCCGGGGGTGAGCGCGAAGCCGGGGCGCGCGGCGGCCGCCCGGTCGGCGAACAGCCGCACCGCGGGCGCCACCACCGCGGACCGGCCGGCGGGCGGCGCGGTGTCCAGTGGCGCGAGGGGCAGCAGGGTCTCGCCGGTGAGGCCGAGCGGCTCCCGGCTCGTGGCGAGGACGGTCAGCCCGGGGCAGGCGGTGAGCAGGGTCCGGGCGAGGTTGGCGGCCGCGTCGAGGACCTGCTCGCAGTTGTCCAGCACGAGCAGCAGGCCGGTGTCGCGCAGCGCGCCCGTCAGCAGCCGGACGGGGTCGGCGGCCGGCGCCGGGAAGCCGGCCTCGCGCAGGCCGAGCGCGCCGAGGACCGCGGCCGGCACCTGGGCGCCGCTGTCGAGCCGGGACAGGTCGGCGAAGCAGGTGCCGCGCGAGGCGCGGCCGGCCGCCTCGACGGCGAGGCGGGTCTTGCCGATCCCGCCGGGCCCGGTGACGGTGACCAGCCGGGCGCCGCCGCCCGGCGCGATGTGGCGGGCGAGGGCGGCCAGTTCGCGGTCGCGGCCGACGAAGGAGGTCAGCTGCGCGGGCGGCCCCTGCCGGGCCGGCACCGCGATCCCCCCGGCGGCAAGAGCGGCGTCGGCAGCGGGCCCGGCAGCAGCGGGAGCGGGCCCGGTGAGGGCGCCCGGAGCGGCGGAAGCGGCGGCGGGCGGCTGGGCGCGCAGGATGGCGAGGTGGATCGCGGCCAGGTCCGGCGACGGGTCGGCGCCCAGCTCGTCGGCGAGCAGCCGGCGGACCCGGTCGTACTCGGCGAGCGCCGCCGCGGTCCGCCCGGCCGCGTGCAGCGCCCGCATGAGCTGCCCGGCCAGCCGCTCCCGGAACGGGTGCTCGGCGACCAGGCCGCGCAGGTCGGCGACGCAGGTGCCGGCCGGCGTGGCGAGCTCGGCCTCGACGAGGTCCTCGACCGCCGTCAGCCGCAGCTCGTCCAGCCGGGCCCGCTGGGCGCCGGCGTCGGGCAGGTCGGCGAGGGCGGGGCCACGCCACAGGGCGAGCGCCTCGCGCAGCGCCGGCACCGCCCGTGGCGCGGCGCCCGCGGCCAGCAGCCGGCGGCCTTCGCGGGCCAGCCGCTCGAAGCGGTGCACGTCCACGTCGTCCGGGTCGACCGCCAGGCGGTACCCGCCGCCGGTGAACTCGACCAGGCCGGCCGGCAGGCACCGGCGCAGCCGCGACACCTGCGCCTGGACGGCGTTGGCGCTGCCGGCGGCGAACCGGTCCGCGGCGACGACCTGACCGGCGTTGAGCAGCAGCACGGTGAGCAGCGCCCGCGGTTTCGGCCCGCCGACGGCGACCGGCTCGCCGCCGTCGGCGCGGACCTCCAGCGGGCCCAGGATCCCGAACCACATACCCCGATCCTGCCGCTCACGGCCGGGCGGCGCGGCGGCGGGAGACGGACCAGGCGCGGACCGCGACGATCGGCAGCAGGATCGCCGGGGTGACCAGGTAGAGGAACGCGGCGGCGCCGCCGCGGCGCACGGCGACGGTGTACCCGTCGGCCTCCAGCAGCCGCGTCATGCCGGTGTCCAGCAGGTGCGTCGCGGCGACCACGGCGAGCGCGATCCAGCCGACCGCGGCCGCGGCGGCGAACGTGGCGACGCCCCGCAACCACTTCGGCAGGAACGGGATCGCGGCGACGAGCGCGGCCAGGCCGACGATGACGGCCGGCCACACCAGGGCCGGTCCACCGAGGTCGAACACCGAGTAGCGCACCCGCTGCACGGTGCCGCCGCGCAGCGCCCAGAAGTCGTCGTCGATCAGGGTCGGCGCGGTGAGCATGGTGAACCCGGCGGTCAGGGCGACGAGCACCTCCAGGTCGTGCGGCCGGGTGAACAGCAGCACGAGGACCAGGGTCAGCAGCGCCACGCCGAGCACCCCCATGACCCAGCCGGCCTGCGGGTAGGCGCCGACGGAGCCGTCGCTGGCCTCGGCCGTCGGCGCCACGCCCGGCAGGTGCCGCTCGGCGAGGCGCGTGTCGAGCCGGTCGATCCTCGCCTTCAGCCCCACCAGCAGCAGGAGCATCAGCACCGCGGTCAGCGCCGCCGGCGGACCGACGACCCGGCCCAGCGTGGCCGGCGACTTGAGCAGCGTGCCGACCAGCACGACGAGGAGCCCGCCGCCGATGAGGTACGCCATCCAGTACACCGGTGCCCGCATGCCGTGCAGCTCGACCAGGGTCGCGGAGCCGCCGCCCGGGTGGGTGTCGACGAACGGGAGCCGGCCGCCGAAGTACAGCAGGACCGACGCGACGACCGTGACGAACGCGAGCCCGCGCGTGGGACGGGACGGTGCCCCCGCCGGGGCGGCGGACGGAGCCGGGCGGCGCCGGCGGTGCAGGACGGCGAGCGTGCCGAGCAGCCCGAGCACCGCCAGCACACCCGCGCCGGTCAGCACCGTGACGACGGTCACCTCGGCCGGCGACGGCGCCAGTCCATCCATGTGTGTTCTCCCCCGAGTCGAGCGCCGATCGTAGAGGAGTCGCCGGTGCGCCGGGGTCCCGGCCGCGGACGGTGCCGGATTCGGGCTGGCGTTGACATCACTGTCAAGGTTTACCGTTGGTCGCATGCGGATCGGTGAGCTGGCGGAGCAGGCCGGCACGAGCGCGCGGGCGCTGCGCTACTACGAGCAGCAGGGCCTGCTCAGCGCCCGGCGGAGCGCGAACGGGTACCGGGACTACGACGAGGAGGACCTGCGGCTGGTGCGGGAGATCCGCGCCCTGCTGGAGATCGGTTTCAACCTCGAGGACACCCGGCCGTTCGTGGAGTGCATCCGTGAGGGGCACAGCTCCGGCGCCGAGTGCCCGGCGTCGGTCGAGGTGCTCACCCGCCGGCTCGCCGAGATCGACGACTACATCGCGCGGCTGCGGCGGATCCGGGCCACGATCGTGAAGGAGCTGGGCTGAACATGCTGAACGTCACCGATGCCACGTTCGCCGAGGAGGTCCTGGGCAGCGACCTGCCGGTGCTGGTGGACTTCTGGGCCGAGTGGTGCCCGCCGTGCCACCGGCTGTCGCCGGTGCTCGACGAGCTGGCGGCCGAGTACGAGGGCCGGGCCAGGATCGTGAAGATCGACTCGGACACCAACCCGGAGACGGTGCGGGCGTACGGGGTGATGTCGATGCCGACGCTGAGCATGTTCCGCGGCGGGGAGCTGGTGTCGCAGGTGGTCGGGGCGCGGCCGCGCGCGCAGCTGCGGGCGCAGATCGACGGGGCGCTCACGACGTGATCTGAGGCACCCTCATGCCGGCCCCGCGGCGGCCGATGCTGCCTGCATGCGGGGAACGCTGCGGGAGCGCGTGTGGATGTGGTGGACGGTCGCCGGCCTGCTGGCGACCGTCGGCTATTTCACGCTGCCCACCGGTTCCCTCGCCGGCAGCCTGATCTACGACGGGCTGGCCGCCGGCGCCGCGCTGGTGATGCTCGCCGTGGCCCGGGGCCGGCTGGCGTGGTGGCTGTTCGCGGGCGGCACGCTGCTGTGGGCCGGCGGCGACGCCGTCTACAGCTACTACGTGCACGGCCTGCACCAGGACCCGTTCCCGTCGCCGGCGGACGGGCTGTACCTCGCCGCGTACCCGGTGCTCGCCGCCGGGGTGTTCGTGCTGGTCCGGCAGCGCGCCGGGCGGAACCGGGCCGCGGTCCTGGACGCCTCGATCGTGGCGACCGGCGCGGGCCTGATGCTGTGGACGTTCGTCATGCAACCGATCGCGGACGACGGCAGCGTCGGGGTCGGCGCGCGGATGGTGGCGCTGGCGTACCCGGCGTTCGACGCGCTGCTGCTGGCCATGCTCGCCCGGCTGCTGGTGTCCGGCGCGGTGCGCGACACCGGGATCCGCCTGCTGGCCGCCTCGCTCGTCATGCTGACCTGCGCCGACGTCGCGTACTCGACGGTCACCGCGTACACCTCCTACGACGGCGGGCTGTTCGACGCCGGGTGGCTGCTGTCGTACGTGCTGTGGGCCGCCGCCGCGCTGCACCCGTCGTCGCGGCGGGCGGCCCGGGCGGCCGACGCCGGCGAGGACGCGCTGCGCTTCGGCTGGCCCCGCCTGCTGACGCTGGCCAGCTCGTCGCTGCTGGCGCCCGGGGTGCTGCTGGTGCAGGGCGTCACCCGCCCCCACGAGATCGACTGGCTGCCCGTCGGTGCCTGCGCCGTCGTGCTGTTCCTGCTCGTCGGGGTCCGCATGGCCGGGCTGGTCCGGCAGGTGCGGCAGCTGGCCATGCGCGACGACCTGACCGGCCTGGCCAACCGGCGGGAGCTGGAGCTGCGCATCCGGGCGGCGCTGGGTTCGCCGGCCGCGGTCGCGCTGATCGACCTCGACGACTTCAAGGCCATCAACGACCGGCTCGGCCACGGCGTCGGCGACCGGCTGCTCGTCGCCGTCGCCGAGCGGCTGCGCTCGGTGGCCCGACCCGGCGACACGGTGGCCCGGCTCGGCGGCGACGAGTTCGCACTGCTGCTGCCGTCCGGCGACGTGCGCGCGTACGCCGAGGCGCTGGAGCGGCCGTTCGTCGCCGGGCCGCACCGGCTGCTGGTGCGGGCCAGCATCGGGGTCGCCGGCTGCGGCGGCACCGCCGACGCGTTCGAGCCGCTGCGCCGCGCCGACGTCGCGATGTACGCGGCCAAGGTCACCGGCGGCCGGCAGCAGCACTACGACCCGGCCCTGGACGCCCGGGCCTCGCAGCACGCCGAGCTGGGCGCCGAGCTGCGCACCGGCCTCGACGAGTCGCAGTTCTTCATGGTGTACCAGCCGATCGTCGCCCTGCCGTCCGGCGACACGGTCGCGGTGGAGGCGCTGGTGCGCTGGCGGCACCCGCAGCGCGGACTGGTCAGCCCCGCCGACTTCATCCCCATCGCCGAGCACAACGGCCTCATCGTCGAGCTCGGCGCGTGGATCCTGCGCGAGGCGTGCACCCGGATGGCGCACTGGCGCGACACGCTCGGCGCGCGGGCGCCGCAGCGGGTCAGCGTCAACGCCTCGGCCCGGCAGCTGTCGGAGCCGGACTTCGCCGGGACGGTCGCCGCGGTGCTCGCCGACACCGGCCTGCCGCCCCGCTGCCTCGTCGTCGAGGTCACCGAGACGGCCGTCTTCGACAGCGACACCGCCCTGGACACGCTGCGCGCGGTGCGGGCCCTCGGGGTCCGCATCGCGCTGGACGACTTCGGCACCGGGCACTCGTCCCTCGGCCTGCTGCAGACCGCGCCCGTCGACATCCTCAAGGTCGACAAGTCCTTCGTCGACCACGTCGGTACCCCCGGCCGGCAGGCCGTCATCGCGCGGGCGCTCATCGACGTGAGCAACCACCTGGAGCTGACCGCGATCGCCGAGGGTGTCGAGACCGCGGCGCAGGCCGACGAGCTGTACCGGCTGGGCTACCGCTACGTCCAGGGGTACCACTTCGGCCGGCCCGCGCCGGATCCGATGTTCTCAGGCAGTCAGCACGAGCTTGCCGCGTAGGCCGCCGGCCTCCAGGCGGCGGTGCGCCTCGGCGGCCTCCTCCAGGGGCAGGGTCCCGGCGACCCGGGTGACCAGCCCCGCACCGAGCAGCTCGGCGAGCAGCTCCCGGTCCGGGGTCACGTGCACCGTGGCGACCCGCACGCCCCGCTCGGGCCGCGGCGCCGACGGGTCGGTCACCGCCACGAACACGCCGCCGTCGCGGACCGCGGCGATCGCCGCCGGCACCGACGCCGCGTTGAGCACCCCGTCGAACGACCCCGCCACCGGGGTGGCGGTGCGCGGCAGCACCGTCTTCGCGCCGAGCTCGGCCACGTACGCCTCGTCGCCGGTGGAGGCGACCGCGGTCACGTCCAGCCCGGCGACCACCGCGAGCTGCACCGCGAACCCGCCGACGCCGCCGCTCGCCCCCGTGACGAGCAGTGACTGACCGGCGGTGAGCCCGGCCAGGCGCAGGGCCTGGGCCGCGGTGACCGCGTTCAACGGCACGGTCGACACCGTGACCAGGTCGGCCGCCGCCGGCACCGGCGCGAACCAGGCCGGGTCCGCCAGCAGCACCGACGCGTACGCGCCGACCCGGCCGCCCTGCTCGAACCACGGCACGAACCCGGCGACGGGCCGCCCGTCGTCGGTGACCCCGGCGAAGTCCCACCCGGGCACGAACGGCCCGGTGAGGTCCGGCGCCAGCGCCGCCATGTACCCGGCGCGGGTCGCCACGTCGACCGGGTTGACCGCGGCGGCGGCGACCCGTACCCGCACCAGGCCGCCGGCCGGCTCCGGCGCCGGCCGCCGCGCCACCCGCAGCGCGTCGGCCCCGCCGTACCGCTGCACCTCGACCACTCGCATGACGTTCCCCCTCGTGTTCCGTGGAGCTGACGGGAACCAGCCTGGCCGAGGAAGGTACTGTTGGAAACCAGGTACCTAAAAGTGCCCTAGGAACCCGGGGGATCGTCATGACGAAGACAGCCGAGCAGCAGCGGGCCGAGGCGAAGGTCCTGTACGACGCCTACATGGCCGCCTGCCCGACCCGCGAGGTGTTCGCCACGATCGCCGACAAGTGGGCGGGCCTGCTGGTCAACGCGCTCGCCGACGGCCCGCGCCGGCACAGCGAGCTGCGCCGGCGCATCGCCGGGGCCAGCCAGAAGATGCTGACCCAGACGCTGCGCGCCCTGGAGCGCGACGGCCTCGTCAAGCGCACCGTCACCGCGTCGGTGCCGGTCCGCGTGGACTACGAGCTGACCCCGCTCGGCCGCTCCCTCGCGCCGCTCCTCGGCGCCCTCAAGACCTGGGCGGAAACCAACATCGAGCACATCATGGCCGCCCGCGACGCCTACGAGCCGCAGCCGCGGTAGCCGCCGCTCTCGGCGGGGAGCCGCGGGTCACGGCGACGAGCTGGGTGACGGGCGGCACGCGACGTTCCCCGCACCGGCGATCCCGGCCGGGAAGGGCTTCAGCGCCGGGCCGACCGGCCGATGACGTCGGCATGGCCGGACCGACGATGGACATCGACGCGCGCGACGCGATCTTCGCCGCGCTGCTGGCGGAGCACCCGGACGCGTTCGTCAGCGCGGTCACCGCCCAGGGCCTGTTCGCGTCCCTGCCGGAGGAGCTGCGCCGCACCGGGCTGCGCCCCCTGGAGGGGCCGTCCTCGGCGCTCGATCTGGTGGTCGGCGACGACCACACCGCCGTCGTGGACGCCTGGCTCCAGGCGATCGCCGTGGGCGCGGCCAGCTGCGTGGTCCACCCGCAGGCCGCGCCCGGCGCGACCGCCCGGATGCACTTCGTTGACACGACGCACCGCTTCGGCCTGTACACCTGCTGCGTCACGGGACTGGAGGGCCAGCCCGACGCGCTCGGCATGGACCCGGTCCGGCCGCGGCTGGTGACCGTCCGCAAGGACCAGCGGGCGGTCATCACCGACGCCGATCCCGGCATCGCGCGGCTGCTCGGCTGGACCGCCGAGGAGCTCGTCGGCCGCCGCGCCATCGACCTCGTGCACCCCGACGACCACCAGCGGGCCATCGCCAGCTGGATGGACCTGCTCACCGTGCCGGCCGGCGAGGCCCGCCGGGTCCGGCTGCGGCACCTGCACCGCGACGGCCGCGCCATCTGGTTCGAGATCACCAACCACAGCTTCCTCGGCGCGCCGGAGCACCCGCACGTGCTGGGCGAGATGCTCGACATCACCGACGAGATGGCCGCGGAGGAGGCGCTGCGCGCCAGCGAGCAGCTGCTGCGCCGGCTCACCGAGGCGCTGCCGATGAGCATCGTGCAGATCGACGCCGACCGGCGCATCGTGTACCAGAACGCGCGCGTCGCCAGCACGATCGGCACCACCGAGGGCGAGATCCTGGGCGACGCCCACCTCGCCGCCGGCGTCATCCCCGGCGACCTGCCGATGGTGACCGCCGCCCTCGACGGCGCCCTGCGCGACGGCACCGACGTCGATCTGGAGTACGGCTTCCGCCACCCCGGGACCGGCCTGCGCCGCATCGACGCGAAGGTCCGTGCCCTGGCCGCCCCCGACGGCCAGATCACCGGCGCCATCATCTGCCTCATGGACGTCACCGACGCCGTGCGCATGCGCGAGGAGCTGCACCGGCAGGCCACGTACGACGCGCTCACCGGCTGCCGCAGCCGCGCCGCCACCCTCACCACCCTCGACGGGTCGCTGGCCACCCCGGCCACCAACCGCGGTGTCGCGGTCGTCTTCGTGGACCTCAACGAGTTCAAGGCGGTCAACGACCGGCACGGCCACGCCGCCGGCGACCGCCTGCTCACCCACGTCGGCTCGCTGCTGCGCGCCGGCGTCCGCGACGGCGACGTGGTCGGCCGCTTCGGCGGCGACGAGTTCGTCGTCGTCTGCCGCGACGTCGCCGGCCAGCCGCAGGCCCGGCGGATCGCGGAGACCCTCGCCGCCGCCCTGGCCGCCGACACCGCCGCCCTGCACTTCGACTCCGACGCGGGCCCGGTGCAGATCCTGCCGCGGGCCAGCATCGGGGTCAGCTGGGGCCGCCCCGGCACGGTCGACGCCGACGCCCTCATCGCCCGCGCGGACGCCGCCATGTACGCCGCGAAGAAGACCCGCGCCGGCCGCGTCGCCATGCAGATCGCCCCCTGACCCGGGCGACCGACGGCCACGGTGCGGTCGCGGTCGAGCCGGGTGATGGCTGCGCGTTCCGCCAGGTGGGGATCCTGTCCGGTCTAGCTTGGTTTTTAACCTTGGGGTCGCCGTGGTCGACCCCGTCGGTCGTGGAAACAGCCCCTGGGTGATCATCTTCTTGTCGAGGGAAGAAGATCAATACCAGGGGCTGTTGCATGATCAGTGTGC
>NZ_JNYJ01000055.1 GCF_000716715.1 Dactylosporangium aurantiacum | reverse complement strand
GCAGCGTGCTGCCACTGATGCCGCCCCACCAGGACGGCTGCTGGGCGTGCCAGGCCAGGGTGTGCCCGCGCACCTTCATGCCGCGCTGGGTGGCCCAGGAACTGACCGCGCTGCGGCTCGGTCGCGTCGGGCTTCATCTCGTTCTCGGCCGTGATCATGTTGAACTCACGACCGGCGATCGTCGAGTACGTCGAGTCTCCGAGCCGGTTCGCGGCGATGGCGGTGCCGAAGTACCGGCCCGACTGCGCGGCGGCGGCACCGAGGGTGCTGGCCGCGGCGTTGGCGTCGGGCATCATCATCGTGACCGTGCCCGCGGCCGCGGCCAGCACGGCGCCGAGCGCCGCGGTGAGCCGCAACCTTCGCCGTGGGGTGCCGGCGGAGTGACGTGGGGGGCTGGCTGCCACTATGGCCTCCTTTTGCAGTTCTGCGGCCGGGCCCGCGATCACCGCACGGAGGGTCGGCCGTCGCCGACACACGTGCCGAAGGGGGTGTCGTGGGATCGCACGATCCGGACCGCGGAACGGTGGGTGTCAATGCCACGCCATGCTGACACGCCAATATCCACCTGGCAATGGTTTCCGAAAATTTCGGTGCTCCGTGACCGTCCCGCCGGGGTCAGGGCAGGGTGGAGCGTGGAAGATACCTTGGATCGGTCGCCCGCGCAGCGGTACCCACCTGCAAACCAGCGGTTGGTCGGTCGCTTGGGCGTTTCAGTGGCCGGTGCCGGCGATGGTCCCGAAACTTTCGGAGTGCGTCAGCCGCGCCGAGCGGCCGGCGGGGCGGTGCTGTCCCGGACGATCAGCGACGGCGCGACGGTCGGCGCCACCGCCGGCCGCCCGCCGTCGGCCTCGATGAGCCGCAGCAGCGCCGCCATGCAGCGCCGGCCGACCTCGTCGAAGTCCTGCCGCACCGTGGTGAGCGGCGGCGAGAGGAACTCCGCCTCCGGGATGTCGTCGAAACCGACGATGCTCACGTCGTCCGGGACCCGGATCCCCCGGTCGTGGAACGCGCTCATCATGCCCAGGGCCATCTGGTCGTTGCCGGCGAACACGGCCGTCACGTCGTCCCGCTCGGCCAGCCGCAGGCCCGCCGCGTAGCCCGACCGGGCGCTCCAGTCGCCGGTCATCAGCGGCGGGGCCGGCAGATCCGCGTCCTTGAGCGCCGCCAGCCACCCCTCGATCCGGCCGCGGGTCTCCAGCCAGTCCCGCGGTCCGGACAGCTGCCACACCGTGCGGTGCCCGAGCGCCAGCAGGTGCTCCACCGCCATCCGCGCCCCGGCGACCTGATCCACCGAGATCGTCGGGATGGCGCCGTCAGTGTCGGCCTCCACCGCCACGACCGGCATCCCCGAGGGCATGCTGCGCAACGCCGCCGTCGCCGCCGTCTGCGGCGCCACGACCACGACCCCGGCCACCGACTGCTCGGCGAGGGCGCCGGTCGCCGACACCACCGCCGGACCGTCGATGCGCTCGACCGTGGCGATGCTGACGCCGTACCCGGCCGCGCGGGCGGCCCGCTCGACCCCGAGCAGGGTCGCCGCGGGCCCGTACAGCAGCGTGTCGAAGCTGACCACCCCGACGATCCGTGACCGCCGCCCGGCCAGCCCCCGCGCCATCGCGTTGGGCCGGTAGTCGAGCTGGCGGACCGCGTCCAGCACCCGCTGCCGGGTGGACTGGCTGACGCTCGGGTGACCGTTGAGGACCCGGGACACCGTCTGGTGCGACACCCCGGCGAGGCGCGCGACGTCGTACACGACCGCGGCCCGACGCTGCACCATCAACGCGCACACCGCTTCATGCCGCCCGATGCTATCCGCGCCCCGAGGCGTTCCGGCCGAACTGATCGGCCGCTTCCCCGCCCGCCGAACCGCGCCCGGCATGGACCGAAAAATGTGTTATGCGGCAGCTGTACCCCGAGTCGCCGTGCTCCAGGTTCGCGCCGATCGGGGGGTCGATAGGGTGCGAGTGGGGCAGGTGACACCAGGAACTGGAGAAGGAGGCGCGTCATGGGCGACTACGAGCCGTACCAGGGTGATCTGTTCGGGCAGGTCCGGTCCAACGACGACTTCCGGCGGGTCCTCAGCACGACCCGGCACACGCAGCTGGTCGTCATGACGATCCCGGTCGGCGGGGAGATCGGCGAGGAGGTGCACGACGGGATCGACCAGGTGCTGATCGCCGTCGAGGGCAGGGGCACGTCGATCCTGGAAGGGCAGCGCCGGCCGTTCGCGGCGGGGGACGTGGTGGTCGTGCCGGAGGGCACGAAGCACAACTTCGTCAACGACGGTGACGGGCCGCTGCGGATCGCGACCGTCTACGGGCCGCCGGACCACCGGCCGGGGACCGTGCACCACACGAAGGCCGACGCCGACCGCGACGAGGCCGACGTGCCGCCGCAGGACAGCTGAGACGCGACCGCGCCGGGCCCCTTCGGGGACCCGGCGCGCTGCGCGGTGCGCTACGACCAGAGGGCGGTCGCCCACTCGTCGCTGGACCAGTAGTGGCCCGACCAGTAGTGCCCTGACCAGTAGTGACCGGACCAGTAGTGCCCGGCCCAGTCCGGGTCGGTCCACGTGGTCGCGCCGTTCCACGGCTTGCCGGTCCAGGTGGCGGCGGCCCACGTCCGGGACGCCCAGGAGGTGCCCGTCCAGCCGTCGCCGGCGACGCGGTACCCCATCCACGTCCCGCCGGACCAGCTGGTCGCGGCGGCGCTGCGCGGGGCCCAGGTGGCCGGGTTCAGCGGGCCCCAGACACTGTTGTCACCGCTGAGCGCCACGTTGTCGCGGACCAGGCGGCTGGCGCCGCGGGCGTCGTCGAGCTTGCCGGTGCCGGTGGAGCGGTTCCAGCCGGTGGCGTACAGGTCCTGCGAGGTGAGCGCCGCGCCGAGGTTGAGCGCGCGGATGTTGCGGGTCATGGCCAGGCCGGACACGAAGCTGGCCGAGGTGCGCAGGACGGTCTTGACCTGGTCCGGGGTGAGCGTCGGGCGGGCCTGCAGCAGCAGCGCGACCGCCGCCGAGGTGACCGCCGCGGCCTGGGAGCTGCCGCTGCCGCGCAGCAGGGTCGTGCCGACCTTCGCCGACGGGTAGGTCAGGTCCACGTTGGAGCCCGGGACGGTCAGCGAGACGATCGACTCGCCGGGGGCGACGAAGTCGACGCTGCGGTTGTTGCCGCCGATCGTGGTGAACGAGGCGAAGTCGTCGTCGGTGACGCCCGCCGTGCCCTTCGTCGTGCTGGCCGCGACCGCGATGACGGCCGGGTCGCTGGCCGGGTCGCTGACGACGAGGTCGCTGTTGCCCTCGTTGCCGGCCGCGGCCACGACGACGACGCCCTTCAGCCACGCCTGCTCGACCGCGAACTGCACCGGGTCCGACCACGAGTTCGGCGTGCCGCCCGTGCCGTAGGAGATGTTGATGACGCGGATCGGGTTGGCCGGGTCGTCGTTGCGGTGCGCCACGACCCAGTCGATCGCCGCGATCATCTGCGACACGTCGACGGCGCCGTTGGAGGTGCCGACCTTGATGGAGGTCAGCTTCGCCTTCGGCGCGATGCCGACGGTGCCGGTCGAGGGGTCGTTGCCGACGATGATGCCGGCCATGTGCGTGCCGTGCCCGTACGAGTCGAGGTAGCGCAGATCCGGGTCCTGCGACTCGAACGACAGGTCGGGCCCGTTGACGATCTGCGAGGCAGGCAGACCGGCGACGGGCGAGACGCCGGTGTCGATGAGCGCGACGCCGACGCCGGCGCCGGTCAGCCCGGCCGCCTGTCCCGACGAGGCGTTGATGGCCGCGCGGACGGCCGACAGGGTGGTCCCACCGGTGCCGGTGCTGTTGCCGAGCCAGCCGCCGGCCATCCAGCCGGCGTCGCCGACCCGGTGGTGCGTCGGTGCCGCGGCGGCGCCGAGCCCGGCGATCGACGCGGCCGCGGCCACGGTGGCCGCTACGATCCGGCGTCCTGCCGCTGCCCGCTGCCGCAGTGCGATGTGAGGCATGGGTTCTCCGTTCCCGCCGCTGCAGTCAGCGCGGCGCGAGATCAACGATGACCGGCCGGGGCCGCGAAGTCACTGGCTGTGAGCCGCTTCCGGCTGCCCGGCCACCGGTTCCGCCCAACCACCCGACGCGATGTCAGGCGGCGGTGGTCGTACCGCACCCGGACCGCACCCGGGCGGGCAACCGGCCGGCTCCGGTTAGGGTGTGGCGTGGCATCGGTGAGGCTCGCGGCCGGGCGCGATGTCGGGGTGGCGCTCGCCGCGGTGGCCGTCGCGGTCCTGCTGTCCGTGCAGGCGGCCGGGGCCCAGGGCGACGCGCGGCCGCTCGACGCGCCCGGATACGGGCTGGTCGTCGTCGCGGCCGGGGCGCTCGCGTGGCGGCGGGCCGCGCCCGTCGCGGCCCTCGCGGTGAGCGTGCTGGCCAACGGCGGGTATCTGCTGGCCGGGTACCCGTACGGGCCGGGCCTGCTGTGCGTCGGCTGGGCGATGTTCGAGGTCGCGTGGCGGCGGCCGATCCGGCGCTCGGCGCCGCTCGCCGCCGGCGCGGCGGTGGTGTCCGTCGCGGCGGTGCTGCCCCGGCTCGCCGGTGAGCTGGACATCCTGGCGCTCGGGCTGGTGCTGTGGGGCGCCTGCTGGCTGGCGGTGCCGTGGTCGCTCGGGGCGCTGCTGCACGTGCGGGCCGCGGCCGAGCGCCGGGCCCGCGAGGAGCTGATGGCGCGCGCGGCGCTGGAGGAGCGGGTCCGCATCTCCCGGGAGGTGCACGACGTCGCCGGGCACGGGTTCGCGGTGATCGCCATGCAGGCCGGCGTCGCGCTGGTCGTGCTCGACGAGCAGCCGGCGCAGGCCCGCGCGTCGCTGGAGGGCATCCGGGCCGCGGCGACCGCCGCCCTGGGTGACCTGCGCCGGGTGCTCGACGAGCGCGGCCCGCGGCCGGAGCCGGCCCCGGACCTGCCGGCCCTGGTGGCGCGGGCGCGGACCGCCGGGCTCGCGGTCGAGCTGCGCGGCGGCGCCGACGACCTGCCGACCGGTGTCCGGGACGTCGTCTACCAGGTGGTCCGCGAGGCGCTGACCAACGTCATCCGGCACGCCGGGCCGACCGGTGCGGTCGTGGCCGTGACCCGGGAGCCGGGCGGGGTGCTCGTCACCGTCACGGATCACGGCGTCGGCGCGGCGGTGGTACCGGCGCAGGGGAGGGGACTGGCGGGTCTGCGGCAGCGGGTGGAGGCGGCCGGTGGGACGTTCACCGCGGCCGGCCTGGACGGCGGCGGGTTCGAGGTGCGGGCACGGCTGCCGGTGCACGGGGACGCGGCGTGATCCGGGTCGCGCTCGCCGACGACCAGGCGCTGGTCCGGATGGGGCTGCGGGTGCTGCTGGAGCGGGAGCCGGACCTCACCCTGGTCGGCGAGGCGGCCGACGGGCCCGGGACCCTGAGCCTGGTCCGCAGGACGGCGCCGGACGTGCTGCTGCTGGACATCCGCATGCCCGGGCCGGACGGGCTGGCCGTGCTGCGCCAGATCACCGGCGACCCGGCCCTCGCCGGCACCCGGGTCGTCATCGTGACGACGTTCGAGACCGACGAGTACGTGCTCGCCGCGGTCCGCGACGGGGCCAGCGGCTTCGTGCTCAAGGACGCCGAGCCGGCGGACCTGGTGCGCGCGGTCCGCGCGGCGGCCAACGGCGACGCGCTGCTGTCACCGTCGGTCACCCGCCGCCTGGTGGAGCTGGTCGGCCGGCGGCTGCCCGGCGGCGGCGCGGACGAGCCGGCGATGGACGCGCTCACCGGGCGGGAGCGGGAGATCGTCGCCTGGGTCGCGACCGGCCGGTCCAACGACGAGATCGCCGCCGAGCTGTTCATCAGCCCGGCGACGGTCCGCACCCACGTCGGGCGGGCGATGCTGAAGCTCAACGCCCGGGACCGGGCCCAGCTGGTGGTGTTCGCGGTGCGGGCCGGGCTGACGATCCCGCCCGCCTGAGCGCCACCGCGCCCGCGCCGACCGCGATCAGCACCCCGAGGAGCTGGACCGCCTGACCCGCGGCGACCGCCGCGCCGTGCCGGCCGGTGAGGTTCGGCCAGCCGGTCGGGCTGATCGCCCAGCCGGCGGCGACGAACAGCCCGAGGAGCACGCCCACCGCCGGCGCCCACCGCCACCGGGCCAGTCCCACGAAGACCGCGCCGGCCAGCAGGATCACCATCCCCGGCGGCACCGCCACCGGGAACCGCACCCCGGCCGCCCACAGCACCCCGATGCCGGCCGCCCCGAGGACCAGGCCGCCGACCGTCACCATCCGCGAAGTCGTCTGCATGCCGTCCAGCCTCGCCGCGGGTCCGGCCCGGCCGCGTCGGCGCGGGCGCGGATCCGGCGTACGAAGATCTGCGTACGACGGCTTCGCCCGTGGGTGGACGCGCCCCCGCCCGGCGTCGGGGAGGCTGCGGACATGCGTGGACGAGCGGCCTGGGTCATGTTCATCGTGGCGATCATTTTCGGTCTGGTGCTCAGCTTCCCGTACCTGCGCGGCGGCAGCCGGATCCCGGTGTCCGGCGGGCCGCACACCTGGGTGCTCGTCACGCACGTGGTCACCGCCGCGGTGGCGCTGATGGCCGGGCCGGCGCAGTTCGTCCCGGCGATCCGGCGGCGGCGCGCGCTGCACCGGGTGATCGGCCGCGGCTACCTGCTCACCGGGGTGCTGCCGGCGGGGCTGACCGCGATCCCGGTCGCGCTGTGGTCCGGGCACCTGTTGACGCAGGTCAGCCTCACCGTAGCGGCGGTGCTGTGGCTGGTGACCGGCGCGCTGGCGTACCGTGCCGCCCGCCGGCACGACGTCGCCGCGCACCGCGCCTGGATGACCCGCAACTATGCGCTGACGTTCCTGGCGGTGACCTCGCGCGTCCTCGTGCCGTTGCTGCTGCTGGCCTGGATCCCGCTCGGCGGGCCGGGGATCGGCTCGATCGGCGCGCAGGCGCCGACGATGATCCCGATCGGGCAGACGCTGGGCTGGCTCGTCAACCTCGCGGTGGCCGAGCGCCTGATCCGGCGCGGGCGCCGGGCTCGCGCGCGATCCGACAACCAGCTTGCTTATTGACAAGAAACTTTTTAGTGGGCCACGATGCTGAGAGCGCTCTCACGCCCGCCAGCGCGAGGCGCCAACCGCCCGTGGCCACCCCCGGCCAGCTTCCCTTCACAGAAGGGCCACCCCCGTGGAACTCGCACGCTTCAAACACCACCGGACACGGCGACTGGCGCTGCTGGCCGGTGCCGGCGCGGCGGTGCTGCTCGCCGCCACGCTCTCCGCGCTGCCCCAGGCCGGCGCGTCGGTGCCGCCGACGCCCAGCGGCTGGACCCAGACGTTCGTCGACGACTTCAACGGCACCGGCGGCACCGGCGTCAACACCGGCAACTGGCTGTACGACATCGGCCACGGCTACCCGGGCGGCGCCGGCAACTGGGGCACCGGCGAGATCGAGTACATGAGCAACAGCACCCAGAACGTCTACCTCGACGGCGCCGGCAACCTCGCCATCAAGCCGATCCGGGACGGGGCCGGCAACTGGACCAGCGGCCGCATCGAGACGCAGCGCACGAACATCGCCGCGCCGGCCGGCGGCAAGCTGCGCGTCGAGGCCCGCATCCAGCAGCCGAACGTGAACACCGCCAACGGCGCCGGCTACTGGCCCGCGTTCTGGATGCTGGGCGCGGCGGCGCGCGGCACCGGCGCGACCGGCTGGCCCGGCATCGGCGAGATCGACATCCTGGAGAACATCAACGGCCGGCCCTCCGTCTTCGGGGCGCTGCACTGCGGCACCAACCCCGGCGGCCCGTGCAACGAGACCACCGGCATCGGCAGCGGCGAGCGCGCCTGCAACGGCTGCAACACCGGCTTCCACACCTACGCCATCGAGCAGGACCGCAGCACCTCGCCGGAGCAGATCCGCTGGTACCTGGACGGCAACAACTTCTTCACCATCAACGCCAACCAGGTCGACGCGACCACCTGGAACAACGCCACACACCACGGGTTCTTCATCATCCTGAACGTGGCGATCGGCGGCGGCTTCCCGGCCGCGTTCGGCGGCGGCCCCTACGCCTCCACCGTCTCCGGCGTGCCGATGCTGATCGACTACGTGGCCGCCTACACCGCCGGTGGCGGTGGCGGCACCACCACGCCGCCGCCCACCACCGGCAAGGCGGTCAAGGGCCCCGGCGGCCTGTGCCTGGACGTGCGCTCCTCCAACAGCGCCAACGGCACCCCGGTCCAGCTGTGGACCTGCAACGGCACCGGCGCCCAGCAGTGGACCTACGTCGAGGCGGGCAGCACGCTGCGCGCGTTCGGCAAGTGCCTGGACATCCCCGGCGGCTCGACCGCCAACGGCGCGAAGGTCCAGATCTGGGACTGCAACAGCACCGCGGCGCAGGTCTTCATCCACCGCGCCGACAACACGTATTACAACCCGCAGTCCAACAAGTGCCTGGACGACCCGAACGGCTCCACCACGCCGGGCATCCAGCAGCAGATCTGGGACTGCAACGGCAGCGGCGCGCAGAAGTTCACGCTGCCGCAGTAGCGACCACGTGCGGGGGCGGGTGCCACGCCCGCCCCCCACCGCGGTCGGCGGCGGGGTGCTGCGCGACATCACCGCTCGCGAGACGCCGCCCTCGTCAAGGCGGCGGCACCAGCCACTCCTCGCGGCTCGGGAACCCTTCGGGCGGCGGGGCGGCAGCGTAACCGAGCGCCTCGCGCCAGAACGCGGCCAGCCGGCCCGGGTCAGCGCGGTCGACCGTGATTCCCCACGCGACAGTCATGGGTACGTGGTACCCACGGACGCCGCCGGCATGGCGGTGCGGGTGGCGCGGTGGGTGCGCACGGCGGCCCAGGTGACCAGGGTCGCGGCCACCACCGTCAACGTGAGCGCGGCGGCGGTGACCGCGTCCTGGAACTGCGCGGTCTGCGAAGGGCTCCAGTGCGTCGCGGTGATGTCGCCGGTGAACAGGGCCGTCAGGAGCGTGCCGGCGACGGCGACGCCCGTGCCGGAGCCGACCTCGGTGGCGGTGTCGGCGAGCGCGGCGCCGATGGTGGTGCGCTCGGCCGGCAGGCCGCGCATGACGTTGAGGCCGGCGACGACGCCGACCACGCGCAGGCCGGCGGAGACGAGGACGAGTGCGGCGGCGACCCAGCCGTAGCCGTTGCGGTGCGTCGCGGCGTACACGGCGAGACCGGCGACGACCGCGGCGGCGCTGAGCCATGCGGTCCGCTCCAGGCCGGCACGCCGCACGAGGGGGTTGATGACCAGGCCGCCGGCGAGCAGGACGGCGACCTGGGGCAGCAGGCCCAGGGCGGCCTGTGCGGGGGTCCAGCCCCAGTCGAGTTGCAGTTGCAGCGTCACCATGTACCCGAGACCCGCCATCGCCACGCCCGCGGCGCCCTTGTACGCCAGGCCGCTGGACACCAGGGGGCGGGCGACGAGACGCAGGTCCAGCAGCGGGTGCCGGGCGGTGCGTTCCCGCACGACGAAGAGGGCGGCGGCGGCCAGGGCGGCGCCGGTCGCGGTCCACGGCGCCCAGCCGCCGGCGCCGTCGTGCACGAACAGTGTCGGCGTGACCAGTGCCAGCACGATCGCCGCCGTGCCCAGGGCCCCGCCGGGGACGTCCACCGGGGCACGGTGCAGCCCGGCCGGGTCGTCGGCGGCGATGCCCGCCCGTACGCCGGCCGCGGCCAGCAGCGCGACCGGCGCGTTCACCAGCAGCAGCGCCTGCCACGGGGCGACGGCGAGCGCGGCGCCGCCGACGGTGGGGCCGACCGCGAGCCCGACCAGGCCGACGGTCGAGATGAGGGTGGTCGCGCGCACGCGCAGGGCGTCGGTGTCGAACAGGCGGAACGTCAGCGCGAGCGAGCCCGGGGTCGTCATCGCGGCCGCGACCCCCATGACGCCCCGCACCGCGATGAGCTGCGGCGCGGTGGTGACGAGGGCGGTGGCCAGGCTGGCGGCGCCGAGCAGGGTCAGGCCGGCCAGCATGACGCGGCGGCGGCCGTACCGGTCCGCGACCGCGCCGGAGACCAGCATCAGGCCGCCGAACACGACCGCGTACGCGCCGGTCACCCACTGCAGGGTGGCCGTCGAGGCGTGCAGGTCACGGCCGATGGTCGGCAGCGCCACGGTGAGGATCGAGTTGTCGAGCATCTCGAACAGGAACACCGCGGACAGCCCGGTCAGGGCCATCCACGCCTCCCGCAGGGACTGGGGGGTTCTCCGCATGCTTGGAGCTTACGCGATATTTAGAGCGCACCCTAAAATTGTGGTCTGGTACACTCCAGGCGTGGCCGGGACCGGACTTCGTGACCTCAAGAAGGCGCGCACCCGCCGGCACATCGCCGACACCGCGGCCGGGCTGTTCGCCGAGCGGGGCTACGAGCGGGTGACCGTCAGCGAGATCGCCCGCGCCGCGGAGGTCGCCGAGCAGACGCTGTACAACTACTTCCCGACCAAGGAGAGCCTGGTCACCGACCGGGAGCAGCAGATCCAGGAGGAGCTCGGCGAGCTCATCCGGGCCCGGCCCGCGGGCACCAGCCCCGCCGCCGCCATCCGCGGCTTCGTCCTGGCCACGGTGGCGGCGATCCGCGACACGCCGCCGCAGCTCGCCCGTGGCACGCTCGGCTCGCTCGCCGCGGTCAGCCCCACGGTGCACCGCCTCGCGCTGGAGCTGTCCGACCGGCAGGCCACCGCGTTCGCCGAGGCGATCAGCGCCAGCGGCCCGGTCGCGCCGGAGATCGCCCGCCTGCAGGGCATCGCCCTCGCCGGCGTGTTCCGCATCCTCATCGGCGAGGCCGGCCGCCGTACCCACCAGGGCCAGACCCCGGCGGAGATCGCCGACGCGCTGCACGCGCAGCTCGAGCAGGTCCTCGCCGAGCTGGACCGCTGGCTGACGCCGCCCCCGCCCGCGCCCTGACAGCGGGCCGGTCCGCGCCCTGACAGCGGGCCGGTCCGCGCCGCCGCGCCGTGTCCGCGCCGTGTCCGCGCCGTGTCAGGCCGGTGTCAGTGCCGCTCGCGAAGGTACTCATGCCCGCCGGGACCGGCGGGCACCGAACCTGAGGAGTGAGCACCGATGCAGACGTTCGACACCCCCGCCCCGATCTCCGCCGTCCTGGACATCCCCGCCGGGCGGCTCCGGTTCGTCGCCGGCGACCGCCCCGACACCACCGTCGAGGTCCGGCCCGCGGACCCCGGGAAGCGCCGCGACGTGCAGGTCGCCGAGCAGACCACCGTCGAGTACGCCGGCGGCGTCCTGCGGATCACCGCCACCGCGAAGCACCAGATCCTCGGCAGCTCCGGCGCCATCGACGTGACCGTCCAGCTGCCCGCCGGCTCCGGGCTCGCGGTCACGGCCGCCAGCGCCGACCTGCGCGCCGTCGGCCGCTTCGGCGACGTCGCCTACGACGGTGCGCACGGCGCCGTCACGCTCGACGAGGCCACCGGCGTGCGGATCACCACCCACGCCGGCGACGTGTCCGTGGGCCGCCTCGCCGGTCCCGCGCGGATCAGCACCGGCAAGGGCGACATCGCCATCGCCGAGGCCGTCCACGGCGCGGTCGTGCTGCGCACCCAGGCCGGCGACGTGACGGTCGGCGCCGCCCCCGGCGTGCCGGCCTCCCTGGACGCCGGCACCGGCCACGGCCGCATCCGCAACGCGCTCATGAACACCAGCGGCACCGCCGAGCTGACCATCGAGGCCACCACCGCGTACGGCGACATCGCCGCGCACACCCTGCAGTAAGGTTCCCTGATCATGACGGATCGACAGGCGCCGGCGTCGGCGGCCCGGGCAACCGGACCGCTCGGCGCCGGCCCGGCGCGGTAACGGCACCCGGCCATGCAGCTGGGCATCATCGGCCAGGCGATCGGCCTGTTCGCCGTCACGAACATCGACGACATCCTCATCCTCGCGCTGTTCTTCGGGCGGGCCGCCGGGCAACGGCACGCGACCCGCCGCATCGCCGCGGGGCAGTACCTCGGCTTCGCCGGCATTCTCGCCGTCGCCGGTGCCGCGGCGTTCGGGGCGACGTTCCTGCCCGAGGACGTCATCCCGTACCTCGGGCTGCTGCCGCTCGGGCTGGGCGTCAAGGCGGCCGTGCAGGCGTGGCGGCACCGCGGCGACGACGACGAGGACGCGCCCGCCACGGACGGCGGACCGAAGTCACTCGAGGTCGCCGCCGTCACCTTCGCCAACGGCGGCGACAACATCGGCGTCTACGTCCCGGTCTTCGCCACCGCCGGCGCCGGCGGCATGAGCGTGTACGTCGCCGTCTTCCTGGTCCTGGTCGCGGTGTGGGTCCTCGCCGGGCGGTACTTCGCCACCCGGCCGCTCGTCGCCAGGGCGCTGAGCCGGTGGGGGCACGTCCTGCTGCCGGTAATCCTCGTCGGCCTCGGCCTGCTCATCCTCGTCGAGGGCGGCGCCTTCGGCCGGTAAGGCCGTCCGCGAACCGACGACCGGTGGGCGGACGGTGCCCGGCGGATCGATACCCGTCGGGACCGGTGGTGGCTACGTTCGGGGCATGAAGCCGCCGAAGGCATGGTTGCTGCTGTTCGCCCTCGGGCTGACCGTCCTGAGTGGACTCGGGTTCGCCGCGACCGACGCGCAGCCGGTGGTGCGGTTCGCGAGCCGGCCCGGCGTCAGCGCGGACCTGCCGGACTGGGCCCGGGCGGCCGACCAGCCGGAGCGGGAGCTGGTCATGGACGTCACCGTCGCCGGGCGCGCGGAGCGGCTGGACGTCGCCGTGTCCTACGAGCTGCGGGTGCCGGCCGACGACCCGCTGCTGCCGCTGCTGGCCTCCGGTCGCGTCGACGGCGCCGACCTGGGCGAGTACCTCGCGTACGGGCCGGTGAACACGCCGGTGACCGTCGAGCGGTCCGCGGGCGCGGCGCTGGCGAAGCTGCGGTTCCGCTACGCCGGCAGCGTCTCGGAGCGGCTGTTCCTCGGCACCTTCGACAGCACCGCCAACGTCGCAGCCCAGCGTGTCCACCGCTGGCTGACGGTCCGCGCCGGTGACGTGGTGATCGGCCGGGTCGACCCGGAGCCCGCCGAGCTGCGGCCGCGGCTCGTGTACTTCTCCGGGCCGCCGCAGATGGTCGACGTGTGGTTCGCGGACGACGTACCGGCGGCGGCCCGGACGGACGCCGCATACCCTTACGACGCCGTCGGCTATGTCGTGACCGCCCTGCAGGCTGCCTGGCCGTGGCTGGTGTGGTGCCTCGTCACGACCGCGCCGTGGCTGGTGCTGGTGCGGGCCGTGCGCAACCGGTCGCGGTTCGCCGTCGTGTCGCGGACCGCCGGCGTGCTCGGCGCGGCTCTCGGCGTCGTCGCCGCGGTGGCGTCGTGGCGGTACTTCAGCGGCGACGGGATGCTGGCCAGCCTGCTCGTGCTGGTCGTCGTCGCCGGGTTCGCGCCGGTGCTGCGCCCGCAGGCGGCGGCGCGGTGGCGGGTCAGCGGATACGCGGTCGCCGGCGCGGTGCTCACGACCTGGGTCGTCGTGGCGGTGTTCGCCGCGGAGGGGTCGGTGCGGTGGCCGCTGGTGGCGCTGATGGTGCCCGTCGCCGCCGGGACCGCCGTGGCCGGCCGCCGGGCCGCCGCCGGGCCGGCCGGCGCGGCGGTGGTCTGGACGGCGGGGGTCGCGGTCGCCTTCGGCGCCGCGGCGACGCTGCTCGACCTGCCGCTCACGCTCACCGTGGTGGGCGTGACCGCCGTGGCCGCCGTGTCGCTCGCGGTGGCGGCGCCGCGTCGGTCGTGGGCGGTGCCGGCGCTGCTGCTGTGCGGCCTGGCCACGGTGCCGGCGGTGCAGGTGGTCACCGATCCGCGCGACGTCCTCGGCTTCTACGCCTTCGACGGGTACGTCCTGCCGCCCGTCACCCGGCTCGCGGCGCTGGCGTTCGGGCTCTACGCCGTGATGTTCCTGCGCCGGGCGGGCACCCGGGGTGCGGCGCTCGGCTCCCGGACGGTCCTCGCCACGGCGCTGGTGCTGCTGCTGATCGTCGCGACCGACCCGTTCCCGTTCAGCTGGGTGCACCTGGCCGCCACCGGGTGGCTGCTGCTCGGCTGGCGGTGGGCGGTGCCCGCCGGGCGCCGGGCCCGCGCGGTCCGGCTCGCCGGCGTCGACCGCGACCGGCACCGCACGCTCGTCGGCCAGGAGACCCGCCGGCGCCTGGCCGAGGCGAGCGCGCACGACCTGTACCGCAAGGCCCGCGCCCGCCTGGGTGCCGAGGAGGTACGGCTGGCGGCGTACGACGCGGCCCAGCACGAGCTGGACGAGGCGGCCCGGCTGCCGGTGCCGTCGCGCGCCGTCACCTCCCTCGACGCGCTGTCGACCGGCGGCGGCGCCGCGCCGTGGCCCAACGCGGTGCGCGCCCTCGCCTACGCCGCGCCGGTCGCCGCGCTGCTCGTGGGCTACGAGACGTTCGCGCTGCTGGCCCCGGACAGCGCCGCGGCGGCGATGCGCTGGCGGACGGTCGCCGACCTGGTGGAGCTGGCCGCGCACATGGGCCGCTGGTTCGTCTACGCGCTGCTGTTCGGCTACCTGTACCCCCTGCTGCGCGGCGACGGCCCGGTCACGAAGGGCGCGGCGTTCGCGGTGGCGCTGCTCGGCATCGAGGTCCTGCCGCTGTTCGACCTGCCCGGCCGGGTCACCGGTGAGTCGTCGGTGCTCACCCCGGTGTCGGCCGGTGAGGTGCTGCTCGCCGTGTTGATCCGGGTGGGGCAGCTGGTCATGTTCATCGGGGTGCTGAGCCTGCTGTGGGAGCGGTGGCTGGCCCGGGCGGCCGGCTACTCCTGGGACCGGGTCCGCAACGTGCGCAGCGCCCGGGCCCTGGTGGCGCCGGTCGGCACGGTGGTGGTGGCGGGCCTGACCACGGCCGCCACCGCGGTCGCCGGCGCGGCGGTCGTGGCGCTGCTGGCGACCGGTCCCGCACCGGCCACCGACCCGGGCGCCCGCGAGAGCCCCGGCGCCGGCGCCGGGCCGTGACGCCTTTGCCGGTGATGGACACCCGCGCGCAACAATCCGATGCGAGGCTGGTGCCGTGTTCGAGGTGCGCTTCCTGACCGAGCTCCACCCGCCGGACGAGTCCGTGGTGCTGCGCACCGCCGGCGACGGCTGGACCGTGGACCATCCCGGCGTCTTCACCGACGGCGCGTGGACGTACGCGCTGCAGGACCGGCCCGGCCCGTTCGTGTTCAAGTTCGTGCTCGACGGGCTCACCTGGATGACCGGCGACGACCTCGAGGTGGTGCCGGAGCCCGGCGGCCGGTACGACTTCACCGACGCGGCGGTCACGTTCGCGCCGGAGCCGGCGGTCGCGACGGAGAACGGGCGGGTCCAGCGGCTGCTGTTCCCACCGGCGCACGACGAGAACCACGTCTACGACGTGATCGTGGTCGGCTCCGGCATGGGCGGCGGGCTGCTCGCCGACCAGCTCAGTGATGCCGGCGCGGACGTACTGGTGCTGGAGGCGGGATCGCTGCTGTTCCCGACCCACGTGGCGAACCTGCCCCGGCGGCTGCGGATCGGGCAGTTCGACAAGAACGTGTGGGGGCTGTTCCCCGACTTCAGCTTCGCCAACTACGTCAACGTGCCCGGCTCGTTCTTCGGCGGGGCGCAGGCGTTCAACCTCGGCGGGCGCTCGGTCTTCTGGGGCGGGCTGATCCCGCGGATGGGCGCGTGGGAGCTGGCCGGCTGGCCGGCGCCGGTCGCGGAGTACCTCACCACCACCGGCTACCGGCTCGCCGAGGACGCGCTCAACCGCAACGGGCCGCTCGGCTCGCCGTTCCAGGAGCAGACCAAGCGGCGCCTCGGCGAGCTGCTGCCGGACTTCGACCACCTCGACGCGCCCGTGGCGGTGCAGTACCAGGGGTACACGCCGCTGTCCGTGCCCGGCGGGATGTTCTCCACCGCCGACCTGCTGTGCGAGGACCGGCTGGCGGTCGACGCCGGCGCCCGCCGCCCCACCGTGAACCTCAACCACGCCGTGCAGCGGGTGCTCCTCGACGGTGCCCGCGCGACCGGCGTCGTCTGCTGGGACCTGCTCGGCCGCCGGCAGCGCACGTACCGGGCGGACACCGTCGTGCTGTGCGCCGGCACGATCGAGTCGGCGAAGATCGCGCTGCAGTCGCAGCTGGAGGACCCGGCCGGGCTGATCGGGCGCGGCATCACCGACCACCCGATCATGTTCACCCACTTCTCGCTGCCGGCCGGTTCGCCGTCCGCCGCGGCCCAGGCGTCGGCGAAGGTGTGGTCCAGGCACCGCGCCACCAGCCCCGACAACCACCCGTACAACGTCGTCGTGGAGCTCGGCGCCGACTTCAACCAGGGCCGCTACGTCGATGCGGACAACCTGCGCCGGCACCGCGAGGTCAAGGGCGACGCCACGCTGGGCGAGATCGTGTTCCTGTTCAACGCGCCGCTCGTGGAGACCAACGTCGTCCAGCTGGACGGCCCGCCCGAACGGCCGGTGCGGGTGGATGTCCAGCCGTACCCGCTCCCGGCGGCGCTCCTCGACGAGGTACGCGACGTCGCCGGCACCGTCCTGGCCGGGCTGGGCGCCGAGCCGCTCGCGGGCGAGACCCTCGACCTGGCGACGGCGAAGCTCGGCGGGGTCGCGCACGAGGTCGGCACGCTGCGCATGGGCGCCGCCGGCGCGTCGGTGGTCGACGCGGACCTGCGCTTCCACGCGTACGAGAACCTCTACGCCTGCGACAACTCGGTCTTCGCCAGCTCGCCGGCGGCGAACCCGACGCTGACCCTCGCAGCGCTGAGCCTGCGGCTGGCCCGGCACCTCACCGGCTGACGAGCCCTTCGACTCCCTGCAGGAAGGTCTCGCAGACCAGGTCGGGGTCGAACAGGCAGCCGGCCGCCATCGCCCCGTCGCGGAGCATCACGTAGTGCCGAGCGGCGGGCCCGGCGACCGCCGGGTCGATGCGGGCCAGCAGCGCCGTCACGGTGTCGAGGAACCACTGCCGGTGGGCGAGGACGGCCTGGTGGACGGGGTGGCCGGGGTCCGGGTACTCGGCGACGGCGTTGAGGAAGGCGCAGCCGCGGAACCCGGGGGACCGGATGCCGTGCGCGATGGCCTCGGCGACGGCCCGCAGCGCGTCGGCCGGCGGCAGGTCGCCCGTGGCGGCCGCGTCGACCTGGCCGCGGATCATCCGGTCGGCCTCGCGCAGGTACGCGAGGATCAGGTCCTCCTTGCCGGGGAAGTGCCGGTAGAAGGTGGCCCGGGTCACCTTGGCCTCGGCGATGATCCGGTCGACGCCGACGGCGTGGATCCCCTCGGCGTAGAAGATCTCGCTCGCCGTGGTGAGCAGCCGCAGCCGCGCCTCTGACGGCCGGTTGTCGACGTCGCTGCTCATGATGCCGATGCTAGCAGAGAGAACGTTCGGTCTTGACAACGGCCAGGGCAGCGGGCATCGTCTGCGGGGACAGAACGTTCGTTCTCCCCCTTGGAGGTTGCCATGACCACCGTTGCCGCACCGGCCCCCGCCAGCACCGCGTCCGCCCTGCGCCGCCTGTACTTCGTCCGCGCCGGCTTCGCGGTGCTGTGGGCCGCCGCGCTGCTCACGACCGCCACCGACCTGGGCCCGGTCGCGGTCGCGCTGCTCGTGCTGTACCCCCTGTTCGACGTGGCCGCCGCGGTCGTCGACGCCCGCTCGTCGCGCGCCCCCGGCCTGTACGTGAACATCGCCGTCAGCCTCCTCGCCACCGCCGGCGTGGCCGTCGCCGCCGCCTCAGGCATCCCCGCCGTGCTGCGCGTGTGGGGCGCCTGGGCGATCGTGTCCGGCCTGGTCCAGCTGTACGTGGGGATCACCCGGCGCGGTCTCGGCGGGCAGTGGCCGATGATCCTCAGCGGCGGCCTGTCGGTCCTGGCCGGCGCGGCGTTCGTCGTGATGGCCTCCGCGGGCGAACCGACGCTGGCCAACCTCGCCGGCTACGCCACCGTGGGCGGCATCTTCTTTCTCGCGTCGGCGATCCGGCTCGCCCGCCGGTAACCGGCATTACCATCCACCGATGGACGCGGTGGAAACCCCGGACGCGACGCAACGCATCGAGGCCGCGCGCGCCGCGGGTTCGCCGGCCCTCGACCTGTCCCGCTGCCGCCTGCGCGAGCTCCCCGACGCCGTGCGGCAGCTCACCCACCTGACGTCGCTGAACCTGCAGTTCAACGGCATCGACGAGCTGCCCGGCTGGTTGACCGAGCTGGACCACCTGGCCGAGCTCAACCTCCAGCACAACGCCATCGATCACATCCCCGACGTGATCGGCGACCTCACCGGGCTGCGGGCGCTCGACCTGAGCGAGAACAACCTGGAGGGCGAGCCCCTCGACATCCTCGGCCGGCTGACCGGGCTCACCTCCCTGACCCTGATCGACACCAGGTCGGACCGGCTCCCCGACAGCATCGGCGACCTGACCGGCCTCACCGAGCTGGACCTGTACCTCGGCTGGTTCAGGGACGAGCCGGACAGCCTGCCCGACACGCTCGGCCGGCTCACCGGCCTGACCCGGCTCGAACTGTCCGGCAACGCGCTCGGCACCGTGCCGGCGTGGATCCGCCCGCTGACGAACCTGCGCAGCCTCGGCCTGTGGTGGAACGAGATCCAGGAGATCCCGGCGTGGATCGGCGAACTGACCGCCCTCGAGGAGCTCGCGCTGCCGTTCGAGCCGGACGAAGCCCTGCTGACCCTGCTGCGCCGCATGCCCCGCCTTCAACGCGTCTGGTCCAGCGACGGCGACGTCGACCTCACCTGACCGCCCGCAAGCATCAGGCTGCCCCTCGACAGGGGCTGCAAATGTCCTACAATCCAAATGTCCAACATTTGGAGGTCGTGCATGCTGTCGAGCCCTCGTCGGGGCGTGCCGCTTGCCATGCAGGTCACCGCGCAGTTCAGGGCGTTGATCGCGCAGGGGGAGTGGCCCGTCGGGACCCGCATTCCGCCCGAGCACCGGCTGACCGAGCAGCTTGGCGTCAGCCGCAACACGGTGCGGGAGGCGTTGAGCGCGCTGGTCCACCTCGGGCTGCTGGAGGCGAGGCCCGGCGACGGCACGTACGTGCGGGCCGACAGCGAGCTGCAGGTGTCGCTGACCCGGCGGGTCGCGGCCGCGGACCCCGACGACGCGTTGGAGGTGCGGGCGCTGCTGGAGCACCGGGGGGCCCGGCGGGCCGCCACGCACGCCGGTGAGGAGGACGTCGCCCGGATGCGCGAGCTGCTCGAGCAGCGCGACGCCGCGCGGGCCGCGGACGACCTGGCCGGGTTCGTCGAGGCCGACTTCGCGTTCCACCGCGCGGTCGTCATCGCCGGCGGCAACCCGCTGCTGGCGGAGCTGTACCAGCACCTGAGCCCGGTCATCACGCAGACGATCACCGACACGGCCGCCCTGCACGAGGAGCGGGCCGTGCACGAGCTGCACCACCGGCTCGTCGACGCGATCGCCGCCGGTGACCCCGAGGCCGCCGAGGCGTGCAGCGTGGCGCTGGTCCAGGAGGGCCGGGACATCCTGCACCGCGACCGGGGCGGTGCCGCGTGACCGCCGTCGCCACACCGGCCGCCGCCGCGACCCGGCACCGCACCGGGCTGCTCGTGGTCGGCATCCTGCTCATCGCCACGAACCTGCGCGCGGCGCTCACCTCGGTCGGGCCGGTCCTCGACGACGTACGCGCCGACCTCGGGCTCACCGCCACCGCGGCGGGGGTGCTGACCGCGCTGCCGCTGCTGGCGTTCGCCGGCTTCTCGCCCGTCGCGCCGCTGGTGGCGCGGCGGCTGGGGCTGGAGCGCACCATCGGGCTCGGGCTCGCCGTGCTCGCCGCCGGGATCGTGCTGCGATCGGTGCCGGTGACCGGCGCGATCTGGGCCGGCACCGTGGCGATCGGCGCGGCGATCGCGGGCTTCAACGTGCTGCTGCCCAGCCTCGTCAAACGCGACTTCCCGGACCGGGTGGCGCAGCTGTCCGGCGCGTACTCCGCGACGCAGAGCGTCATCGCGGCGGTCGCGTCCGGGGTGGCGGTGCCGATCGCCGGTGACTCGCCCGCCGGCTGGCGGGTGGCGCTGGGGTGCTGGGTGGGGCTGGCCGTGATCGCGGCCGCGGTCTGGCTGCCGCAGCTGCGCCACCGCCCGCCCGGCCCGGGTGCGGCGGGGGAGGCGGCCGCGCACCGCTCGCCGTGGCGCAGCGCGATCGGCTGGCAGGTCACCCTGTTTATGGGGCTGCAGTCGATGGTCTTCTACGTGATGATCGCCTGGCTGCCCAGCATCGAGCAGGACCACGGGGTGGCCGCGACGACCGCCGGCTGGCACCTGTTCGTGTACCTGATCTCCGCGGTCGTGGCGAACCTCGCCGCGCCGCACCTCATGCGCCGCCTGCCCGACCAGCGGCTCACCGGGCTGCTGTGCGCCGCGCTGATCCTGCTCGGCGTCGGGGGCCTGCTGCTGGCGCCGGCGGCCGTCGTGGTGTGGCTGGTCAGCGCCGGTTTCGGCGCCGGGATGTCGCTGGTGCTGTGCCTGTCGCTGTTCGGCCTGCGCGCCGTCGACCACCGGCAGGCCGCGGCGCTGTCCGGGATGGCGCAGTCCGTCGGGTACCTGCTCGCCGCGTGCGGCCCGGTCGTCATCGGCGCGCTGCGCGACGCCAGCGACGGCTGGACGCTGCCGCTGTCGGTGCTGTGCGTGGTGGTCGCGGTGATGGGCGGGTTCGCGGTCCAGTCCGGCCGGGACCGGGTGATCGGCTGACCGCAGTGCCGGGTAACCGACAGCGGGGAACGGCGGCGGGCCGGCGGCGCATCAGAGGTGGCATGTCTGGAAACGTCGCCGTCACCGCGGTCCGCCGCATCAGCCTGGCCGCCGTGCTCGCGCTGGGCGCCTGCCGCGGCCCGCAGGTCGCTCCGCAGCCGGCCCCGACGCCGGTCTCGTCGCCGACGGTGGCGCCGATCGCCGCACCGGTCCCGTTCCGGCTGCAGCTCGGCGCCGGCCACCGGCTCGTCACCCGGTCGCCCGCGCCCAGCGGCTGCCCGGGCCTGGACACGGTCGCGGTCCTCGGCTCGGGCGGCGCCGTGCGGTTCCTCGCGTACGCCACGACCTGCGCCACCGACGGCAACGACCGGCTCATCAACGGCCGCCACGGCGTCTACCGCACCGCCGAGGACGTCCCGCGGGAGCGGCGCGCCGGCGCGGCCACCGTGCAGACCGCGCTCGGCGAGGCGATCGTCTTCATGCAGCCGTACTCCGAGTACACGAACTCCAGCAACCACTACACCGAACCGGTCTCGGTCATCACGCTGCGGCAGCCGGCGGACCCGGCGTACCGGACGGTCGTGGTGCTGTCGGAGAAGGGCACGCTGTCCCTGGAGCAGCTCACCACCCTCGTCCGGGAGCAGCTGCTGGCGCCCTGAGCCCAGCGCCCGCCCCCGGCTGGTGAGGTCACGCACCAGCGGGTCGGCGTGGTCGTGCGTGCCGCGTCCGGCACGAGGCCGGGCCGGCCCGCGACGTCTCCGACGCCGGCCGCGGTGTCCCATCCGACCGATTGCGGCGGTATAGCCTGAACGCCGGGTACGCCGACACGGGAGGTAGACATGGCTGAGGTGGTGCTGTTCCACCACGCGCAGGGGCTGACACCGGGCGTCGTCGAGTTCGCCGACGCGCTGCGCCAGGCCGGGCACACGGTGCACACGCCGGACCTCTTCGACGGTCGCACGTTCGGCAGCATCGAGGACGGCATGGCGTACGCGACGCAGCTCGGCTTCCCGGGCGCGGTGCTCGAGCGGGGCGCCGCGGCGGTGGCCGACCTGCCCGCCGACCTGGTGTACGCCGGGTTCTCCCTCGGCGTGCTGCCCGCCCAGCACCTGGCGCAGACCCGTCCGGGCGCCCGCGGCGCGCTGCTGTGCTACTCCTGCGTGCCGGTCACCGAGTTCGGGCCGGCGTGGCCCGCGGAGCTGCCGGTGCAGGTCCACGGCATGGACGCCGACCCGTTCTTCGTCGGCGAGGGCGACATCGACGCGGCGCGGGAGCTCGTCGCCCAGGCGAAGGACGGCGAGCTGTTCCTGTACCCGGGCGACCAGCACTACTTCGCCGACAGCTCGCTGCCGTCCTACGACCCCGAGGCAACCGCCCTGCTCACCGAGCGGGTCCTGGGCTTCCTGCGCACCCGGTGACGCCGCCGGGCGCCCGTTCGGGGTGCCCGGCGGCGGGTGGCGCGGGTCAGGAGCCGCGGACCTCGAACTCCCACAGCGAGACGCCGTACTGGGTGCCGCGCAGCGGGGCGTACATCTTCACGTAGCGGGCGGTGGCGGCGGCGAAGTTCACCGTGTCGGTGCCGCCGTTGCCGTTGTAGTCGCTGTACACGGTGGTCCAGGAGGTGCCGTCGGTCGACGTCTGGATCTGGTACTGGCTGGCGTAGGCGGCCTCCCAACGCAGGGTGACCCCGGTGACGGAGCGGTTCGCGCCGAGGTCGACGTAGATCCACTGCTGGTCGGCGTACGCGCTGCTCCAGCGGGTGCCGGTGTTGCCGTCCACGGCCCGGGCCGGGGTCAGGGTGCCGCTCTCCTGGCTGGAGGCGAGGATCGGTCGGTTGAGCGCCAGGTTGCCGCCGGCCGGGGTGCTGGTCGGCGGGGTACCGGCGACGCTGAACTCACCCCGGTTGAGCACCCGGGGGTGGAAGTAGGTCGCCTGGACCCCGGCGTTGGTGTTGTACGCGGGGTCGGTCAGCCACTCGGCCCAGACCATGAACCAGGCCCAGCGCGGCTGCGAGGTCAGGATCGTCGGGCTGGGGGTGCGGCCCACCTCGGCGAGGGCGATCGGCTTGCCGCCGGCCAGGTTCAGCATCGTCTGGTAGTCCGAGGTGCTGGGCTCCATCTTCACCCACACGTCGAGGCTGGCGACGTCGAAGGTGTTCGCGGCCGGCACGTACTGGCTCGCCGAGCCCATGTCGAGGTCCTTGACGTTCCACACCCACACCAGGTTGGTCAGGCCCTTGGTGTTGACCAGGTAGTCGTAGGTGATCTCGTACAGGCGGCGGCTGCCGTTGGCGCCGGGGCGGCCGCCCCACCAGGACCACGGGTCGTTCATCTCGTGGATCGGCCGCCACAGCGGCTCGACCCCGGCGTTCTTGAGCTGCTGCAGGAACGGCACGACCTCGTCGAGGCGGGCCTTCCAGGCGTTGTTCAGGGCGGTGCCGCCGGTGATGAGCTGGCTCCACTGGGCGTCGGTGAGCGAGCCGAGGATGCCGGCCTCGTCCCAGCCGCAGGTGCGGCCCACGGTGGGCGGGCACATGTGCCAGGTGAGGGCGACCACCGAGCCGGAGCGCCACTGGTTGATCGCCTCGTTGATCATCGTCTGGCGGGCGTTGACGTCGGCGGAGGCGAAGAGGAAGTCGCCGCCCCACAGGCCAGGGGTCTGGCCGGTGATCTGCTGGGCGACCCGGGTGTACTTGGTCGGGTCGCTGTTGGGCTCGCGGTTGTGCTGGCCGGACAGCGTGTACTGGCCGGAGATCCGGTTCAGGAAGGCCAGCAGGGGACTGCCGGGCTGGGCGGCCTGGGCGGTCGGCAGCACCGCGGCGACGGCGACGGTGGCGACGACGGCGGCCGTGGACACCAGCCACAGCAGCGGGCGGCGCCAGTGGCGGACAGGCATGCCGCGCTCCTTTCGGGGGAGGGGTCGGGCACATCGACCTTCTTCGACTGAACCTGTAAAGTCAACGGTTCGACGCGAAAAATCCCAGCGGAGCGCGTTTTCCGGGGCCTGCTGGTGGACGGGGAGACAGTAAGTTACTGAACCGTGACACAATCTGTAAAGTGCGGCGCCGCGCGGGCCGGTGCGGACCTTGGCGATACGATGTGGCCCGTCGCACCGCCGTGCGGCACCGGGATCAGGACTGGCCGGAGCTGGAGAACCATGGACCGCCGCCCCACCATGGCGGACATCGCCAGCCGCGCGGGCGTGTCCCGGATGGCGGTGTCCTACGCGCTCAACGGCCGCGCCGGGGTCTCCGAGGAGCTGCGCGAGCGGATCGTGCGCATCGCCGCCGAGCTGGGCTTCAGCGCCAGCGCCCCGGCCCGCGAGCTGCGCGGTGCCGTGGTGCAGGCGGCCGGGCTCACCATGCGCCGGCCGTCCTCGACCGCGTTCAACGTCGAGGTGTTCCGCCGCGAGCTGATCAGCGGCGTGCAGTCGGTGCTGATGGCGCGCGGGTTCGGCCTCGCCCTGCAGTCCGTCGCCGACGTCGAGGACGAGCTGACCGTGTACCGGCGCTGGAGCAGCGAGCGGCGCGTCGCCGGCATCCTCGTGTGCGACCTGGAGGTCGACGACCCGCGACCGGCGCAGCTGGAGACCCTGGACCTGCCGGCGGTGGTGATCGGCGGGCCGCTGCCGAGGACCCCGCCGGCGAGCGTCTGGTCCGACGACGGCCGCGCCGTCACCGAGGCCGTCGCCTACCTCGCCGCACTCGGGCACCGGCGGATCGTGCACGTCAGCGGGCCGGCGCGGCTGCTGCACACGCGGGTGCGGACCGAGGCGTACGAGGCGGCCTGCGCCACCGCCGGGATCGAGCCGGTCGTCATCGCCGCCGACTACACCGGCGAGGGTGGCGCGCAGGCCACCCGGCGGGTGCTCAGCACGGTCCGGCCGCCGACCGCGATCGTGTACGACAACGACGTCATGGCCGTCGCCGGGCTCGGCGTGGCGATGGAGATGGGCGTCGCCGTGCCCGACGAGCTGTCCATCGTGGCCGGCGACGACTCGGCGCTGTGCCAGGTGGTGCGGCCGGCGCTGACCGTGCTGAAGCGCGACATCGTCGGCTACGGCGCGCACGCCGCCGAGCTGCTGTTCACCGTCATCGACGGCGGCTCGCCGGGCGCGGTGCTCGACCACGCCGCCGAGCTGGTGGTGCGCTCCAGCACCGCACCGGCCCACCGCCGCCCCTGACGGCACCGCGCGGCGCCGGGGTCCGGGCCCCGGCGGCTCAGGCCGTGGCGCGGGTGCGGGGCGCCGGGCCGGTGCTGCCGCGCGGGTTGAGGTGGGCCAGCTCGTCCTGGACGCTCCGCACCGGCTCGCCCTCGATGGCGGCCAGCAGCAGCCGCGCGGCGTGCGTGCCGTAGGCGGCGATGTCGCGGCTCAACGCGGTCAGCGGCGGGTGCACGAGGCGGCAGATGGGGGAGTCGTCCCAGGCGATGATCGACAGGTCGGCCGGCACCGACAGGCCCATCTGCTGCGCCACCGACAGCCCCGCGATCGCCATGATGTCGTTGTCGTAGAGCAGCGCCGTCGGCCGGGTGGGTGAGCTCAGCAGCCGCCGGGTGGCCCGGGCACCACCCTCGCCGGTGTAGTCGGTGGCGACGGTGACCGCGTCGGTGAGCCCGAGCCGCTCGCTGACCTCGGCGAACGCCTCGCTGCGCACGGCGGTGTGGGCGAGGTCGGACAGGCCGGCGACCCGGGCGATGCGCCGATGGCCGAGCGCGGCGAGGTACTCCACCGCCTCCACCAGCGACACGCCGTCGTCGGACCAGATGCAGGCCAGGTCGCCGCTGGCGGTGGGCGGGCCGACCACGACGGCGGGCAGCCGCAGCTCCCGCAGCGCCTCGATGCGCCGGTCGTCGGTGCGCACGTCGCACAGCAGGACCCCGTCCACGCTGCGGTCGCTCCACCAGCGCCGGTACACGGCGATCTCCTCGACGTGGTTGGGCACCATCTGCAGCAGCAGCCCGTAGGAGTGGGTGGACAGCTCCGCCTCCAGGCCGCTGATCAGCTCCATGAAGAACGGCTCCACGCCCAGGGTCTTCGGCGGGCGGTGCAGGGTCAGCCCGACCACCTTCGCCGCGCCGCCGGCCAGGGCGCGGGCCGCGGTGTTGGGCCGGTACCCCATGGCGTCGGCGATCGCGACGATCCGCGCGCGGGTGGACTCGCCGACGCCGGGCTGGCCGTTGAGGGCGTAGGACACCGCGCCCTTGGAGACCCCGGCTTCCCGGGCGATGTCGGCGATCGTCGGTCTCTTCACACGGCACCTTCGGCTCGGAGCGTCCCCAAAGGACGCCGCTTTCGCGATTCAGTGAGCGTATCGCGACTGGCGTGCTTGTCCAGAGCCGGGCGTTGACAGCCCTGAAACGCGGTCGTAAAGTCTGGGCACTTTCACGGTTCAGTGAACCGGACTCCTCGGCGTCACCGCGCGGACGCGACCACCACCCCGGGTGCCGCGGCGGATGTGCGCGCCCTTTTCGAGACGGAGATGATCGATGTGAAGCGACGAGCTTTCGCCGCGGCGGCGCTCGCCGGCGTGCTGCTGGTGGCCGGCTGCGGCAGCGGCGGCACGGGCTCCGGCGACGCCACCAGCCCGACCGACCCGGCCAACGTGTCCGGTGAGATCACGGTCCTGACCAACCGCACCGACCTGGTCACCGACGGGTCGATGGACCGGTACGCCGCCGAGTTCCGCAAGGTGTACCCCAAGGTCACCGTCAAGTTCCAGGGGATCACCGACTACGAGGGCGAAGTCAAGATCCGCATGAACAGCGACGAGTACGGCGACGTCCTGCTCATCCCGCAGGTCGTGGCGAAGGCCGACTACCCGAAGTTCTTCGCGCCGCTCGGCGAGCAGGCGGAGCTGTCCAGGACGTACTCGTTCACCGACTACGGCTCGGTCGGCGGCAAGGTCTACGGCATCGCCAGCTTCGGCGCCGCCAACGGCTTCGTCTACAACAAGGACGTCTGGAAGCAGGCGGGCGTCACCGCCTGGCCCACCACACCGGAGCAGTTCCTCGACGCCCTGCGCAAGATCAAGGCCACCGGGGTCACCCCCTACTACACCAACTACAAGGACGGGTGGCCGCTGAGCTCCTGGTCCAACGTGGTCGGCTCGGTCAGCTGCGACGCGAAGGCGAACGACAGGCTGGCCACCACCGAGCCGTGGGCCGCCGGCACCGACCTCACGGTCGGCGACAGCCTGCTGTTCGACATCGTCAAGGAGAAGCTCGCCGAGCCCGACCCGACCACCACCAACTGGGAGGACTCGAAGGGCCAGATCGCCACCGGCAAGATCGGCACGATGTGGCTCGGCTCGTGGGCCGTGTCGCAGCTGCAGGACGCGGCGAAGAAGGCCGGCAAGGACCCCTCCGTCATCGGCTACCTGCCGTTCCCCGCCCAGTCCGGCGGCAGGTTCTGCTCGGTCGTCTCGCCCGACAAGCTGTACGGGATCAACATCCACTCCAAGCACAAGCCGGCCGCCCGCGCCTGGGTCGACTGGGTGCTGCACAAGTCCGGCTACGCGGAGACCGCCCAGGCCGTCTCCACGGTCAAGGGCGCCGCCGCGCCGGCCGCGCTCACCGGGTACACCGAGGCCGGCGTCACCTACGTGGAGCTGTCCCAGGCCGACGCGGTCAAGGTGACCGCCATCGACAACGCCTCGGAGATCGGCCTCACCAAGGCCGACTACCGGCAGAAGATGATCGACATCGCGCGCGGCGCCGCCAAGGGTGACCTGCCCGCCTACCTCGGCGACCTCAACAAGCGGTGGACGGCCGCGGCGAAGACCGTCGGCTGACGCCCCGGCGTGCGCTGGACCGCCGCCGCGGCCCGGCGCACGCGACACCCCGACCCGTCCGCGACGCGCACCGAGAGGCACCATGTCCCAGACCACCATCACCGGCCGCGGTCCCGGACGCGCCGCACCGGCACCCCCGGCGGCCACCCCGCCCCGAGCGGCGTGGCGCGACCGCTGGACGCCGTGGGTGTACCTGGCCGCACCGCTCGCCCTGCTCCTCGCGTTCACGTACATCCCGGTCGGCAGCATGCTGTCCTACAGCCTCACCGACTGGGACGGCGTCAGTCCCGACCCGGCGTTCGTCGGCCTGGACAACTACGCGCAACTGTTCACCAGGCCGGAGCTGTTCAGTGTCTTCTTCGTCAGCCTGTACTACCTCGCCGCGTCGATCCTGCAGATCGGCCTGGCCCTGTACTTCGCCACGGTCCTGAGCTTCAATGTGCGCTTCCGCAACCTGTTCAAGGGCATCCTGTTCTTCCCGTACCTGATCAACGGCGTGGCGATCGCCTTCGTGTTCCTGTACTTCTTCCAGCAGGGCGGCACCCTGGACACGGTGCTGCGCTTCGCCGGCGTGGACACCCGGTTCCTCTGGCTCGGCGACCCCGACCTCGTCAACGTGTCGCTCGCCGGCGTGTCGGTGTGGCGGTTCATGGGCCTCAACTTCGTGCTGTTCCTCGGCGCGATCCAGTCGATCCAGCCGCACCTGTACGAGGCCGCCGAGCTGGACGGCGCGAACCGGTGGCACGTGTTCCGGCACCTCATCGTGCCCGGTATCAAACCGATCATCAGCCTCAGCGTGATCCTGGCGGTCGCCGGCTCCCTGTCGGTGTTCGAGATCCCGTTCGTTATCACCGGCGGCGCCGGGGACAGCAAGACGTTCGTCATCCAGACCATCAAGCTCGCGTTCCAGTTCAACAAGACCGGCCTGGCCTCGGCCGCGGCCGTCGTCCTGCTCGCCATCGTCCTGCTGGTGACCTGGATCCAGCGCCGCCTGGTCCCGGACGGCAGGAGCGACCTGGTATGACCGCCGTCCTGAAGGGCCTGAAGTACGCGTCGCTGGTCCTCGCCTGCGTCGTGGTGCTGCTGCCGGTGCTCGCGATCGTGCTCACGTCGCTCAAGACACCGCAGGAGCTCAGCACCGGCGGGGCGCTCGCGCTGCCGGAGCACTGGCTCAACTTCGCCAACTACGGCACCGCGTTCACCAACGGCCGGATGCTCACCGCGTTCCTGAACACCGCCGTCATCCTCGTCTTCTCCCTCACCGGCACCGTCGTCATCGGCGCCATGACCGCCTACGCGATCGACCGCTTCCAGTTCCGGGGCAAGCGGCTCATCCTCGGGCTGTTCCTGTTCGCCACGCTGGTGCCCGGCGTGACCACCCAGGTCGCGACCTACCAGGTGGTCAACGGCCTCGGCCTGTACGACACCCGCTGGGCGCCGATCGTGCTCTACCTCGGCACCGACATCGTGTCGATCTACATCTTCCTGCAGTTCATCCGCGGCATCCCGGCGTCGCTGGACGAGAACGCCCGCATCGACGGCGCCGGCTCCACCCGCATCTTCTGGCGGATCATCTTCCCGCTGCTCAAACCGGCCACCGCCACCGTCGTGATCATCAAGGGCATCACGATCTACAACGACTTCTACATCCCGTTCCTGTACATGCCGTCGCAGGACCTCGGCGTCATCTCCACCTCACTGTTCCGGTTCAAGGGCCCGTTCGGGGCCCACTGGGAGGTGATGTCGGCCGGCGCGGTCCTCGTCATCGTCCCGACGCTGGTGCTGTTCCTGCTGCTGCAACGGTTCATCTACAACGGCTTCACCTCCGGTGCGGTCAAGTGAAGGAGCGCCACGTGAGCACGTACCACCCGCTGCACGACGGTTGGACCCTGTCCGGCGGGGAGCACGCCGGCGTGCCGGCGACCGTCCCGGGCTGCGTGCACACCGACCTGCTCGCGGCGGGCCTCATCGACGACCCGTACCTCGACGACAACGAGCTGCGACAGCGGTGGATCGGCCGCACCGACTGGGAGTACCGGACCACGTTCGGCTGGAGCGCCGCCCCCGGTGCCGCCGGCCCGGACCGGGTCGACCTGGTCTGCGACGGGCTGGACACGGTCGCCACCGTCACCGTCAACGACGTCGAGGTACTGCACACGGCGAACATGCACCGCGGCTACCGCGCCGACGTGACCACGCTGCTGCGGCCGGGGGACAACACGCTGCGGATCCGGTTCACCGCGCCCTACACGTACGCCGAGGCGCACCGCGCGGCCCTCGGCGAGCGGCCCGGCCCGTACCCCGAACCGTTCCAGTTCATCCGCAAGATGGCCTGCAACTTCGGCTGGGACTGGGGCCCGACCCTGGTGACCGCCGGCATCTGGCAGCGGATCGGGCTGCACGCCTGGTCCGGGGTGCGCCTCGCCGAGGTCCGCCCACTGGCCACAGTGGACGGCGGCACGGGCCGGGTCGAGGTGCCCGTCCGCGTCGAACGCACCGGCGACGAGCCGGTCACGGTCACCGCCGAGATCGCCGGGGTCAGCGCCGAGCTGCGGCTCGGCCCCGGCGAGCACACCGGCGTGCTCGTGCTGGAGGTCCCCGACGTGCGGCTGTGGTGGCCGGCCGGCCACGGCGACCAGCCCCGCTACCCGCTGACCGTGCGCGCCGGCGCCGACACGTGGACCCGGCGGATCGGCTTCCGTACCGTGGAGCTGGATCCCGACGCGTTCCGGCTCACCGTCAACGGCCGCCCGGTGTTCGTCAAGGGGTTCAACTGGATCCCCGACGACTGCTTCCCGGCCCGCGTCACCGCCGACCGGCTCCGGGCCCGCGTCGGCCAGGCCCTCGACGCGGGCGCGAACCTGCTGCGCGTCTGGGGCGGCGGCCGGTACGAGTCCGACGACTTCTACGACCTCGCCGACGAGCTGGGCGTGCTCGTATGGCAGGACTTCCTGTTCGCCTGCGCCGCGTACCCGGAGGACGAGCCGTTCCGCGGCGAGGTCGAGGCCGAGGCCCGCGAGCAGGTGACCCGCCTGGTGTGGCGGCCCAGCCTGGTGCTGTGGTGCGGCAACAACGAGAACATCTGGGGCCACCAGCACTGGGGCTGGCCCGAGGCGCTCGACGGGCGCAGCTGGGGCGCCGGCTTCTACCACGACCTGCTGCCCCGCGTCGTCGCCGAGCTGGACCCGACCCGCCCCTACTGGCCGGGCACGCCGTACTCCGGCAGCCCGGACCGTGACGTCATGGACGACAGCACCGGCACCATCCACATCTGGGACGTGTGGAACACCAAGGACTACACCCGCTACGACGCCTACACGCCGCGGTTCGTCGCCGAGTTCGGCTTCCAGGCCCCACCCACCTGGGCGACGCTGCGGGCCGCGGTCTCCGACGAGCCGCTCACCGCCGCCTCGCCCGGCGTGCGGCACCATCAGAAGGCGGCCGACGGCGACGACAAGCTGCTGCGCGGCCTCGGCCGGCACCTGCCGGCGCCCGCGGACGTCGACGACTGGCACTACTTCACGCAGCTCAACCAGGCCCGCGCCGTCGCGTACGGCCTGGAGCGCTTCCGGTCGCTGATGCCGTACTGCATGGGCGCCGTCGTGTGGCAGCTCAACGACTGCTGGCCCGTCACGTCCTGGGCCGCCGTCGACGGCGCGGGCCGCCGCAAGCCGCTGTGGTACGCCATCCGCCGCGCCTACGCGCCGCGCCTGCTGACCGTCGCCGGCGGGGTCGTCACCGCGGTCAACGACACCGACGAGCCGTGGACCGGTGACCTCACCGTCACCCGCCGCGCCGTGACCGGCGAGCTGCTCGCCAAGGAGAGCGTGCCGGTCAGCGTCGCGCCGCGCGACGCCGGCCGGGTCGTGCTGCCCGCCGGCCTGGCCGAGCCCGCCGACCCGGGCCGCGAGCTGCTGGTCGCCGAGCTCGGCGAGCAGCGGGCGCTGCGGATGTTCGCCGAGGACCCCGACATGGCGTACCCGCCGGCCGCGTACGACACCACCGTCGAGGCGGTCGACGGTGGCTACCTCGTCCACGTCACCGCCCGTACCCTGCTGCGGGAGCTGGCGATCCACCCGGACCGGCTCGACCCGGACGCCACCGTCGACGACCAGCTCGTCACGCTCCTGCCGGGGGAGACCACCACGGTCGCGGTCACCAGCCACCGGCCGCTCGACCCGGCCCGGCTGGTCGGTCACCCGGTGCTGCGCTGCGTCAACGAGGTCAGATCATGACCGTGGTGCTCGCGGTCGACATCGGCGGTACGAAGTTCGCCGCGGCCACCGTCGGGGCCGACCGCGGCATCGTCGAGCGGGCCGAAATGCCGGTCGGCACCGACCCGACCGCGACGCTGGCCGCGCTCGTGCGCCGGTTCGACCTCACCGGCGTCACCGGCGTCGGCGTCGGCTCCGCCGGCCCGGTCCACCTGGACGCCGGCGCGGTCAGCCCGGTCAACATCCCGGCGTGGCGGCGGTTCCCGGTCACCGCCGCCCTCGCCGAGCTCACCGGCGGGCTGCCGGTCGCCCTCGCCGGCGACGCGCAGTGCGTGGCGCTCGGCGAGTCCTGGCGCGGCCACACGCCGTCGCTGCTCGGCGTGGTCGTCTCCACCGGCGTCGGCGGCGGGCTGGTGCTCGACGGTGCGCCGTACCTCGGGCGTACCGGCAACGCCGGGCACATCGGGCACATCGCCGTCGGCGACGACGACGCGCCCTGCCCGTGCGGTGCCCTCGGCTGCGTGGAGCGCGTCGCCAGCGGCCCCGGCATGGTCCGCTGGGCCGCCGGGCTCGGCTGGGCGGGCGGCACCGACGCCCGGGCGCTCGCCGCCGACGCGGCCCGCGGGGTCCCGGTCGCCCGGCAGGCGTTCCGCCGCGGCGCGGACGCGCTCGCCGCCGCCATCGTCAACACCGTGACCCTGTTCGACCTGCACACCGTCGTCGTCGGCGGCGGTGTGGCCGCCGCCGGCCCGGTGCTGTTCGACCCGCTTCGGGCGGCGGTCGCGCAGCGGGCCGGGATCGCGTTCCTGCACGACCTCACCGTCCAGCCGGCCGCGCTCGGCCGCGACGGCGGCCTCTACGGCGCCGCCGCGCTCGCCCTCACCCGCGCCGGCCGGCGCCCGCACCCCGCCCACCACTGAACCGGCCCGCCCCGGTCCCGCCCACGAACCGTCACGCGCCCGCACCTTGCCCACCGCTGAACCGGCCCGCCCCGGTCCCGCCCACGAACCGTCACGCGCCCGCACCTTGCCCACCATTGAACCGGCCCGCCCCGGTCCCGCCCACGAACCGTCACGCGCCCGCACCTTGCCGCCGCGGCGCCGGCACGCGCCCGCACCTTGCCGCCGCGGCGCCGGCCGGGCCGGCGCCTTACCCTGCCGTGGCTCAACGCCAACGCCGAACGGTTCCGCCAGTGGGCGCCCGCGGCAGCTGATCGCCGCCGGTCGCCGCTCCGACATCGACCCCGACGCCCTCGCCGCGCCCGGCGTCGACCTCGTCGACGTGCACCACTACCCCCCGACCGCGGCCCGGTTCAGCGCCGACGCCGCGACCGTCACCGCCGCCGGCAAGGTCTACGCCGGCGGGCGAGTCGACCGGTCCGGCCGCCCTGGCCCGGCGTCGGACCCGGTGCGGGCCGGCGCGTCCGCCGTGGTGCGCGTCGGCGCTGTCGAGGACCTCACCCTCACGACCGGGCACACGGCGGTCACCGTGCCGCCGGGCGCCGGGTGCGCGGTCGTGCGCCCGACCGGCGCCGACGCGTCCGCCGTGGTGCGCGTCGGCGCTGTCGAGGACCTCACCCTCACGACCGGGCACACGGCGGTCACCGTGCCCCCGGGCGCCGGGTGCGCGGTCGTGCGCCCGACCCAGCGCCGGCGCGTCCGTCACTGGTCCCGGCCGCGGCCGCGCGGCCGTCTTCGACCTCGCGGGCGGCGGCCCCCGGCCGCGGGTGGAGGTCTCCGCCGACGGCGTCGCCCGGCGTGCGGCCCACCCGCGGGTGCCGGCGGGGCGGCTGACCGTCCGCACGCCCGGCGCCGGTCACGTGCGGCTCGTCTGGCCGGGCGGCGGCAGCGGCGCGGGACCGGCTCGGGCGACGCTGCGGTCGGCCGGCCCGGCACCGGTGGACGCCCCACCCGCGGTGCCGGTGCCCACCGCCCCGGCGCCGGGCGCGACCGGCGTCATCGGCCCGGCGTTCACGTGGACCGCCGCGGCCGGCGCCGGCCGGTACACGCTGGCCGTGTCCCGGCGGCCCGATCTCGGCGACCCGGTCAGCACCGTGGCCGGCCTCGTGGCGCCGTCGTTCACCCCGGCCGCCGGCCTGCCGCCCGCGATCGTGCACCACCGGCGGGTCGGCGCTCGCCGCCGCGCACCCCGCAACCCCGGCGGCGACGTCATCACCGCGATGCTGGTCCCGGCGCCGGCCCGGTCCGCGCGCCGTTCAGCGAGGTCCAGCGGCCGGGCTGGGCGCCGAGCGGCCCGCTGGACCGCCCAGCTGTCGATCTACGCCAGCGGGGGCGTCCCGGTGGCGAGGCCTTGGGGCCAGCCGTGTTCGAGGACGCCGGTGATGACGTCCAGGGCGTGCCCGGCGTGGGGTTCGGCGACGGCCAGGTCCGGGATCTGCAGGAAATAGTGGGCGAGCAGCCGGGCGGTGGGGTCGTCGGCGGGCAGCCCGGCCTCCTCGGCGATGGCGCTGGTGAGGGCCGGCTCGGCGGCGGTCCAGGCGCGCAGCGCGTGGTCGGTCAGTTCGGGCGTGGCCCGGATCAGCGCCAGGACCCGCTGCTCCTCGGGGGTGGGGTCGGGCTTGAACGGTCCCCGGCGGGCGATGTGCCCGTGCAGGGCCCGGGGAATGGTCTGCCCGGGCGGGCGGTGGCGGACCGCGTCGACGAGGGCCGCGGCGGTGTCCCGTTGGTCGCCGGGGAACAGCAGGCTGGCCTTGCCGTCGGGGAAGTGGGCGAACAGGGTGCCCGGTGAGACCTCGGCGGCCTCGGCGATCTCGCGAACCCCGACGTGGTCGTAGCCGCGTTCGGTGAACAGCTCCAGCGCGGCGCGGGTGATCGCCTGGCGGGTCTGGGCCTTCTTCCGTTCGCGCAGGCCCGGCGGCCGGGCCGGGGCCGGCGGCGCGGCGGACGGGGTGTGGTGCCGCGGCCGGCGCAGCTCGGGCGCGGGCCAGCCGTGGCTGAGCAGCGCGAAGGCGGCGTCGAGCTCGACCTGGGGATCGATGTGCGGGCAGGGCTGGGAGCGGTCGAGGGCGAAGCGGGCTACGGCACGGGCCGCGATGCCGGCGCCGGGTGCGTCGGGCCCGGCCTGGCGGATCGCCTCGGCGAGCTCCTGCTCGTGCCGCTGCCACATGCGGCGGCCGTAGTCGCTCAGGGCCGGGGTGGCGGCGATGAGCTCGAAGAACGCGGCGGTGTCGGGGTCGCCGGCCAGGTCGCGGGCGCGGTCGAGCAGCCATTGCCGCAGCGCCCGCAGGGCGGCCACGGCGTCGGGGCGGTCACGCACGGCGCGGACCAGCCCGTGGCGGATGTCGTCGTCCTCATCGAAGACCAGCGACTCCTTGGTGGGGAAGTGCTTGAACAGCCCGCTCATGGACACGTCGGCGGCCTCGGCGACCTCCTTGACCGTCACCGCGTCGAAGCCGCGCTCGAGGAACAACGCTCGCGCGGCGTCGGCGATCGCCTGACGGGTCCGGGCCTTCTTGCGCTCCCGCCGCCCCACGGTGATGTCGGTCATGCGACCACTTTACCGAACGACTGCGATAGTGGAGCTGTTATAGTTTTCGAGCGACAGCACTAATGAGCTTGTTCTGATTCGAGGAGCCGGCAATGACCACCACCCACCACCACATCGCGATCATCGGCGCCGGCCTCGGCGGGCTCACCCTGGCGCGGGTGCTGCACACCCGCGGCATCCCGGCGACCGTGTTCGACCTCGAGGCGGGCCGCCACGTCCGCACCCAGGGCGGCATGCTCGACATCCACCACGACTCGGGGCAGGTCGCACTGCACGCCGCCGACCTCGCCGCCGGCTTCGAGGCGATCATCCACCCCGGCGGGCAGGCCATGCGGCTGCTGTACCCCGATGCGAGCGTCGCGCTGGAGGAGAAGGACGACGGCGCCGGCGGCCGGCCCGAGGTCGACCGCGGGGAGCTGCGTGACCTGCTGCTGGACTCGCTGCCTGACGGCACCGTCCGGTGGGGCGCCAAGGCCACCGGCTTCCGCCCGCTGGACGGGGGCCGGCACGAGGTGGCCTTCGCCGACGGCACCGTGGTCACCACCGACCTGCTCGTCGGCGCCGACGGCGCGTGGTCGCGGGTCCGGCCGCTGGTCTCCCCGCGGCACCCGGCGTACACCGGCATCTCCTTCGTCGAACTGGACCTGCTGGACGCCGACACCCGGCACCCGGGCCCGGCCGACCTGATCGGCGGCGGCTTCTTCATCGCCCTCGACGGCCGGCGCGGGTTCCTCGCCCACCGCGAGACCGACGGCAGCCTGCACGTCTACGCCGCGCTGCGGACCGGCGAGGACTGGCTCGACACCGTCGACTTCACCGACACCGCCGCCGCCAAGGCCGCGCTGCTGGCCCAGTTCGCCGGCTGGGCCCCGGCGTTGCGGACGCTGATCGCCGACGCCGACGGCCCGCTGGTCCCGCGCCGGATCAACGCCCTGCCCGTCGGCCACCGGTGGGACCGCACCGCGGGCGTGACCCTGCTCGGCGACGCCGCGCACGTCATGTCCCCGTTCGCCGGCGAGGGCGCCAATCTCGCCATGCTCGACGGTGCCGAGCTCGGCCGGGCCGTCGCCGAGCACCCCGGCGACATCGAGGCCGCCCTGACGGCCTACGAGGAGGCGCTGTTCCCGCGCAGCGCGGCCTCCGCCGGCGAGTCGGCCGCCTCGCTCGAGCTGATGTTCGGCCCCGACCCCGTCGCCCGCCTCGTCGACATGTTCACCAGCCACGACCGGCGCTGACGCGCCACCCGTCGGCCGCCCCTGCCCGTACCACCTCCGGAAAGGCGCCATCACCATGATCAAGATCGCGGTCGTCCTGGCCAGCACTCGTCCCGGTCGCCGGGGCGAGCCCGTGGCGGACTGGGTCGTCACGCACGCCGCCCGGCGCACGGACGCCCACTTCGACCTGCTCGACCTCGCCGAGGTCGACCTGCCGCCGCTGGACGAGCCGCTGCCGCCAGCCACCGGCCGCTACACCCACGAGCACACCAGGTCCTGGGCCGCCACCGTCGCCGGGTATGACGGGTTCGTGTTCGTCACTCCCGAGTACAACCACTCCTACCCGGGGGTGCTGAAGAACGCCCTCGACCGGGTCTGCGCCGAATGGCACGACAAGGCCGCCGCCTTCGTCTCCTACGGCTTCGACGGCGGCGTCCGTGCCGTCGAGGCGCTCCGCCCGGTCGTGAACGCCCTGCGGATCGCCCCGGTCCCGGCGCAGGTCGCGCTCAGCCTGCACCACGACTTCACCGGCTTCACCGAGCTGGCCCCGGCCCCGCACCAGGCCGGCGCGCTCAGCACCGCCCTCGACCAACTCGTCGCCTGGTCCACGGCCCTGGCCACCCTGCGCGTCCCGGCCTGAGCCGGCGGCTGCCCCGCCCGCCGTCCGGACGGCCGGCTCCACCGGGCGGGCGGCGACCTGGAGATCGAACATGTGTACGATGCGCGGATGCGCAGCACCGTCGTTCGGCACTGGTGGAACGGGACCTGGGGCCGCCTGGCCCGTCGCGACGTCTACATCCGCACCGACGGTGCCACCTTCGAGCTGGAGCTGCGCGAAGGTGGCACCGAGGGCCGGTCCTGGAAGCGGTCCTACGACGAGCTGGCCCAGGCCGAGCTGGAGGCCGCCCGGCACCGTGACCCGGCGATGCGCTGGACCGACATCAGCGGCGCGCACCGGCTGTGAGTGCTCACCGCCGGGCGGACGCCCCGTCGGGGAACGAGACCCGGGTGAGGTCCGCGGAGATCCGCCAGATCCGCCGGGCGTCCTCCTCGCCGCGCAGCCGTGAGTACACGGCCTGCTCGGCGGGCGGGCCGCCGAGGTGCCCGGGGCCGCTGGGGCCGTAGAAGCGGCCGCCGGCGTCCGGCGCGGTGGCGGCGAGCAGCGCGGGCAGTGGCGCCGTCTCCAGCGTGCCGAGGAGGATGCCGCGGCGGGAGAGGGCGCGGATGACGCGCACGCCGGCGGTGTCCTTGGCCCGGCCGATCTCGGGGCGCGCGGCCAGCAGGCTGGTGGGCGCCACGCCGGGGTGGCAGATGTTGCTGGTAATGCCCCAGCCGCCGGCCTGGCTGCGCCGCTGCAGCTCCAGGGCGAACAGGCCGAGCGCGATCTTGGACTGGCTGTACGCGCCGCGGCCGTCGTACGAGCGTTCCCAGTTCAGGTCGTCCCAGTTGATCGACCGCTCGTTCGCCGCGACGCTCAGCTGTGAGGTGACCCTGGCGCGGCCGGCCCGCAGCAGTGGCAGCAGCTGGCTGACCAGGGCGACGTGGCCCAGGTGGTTGCTGCCGAACTGCAGCTCGAACCCGTCCGCGGTGCGCTGCCGGCTCGGCGGGGTCATCACGCCGGCGTTGTTGACCAGGATGTGGATCGGGCGGCCCTCGCCGCGCAGGGTGGCGCCGAGGGCCGCGACCGAGTCCAGCGAGGACAGGTCGAGCGCCCGCAGCGACAGCGTGGCGTGCGGGTACCGCTGCCTGATCCCGGCGATCGCCGCCTCGCCCTTGCGGGCGTTGCGGACGGGCATGACGACCTCGGCGCCGGCGGTGGCGAGGCGGGTCGCCAGGCCCAGCCCGACGCCGTCGCTGGCGCCGGTGACGACGGCGAGCTTCCCGGTGAGGTCGGGGACGGTGATGTCCGGTTGCCTGCGTGCCATGTCGTGCTCCTCGGCTGTCTGCGACGGATGCGGTGCGTGCTGTGCTCCCAGGCTGCGCCGCGTCCGCTGGGTACATCCACGGCCTGTGAATCCCAGGCTGACCGGGCCCCGGAGGGTGGGATCGGTGATCCCAGGCTGCGGTCCGGCGCCGGTGGCAGGATCGAACCAGCGCCGAGAGGGGGACGCCGTCATGATCGACCGGGCCGGGCTCGCCGAGTTCCTGCGCCGCCGCCGGGAGTCGCTGCAGCCGGAGGACGTGGGCCTGCCGCGCGGGCAGCGGCGCCGCACGAGCGGGCTGCGCCGGGAGGAGGTGGCGACGCTGTGCCACATCTCCGCCGACTACTACAGCCGGCTGGAGCGCCGGCGTGGGCCGCACCCGTCGGAGCAGATGATCGCCTCGATCGCGCAGGGCCTGCACCTGTCCCTCGACGAGCGCGACTATCTGTTCCGCCTCGCCGGGCACACCCCGCCGACCAGGGGCGCGGCCAGCGAGCACATCAGCCCGGGCCTGCTGCGCATCTTCGACCGGCTCACCGACACGCCCGCCGAGATCGTCACCGAGCTGGGCGAGACGCTGCGGCAGACCCCGCTCGGCGTCGCGCTCACCGGGGACAACACCAGGTTCAGCGGGCCGGCCCGCAGCATCGGGTACCGCTGGTTCACCGACCCGGCGTGCCGGGCCCTGTACCACCCGGACGAGCATCCGCTGCACTCGCGCGTCTTCGCCGCCGGGCTGCGCAGGACGGTGACGCTGCGCGGCCCCGGCTCCTACGCCGCGCACCTGCAGCGGCTGCTGCTGGACCGCAGCGAGGAGTTCCGCGCCGTGTGGAGCGAGCACGAGGTCGGCGTGCGCTACAACCACACCAAGCGCTTCATCCATCCGGAGGTCGGCGACCTGGAGCTGGCCTGCCAGGGTCTGCTCGACCCCGACCAGTCACATTCGCTGCTGGTGTACACCGCGGTGCCCGGTAGCGAGAGCTACGAGAAGCTCCAGCTGCTGTCGGTCATCGGCGCCCAGCGCATCGGCGCGCCGACCGGGTGACGCAGACGTCGGATGACGGCCAGGGCGTCGACCTCGACCCGGAACGCGGGGTGCACCAGGCCGCTCACCTGGACCAGTGAGCGGTCTGCAGCGGAGCGGAGGAGCCGCGAACCATGGGCACGGTTCGGGCTCGCGGCGGCGCCGCAGCGCGGCGGAGGTGACGGCGTGAGCTGGCCGGGGCGGCGTCCGCGGCGAGGTTGACGAACACCTGCCGGATCTGGGCCTCGGCGTCGCCGGCGCCGGCGACCTGCCCGGTGGCGTCCATCGGCACCTGCCCGGAGACGGCGACGAGCCCGCCCCCGTCAGCGGGGCGTGGGGCGGTAGACCAGCTCCTGGGTGCGGCCGTCGAGGACCCGGCTCTCCAGCAGCTCGAGGTCGAAGTCGCCGGCGCCGCCGAGGATCGGGCTCGTCCCGGTCCGGCCGGAGATGACGGGGAAGATGGTCACCTGGATGCGGTCGACCAGGCCGGCGGCCATCAGCGCCCAGTTCAACGACAGGCTCGCCGGCGAGCGCAGCGGCACGTCCGACTCCTGCTTGAGCCGGGCGACGATGTCCACCGCGTCGCCGCTGACGATGGTCGCGTCCGGCCAGCCGAGGGTGTCCCGCAGCGTGGAGGAGATGACGGTCGCGGGCATGCGCATCGTCCGGACGTTCCACTCGTCGAGCGTGTTGGGGTCGAGCCCCGAGGACATGATCTCGGCGGTCTCCCGGAACGTGGTGGCCCCGAACACCATCCGCTGCGCGGTGTCGAAGATCGCGGCGCGGTGCGCGAGCAGCTCGGGGCCCTGCTTGCCCCAGTAGCCGCCCCAGTCGGCGCCCTCGGTGAACGAGCCGTATCCGTCGAGGGTGGAGAAGACGTCCCAGGTGTAGGTGGCGGTCATGGCGGATCCCTTCGTGGTTCGCGGTCATGGCGGGCGTTCACCCCTACTACGAACGGCGGTCCCCGGATTCGACACGGCGCGTTTATCCGTTCCGGATGAGGCTATTCACCCCCGGTCGGACCCCTGTACAGGAGGTGCCGTGATGAAGGACGCCGGCCCCCCGACGACGCACCACCACGAGCTCAACGAGATCATCAACGCGGCGACGCCGAGCAGCTCCGAGTTGCCCGCGTCGGTCATGACGTCGGGGATCAGCGGGCATGAGCATGTCGAGCCGGAGTACGAGCTCGGCATCCCGCCGCCCACCGAGAAGGCCGGCCTCAAGCTCATCGTCCCGTTCGCCCTCGCCCAGATGGCGTTGTTCATCGCGTTGCTCGGCCCGGTGACGGTCAGCATGGCGATCAAAGTGACCGCCGTCGTCGGCGAGGGCCGCGCGCCCGCCGCGCAGGGCCTCATCCTCGGCATCGGCGCCATCGCCGCCCTGCTCGGCAACCCGATCTTCGGCCGGCTCTCCGACCGCACCACCGGCCGCTGGGGGCGGCGACGGCCCTGGATGGTCGGTGGCAGCATCGGCCTGGCCGTGTGCCTGTTCGTCATCGCGATCGCCGGCAACGTGCCGACGCTGATCGTCGCCTGGTTCGCCGCGCAGCTGGCCGCCAACGCCTGCTTCGCCGCCTACCTGGCCACCATCGCCGATCAGATCCCGCCCCAGCAGTCGGCCACCGTCACCGCGCTCGGCGGTGTCATGCAGAGCGTCGGCATCCTCGCCGCCGTCTACCTGGCCAGCGCGCTGACCTCGAACATGATCGCGCTGTTCATGGTCCCGGCCGTCATCGGTGTCGCCGGCATGCTGCTGTACGCCCTCGTCCTGCCGGACAAGCGGCTCCCGCGCCGCCCGCCGGCCGCCGGGCTGCGCGAGTTCCTGGAGACGTTCTGGGTCAGTCCCCGCCAGCACCCCGACTTCGCCTGGGCGTGGGTGTCGCGGTTCATGCTGATCCTCGGCAGCTTCATGTTCACGACGTTCCGGTTCTTCTGGATGAAGGACGAGATCGGCCTCACCGACGCCACGGCTGCCAGCACCGTCGCCACCGGTGTGCTCGTCTACACCGTCGTGCTCATCGTCGTCGGCCAGACCACCGGGTACATCTCCGACCGCCTCGGCCGCCGCAAGGCCCTCGTCTTCGTGTCCACCGCGCTGTTCGCCGTCGGCCTGGTCATGCTGACCCAGGTCCACACGGTGGCCGGCTTCTACGTCGTGGAGGCGGTCCTCGGCGCCGCGTACGGCATCTACATGGGCGTCGACCTGGCGCTCGTGCTCGCCGTCCTGCCCCACCCCGAGGACAACGCCAAGGACCTCGGCGTGTTCAACATCGCCAACGCCATGCCGCAGACGCTGGCGCCGCTGCTCGGCGCGGCCCTGCTCGGCGTCGGCGCCGGCCAGAACTACGACCTGCTGTACCTGACCGCCGCCGCCCTCACGTTCCTCGGCGCGCTCGCCATCATCCCCGTCAAGAAAGTGCTGTAGGCCCCACCATGACTGGCAATCTGGCCGAACTCATCGGCACCCTCGACCTGCGCGAGAAGGTGACGCTGCTGACCGGCGCCACCACGTTCAGCCTCGCGCCCTGCGACGCGATCGGGCTCGGCGAGCTGCGCCTCTCCGACGGGCCCACCGGCGTGCGCGGCCCGAAGTTCACCGGCGGCCGGACCGTGGCGCTGTTTCCCAACGCCACCCTGCTCGCGTCCGCGTGGAGCGAGGACACCGCCTACGAGGTGGGCCGGCTGCTCGCCGAGGAGGCGATGGCGCAGCGGATCCATGTGGTGCTCGGCCCGACCATCAACCTGCACCGCTCGCCGCTGGGCGGCCGGCTCTTCGAGGCGTTCTCCGAGGACCCGCTGCTCACCGGCCGGCTCGCCGCCGCCTACGTGCGCGGCATGCAGGAGCGCGGCGTCGGCGCCTGCCTCAAGCACCTCGTCGCCAACGAGTCCGAGACCGAGCGCAACAGCGTGAACAGCGTCGTGGACGAGGCCACGCTGCGCGAGCTGTACCTGCTGCCGTTCGAGATCGCGGTCGACGAGTCCGACCCGTGGTCGATGATGGCCGCCTACAACGACGTCAACGGCGTCGCCGCCACCGAGCAGCAGTACGTGAACAACACGGTCGTGAAGGGCGAGTGGAGGTACCAGGGGCTGATCATGTCCGACTGGTTCGCGACGCGTACCGTGGCCGCGGCCGCCAACGGCGGGCTCGACCTGGTGATGCCCGGCCCCGGCGGCCCCTGGGGCGACGCGCTCGTGGCCGCCGTCGAGTCCGGCGAGGTCGCCGAGCCGGTCGTCGACGACCACGTCCGCCGGGTGCTGCGCCTCGCCGACCGGGCCGGCGCGCTCGGCAGGCCGCGCGGCTACCCGGCCGACCTGCCGGCCCCCGACAGCCCGGCGCGCCGTGAGCAGCTGAAGCGGCTGGCCGCGGCGGGCATGACCGTGCTGACGAACCGCGACGCGGCGCTGCCGCTGCGCCCGGGGGAGCGGGTGGCACTCATCGGCCGGCACGCGATCGAGACCGTCGACATGGGCGGCGGCTCGGCGCAGGTCAACCCGCCGTACCAGGTCAGCGTCGTGGAGGGCCTGTGCGCCCGGCTGCCAGCCGACGTCACCGTCACCGACGGCGTGGAGGTCCGCACCCGGCCGGTCCCGGCCCGCGGCGGCTTCCTCACCGACCCCGCCACCGGCGAGCCGGGCGTCCACGTCACGCTGCTGGACGAGGCCGGCGCCGTCATCGAGGAGCGCCACGCCCCCGGCGCCGTCACCGCGGTCGGCGTCGACGACGACTTCGACACCACCGTCGCCACCGTCCGGTTCCGTGCCCGGATCACCAGGGGCGGGCCGGTCGAGCTCGGCGCGATCGGCGCCGGCTCGTGGCAGCTGCGCGTCGCCGGACGGCAGCTGCGCTACGAGCTGCGGGTGTCCGGCGTAGGCATCGGCGAGGAGATCCTGACCCCGCCGCGGGCCGCCGACGCGGTCGACGTCACCGCCGGTGACCTGGTCGAGGCCGAGGTCGGGCTGCGCCCGCCGGACCTCGCCGACGCGCCGCTGGCCGGCGTCGGGCTCTACGGCCTCATCGCGCACGCCGCGCCCCGCCCCACCGCCGAGGCCCTCGCCGCGGCCGCCGCGGCGGCGGCCGCCGCCGACGTCGCCGTGGTGGTCGTCGGCCTCACCGAGGAGCAGGAGACCGAGGCCGTCGACAAGACCACGCTGCGGCTGCCCGGCGCCCAGGACGATCTGGTCCGCACCGTCGCCGCCGCGGCGAAGCTGACGGTGGTCGTGGTCAACGCCGCGACGCCGGTGCTCATGCCGTGGCTCGACGAGGTCGGGGCCGTCGTATGGGCCGGCCTGCCCGGCCAGGAGGGCGGGCACGCCGTGGCGGCCGCGCTCACCGGCGACATCGAGCCGGCCGGGCGGCTGGTCACCACCTTCCCCGCCGGCGACGGCCAGGCCCCGGCCTGGTCGGTGACCCCGGTCGACGGCGACCTGCCGTACAGCGAGGGCGCCTTCATCGGCTACCGCGGGCACTTCGCCGGCCTCGCCCCGCCGCCCCGGTTCTGGTTCGGCCACGGCCTGGGCTACACGACGTGGGACTACGCCGACGCCCGCCTCGTCGCGACGGCGCCCGCGCCGGTGGTGGCGGTCGCGGTGACGAACACCGGCACCCGCCCGAGCCGCGAGGTCGTCCAGGTGTACTTCCAGCCGGACGACCCGGCGCAGCCGGTGCGGCTCGTCGGCTGGCGCGCCGTCCAGGCGGCGCCGGGGCAGCGGATTCCGGTCGAGGTGCAGGCGGATCCGCGGCTACTGCGCCGCTGGGACACCGCGGCCGCCCGCTGGACGGGTGTCGGGCCCGGCCGCATGCTGGTGGCCCGCGGCCTCGGCGACATCCGCGCCACGGTCGCCGCGTAGCCGGCGCGGGCCTCCGCGGCTCAGGCGAAGTCGGCGGCCGACATGCCGGCGGCGTGGCCGGGTGGCCACTGGACCAGCTCGATGCGGTACCCGTCGGGGTCGGTGAGGCAGGACGTGTACATGCCGGGGCCGGGCTCGGCCGGCGGCTCGGCGGTGATGCCCTTGCCGGCCAGCTCGGCGATCGCGGCCCGCAGGTCGTCCACCTGGATGACGAGGTGGTTGACCGCGCCGGTGTCGGTGACCGGCCGGGCCGGGTCGTGCACGAGCTCGAGGCTGACGAACGGGTCGTCGGGCAGCCGCAGCATGGTCAGGCTGCCGAACGGCGTATCGGGGACCGTGCCGACCTTCGCGTACCCGACGGCGGTGTAGAACGCGAGCGAGCGCTCCAGGTCGGTGACCCGCAGGCCCAGATGCAACATGCGCATGCCCGGCACAGTAGCGCCGCGCGTCGCCGGCCGCCGGGCACCCGCGTACCCTCGGCCGTGTGCCGACCCCGCCCACCTTCGAGGAGCTCACGGCGTGGGCCGGCGCCGGCCGCGTCGTGCGGGCGCCGGCCCACGCCGTGGCGGACTGGCGGCTGCCGGCGCCGCAGAAGGCCGCGCTGACCGACCCCGGCGTGCCGCTGTTCGCCGAGCTCGTGCACCATGCCGCGTTCACGGCGACGCCGGTGATGTACCGGCTGGCGGTCTACGACGACCGCGACGAGGGCAACCGCGTCAGGTGGGACTACGGCGCGGTGCCCGGCAGCGGTGAGGTCCTGGAGTGGCCCGCGGACGGCCGCCCGACCCGGTTCGTCAACTCCAGCGTGCGCCACTGGCTGTGCACGCTGCACCTGGTCGGCGGCTGGCTGCGCGGCTCGGCCGCCATCGGCCGCTGGGACGAGGACGAGGAGGCCGAGGAGCGGGCGCTCGAGGAGATCGACGACCTGCTGCGCCGCATCGGCGCCCTCGACCCGGCCGCGATCGGCGACGGCCACCACGACACCCAGTTCTGGCCCGCGGTCCTCGGCCGGTGGCTGTACTGACGCTCAGACCCCGCCGGGCAGGCCCGTCCCGGGCCGGTGTGCTCCATCGAGGTGCCGTAGGCCGGGGTGCTTTACCTGGCAGTGATTCATGGGCATGCTTGGATGGTGGACGACGTCGTCACGCGGGCAGCCGCGCCGCGCGCCTGGTGAGCGCCGATGGGCAACGATCCTGACCCCGAGCGGCTGCGGGCCCTACGCACGCGGCTGGCCGAGCAGCTCATGGCCGCCCATCGGGAGGCCGGCGAGCCGCCGTACAGTGAGATCGCCGGCCAGGTCGGGGTGTCCAAGTCGACGGTGTTCCGGCTGCTGAACGGCATCGGCGAGCGTTCGCCGAAGTGGCGTCACATCGACGACATGCTCGAGGTGTTCGGCCGCAGCGACCGGGAGGTCGAGCGGCTGCGGGCGCTGTGGATGGAGATCCGCGACCTCGAGAAGCCGCTCGGCTGAACCGCTGACCACCCTGGAAGACGGCCGAGCCGCCGCGGCCCGGGACCGGGGACCGCGGCGGCTCGTGGTCGTGCTGGGTCAGCCGAGACCGTTCTTGATCGCGGTGATGAGCTCGCCGTTGCTGGTGTCGCCGGAGAACTCCCAGAAGAACGCCCCGCCGAGACCCTGCTGCTTGGCGTAGGTCATCTTGCCGGCGATGGTGCTCGGCGTGTCGTAGCCCCACCAGTTGCTGCCGCACTTGGCGTAGGCGGTGCCGCCGATGGTGCCGGTGGCCGGGCAGGAGTTCTTCAGGACCTTGTAGTCCTCGATGCCGGCCTCGTACGTGCCGGGCGCCGCACCGGTCGCGGTGCCGCCGGGGGCGGACTGGGTGACGCCGGTCCAGCCGCGGCCGTAGAACCCGATGCCGAGCAGCATCTTGCTGGCCGGCACGCCCTTGCTCTTGAGCTTCTGGATCGCCGCGTCGGACCAGAAGCCCTGCTGCGGGATGCCCGAGTACGACGTCAGCGGCGAGTGCGGGGCCGTCGGGCCCTGCGGGTTGAACGCGCCGAAGTAGTCGTACGTCATCGGGAACACCAGGTTGAGCTTGGAGATGCCGGAGGCGTAGTCGGCCGCGTCGAGCTTGCCGCCGTTGGAGCCGTCCGCCGAGATCGCCGAGGTGATCAGGAAGCTGGACCCGAACCTGTTGCGCAGCGCGGTGATCACGTTGTTGTAGCTGGCCGGGCCGCTGGCGTCGCAGCTGAGGCCGCAGGCGTTCGGGTACTCCCAGTCGATGTCGATGCCGTCGAAGACGTCGGCCCAGCGGGAGTCCTTGACCAGGTTGTAGCAGGAGTTCGCGAAGCCGGTCGGGTTCGCCGCGGCCTGGGTGAAGCCGCCGGACCAGGTCCAGCCGCCGAACGACCAGATCACCTTGATGTTCGGGTACAGCCGCTTGAGCTTGCGCAGCTGGTTGAAGTTGCCGCGCAGCGCGCCGGCGTCCCAGGTGTCGGCGACGCCGTCGACCGAGTCGGCCGCCGTGTAGGCCTTGTCGTAGTCGGCGTAGCTGTCACCGATGGAGCACTGCCCGCCGGTGGTGTTGCCGAACGCGTACAGGATGTGGGTCAGCTTCGCCGCCGAGCCGCTGGTGACGATGTTCTTGACGTGGTAGTTGCGGCCGTAGACGCCCCACTCGGCGAAGTAGCCGACGACGTTCTTGCCGCCCGGCGGGTTCGAGGTCGGCGGGTTCGAGGTGGGCGGGTTGCTGGTCACCGGCGGCGTGGTGGGCGTCGTGCCGCCCCCGCAGACGCCGTTGTCGGCCCAGACGCCCCACTGGCCGCTGGCGGTCGGCACCTCGTTCTGGGTCCACCACTTGGCGGTGTAGTTGTGCCCCTGGTAGGACACGACGTTGTCCTTGACGTAGACGGCCGAGGCGCTCCACGCCGGAGCGCACGCGGCTGCGGCGTTCGCCTGCACCAGCGGCACGGCGGCGACGGTAGCGGCCACGACGGTCACGACGGCCCCGGCCAGGAGGACCTGGCGAAGGGATCGTTTCACGTTCACCTCACCAACAGTTAGGAAACTTTGTTAAAAGCGATGAGTGACGGTAAACACATGCACGAGCACCCGTCAAGATGGCCGTCGATATTCGGGGTGGGTGCCCGCGAGACGAGGGAGTGCGTGACCGGCCCCGGGGGCGCTCGGCGGGCGGACCGCGCCGCGGGACGGCATGATGGGATCATGACCGTTCGCGCTCGGGTGCTCCGCGGCGCCGGGCTCGTCGCGCTGGTGGGCATGGTCGTGGCGGCGGCGGTCCTGGTCGGGGTGCCCGACCAGCAGCGGCTGCGCGCCGACGTGCTCGCGCTGGGCTGGTGGGCGCCGGTGGCGTACAGCGCCCTGTACGCGGTGGTGTCGCTGTCGCCGCTGCCGAAGACGGTGTTCACCCTGGCCGCCGGGGCCCTGTTCGGGCTGGTGGCGGGGGTCTTCGTGGTGGTCAGCGGGGCGATGCTCGGCGCGGTGGCCGCGTTCCACCTGGGGCGGCTGCTCGGCCGGGACACGGTGCGGTGGCTCACCGGTGGGCGCCTCGACCGCTTCGACGCGATGCTCGCCGGTCGCGGCCTGCGGACCATCGTGGTGGCCCGGCTCATCCCGGTCGTGCCGTTCACCGCGGTCAACTATCTCGCCGGGCTCACCTCCGTGCGGCTGCGCGACTTCGTCGCCGGCACGGCGGTCGGCATCCTGCCGGCCACGACCGCCTACGTCACCGTCGGCGCCTACGGCTGGCAGCCCGGCGCGTGGCCGATGTGGGCGGCGCTCGCCACGCTGCTGGTGCTCACGGTCGGCGGGCTCGTGGCGCAGCGGTACCGCCGCCGCCACCCGAAACCGGCGGACACCGGGGCGCCGGTCAGTGCCGCAGCGGGTCGTGACCCCAGTTCATGAGCGAGTGCCGCCACCGGGTGTCGGTGACGTCGCCGGACGGGCGCTGGGCGAGGTGGCGGTGCACGTAGCCGATCACCTTGCGCATGTGCGCCTCGTCGTCGCCGGTCAGGTCGGCCTTCTTCGTGTGCAGCAGCCGCACGATGCGCCGGCCGCTGTCGTGGCCGACGGACTCGGCGCCGTCACCGGCCTTCTGGCCCACCGCCCGTGACTCGTCGGTGGCCAGCCAGCGCTCCAGCTCCGCCGCCGTCATATTGACCGCTTCCTTGAACTCCGCGTACGTGTCAGTCGTCATGTCCGTCCCATACCCGCAGCTCAGCGGCGGTAACGAGGATGCCCGGGCAGGTCCGCTATCGTGGCGCCGTGGACCGCGACCGCCGGCGCCTCGGCGCGCTCTTCGAGGTCGCCGGTCTGCTGCTGTGGCTGGTGGTCTTCACCCGCCTGCACGACGCGATGGGCAAGGACGTCGCGGCCGCCACCGCCGACGCCCGCGCCGTGCAGGCCGCGGAGCGCGCCCTGCACCTGGACGTCGAGCTGGCCGCGAACCGCTGGCTGACCGACCACCCCGCGCTCGTCGACCCGGCGGTGTACCTGTACCGGCTGTACTACGTGGCGGTCGCCGGGGTGCTGCTGTGGCTGCTCGTCCGGCATGCCGAGGTGTACCGGCACGCCCGCCGGGCGTTGGTCGCGATGACCGTGCTGATCCTGCCGGTGTACTTCGCGGCCCCCATGTCGCCGCCGCGGTTCGCGCTGCCCGGGGTCGTCGACGTCGTCGCCGTGCACGACATCGTGGAGCGGGGCACCGGCGGCAACCAGTACTCCGCGATGCCCAGCCTGCACGTTGGGTGGGCGCTGTGGTGCGCGTACGCCGCGTGGCGGGCGCTGCGGCCGGCCCGTCCGCGGCTGGCGCCGCTGCCGTGGCTCTTCCCGGCGCTGATGGCGGCCGACGTGCTCGGCACCGGCAACCACTACGTGCTGGACATCGCGGGCAGCGTCGCGCTGGTGGCCGCCGCCGTGGGCGTGGCGACCCTGTGGGACCGCGCCCGGCCCGGCGGCTGAGGAGCCTGCCGGACCCGCGGGCTCACGGCGCGACGGCGACGGCCAGCTGCAGCACCTCGTCGAGCAGCACCTTCCCCGCCTCCGGCGGCCGGTACCAGGCCAGCCGCACCGCCGTGTTCGAGTGCCAGGCGACGGCGGCGGGGCGGCCGGTGTCGCCGACCTGCACCCTGTGCCGCGAGCGCCCCGACTCGACGTCGATCATGTCGATGACGAGGCGGCCCTCCTGCCGGTACGCGATGGCGAAGAGCTGGCCGTCGGGCGACAGCCGGACGACGGCGGCGCGGTCGCACGGCACCTGCGGCACGACGGTCTTGGTGCGGCCGGTGGGCACGTCGTACACGACGATCCGCGGCCGGTCCTGGCAGGACGTGGCGTCGCTGAACAGCAGGCGACCCTGGTCGAGCTGGGCGACCAGCCCGGCGGCCTTCGGCGTGGCGGTGAACCCCAGGTCCAGGGCGGCGTCGGCGACCTTCGTCTCCGAGCCGTCGGCGAGCGCGTACGCCGTGACGGCGTTGCCGCGGCGCAGGAATGCGCGGAAGTAGTCGACGCCGATCAGCTCGGCGGCGTCGCACTCGCCGCCGACCTGCCGGGACAGCTTCCGGGTGCCGTCGGCGGCGTAGATCTCCAGCCGCAGCTCGGTCGTGCCGAAGCAGTTCGGGCCGGCCGGCACGGTCCGCTCGACCAGCACCGCGGCGCCGTCGTCGGGCGCCGGCACGACCCGCCGCACCTGGCCGCCGCCGGCGAACCGGAACGGCACCAGGGCGTCGTCGGCGCGCAGCTCGGCGTCCTCGGCGAACACGACGACGGTGCCGTCCGGCGTCGCCGTGTCGAAGTTCTCCCGGTGCACGGGCCGGGCCGGCGGCGACTCGAAGTAGCCGGCCGACGAGCTGACCAGCATGCGCTGGGCCTGCACCCCCGACAGGTGCGTCGTGGTGACCGTGGGGCCGGCCGGCGCGGTCGACGCGCCGGGCTGTGGGCCGGTCGGCGCCATGGACCGGCCGTCGAGCCAGGGCGGCATCACGGCACCGGCGGCCACCACCCCGGCCACGGCCGCCAGGACCACCGCGGCCGTGCGGCGGCGCCGCCTGGCGTCGCCGGTCCGGGTGATGCGGCGCAGCTCGTCCGGGGTCGGTGGCAGCACCCGTACGGCGGCATCCACCATCGTCACGAGGTCCCGGGGAAGGTCGTCGAACGTCATCGCGTCACCATGCTGTCGTCACGGTCCAGGGAAGTGCGCAGCGTGGCGAGCGCCCGGGCGAGCCGGCTCTTCACGGTGCCCTCGGTGGTGTCCAGCGCGGCGGCGGTCTCCGCGGTGCTCAGCTGCAGCAGGACCCGGCAGACCACGACCGCCCGCTGCGCCCTCGGCAGGTTGGTCAGCATCGCGTACGCGTGGAAGTCGCCGCCCGCCGGCGCCGGCTCGGGCTCGTGACTGCCGGCCACCTCGCCGACGGGCTGCTCCCGGTGCACCTTGCGCCACCAGGACGTCGCCCAGTTCAGGCCGACCCGGTACGCCCAGCCGGCCGGATTCTCGTAGAAGCTCACCCGGCTCCAGTGCATGTAGACCCGGGTCATCGCCTCGTCGGCCGCCTCACGGGCGAGCTGGGGGTCGCAGAGGGTGACCGCGAGCGCCCGGTACACGTCGACGCGATGGTTGACGTAGAACTCCTCGAACGACTCGAGCCCCGCCGGGTCCGGCTCCTGCATGCCCTACACACTCCGCTGTGCATCGATCGGTTCCACAGTCTCCGTGATTGTTCCGGCCCGGGCCTGACGCGCGCCCCCCTCGAACGCGCGCCGGCCCGGACACCGCGCGGCCGGCACCTTGCTCCCGGCATCGGGACGTGCGCGGTCGCGTCCATACCGGGCTACACGTCGATGCCGGCCCATCGGTTCCGCCGCTGGCGAACGTTGTCCGATCCGTGATGTGCCGTGTGCGATCATGGCCGGCGTGCAGGAACCTGACCGCTCGTCGCAGGAGGGGGAGCGGCGCTGGGCGCAGCAGGCGCTGGCGCGGCTGCGTGCCGCGGCGGCGGAGGAGCCGGCCATCCCGCTGCGCCGGTACCCGCTGCCAGGGTCCTGGGGTGTCCGGCTGTACTTCCGTGACGAGTCGCGGCGACCCACCGGCAGCGTCAAGCACCGGCTCGTCCGGCGGCTCGTCGAGGACGCGGTCGTGCGGGGCGACATCCGGCAGGACACCACCGTGGTCGAGGCCACCGCCGGCAACACCGCGGTCGCCACCGCCTACTTCGCGAAGCTGATCGGGGTGCCGTTCATCGCCGTCGTTCCCGGCAGGACGGCACGGGCGAAACGCGAGCGCGTCGAGCGGTACGGCGGCACCTGCCATGCCTTCGACCCGCCGGCGGCGATCTACGACGAGGCCGCCCGGCTCGCCGCCGAGGTCGGCGGGTACTACCTCGACCATCTCGCCGCGGCGAGGCACGCCGAGGACTGGCGCGCCCCGGACAGCGTCGGCGCGGCGCTGCTGGCCCAGGTGATCGCCGCCGAAGGCGGCCCGCCCACCTGGGTGGTCGTCGGTGTCGGTACGGGAGCGACCAGCGCGACGCTCGGCTGCCACCTGCGTCACCACGGGTATCCGACCCGGCTCGCGGCCGTGGACCCGGAGCACTCCGCCTACTGGCCCAGCTGGGTGACCGGATACTCCGGCTACGGCACCGGCATGCCGTCCCGGATCGAGGGCATCGGCCGCCCCCGGGTGGAGCCGGCCTTCCTGCCCTCGGTCATCGACCTCGCCATGCCGGTGCCGGACGCGGCCAGCGTCGCCGCGATGCGCCATCTCGCGACCGCCACCGGATGGTCGGCCGGCCCGTCCACCGGCGCGAACCTCTGGGCCGCGCTGCGCCTCGCCGCCCGCATGCGCGCGGCCGGCGAGACGGGCAGCATCGCGACCCTGATCTGCGACGGCGCGGACGCGTACCGCGACACCTACTGCGACGACGACTGGCTGCGGCAGCGGCAGCTCGACCCGGGACCGTACACGCCGACCATCGAGCGCTTCCTCGCCGGCGGCCCCTGGAGCGAGCCGACCTGACGGCGTGCCTGCCGCGCGTCGGGGAGACCGCCGACGTGGTCGCCGCGCTGACCGGGCTCGGCGCCGACGCGTGGGTGGTGCGCGCCGCCGCGGGTCGGGTGGCGGTGCTGCCGCGGGAGGAGGCGGACGGTCAGGCCGACGCCGAGGCACTGGCCGGCGCGCTCAGCGCGACGCTGCGCACACCGGTGCTGAGCAGCGCCGTCGTCGACTCCGACGTGGTGTTCATGACCGTGTACCGCGACGGTGACCGCGTGCACGAGTACGTCTCCGAGCGGGCGATGCTCGTCGACTGGTTCATCGATGACGACGGCGCGCCCGGGTTCCGGCTCGGTGGGGTCGAGTATCCGGCCGACGCGCAGTACCCGACCGGGCCCGGCGGCGCCGAGCCCGGCGTGTTCGCGCCGCTCGGTGCGGGCCCGGTGGACCTGGACCGGCTGCGGGTCACGCTGCGCGGCGAGTTCGGCGCGGACGGCAAGGTCTTCGCCGAGTTCCAGCACCGGCTGATCGTGAAGGCGCTGAACCTCGACCCGGCGGGGCTCACGACGGGCTTCCGGTGGGTCCGGCAGGAGGACCTGCCGGGCGCGGTGCGGGTCAGGCCCGCCGCCCCGGCGGCAACCGGCGGCTCGACGCTGGTGAAGGTGGTCCTGGTGACCGCGCTGCCGCCGGACGCGGACCCGGTCGCGGCCGGGCAGCTGCTCGCGGACGCCGCGGCGGGTGGGACGGTGCCGCCGCGGGCGGTCGTCGGGCACGCCGCCGTGCTGCACGGCCCGGCCGGCGGCGCCGAGATCTTCACCGCCCAGGTGCGCATGCGGACCCGCACGGCGACGTACTACATCGAGCTGCGGGCGTCCGGTGGCGACCCGCGGCAGATCCTGGACGCCGCCCGGCAGGCGTGGACGCGGGCCCTGCACGGCCGGTACGGCACGGCCGCCGGGCCGGAGCTGATCAGCCTGACGGAGGAGCAGTTCGACCTCGGCTTCGGGCGGGCGACGGAGTACCGCACCACGACGTGACGTTGATCGGCACCCGCCCCGCTGGCATGATCATGCGTCCGTGGGCGGCCGCCGAGAGGCCACCGTGGTCGAGGTGAGGGACAGTGGGACTGTTCAAGCGGCGTCCGGCGACGCCCGTCAAGCGGCTCATGGCGGCCGCCGGGCTGCCGACCGCGGGCGGCGAGATCCCCGTGGGGGACGTCGTCATGGAGGTGGCGCGGCGCGGCGGTGGGCGAGCCGAGGCGGCCCTCGCGGTGGTCGAGGAGCTGCTCGGTGAGGGAGGCGACGCGGCGCGGGTCGCGACCGGGTTCCTCGAGGACCTGCAGAATGTGGCGTCGCACGGCGCGCAGGACCTGCTCACCCCGGCGGAGCTGCGGCCGTTGCGGGGGCCCCGGACGGTGGACGGCTGGGACGCGGTCGACCGGTTCTGGGCGGGTGTCGTCGCGTGGTGCGTCGAGCAGGGCGTCGAGCTGGAGCCGGGCGCGCCGCTGCGCGACATCAGCGACCCGGGCCTGCGATCGATCATGTGGCTGTCGTGCCGGAGCCTCCCCGACGGGCGGCGGGTGAGCCTCGCCGACGTGGTGCGGTACGAGAGGGCGACCGGCACGCCGATGCGCGTCCTCGGCCCCCACTCGATCGGCTGACGTCACGGTTCGGCCGGGCGGGCCGGCAGGTCGCGCAGCGTGCGGGCCTCCGTGGCGAGCAGCGGCAGCGGGGCCGCGACGTACAGGACGGCGAGGGCCCACATGGCGGACCGGACGCCGAGCGCCGAGGCCAGGACGCCGGCGGTCGCCGCGCCGAACGGGACGGTGCCGAACACGAAGATCCGTGATGCCGCGGTGACCCGGCCGAGGAGGTGGGCGGGGACGAAGGTACCGCGGAACGTCATGGTCATCACGTTCGACATCGTGGCGCCGGCCAGGGCGACGAACGAGCCCGCCGCGAACAGCGCCAGGCGCGGGCCGTGCCCGCCGAGCGGCAGCAGCAGGACGAACGGGGCGGCCGCGACGTTCGCCAGCAGGTAGGTGCGGGCGCTGCCGTAGCGCCGGGACACCCGCGCGGCGACGGCGGCGCCGAGGATGGCGCCGAGGCCGCCCACGCCGATCACCAGGCCCGCGGTGCCGGGCGCGGTGCCCTCGGCGCGGACCAGGAACACGACGCGCAGCGCGGTGATGCCCAGCATCGCGAAGTTGGTCACCGCCGCGACCACGAGCATGGCCTGCAGCAGGCGGCCCCGCATGACGAACCCGACGCCCTCCGCGATCTGGCGCAGCATGCCCGGCCGGTCCCCGTGGCCGGGCCGCGGCTCCGGCCCGGACCGGATGCCGAGCAGGCACACCGCCGACAGCAGAAACGTGCCCGCGTCGAGCAGGACGCCGCTGACCGGGCCGGCCGCCTGGGCCAGCAGCCCGCCGAGGCCCGGCCCGACGACCAGGGCGACCGACGCGCTGGTCTGCAGCTTGGCGTTGCCCTCCATGAGGTCGTCCGCGCCGACGAGACGGGGCAGGAACGCGTTGAACGCCACGCTGGCGAACACCCCGGCGGCCCCGGCCAGCAGCGCGGCGACCAGCAGCACGCGCATCGTCAGTACGCCGGTCCAGGCGGCGACCGGGACGGCCACGAGCACCGCCGCGGAGACGACGTCGGCGACCAGCAGCGTGCGCCGGCGCGGCCACCGGTCGACCCAGACCCCCGCCGGCAGCCCGACCAGCAGCCACGGCAGCCAGGTCGCGGCCGTGAGCAGGGCGACCTCGGCGGGGGCGGCGCGCAGGGTCTCGATCGCCACCAGCGGCAGCGCCACGGTCGTGACCGCGGAGCCGACCGCACTGGTGGACTGAGCGACCCACAGCAGCGCGAAGGTCCGCGTCCGCAGCAGCCCGCCCGCCGGTCTGTGCCCTGCCACATCGCGATGCTGCCTGACGCGCCCGCCCGGCGCATCCGGGATTCGCCGCGGCGCCGGCGGTTAAGCTGCGCCGGTGGAGTACGACGCCGTCGAGGCCGCCATCCGCCGGGCGATCGACGCGGCCGACGAGGAGCGGCTGCGCGCGTTCGCCGCGGACGCGGTCCTGCGCCTCACCGGGGACGACGACAGGCTCGGCACCGTGCCCGGGCGCGAGCTCACCGGTCCGGCCTGGCAGGCGCTGCACGCGGCGCACCGGGACGTGCTGACGGCGGGCCCGGCCGAGCTGCGCCGCCACCTGGACACGGTCGACGCGGGCGTCCTCAGCGACGGCGACATGGACCCGGATCTGCTGCTGACCGTCACGGCGCTCGACTCGTGGACGGGTTTGCTGGAGACCGGCGACCGGCGCCACGTGTTCGACCTGTCCATCCGGCTGATCGAGGTGGTCGAGCGCGACGTGGAGGACGCCGACCCGGTCGACTTCCTCGCCTCCCGGGCCGTGGCCGCCGAGTACGCCCGCATCACCGGCGCGCTCACCTGACCTGTGGCCGAGCGCCTCGTCGACGGGGCCGCACGCGGTGTCAAGCGGCGAGGCGGCGGGCGATCGCCGGGATGACGATGGCGGCGGCGGCGAGGTGGGTGAGCATGAGCAGGGCTTTGGTGTCGAGGGTGGCGGGGGCGATGGCGTCG
>NZ_JNYJ01000054.1 GCF_000716715.1 Dactylosporangium aurantiacum | reverse complement strand
ATCTCGGTCGGGTAGTCCACGTCCAGTGCCTGCTTCACGGCGTCGGCGACGCGGACTTCCTCGTTGTAGACCGGCATCAGGATCGACAGCTTCATCACGATCTCCGAAGGGTTCGGGCTGGGACCATCAGACTAGCCCCCCGTCACCCGGGCGTGTGATGTCCCCGCTCGGGGTTGCGGACCTCGTACGGTGTGGCCTATGACGAGCGCAGCGAAGCAGTTGGGCGACGAAGCGTACATCGCGGTGACGACGTTCCGCCGCGACGGGACGCCGGTGCCCACACCGGTCTGGGTGGCTCCGGACGGTGACGCGTTGGTGATCTGGACCGTCGGCGACTCGGGCAAGGTGAAGCGGATCCGCCGGGACGGCCGCGTGACCGTCGCGCCGTGCACGGTGCGCGGGGTGCCGACCGGCGAGGCGGTGCCGGGGCACGCGACGGTGCTCGGCCCGGACGGCGGCCGGATGGCGCGGGAGCTGATCAAGCGGAAGTACGGGCTGCGCGGCCGTCTCTTCGTGTGGATGAGCGTCAAGCGGCGCGGCGAGGACGCGACGGTCGGCGTGCGGATCACGCTGGACTGAACGGCGGCCTTCGCGCAAAGCAACGCGCTCGGATCACCGGGGGGTGACGATCCGAGCGCGTCGCGGGAACAAGCGTGTTGTTTTGGCACCGGAGGGAGGCGCGAGGTAAGGTTGCGGCCTCAGTCGCCTTGGCGCTGCTGCGGGATCTGTCCCTGGAGCAGGGCGCGCACCTCGGATTCGCGATAGCGGCGGTGTCCGCCGAGGGTGCGGATGGCGCTCAGCTTGCCCGCCTTCGCCCATCGGGTGACGGTTTTCGGGTCGACGCGGAACATCGACGCGACCTCAGCCGGCGTTAGCAACGGCTCAGGCTCATGCGTGCGAGATGGCATCGGTCACTCCTCCACAGGTACCCAGGAACGTCGGACGGGGTCCCGCCGGCCGACGCGTTTCCTATGGTCCGGCTAGTCCCCGATGTCCGACATGGGCCGAACGGCTGAAGGTCCCTGTATGGACGGATGATGAATAAGTGAATTTTCCCATTTTGATGACACGAAATGGGATAAAGCGGGACCGGTTGTGACGCTCTGTGGGTGAGTCGATACGAATCTAGCTCACCCGACCGGGTGAGTGGTAGCCCACAAAGTCCTCCCAATAACCCATAACGGACACCACCGTGGAGCGATTCGGTTGCGAAGGGTGACACCCGTTCGTGGCTGTTGGGATCCGGACATTTACCTGTGACGATGCCGGTCCGGCCGCGGGAAGCACGAAGAAGGGACCCGGCCGTCGTGGCGGCCAGGCCCCTCGTGATCACCGTCCGTTGCGGCTAGTTGCAGCGCTCCAGCAGCTGTACGGCGCGCCAACGCTCGACCAGCTTCTCGTACACCTCGGTGGCCTCATCGGCGTCGCCGCGCGCCACGCTGGACAGTCCCGCCGCCACCAGGCCCGGCGAGTCGTCCTCGATCAGCGTCTCGTCGGAGAGCAGGTTGACCAGGCCGCCGTAGTCCAGCTCAACGATCGACCGGGAGTGGAACTCCTCGAGCCAGCGCGCCGTCTCCTCCACCGCGACGGTGATCGGCGCGTCGCCGATGGCGCGGCGCAGCACCGCATAGGCCCGGTGCGCCCGCCGGCGCGCCTTGGAGATCTCGGTGCGGTAGCGCAGCACCCGCCGGCCCGGCCGCAGCGACAGCTCCCGCTCCTCCAGGTCGACGAAGACGAACCAGCGCAGCGGCACGCCCCACGTCGCGACCTGCTCGTGCACCCGCGGCAGCCCGCGCTCCAGGACGTGGTCGCCGCTGCGCCAGTCGTCGACGACGGTCTGCGCCAGGCCGGCGAGGACCGGCGGCACGAAGGCGTCGGCGATCACGCTCGGCACCCCGTCGCGGGCGGTCAGGGCTGCCTCGGCGACCCGGATGCGCAGGTTCCACGGGCAGACGAGCAGCGTGTCGTCGGCCTCCAGGACGTAGGCCTCGTCGGGCAGGTCCGGCAGGCGGGTCCAGCCCGCGCCGAGCGCCTCGATGACCGAGGTCCGCTGCCGGCCGGGACCGTCGGACAGCGCGACTGCCCGGCCCTCCTTCACGTAGCGACGCCAGTACAACTGGTGATCGCGGTCGAAGGCGGCCAGCGGCTCGTATACCCGCAGGTATGACGCGAAGAGCGACGGCACGGCCCGATCGTCGCACGAAACCGTCGGCCATCGGTATTAGGGTCGGTACACAGGCGCCGTCTCACGAGGATCGGCCCCCACCGACACAGGAGCATCCATGGGTGTCTTCACCACCAGCCACGAGCAGGTCGTCTACTGTCACGACCGGCCGTCCGGCCTGCGCGCGATCATCGCCATCTACTCGACGGCGCTCGGTCCGGCACTGGGCGGGACCCGTTTCTACCCCTACGCGTCGGAGGACGACGCCCTGCACGACGTCCTCGACCTGTCGCGCGGCATGGCCTACAAGAACGCGCTCGCCGGGCTCGACCTCGGCGGTGGCAAGGCGGTGATCTGGGGCGACCCGGACAAGGACAAGAGCGAGGCGCTGCTGCGCGCCTACGGCCGGTTCGTCCAGTCGCTGGGCGGTCGTTACTACACGGCGTGCGATGTGGGCACGTATGTGCAGGACATGGACGTGGTGGCGAAGGAGACCAGGTTCGTCACCGGGCGCTCCGAGTCGCACGGCGGCGCGGGCGATTCGTCGGTCCTTACCGCCTACGGGGTCTTCCAGGGCATGCGGGCGGCCGCCGAGCACCGCTGGGGCACGGCGAGCCTCGCCGGCCGGCGGGTCGGCATCGCCGGGCTCGGCAAGGTCGGCAAGCACCTCACCGAGCACCTCATCGAGGACGGCGCCGCGGTCGTCGCGACCGACGTCAGCGAGCGCGCGGTGGAGTGGGTCCGCAGCACGTATCCGCAGGTGGACGTGGTCGACAGCAACCAGGACCTGGTCGCCGCCGACCTCGACGTCTACGCGCCGTGCGCGCTCGGCGGGGCGCTCAACGACGAGACCGTGGCGGTGCTGCGCGCCAAGATCGTCGCGGGCGCGGCGAACAACCAGCTGGCTCACCCGGGGGTGGAGAAGATGCTCGCCGAGCGCGACGTCCTCTACGCCCCGGACTATGTCGTCAACTCCGGCGGGGTCATCCAGGTGGCCGACGAGATCGAGGGCTTCAACTTCGCCCGGGCCCAGCAGCGGGCCGCCCGGATCTTCGACACCACGCGGGAGATCCTGCAGCTCGCGGAGGCTGAGGGGGTTCCACCGGCGGTCGCGGCGGATCGCCTCGCCGAACGGCGGATGGCCGACGTCGGAAGGCTCCGTACGATCCTCCTGTAAGCGTGACGACCACAGTACGACGGTGGTGCTTACCCAACCAGACCGGTCGGGTAAGCAACGCCACCGAATTGGTCGGCAGGGGCGAGATGCCGAAAGGTGCCCTCGACATGTACCGTAAGAGCCACGAGAGATGCCTGACGTTGTCGGGGCCTGCCGGTAATGGCTGCCCCGTAATTCTGTGCGAGGGGGTCGAGCCATGGGGCGCGGCCGTGCGAAGGCCAAGCAGACTAGGGTGGCCAGGGAGTTGAAGTACCACTCCCCCAACACCGACCTCGACGCGTTGCAGCGCGAGCTCGCGGGCAGCCCGAAGTCTTACGACGACTACGCCGGATCTGGCGATCAGGTCGACGATGAGGCCGACGACGAGGACGACGGTAACTACGACGACTCCTCCAGCGACAGCGACTGGCGCTCACGGAGTCGTTGATCATCGCTCAACCCGGCTGACGGGCACGTGGACACCCCACGTGCCCGCGTCGTGTCCGAGGCACCCGCGCGGTGGCCGTTCTCTCGACGGCGCACCGCGTGGGCGCTCAGGCACATCCAGACACCTCTGGCGCGGCCCTCAACGAGGACGGTTGTTCCAGTTGTAGAAGGTCGGGATGTTCTCGAAATGGTTCCAGGCACAGACGGCGCTGGCGCCGTCCTCGCCACTCGCCTCCGCGCGGGCGGCCCTTGCCAGCGCGGCCTCGTCGAGCAGCGCACGGAGGCCCTCAGCGGCTCCGTGGACGCGCTCCGTGACCGGGTCAGCGTGCTCCGGCATGGTCCAGCACTCCCTCCAGAAGGCAAATCTTGCTGTTGCGGCAGTGACGCGTCTGCGTGCCGTCGAACCTGCCGTGCTCGAAGTAGCGGTTCGCCGCATGCGCACCGCCGCAGAAGCCGAAGTACGGGCAGGTCGACCGGCACGCCTCCACCCCGCGCAGGTACTCCGGCACCCAGTCGGCGGACCCGGCCGCGCCGGCCAGGATGCTCGCCAGGGGCGTCCGCAGGACGTTGCCGGAGGAGAAGTCGCCGTACCGGGCGTCGGTGAAACCCGCCAACTCGGGTGAGAGCAGGAAGACCCGGCCGTCGGCGGCGATCGTCGGGATCGGGTCGAGCGCCGCGGGCAGCACGTCGTCGGCGTCGCCGGTCAGGACCGCGCCGGCGTAGCGCAGCGTCCACTCGATCTCCCGCACGTGGATGCGCGGGTCGCGCCGCCACGCCGCGACGAGCTCCGCCCAGAAGGCGCGGACCGCCTCGGTGCCGAAGTCGTTGACGCGGGCGTTGACCCCCTCCTGCTCCTCGATGTTGATCCCGAGGACGTCGCAGCCGAGGTCGAGGAAGTAGTCGTAGAGCCGGGTGGCGAGCCCGGGGGTGGGGGCGCCCACGACGCAGAGCGCCGAGAACGGGATCCCGTGGCGCCGCAGCGTCTCGATGCCGCGCCGGATCCGCCGGTACGAGGGTGCGCCGGCCCGATCGACACGGTGGCCGTTCAGGTCGGCCGGACCGTCGACGCTGACGCTGACGTGCATCCGGTGCGCGGCGAAGAACTCGCACCAGGCGTCGTCGACGAGCGTGGCGTTGGTCTGGACGTGGTGCTCGACGCCCGTGAACGGCGCCATCAGCTCGGCGAGGGCCTGGCGGCCCGCCGCGAGGGGCTCCCCGCCGTGCCAGACCACCGAGAACCGGTCATCGCCGGCGGCCCAGACGTTGACCGAGTCGGCCACCGCGCGCGCGACCTCGGGGCTCATCCGGTTGTCCCGGGCGCGGAAGGGAAGGTAGCAGTACGTGCAGTCAAGATTGCACAACGTCGTGGGCTGCATCACGACATAGCTCGGGACCGGGGAAATGCCCCGCATGCCGTTCCACGACACCGCCCCGTCCTCCTTTTGGGCGTAGGGACGTGTCGGTTCAGCCTAGGTCTCTTGTCTCGCTGCGGTAAGACCTGGAGATCGGAATAGGCGAGACTTCTCCAATCCCGCCTATTCCGACAACGCCGCGTCAGCCCCTGGTGTGCGAGCCGACCATCTGCACCTGACCGGTGCCCTCGATGACCTCGCCGACCTGCCAGGCGTCCACGCCGCGGCCGGCGAGGAACGCCAGGGTGCGGTCGGCGTCCTCGGCGGAGACGACGGTCAGCATGCCGATGCCCATGTTGAAGGTGCTCTCCATCTCCATGTCCTCGATGCGCCCCTTGGTGCGCACGAGCTCGAAGATGGGCTGCGGGCGCCAGGTCGAGCGGTCCACGACCGCGTCGACGTGCTCCGGCAGGACCCGGACCAGGTTGCCGGGGATACCGCCGCCCGTGACGTGGGCATACGCGTGGATCTCGCTCTCCTTGATGAGGTCGAGGCAGTCCTTCGCGTAGATGCGGGTCGGCGTGAGCAGCTCCTCGCCGAGCGTGCGCTGCGAGCCGAACTCGTCGATCACGCTGTCCAGCCGCATCCGGCCGGCGCCGAGCAGCACGTGCCGGACCAGGGAGTAGCCGTTGGAGTGCAGGCCGGTGGAGCGCAGGGCGATGACGACGTCGCCGACCTCGACCCGGTCGCGGCCGAGGATCGCGTCCTCTTCCACCACGCCGACGCCGGTGCCGGAGATGTCGTACTCGTCGGGGCGCATGACGCCGGGGTGCTCCGCCGTCTCGCCGCCGAGCAGGGCGCAGCCCGCATACCGGCAGCCGTCGGCGATGCCCGCGCCGATCTCCGCGACCCGGTCCGGCACGACCTCGCCGCAGGCGATGTAGTCGAGCAGGAACAGCGGCTCCGCGCCGCAGGCCACCAGGTCGTCGACCACCATCGCGACCAGGTCGATGCCGACCGTGTCGTGGATGCCCATGGCCTGGGCGATGGCCAGCTTCGTGCCGACACCGTCGGTCGACGAGGCGAGGATCGGGTTCTTGTACTTCTTCAGGTCGAGCCGGAACAGGCCCGCGAACCCGCCGATGTCACCCATGACCTCGGGCCGGTGCGTGCGGTGCACCTTGGTGCGCAGCAGCTCGACGGCCTTCTCACCGGCGTGGATCGACACGCCCGCGTCGGCATACGTCACGGTGCGCCTGCGGCTCCTGCCGTTGCCGGCGGTCCACAACTGCCGCTCGGGGGTGCTGCCCTGGCCGGTCTCACCGGCCTTCTCGGCGCGCTCATCCACGTGCGTCACTTTCTCCCCTTAGATTTGCCTCGGCGGCGGCCACCGCATGTTGCTATGGGTGGGCGGATCACGGACGCAGCAGTGCGCCCGAACCGCCCGGACTGGCGGCGACGCTGACCGCGCCACCGTCCGTCGTGGTGGGAGCGGCCCCCGCCGCACGCGCCACACCTTCCAGGACGTGCTTGCCGATCACGTTGTCGGCCGGCAGCTCGATCGGGTACTGACCGTCGAAGCACGCGCTGCACAGCCGGTTGGCGGGCTGCTCCGTCGCCGCGATCAAGCCGGGCAGCGACACGTAGCCGAGCGAGTCGGCGCCGATCGACCGGCGGATCCCTTCGAGGTCGAGCCCGTTGGCAAGCAGCTCCGCCCGGGTGGCGAAGTCGATGCCGTAGAAGCACGGCCACTTGACCGGCGGCGACGAGATGCGGACGTGCACCTCGACCGCGCCTGCTTCGCGCAACATACGAACGATCGCACGTTGTGTGTTGCCGCGCACGACGGAGTCGTCGACGACGACGAGGCGCTTGCCCCGCACGTTGTCGCGCAGCGGGTTGAGCTTGAGCCGGATGCCCAGCTGGCGGATGGTCTGGGACGGCTGGATGAAGGTGCGCCCGACGTAGGCGTTCTTGACGAGGCCGTGGCCGAACGGGATGCCGGACTCGGTCGCGTAACCGATCGCCGCCGGCGTGCCGGACTCCGGCACCGGGATGACCATGTCGGCCTCGACCGGGTGCTCCTTGGCGAGCGTCCGGCCGATCGCCACGCGCGCGGCGTGGACGTTGCGCCCGACGATGGTGGTGTCGGGGCGGGCCAGGTAGACGTACTCGAACAGGCAGCCCTTGGGGTCCGGGGTGCCGAAGCGGCTGGAGCGCAGGCCGTGCTCGTCGATGGCGATCAGCTCGCCGGGCTCGATCTCGCGCACGACGCTGGCGCCGACGATGTCGAGCGCGGCGGTCTCGCTCGCCACCACCCAGCCACGCTCGAGGCGGCCGAGGACCAGCGGGCGGACGCCGTTGACGTCGCGGGCCGCGTAGAGCGTGTCCTCGTCCATGAACACGAAGCTGAACGCGCCGCGCAGGGTCGGCAGCACGTCCAGGGCCGCGGCCTCGACCGACCGGTCGGGGTGGGCCGCGAGCAGCGCCGTGACCAGCGCGGTGTCGTTGGTCGAGTTCATCTGGTCGGGCTCGCCGAGCTCGGCGACGCGGCGGGCCAGCTCGGCCGTGTTGACCAGGTTGCCGTTGTGGGCCAGGGCGATCGTGGTGCCGCCGCGGTCCTCGCCCGGGGTGGTCGAGCGCAGCGTGGGCTGCGCGTTCTCCCAGTTGGACCCGCCGGTGGTCGAGTAGCGCGCGTGGCCGATGGCGATGTGGCCGTGCAGGCTCGCCAGGGTCGGCTCGTCGAAGACCTGGGACACGAGGCCGAGGTCCTTGTAGACCACCACGCCGGAGCCGTCGGACACCGCGATGCCGGCCGCTTCCTGCCCACGGTGCTGTAGCGCGTACAGCCCGTAGTAGGTCATCTTCGCGACCTCTTCGCCCGGCGCCCAGACGCCGAACACACCGCACTTGTCCTGGGGACCTGGACGCTGGGGGTCGAGCTCATGGCTCAACCGGCCATCGCCTCGGGGCACGTTGCCGCTCCTGTCGTCGCAGTTGCCGAGGGTCGTCGGCGGTGTGGGTCGAGGGGAGTCCGACCTGATAGGCGCCGTTATTCGGTCGCCTTCGCGTCCCAAAGTGTACGCGAGGAATTTGGCATGACGCACAGCCACAGTTCGCGCGCTGTTCGTAATCAGTGTCCCGTACGTTTTGCGGAGTTACAAGGGTAGATAGGCCGATAAATCGGCCCGAACCCCGCTGGCGCGGATCTTCCCAGTGCTGACTGCTTCATGCCAGGTTTTCCGTCCCGTGGCGATCTCCAACCAGGTGGCGGGATCGGTCTCCACGACGTTGGGTGGCGTACCTCTCGTATGCCGGGGGCCCTCGACGCATTGAATCGCGCCGTACGGAGGAACCCGCACCTCCACCGAACGGCCGGGAACTCGGGACCGCAGGTCAGCCAGGAGCTCTCGCACGGCGTCACGCAGCGCGAGCCGGTCGGGAGCGATTCCACCATCCAGCGCATCAAGGACGGTTTGCACCGTGTCGGAATATCGGTGCGGAGTGGACATGACGGGACGATACGACCGGCTGTGGGCCGGTCGCAACACCCTGCGCCTTTCGCCGACCCCTGTGGACAAGGCATAGTTTGCTGCGGCGCACCATGCAAAGCGAGCCTCGCTCGCATGTTGGACCATCGACAGAGATGCTCGGCAGAGACGCTCGGGTGAAAGTCAAGATCCGGAGGGGTGTGGACGTGACTACCCACCGACGAGCCTTGCTGCTCCGTGCTGGAGCGGCGGCCGTACTGGTGACGGGTGGACTGGTCGCAGGGCTGGCCTCTCCCGCGGCCGCGGCGGTGAACATCGCCGTGCAGCCCGGTTCGTTCGACATGAACCCGGGCGACTCGAAGAACGTCGTCGTCCAGCTTTCAGGTGACAAGACCGACGGTGTGGCAGTGACGTTCACCGCACCCTCGGCCAACGGCAACATCACGATCAAGTCGGTCCCCGCCGACGCTGGCTGTGACTCGCCGGGCGGCACCACCGTTACGTGCAGCAGCGTCGACGTGCCGCAGAACGGCTCCAAGAACCTGACCTTCGTGCTCCAGGCAAAGAGCCCGAGCACCCTGCAGCCGGGCCAGAGCCTCAATGACCAGGCCGGCTCGGTCACCGGCGGCGGTGCCAGCGGCAGCTACAAGGTCAACCTGAAGGGCCCCGCGCAGACCGCGCCGGCGGTCCAGACCGTGCAGGAAGTCTCCGGCACGGTGAACGACTCGACCACCGGCAAGGTCCTCAAGGGCGCCTCGGTCACCATGGAGGACGGCGCCGGCAAGAGCCGCTCCGCCACCACCGACGACGCCGGCCGGTTCCGCTTCCTCGGCACCGAGACCAACCCGATCGCCCCGGGCAACATCTCGATCTCCGTGACGATGAACGGCTACGACGCCGCCTCCAAGGACGTCACCGTGCAGGCCGGCAAGTCGGCCACCGGGCAGCGGCTCGCGCTGGTGCCGATCGGCTCGACCGCCTCGCCGGTGGTGCCGACCATGGAGGAGAGCACCCCGGCCGGAGCGGACTCGCAGTCCGCGGCGCCGGGCGCGGCCAACACCGCGAACACCTCCAACGACAGCGGCGGCGGCATGTCGTCGTACATCCTGATCGCGCTCGGCGCGCTCCTGGTCGTCTTCGGCATCGTGGCGATCGTGCTGCTGCTGCGGCGCCGCGGCGATGACGACGACGAAGAGGACCTCGAGGAGGAGCCGGCCCCGCGGCGCGGCGGCGGGGGCCAGCGCCCCGGCTACCGGCCGGCGCAGGCCGACCCGACGATGGTCGGCGCGATGGGCGGCGCACCCACGATGATCAACCGTGGCAACGCGAACGACGCGACCGCGATCGTGCGGCCCGGCCGGGTCAACGACTACGACGTGCCACCGGACCCGTACGGCGCGCCGCTGCCCCGGGCGGGCTCGGGCTACGGTGCCGCCGGTGGCGGCTACAACGACCAGGCCGGCTTCGCGCAGGGTGCCCCCTCGGCGGGCGCGGGCTACGGCCCCTCGTCCCGCCCGGCGGTCGACCCGTACGGCCCGGACTACGGTGCCGGCGGTGGCGGCGGAGGGTACAACGACCAGCCCGGCTACGGCGGCGGGGCGCAGGGCGGGGCGTACGCCGACTCCACCCAGCGCTGGGAGCCGGCGGCCGGCAACGGCTACGCGGGCGGCCAGAGCGGCGGCGGGTACGGCGCGGGCGGCGCGAACGGCTACGGCGCCGAGCCCGGTGCCAACGGCTACGGCGCCGAGCCCGGCGCGAACGGCTACGGCGGCGGCGGGTACAACGGCAACGGTGCCAACGGCTACGGCGCCGACCAGGGCGGCTACGGCCCGGGCGGCGGCGGTGCCGGCGGTTACGGCCCCTCGGCCGGCCAGGGCGGTTACGGCCCCGGCGGCGGTGGCGACGGCTACCCGAGCGCGGGTGGCGGCTACAGCCCCAGCGCCGGCAACGGCTACAACGGCCAGTCGGACTACGACGGCCCGTACGCCGGCCGCGGCGGCTACGAGCAGCGCGGCGGCTACGAGCCCGCCGCCGGCTACGAGCGCGACGGCTACGAGCGCGTCCCCGAGCCTCCGCGCGCCGGAAACGGCTACGACGGCGCCAACGGCAACTACGAGCAGCGCGGCGGCTACGGCGAGCCGCAGGGCAGCCGCGGCCAGGCCGGCGGCAACCGCCGCTCCCTGGACTGGCTCGACGACTGACCCACCCCCGACACGACGCAGGACGGCGCCCCCAGTGGGCGCCGTTCCGCGTTAGCGGGCCGGCGGGCCGTCAGCCGGGCCGGCGGGCCGTTAGCCGGGCCGGCGGGCCGTTAGCCGGGCCGGCGGGCCGTTAGCCGGGCCAGCGGGCCGTCAGCCGGGCCGGCGGACCGGCGGGCCAGCGGGCCGCCCAGCCGGGACCGGCCCACCGGCACCAGGTCCGTGCCGCCGAGGGTCGCCGCGGTCGCACCGCATGCCGGAGCATGGTGGCGTGGCCGAGGAACGGCGGGGCGTCGTCCTGTACGGCACCGGCGTCGAGGCCGTCGCCGGCGCGCTGTGGAAGCTCGACCCGCGGTACGTGCCCGCGGGCGCCGAGGTGAGCGCCGGGCAGGTGCCGGTGCTGCTGGTCCGGGACGGCGCCGAGGCCGACGCCGTGCGGGGGCGGGCGGACGGGGTGGCCTGGCTGGTCGTCCAGCTCGGCCACGAGGCGGCACCGGCCGGCGAACCGGTGCTCTACCTGAACGTCGGCAGGGTGGGCGCCGAGCTGGCCGCCCGCGCGGTCGACCAGCCCGACCTGCTCGTCTGGTACGAGGTCGTCAACCGCGTCCGGGTCGTCACCAGCGACGGCGGTCCGGTGGCGGGCGACTACAGCAACGTCGAGTTCGTCGTGCCGGACGGGCACCGGGTCGTGGCGCACGCGGTCAGGGACGGCGACGGCCGGCCGGAGTGCCTGCCGGAGGACGCCGAGCTGGTGCTGCCGTCCCATGACCTGTGGGCGCTGGGGCCCGTGCGGTCGACCGAGACGTGCCCGGCCTGCACCGGACGGTATCCGTGAGGCGCTACGGTGCGGCGGGCTCGGGGTCGGGGTCGACCGCGGTGAACGGGCGCGGATGCAGCAGGCGGAGCCAGCGGACCGTGCGCAGGGCGGTGGAGGTGCGGCTGGCCCGGCGATGGCGGGGCGTGTGGCGGGCGGTGGTCACGTCACAGAGTGTGCGCGTGCGACCGCGAGGTCGTCAGCACACGAACGGTCGCGCTCCCGCACTGGTCAGCAGGGCGACGGAGCCATCCGGTTTCCCCTGTTCGGGGGCGAGTAGGTGGTGACGCGGCGTTGAGTAACGCTAGGCGTAGCGGTGGCCCATCTCGGCGTGGATGACGGTACCGGTGTCGATCGCCGTCAATGCCAGTGACAGCCGGCGGCGCAGGGAGGCGCGGATGTCGGCGGTGTCGAGCGGGGCCCAGCGCAGGCCAGTGAGCTCGTCTTCGGCGGGGCGCAGGTCGCTGCCGGGGTCCAGGACGCCGCCGTCGAAGACGAACTGGACCTGGTCGCTCCAGGGGCCGCGGCCCGGGGTCCAGTCCACGACGAGGAGCCGGCCGGCCGGCCGGTCCAGGCCGAGCTCCTCGAGGACCTCGCGACGGCAGGCGGCCGACGGCGGCTCGCCGGGCTCGACGATGCCGCCGGGCAGGTCGAGGTGCGGCTTGTAGTTGGGCACCACGAAGAGGATCCGGCCGGCGGGATCCCTGATCAGTGCGCCGGCGGCGACGGTCTTGTGGGCCATGCGGCGGGCGATGCCGGGGTGGAACTCCGCCTCCGGCGGGCCCTCCTGCTCGAAGAACGCGGCGGTCACGGTGTCAGAAGGCCCGCCGCATGTGCAGCCGCACCGTCGTGCCCGACGGGCCGGTGCGCATCTCCAGCAGGTCGCAGATCTGGCGGGCGATCCACAGCCCGTGACCGCGTTCGGAGTGCGGGTCGGAGCGCAGGAAGCCCAGGAAGTTGCCGGTGGCGGTGCCGCTGTCGGTGATCTCGCAGACGACCCGGCGGTCGGTCGCCCACATGCGGGCCTCGCCCTTGCCGCCGCCGTGGCGCAGGACGTTGGTGGCGATCTCGTTGACGGCGAGGATGAAGTCGTCGACCCGGTCGGCGGGCACGCCGAAGCGCGGTCCGTGCTCGGCGACGAACTGCCGGACCGGAGCCAGGTCGGGGTGGATGGGGATCCATTCGACGCCGGAGACCGGGTACGGGGCGAGCGGCGTGTCGCGGGAGGCGTAGTAGGACGCCGGCTCGGTGAAGTCGGCGCTGATCTCGCTGGCGGTGCCGACGGCGAGCCGGGGGTGGGTGCGGCGGGCGTCCTGGACGATGGTGCCGGCGAGGGTCCTGCTGTCGTACCCGCACATGACCCATGCGCGGGCGTCGGCGAGGGCGACGTTGATGACGGACTCGTACCGGCCCCACTCGGAGGTCTCGAGCTCGTCGCGGCCGGCCCAGACGGGCTCGCCGATGACCCGCAGGAAGGCGCTGTCGGTGGCGAGGGCGTCGATGCGGCGGTAGTGGGCGTCGAGGGTGCGGCCGGGGGAGTCGAACCAGCCGGCCGGCTCGAGGAACGTGACCTGGTCGGCGGTGCCGTCGAGCCGCTCGCGCAGCAGGCGGGTGTTGTCGGTGGAGGTGACGGCGATGACGGTGTCGCCACGGTGCACGCCGTCGACGACGAAGGGGACGGCGGCGGCCAGGAACTGCTCCGGGGAGTCGAACAGCAGGGCCTGGTGGATCAGGGTCATGTCGTCGCCATCCCCGGTTCGCCGATGGTCAGGCCGGGGGTGGCGTCCCAGCCGACGATCCGCAGCACGTTGCGCAGCGTGGGGGCGAGGTTGCGCACCTGCAGGGTCCGCCCCGGCGGGAGCGCCTCGGCGGCCCGCACGAGGGTGCGGATGCCGGCCACGTCGATGAAGCGCAGCTCGGCGAGGTCGATGACGACGACGGCCTCCGGCCACTGCGTCGTGTGGGCGAGGGCCTCGGCGAAGGGCGCGGCGCTCAGCTCGTCGACGGTGCCCTGCACACGCAGGCCGCGCGGGGCGTAGGTGGGCACGATGCGCAGCCGGCGGTCGTCGTGCAGCGGGTCGACGCACACCACGCCCGGGTGCCGGGCGACGAGGCCGCTGACGTCGGCCCGGTCGAAGAGGCGTTCGTCGTACTGGCAGATGGCCGCGAGCTCCTCCGAGCCGGTGACGGTCGAGGCGACTCCCGACTCGTACTCGTGCAGGCGGCCGGTGTCCGGCACCCTGCGCAGGGCCCAGCTCATCTCGCCGGTGAGGCGCAGGCCCTGGAAGCCGGCGGCGCGGGCGTCGCGGATCGCGTCCCGGATGCCGTCGACGAGGGTGCCGGGGTCGAAGTGGTCGTCCGTGGCCGGACGGACCTCGAGCTGACCACGGGCCATCGCGAGCGCACCGTCGACGCCGCGCGGGTCCAGCCACGCGTCGATGGCGTCGGGGGCGGTCTTGTCGGAGTAGTACAGCACGCGCTCACCACGGAGGAGACCGTCGGCGATGTAGGCGGACAACACCTCGCGCTGTTCGAGATCGCTGGCGAACGGCAGGCAGAGGTGGTCGCCCAGGCGGACGTGCCCGGTGTGTTTGGTCAGGACGCTGTCGTTGATGCTTCCAACTTACCCATTCACCCCGGAAATGATGTTTCGAGCCTCACTGGCGGATGCAGCAGCTCGTGCACACCTTGGGCGTCGGCAGGGTGAAGGCGAGGCAGCAGGTCCGCCGCTTGATCTCCAAGCCGCCCTGCTCCCGCACGGACAGCTCGACGAGGTCGTCGGCGCCGAGCGCGCCGAGCACCCGGTGGGCGGTGTCCAGGACCGTGGCGGGCGGCGCGGCGAAGCCACGCGACAGCGCGTAGGAGACCCCGGAGGCGACCGAGCCCCACAGCGTCCGCCGGCTCAGCCGTGCCTGCTTGCGCACCTCGTCGAGCATCGGGTCGAGGTGCGCGTCGACGAGGGAGCGCCGCAGGACGCCCAGCAGCTCGTCCTCGTCCTCGACGATGAGCAGCCCGGGGGTGTCGGTGGCGACGATCGGGTCGGTCGCGAGGACCGCGGTGACCGGCCGGCGCAGCGCGACGGTCAGGAAGGGCTGCCGCTCGGAGAACCGGACCAGCACGTGGTCGGGGGTCATCAGCGGCACCCGCCGCGCCTCGGCGAAGCCGAGCACCGCGGGCAGGGCGAGCCAGTAGGAGTAGCACTTCCACGCCAGGGCCGCGGCCGCGTGCGGCTGGGCGCTCCAGCGCCCCTCGGCGGCGGCCAGCCAGTCCTGGACGCCCTCGGCGGTCAGCAGCTCCGCTGCGCCGCGCCAGCCGGGCGCGTGGGGGACCGGTCCGGTCGACAGCCCGGTCGACAGTCCTTGGAGTGACTCCTTGCCGTGCCGCAGCCCCATCCGGGTGAGGGAGGCGAGCACCGGCGCCAGCGGGTCGGCGGTCGCGCGGCTGATGAGCGCGGTCACGTTGGGTCGCCGACCAGGCAGGGGGCCACGCGGCGGGAGCGCCACGGCGCGGCGTCCGTCGACTGCGTGTGTGCGGTGCTCACCACCGTTGGATACCCCCAGACATCCGTGCCAAGCGCCCACGATACAGGGATTAGGTAAGCCTAACCACTCTCCAATTGTCCGGCATGCGTCGTAACTTTGGGTGACTTTGTACAAGCGTGGTGCTGATGCCAGGACGTTGATCAACTCCGATGGAGTGGTGTTGTCAACCCTTTTGTCGGCAAATTGTCCGGTTGACCTGTTCGACTGTTACCCCAGGGACACTTGGTGGGCAGGGGCCGTCTCCCTGCGGGGCTGGGCCGGACATGACCACGAGCGACTCTCCCGTGCAGCGGGCGTCAGAGGCGTTCGTCGCGGAGTTCGCGCGGTGGCGCATCGACCGCGGCATGTCCAAGAAGCAGCTCGCCGCCGCGATGGGGTTCGACGCCTCCTACGTGAGCCACGTCGAGGCCCGCCGCCACCGCCCCACCGAGGACTTCGCCCGCCGCGCCGAGGCGATCCTGCAGAGCGGCGGCGCCATCTGGCAGCGCTACAAGGAGTACGACGAGCTGCGCGCGACCGCCCGCAGCCGCGTCGGGCTGCCCGGGCGCGACCCGCCGGTGCCCGACCAGTGGCTGCCGCCCGGCACGGGACTGGTCGTGGAGCGGGAGACCGCCCGGCTGTCCTACGTCGACGGCAGGTACCGGTGCACGGTCCGCCGTGCGCTGTACAACGCCGGCACTGAGCCGGTCACGCGCTACCTGGTGCGGATCTCCGTGGACCGCTACCCGGACGACCCGGCGCGCTCCAACCGCCATCACCGCGACCACCCCATGTCGTGGGAGGAGCTGGCGATGGTGGCGTCGTGCGCCGGTGAGCCCATGGACTGGCGGTCCAAGACCGACCGGGACGCGCTCAAGGAGGCGTGGCTGCTGTTCGAGAACGCGCAGGGCCGCTTCCCCCTGTACCCGGGGCAGCGGACCACGATCGCGTACTCGTGGCACATCAGCGTCGAGAAGTGGGGCCACTGGTTCCAGCGCACCGTCCGCCTGCCCACCCGGCAGCTCACCATCGAGGTCGAGTTCCCGGCACGGATGCGGCCGGTCGTCTGGGGCGTGCAGACCTCGCTGTCGGCGGAGGAGGTGCCGCTGCGCACCCCCATCACCCAGGAGCTGTCCGTCGACGGGCGGGCGGTCTTCTCCTGGCACACCGAGCAGGCGACCCTGCACGACCGCTACCGGCTGGAGTGGCGCTTCCGGGGCACCCGGCCCGAGGGGGCGGTGGAACAGCCGGACGACTGGGAGGAGCCCCCTTTCGTGCAGCCGGCCTCGAGTGACGCCATGCGCGCGGCCGGTGTGATTCAACGTGGCGACGCCGGCCTCGACCGGCCCGTGCGGCACCTGGACCTGCCCGGCGAGTCGGCGCGGGCCGAGGACGTCGTCGGCCAGCTGTCCACGGCGCTGGACCGGATCGAGGCGCTGCACCCCTTCGTCAAGGGTGTGGGGCTCGCCGCCCCGCAGCTCGGTGCGGGGCTGGCGGTGGCGGTGATCCGCCCGGCGGAGCCCGACGCGGCGCAGATCGTGCTGATCAACCCGAAGGTCGTGGCCGAGTCGGGCGACGCGGACGAGCAGTTCGAGGGCTGCCTGTCGTTCTTCGACGTCCGGGGGCTGGTGCGCCGGCCGCTGAAGATCACCGTGCAGAGCCAGCGGCTCGACGGCACGACGGTCACCACCGTGTTCGAGCGCGCCCTCGCCCGCTTGGTGGCGCACGAGATCGACCACCTCGACGGGCGGCTGTACCTGGACCGGATGGAGCACGACGCGCCGCTCGTACCGACGACGGAATACCGGCAGACGGGCAAGCCCTGGCGCTACGCCTGAGCGGTCACGGCCTGAGCGGTCACGGCCTGAGCGGTCACGGCTGGGCGGTCACAGCTCGCCGGGCGCGGAGAGGTAGGCCGACTCGACGTAGACGGTGATCCAGCGGGCCGGGCGGCGGTCGGCGACCAGATCCAGGGCCGGGTCGAGGTTGAGGGCGCGGTAGGCGCGCCGCATCGCGTCGTCGTCGAGGATCTTCGCCCTGCCGTTGACGTGCAGGCCGATCGCGCCGCGGGCGAAGTCGACGAAGAGCAGGCTGACCCGCGGGTCGCGGGCGATGTCGGAGATCGCCTCGGACAGGCTCACGTCGTCGAACTCGGGCCACGCGAGCCGGTTCACGGACAGGATCCGCACGAAGCCGGCGCCGCCGGTGACGAACGTGCAGTCGTGGCCGTCCTCGGGCTCGCCCGTCGCCACGAACAGCATCTCCTGGCGGCGGATGAAGTCCTGCATCCGGTCGTCGAGCTCGGTTCGGACCTCGTGTTCGGACAGTGTCGGCACGGTGCACCTCCGGGAGACGGACGCCTGCGACCAGCGAAACACCGGGGCGGCGGGGCGGCCGGACAGTCAGTGCGACATGGCCGGCCGGCCCCGTGTCCAGTGCCCGCCGGCGGCGCGTCGAGGGGAAAACCGGCGCTGAACACGAGACGTCGCACAGTCAGTGCGATGCGTGGTCTTCGCTGGTGGCGAGGCTGACTCTCCTACGGCACCTACGTTTGACCGCGAAGGGCACCGATGAGCAATCTGTCGCGATTACTGAAGGAGAGTTGGACCCTCGTCGAGGATCAGCAGGACAAGCTCGCCAGCTACTTCTACGCGAGGATGTTCCTGAACAATCCGCAGCTCAGGGACCTCTTCCCGGTCCAGATGGACGTGCAGCGCTCCCGGCTCCTCGGCGCGATCGTCACTGCCGTGCAGACCGTCGACGACCCCGACACGTTCGCCGAGTACCTGCGGTCCCTCGGCCGGGACCACCGCAAGTTCCACGTCCAGCCGGAGCACTACGACGACGTCGGCAACGCGCTGCTGGAGGCCCTGCGCACCTTCGGCGGCGACGAGTGGAGCCTCGAGTTCGACCAGGCGTGGCGGGACGCCTACGCGGTCATCTCCGCCAAGATGATCGCCGGCGCCGAGGCCGACGCGACCAACCCGCCCTACTGGCACGCCGAGGTGCTCTACCACGAGCGGCGCACCCCCGACATCGCCGTCATCACCTGCCGGCCGCTGCAGCCGCTGGAGTACCGCGCCGGGCAGTACATCAGCGTCGAATGCAAATACCAGCCGCGGCTGTGGCGGGTGTACTCGGCGGCCAACGCGCCGCGCAAGGACGGCTCGATCGACTTCCACGTCCGGGCCCTCGGCGCCGGCTGGGTGTCCTCGGCGCTGGTGCGGCGGGTCCAGCCGGGCGACATGATCCGGCTCGGCGCGCCGATGGGCTCGATGGTCCTGGACCGCCGCTCGACCCGCGACATCGTCTGCGTCGCCGGCGGCACCGGGCTCGCCCCGATCAAGGCCCTGATCGAGGAGATGACCCGCGCCAACCGGACCCGGTGGGTGCACGTGTTCTTCGGCGCCCGCGACCGCTCCGACCTGTACGACCTGGCCTGCCTCAACCGGCTGGCCGCCCGGTACCCCTGGCTGTCGGTGGTGGCCGCCACCGCCGACGACCCCGAGTTCCCCGGGGAGCACGGCAAGATCTCCGACGTGGTCGCCAGGTACGGCCCGTGGAACGATCACGACTTCTTCGTCTCCGGCTCGCCGCAGATGGTGCGTTCGACCCTGCGCACCCTCGCGGAGCTGCAGGTCCCCGCGATCCGGATCAAGTACGACGCGTTCGGGGACTCCTGACGCGGGAGGGGCGCCGTTCGTGCGGGCGGCGCCCCGACCGCACTACAGTTTCGACGTGATCGACAGGCGTGCCGTCCGCGTTGAGGTGCTGCTGCTGCTCGGCGTGTCGCTCGGCAGGTCCGCGATCCTGTCGGTTCTCGCGATCATCGACCGGCTCACCTACGTCAAGCCCTTGTCGGAGCAGACCGCGACGCTCAACCCGTCGGTCACGCCCGACCGGCCCTGGCTCGACCTGGCCTACCAGCTCACCTACGCGGCGCTGGGCTTCGTCGCGCCGTTGCTGGCGGTGTACCTGCTGCGCCGCGACCACGAGGAGTGGCGGCTCGGCGTGCGGCCGGCCTCCGACCTGGGCTGGGGCGCGGGCCTGGCCGCCCTGATCGGCCTGCCCGGCCTCGGGCTGGTCTGGGTCGCCCAGGAGCTCGGCGTCAGCGCCCGCATCGTGCCCGAGGCGCTCGGCACCCGCTGGTGGTCGGTGCCGGTGCTGATCCTCGCCGCGCTGCAGAACGGCGTGCTCGAGGAGATCGTCATGATCGCCTACCTGCTGACCCGCCTGCGCGACCTCGAGTGGGGCTGGTGGCCGGCGATCGTCACGAGCGCGGCGATCCGCGGGTCGTACCACCTCTACCAGGGCTTCGGCGGGTTCGTCGGCAACTTCGTGATGGGGCTGATCTTCGGCTGGTTCTACCGGCGGACGAACCGGGTCATGCCGCTCATCGTCGCCCACACCATCCTCGACATCGTCTCGTTCGTCGGGTACGCGCTGCTCAAGGATCATTTGGCGTTCCTGAGATAGGGCAAATCGCCACAATTAGTCTGACTGGCGTGGGCCGAATCCTTCTCGTCTTCACCCTCGCCGCCTCCTACGTCCTCGGGGCGCCCGTCGCGGCGCGGGCCAGGACCGACACCGCGCTCTACATCGTGCAGCTGGCGGGTGACCCGGCCGGCCGGCAGGAGAGCGCCCGCGGCCGGATCCGTGCCGACCGCGCGGCGGTGCTGCGGCGCGCCGGCATCGGCCGGACCGTCGCCGTGTACGAGTCGGCCTTCAACGGCTTCGCGGCCGCCCTCACCCCGGCGCAGAAGGCGCGCGTGGAGCGGACCCCCGGCGTGCGGCGCGTCTGGCGGAACGAGCGGCGCACCGTCGACACCATCTCCACCCCCGACTTCCTCGGCCTCACCGGCGACACCGGCGCGTGGAGCAGGCAGTTCGGCGACCCGTCCCGCGCCGGCGAAGGCATGATCATCGGCGTCGTCGACACCGGGTTCTGGCCGGAGAGCCCCAGCCTCGCCGCGCTGCCCGAGCCGCGCCCCGACCAGGCCCTCATCGACAGGAAGTGGAACGCCGGCGGGGCCGACAAGTGCGACGAGGGCACTGGCACCGCCGAGCAGAGGATCACCTGCAACAACAAGGTCATCGGCGCCCGGTACTACGACGGCAGCGGCTTCGGCGGCTGGGAGTCGGAGTTCCGCTCGCCCCGCGACTACGACGGCCACGGCACCCACACCGCCACCACCGCCGCCGGCCTGCACGACATCCCCGCCACCATCAACGGCGACCCCGTCGGCCACGTCTCCGGCATGGCCCCGGCCGCCCGCATCGCCGTCTACAAGGCGCTGTGGCGGCAGTCCGACGGCGAGGGCTCCGGCGGCACCGTCGACCTGCTCGACGCCGTCGACGACGCGGTCAGCGACGGCGTCGACGTCATCAACTACTCCGTGTCCGGCTCCTCGGCGCTCGTCGTCGACCCGATCGAGCTCGCCTTCTACAACGCGGCCGCGGCCGGGGTCTTCGTCGCCACCTCCGCCGGCAACAGCGGCCCCGACGCGTCCACCGTCGCGCACAACGCGCCGTGGGTGACCACCGTCGCCGCCAGCACCCACGACCGCGGCGCCGACAAGTCCGTGACCCTCGGCAACGGCACGACGTACACCGGCGCCGGCCAGGGCCCCGCCGTGCCGTCCGCGCCGCTCGTCGACGCCGTCACCGCCGGGCTGAAGAGCGCCGACCCCGACAAGGTCGAGCTGTGCTACCCCGGCACCCTCGACCCGGCTGCGGTCAAGGGCCGGATCGTGCTGTGCAAACGCGGCGTGAACCCGCGCACCGACAAGAGCATCGCCGTGCGCGACGCCGGCGGCGTCGGCATGGTCCTCTACAACCCCGACGAGAACTCGCTCAACGCCGACTACCACGTCATCCCGACCGTGCACGTCGACCACGTCGCCGGCGCCGCGATCAAGGCGTACGCGAAGACGGCCGCCCCGACCGCGTCGCTGTCCGCGGTGTCGAAGACGGTGCCGCGCGCCCCGGCGATGGCCGCCTTCTCCTCGCCCGGGCCCGCCCTCGCCGGCGGCGGCGACCTGATCAAGCCCGACATCACCGCCCCCGGCGTCGACATCGTCGCCGGCGTGTCCCCGGCCGGCCACCACGGCAACCTGTACGACGGCGAGTCCGGCACCTCCATGTCCAGCCCGCACGTCGCCGGCATCGCCGCCCTCGTCCGCGCCGCGCACCCCACCTGGACCCCGTCGGCCGTGCAGTCCGCCCTCATGACCACCGCCAGCGTCTTCGACAACACCGACGGCATGATCCAGCGCGCCGGCAGCATCGCCAGCCCGCTCGACTACGGCGCCGGCCACGTCACCCCCGCCCGCGCTTTCGACCCCGGCCTCGTCTACGAGTCCGGCCCCCAGGACTGGGCCCGCTACGCCTGCGGCCTCGGCCAGCTCCAGCTCGTCAGCGACTGGTGCCCGACCGTCGGCACCATCGACCCGAGCGACCTCAACTACCCGTCGATCGCCGTCGCGGCGCTGCCCGGCCGGCAGACGGTCACCCGCACCGTGACCAACGTCTCCACCCAGCCCAGCGTCTACGTCGCCGCCGTCACCCAGCCGCAGGGCGTCACCGTCACCGTCAGCCCGAGCACCCTGACCGTCGGCGCGGGCGAGAGCGCCACCTTCCAGGTCACCATCACCCGCACCGACGCCCCGTACCGGACCTGGACCTTCGGCTCGCTCACCTGGACCGACCTGCGCGGCCACACCGTGCGCAGCCCCATCGGCGCCCGCCCCGTCGCCCTCGCCGGCCCTGGCGAGGTCACCGGCACCGGCGCCGCCGGCACCGCCACGATCGACCTCACCGGGGGGTACACCGGCACCATCACGACGAAGATCCACGGCCTCGCGCCGTCCACGGTCACCGAGCGGAGGCTGGCCGGCAGCACCGCCGCCTTCGTGCCCACCGCCCCGGCCACCGGCCCCGCCGTCTTCACGTTCAGCGTCACCGTGCCGCCCGGCACCGAGGTCGCCCGGCTGGCCACCTTCGCCGCCGACCACGTCCCCGGCACCGACCTCGACCTCTACGTCTACCAGGACGGTGACCTGGTCGACCGCAGCGACGGCACCACCGCCGACGAGGAGGTGGCGCTCACGTCGACGGGTGTCTTCGAGGTGTACGTGGTGCGCTTCGCCGCCCCACCGGACGCCGACGCCCTGCCGGTGCGGGCGCACACGTTCCTCGTCGGCGGTGCGGCGGCGGGCAACCTGACCGTCACGCCGCGGGTCTCGCCGGTGCGGCCGCAGCAGGTGGTCAGCTTCGAGGCGGCGTGGAAGGGCCTCGACCCGGCGAAGCGGTACCTGGGCATGGTCGAGTTCGGCGACGGGACCGAGGCGCGGGCGTGGACGACGGTCGCGATCGGCCCGGTCGCCGGCCCGCCGCCGATGCCGGTCCCGGCTCCCGGTGCGCCTTCCCCGGCGCCGAGCGCGTCCGCTTCCAGTGCGCCGTCGCCCTCGGTCAGCGGTGTGTCGCCGGTTCCGGTGCCGACGGTTTCACCGGCCGCCGGTGGTGCGGGTTCGCCGGCCGCCGGCGGCCGGTGACGGCGCTCAGCGGCCGGGCTCGGGGCGACTCCCTCGGCGGCGGTAGTAGCGGGTGGCGCGCATCGCGATCGCCTCGGTCGACCTGACCGCGGCGACCGCGCCGACGACGGGCCCGATGCCGGGCACCGCCCGCCGGGCGATCCTCACGCCGGCGGCCTGCAGCAGCCCGCCGCCAACCACCCGCCCCAGCGGACCCGCCAGCCTGGACACCCCCACCCCGGGCCCGGCCCGCCGCGAGCGCTGCGCCTGCTCCGCGGCGAGGAGGGCGGCTTCGGCGGTGGCGACCTCGGCGTACACCCGCTGCAGGACCAGCAGCTCGGCCGCCCGCCGCCGATCGAGCGGATCGTGCCCGTGCGCGGCCGCCAGGTGCAGGACCAGCTTCGCCTGCAACCAGCCGACCCCGGCCGCCTCCACGACCAGCCCCAGCGACCCGGCCGCCCCCGCCACGAACCCCAGCCGCCGCGCCCGCCGCACGAACTCCCGCGTGATCGCTCTCCCCACCGCGTCCCCGTCGGCCCCGGGGTAGTTGACCGCGTACCACGCCACCCGCTCCCGGGCACTCTCCCCGAGCCTGGCGACGGCACTGAGCGCGAGGAACTCGGGCAGGTACGCAGGGTTGAACCCCGCCCGCTCCCCACCCTCCTGACGCCCGACCCCCGCCGCTTCGGCGGACGTGCCGAGGTCGGTCGGGTCCGCTTCGACCACCTCGACGGCAGCGGCAACCAACGACTCGGCCCGCGGCTCCGGCTGTGGTTCCGGTTCGAGTTCGCGCCGCGACTCAGACTCGGGCTGCGCCTCGGCCTGGTCCTGCTGCGCCGGCTCGGTCCGGGGCGTCGGCTCCGGCGTCCGCTCGGGCTGTGGCTCGGGCTGGGCCTGCGGCGCCGGCGCGGGCTCGGGCTGTGGCGCCAGCTGCGCGGTGGTCGCCGGGAAGAGGACCTCCTGCGTCGAGGTCGCCTCGACGGTGGCCTTCTTCGCAGCCGCCTTCTTCACCGGCTGGTCCGCTGCTGCCTTCTCCGTCGCCTTCCTGGCGGCAGCCTTCTTCACCGTTGCCTTCTTCGCCGGGACCTGCTTCGCCGGGACCTTCTTCGCGGGCGCCTTCTTCACCGGCGGGGTGGTCGCCGCGGGCGCGGCAACATTCGCAGACCCGACGGTCTCCGCGGCTGCCGGCTCCACGTCCTGGACCTCCGCGGGAACGTCCGCGGCCGGCGCCACCTTCTTCGCCACCGCTTTCTTGGCCGCCTTCTTGGCCACCTTCTTCGCGGGCGGCGGCACCTCGTCCGCGGCCGTCACCGGTTCAGCAGCCTTCCTGGCCGCCGGGACCTTCTTCGCCGGCGCCACCACTCCTTCCGCCCCCGTCGCCCCCGCCGCAGTCTTCCCAGGCGCCGCCTTCACAGTCGGCGCGGCTTTCGCGGGCGGCGCAACCGTGGCGGACGGCGTGGCCTTCGCGGCCGTGGCGGGCGGCGCGGCCTTCGCAGGGGGAGCGGCCTTCGCGGGCGGCGCGGCCTTCGCGGCCGTGGCGGCCGTGGTGGGCGGCGCGGCCTTGGCAGGGGGAGCGGCCTTGGCAGGGGGAGCGGCCTTGGTGGGCGGCGCGAACGGCGTTACCGGCGCCGCCGCCGGCCGCGGCATCCGTGGCTGCGGTGGCACCGCCTTCGCCGGCTCCACCGGCGCCGGCGGCGCGCCGAACGGAGTCGTCGCCGGGCGCGGGGTGGCGACCGGCGGTGGCGGCGTGTCCGCCGGGTCGTCCTGCGGCGGCGGCTCGAACCGCAGGGACGTGTCACCGAGGACCCTCGGGCGGGAGGGCGTCTCGTCGGAACGCGGAGGCTGAGTGGACTTTGGATCCTCTCCCATCCGCAAGAGCGTAATGCGCCTGCGGGTTCAGCACCCGTCGTGCGGCCCGGGGATCCCGGACAGGACCCCCGGGCCGATGGTCAGCCGGCGGGGATCGTCTCGGTGACCGTGGTCGTCCGGTCGTTCCTGGCCCGGAACGTCTGCGCCGTGGCCAGGCCGGTGCCGCCGAGCCTGCCGGAGCGGCCGTCCTGGCTGACATCGGCGGCGAACGCGACCGGCTCGCCCGACAGCGCGGCGACGGCCCGCAACTCCGCCGGGACGGGGGCGCCGGTCGTGTCGCGGATGGTGCCCGCGACGGTGCCGCCGCCGTGGCGCAGCGCGCCGCCGGCCTCGTCGGTGCACCACTGGCGGAAGCCGGTGCCGGTCAGCGGCAGATCCACGTCGACCGGCTGCACGCAGCCGTGCGCCGGGGCACCAGTCGTGCGCCCGCTGGGTGACCCCGTGCAGGCCGCTGAAGCCCACGGTGTACCGGCCCTCGACGAGCAGGCCGCCGGCCTGGTACCGTCCGCCGGCCCTGGTCAGCCGCCGACCGACGGCCCCGGTAGGCAGCGGGTCCTCCTCGACCGTGACCGGTGCCCGGCGAGACGCCCCTCGGCCGGGTCGGCGGCGACGGCAGGTGTGACGGGAACCACCGCGGAGGCGGTGGTGATCGCCGTCGCCGCTGCGAGCAGCAGGGGACGGCGGAGGGCACGCGTCGGCGTGGCACTCCTGGGTGAACGCGGCGGGAGGATGGCGCGCCGACCGACGCCAGCGCCGTGAACAGCGCAAACGTGGTCCGGGGCAGTGGCGGTGGTCGTCGCGGCGCGCCGGGAGCGTACCCGCTTTGCCCGGTCCTCTGCTGTCCCTGTATCCTCGGACGGCGGCTCCTGGCGACAGGGGCTGTGGAGGCTTCGCCTAGTTCGGTCTATGGCGCCGCACTGCTAATGCGGTTTGGGTCTTAAAGCCCATCCCGGGTTCGAATCCCGGAGCCTCCGCGCAAAACCTGGTGTGTACACTAGGCGAGCACCAAGCGCCCGTAGCTCAACGGATAGAGCATCTGACTACGGATCAGAAGGTTAGGGGTTCGAGTCCCTTCGGGCGCGCAACATCAAGAGGCGGTTGACCTGCGGAAACGTAGATCAACCGCCTCTCGCGATTCGTCCACTGTGGACCTGAAGTGCTCCGAAAGGGAGCCGCTGTTTCGCAACAGTCCAGGTCGGGGCGTGCTGGTAGGGATCCGTTCGTGCCGGTTGGTCTGAATCTTGGACTGGGTGCGATGGTGTCAACCAAGATCAAGCAGGATCTCCGGATCGTGATCCAGGCCAGCGCCGACCGTCGTCAGTGAAGATCGTCTGCCGGGGTCGCATCGCCGTGCGGACGTCCGCGACGGCGCCGGCCGTCCGGGCTGTTGGCTCCATCGCGTCAGCAGCACTCCCAGGCACGCACCTGGCTGGGCGCCACCGCCGAGCCGACCCCGTCCGGGTCCCTCACCGCAGCTGGCCGCCGGCCATCTGACTGCACCACCGTAGGCACCCACTGCCGCCCATACGCATCCGGATCTGGCCGAGTTGAGTGCGGTCGATCATGGCAATGGAGGGCGCCTCGGACTTCTGCCGGACTCGCTTTTCATGGACGTCCAACATGACAGTTTTCAGGTTGTCCGGTCGCGGTGCGGTGATGTTCCCGCCGTCGCGGCCGTGCACTTGGCGACACAGTGCCATGCGTACGCGGATCTTCTGCCCACCTCCGTGCTGAAAGAGATGAGCGTGGATTCGTTGGTGGAGTGGTGGGAGTCGCGGCTGCGAGCGTGACCAGGTGGTCACTCGAATGGGCGACACCCGCTCTGGTCGGGCGCGCGTGCCAGCATTACTGGCTGGGCCGGGCGGAGGGCAATGATCCAGCAGTTGGGTGGGCCAGCGGGCCAGGCGCCTCCTCCGGCACCCGGCAGCGCACCCACGCCGAGTTCTGGCGGCCTGACGGGACGCCGGTCGAACTCGGCGCGGGCGACAACGGTCGGGCCGCCGCGCTCAACAACACCGGCAGCGTTGGCATCGAACGGGACCGTACGTCGCTGGCCTGGCGCCACGGCCGGCTCATCATGCTGCGCGGCTCCGCCAATGCCGGAAGCGTCGAACGCGACGCTGTCGTGGCGGGACCCGCCGATCGGGGCGCCGGTGTCGACAAGCCGGCCGGCTGTTGCGCGACGTTCGCGGTGAGCATGTAGGCGTCGTTGCTGGTGAGCGTGGAGCGGCGTGGTGAAGCCCTGTCCGCCGTAGGTGGGCAGGGCTTGGTGTTCAAGGTGTCGTGGTGGTGTTCATTCTGTCGTGACTTCGGCGACGGCGGCGCGGGGCAGGCCGCGGCTGGTTTGGTGGATGAGGGTGGCGGCGTCGTTGGAGAAGAGGGGTGTCGGTGCGGCCGGCGGGTGCGAGGTGGTGTTTGACGTAGCCGGCGGTGTCGGTGGCGGTCATCGGGTTGAGGATGTAGCGCAGTGCGATGCGTTGGTCGAGGGCCGCCGAGGGCGGCGACGATGGCGCGGTGGATGCCGCAGGCGCCGATGATGGTGTGCCGGGTCGGGTCGAGCGCGGCGAGGGCGGCGCGGACGGCGACGGTTTGCCGGCGCTGACTTCGCCGGTGATGACGCCGAGGCCGTGTTCGGTGACGCACCGTTCGCTCCGGCACTTCGCGAGGATTTGATGTCGCAAGGGCGATTGTGGGGTCGAGCTTCGAACTCGTTTGGCCCGGTCGGGCAATGACAGGTGACGTCGTCGTCGACAGGGAAGGTGTTCGATGATCAAGTACCCCGGAAGCGGGCGAGTATGACGGCGCGCACAGCGCCCCACGAGGCGGCGAGCACGTTCAGTGACAGCGACCTCGTCGAGCAGTCCTTACGGGAGGGGGAGCGGTTCGCGGAGGTCTTCGACCGGCACGCGGCAGCGGTACACCGGTACCTGTCGCGGCGGATCGGCCGAACACTCGCCGATGACCTGACCGCCGAAACGTTCCTGGTGGCCTTCAGTCAGCGGGAACGCTATGACACCAGGCACCCGGATGCCCGGCCATGGTTGTTCGGCATCGCCACCAACCTGCTCCGGCATCAACAGCGCGCCGAGATCCGCCAATACCGGGCGCTAGCCCGTACCGGGGTGGACCCGGTGGGCGACCACATGGAGGAGGAGGTCGTCGCCCGGGTCGTAGCGTCGGATGCGCACCGGCGGCTTGCGGCGGTACTGGCCAAACTGCCGGCTGGCGAGCGCAGCGTCCTGCTGCTCATCGCCTGGGAGCAATTCAGCTATGACGAGGTCGCGCGGGCGCTGGGCGTACCGGTCGGCACGGTCCGCTCACGGCTACACAGCGCCCGGAAGCGGATCCGCGCGGTCATGGGCGATCTCGATCTGATCACACGTGGGGAGATGGAATGATCATGGAGGAGCTGGATCTCGTCAAGGGCTTCCGTAGCGACGTGTCGCCCGCTGACCCAACGATTCTCGCCGCGGCCCGCGCCGACCTGGTCCGGAACGCCCGCGGGGTTCGCCGCCGCCCGATGCGCCGGCCGGTACCCCGCCTCCGCTGGAGCCTGGCCGCCACGATGGGTCTGGCCCTGCTGCTGACCGGGGTACTAGGCGTCGGCGCCCTGCTCGGCAACCGACCCACGCCCGGCACCGTGGAACCCGATACTGATGCCGCCGGGGTCCTGCAGCTCGCCGCGGTCGCCGCGCAGGACAAGCCGGCGCTGAAGGCCCGACCCGACCAGTACGTGTTCATCGAGTCGGTCACCGTCGGCTATACCGGAATCCCGAACCCAAGCATGCGCCAGATTTGGCTGTCGGTGGACGGCACGCGGGACGGGTTGCTACGTCAGGAGTTCCCGGGCAGCGGGACGAAGCCGGGAAGGCCTCAAACCGAGCCGGGCAGACCGGAGGACGTGCCGTTGCGAGGGTGCCGCGACGGGCATTTTGTGGATGGCGGCGTCGCCCGGTCGTGCCAGCCTCAACCGGCGTTTCGGACTGACCTGCCGACCACCACGGACGTCATGTTCAGTTGGCTCTACGAGAACAGCCACGGGGACAATCCCCGCGACGTGGAAGCGTTCAACACTGTCTGCGAGCTCATCCGGGAGGCGTACCTGCCACCGGCCGCGCTGTCGTCGCTGTTCTCGGCAGCGTCGCGGATCCCGGGGGTGACCGTGGACAAGGACGCACAGGACGCGTCCGGGCGGCGCGGGATCGGGGTGAAGATGTCCGATGGTGGCGCTGGGCACGAGCTGGTCTTCGACCCGAGGACGTACGAGTACCTCGGTGAGCGACTCCGCGGTGTGCACAACGAGTTCAGCGGTGCCGCCCGAATCCGGCTCGCGATCGTGGACGCGGCCGGCCAGCTTCCCTGACCGGCGCAACCCCGGCCCGGCGCCCATACCACGGCCGCCAGGCCGTCCGCGCGCCCACGCTTCTGGACCGAAGGCGCAGACCTTGATCAATGCTTAGTGGTCCAGAGCGGGCGATGAGTGCCGCACGGGTGTGCGCTGTCTCGACGCGGGCGAGGGCGCCCGCGTGGCCGGTCGTGGAGCGCACGGCGGGTGGCGACCTGGACGGTGAAGGCGGCGCCGGTGTGCCACATGTCGAGGTCGTCGCAGGTCTGGCGGGCGAGCCAGAGGCCGGCGCCGGCGCGGCGGGGGTCCTGCTGGGGATGGTATCCGGCGGTCGGGTCGGGATGGCCCGGGCCGCGGTCGGTGACGCGGCATTCGAGGCGGCCGTCGCGGGCCCAGAGGGCCAGCCGCAGCGGTGGCTCGCCGTGCAGGTAGGCGCTGGTGCGGATCAGGGTCGGCACGTCGGCGAGGTGGAGCTTGACCTGCCGGCGGAGGTCGCTGAGGTCCTGGACGGTCCGTGACTCGGCGGTCATCAACGGGTGGGCCGACGGTGTCACGAGGTCGCCGGTCCCGCGGTGGAACAGCGCGAGGTGGCGGGTCATGACAGGTCCGGCGGGTTGTGGCTGACGCTGTCGACGATCCGCGGGTCCGGTGACAGGTCGAGGCGGCTCAGGACGCGGTGGGCGGGATGGTCCGGCGGCGCGACGAGGTGGCAGTCGATGCCGCGGGTGCGGCACCGCTCGTGGATGGTGACGAGCGTCCGGGCGCCGGTGACCGCGAAAACTTCGAGCTCGTGCAGGTCGATGACGACGGTGTGCGGCGCGTCGAGGCCGGCCAAGGTACGCCGGATGAGCTCGTCGAGGTCGGGGGCGGTCGCGGCGGTGACGTCGTCCGCGGTGCACGTGACGCAGAATTTCAGGTCCATCTGCCGGCTCCGCCGGTCGTGGCCCGGTCCCGGCCCAGGTGTGTCGTCGGTCACCTCGGACGCGGAAGGAGTTCCATGCTCACGGCCGCGGCGACCACGCGGACCCGCAGGAGGGGCCCGGTCCGGGGCGCCGCGGCCGGGATCAGGGCGCCGGCGGAAGCTGGGCGAGGGCCTCGCGGGCCAGGCGTTCGTCGTGCGGGCGGCCGAGCCGCCGGGCCAGGTCGACGATCCGGTCGAGCTGGGCGGCCGCCTCCACGGGCCGGCCCGCCGCGCGGCACGTCTCGGCGTACGCGTGCCGGCAGTCGATCTCCAGCTGTACCTCGGCGAGCGGCTCCAGCAGCGCGAGGGCCCGCCGGTGGTGCTCCAGGGCCGCCTCGGGCGAGCCGGTGACGCGCAGCGCGGTGCCGAGGGCGTTGTGGCACCACGCCTGGTTGTGCCGCAGGTCGTGCTCCTGCGACAACCGCAGCGCCTCGTGCAGCGTGCGCAGCGCCTCGGCCGGGTCGTCGGGCGCCAGCGCCAGCCCGAGGGTGACGAGCCCGGTGACCTGCGCGGGACCGCCGGCCGTGCCGCCTGCCAGGGCGACGGACGCGCGGGCCAGCTCGACGGCCTCGGCGCGGCGGCCGAGGTGCAGGGTCACCCAGCCGTCGAAGGCCAGCGCCTGGGACCGCCCGGCGGGGCGGCCGAGCTTCTCGAACAGGTCGCCGGCCCGCCGCAGCTGCGCCTGGGCCGCGGCCAGGTCGCCGAGGTCGCGGCGGACCAGACCGATCCGCAGTGCCAGGCCGGCCGCGAGGTCCTCGTCGGGGTCGCAGCCTTCGGCGGTCTCGTACGCGGTGAGCGCCTCGGTGAGGCGGCCGGCGGCGGCGTGCGCGAAGCCGAGGTCCGCCAGCAGCGCCGCCCGCTCCCGCGCACGGCCGAGCCGGTGGGCGGCGGCCGCGGCGGCCTCGAGCATCCGGATCTGGTCGTCGGTGCCGCGGTGCCGGAAGAACCAGACCCGCATCGCCTGCGGCAGCTCAGCGACGACCTCGTCGACGCCCAGCCGTGCCGCCGCGTCGAAGCAGGCGACCAGGTTGACGTATTCGAGGTCGAACCAGGCCATCGCCTGCGCCGGGTCGCCGGGTGCCGGCCGCGGGCGGTGCGGCGACGGCAGCGTCCGGTCGTGGGCGACCGCCCGCTCCAGGTAGTGGTGCAGGACGCGGCGCAGCGCGGCGCCGGCCTGCGGCTCCTCCTCGGCGGCGAGGTCGGCGGCGTACTGCCGGATCAGGTCGTGCATCCGGAACCGCCCGGGCGACAGCTCCTGCAGCAGGTGGGCGTCGACCAGCTCCTCCAGCACGGCGCCGAGCCGGTCGCCGGGCACGTCGGCGAGCGCCCCGGCCACCCCGGCGTCGAAGTCGGCGCCGGGCAGTACCCCCAACAGCCGGAACATGCGCCGTTGGCCGGCGTCGAGCTGGTGCAGCGACATGCCGAACACGGCGTCGAAGCGCCCGGCGGTGTCGCGGAGCCGCTCCGCGAGGACCGCGACCGTCCAGCCCGGCCGGTGCCGGAGGCGGGCGCCGGCCATCCGCAGCGCCAGCGGCAGGCCGCCGCACTGCCGCAGCACCTGGCCGACCGCGTCCTCGGTGGTGTCCGCGAGCCCGGCGGCCCGGCCGAACAGGCGCGCCGCGTCGCCGTCGGTGAGCGGTTCGAGGGACACCGGCGGCACCCCGTCGAGGCTGACGAGGCGGTGCCGGCTGGTGATCAGGACCGCGGACCGCCCGGCGCCGGGCAGCAGCGGGCGCACCTGCTCGGCGTCGACGGCGTTGTCGAGCACGACGAGCGCCCGCCGGCGGGACAGCTCCGAGCGCCACAGCGCGGCGCGTTCGGCGGCGCCGGCCGGCGGGTGCGTGACGTCCAGCGCGCCGAGCAGCCGGCCGAGCGCCGCCTGCGGGTCGAGCGGCTCCTGGCCGGGCGTGAAGCCGTGCAGGTCCAGGTACAGCCCGCCGTCCGGGTACGCGGGGGCGAGCCGGTGCGCGACGTGCACGGCCAGGCTGGTCTTGCCCACGCCGCCCATGCCGTCGACCGCGACCGCGCCGGCGGTGCGCAGCAGCTGCTCCACCAGCGCGGACTCCGCCTCGCGGGCGGTGAAGTCGAACAGGTCGGCGGGCAGGTCGTTGCGGCGCGGCGCGGGCGCGGCGCCGGCCTTCGCCGCCTCGGCCCACACCGCGCGCAGCGGCCGGGGGTCGCGGCCGACGACCTTGCACAGCGCGACGACGGCCTCCCACGGCGGCACCAGCCTGCCGGTCATGTACCGCGACAGCGACGAGCTGCTCAGGCCCGCCCGCGCGGCGAGCGCCCGCAGGCTCAACCCGCTCAGGTCCTTGATCCGGGCGAGCTGCGCGACCAGGTGCTCCTGCGGGCTCGACACGTGCAACACCGTACCCGTCCCGCCGCACGCCACCGGATCCGCGCGGTGTCCTGGCCGCCCAGGGGCGTTGCCGGTGTCCCACGGTGTCCCACGGCGGGCGCGGGCCGGGGCGCCGCGGTGATCAGATGGGTCCTGTCAGCGAGGCCGACGGTGAGGAGCAGGCGATGTCGACCGAACGGATGCCGGACCCGGCGACGCTCGTCCCCGGGGCGGCGGACGCCCTGGCGGCGCTCGAGCGGGCCGTCGCCGCCGCCGGCGTGGACGGCCGGCTGCTGGCGCTGAGCCAGCTGCGGGCCAGCCAGCTCAACGGCTGCGGCCCGGGCGTGGCCGGCGGCGCGGACCGGGCCCGCCTGCACGGCGCGACGCCGCGGCAGGTGGACGCCGTCGCCGCGTGGCGGCAGACGCCCTGGTTCAGCGACGAGGAGCGGGCGGTGCTCGCCCTGACCGAGGCCGTGACCCGGCTCGCCGACCGCCCCGACCCCGTCCCGGACCAGGTGTGGGACCTGGCCGCCAAGCACTTCGACCGCAGCGAGCTGGCCGTGCTGCTGCTCGGCATCGCGGTCACCAACACGCTCAACCGGCTCGACGTACCGACCCGCCAGCAGGCCGGGTCCTGAACCACTCCAGAGAGGATCGTTGTCATGGCGACCACCGGCAAGCACGAGGGTTTCACCGACGAAGAGCGCGGCGCGATGAAGGAGCGCGCCAAGGAGCTGAAGTCGACCAGCCGCCGCGGCGCGAAGGCCGACACCGAGCCCGAGGTCCTGGCGAAGATCGCCGAGATGTCCGGCACCGACCGCGCGATCGCCGAGCGCCTCCACGCCGTCATCAAGGCCAACGCCCCGATGCTGACCCCGAAGCTCTGGTACGGCATGCCCGCCTACGCCCGCGACGGCAAGGTGCTGTGCTTCTTCCAGAGCGCCGCGAAGTTCAAGACGCGGTACGCGACCCTCGGCTTCAGCGACGAGGCGAACCTCGACGACGGCACGATGTGGGCGACGTCCTTCGCGCTGAAGGAGCTGACCCCGGCCGACGAGACGCGGATCGCGGCGCTGGTCCGGCAGGCGGTGAGCTGACACCGCCGCGCCGGGGCCTCGACCGGGTCGTGCGCGGCGTGCCGTCCCGGCCGGTCCGCGTCGTAGGATCAGCACGTGGACCAGGACCGGGACTCCATCGACATGACGGAGGCCCAGCGTCTTGTCGCCGAGCGGGAGAAGCTCATGGGTGAGCGGGAGGCGCTGGCCGCCGAACGTGCCGCCGCCGCCGACCGGCGCGACGCGGCGGCCGACGCCCGGGACGCGGTCGCCGACCAGCGGGACATCGACCTGGAGGGTCGGCAGAGCACCGCGAACCTGCGCGACGGCCGCGCCCGCGCCCGTGCCGTGGCCGCCGACGCCCGGGAGCGGCACCTCGACCGGCGCGAGCTCCTCGCGGACCGGCGCGACCTGGCGAGCTCCGCCCGCGCCGCGCTCGCCGACGAGCGGGAACGGCTCGCCGATCTCCGCGAGCGCGCCGCCGACGACCGTGACCGGACCGCCGACCAGCGCGAGATTGACACCGAGCTGGACCGCTGGGACGAGCCGGAGCACTGACCCCGGCACCGCCCAGCCGTCCGGTGGTGCGGGTCGTGCGGGCGGTCACCGTCCCTGCTGCTGGCCTGCCCGCCGGGTGGCCCACGTCGCGAGCTGCTCGGCCCGCGCGGCCAGCACGGCGGAGCGGGCCGCCGCGGTGAGGGCACGCTCGGCGTTCGCCCGTGCCGCCCGCACCCGCTCGACCGTCGACCCTCGCCCGCGGCTGATCCGCTCCTGGAGTGTGGCGCGCCGCCTGGCCAGCTGCTCCGCGCGCTCGGCCGCCTCCGCTGCCGGCGGCGCACATCGCCATCCACTGCCGTGGTCGCGGATCTCAAGGCCGCGCGGTGCACGCCGCGCGGCTCAGACCGCCAGGTCAGCCGGCGACGGTGCGGCCACCCGGAACGGCTCCGCGGCGTCGGGCGCCATGGCCAGCGCGACCAGGCACGCCGGGATCCGCGACAGCGGCACCGTCAGGTCGACACAGCCGGTCGCGAGTGCGGCCGCCGGCATGCCCGGCGCCTGCGCCGTCGACGGCTGCTGCACGATCGTGCGCCCGCCGTGCCGCCTGACGGCCCGCACGCCGGCGGCGGCGTCGTCGAGCCGGCCGGTCAGCACCACGCAGAGCGCGCGCGGCCCGCAGTACACCGCGATATCGGCCAGCAGCGGATCGGCGGTGCGGTAGCCGTCCACGGTGCGCAGCCGCAGCCGGCCCGCAGCGTCGACGGTGGCGGTCTGCCGGGCCGGCAGCACGCCGATGCCCGGGGTGTCCACCGGGTCGCCGTCGGCGACGGCCCGCACCGGCAGCCGGGTCCGATACCGCAGTGCGTGGACGAACTGGTCGTCGATCATCGGTGTCCGGTGCTGCACCACCAGCAGCGGGACCGGGAAGTCGGCCGGCAGGGCGGCCAGCACCGCGCGCAGCGCCGCCGGGCCGCCCAGCGACGCGGCGATCACCACCACGTCGAAGCGGGCAGCTGCCCGCGCCGTGGGTGCGCCGGCCGACATACCGCCAGTCTATTGCCGGTGTCCGCGCACCACGCACGACGCGGTGTGCGGCAGGACCGCGGCCGGCCGGGGGCATGAGGACCGGCGCCGTACGGCGGGGTGACAGCTGCATCCTGGCCGCCGTGCCCGGCCGTCCCCGAAAGGCTGCCGGCCGTGACCCACGCGGCGACGGTTCAGTCCAGTAGGGCGGGGATCGCGGAGAAGACGTTGTCCGGGTCGTACCGGCGCTTCGCGGCCAGGAGCCGGTCGAGGTTGCCGCCGTAGGCGTCGCGGGCCCGCGTGTCGTCGCCGGGGCCGAGCAGGTTCGGGTACCCGCCGGGCAGCGCGACCGGGTCCAGCGCCGCGACCACCGAGTCGGCCCACGCCCGGTGCCGCTCGGCGGTGTCCTGCGCCGGCCACGCCGCGATCACCTCGACGACCTGGTGCGGCACCCGGTTCGCGAACGCGGTCGCGGCCGGGTCGACCCTGGCGGCGGCGCCGTGGAACCGGTTCACGATCAGCGTCGAGAACGGCGAGGTCAGCTCGGCGGCGCCCGCGACGAGCGCGTCGGCGGCGGCCGGTGACAGGTCGGCGAGCCAGCGGCTGCGCAGCAGGTAGTGGTTGCCGTCGACGATGCTGGCGTCGAACATGCGCAGCGCCGCCGCGTAGGGCATGGTGCCGACCTGGTCGACGACGGGCCGGCCCAGAGCGCGCAGCGCGTCGACCGCCCGGGCGCCGGCCGCCAGGTCGGCGCCGGACCAGAACGGGCACAGGAACGCCATCGGCCCGTCCGGGCCGGGCAGGAAGCCGGTCATCACGGTCAGGTCGTCTGGCGCGGCGGCCACGATCCCCGCGTAGCCGGACAGCACCGCGCGGCCCTGCGCGGCGGGGAAGAGCAGCATCCCGGCCAGCACGGCGGGCAGCTCGTGCAGCCGGAAGCGCAGCCGCGTGACGACGCCGAAGTTGCCGCCGCCGCCACGCAGCGCCCACCACAGCTCCGGGTCGCCGTCCGGCCCCGCCGTGACGGTGCTGCCGTCGGCGAGGACGACCTCGGCGCCGAGCAGGTTGTCCAGCGCCAGCCCGAACCGGCCGACGAGCGGGCCGTAGCCGCCGACCGTGCTGAGCCCGGCCACGCCGACGGAGCCGACGACGCCGGTGGCGGTCACCAGGCCGTGCGGCGCGGCCGCGGCGAGCAGGTCGGCGGTCGTCGCGCCGCCCTCGACGGTGACGGTGCGCGCGACCGGGTCGGCGGCGGCGCCCCGCAGGCCGGTGAGGTCGACGACGAGCCCGCCGTCGCGCACGGCCCGGCCGGCCCAGTCGTGCCCACCGGCCCGCACCGACAGCGGCAGCCCCGCGTCCCGGGCCGCCCGGACCGCGGCGGCGACCTCGGCCGTGTCGCGGCACCGGGCGATCAGCGCCGGCCGGTGCGTCACCGCGGCGTTCCAGACCCGCCGGGCACCGCCGAACCCCGCGTCGTCCGGCAGCAGCAGCCGCTCCCCGAGCCGTGGGCGCAACGCCCGCACGACGGTGTCGACGCCGGATGCACTGACGATGGTCATGGCGGTCTCCTTGCCTGCTCGGTGCGGCGACGGTACCCCGAAGCTCACCGACGGTGCCGTCACGAACACGACCCGCCGCGACTGAACCGCCGCCCCCGTCGATCCGTGCGACCGCGCACCGGACGGGCGGGGCGCGCCGCTCCACCCCTGCCCGACGGTCGCGAGGCCGGCGCAGTGCGGCTGCCGCGACGGCGGTGGGCCCGCCGCGAAGGATCGCGACGGGCCCACCGTTGTGGTGCTTCGTTACGGGGTCGGGTAGTCCGCCAGGTAGATCGGCACGCCGATCATGCTGGTGTCGGCCGCGTTGCCCACGCCGTTGACGACGTGGTCGATGACGCCGGCGCTCAGGTTGACCGTCATGATGTGGTGCAGCTTGACGCCCGGCGTGTTCGGGGCCTCGAAGCCGTTCTCGGTGTGGATCGTCGGGTTGTTCTGGTTGAAGACGTACACGCCCGCGCCGTACAGGTTGTGGGTCTTCACCTTGTTGTTGATCTTGTACCCGGCGTAGCCCTCGACCGTGCCGTTCATCCAGTCGGCCTGCGTCGGCGGGTCGTACGGCAGCTCGTTCTGGTACAGGATCGTGGTGCCGCGCTCGCCGTTCCAGACGGTGTTGTACTTCTGGAAGTGCTCGACGAAGAGGCCCGTCGCGGTCACGTTGTCGCCGTTGATGACGGCGCCGTAGCGGCCGGTGTTGGTGACCCAGCGCTGGTTGTCGCCGTTGACGCCGCCGGTGAAGCCCTCGACGCCGTGGTCGCCGCGCCACACCCAGGTGTGGTCGATGAGCACGTTGTCGCTGTTGACCTCCAGCGCGGTGTCGGTCTTGCCGATGTGCGGGCCGCCGACGCGGAAGTACACGTCCGACAGCGTGGTCGGGTTCTTCGGGTCGCTGAGGTTCCAGCCGTGCTCCTTGCCGACGCGCAGCAGGACCTTCGACTCCTTGAGACCCGCGTCGATCGTGACGCCGGCGACGATGACGCCGGGCACGCCCGCGACGTCCAGCGGGGTGGCGCCGTTGACCGCGGTCAGGGTGGCGTGGCCGATGCCGAGGACCACCTGGTTGGGCCAGCGGACCTCGATGCTGCGGGCCACGTCGTACACGCCGGGGGTCAGCAGCAGGTGCTTGCCGGCCAGCAGCGCGAGGTTGATCTTCGCGATCGAGTCGCCCGGCTTGGCGACGTAGAAGTCCGACAGCGGGATGGTGCGCCCGGCGGTCTCGCCGTTCGCCCACGAGACGCCGCTGGTGTTCTTCTGCGCCGACGGCACGCGGACCTGGTACTTGCCCTTGGCGTCCACGAAGAGGTACGGCTTCTCCCGGCTGACCGGGGTCTGCGCGATGGTGGTGTACGGCGGGTTCGGGAACGCCGAGTCGTCCGGGGCGCCGACGACGCCCGAGAAGACCTGGTTCCACACGCCGTTGGACCAGGAGCCGACCTCGCTGTTGCGGGTCAGCCACTGCTGCTGCGAGCCGTTGACGATCGTGCCGGCCTTCGAGTCGGCGATGAAGCCGCCGCTGGCGTACTGCGGGCCGGCGGTGCAGTAGTCCATCAGCGACAGGTTGCCGCCGGTGACGTTGAGCCGGCGCAGCGAGACGGCCTGCGACACGGCCCAGAAGTTGGCCGAGCCGCGGCAGCCGTCCTGGCCCTTGCCGTTGACGTTGATCGACAGGTTGGACAGCGTGCGCCAGAAGTTGACCAGCGCGAGGCAGTTGCTGGTGCCGCCGTTCTCGAGGCAGCGGTTGTACACCTCGACCTTGCCGTTGATGACGACGTCGCCGGGGTTGGCGCCCAGGCCGGCGATCTCGGTGTAGTAGCCGACCTTGAACTGCAGCGGCTGGTCGGCCGTGCCGTACGTGCCGGGCTTGAAGTAGTAGGCGTAGCGGGCGGTGCCCATCTCGTTGTCGACCTGCTTGGCGTAGGTCGCGTCGAGCTTGGCCTGGATCTCGCTGACCGGCGTGCTCGGGTCGAACACGGTGACGTTGGGGCCCAGGTCCTGCGACCCGCCGTGCGACGGGGTCGCGCCGGCCGCCGTCCCCATCGTCGCGGTGGCGGTCGTCGCCACCAGGCCGAGCACGAATGCTCTGCCGGCGTTGCGACGGCTGTACCACCGCCTCACGGAATGCTCGGACTGGATCGTCATACGGGTGCGTCCTCTCGGTCGTGCGGGCGGGCGGGTGTGAGGTACACGGACATGAGGGGTGTAGGAGATTCGCGGGTGTGCGTCGGCGCTGGCGTGAGAGCGCTCTCTCCAGGATGTTGTTTCTACCGTGTAAATCAGCCGTGCGCTACGTCCGGACGCCCCCGATTTCTCCGGGGCAGGCGACCAGCCAGTGGAAATACGGACGTTCGGTGCGATCCAGCCGCGTTGTGCGGCGGCACTTCCGGCGGGTCCGGGAGGGTGAGCGCCCGGCGCCGCCGTGAAAGCGCTCCAACGCGCGGGTGAGGGACAGGGTGATTTCGGGATTTCACCCGGTCCGCGCAGCATCGGCTCACACTGATGGCCGATACCTTCGGTGCATGCCTCCGGCCCTGGTCCGCCCGTACGTCAGTGCCCTCGCAAACAGCCAGAAACTGCCCGCCGAACACCCCTTCGGTGCGTCGGCGACGACCCGGTCCACGTCGTTGCCGTATCACCCGCGGCACCTGGACCCGTCCCCCACCGCGGTGACGCCCGCCCTGCGTGCCAGGACCGTGGTGCGCCTGCACCGCAAGCGGCGGCACCCCGCGCTGACCTGGGCGGTCATGACGCTGACGCTCGCCTCGACCGGCCTGGCGCTCATGACCGGCGACGGCGCCGCCACGTCCCCGCCGGACGGCGGACCCGTCACCGCCGCGCAGGCCAGCCGGCTGCAGATCGCCGTGATCCCGGCGCCGGCCCTGTCGGGGCTCGCACCCGCTCCGCCCGCCGCCGAACCCATCACCCAGGCCGCCACCGCGCCCGCCGGCGGCGCGGTCATCGGCCCGGCCGGCCTGTGCCTGGACGCCCGCGCCAGCGCCGTACAGCTGCACCGCTGCACCGGAAGCACCACCCAGCTGTGGACCGCGCCCGCCGACGGCACCCTGCGCACCGCCGGGCGCTGCCTGCAGCCGGCCGCGTACCGCCTGATCCTCGTCCGCTGCACCGGCGGCCCGGCCCAGCGATGGGACGCCACCCGGGGCACGCTGGTCGCCCGTTCGCTGCGGCAGTGCCTGACCGGCCGGGGCGGGGAGGCGTACCTCGCCGCGTGCACGGGCGGCGCGAGCCAGCGCTGGCGGCTGCCGTAACGCTATTGCGGTTGCGGGCCCGTCCGCCCTCTGTTTCGCTGGAAGGGTCTTGTCCGCTCACCGAGGAGCCAGGGATGCGAGCTGCGTCTGTGTTCACCCAGATGGCCATCACTGTCTATCTCGAGGACCTGACGCCCCTTGCGCATCCTGAATCTCGGCATCCTGGCGCACGTCGACGCCGGTAAGACCAGCCTCACCGAGCGGCTGCTGCACGCCGCCGGCGTCATCGACGAGCCCGGCTCCGTCGACGACGGCAGCACCCAGACCGACACTCTCGCGCTGGAGCGCCGGCGCGGCATCACCATCAAGTCGGCCGTCGTGTCGTTCACGGTCGGCGACGTCACTGTCAACCTCATCGACACCCCCGGCCACCCGGACTTCATCGCCGAGGTGGAGCGGGTCCTCGGCGTGCTCGACGGCGCGGTGCTCGTCGTGTCGGCCGTCGAGGGCGTGCAGGCGCAGACCCGGATCCTCATGCGGACCCTGCGCCGGCTGCGGATCCCGACGATCGTCTTCGTGAACAAGATCGACCGCGCCGGCGCGCGCGGCGACGGCATCCTGCGCGAGCTCGCCGACCGGCTCACCCCGGCGCTGGTGCCGATGGGCGCCCCGGCCGGGCTCGGCACCCGCGCCGCCGGCTTCACCGCCGCGCCGCCCGGCCTCGACGTGCTCGCCGAGCACGACGAGGCGCTGCTCGCCGCGTTCGTGGACGGCGCCACGGTGGCCCCGGCGCGGGTCCGCGAGGTGCTCGCCGCGCAGACGGCCCGGGCGCTGGTGCACCCGGTCTACTTCGGCTCGGCCATCACCGGCGCCGGGCTCGCCGCGCTGACGGCCGGCATCGCCGCGTTCCTGCCGGCCGCCGCCGGCGACGCCGGGGCACCGGCGTCCGGCACCGTCTTCAAGGTGGAGCGCGGACCGGCCGGGGAGAAGGTCGCGTACGTACGGATGTTCAGCGGCACCGTTCGCATCCGGGAGCGGGTCAGCCTGCCCGGCGGCGAGGCGAAGGTGACCGGCATCGCGGTGTTCGACGGGGGCGGCGCCGCCGAGTCGGCGGCCCTGCCGGCCGGCCGGATCGGCAAGCTCTGGGGCCTGAACGGGGTCCGTATCGGCGACGCGGTCGGCCTGCCCGGCCGGCGGACCCCCGCGCACCACTTCGCGCCGCCGAGCCTGGAGGCGGTCGTCGAGGCGGTCCGGCCCGGCGCGCGGGGTGCGCTGTACGCGGCGCTCACCCAGCTCGCCGAGCAGGACCCGCTCATCGACGTCCGGCACGACGACGTCCGGCGCGAGACGTCGGTGTCGCTCTACGGCGAGGTGCAGAAGGAGGTCATCCAGGCGACCCTGGCCGAGGAGTACGGCCTCGAGGTCACGTTCCGCGACACCACGACGATCTGCGTCGAGCGCCCGGCCGGCACCGGCGAGGCCGTCGAGGTCGGCGAGAAGGACGGCAACCCCTTCCTCGCGACGATCGGGCTGCGGGTCGAGCCGGCCCCGGCCGGCGCCGGGACCGCGTTCCGGCTCGAGGTCGAGGCGGGCGCGATGCCGGCCGCGTTCTTCGCCGCCGTGCAGGACACCGTGACCGCGACCCTGCGCCAGGGCCTGCACGGCTGGCAGGTCGAGGACTGCACGGTGACGATGACCCGGTCCGGCTACTGGCCCCGGCAGAGCCATGCCCATCAGCAGTTCGACAAGAGCATGTCGAGCACCGGGTACGACTTCCGCAGCCTCACGCCGCTGGTGCTCATGACCGCGCTGCGGCGGGCCGGCACCGTGGTGCACGAGCCCGTGCACCGCTTCCGCCTGGAGGCGCCCGCCGACCAGCTCGGCGCGCTGCTGCCGGTGCTGTCGCGGCTGCAGGCCGTGCCGAGGACCACGGACACGCGGGGCACGGTGTGCGTGCTCGACGGCGACATCCCCGCCGCCCGGGTGCACGAGCTGCAGGTCCGGCTGCCCGGCCTGACCCGCGGCGAGGGCGTGCTGGAGTCCGCGTTCGACCGGTACGAGCCGGTGACGGGCGCGCCGCCGAGCCGGTCGCGCACCGACCACAACCCCCTCGACCGCGACGAGTACCTGCTGCGCGTGGTCCGCCGGGTCACCGCCTGAACGGTCTGCTTCCCTTGCCCCGCAAGGGAAGCAGACCGCCGGGAACGCGCCCGGTGGGTGCCCGAGGCCGGATCCGGCCGCACCGAGTCGGATCGTCACTAGCACGGCGAGCGTGCTCGCCACCTGTCGAAAAGCCTTATTACCCAATTTGCTCCGAAAAGTACAGGACCGCCATACATTGCTAGGTGATGGCGCGTCGGCACCGGTGCTGGCGCCTCGCAACGGGGGGTTGGACGCAATGAATCACGTGAGCAAACCGCGCGACCGCCGGGCAGGGCCCAGACGCGGCCTGCTCGGCTCGGCGGCTGTTTTGACAATGACGGCGGGCTCCCTGTTGGTCGCCCAGCCGGCGTCGGCCGCGGATCTCACCGCCTACGACGCGACGGTCACGGCCGCGCCGTTGTCGCTGAAGGTGGTGTTCACCAACACCACGCCGAGCGGCACGGCCGCGGCTGACGTCGGAAGCTTCGTCGCCTACGCGGACGGCCCGGACGCCGACTCCGACGCGGATTCGAGCTGCACCGTCAGCGTGACCGGCGGCAACGCGGACCCGGGGGCGACCTGCTACATCCCGAACCTGGTCGCCGGCACCGCGTACACGGTGACCACCAAGGCCCGCAACCTCAGCAACACCGCCGATCTCGCGCTCGCCGTGGCGAACGTCGTCGGCAGCCCCGGTACGCCCGCCGCGCTGACGGCGCCCGGCACCGTGAACGCCACGCCCACCGGCGTCAGCGGCGAGGTCGAGGTCAGCTGGATCCCTGGCAACAACACCGGCACGACCGTCAACAACTTCACCGCGACCGCGATCCTGGGCGCGAACCCCACGGACAAGACCTGCACCAGCACGAGCGGTTCGGTGTACACCTGCAAGATCACTGGTCTGACCGACGGCCTGCCCTACACCTTCACGGTCGTCGCGAACGGCCCGAACTCGGCGGTGTCCGCGGCCAGCAGCCCCAGCAGCACCGTGACGCCGGGTGTCGCCCCTGCGGCCCCCACCAACGTCGTGGCCAGCACCACCGGCGCCGGTGTCCCCACCGTGTCCTGGACCCCCTCCACCACCGAGGGCGTCACCTACACGGTCGCCGCGTACAAGAACGACGTCGCTGACCCGACCACCACCTGCACCGTGGCCGCCGGCTCGAACGCCGTGCAGTGCGGCGGCACGGTCCTGGTCGCCGGCGCCGTGTACAAGTTCAAGGTCACCGCGGCCAAGAGCGGTCTCAGCTCGACCGCCGCGGAGTCCAACGAGATCAACATCCTGGGCAGCACGAACGCGCCGACCAACGTCGTGGCGGCCGGTGGCGACACCGAGGCCACGCTGACGTGGTCCGCGCCCGCGTCGGGCACCATCGCCAAGTACCGGGCGGTCGCGACCGGCGGCGGTGTCACCAAGGCCTGCGTCACCACCGGCCTGACCTGCACGATCACCGGGCTGACCAACGGCGTCACGTACACCACCACGGTGGCGTCGATCAACAGCAGCGGCACGGCGTCCGCCGCGACCGCCTCGGCGCCCACGACCGTCATCCCGGCCGTCGTGCCGAAGCCGGACCCGCCGACCGTCACGCCGCCGGCACAGGACGACATCACCTCGACGTCGGCCACCATCAGCTGGACGCCCGCCGCCCCGATCAACGGTGCCGCCGTCGTCTACTACACGGTCACCGCGACCCCGGCCGCCGCCGCCGGCGCCGGCGCGGGCAGCAGCAACAACTCCGGCAGCAACAACTCCGGCGGCAGCGCCAACGCCAACGCGGGGGCGGCCAGCGCCGGCACCCTGAGCTGCACGGCGGTCGCTCCGGCCACCACCTGCGCGATCACCGGCATGACGCCGGGCACGCAGTACACGGTGACGGTCGTCGCCTACGCCAGCCCGACGGTCTACAGCACCGCCGCCTCCACCACCATCACGACCGCGGCCGCCGCTCCCGGCACCGCCGGCGCGATGCGCGGGCCGATCATCACCAACAGCGACGGCCTGGCGCAGATCTTCGCCCGTGGCGGCGACAACAACCTGTACACCAGCATCCAGGCCGCCAACGGCACCTGGGGCCCGTGGACCAACCTGAGCGGTCTCATCTTCAGCGACCCGACCGCCGTGCTGAACGCCAACGGCCGGATCACGGTCTTCGCCATCGGCGGCAACCACGCGATCTGGTACCGGCTGCAGAACGCCGACGGCACGTTCGCCTGGTGGGCTCCGCTCGGCACGCCGATGTACGCCTCGAACATCGAGGTCGCGCAGAACGCCGACGGCACCGTCGCGGTCTTCATGCGCGGCACGGACAGCAACCTGTACTCGCAGGTGCAGACCGACCCGGCGGACCCGAGCCAGTGGTCCGGCTGGACCAACCTCGGTGGGCTCATCTTCAGCGAGCCGACCGCGTTCACCCGCGCCGACGGTGTCATGGAGGTCTTCGCGGTCGGTGGCGACGGCCAGGTCTGGCACCGGGTGCAGTCCGCACCGAACTCGGGCACCTGGTCCTGGTGGACGCACGTCTCCTGACGGCCGGACCGACCAGTAGTTGAGCGAGTGGACGCCCCGGGGCCCTCCCCCGGGGCGTCCGCCTGTCCGGACCCGGCATGACCCCGGAGTCGCGCGAAGCGCGGCCGGGTATGCGACCTGCGCACGGCGCGCTCGTGCCTCGCCAGGTGCGACCTGCGCACGGCGCATTCGTGCCTCGTTAGGCTTGTCGCTCATGTACGTGCCGAAGCACTTCGCCGCCCCCTCCGACGCCGCCGTCCACGAGCTGCTGTCCCGGGCGGCGGCGTGCGACCTGGTCACCTGGGACGGCAACGGGATGGTCGCGACCACACTGCCGCTGCTGTTCGACCCGTCCGCGGGCACCCTCACCGGGCACGTCGCCCGCAACAACACCCAGTGGCGGCACGCCGGCCGCGAGGCGCTGACGATCGTGCGCGGCCCCGACGCGTACGTGTCCCCCTCGGCGTACGCCACGAAACGCGAACACGGCCGGGTCGTGCCGACGTGGAACTACATCACCGCGCACGTCTACGGCACGCTCGTCGCCCACGACGACCCGGCGTGGAAGGAGGACCTGGTCCGCCGCCTCACCGACCGCCACGAGCGCGGGCGCGCGGCGCCGTGGTCGGTCGACGACGCGCCACCCGCCTTCATCGAGGGCCAGCTCCGCGCCATCGTCGGCATCGAGATCGCCATCACGAGGATCGAGGCGAAGTGGAAGCTGAGCCAGAACCGCAGCGCGGAGGACGTCGCGGGGGTCCGCGCCGACCTGCTCGCGGACGGCGGCGACGCTGCGCGGCGGGTCGCGGAAGCGATGGACCGGTCCGCCTGAGCGTTCTTCCGCTCGTGCATTTTCCGGCCGGTCGCTGGGGTCAGCCGATGCGTTCGACCACGTTGCCGTCGCCGTCGCGGATCAGGGTGGGGCGGACGTCGACGATGAGGCCGGGGGCCTCCGGCACGGGTGACACGCCGGCCAGCGGGACCAGGACACCGGTCAGGTGATCCAGGGCCTCGTCCGTCAGGACGATCTTGAGCACGCCGGAGCTTTCGTCGGTACCGAGGCCGAAACTGCCGGACGAGAACTCGACGCTGCTGTCGGGCCCGTCGACGACGAGGGTGCGCCCGAATCGCAGGCGGCCACGCAGGATCGCGGCGATGCGCTCGACCGCGTGGGCGCCGACGATCAGGCGGTACCCGTCGCCGTCGGACATCCAGGCGAACTCGGCCACGGCGAGACTGCCGGTGGACGAGCCGTCGCGGCGACGGCCGGCGGCGACCTTCTCGGCGAACGCGGGGATGTCGGTGAACGAGCCGCGACCCAGGTCGGTGACGAACAGCGGGGCGTGGCCCGCGGCGAGCCCGAGCACCGCCTCGACGTTCCAGGCCTGGGTGGCCGCGTACTCGTCGAGGGTCAGGCCGAAGATCTGCAGGAACCGGACCTTGCCGAACGGCGTGTTGATGACGCCGAGCTCCGGGTCCTCGACGAACGCCACGGCGCGGATCAGCGTCCGGTAGTCCAAGGCGATCGGGCCGTTGAGGTCCATTTGATGGTACGGCGCGAAACCGTTGCCACTGCCGAAGTTGTAGCGGGCGAGGTTCTGCAGGAGGTTGGCGGCCCACACGGGCGGCTCGGTGTCGCCCGGGTTCCGGCGCACCCTGAACGTGAACTCGTAGCCCCAGCCGGACCACTCCGCGTCGGGGTTCGGCGCCGAGTACAGCTCGCTCATGCCGTAACTGACGATGTGCCAGTGCGGCACCGGCGACTCGCGGGCGTAGAAGCTGATGCCGTCCAGCGGGTCGGGGCCGCCGAGCGACCATTTCACCAGCGTGGCGTAGTGCTTCGGCTCGACGCCGGGATAGAGGCGGTCGAGCGCGGCGTCGATGGCTTCCCAGCCGGGTGCGTCGGAGGTCACGAATCGACCTTGCCACAGTTCGGAAATCCTTCAACCCTTGCTGCGACTAGGGTTGAGGCATGGGTCGTACCATCGCGACGAACACCACCGTGAGCCGCTCCGAACTGCTCGAGTTCCTCTCCACCCGGCACCGGGCGCTGGTGATCACCACCCGCGCCGACGGCCGCCCGCAGGCCTCCCCGGTCACCAGCGGCGTCGACGCCGAGGGCAGGATCGTCATCTCCACGTACCCGGAGCGCGCCAAGATCCGCAACGCCCGCCGCGACAGCCGCGTCTCGGTCGTCGTGCTCTCCGACGAGTGGAACGGCCCCTGGGTCCAGGTGGACGGGGTCGCCGAGGTGCTCGACCTGCCGGAGGCGCTGGAGCCGCTGGTCGAGTACTTCCGCTGCATCTCCGGCGAGCATCCGGACTGGGACGAGTACCGCGAAGCGATGCGCCAGCAGGGCAAGTCGCTGCTGCGCATCACCATCGAGTCGTGGGGGCCGGTCGCCACGGGCGGGTTCCCGGCGCGCCTCGCCGACTGAAGCCGAGCGGCAGGCCCCGCGGCGTGCCGTGCCGCGTCGCGTGGTTGTGGCGCGTGGTCATGGTGCGGCAGGCGGCTGCTGCCGGTCGCGCCACGCCGCGCGGGTCAGCCGGCGTGGCGGTCGACGGCGGTCAGGCCGTCGGCGAGCACGGTCAGCGCGTCCTCGGGGCGGTGCATCGCCGTCAGCAGGTCGGCCAGGTCGAGGCTGAGCTGGGCCAGCTCCCGCCGCGGCCCCGTCCGGCGGTGAATGGCGATCGCGGCGCGCAGGTGCCGCTCCGCCGCCTCGTGATCGCCGGCGTCCTGGCTGAGCAGCGCATGCACGCGATGGGCACGGGCCCGGCGCACGTCCCCCGGCGACCCACCGGCCCGGTCGCCCGGCGAAGCGCCCCCACCAGACAGCGAAGCGCCCCCGCCAGGCCGCGACGCCGCACCACTAGACGGCGACGCCGCACCACTAGACGGCGACGCCGCACCACTAGACGGCGACGCCGCACCACTAGACGGCGACGCCGCAGCACTAGACGGCGCCGCCGCAGCACTAGACGGCGACGCCGCAGCACTAGACGGCGACGCCGCACCGCCAGACCGCGGCGCCGCACCACGGCGGCCGCCGGCGCCGGCCGGACCATCCACTTCGGACAGCAGCGCCCGGGCCGTCGCCGGATCCCCCAGCGCGCGATGCACCTCCGCCAGATCGACCACCGCATCCAGCGCGGCCGGCCCCGCCGAACGCCTCCTCGCCGCCGTCAGATCGCTGAGCGCCCCGGCCAGGTCGCCCACCGCGAGCCGCGCCCGGCCCCGGATCCGGTGCGCCCCGGCGATCTCGTCCGCCAGCCACGACTCCAGCGCGGCGGCCGACGCCGCGGCCAGCGCCGCCCGGGCCTCCGGCAGATGGCTCGACGCGGCGAGGGCCCGCGCCATGGCGAGGTGCGCCTCGAACACGCCGCCCGCCGCGCCGGCCAGGGACAGCGCCGCTTCCGCCGCCGCCGTGGCGTCCTCGCCCAGGTCGTGCTGGCACACCGCGAGCACGGCGTGGACGGCCAGCATCGACGCGGGGTCCGGCAGGCCGGCGCGGTGCAGCTCGTCCCGGTGGTCGGTCAGCAGGTACGCGGCATACCCCGGGTCACCCTGCTGCCGGGCGCACAGGGCGAGCCCGGCGACGGCCGGGGTCCGTAGGTGGGCAAGGGTCGGTGGGATGAGGCGGCGGGCACGCTCGAAGTGGGCGGCGGCGTCGTCAGGTGCGGCGGCCGCCAGGGACCGCCGGCCGAGGACGACTTCGGCCGCCGCCCTGCGGGTCGGGGGTTCGGACGGGTCGGTGGCGCGGTGCTCGTACCAGCGCGAAGGCTGTCGCTCCTGCAGCAGGTCGATCTCGACGCAGAGCGCGTCGCCGGGGTGACGGCCGGTGGTGAGCTGGGTGACGTCGACGGACAGGCGGGCGGCGAAGTGGGCCAGGGCGTCGCTGGACGGGACGCGGTGACCGTTCTCGACGGAGGAGACATAGGCGGCGGTGTAGTTGGGCTCGGCGAGGTCGCGCTGGGTCAGACCCTTTCCGGTGCGCAGGGCCAGGATCCGTGCGCCGATGTCGTCACTCACAGGGCGTCACCAGCAGCCCGGGCAGGCCCGCGGCGGCGAGAAGCCCTCGCCGGAAGCTCTCCGCCGCGCCCTCGACGTTACCGCCCGCCCGCCGTTGCTCGCCCAGCAGACGGCTCGTCGTCACGAGTTCGGCAGTGAGCCCTGACTCCTCGTAACGGTCGGCGGCCCTGCTGAGGAGTTGATCGGCGATCGGGTCGCCGGGAGTGCGGGTGCCGGCGATCCGGCCGAGGAGGCGGTCCGCCTCGGCCATGCACTCCTGGTGCTGCGTGCGGTGGCAGATGCCGGCTGCCTCGGTGGCGAGCCGCTCCGCCTCGTCCAGGTCGCCGGCGAGGCGGCGGGCCTCGGCCAGCTCGAGGGTGGCGCCGGCCACGTCCTGCACGGCGCCGACCTCGAGCAGGATCGCGCGGGCCCGCTCGAACCGTTCGGCGGCCTCGCCGACGCGTCCGACGCGGCGCAGCACGTACCCGTGCGCCCACTGACAGATGCCGATCTCCCTGGTCAGGCCGAGGTCGGTGTAGATGGCTAGGGCCTCGCCGAGCAGCCGCTCGGTGTCGGCGAGGTCGTGATCGCGGCGCAGCTGGGCGACCGTGACGCTGAACTGGGCCAGCCACTCGCGGTTGCGCACCCTCGGCAGCAGCGGCAGCGCCTCGCGTTCCAGCCGGCGGGCTCGCTCGCGCCAGTCGAGCTCGAGAAACGTGTACACCAGCGCGCTGGTCAACCGGATCTGCGCGTCGGGATCGGGGTCGGTCGCGGCGCGCACGCCACGCAGCTCGGTCTCCAGCAGCGTGATCGCCTCGCCGGTCGCACCGGTGATCTGCAGGCAGTACGCCTCTCTGGCCACCACGGCGGCACGCAGCGTCACCTGCTCGGCGTCGAGCAGTGTTTTCGCCGTCGTGTACCGCCCCAGCGCGGCCCCCACGTCACCGGTGTGCAGGGCGACGTCCCCGGACAGGTGCACGGCCCGGCACTGCAGCTCCGGCAGCGCGTACCGGCGGGCCAGCCGCTCGACGTCGGCCGCCTTCGCCGCCGCCTCGGCCGTCCGGCCGCGCGACAGCTCGCGGCGCGCCTCGGCGAGCACGCCGGCGAGGGTGGTGGCGGCGTCGGCGGGGCGTCCGTGGCGCAGGTCGTCGGGGTCGACGCCGAGCGTGCCCGCGACATGGGCGAGCGTCTCAGCGTTCGGGACGCGGACGCCCGCCTCGATCGCCGCCAGGAACGCGCGGGTGTACCGCGGCTCGGCCAGCTCCCGCTGGGTCAGCCCGCGTTCGAGGCGCAGCCGCCTGATGCGCGCGCCGAGCGACTCGTCCTCCGTCACCGCGCCACCTTCCCACATCACTTGCGTATTGACAGCCGCCTGTACGAGTCCTAGCGTTCACGCAACAACGACGGTAACTGGAGTTAACGCGCCAGTTGCGCACTTCCCACAGTCTCCGGCATCGGGGTGCCGGGAGCCTCCCCCGCCCCGGTGCCGGCCACCACCCCCACGCTGTCCGTCGCTCCCTCCGGGAAGGAACTGCGATGCGCAGAACTGCCCTGGTGCTGTCCGTCACCGTGACCGCCGCCCTGGTCACGACCGGCGTACTCACCCACAACGCCCTCGCCGCCGCCGACACGGCGGCCGCGCCCCCGCCCGGCGTGGCCCCCGCCGTCTTCAGCGCCATGCAGCGCGACCTGCACCTCACCCCCGCGCAGGCCCGCGACCGGCTCACCCTCGACAGCCGCGCCGCGACCACCCAGCAGGTGCTGCGCAAGACCCTCGGCGCCGGGTACGGGGGCACCTGGGTCACCGCGGACGGCCGCTCAGTCGAGGTCGGCGTCACCGACCTCGCGCAGCAGAAGGCGGTGCGCAACCTCGGCGCCACCCCCGTCCTCGTCAGCCGCAGCGAGGCCCAGCTCAACGATGTCGTCGCCCGGCTCGACCGGCACGCCGCCGCGGCGCCGGGCAGCGTCAAGGGCTGGTACGCCGACCTGCGCGCCAACACCGTCGTCGTCCTCGGATCCGGCGCGTCGGGCTTCCTCGCGGCGGCCGCCGTCGACCCCGCCGCCGTCCGGGTCGAGGCGACCGACGAGGACCCGAAGCCGTACATCGACGTGGTCGGCGGCAACGCGTACTACATCGGCAGCGGCACCCGGTGCTCGATCGGCTTCTCCGTCAACGGCGGCTTCGTCTCGGCCGGTCACTGCGGCACCACCGGCGCCCGCACCACCCAGCCGAGCGGGACGTTCCGCGGGTCCAGCTTCCCCGGCAACGACTACTCCTGGGTCCAGGTCGACGCCGGCAACACCCCGCGCGGCCTGGTGAACAACTACAGCGGCGGCACGGTCGCCGTCGCCGGCTCGACCGAGGCGGCCGTCGGCGCGTCCGTGTGCCGCTCCGGCTCCACCACGGGCTGGCGCTGCGGCACCATCCAGCAGAAGAACGCGTCGGTCACGTACTCCCAGGGCACCGTCACCGGACTCGTGCGCTCCAACGCGTGCGCCGAACCCGGCGACTCCGGAGGCTCATGGCTCTCCGGCACCCAGGCCCAGGGCGTGACATCCGGCGGCTCGGGCAACTGCACCTCCGGCGGCACGATGTACTACCAGCCCGTCAACGAGATCCTGCAGGCGTACGGGCTGACCCTGGTCACCTCGGGTGGCGGCCCGGGGCCCACCGCGACGGCCACGACGACCCCGCCGCAGGACGGCACGTGGGCGCCGAACACCGTCTACGCGACCGGCGCGACCGTCACCTACGGCGGCCGGTCCTACCGCTGCCTGCAAGGACACACCTCGCAGGTCGGCTGGGAGCCACCGAACGTCCCGGCGCTGTGGTCGTAGCGCGCCGGTAGTCGTCGCTCTGGCGCACCGGGTGTCGTCCACGCCGCAGTGCACCGGATCTTCGTTCGCGGGAATGGGGAAGGAGCGGGCCCGACAACGCAGTCGGGCCCGCTCCGCATTCCCGCACCGCCCGGCCGCGACGGCTCCGTCGCGTTGCACCCGCCTGCCCGGCGTGTTGTCGTGGCTGCCCTCGCGCGCTGGTATTCGGTCACTGCACGGGCGCAGCGCCCCGATGGGCTGCGTGCCGCCGCGCTCGCCACCGTGCCCCGCGTCGGATGCGCCATCCAAGACGCTACCGTCGGCCGCTCCCAATGCCGTCCCGGGCCGCTCGCACGCCGGGCCGCTCGCACGCCGGGCTGCTCCCACGCCGGGCTGCTCCCACGCCGGGCCGCTCCCACGCCGGGCCGCTCCCACGCCGGGCCGGTCCCACGCCGGGCCGCTCCCACGCCGGACCAGGCGCGCCGTCCCGGGCCGCCTCCCACGCCGGGCCGCTCCCACGCCGGGCCGCTCCCACGCCGGGCCGCTCCCACGCCGGGCCGCTCCCACGCCGGGCCGCTCCCACGCCAGGCCGACCAGGCGCGCCGCCCCGGACCGCTGTCCAACGGTGTCCAGGATCGCCGCGGCGCGGGGCGCCGATCGGGCAAGATCCGCTGCGGGTGTTCTGGTTGGGTGGGCTCACCCGGGGGGTCCGCCGCTACCTGCGGCGCGTTCGTGGTGATCGTCGTCCTGGCGGTCGCGGCGCCGTCAGGTGGTGGCGGGTTCTGACGTCCGTAACGCCGCCGGTCGGCGGGGCTTCGGCGGTGGCAGCTCGGGCAGGGCCGTGGCGGGCACCGGTGCCCGCATGGCGGGCGGCGTCCGCTTGCGGCGCGCGTCGGCGAGGTCGTCGAGCCGGGTCCTCACCTCGGCCGCCTTCGGGTGGGCGAGCAGCTCCAGCGTCTCCGCCGCGCGCAGCCACGCCTGCCGCGCCTCGTCCCACCGCCCGGCGGCGGCCCACGTGTCGCCGAGCCGGACCGACGTGTCGGCCTCGTTGAAACGGTCACCCTGCTCCACGTATCGCAGCAACGCGTCCTGATACCGCGCGATCGCCTGATCGTGCTCGCCCAGCCGGTGGTGGACATAGCCGAGGCTGTCGAGGGTGGCCGCGACCCCGGCCGCGTCGCCGAGCCCCCGCTGCAGCTCGAGTGCCTCCTCGCAGCAGGCGAGGGCCAGCTCGTGGTGCCCCAGGCGGGCATGGTGCCAACCGGCCGAGTTGAGCGCCCGCGCCTGACCGACCGGGTCGTCGGCCAGCCGGAACAGGTCCAGCGCCCGCTCGTCGTGAGCGACCGCCTCGGCGAACCGGTCCTGCGTCTCCAGCAGCCACCCCAGCGCGTGCTGGCACCTGGCCGCCCCCGCGTGGTCGGCCAGCTCGACGAACAGGTCGAACGCCACCCGCAGGTGCCGGCGCGCCTCGTCGTGCCGGCCGCTGCGGATGTATCCGCCCGACAGGCTGCGGTGCGCCAGGGCGAGCGCCGCCGTGTCACCGAGCCGCTCGGCCGCGCCGACCGCGGCCCGCTGCGTCGCGATCCAGTCACCCCAGTGCCCGCCCCGGTCCAGGTGATCGGCCATCGCCCAGGCCAGCCGCCACGCCTGCCGGTCCAGTCCACAGACGACGGCGAGCTGCAGGGCCCCGATGAGTGCCCGCCGGTGCACCGCGAACCACTCCGCGGCCGCCGCCTCGTCGGCGGGCAGGTCAGCGGGCGCGTGGTCGTGGCGCGCCGGCGCCGCGCCGGTGCCGGCCGGGCCCGGCCGCGCGGGAGGGTCGAAGTCCTGCACACCCGCTGGATGGCGGGACGGGTTGAGGGTCATCGCGGCGCTGGTGGCCGCCCTCGTGTAATGCTCGATGAGCCGGCGGCGGGCGGCGGCGCGCTCGGCGGCCGGCTCGACCCGGTCGGCGAGACCCGACGCGTAGGCGCACAGCAGGTCGTGCATGCTGAACCGGCCGGGGCGCGGCTCGATGACGAGCTGGGCGCGGACGAGCTCGGCCAGCAGCGGGCGGACCTCGGCGACGGGCAGCCCGGACAGGGCGGCCGCGGCCGGCAGGCCCAGCTCGGGGCTCGGGTGCAGGCCACCCAGGCGGAACAGCCGCTGCGTAGGCGCGGTCAGTCGCTGATACGACCACGAGAACACGGTCTCAACGTCGGCCTTCGGGTCGTCGGAGCGCAGCGCGTCGAGGCGGCCGTGGGCGCTGGACAGCTCGGCCGCGATCGCCGCGAGGCTGAAATCGGGGTGCAGGGCGGCGCGGGCGGCGACGACGGACAGGGCCAGCGGCAGCCGGGCGCACGCGGCGACGATGCTGTCGACCGCCTCGGGCTCGCGGTCGGTGCGTGCGGCGCCGATGCGGCCGGCGAGCAGCGTCCGGGCGTCGGCGGCGTCGAGCAGGTCGAGCGTCAGCGGGCGGGCGCCGTCGTCGGTGACGAGGGCCGGCAGGTGGACGCGGCTGGTGACCAGCACGAGGCTGGCCCCGCTGCCGGGCAGCAGCGGGCGGACCTGCTCGGCGGTCGCTGCGTTGTCGAGCACGATCAGCATCCGCTTGTCGTGCAGGAGGCCGCGATACATGCCGGCGCGGGCCTCCGGCTCGGCGGGGACCCCGGCGGGCGGGACGCCGAGCAGGCCGAGCGCCACGCCGAGCGCGTCGGCCGGGGCGACCGGGTCGCGGCTGCTCGGGCCGAACCCGCGCAGGTCGAGGAACAGCTGCCCGTCGGGGAACACCCCGGCGGCCTGGTGCGCCCAGTGCACGGCGAGGGCGGTCTTGCCGACGCCCGCGGTGCCGGACACCAGGATCGGGCGCCGGTCGGCGGTGAGCCGGTCGAGCAGGGCCAGCTGCCAGGTGCGGCCGGCGAACGTCGTCAGGTCGGCGGGCAGCTGCCGCGGCGCGACCCCGGACCGGTCGCGGGGCCGCTGCTCGGTGTGCTCGGCGGCGCGCTGCTCCTCGACCCGGTCCCGGGCGGAGGCGAGCGCGGCCTGCTCGGCCGCGGCGGCGCCGAGCAGCCGGACGAGCACGTCGAAGCGGTCGGTCGGCGGCAGGACCCGGCCGGCGAGATACTCGCCGATGATCCCGTGCGACCAGCCGGTGCGGGCGGCGAGCTGCCGGTAGGTCAGCGGTGGGCGGCCGGTGCGGCGGGACTGCCGGCGGCGCAGGTCGCGCAGGAGGCTCGCGAGCTCCGGCATGGTGCCCACCGTCGCCGCGCTGCCCTGCAAGTCGTCCACTGCCGCGATCCTCACCCGCCGCTCGTCGGCGCGAATGCCAGTGTCGCCGGTCATTGCAACCTGCGGACCTCGCGCGGCAGGCTGCGCATCCACGCCCGCAGCAGCGGCGTCACGGTGCGGGTCAGCGGGCTCACCGGCGCGTCGTCGATCGGCGAGGGGAGATGGTCGCCGGCGAAGACGAACGGGTCGATCAGCGGCGTCGGCCGGTGCCGGTCGTGCGCGTCGCTGCGCTCCAGCGCGTCCTCCACCAGGGCGCGGAAACCGGTCGCCGGCACGTCCTCGCGGACGGCGCGGATCGCCTCGTGCAGGTGGCGGCGGACGCCGAGCTGCTGCTCGTGGGCGGGCGAGCCGACACCGACGAGAAACGTCAGATACGTGCGGATGAGCCGGCCGTCGGTGCGGTCCAGGTAGCACTCGACGGAGCGGGTCCAGCCGGCGCGGGCGACGGAGAAGCCGAGCCCGACGGGCGTGCCGTCGGCGGCGACGAGGCGGTGGCAGCCGCCCGCGCGCAGCGGACCGGCCAGCTCCGGCGACCACACGGGGCGGTGGGCGCCCGCCGCGACCATGCGCTCGACGGCCGCCGCGGCGGCGGCCGCGACCCGGCCGCCCGCGACGCTGCCCAGGCCGAGCACGACCGCCGGCGCCATCGGTGTGCCCGCCCGCTCGAAGCTGGGGATCACGTCGGAGAGCAGCACCGCTTCGAGCGTGCCGCCGGGTGTGACCCGGGCCATCGGGTCGCCGATGGTGAGCGCGGCCATCGACACGAACGCCGCGCCGGCGAACTCGGCGTCGGTCGGGTCGTCGTCGGGGACGAGCGCCGCCGGGCCGCCGAGGATGCGCCGCAGGAGAGGGTCGACCTCACCGACGACCGCGGCGAACAGGCCCGGTGGACCGGCCGCGGTCGAAGGAGCCCGCCGGTGCGGCGTGCGGCGGTGGACGGACTGCTGGCGATGTCTACGTTTGTGGCTACGACCACGACTCCCCGGACCCATGCCTGCAGTCTGCACCCACCCACCGACAAAAAATCGGCTCACGCGCCCCGGAACGCCCGCCGATATGCGTGCGGACCAGTACCGATGATGCGTTTGAACCTGTCCCGGAATGCGGTCGGCGAGCCGAACCCGACCTGACCGGCGATGCGCTCCACGGGCTCGGTGGTCGCCTCCAGCAGGTGCTGCGCGCGCCGGATCCGGGCCCGGTGCAGCCACTGCAGCGGGGTCGTGCCGGTCTGGTCGCGGAAGCGGCGGTTGAGCGTCCGCACGCTCATGCCGGCCTGCGCCGCGAGCCGCTCCAGGGTCAGCTCCCGGCCGAGGTTGTCCTGCATCCAGCGCAGCAGCGGCTCCAGCTCGGCGCCCTGCGGGGACGGCGGCAGGTCGTGCACGATGAACTGCGCCTGCCCGCCCTCCCGCTCCAGCGGCATCACCGACAGCCGCGCGGCGCCGGCCGCGACCGCGGAGCCGTGGTCGCGGCGGATCAGGTGCAGGCACAGGTCGAGCCCGGCGGCCGCGCCGGCCGACGTGAGGAGCTGGCCGTTGTCGACGTACAGGACGCCGGGGTCGACCGTGACCGCCGGGTACGCGGCGGCGAGCTGGGCGGCGGCCACCCAGTGCGTGGTCGCCCGGAGCCCGTCGAGCAGGCCGGCCACGGCCAGGACGAACGCCCCGGAGCAGATCGAGGCGATCCGGGTCCCGGCCGCGGCCGCGGCGCGCAGCGCGTCCACCACCTCGGCCGGCACGGGCGCGAAGGGGTCCGCGCAGCCGGGCACGATCACCGTCGCCGCCGCCCGCATGACGGACAGGTCGGACAGCTCCGACACCCGGAAGGCGCCCGCCGACACCGACCGCGCCGGCGAGCACACCACGACCCGGTAGGCGGGCCGGCCCGACGGCAGCAGCGTCCGGCCGAACACCTCCAGTGGCGTGGCCAGGTCGAACGGGATCACCCCGTCGAGGGCCAGCACCGCCACCGTCAGCATGGCCAGAACCTACCGCCGGCGCCCACTCCTGCCACCTCGCTGGCCGGAACCCGTGGGAACCTGGCCGGATCTACGACACCAGGTCGTGCAGCATCGCCGCGAGGTCGTCCGGCCGGCTGAACATCGGCCAGTGGCCGGTCGGCAGCTCGTGGACGCGGTAGTCGCGCCGGTCCAGCCCGCTGAAGAACGGATGGTTCTGCTCGATCATCCGATGTACGTCCCGCGCCGCGAACGTCGTGCACAGCAGATCGGTCGGCGGCTGGTCGGGACCGTTGAGCTTCAGCGGCGACTCGGCGCTGGCCGCGGGGTGCGGCACCGCCCGCGCACGGATCCACGCCGTCATGCCGTCGAGGCCGGCGAACTGCACCGGGTTGTCGGCCGGGTCGAAGGACGGCGGCGCGATGAGCCCTTCCTCCACAGTGGCCGGTGCGCCCAGGTCGGCCTGCGACACGCCGTCGGGCACCGGGCCGCTGTCCACATAGATCACCCGGGCGACCCGCCGCGGCACCCGGTCCGCCGCGCCGCGCACGGGGAGCCCGCCGTAGCTGTGGCCCACCAGTACGACATCCTCCGCATCGCCGATCGCGGAGACCACCTGTTCGATGTGGGTGTCGAGGGTCGTGCCCGGGCTCGAGTCGAGGGTGAGCGCCGTCACGTCGTGGCCGGACGCCCGGAGCCGGTCCGCGACCGCGTCCCACGCCCAACCACCCAGCCACATGCCCGGCACCAGGATGAAGTTCGTCATGCCACGACCGTAGAACCGAATCCGGGCCGATTCCGCCCTGATATACAGAACAGGTGGCGCAGTCCACCGAAAAGGTCCTCGCGATGCTGGAGCTGCTGCAGGCGCAGCCCGGCCTGACCGGCCCTGAGCTGGCCCGACGCCTCGACGTCGACGGCCGCACCGTCCGGCGCTACGCCGGCACCCTCGCCGACCTGGGCGTGCCGGTCCAGGCGACCCGCGGCCGGCACGGCGGCTACCGGCTGCTGCCCGGCTACAAGCTGCCGCCGCTGATGCTCACCGACGACGAGGCCGTCGCCGTGGTGTTCGGCCTGCTCGTCGCCGCCCGGCAGGGCGTGACGACCCCGCTCGCGCTGGCCAAGATCGAGCGGGTCCTGCCGGCGCAGCTGCGCGAGCGGGTCCGGGCGGTCCGCGAGACGCTCAGCTTCGTCGCGCCCGCCCGCGACGCGGCGCCCCCACCGGCCGGCCACCTCCTCGCGCTCGGCGCGGCGGCCCGCGCGCACCGCCGCGTCCGGGTGACCTACCGCTCCTGGCGCGGCGACGACACGGAGCGTGATTTCGACCCGTACGGTGTCGTGGTCCACAACGGACGGTGGTATACGGCCGGCCACGACCATCGCAGCGGCGAGCCGCGCACGCTGCGGCTGGACCGGATCCGTTCGATCACGGCGCTGGACGTGGGCTTCGACCCGCCGGAGGGTTTCGACCCGGCCGCCCACGTGGTCGCCGGGCTCGCGGCGGTGCCCTACCAGCACGACGTCGAGGTGCTGCTGCGCACCGGGCTCGCCGACGCCGCCCGCCGCATCCCACCCGTCGTCGGTACCCTCACCGACCACCCGGACGGTGTCCTGCTCACCTGCCGCGCCGAGCGCCTCGACGGGGTGGCCGGACTGCTCGCCGGCCTGGGCTGCGACTTCACCGTCCGCCGCCCCGACGCGCTGCGCGCCGAGCTCCTCGCGTTGGCCCGCCGCCTGGAACGGGCGGCGTCAGTCGTGCACGAGGGTGGTGTGCAGGACGATGGTCGCGACCAGTGAACCGATCGTCAGCCAGACCAGCCGCCAGGTCCATTTGTGGGCGAGGTTGAGGGTCCAGCCGGCGCCCTGGCGCTTCGGGACGAACAGCGCGGGATCATCCGGGTTGACGTAGAAGTTGCCGCGCCACGCGCGCGGGTCGGCGCTCATCCCGCGGGCGTCGCCGCCGTCACGGCGTTTCGGTGCGGGGACCGCGACGATCGCGAGGGCGAGGACGGCGACCATGAATGAGATCGCGAGGAGCTCGGCCAAGGCTGCGTGGTTCACCATTCGAGCGTGCCACCGCTCGTCACCGTTCGGAAGAGCTTCGTGCCTGAAGGTATGACCGCTGGACGTCGTTGCCGGCCAGATCGGCCGCCCGGCGGAACGCCTCCCGCGCCTCCGGCTCGCGCCCCAACCGCCGCAGCAGGTCACCCCGCACGGTGTGGAACACGTGGTAGCGGGGCAGGTCGAGGGCCTCGACCAGGTCCAGGGCGGCGGCCGGACCGGCCACCTCGGCGACGGCGACCGCTCGGTTGAGCGCCACGACGGGCGTCGGTGACACGTGCAGCAGCTGGTCGTACAGCTGCAACACCTGCCGCCAATCGGTGGTCGGGCCGTCGGTGTGCACGGCGTTGATCGCGGCCTGCAGCTGGTAGGGGCCGGGGCGGCCGCCGTCCAGGCACTGCCGGACGAGCCGGTGGCCCTCGGCGACAAGGCGCTCGTCCCAGCGGCTGCGGTCCTGGTCGCGCAGCAGGACCTGCTCGCCGCCCGGTCCGGTCCGCGCGGCCCGGCGCGCCTCGGTGAGCAGCATCAACGCGAGCAGTCCGGTCGCCTCCGGCTCGTCGGGCAGCAGCTCGTGCAGCAACCGGCCGAGCCGGATCGCCTCCGCGCACAGGTCGTCACGGATCAGCAGCGGACCGGAGCTGGCCGCGTACCCCTCGTTGAAGATGAGGTAGATGACGGCCAGGACGGCCTGCAACCGGTCGGGCAGGTGCCGTGTCGGCGGCACCCGGTACGGGATCCCGGCGTCGCGGATCTTCTGCTTCGCGCGGACGATGCGCTGGGCGACGGTCGCCTCCGGCACGAGCAGCGCGTGCGCGATCTCCGCGGTGCTGAGCCCGCCGAGCAACCGCAGGGTGAGCGGCACCTGCGCGGCGGTGGACAGCGCCGGGTGGCAGCAGGTGAAGATCAGCCGCAGCCGGTCGGGCGGCTCCTCCCGTGCCTCGCCGGCGAAGAGCAGGGCCGCCTCGCGGTGCCGGTCGTCGCGTTTCGCCTCGCGGCGCAGCCGGTCGACGGCACGGTTGCGGGCGGTGGTGATGATCCAGCCGGCGGGGCTCGGCGGCGGGCCGTCGTGCGCCCAGTGCTCGACCGCCGCGGCGAACGCCTCCTGCACCGCCTCCTCCGCGAGGTCGATGTCGCCGAGCAGCCTGACCAGGACGGCGACCGCGCGGCCGTACTGCTCGCGGAACGCCCGCTCGACCGGATCCCTCATTGGAACGGCCGCACCTCGATCGGCAGCCGGGTGGCGCGCATCGCCTTGCCGGCCCACTCCAGGGCCTCGTCGAGGTCCTCGACGTCGATGACGCAGAAGCCGCCCAGGTGCTCCTTGCCCTCGACGAACGGCCCGTCGCTCACCAGGACGCCGCCGTCCTTCGGGCGCAGCACGGTCGCGGTGGCCGGCGGGAACAGCCCGCCCGAGAACACCCACACGCCGGCCTCGCGCAGCTCCTGGTCGAACCGCGCCACGTCCGCGGCGATGTCCGCCATCTCCTGCGGCGACGGAGGGTCGCCTTCACTGGGTTCGATCACGCTGAGCAGGTACCGCCGCATGGTCACCTTTGTACCGCAGCAGCCACGTATTCTTTTCTGCGGCATCTTCACGGAAGGGGTTTCACGTGAGCAGCGAAACGCTGGAGTTTCAGGCCGAGACGCGGCAGCTCCTGCAATTGATGGTCCACTCGATCTACTCGAACAAGGACATCTTCCTGCGGGAACTGATCTCCAATGCCTCCGATGCTCTGGACAAGCTCCGGCTCCAGTCGCTGATCGACAAGGAGCTGGTGGCCGACACCGACGACCTGCACATCTCGCTGGCGGTGTCGGCCGAGGACCGGACCCTGACGGTCCGGGACAACGGGATCGGGATGTCCCGTGACGAGGTCGTCGAACTGATCGGCACGATCGCGAAGTCGGGCACCGCCGAACTGCTGCGCAAGATGCGCGAGTCGAAGGACGCCGCCGCGAAGCAGGAGCTGATCGGGCAGTTCGGCGTCGGGTTCTACTCGACGTTCATGGTCGCCGACAAGGTCACGCTGGTGACCCGGCGGGCCGGTGAGACCGGGGGCACCCGCTGGGAGTCCACCGGTGAGGGCACGTACCAGATCGAGGCCGTCGACGACGCGCCCCAGGGCACCTCGGTCACGCTGCACCTCAAGCCCGAGGACGCCGAGGACCAGCTGCACGACTACTCCGCGGAGTGGAAGATCCGCGAGATCGTCAAGCGCTACTCCGACTTCATCGCCTGGCCCATCCGTCTCGACGGGTCGGAAGCGCCGCTGAATTCGATGAAAGCGCTCTGGGCCCGCCCCCGCAGCGAGGTCAGCGACGAGGAATACCACGAGTTCTACAAGCACGTCTCGCACGACTGGACCGATCCGCTCGAGACGATCCACATGAAGGCCGAGGGCACGTTCGAATACGAGGCCCTGCTGTTCATCCCGTCCCGGGCGCCGTTCGACCTGTACATGCGCGACGGCAAGCGCGGCGTGCAGCTCTACGTGAAGCGCGTGTTCATCATGGACGACTGCGAGGCGCTCACCCCGCAGTACCTGCGGTTCGTCAAGGGCGTCGTCGACGCGCACGACCTGTCGCTCAACATCTCCCGCGAGATCCTCCAGCAGGACCGGCAGATCCAGGTGGTGCGCCGCCGGCTGGTGAAGAAGGTCCTCTCGACGCTGTCCGAGCTGCGGGAGAAGGACGCCGAGAAGTACCGCGGCTTCTGGGACGAGTTCGGCCGGGCGCTCAAGGAGGGCCTGCTCGACGACACCGACAACCGCGACACGCTGCTGGACCTGCTCCTGCTGCCGTCCACCGCGTCGAGCGAGCTGACGACGCTGCGCGACTACGTGTCGCGGATGAAGGAGGACCAGAAGGACATCTACTACATGACCGGCGAGTCGCGCGCCATGGTCGAGCACTCGCCGCACATGGAGGCGTTCCTGGCCAAGGGCTACGAGGTGCTGATCCTCACCGATCCCGTCGACGAGGTGTGGGTCGAGCGGATCACCGAGTTCGACGGCAAGCCGCTGCAGTCGATCGCGAAGGGCCAGGTCGACCTCGGCGCCTCCGAGACGGCGCCGGAGCAGCGGGAGGAGTTCGCACCGCTGCTGACCTGGCTCGGCGAGAAGCTCCAGGAGGACGTCAAGGAGGTCCGGCTGTCCTCGCGCCTCACCACGTCCGCGGCGTGCATCGTCGGCGACGCGCACGACATCACCCCCACCCTGGAGAAGATGTACCGCGCGATGGGTCAGGAGATGCCGCGCACCAAGCGGATCCTGGAGCTGAACCCGGCGCACCCCCTGGTCACGGGCCTGCGCTCGGCGCACGCGGCCGGCCCCGCCGATGAGGCCGGCCTGGTCGAGACGGCGGAGCTGCTGTACGGCGTGGCGCTGCTCGCCGAGGGCGGGGAGCTCACCGACCCGTCCCGCTTCACCCGCCTGGTCGCCGACCGCCTGGCGCGCACGCTGTGACCGGTCCCGCCGCACTGGAGCGCCTGCAGGCCGCCGAGCGGCGCCTGCAGGCCGCCCAGCTGGCCAGTGACGTGGCGGTGCTCGACGAGCTGATCGACGAGCGCCTGATCTTCACCGGTCCGGACGGGCGGCTGTACGGCAAGGAGGACGACCTGCGCCTGCACCGCTCCGGCGCCCAGACGATGACCGCGGTGCAGGAGGAGGACCTGCGCTGCCTGGTCGACGGGCGGACCGGGGTCACGTGGTTCGTCGGCCGGCTCGCGGGCACGTTCAACGGCGCGGACTTCGAGGCGCGGATGCGGTACACCCGCACCTGGATCTTCGACGACGCCTCGGGGTGGCGATTGGTCGCCGGACACGCGAGCGTGATCTAGTAAATCGGTCACCGTGGATGCCTCCACGGTGTTGGAGGCATCCCTTGCTGCTGCGATGCCTCCGCTGGATTTTTTGTCGTACCGATGCTGTAGAACTACCGGCGTCAAGGAGTCCGACGCTGGAGGTCGATGGCCGTGGACGTTGAGCGGCGCTCGGTAGCGCCCATCATCCCGCCGGTGAAGCCCCGCAAGCTGGCCAAGGTGCCGTTCGTCGAGCTGGCCGACGGGCGGTTGCAGGGAGTCGTGTCGAGCGGCTCCGACGTGGAGCGGGTCTATGTCTCCTCGATCGGGGCCGGCAGCCACGGCCTGAGCTGCAGCACCAACAACAACCGGCCCTGCGGCGGGCTGCGCGGGTCCTATCCGTGCAAGCACCTGCAGGCGCTGCTCGACGAGGCGGTGCTGCAGTATGGCGCCGACCGCGTCGCCCGCTACCTGCGCATCGACGTCGAAGAGGGCCGCAGCCTCGCCGCCGGCCTGCGCGCACACCACGAGCCGGCCCCGGCGGCGACCGTGTTCAGCAGCTTCCTGCGGCACCTGGCCTACCTGGAGCTGCCCGACACCACGCTGCCCGTGCCGGAGCTGCACTGGTTCCCGTCGGTCGGGACGGCCCGCTGATGCTTCCCACCCAGCTCGGCGCGCTCGTCGCCGACCCCGCGCCGGGCGTGTCCGAGGCCCTCGACGTGGCCGGCTCCCTCGATCATGCCCTGGCCGACGGCCTCGCCAGGATGTCCCCGTCGGCGCTCGCCGGCTTCGCCGACGCGTTCAGCGGCAGCCCACTGCGCGACCGGGTCGCCGAGGCCGTCGACAAGATCGCCGCCGGGTCGGTCTCCGACGAGCACCTGCTCGCCCTCGCCGGTGCCCGGTCGGCGCTGTTCGGCGCGGTCCACGACGCCCTGCTCGGCCAGGCCGACGCGGCGCTCGGGCGCACCCGGGCGGCCGTCGGCAACCTGCCTGGCGGCACCGGCGAGGCCGCGTCCGCCGGCAACCTGCTCGCCGGGAGCCGCTCGTGGCTGCGGGAGCTGGCCATCACCGGCTGGCGCGGCGTCGACCACGACCTGGTCACCGCCGCCGGGCAGGTCATCGAGGCGTCCCTGGCCCAGCCGCGGCTGCGGCGCCTGGCGACCCTGCTCGACGGGCTCGCCGCCGAGCTGCGCGCGTGCAGCCCGATCGCGACCATGGACCGGCTGCCGGTGCGGCGGTGGGGCGACCTGTGGAGCCGCGCGATGCTCCTGGCGCAGGACGGCGGGCGAGGCACGCCGGCCGCGCCGGTCACCGGGCGGCTGCTGCTGCTCGGCGCCGACGTCCACGAGCACGCCACCGCCGTGCAGGTGCAGGTCCACGGCATCCTCGAGGCGCCCGGCGCGGCACCGCGGCTGGTGCGCACCAGCGTCGCCGCGCCGAAGGTCGACACCATCGTCGGCCCCGCCGTGTGGCGGCTGTTCGCCGCGCACCCGGTGCTGCTCGGCGCGCTCGCGGAGCGCCTGACGCTCGACGTCACCGACATGCCGCTGCTGGCCGGCGGCGACCTCGTGTGGAGCGACGCGCTGGCCAAGGCGGGGCCGCCGGCCGACCCGTTCGCCACCGCCCGGGTGCTGCTCGCCGACGCCACCGCGCCGCCGGTGCCACCGCTGGAGCGCCACCCCGCCCGCATCGGCGAGCCGGTGCTCGTCGAGGGCTACACGGCCGCCGACGGCGCGTTCACGCTCGCCGACCAGAAGATCACCGTCGACACCGGCCGGCTGCCGGCGTGCGGGCCGCTGACCCCGCAGCTCGTCGCCGCCTCGCACGCCTGCATCGGGCTGCTGCGCTGGGACGACGGCGGCTGGTCGCTGCAGCCGCTCGCGGTGCTGACCATGGTCAAGCGGCAGCCCGTCGCGGCGCACACCACCGACTGGGCGCTCGGGCCCACCGACCCGAAGGTGGTCAAGGCGGCCGCGGCGGCCGGCGACGCGGTCGCGGTGCTGCGCGAGCGGGCCGGAAGGTTGCTGCGCAAATGAGCGATGAGAACCGTCGCCAGGTCCTCTACTGGCGGATGCTGGCCCGCGTCTTCCAGACCGACGAGCAGCACGCCCTGGAGACCGCGAGCGTCGCCATCGTCGAGGACATCGGCCTGCCCGCGGCCCTGCTCGACCCGGGCGTCTCCGTGGACAACCTGGTGCAGCGCCACCCCGATCTCGCCGGCGCGTTCGACGGGCTGATGACGCCCGGCGGGGACGGCGAGCAGGGGGCACCGCGGGAGCTTCCGGAGGGCGACGAGGTCCGCCGCGCGGCCCTGGTGTCCAAGCTGCTGATCAACGTGTTCGCCACCGGCAGCGGCAACGTGAGCGCCGGCCAGCTGGCCAACTGGCAGGCCGACGCCGGCTGGTTCGAGCGGGCCCTCGGCATGGGCCCGGGCGAGCTGCGCGGCAAGCCCAACGCGGGTGGCCTCGCCGGGGTCCTCGGCGGCCTGGAGGGCGACCTGGTCAAGCGGATGCACCTGCGGGAGGTCCTGGCCAACCCGGCGCTCGCCAAGCAGCTGACGCCGAGCATGTCGCTCATCGAGCAGCTGCTGCGCGACAAGAGCAACCTGTCCGGCGTCGCCCTCGCCAACGCCAAGGCGCTGATCCGCCGGTTCGTCGACGAGGTCGCCGAGGTGCTGCGCACCCAGGTGCAGCAGAGCAGCGCCGGCGTGATCGACCGGTCGGTGCCGCCGAAGCGCGTCTACCGCAACCTCGACCTCGAGCGCACCATCTGGAAGAACCTGACCAACTGGAGCCCCGACGACGAGCGGCTCTACGTCGACCGGCTCTTCTACCGGCAGACCGCGAAGCGCACCACCCCGGCGCGGCTCGTCGTCGTCGTCGACCAGTCCGGCTCGATGGTCGACTCGATGGTCAACTGCACCATCCTCGCCTCGATCTTCGCCGGGCTGCCGAAGGTCGACGTGCACCTCATCGCCTATGACACCCGGGCGCTGGACCTGACCCCGTGGGTGCACGACCCGTTCGAGGTGCTGCTGCGCACCCGGCTCGGCGGCGGCAACGACGGGCCGGTCGCCATGGCCATGGCCCGGCCGAAGATCGCCGACCCGAGCAACACGGTGATGGTCTGGATCTCCGACTTCTACGAGTTCGACCGCTCACAGCCGCTGCTGGAAGGCATCCAGGCAGTCCACCGATCCGGGGTCAAGTTCATCCCGATCGGCTCCGTCAGCAGCGGCGGGCAGCAGAGCGTCAACCCGTGGTTCCGCCAGCGGTTCAAGGACATGGGCACGCCCGTGATCTCCGGCCACATCCGCAAGCTCATCACCGAACTCAAGAACTTCCTCGCATAGGAGACCGACATGACCGACGACATGCTGCGCGCCCCCGCCGAGGTCAAGTACGCCGACGAGCTCGACTGGCTCGAGTCGATCGACGACGGGCCCAAGCCGTTCTCGTGGCGGCTCAGCCCCAAGATGGTCCGCCTGTTCATCCTCGGCTCCGAGCGCGCCGACGGCCTCGACCGCGAGGTGTCGCAGAAGTGGTTCGGCGACCGCAGCTTCGTCGAGCGCAGCATCGTGACGCTCGCCTCCGACCGCGGGCTGCTGCTCATCGGTGACCCGGGCACCGGCAAGAGCTGGCTCGCCGAGCTGCTGGCCGCGGCCATCTCGCGCAACTCGACGCTCGTCGTGCAGGGCACCGCCGGCACCACCGAGGACCACATCAAGTATTCGTGGAACGTCTCGATGGTCATCGCGAAGGGCCAGTCCCGGGCGTCGATGATCCCGTCGCCGATCATGACGGCGATGGAGCGCGGCGTCATCGGCCGGTTCGAGGAGCTGACCCGTTCCACCAGCGACGTGCAGGACGCGCTCATCTCGATCCTGTCGGAGAAGTACGTGTCGATCCCCGAGCTCGACGACGACAACATCGTCTTCGCGCAGCCCGGATTCTCGATCATCGCGACCGCCAACAGCCGTGACCGCGGGGTCAACGACCTGTCCTCGGCGCTCAAGCGCCGGTTCAACTTCGTGCGTATCCCCGTGGTGACCAACAAGCGCAGCGAGGCGGAGATCGTCCGGTTCCGCACCACGGAGCTGCTGCGCCGCCACCAGATCGAGCTCGACGTGCCGCCCAACCTGCTCGACATCCTGCTGCAGAGCTTCGCCGACCTGCGCACCGCCGCGGCGTCGGCGACCAGCGACGACGAGAAGCTCGAGTCGGCGCTGTCGACCGCCGAACAGATCGGCGTGCTGGAGGACGCGATCCTGCACAGCACCTTCTTCGGCGACCGCACGCTGCGCGCGCAGACCCTCGCCGGCTCGCTCGTCGGGTCGCTCGCCCGGCGCAGCCCCGAGGACCTGGCGATCCTCAACAAGTACTGGCACGGCGTCGTCGAGCCGCGCAGCAAGCAGGACGGCGGGGACTGGCCGGCCTTCCTGGAGGGCGGCCGCGAGGCGATCGCCACCCTGTCATGAGTGAGCCTTTCGGGGCGCTGCGGCAGCAGCTCGTCGAGGCGGCGACCAGGTTCGCCGCGGCACCGGGCGCCGTGCCGGAGATCCTCGCCGGGATCGTCGACGACGTCGACCGGGCGCTGCGCGAGGAGCTGGAGATCTTCCCGGTCTGCCACCACTCGCCGGCGTCCGCCCTCGCCATGGTCCGCCGGCTGCGCGAGAAGCAGCCGAAGGTCATCTACCTGGAGCTGTGCGAGGACCTCGCGCCGCTGCTGACGGAGCTGCGCAACTGCCGGCTGCCGGTGGCGCTGCAGGCGTTCGCCTCCGAGCTCGACACGTTCCCGAAGGACTGGGGCCCGCTCAGTGTCATCGCGCCGATCACCGAGGCCTCCGCCGAGTACCAGGCCATCGCCTACGCGCTGGACACCCCGGGCGTCGAGCTGGTGCTGGTCGACCGCTCCACCGACCACGTCTTCCAATGGCAGCCGCGCGCGTCCGCCGCCGAGCCCGACCCGCACGCCGATCCCGACACCGACCCCGGCACCGCCGGGCACGGCGAGGCGGCCGCCGCAGGCGAGGACGACGCCGGCGACCTGCACGGCGACGCCGTCGGCATCGAGATCGGCGACCTGCGGCCGCGCTTCGCCGAGCTGGAGGCGCACCTGCTGCACCACGGCAAGGTGCGGCACTGGTCGGAGTGGTGGGACCAGTATGTCGAGCAGCCGCTCGTCGACGCCGACTACGCCACCTACCGGCAGGTCATGGTGCTCATCGGCAGTCTCTTCCGGCGGCTGGCACCCAGCGACGCCGACCGGGTCACCGTCGACGAGGACCGCGAGCGCTACATGTGGACGCGCATGCGCGAGCACCTCGCGGCGTCCGGCGTCGACCGCGCCGACTGCCTCTACGTGTGCGGCGCCTTCCACGCGGCCAGCCGGGTCGAGCAGTTCGGCACCGGGCCGGACGCCGCACCGTTCGAGATCACTCCGCGCACCGCGACGAAGTGGCTCTACGGGCTGATCCCGTCCAGCCACTCGGCGATCGAGGGCCAGTTCGGGCTGGCCCCGGGCTCCGTGTCGATCGCGGCGGCGACGTGGGCGAAGGCGGTCAGCCGGTCGAAGCTCGACACGTTCCAGCTCGAAGGCCAGCGCGGCAGCCGGAAGCGGGCGGCCGGCTCGGCCGTCGCGGCGGTCCCGGCGGCGCCCGTCGCCGACCAGCTGAGCCAGTTCCTGGCCAGCCCGCCCGACCTGCACGGCTTCGACGAGGAGGAGCTGCTCGGCTGGTGCGTCGACATCGTCCGGCTCGCCCGGCGCAACGGCTACCTGGCCAGCACCGCCGACGCGATCGCCGTGTTCGAGACCTCGATCCTGCTCGCCGGGATGCGCAACCGGGCCCGGCCGACGCCGTACGACTTCCAGGACGCGGCGGTCACCTGTATCGAGAAGGACGTGGTGCCGGGCCGCCGCGACGTGCGCCGGCTCTGCGAGATCCTGCTCGGCGGCGACCGGATCGGGCAGGTCGGCTACGACGCGCTGCCGCCGCTGGCCCGCGACGTGTATGACCGGCTCGCCCCGATCGGCCTCGACCTGCGCAAGAGCACCGTGCAGCGGGCGCTGCTCGACCTCAACGGCCGGCCCGAGCTGCAGCCGTGCTCGCACCTGCTGTGGATGCTGCGCTATCTGCTGCCCGACGGCGCGGTCCGGCCCATCATGGGCTCGCGCCGGCTCGGTGAGCGCTCCATCCAGGAGAGCTGGGACCTCTCGATCGGCAAGCACCAGCGGTACATCATCGAGCTGGGCTACGAAGGGGTCACCGTCGAGCAGGTGGTGGAGCGCCGGCTCCGCCGGACCGTGTACGCCCCCGACGCGACCGCGGCCACCGCCCTGCGGGCCGTGGAGGACTCGATCCTGTTCCTCGGCAGCCGGCGGTTCACCGACGAGCTCGGCGCGCGGGCCGTGGAGCTGCTCGCCGCCGAGCGCACCGTCGACGACGCCCCCGACGTGCTGCGCCGCATCCGGCGGCTGCTGGCGCACTACCGGGCGACCGAGCCGGAGCTGCCCGCGTGGTGCGGGGCGTTCGTCACCGCCGGCTATGCGCACTACTGCACGCTGCTGCCGACCGCGTTCGTCGACGACGAGACCGGCGTCCGGCAGGTCGGCGCGATGCTCGGGTTCCTCTTCTCGATGGAGGGTCTCGCGCTGTCCCTCGGCTGCGACCGGGCCCAGCTGGAGATCGCCGTCCGGCAGTCGCACCCCGAGGCGCCGGCGAAGGTCGCGCTGCTGTGGGCCGCGCACCACCAGCTCGGCCTGCTGCCACTGGCGGATCTGCGGGCCCGGTGCGCGGAGCTGCTCGGCAATCCGCTGGTGGTGCCGACGTTCCCGCAGTACCTGAGCGGGTTCGTCCAGGCGCTGGAGCCGGTGCCGAAGCTGGCCGCGTTCGTGGTCGAGGTGATGTCGGACGCGTTCGCCCGGCTGCCCGACCCGGTGCTGCTGCCGTGGCTGCCGACGCTCATCACCACGCTGCGCGATCAGGCCGCGGAGCTGGTGCCGGTCCTGATCCGCGAGGCGGGCCGGACCTTCCCGGCCACCCTGCCGGCCGTCGACTCCTGGGTCCCGCCGTGGACGACGCCTGCCGCGCCGACCGGTGCCGCCGGGTTGCCTGGCGCCGCCGGGTTGGCCGGTGCCGCCGGGGTCGCCGGTGCGGTCGGGGCCGGATTCGCCGGGGCGGCCGGGTTGGCCGGTGCCGCCGGGGGCCGACTCACCGGGGCCGGACTCACCGGGGCCGGATTCGCTGGACTTCGGTCCGGTGCCGCGGGTGGGTCCTTCGGCGACGGCTTCGTGCCCGGGTCGGACCGGTGGGATGCGGCGATGCCGGTGGCGCGGCTGCTGGCGGAGCACCGGGCGGCCTGCGACGGGGTGGCCGAGCTGCTCGGGTTGAGCGGTGCCGACGAGGCGGCGCCCGGCTGGGTCGACCTCGACGCCCTCGGGGCGTCCGGTGGTGGCGACGTGGGGCCCGGGGGCTCGCCGGTCCAGGCGCTGCTCGCTACGCACCACGAAGCGGCGGACGCGGTGGAGGCGCTGCTGGTCGCGGGCTAGGGGAGCTGTTCGCGTGGGTCCGTGGCCGCGGCAGCTCGGTGGCTGAGGGCGCCGGAGTTCCGCGGCCACGGGCCGGCAAGGCCGACCCGGCGGCGGGCCCGCGTCCCGCCGGTGGGTGGGGGTGATGGCTGCTCGCGAGGCGGGGCTGGCGCAGGGACCTTAGCGTTAGGTCATGGAGGCCTCGGCGATCGTGGTGAGCGTCATCGCCTGCTTCGGGGTGGTCGTCGCGCTGATCGTCGTCTCGGCGGTGGTGGCCGCGCGGCGGGAGCGGGAGCGGCGGGAGGCGCTGCGGGTCTGGGCGAAGCGGCACGGCTGGCAGGTGGTGGAGAGGCCGCAGGTCGAGTGGGGGCGGCGGATGCCGGGGGGCAACCGGCGGGGCGTGTCGCTGGCGCTGTTCGGCACGTTGGGCGGGCGGCCGGTGGCGGTGGGGGACTACTCGTACACGACGACGTCGACGTCGACCGACGCCAACGGGGCCACCCACACGACGACCACGACGCATCACTACATAGCGGTGGTCGTGCGGCTGCGGACGCCCCGGCCGAGTGTGGCCGTGCACCGGCGGGGCGGCGGGTCGAAGCTGTGGCGGTCGATGTTCGGGGACCGGGCGACGGCGGTGGGGATCGAGGCGTTCGACCGGGCGTACCGGGTGAACGCGCAGGACGCGAGCCTGGTCCGAGCGGTGATCGGCGGGACGCTGATCGCCGAGCACGTCGCGGGGTGGCTGCCCGACTGGAGTGTTGAGGGCAACGAGCTGCTGACCTTCGTACAGGGGCGGATCGGGGCGCCGGAGCGCATCCCGGCGCAGGTCGGGCCGCTGCTGCGGGTGGCGGAGCTGATCGAGGCCCACGCCACGACCTGAGCAGAGGCGCCGGGATGCCGCGCGTCAGCGGGAGTCGTCGTAGCGGGCCTGGGCGACGGCGATGCCGGGCATCTCGGCCTCGACCAGCTCGATCAGCTCGAGGAGCTTCGTCGCGATGCGGCGGCCGGCGTCGGTGAGGCTGTACTCGACGCGGGGCGGGATCGTGCTCTGCACGGTGCGCAGGACGAGGCCGTCGCGCTCCAGGGCGTGCAGGGTCTGCGACAGCATCTTCTCGCTGACGCCGTCGACGCGGCGGCGCAGCTCATTGAACCGGTGGGTGCCGTCCAGCAGGGCCGCCATCGACAGGATGCCCCAGCGGCCGGCGACGGTGTCCATGACCGGTCGCGACGTGCAGTTCTTCGCGAAGACGTCGAAGACCAGCTCCTCGTAGGACATGCCATAACGGTAACTCAAGGTTTGCACTTTCTAGAAGTTAGTGCTTACTGTGGGAGAGCAACTAGGACGAGGGAGTTCTCATGACCATCACTGTCACCGGCGCCACCGGCCAGCTGGGCCGGTTCGTCGTCGCCGCGCTCAAGCGGCAGGGTGCCGACGTCGTCGCCGCGGTCCGCGACACGGCCAAGGGCGAGAGTCTGGGCGTGCCGGCCCGGCTCGCCGACTACGACCGGCCGGAGACGCTGGTGCCGGCGTTCGAGGGCACCGACCGGCTGCTGTTCGTGTCGGGCAGCGAGGCGGGCCGGCGGGTCGAGCAGCACCGGGCCGTCGTCGAGGCCGCGGTGAAGGCCGGCGTGGGCCACATCGTGTACACCAGCATCACCAGGGCCGACACCTCGATCAACCCGCTGGCGCCGGAGCACCGGGCGACGGAGGAGCTGATCGTCGCGTCGGGGCTGCCGTACACCTTCCTGCGCAACAACTGGTATCTGGAGAACTACACCGGCAACCTCGGCACCGCGCTGGAGCACGGCGTGATCCTCGGCGCGGCCGGTGACGGCCGGGTGGCCGCCGCGACCCGGGAGGACCTCGCCGCCGGTGCGGCGGCGGTGCTGACCGGCGACGGGCACGCCGGGCGGATCTACGAGACCGGCGGCGACGTGGCCTTCTCGATGGCGGACCTCGCCGCGACGATCACCGCGCAGTCGGGCACCGAGGTCGCGTACCGGGACCTGCCGGAGGACGACTACGCGCAGGCGCTGATCGGGTTCGGCCTGCCCGAGGGGTTCGCCCGCGTGCTCGCCGCCGCCGACACGTCGATCGCGCGGGGCAGCCTCGACGTGGCAACCGGCGACCTGTCACGCCTCATCGGCCGCCCCACCACCACCCTCGCCGAGGCGGTCACCGCGGCCCTGAAGCAGCGAGGCTGACCAAAGCGCCGAGGCTGACCAAAGCGCCGAAGCTGACCAAAGCGAAGCTGACCAAAGCGCCGGGGCCGACCAAAGCGCCGAGGCCGACAAGAAGCCGCTAGACCGACATCGCCACCGTGGCGACGCCCGCGCCGACCAGTGCCACCGCCCACACGGTGTCCAGGTCGACGCGGGCCAGCCGGGACAGCCGCAGCCCCACCGTCTGGTAGACCAGCAGCGCGATCGCGCCCGCCACGGTGACCATCGCCGCGGTGTGCACGGCGGTGGCGAGGAAGCCCGCCCACAGCGGGTCGCCGCCGATGCCGTGGTGGTGGCTGGCGGGCAGGTCCGCCGGCGGGTTCGCGACCAGCACCGGCACGAGCATGAGCCCGGCGCCGTGGACGCTCGACATCAGGAACGACCACCCGGCCAGCTGCGCCGCCGACAGGTGCAGGCCGGGCGCGCCGACGTGCCGCCGCGACACCGCCCGCCACAGGCCGAAGCCGACCAGGACGATGCCGCCGCCGATGGCGACGAACCGGGTCGCGACCACCGACTGCAGGGCACTGACCAGCCCCGCGACCACGAAGATCGAGGCGGCGTGCCCGGCGGCGATCGGGACGAGGGCCCGCAGCACCGCGGCGCGGCTGCGCTCCTGCACTCCGTTGGCGACCGCCAGCAACCAGCCCATGCCGGGGTTGAGGCCGTGGAAGGCCCCCATTGCCGCGAGCAGCGCGATCACCGGCACGATCCCGGAGCCTAGTGCGGATGTCCCCCGACCGGTGGACACCGCCCGGGTGGTGTTGCGGGCAACGGCTCAGCCGGCTCCCCGCGGCGTCGATGGCAGGCACGTCGCGGTCACCAAGCCTGAGGAGCACGGATGCGCCCGAAAGCACGAAGCCTCGCGTTGAGCCTGCTGATGGTGGCCGGGGGCGGCCTGGTGGCGGTGAGCCAGGCGGCCCCGGCGGCCGCCGCGCTGCCGCACGTCGCCGGGGGGTTCACCGCACCCACGACCAGGCAGGACGTCCGGCCGAAGGTCGGTGTGTCCGCCGCCTTGCCGGAGACTGCCAGCCTCAAGCTCAACCTGCCCGCCGTCGGCGACCAGGGGCAGATCGGCTCGTGCGTGGCCTGGACGATCGCGCACTCGATCATGGGCTACTACGCGCAGCGGGACAGCGCCGCCGGTGCGCCGTACGCGCCGCTGTACCTGTACATGCGCGCGGTGCAGAAGGGTGGCGCGCCGAACGCCGGGCTGGTGCCGGAGAAGGCGCTGACCGAGGCCGCCGCCAACGGGGTGGACACCCAGGACGACTACGTGCAGGGCACGACCAACTACACGGTCCCGCCGACCGCGTCGGAGGTCGCCAACGCGCGCAACTACAAGATCTCCAAGTGGGCGACGCTGTGGACCGGCGCCGGTCAGGGCGCGGCCGGCCAGCGGGCGCTGCAGGAGGCGATCGTCGCCGGGTCGCCGGTCGCCGTCGGCATCCCGGTCTTCAAGGACTTCATGTACCTGACCGGCAACACCCTCTACAAGACGACCAGCGGGGTCAACCTCGGCGGGCACATGGTGACCGCCTACGCGTACGACGCCGAGGGCCTGTGGATCCGCAACCAGTGGGGCACCTCGTGGGGCGTGGCCGGCGACGCGCACCTGTCGTGGGCGTTCGTCAACGCGAACGTCTCGGCCGCCTACACCGTCGGCGGCATGCTCACACCGTCCACCGTCCCGGTGTCGCGCCCGTCGGTGTCGACCCTGTCGCAGGTGCGCGGCCCGGTCGCCGGCGGCACGGAGGTCACCATCACCGGCGGCAACCTGAGCACCGCCACGGCGGTGAGGTTCGGCGACGCCACCGCCCAGTTCCGCAAGGTGGAGACGAACGGGGTCACCACGCTGGTCGCCACGACGCCGCCGCACGCCAGGGGGTCCGTCGACGTGACCGTCGTCAACGCCGCCGGGGCGAGCACGCTGAACTCGCAGGCGCGGTTCCTGTACCAGCCGCCGCCGCCCGTCGTGGCCGGCCTCAGCGCCGCGAGCGCGTCCGTGCTCGGCGGCGACGTGCTGGGCCTCACCGGCACGAACCTCGACGGGGCCACCGCCGTGCGCATCGGCGCCAACGCCGCGACCAACGTGAAGGTGCTGTCGCCGACGTCGATCGCGTTCACGGTGCCGAAGCTGACCGTGGGCATCTACGACGTGACGGTGGTGACGCCGTCGGGGACCAGCGCGACCGTCGCCGCGGACAAGCTCGCGATCGTCAACCCGCCCGCGCCGACCATCGCCTCGCTCAGCGTCACCAGCGGTCCGACGTACACGACGACCCCGGTGATCGTGACCGGCACCAACCTCAGCGGCGTCACCGCGGTGCGCGTCGGCGACGTGAGCACCCTGTACCAGCGCGTCTCCGACACCCAGCTGCGGGTCACGATGCCGGTGCACGCCGCCGGCCAGGTGACGGTGAAGATCACCACCGTCGGCGGGGTCGTGGAGGGCACCGCCGCGCCGTTCACCTACGTGGCGCCCCCGCCGCCGACCGTCGCCGCGGTGACGCCGGCGACCGGCGGGACCAGGTCGTGGACGACGGTGGAGATCTCCGGGACCAACTTCGGCACGGCCGAGCGGGTCACCTCCAACGGCGCGGTCGTCTCCTTCGTCAAGCTGTCGGAGAGCCGGCTCAAGGTGTACCTGCCGCCGCGCGCGCCCGGCACGGTGCAGCTCCAGGTCATCACCAAGGGGGGCGTCAGCGCCGCCGCCCCCGCGTCGATCTTCACCTACAAGGTCTGACGCACCGGGAGGGAGGGGCCGCCCACGGGGGTGGCCCCTCCCGACCGTCTCAGATGCGTGAGGTGAACGTCGACAGGTACCGGTCGGCCACCGGCGCCCCGGCGTTGGTGAAGCAGGCGATCGTGACCAGGGCGGTGCCGCCCACGTCGCTCCACAGCTGCTCCAGGCCGCAGTAGTTCGACGTGTCGCCGTAGGCGGTCACCTGCGAGTGCGTCTCCTTCTGGTGCAGGTCCGGATATTTGATCATCATGCCGCCGATCGAGTTGGCGCCGAAGCCGTAGACGCTGTTGAAGTTCGTCTGCCCGGTGAACGCGTTGGCGACGTAGCCGAAGTAGGCCGGCACGTTCGCGGTGACCGCCCGCTGCCGGTGGAACGAGGCGACGAACTCGGAGTCCATGAGCGCGCCGGTGAGCGGGTTGTAGCAGGCGACGAGCGCGGTGACGTCGGTGCCGGACCAGACCCAGCGGGCCACCTTGCACCGGCGCGCCTGCGCGTTGGGCTGCACCGCGGTCACCTGGATGTCGCCGGCCTGGACGCCGGCCCCGCCGACGCCCGTGAAGCGCACCGTGTAGTACCCGGGCGACGACGGCGCCACGGTGACCGGGCCCCCCGTGGAGTTGTACTGCTGCACGATCGCGCCCGGCGAGGTCACCTGCACGGACGCGTACGCGTTGGCCGCGGGCACCACACCGGAGCTCAGCGTCCACAGCACCGTGAACGGCGTGTCGGCCGGCACCCCGCCGGGCTTGAAGCACTGCACGTCGACGACCTCGTCGACGCCGGAGATGTTCCAGCGCACGGCCTCGCAGAAGCGGCCGTCGGCGGCGACCGCGGTGACGTGCGGGATGCCCCTGGCGGAGGCGACCCCGATCTGCGGGAACCGCACCAGGTAGCGGCCGGTGGCCACCTTGATCCCGTCGGCCCAGGCGGCCGGCGCGAACGTCTTCCAGCTGCCCCACTGGTACGTGGTGGGCAGCGTGTTCCACACCGTGACGGTGGGGTCCTTCACGTACGCGAAGCCCCAGCGGTCGGGGGTGGCGGCCTGCGCGGGGGCGGAGGTGAGGAGGAGGGCTGCCGTCACCATGGCGGTGGCGACGGCGAGCAGGCGTCTGCGCATCAGCGCTCCAATCGATATTGGTCGATGCTGCTGGTTGTACTGTGCCGGGGGTTGCATCGAAACGCTGTCGTATTCAGTACATTCCTCACCCCGGATGAAATGCATGACGGGGCATCACCTCACCCGGATGGCCGTTACCCTTTGCCGGACTTCGATCCTTGCTGGGGGTGAACCCGGGTGCGACGAATCCTTTTCGCGGTGGCCGCCGCCGGTGCCGTGAGTGCGCTGGGAGCTTGCACGGCATCGGGCGCGGAGGGGGTGAGCACGCCCGGTCTCGCCGACCGGGGCGTCACGATGACGACGGTGAAGCCCACCCGCCAGGATCTGACCAACAAGGTGAGCCTCAGCGGCAAGGTCCAGCTCGGCCCCACCTTCGGCCTGGTCGCCCCGGTCGACGGCGAGATCCGCTACCTCGACGTGAAGACCGCCACGGGCACGCCGACCAAACCGATCAAGGTCGCCAATGTCTGGGTCGGCGGCAAGGCCACGCCGATCGAGGTGCCGGCCGGCGCCGTCTTCAGCGGCCGGCTCGTCGACGACCGGTCCAAGGTGACCGCCGGCATGCCGGTCGTGTCGGCCAAGCAGGCCGGGTACGGCGTCGTCGCGGACATCGACGGATCCCAGGCGTACCAGATCTCGGACAAGCTCGAGTCGGTGCAGGCTCAGATCAAGAGCGGCCCCGGACCGTTCCCGTGCACGGTGCTGGGCACGCTGGCCGCCCTGCCGGCCGGCACGATCCCGGAGCCGGTGACGCCGCAGCCCAACCCGTCGGCCTCGGCCGCGCCCCCGCCGAAGGTCGTCGGCCAGCAGCAGCAACCGTCGGAGCCGACCGGCATGCGGCTGGTGTGCGTCCCGCCGGCCGACGTCAAGGCGATCAACGGCGCCGCCGCGACCGTCGAGGTGATCACCGCCCGCGTCACCGGCGCCCTCGTGCTGCCGGTCGAGGCGGTCGCCGGGTCGCAGGGCAAGGGTAAGGTCGACGTCGTCAAGGCCGACCAGACGCGGGAGACCCGCGAGGTCACGCTCGGCCTCAGCGACGGCAAGGTCATCGAGATCAAGAGCGGTCTCACCGGCGACGAGACCATCGCCGTCCCGGGGCCGAACCTGCCCGCCGCCAAGAACAACGAGCCGATGCCGGGGTTCAGCAAGTGAGCCCGCTCATCGAGATGCGGGGCATCACCAAGACGCTCAAGGGACAGCAGGAGCCCCGGGTGATCCTCGCCGGCGTCGACCTCACCGTCGGCCGCGGCGAGAGCGTGGCGATCCTCGGCCGGTCCGGCTCCGGCAAGAGCACCCTGCTGAGCCTCATCGGGCTGTTCGACCGGCCCGACGAGGGGCAGTACCTGATGGGCGGCCGCGACCTGGCCCGCATCCCCGAACGCCGGGCGGCCGCCCTGCGCAGCGCCGAGTTCGGCTTCGTCTTCCAGCGCTTCTTCCTGCTCAAGCACCTCACCGCCGCGCAGAACGTGGCGATGGCCCTGGTCAACGGGCAGGGCTGGCTGCCGCGCCGGCACCGCCGCACCCGCGTGCTGGACGCCCTCGACCAGGTCGGCATCGCGCACCTGGCCAAGCACCGCCCCGCGAAGCTCTCCGGCGGCGAGCAGCAGCGGGTCGCGGTCGCCAGGGCCCTCGTGCGCAGCCCGAGCCTGCTGCTGGCCGACGAGCCCACCGGCGCGCTGGACACCGAGACCGGCAACCTCGTCATCGAGGTGATGCGCGCCGCCACCGACCGCGGCTGCGGCCTGATCCTCGTCACGCACGTCATGGGCGCAGTTTCGAGGTCAGGGCGGCGCCGGAGCGCAGCGGAGGTGGCGGCATGACCGGCCCGCAGCGGAGCGAGGAGCTGGTCATCATGGGCGCAGTTTCGAGGTCAGGGCGGCGCCGGAGCGCAGCGGAGGTGGCGGCATGACCGGGCCGCGGGTGTTCCGGCTCTCCGGCCGGCTCCGGTCGGCGCTCATCATCGGCGGGCAGGGCATCCGCTCGCGCAAGCTGCGCACCTTCCTGTCGATGATCAGCCTGTTCCTGGGCGTCCTCGCGGTCGTCACCGTGCAGGCGGTCGCGGAGACGGCCAACACGCTGCGCCTGGCCGACCTCGAGCTGCACGTCGGCAAGGACGGCACCCGCCAGATGTACGTGCCGCCGATGGCCGACGCGATGGACGCCGCGCTCACCAGCGTCGCCGGCAGGCCGGGCGCGGTCGGCATGATGCAGTACCAGGCGATCATCGGCGAGCCGAACGTCCTGCCGATCAACCAGGGCGCGGCGCCGTTCGACAACAACGACGGCGGCTACTACGGCCCGGCCATGGAGATGTACTGCGACCCGGTGACCGGCGGCTGCCGCCCGGTGCAGAACGAGGCGGCGGCGCAGCCGAAGGGCCAGGCGATCGAGCTGGTCCTGCAGGGGCTCACCGGCGACGTGCGGCAGTTCCGCCCGTTCCGCCCGGTCGCCGGCGACTGGCTCGACTTCGGCGGCGAGCCGTCCTACTCGCCGCGGCTGGTGCTGAACAAGGAGGCGGCCAAGGGCTTCAGCCGCTACCGGATCCCGGCCGAGATGCGCGTCGAGGGCGCCACCGCCAACCCGACGCCCCGCATCGTCGGCGTCATCGACGACGGCAACTCCCAGCCGACCGCGTACGTCCGGGTCGACGAGATGCGCAACTGGATGCCCAGGACCACCGCGAACCAGATGTACGGCCCCGGCCTGCAGCTCATGTTCGCGCCGTCCGCCGGGGAGACCGAGGCGCTGGTGATGCGCAAGCTCACCGCGCTCGGGGTGCCCGCCGACATGCTGCACGTCGAGACCGTCAACGCCCGCAAGAACATCGCCGGCGAGCTGGCGATCATGCGCTGGATCTTCCTCGGCATGGCGGCCCTGGTCCTGCTGATCGGCGCCGCCGGCATCCTCAACGTCGGCCTCGCCACCGTCGGCGAGCGGGTCGAGGAGTTCGCGCTGCGGCGGGCCGTCGGCACACCCCGCTCGCTGCTGGCCGGGATCGTGCTGGCCGAGACGCTGCTCACCGGGCTGCTCACCGCCGCGGCCGCGATCGGTCTGGCGGTGGTCGCGCTCGACGTCGGCGCCGGGCTGCTCGGCTCGCGGGTACCGCAGCTGCAGGACATGACGTTCCCCTGGCAGGCGGGCGTCGCCGGGGTCATCGCCGGCCTGGTGGCGGGCCTGCTCGGCGGCCTCATCCCGGCCATCCGGGCGGCCCGCATCCCGATCGCCACCGTCATGAGGGCCTGAGCCGAACCACAGGGGGTGCTCCACCGGAGCACCCCCTGCGAGGCGCTACGGGGCCCAGGGGCTCTCCACGGACCAGGTGGTGTCCTCGGTGAACGACGCGGGCGCGTCCCACGCGTTCGGGCCGCCCGGGGTGGCCAGCCACAGCTCCGCGTTGCGGTGCCGCAGGTACTGGCCGGGGAAGTTCCAGGCGGTCAGCCGCACCCCGCCGGTGCCCTGCTGGGCGCACCAGGTGGCGTCGGCCTTGAACAGCGCCGAGTTGTCGTTGGGGTCCTTGCGCACCCGGTACGCCTGGTGCCGCAGGTAATGGCCGGGGTAGTTGCGCGACTCGAAGGAGTAGCACGACGCGTCGGCCAGGCCCGGCACGATCCGCCAGGTCGCGTCCTGCTTGAGCAGCGTGCTGCTGTTCGCGTCGACGACCTCTGTGTAGCCGAGGCTGTCCTGGTGCCGGATGTACCGGGTGGTGCAGCACGGCGTGACGACCCGGAACGAGCGGTACACGTTGGTGGGCAGGGTCGCCGGCGGCGGCGGGTTGGTCGAGGCGCTGATCAGTGCCTGGTTCGCGGCCCTGACCCGGGCCGCGTCGACCTTCACCACCTGCCGGTCGTAGGTGAGCAGGCCGTTGCTCTCGTTCTCCACGTCGGTGATCTCGGTGTAGACCGACGCGGACAGCCCGGCCGGCATGCCGCCGGTGCGGATCTGGTCGTACAGGCCGACGAGGCGGTTGTTGAGCGCCGCGGCGCTGGCCTGGTCCTCGTAGCTGAAGCCGTTGCCCGGCGACCACTCGTGGCCCGCCACGCGCAGGCCGAGGCCGCCGAACTCGCCCAGGACCGCGGCCCGGGTCGCGGTCGGCAGGGTGGAGCCGGGACCGACGTAGATGTGGTTGTCGATCACGTCGCCGTTGCCGCCGTCGACGGAGCCGCAGCAGTTGACCCCGCTCATGTTGTTCACCAGGCGGGACGGGTCGTAGGCCTTGACCTCGCTGGCGATGCGGGCCTGGTCGTACTGGCCCCAGCCCTCGTTCTGGTCGACCCACATGACCAGCGACGGCGAGCTGCGGTGCTGGTCGATGATGCGGTCGTACTCCGCCTCCCACTGGGTGCGCGCGGCGGTGGTCGGGTTCTTGCCGGTCGGCATGGCGGGCATGTCCTGCCACACCAGCAGGCCGAGCTGGTCGGCGTGGTAGAACCAGCGCTGCGGCTCGACCTTGATGTGCTTGCGGACCATGTTGAAGCCGAGGTCCTTGTGTGCCTGCAGGTCGGAGCGCAGGGCGGCGTCGGTCGGCGCGGTGTAGATGCCGTCGGGCCAGTAGCCCTGGTCCAGGGTGCCGGACTGGAAGACGAACTGGCCGTTGAGCAGGATGCGCAGCTTGCCGTTGACGCTGCCGACCGAGATCGAGCGCATGCCGGCGTAGCTGCCGACGGAGTCCACGACCGTCGAGCCGCTCTTGAGGTCGATCCGGACGGTGTACAGGAACGGGTCGCTGGGCGACCAGCGGTGCGCGTTGGGCACCGGGACGCTGAACGCGGTGCCGGTGCCGCCGTTGGCGGTGCCGACCTGGGTGGTGCCGCTGAGCACGGTCGCGGTCACGGTGTGCCCGGACAGCCCGGCGCCGTGCACGGTGACCGACAGCGTGTTGTTGGACAGGTTCGGCACCAGGTCCACCCGGGTGACCCTGGCCGCCGGGGTCGGCTCCAGCCAGACGGTCTGCCAGATGCCGGAGGCGCCGGTGTAGAAGATGCCGCCGCCCGCGTGCGGGAGCACGTCGTTGCGGCGCTGCTTGCCGACCGCCTGGGTGCCGGCGTCCGTGGGGTCGTAGACCCCGACGACGATGGTGTTGGTGCCGCCGTTGAGCAGCGCGGTGATGTCGTACGTGAAGGCGTCGTAGCCTCCACTGTGGACGGCGCCGGCCTGGGTGCCGTTCACCCACACAGTGCTCTGCCAGTCCACGGCGCCGAAGTTGAGCTGGACCCGGCGGCCCGCCCAGCCCGACGGGACGGTGAAGGTGCGGCGGTACCAGAGCCGGTCGTTCTCGGTGACCTTGCGCTGGATGCCCGACAGGGCGGACTCGACGGGGTAGGGCACGCGGATCTGCTCGCCGAACGTGGCGGGCGGGGTGGTCTGGCCGCTGCCGGTGACCGCGAAGTCCCAGATGCCGTTGAGGTTGAGCCAGTCGGTGCGGGTCAGCTGCGGGCGGGGGTACTCCGGCAGCGGGTTCGTGGTGGACACCGAGTTGGTCCACGGGGTGGTCATCGGGGGTGTCTTGGGGGTCCAGGCGCTCGCGGGCGTCGACGTGGCGATCACCGTGCCGGCGGTGGCCAGCAACGGCGCGAGGGCGAGCGCGAACCATCTGGAGAGCTTCATATGAGGGGCTCCTCGAGGTATGCGTCAGCCCCGGTGGCGGCCGAGGCTGGTCCGTGGGAACGGCGGACGTCCCCACGGACCAACACATACACTCACGATCCAACGAAGAGTGTCAAGAGTCACTCATCAATATCCCGCACAAGGGCGGCGCCGGATCGCACATTTTCCAACACCGTCATGACGTCACCTTCGCTGCGCTCCGGCGCCGCCCTGACTGCGCCGCAGCGCCCATGATGACCGGACCTCCGCTGCGCTCCGGGCCGGTCATGCGCCGACGAGTTCGAACTTCTCCCAGGGTCCAATCGCCGTCCGGTTGGCGATGAGTGAGCCGGCGCCGTTGCTCTCGGCGGCGACGTACATGCTGTTCACCGTCGCCTGCAGGCTCTCGCTGCCGTCGGCGTTGCGGATCAGGTTGAACGTCTCCCACGAGCCGGCCGTGGCCCGGTTGGCCACGAGCGGGTTCGCGCCGCCGTTCTCCGCGCAGACGAACTGGCCGGTCGCCTTGGACCGCAGCGCGACCTTGCCGCCGCCGAGGTCGACCAGTTCGAACTGCTGCGCGGTGCCCACCGACGAGGAGTTCGCGATCAGCGCGGTGGTCGTGTTCGGCGCCGACACGTACAGGTTGTTCGTCAGCGAGCGCAGGCTCACCGTCGGCCCGGTCGGCGTGGTGCCGGTGGTGAACGTGAACGCGTCGACGTCGAACAGGTAGCCGGTGCCGCCCTTGAACACCAGGTACAGGGTGGTGGCGGTGCCCGGCGCGCCGGCCAGGTTCGCCGAGACGTCGGCGAACGTCTCCCAGCCGCCGGTCGGCGCCACGGTCGCGGTGCCGAGCAGCGTGCCGGTCGGCGAGCCCGCGCGGACCTCGATCGTGCCGCCGGAGCCCGCCGAGGAGACCCGGGCGGAGAACTGGGTCGCGGTGTTCAGCAGGTACGGCGTGAACGAGATCCAGTCGCCGTTCTCGATGAACCCGGCGGTGTTGCCGCCCTCGGCCGCCGCGTGCGCGGCCACCTGGACGCCCGACTGGGCACCGAAGTGCTCGCCCTGGCGGTGCTTGGGCTGCAGCGTACGGATCACGTGCGTGGTCAGCCCGCCGTTGTCCGTGTACGCCGCGTCGAAGACGCCGAAGATGTTCGCGGCCGCGTCGTGCTCACCGTCGACCGGCACCGCGATCGTGCCGGTGCAGCCGGTCTTCGAGGTGATCTGGTGGGCGTGGCTGTCGTGCCCCAGCGAGTAGGTCATGCTCACCCGGGAGCAGTTGATCGTGCCGTCCTCGGGGTCGGTGACGCTGATCGTGAAGGGCACCGTGTCGCCGAAGTTGAACAGCTGGCCGTTCGCCGGCACGGACAGCGTCACCTGCGGTGCGGTGTTGCCGACCGTGACCACGGTGCTCGCCGAACCGGTGAGGCCCTGCGGGTCCTTGACGGTCAGCGTCGGCGTCTTCGTGCCGTTGGTGGTGTAGGTGTAGGAGGGGTTCGCCGCCGTGGAGTCGACGGTGCCGTTGCCGTCGAAGTCCCAGGCGTAGGTGAGCGTGCCGCCCTCGGGGTCGGCGCTGCCGGCCGAGGAGAAGCTGACCGTCAGCGGGTTCGGCCCGGAGGTGACCGAGGGGGTGATCTTCGCCGTCGGCGCGCGGTTGCCGCCGCCGATGTACTCCACCCGGTACAGCGCCTGGTTGTTGCTGCCGGTGCCGTAGTCGAGCACGTACAGCGCGCCGTCGGGGCCGAAGGCCATGTCCATGACCTGCGTGCCGGCCCACGGGAAGGTGGAGATCTCACCGGGGCTGCCGTCGGCGTTGACCTTGATCGGCTTGATCCAGCGGCGGCCGTACTCACCGGCGAAGAAGTTGCCGTCCAGGCTCTGCGGGAACTTGACCGCCGAGTTGAGGGAGGCGTTGTAGCGGTACACGGGACCACCCATCGGCGACTCGGAGCCGCCGCCGAACTCCGGCGGGGTCGAGTCGAAGCCGTAGCGGATCCAGCTCGGCTTCGCCGCCGGCAGCGTGGTCAGGCCCGTGTTGCGGAACGAGTTGTTCGTCGGACCGCCGGCGCAGTTGTACTTGGGCCCGGTGGTGTTGGTCGCGAAGTTCCACTCGTTGTAGGTCTCGGCCGTGGTGTTCGTGCCCGTGCAGTACGGCCACCCGTAGTTGCCCGGACCGGTGACCCGGTCGAACTCGACCTGCCCGCCGGGGCCCCGGTTCGGGTCGGCGGCGCCGGCGTCCGGGCCGTAGTCGCCGAGGTAGACGATGCCGGTCGGCTTGTCCACGGTCATCCGGAACGGGTTGCGGAAGCCCATCGCGTAGATCTCGGGCCGGGTCTTCGCGGTGCCCTGCGGGAACATGTTGCCGGCCGGGATGGCGTAGGTGCCGTCCGCGTTCGGCTTGATCCGCAGGATCTTGCCGCGCAGGTCGTTGGTGTTGGCCGAGGAGCGTTGCGCGTCGTACTGCGGGTTGCGGTTGGTCCGCTCGTCGATGGGCGCGTACGAGCTGGACTCGAACGGGTTGGTGTCGTCGCCGGTGGTCAGGTACAGGTTGCCGGCCGCGTCGAAGTCGAGGTCGCCGCCGACGTGGCAGCAGCTGCCCCGGTCGTTGGCGACGGTCAGCACGATCTTCTCGCTGGCGAGGTCGAGCGTGTTGTCGGCCTTCAGCGTGAACCGGGAGAGGTTGAGGTGGCCCTTCCACGGCGCGAAGTCGGCGTCGGTACCGGTGGCCGGCGAGTCGCCCGCCGGGGTCGACAGGGTAGGGGAGTAGTACAGCCACACCCACCGGTTCGTGGCGAAGCCGGGGTCGACGGCGACGCCCTGCAGCCCTTCCTCGTCGTGGGTGTAGACGGACAGCTTGCCGGCGACCTTGGTGTTGCCGGCGGCGTCGGTGACGCGGACTGTGCCGTCGCGGGCGGTGTGGATCACCGTGCGGTCCGGCATGACCGCGAGGGACATCGGCTCGCCGAGCTCGGCGCTGCCGAGGGCGAGCTGTACGTGCTGGTAGTCGGTGGCCGGGAGGGGGATCGCGGCGGCGGCCGGCGCATTGGCCACCGCGGCCACGACGGAGCTGCCGGCGGCGACGGCGGCTGCGGTGAGCAGCCTTCGCCAGCGGCGCGGGGATGGTGCCATCTCGGGGTGTCCTTCCTGGGCTGATGGGGGTTCCAGCCAGGCAAGACGCGCGCCGATCGCGCTTCCTGAGACCCGCTTGCGGCAAGGCGCCGACCTGTCGCGCGCGCGGGCGGATGACAACTGTCGCGGTGGATGGCGGCCACCGTGTTAGTTATCAGGGCTAACTAACCATCGACGGCACCAAACGGCAATGCTGAGTTTTTCGAGATGCGGCATTTCTTCCGTTCTACGGAAAACTGATGGCAGTCGATGTGCACATTGAGAACCTCAGAGGTTTGTCGTTATGGAACCGTGACCTTCTGCAAGATTGCTCACATGTGGTAACGGTCACACACTTTCTTTGTCCGGCTTTGCGCGCTTTGAAGGCCGTTAATCGCCCGGAAACACCTCGGTAACCGGTTACGCAGCGTGTGATTTCTGGACGTAAGCCGTTACCGGTCAGTAACTACGGGCCTTGTCCCGGCCCGTGGGAAGCGGCAACATCGTCCGCACGCCCCACCCCCCGGATCCACCCCCTGCGGCGCAGGGCCGGCCGGGGCGTCGAGACACCAAGGCCGGTGCGAGCGCCCGCAAGCGTCAGGGAGCCGCCGCACCGAATGCACCCCCGCGACCCAAGAGGAGCTTCACGTGTCCGTAGCTCAGGGCAGCGCGGTGAAGGGCCGCACGCGATGGAAGCGTTTCGCTACCGTCGTCGTGCCCGCCACCTTCATCGCCGGCGCCATCGTCTTCGGCCAGGCGACCGGCGCGATCGCCGCGTCGTTCAGCGTCTCCGGCCAGCAGTTCAAGGTCTCCGCCGACAAGCTCGAGGGCACCGGCTTCGTCCAGTACGGCGGCCTCGCCACGGAGAAGGGCGGCAACCCCGCCAACCCGGCCGACCCGAAGAACCACTTCGTCGCGGTCTCCGGCATCAAGTCCGCGAAGCTCTACAACCTGTGCCAGTCGGTCAAGGTCCCCGGGCTGCCCGTCAGCATGGTGATCCACGCCGGCCAGGCCGCGGGTGCCCCGGCCGAGGCGACCGACCTGCTGATCGACCTGACGTCGCTCAAGGGTGACGCCACGTTCGAGAACATCCAGATCGGCATCGACGCCTCCGACCTGACCAAGGGTGGCAACGCCAAGGGCCTGCAGGGCAGCTTCGCCCAGCAGGCGGACAGCGTGACGATCACCAACCTGAAGCAGGTCGCGTGGTCGACCACCGCCGGCACGTTCAAGCTGACCGGTCTCGACCTCAGCCTCTCCACCGGCGGCACCCCCTTCGAGTGCTTCTAGCCCCACCGCCTGGGCCCGCGGTGTCACACCCGCGGGCCCAGTTGTTTGTTGTCAGTACTTCCAGCTGGAGGATCCCGTGACCACTCCTCACCCCTCGCACGTCAAGCGCCGTGCGACCTTCGGTGGGTGGCGCGCACAGCGGCCGTTCTGGGGTGGCCTGTTCCTGCTCCTGTCCGGGCTGGAACTGTTCCTCAGCGCAAACCTGAAACTCGCCCTCGAGGTCCACTTCGGACCGACCGGGTTCCTGTCCTACGTGATCCCCGCGATGCTCGTCCTCTGCGGCGTGCTCACCTGGCTGTCCCCCGGCCAGCGACTGTTCTACGGCATCCTGGGCACCCTCACCGCGCTGTACTCGATCATCGGGCTGAACCTCGGTGGCTTCTTCCTCGGCATGGTGCTGGGCGTCGTCGGCGGTGGCCTGGCCGCCGCCTGGTCGCCGGGGGCCGACGCGGCCGCGGACGACACCGAGGAGCGCGACGACGAGCCGGCCTACGAGCGGGCCCCGCTCAACGACCTGCTCACCGAGGACCAGGACGACTCGGGGTACGAGCGGCCGTCGCTGCGCAAGGCGACCGACACCGTCGCGTACGACGAGCCGACCCGGGAGCAGCCGGCGTTCGACGAGCCCGCCGGCCGGCACACCTCCGGGGTGCTGACCGACTCGCTGCCGAGCGCGCAGCGCAGCCCGCTGCACGACGACTACGCGCCGCCGTCCCGCGGCGGGGCGGGCAGCGCCGACGACGAGCGCCCGCCGGCCGGCCACGACGGCCTGCCCCGGCGGCGCGGCCTCGGCGTCCCGCTGTTCGCGCTGCTGCTCACCGGCACGGTCGCCGGCGCCTCGGTGTTCGGGGCCACCCACGGCGCGGCGCCGGCGTTCGCGGCCCCCACCACCTGCGCCAGCCCCACCGTCAAGGGCAGCACCGGCAGCCAGCCGGCGCCCAGCGGCGGCGCGGCGACCTCGGCGGCGCCGAGCCCCAGCCCGTCGCCGACCAAGACCGAGGAGGAGAAGCCGGGCCTGCTCGACTGGCTCGGCGGCCTCTTCGGCGGCGGCAAGCAGGCCGACCCGGTGCCCTCGGCGTCGCCGACCACGGCACCCCCGGCGGTGGCCGCCTCGGCGCCCACCTCCGCGGCGGTGCCGGGCACGGCGAAGACCCCGTCGAAGGCGGCGTGCCCGAGCGCCTCGGCCACGCCGAACGACAAGAAGGCACAGATCGCCGCCGGCCAGCCGTTCGTGGCGGCGGCGCCGTCCATCCTCATCGCCGACCAGATGACGATGGACAGCCTCGTCTACGACGGGGTGGCGGAGCTGACGAAGAAGGACGGCAGCAAGGTCAAGGTGCTGGCGTTCAGCATGAAGAACTCGGTGTCCAAGCCGTTCGAGCTGCGGACCCCCGGCGCGCCGAAGCTGCTGCTGACGAAGAGCACCTCGCTGACCGTCGAGGGCAACGTGAAGTTCTACACGTCGAAGTTCTCGGCGAACGTGCTGGGCATCCTGCCGCTCACCTTCACCCCGTCGTTCCCGCCGCCGCCGATCCCGCTGCCGGGGTACTACACCAACTGCAACATCGAGCTGGTGTACGTGCAGTCCAACGTGCTGCGGGCGCCCGGCCTGAGCATCGCCTACGCCTCCTGAGGGGGTGGAAGTCGATAGGTCACCGGCGTCTCCGACAACCTGATCGGTGACGCCACCGACCGTGCACCGTCGACTTCCACCACCGGCGCCAGCCCCAGCCGCTGCGCCAGGGCGATCCCCTCGGCCACGGTGTTGACCGGTCCGCAGGGCACCCCGGCCGCCGTCAGCAGCCCGATCCAGTGGTGCTTCTCCCGGTGTACCGTCACCGCCTCGATCGCCGCCGTCAGCGCCTCGCGGTGCGCGACCCGCCCCGCGTTCGTGGCGAACCGCTCGTCCCCGGGCAGCCCGAGGGTCGACGCCAGCCGCGCGAACTGCCGGTCGTTGCCCACCGCCACCGCGAACTCGCCGTCGGCGGCCCGCAGCGTCTCGTACGGCGCGATGCTCGGGTGCCGGTTGCCCATCCGCCCGGGGACGACGCCGGCGTTCAGGTATCCCGAGGCCTGGTTCACCAGCCCCGCCAGGAGGCTGCTGAGCAGGTCGACCTCGACCCGCTGGCCGCGGCCGGTGCGCTCCCGCGCGTACAGGGCGGCCAGGATCCCGGCCGTCAACTGCTGGCCGGCCAGCACGTCCACCAGCGCGACGCCCACCTTCGTCGGGGCGCCGCCGGGATCCCCGGTGATCGACATCAGGCCGCCGACCGCCTGCACCAGGAAGTCGTAGCCGGGCGCGGGCTGGTGACGCCCGAAGCCGGTGACGCTCGCGTACACCAGCCGCGGGTTGCCGATCTGCTCGTAGCCCAGGCCGAAGCGCTCCATGGTGCCCGGGGCGAAGTTCTCCACCAGCACGTCCGCCGCCGCGGCCAGCTCGAGGGCCTGCCGCCGGCCGTCCTGCGTGCCCAGGTCCAGCGACAGCCCGCGCTTGTTGCGGTTGACCGACAGGAAGTAGGTCGACCGGCCGTCGGCCGCGAACGGCGGCCCCCACGAGCGGGTGTCGTCGCCCACGCCGGGCCGCTCCACCTTGACGACGTCGGCGCCCAGGTCGCCGAGCGTCATCGTGGCGATCGGCCCGGCGAGGACCCTGGAGAAGTCCGCGACGAGGATGCCGTCGAGCGCGCCCACCGTCAGATTCTGGCTCAGATTCGGGCCAAGGCGGCCCGCAACGGGTCCAGGCCCAGCGAGCCGAGGTTGAGCGCGTCGCGGTGGAACGCCTTGAGGTCGAAGGCCGCGCCCTTGCGGGCCCGGGCGTCGTCGCGGGCGGCCAGCCAGGCGCGCTCGCCGAGCTTGTAGGCCGGGGCCTGGCCGGGCCAGCCGAGGTAGCGGTTGAGCTCGAAGCGCAGGCTCTTCTCCTCGACCCGGCAGTGCGCGCGCAGGAACTCCCAGCCCAGCTCCGGCGTCCACCGCTCGCCGGGGGCGAAGCCGAACGGGTTGTCCCGGGGGATCGGAAGCTCCAGGTGCATGCCGATGTCGATGATGACGCGCACGGCGCGGAACGCCTGCCCGTCGAGCATGCCGAGCTTGTCGCCCGGGTCGGCGAGGTAGCCCAGCTCGTCCATGAGCCGCTCCGCGTAGAGCGCCCAGCCCTCGCCGTGCCCCGAGGACCACGCCAGGATCCGGCGCCACCGGTTGAGCAGCTCGGCCCGCACGTAGGTCTGGCCGATCTGCAGGTGATGGCCGGGGACACCCTCGTGGTAGACCGTGGTGACCTCGCGCCAGGTGGAGAAGTCCTCCACGCCCTGGGGCACCGCCCACCACATCCGGCCCGGGCGGGAGAAGTCCTCGCTCGGCCCGGTGTAGTAGATGCCGCCGTCGGACGTCGGCGCCAGCATGCACTCGATCTGCTGCACCTGGGCGGGGATGTCGAAGTGCCGCCCGTGCAGCTGCTGCACCGTCGCGTCGGCGAGGGACTGCATCCAGTCGCGGAACGCCTCCTTGCCGCGGATCGTGCGGGCCGGGTCGGCGTCCAGCGCGGCGACCGCGTCGTCGACGGTGCCGCCGGGCACGATCTTGTCGGCGACCGTGCGCATCTCGCTCTCCAGGCGGGCGAGTTCCTCGAAGCCCCAGGCGTAGGCCTCGTCGAGGTCGACCGTGGCGCCGAGGAAGTAGCGGGAGGCGAGCTGGTAGCGCTCGCGGCCGGCGGCCTCCTTCTCCCGCCCCAGCGGCGCCAGCTCGCGGCGCAGGAACTCCCCGTGCGCGACCGTCGCGGCGCGGGCCGCCTCGGCGCCGCGGGCCAGCTCGGCGGCGAGCGTGCCGCTGACCCCGCTGCCGACCTTGTCGGCGAGGTCCGGGTAGAAGTTGTCGCCCTCCGGGTCGGCCCAGACCTCGCACTGCTTGGCCACCTCGAGGATCTGCCGGGCCGGCGCCACGTGGCCCTGCCGCGCGGCGTGCAGCAGCGAACGCTGCCACTGCTCCAGCGCGACCGGCACGGCGGCGAGGCGGTCCCGCACGTTGGTCGCGGCCTCCTCGCCCTCGGTCGCCATGAGGTCGAACGAGCTGCGGACCCCGTGCAGCGGGCTGGAGATCACGTTGACGTCGCTGGTCATGTCACCGGCCTCGAACCGCTCCAGGGCCAGCCCCAGCCGCTCCTGCATGGCCTCCTTGGCCACCCGCTCGATCTCGTCGGCGGGTGTCTCGGCGGCGAGCGCGGCGAGGGTGCGCCGGTCGAGGTCGGCGAGCGCGGCGAAACCGTCGGGTGAGAGGTCGGTCAACCTGTTGTCGTGCCCGGCCACTCCGACGAAGGTCGCCCCGGTCGGGTCGAGGGGCGCCCACTGCTCGACATAGCGGTCTGCGATGTCATCGATAGATCCCACGGGCCGACCCTACGCGACCGCGTTCGGCGTTGTCGCCCGCGTTGAGGCCAATTCACAACCGGTGGCCTGACCTGCGCTCACAGGTCCGAAATCCGCGCGACGCGGGCCGGTGCGCGGGCGCAGAGTAAGGCCCATGACCTCTCCCGCTCCTGACGCGTCCCGGTGGCTGCCGGCGTTCCTCGCCGTGGCGCTCATCTGGGGCACCAGCTTCATGTTCATCAAGGACGCGTTGGTCGAGCTGGCACCGGTCTACGTGGCCGGCTACCGGATCGTCCTCGGCGCGCTCACCCTGCTGATCTTCCTGTTCGCCCGGCGGCTGCGCCCGCCGCGCGGGGTCCGGCTGTGGGCGCACCTCTTCATCTACGCGATCTTCGCCACGACCGTGCCCTTCACCCTGTTCGGCTACGCCGAGCAGCGGGTCCCCTCGGTCCTCGCCGGCATCTGGAACGGCACCGCCCCGCTCACCACGCTGGTGGTCACCCTGGTCGCGATGCGCGCCGAGCGCCCGTCCCGCCGGCAGGTCGCCGGCCTGCTCGCCGGGTTCGCCGGCGTGCTGGTCGTCCTCGGCGTCTGGAACGGCGTGGACGGCAGCTCCCTGACCGGCCAGCTCATGCTGCTCGGCGCGGTCACCTGCTACGGCATCGCCTTCAACTACACCCGCTGGCTGATGAAGCACTTCGAGCTGTCACCGCTGCAGCTGTCGGTGGGCCAGCTGACCATGTCGACGGTGCAGCTGCTGGTCGCGGCGCCGCTGATCGCCGGCGCGCCGCCGTCGCCGCTGTCGCACTCGCCGCGGGTGTACCTGGCGGTCGTCGCGCTCGGCGTCTTCGGCACCGGCATCGCGTTCGCGCTGAACAACCACGTGGTGCGGGTCGCGGGCATCACCACCGGCTCGATGGTGACCTACCTGCCGCCCTTCGTCGGCGCCGTCGCCGGGGTCGTCGTCCTGCACGAGCACCTGACCTGGAACCAGCCCGTCGGCGGCATCATCGTGCTGTGCGGCGTCGGCATCTCGCAGGGGCTATTTGTGCGATTCGGCCCATTCCCTCAGCCCGGCGGCCGGCAGCGTGTTGACGATCCGGTCGAGCGGGACCCCGCAGGCGACGGCGCGCGCGCAGCCGTTTGACAGCCAGTCGAGCTGGCCGGGGGCGTGCGCGTCGGTGTCGATCGAGAACCGGCAGCCCGCCTCCAGCGCCACCCGCAGCAGCCGCTTCGGCGGGTCGAGCCGCTCGGGCCTCGAGTTGATCTCGATGGCCTTGTCGTGCTCGACCGCTGCGGCGAACACCCGCGCCGCGTCGAACCGGCTTTCTGGCCGCGTGCCACGACCGCCGGTGATAAGGCGGCCCGTGCAGTGGCCGAGAATGTCCAGATGGGGATTCGCCAGGGCGGTGACCATCCGCCGGGTCATCACCTCCGGCTCGTCCTTCAGGTTGCTGTGCACCGAGCCCACCACCACGTCGAGCCGCCCCAGCAGCTCGTCGGTCTGGTCGAGCGAGCCGTCGGCGAGGATGTCCACCTCGATGCCGGTCAGGATCCGGAAGGACATGCCCAGCCCTTCGAAGCCCGCGTTGAGGTCGGCGACCACGTCGAGCTGCTCGGTCAGCCGCTCCGCGGACAGCCCTCTGGCCACGGTCAGCCGCGGCGAGTGGTCGGTCAGCACCAGGTACTCGTGGCCCAGCCCGGCGGCCGCGAGGGCCATCTCCTCGATCGGCGACCCGCCGTCGGACCAGTCCGAGTGCGAGTGGCAGTCGCCGCGCAGCGCCGCCAGCATCGCGGCGGTCGCCTCGTCGAGATCCTGCCCGGCGGTCGCCTCCAGGCGGCGCAGGTAGACCGGCTCCTCCCCGGCGAGCGACTCGGCCACGCACCGCGCGGTCACCTCGCCGACGCCCGGCAGCTCCGTCAGCGTGCCGGCCGCGGCCCGGGTCGCCAGCTCACCCTCGGGCAGCTTGCCCAGGGTCGCCGCCGCCCCGCGGAACGCGCGCACCCGGTAGGTCTTCTCGCGGGCCCGCTCCAGCAGGAACGCGATGCGTCGCAGATCGGCGAGCGGATCCCTCATGCCCTAGAAGGTAGTGCTCCGCGTCGCACGGTGCGCGACCACTGTCCGCGTGCGGGTCAGCGTCGCGAACGGGTTGGCGAACTGCAGCACCAGCGCCTTGAACTCGGCCTCCGGCCGGCAGGTGATCATCAGCAGCTGGTCGCCGTCGCGCACGTCCCAGAACGTGCCGTCGTGCACTCCCGCGGTGATCTTCCCGGTCAGGTGCAGCGCGCCCGGTCGCAGCCGGTGTCTGTGCGCGACGGCCGGGGCCTCCGACCGCGGCACGATCCGGATCGAGGCGATCGCCGCGAGCGGCACCTCGATCCTGCCCGTCCCCGCCCACCAGCGGTCCAGTCCCTGCGGCTCGATGACCAGGGCCGTTTCGGTGACCGTGAGCTGCAGGTGGGTCGGGACCCTCATCAACGCGATCGGACCGGCCACGAGAAGGCCCAGGACCGTCGCGAGCGCCAATCCGGTGCTCATAACCGGGAATGTACGCGCGTCAACCTGACCCGTTGCCGTTTTCCGTAAATCATGACCGTTGGGAGTTGCCATGCGAACGATCGACTGGGTCGACGGGGCCGTCGTCATCGTCGACCAGACCCGCCTGCCCGGCGAGACGGTCTGGCTGCGGCTGTCCACTGTGGATGAGCTGGTCGACGCCATCCAGCGGTTGGCCGTGCGGGGCGCGCCGGCCCTGGGCGTGGCCGGCGCCATGGGCGTCGCGCTGGCCGCCGCCGCGTCCCGCGACCCGGCGGTCGTCGCCGAGCTGGTCCGCCGCGTCGAGACCGCCCGGCCGACCGCGGTCAACCTCGCCCGCGGCGCCCGCCGGGCCGCCGCGCACCTGCCGTCCTTCTCCGCGGTGCTCGACGAGGCGCTGCGCGTCCGCGACGAGGAGATCCACTCCTCCGGCGAGATGGGCCGCCTCGGCGCCGACCTCGTCACCTCCCTGTGCGGTCCCGGCGTCCGCCTGCTGACCCACTGCAACACCGGCGCCCTGTGCACCGTGACGGGCGGGACCGCGCTCGCCGTCGCCTTCGAGCTGCACCGCCGCGCCGCCCTCGGCGAGGTCGTCGCCAGCGAGACCCGCCCCCTGCTGCAGGGCGCCCGGCTCACCACCTGGGAGCTGGCCCGCGCCGGCATCCCGCACCGCCTCGCCGTCGACTCGGCCGGGCCGTTCCTCATGGCCCGCGGCGAGGTCGACGCCGTCATCCTGGGCGCGGACCGGATCTGCGCCAACGGCGACGTGGTCAACAAGGTCGGCAGCTACGCGCATGCCCTGGGCGCCCGGGCGGCGGGCATCCCGTTCATCTGCGTCGCGCCCGAGTCCACCGTCGACCTGTCCACGCCGTCCGGCGCCGAGGTCGAGATCGAGGACCGGGGCGCCGCCGAGGTCGCCGGCGCGTCGGCCCCTCCGGGCACCGAGGCGGTGAACCCGGCCTTCGACGTGACCCCGGCCTCCCTGGTCACCGCCATCGTCACCGACACCCGCGTCTGGCGCCCCTGACGGTTTCACCTTGGCGCCGGCGGTGCCTTGCCGGCGGTGCCTTGCCGGCGGTGCTCTCAGGCGGGTCGGACCGCGTGGACGGTCCTGCCGTCGTCGGCGACCGACTCGACCCAGCCGCCGACGCGACCCAGGCGCAGCAGGACGTCGGCGCGCGCGGGCAGGTCGGCCGTCTCGCCGGGCACCGGCGGCCAGGCCTGCCGCGCGGTGTGGCCGGGCGTCAGCCACGGCACCAGCGCGGTGATCGGGTCGGCGCCGTCGAGGGCGGCCCGCGCCGCGGCGAGGTCGGCGAGCACGGCGTCGAGGGCCGCGCGGACCGCCTCGGCGTTGCCGCCGCACATCGCCGCGGTGAGCTCGGGGCGGGCGGCGGCGACCCGGGTGCCGTCCCGGAACGAGCCCGCGCCGAGGGTGCCGGCGAGCGGGTCGGTGGTGATGCGGGCCGCGACGGCGGCGGCGACGAGGTGCGGCACGTGCGAGATCGTGGCGACCGCCTGGTCGTGCTCCTCGGCGGTGGCCGGCACGACCCGGGCGCCGAGGCCGGTGACGAGCGCGGCCAGCTCGATCCAGTCGCGCAGGCCGGCGCCGTCCTCCTCCAGGCACAGCACCCAGGCGCAGCCGTCGAACAGTCGCGGGTCGGCGGCGGTGAAGCCGGACGTCTCGCGGCCGGCCATCGGGTGGCCGCCGATGAAGGTGGCGAGGGACTGCCCGCCGGTGCGGAGCCGGTCGAGGGCCAGGTCCCGCACGGGACCCTTCACGGAGGTGACGTCGGTGACGACCCCCACGTACGCGAGCGACGCCAGCTCGTCGAAGACCCCTCCGACGGCGGGCAGCGGCACGGCGACGACGGCCAGGTCGGCGTCGCGCACGGCGTCGGCGACGGTCGCGGTGACGTGCCACCGGGCGTTGGCCGGCGCCTGGGCGGCGGCGGTGCGGGCGGTCGCCCTGGTGGCCGGGTCGGCGTCGTAACCGCTGACCTGATGCCCCCGCGCCGCGAGCGCGCGCAGGACCGATCCGCCGATCAGTCCGAGTCCGATCACCGCCACGTTCAACGTCGCATCACGCACTGCGGAACTCTCGCACACCACCCGATCACCCGTTCGGCTCGGGACGGCCGCCGAACGCCTTAAGCGTGCCGGTTCCGTGCAAATTGGGCGGTTACTACCCGTTAGCGTGTGCCTCATGCGACTTTTCCGGCAAATGGTGAGAACGGTGCTCGTGGCGGCGGCCGCCACGACGGTGTGCGGCCTGTTCGGCGGGGCCTCGGCCAGCGCCTCGGTGGTCGAGAAGACGCCGCTGCTCTCGCCCTCCTTCGACGGCACCGTCTGGGCCGTGGCCTACTCCACCGACGGCTCGACCGTGTACGTCGGCGGATCGTTCGGCAAGGCGATCGTCAATGGCAAGAGCGTCGCCCGGAGCCGGCTGGCGGCGATCAACGCGCACACCGGCGCGCTGCTGGACTGGGCGCCGGCCGCGGACGGCACCGTCCGTGCCCTCGCGGTGCACGGTGACTCTGTGTATGCGGCCGGTGACTTCTCGACCGTCGGCGGGGCCAAGCGGGACTCGCTCGCCCGGCTCGACGCGACCACCGGCGCCGTCGCCGCCTTCAACCACGCGGTGTCCGGCTCGCCGGTCACCCTGGGGGTGGGCGGCGGCCGGCTGTACGTCGGCGGCAAGTTCACCGCGGTCGACACCGCCAAGCGGACCAACCTCGCCGCGTTCAGCCTCGCCACCGGCGAGCTCGACGCGGCGTGGACACCCACCACCGACGACCGCGTCGAGGCGCTCGCCGTGGCGGCCGGCAAGGTGTACCTCGGCGGCTCCTTCCACAAGACCAACGGGGTCAGCAACACGCTGCGGCTCACCGCCGTCGACGCGGTCGACGGCAGGCTGGACAAGACCTTCCTGCCGCGGCCGTCGGCGATCGTGCTGGCGGTGGCGGTCGGCCCGGACGGGATCTACGTCGGCATGGGCGGCACGGGCGGACGCGCGGTCGCCTACAGTCCCACCGGCAAGGCGCTGTGGACCCGGGTCTTCGACGGCGACGTCCAGGCCGTCGCCGTGCTCGACGGCGTCGCGTACGTCGGCGGCCACTACGACAAGGCCTGCACCACCAACAACAACGGCAGCCAGGGCGCCTGCACCGACGGGTCCGTGTCGCGGGTGAAGCTCGCCGCGATCGACGGACACGGCAAGCTGCTCGACTGGGCGCCGCAGGGCAACGGCGTCGCCGGCGTGCGGGCCATGGCGGCCAACCCGGCGATCGGCCAGATCGTGGCCGGTGGCGAGTTCACCACCATCGGCGGGGTGACGCAGAAGCGGATCGCGCTGTTCAGCTAGCCGGTGCCGTCAGGCCCTTCCTCCGGTAGGTCGCGTGGCTCGGCCCGGTCGTCCCCCTGGGGCGGCCGGGCTAAGCTCTTTTTCGTGGCAGTGAACGAGTCGCCGTGGAGCTCGCCGGACGCCTCGCGCCCAGCGGGCCCGGCGCCCGCCATGCCCAGCAGCGCCCATCCGGTGCCGCCGGCGCCCAACGGCGCGTCCGGCGTGACCGCCGTTCGCTCCACCTGGCCGGGCGCGAACGGGCCGCCGGTCATCGGCCCGCCGCCGCGGCTCAGCGCCACCCGCCCGCTCACCCCCGCCGCCTCCTACGGCGCCTGGCAGGGCGTGCTGCGGCCGCCGCCGTTCGTGGTCACCCAGGGGCCGCCGCGGCCCACGTACCGCGAGCCGCTGCCCGTGCGCAGCCCGAAGGTCACCGCCGGCGCCGCCGCCGGGGCCGCCTGGATGCTGCTCTTCGGCCTGCTCGCCACCTCCGCCCGCGGCTACATCTGGCTCACCCTGATCGCCGGGGTGGTCGCGTGGGCCGCGTCGTTCATCCTTGCGAGGTTCGGCGACCGCGGCGTCGCGGTCGGGGTCGCGGTGTCCAGCGGCATCGCCGTGGCGATCGGTGGGATCGTCGTGGCGTACCGGCTGGCCGGCGGCGACTGGCTCCTCTGGTAGCTGGTCTCACTGCGCTGTGAGGCGCGTTCGCTCACACTGGGTAGCTGGCACAAGGACTTTCCCGCGTGGTCTTGACGTGGATTGCGGCGAGCATCACTCTCAGCAACATGGCTTTGAGGCTGCAGCGGCTCGATCCCGAGCGGCGTCGTCGGCGGCTCGCGCTGCTGGTCGAGCTCGCGGACGCGAAAGCGCTTCGCGAGCGGCTCCATCCACGCCGTCTGCGCGCCGACCGTCTCCGCGAGCTGATCGCGACTCGCCGACGACTCGCCGACTAGCCCTGCGCCAACCGCCGATCTGCTCGAATAGTGTTCTCGGGTAACGACGAACACCGACCGGGGGGACCGTGTCGCACTTCGCTGCCGCTGTCACACGCGGCTCCAAGAGCTGGGCCGCGGCCGAGCTCGACCTCACTGGCGTCGCCGACGTCGAGGAGATCACCGAACGCCTCCGGGACACCGACCCGGACGCAACGGTGTCGCTGCTGTTCGTCGAGTCCGACGACGCGTATCTGGTGATCCTGCGCCTCGACGACGGTGAGGACCTGCGGATCTTCGGCTCCGACTCGGTCTTCGCCGCGGAGTCCCGCCTCGGCGCCATCCTCCTCGGCGACATCGAGGAGCAGCTGCCGGAGATCGCCGACGAAGAGGTCGACGACACCGACGAGGACGAGGACGAGGACGAGCGGCCGTCGGCCGAGCCCGACATCGAGCCGGTCGGCGATCCCGAGCTCCTCGCCGACCTGGGCCTGCCCGGCGGGCGCCTGCTGGAGCTGTGCGCCCAGGAGGGCATGCTCCCGGCCGACCTCACCGCGGAGATCTGCCAGGCGATCGGCGCCGGCGACGAGATCGAAGAGCTGCGCGAGGCCTGACGCCCGTGCTCCAGCGCTGGGAGCCGGCGATGCGGCGCGCCCTGCAGGTCGCCGCGTCCGCCGGCCCCGACGTGCCGATCGGGGCGGTCGTCCTCGGCCCCGACGGCACCGAGCTCGGCGCCGCCCACAACGAGCGGGAGGCCACCGGCGACCCGACCGCCCACGCCGAGATCCTCGCGCTGCGCCGCGCCGCCACCCGCCTCGGCGCGTGGCGGCTGGAGGACTGCGCCCTGGTCGTCACCGTCGAACCCTGCACGATGTGCGCCGGCGCCCTCGTCCTGTCCCGCGTCGGCACCGTGGTCTTCGGCGCGTGGGAGCCCAAGACCGGCGCGGCCGGCTCTCTGTGGGACGTCCTGCGCGACCGCCGGCTCACCCACCGCCCCGAGGTCCTCGCCGGGGTCCTGGCCGCCGAGTCCGCGGCCCTGCTGCGCGCCTTCTTCGCCGGCCACCGCTGACCGCGCCGCCGCGCACCCGACCCGATCGGTGGAACACGGCGCAACGCAGGAAACAACGAACGCCCGGTCCCGCGCCTGGTCCACGACCGCAAGGTCGGCCGGACCCGGCTTCTGCGGGCTGCCACCGAGCACCGCGTCACGACGTACGACGCGTGTATATCGACGGTTCCTGGGCGGCACGGCACGACGGCCAACCGGGAGCCCTGCCCAACGACGTGGATGTGCTGGTGGTCGGCACCCCCGCGCGCGCCGCCGTCCATGCGGCGGCGGACGCGGCGCAGGATCGCCTCGGCCTTCCGGTGAACCCGACGATTGGAGTACCCGTCCGCCCAGGAGGCCGGCACCACTGCGGCCGAGGCACGGAGGCGCACGCCGAGGCCCGGTCGGTCGTGGAAGCTGCCACCAAGCTCCTGCCCCACCTGACCTCAGGCGGGTGAGAGTCGCCGCGCACCGGGGCGACCGCAACTGAGACGAAATGAGACTGGAGCGCCGAACGTCCGGTCCCTCCGAGGGGAGGTGCCGGGCGTTCGTGCTGGCCGAGTGCGGTGGCGCCGGGATTCGAACCCCGGGAAGGCTTGCACCTCCACACGCTCTCGAGGTTTGCCCACCTGCGTCCGGTGGTGGCCTGGACTGCCCGCGATGTAAGCGTGGGAAGCGTGGCGGACACCCCTGAGCGCCGACGGACGCAGGCGAATGAGACGAGGACTGAGACGATCGGCCGCCGCGACGAAGCAGCGAGGGTCCATCCGCAGCACGGCGTGGGAGATCTGAGTCACAGTGACCGACGTTCAGGATCTTCGGGCTTCTCCTGAATTGATGGCCGACGGGTTCAGGGAACCCTGAATGCTGGAGCGAGGCGTTCAGGATTTCGTCCATAATCATGAACGTGGACCTCGACGCGCTCCGACGCTCCCAAACCGGCCAGTTGGTCCCGATCACCGGCGCAGACCTACGAACTGGAACTGACTTTCACTACTTCGCCTATGTGCCAAACCCCTTGCCGGCCAGCCCGGCGCTACAACTGCGGACCCTCGATCTGGCTACGAAGGCTGCGATGGCCGTCGCTCGCCTCGACCAGGCCGTCGCTCAGATACCCAACCCGCAGCTGCTCGTCCGCCCGATCATCCGTCGTGAAGCGGTGAGCACCTCCGCGCTCGAGGGCACCTACGCAGCGTTCGACGAGGTTCTTGAGGCGGACTTCCTTGCCGAAAGCCAGCAAACGACCGAGCAGCGCGAGATCTTCAACTACGTACGCGCCACGGAGACGGCACTGCGTCTGCTGAAGACCTATCCCATCAGTCGCACCCTTTTAGGTCAGACACAGAAAGAGATCGTCGCCGGTACGCCGGACGACTCCTACGAGGCGGGTGATCTTCGGCGTCACCAGGTCGCGATCGGTAGCAAAGGTCGGCCGGTCACCGACGCCCGACTTGTTCCCGCACCGCCTGGAAGCCACCTGGAGGAAGGTTTCAGCGAGTGGGAGAAGTGGATCAACGCCGAGAACTATATATCACCGATTGTGAAGCTGGCACTGGGCCACTATCAGTTCGAGGCATTGCATCCGTACAACAACGGTAACGGCAGACTCGGACGCCTAATCATGCTCCTTCAACTGATGCAGGACGGTGTTCTTCGTCAGCCGGTTCTGAGCCTTGCACCCTGGCTCGATGAGCACAAACACGAGTACATCGAGGGTTTGCTCGATGTAAGCCTCACCGGAGACTTCGACTCATGGGTGTCGTTCATCTCGGAGGGCGTGCGCGTGCAGGCCGACGACGCGGTCCAAGCGACCCTTGACTTGGTGGCTCTGAAGGAAGCAATGGTGAAATCCCTGCGGGATGCCGGTGTGCGAAGTGCCGCGTTGGAGTTGGCGGAAATGCTGATCGGTTTCCCCGTGATCGATGTACCCACGGCCGCCAATCTGTTGAGGAAGCCCTTCGAGACCGCCAATCAGGCCGTCGCGAAACTCGTGAAACACGGGATCCTCCACGAGATCACGGGACGCCGAGTCAACCGGCTGTTCATGTGCAACGAGGTCCTGCGGATCGTGACTGGTCGCCGGCAAGGCAGCAACCCCACCCTATTCTGAGCTTCCGGTCCAAACCGAGGCGTGCGGAACTGAGACCAGAATGGCGAACGCCCGGCCATCCCCGAAGGGAGATGCCCGGGCGTTCGTGCTGGCCGAGTGCGGTGGCGCGGGGATTCGAACCCCGGGAAGGCTTGCACCTTCACACGCTTTCGAGGCGTGCTCCTTAGGCCACTCGGACACGCCACCGCCGAGAAGGCTACCGGATGCCCATCCGCGTCCGCGCGGGGGATCGCCGTTTGGCAGGATCAGGGTCATGAGCACGCACATCGGCGCCGAGCCGGGCGACATCGCGGAACTTGTCCTCATGCCGGGAGACCCCCTGCGGGCCAAGTGGATCGCGGAGACGTTCCTCGAGGATGCCCGCTGTTACTCGACGGTGCGCAACATGTTCGGGTTCACGGGGACGTTCGAGGGGACGCGGGTCAGCGTCCAGGGGTCGGGGATGGGGATGCCCTCGGCCAGCATCTACGCGCATGAGCTGATCAACGACTACGGGGTGAAGGCGCTCATCCGGGTGGGCAGCTGCGGGGCGCTGGTCGAGTCGCTCAAGCTGCGCGACGTGGTGGCGGCGATCGGGTCCAGCACCGACTCGAACATGAACCGGGCCAGGTTCGACGGGCTGATCGACTACGCGCCGGTGGCGGACTTCGGGCTGCTGCGCACGGCGGTCGACGTGGCCGAGGCGCGGGGCATCAGCATGCGGGTCGGGCCGATCCTGGCCGCTGACGCGTTCTACACGGATCGGCCCGACCTCTACGACCGGCTCGCGGACTACGGCGTGCTCGCCGTGGAGATGGAGTCGGCGGCGCTGTACACGATCGCCGCGCGGTTCCAGGCGCGGGCGCTGACGCTGCTGACGGTCAGCGACCACATCAAGACCGGCGAGCGGACCACGGCGCAGGAGCGGGAGCAGACGTTCAGCCAGATGGTGGAGATCGCGCTCAAGACGATCGTCAGCTGAGAACTGCGAGGCTAAGCACCTGCCAACGCCACTGTCGGGGAGAGCCGGGCGGCCCGCATCGCGGGGTACAGCCCGGCCAGCCCGCCGATCACCAGCGTCGCCAGCAGCCCGCAGCCGAGGATCCACCAGGGCACGGCGAAGGGCCAGGATCGGGTCGCGGCGTACACCGCGGTCACCGCTGAGCCCAGCAGCACCCCGGCCAGCCCGCCGGCCAGGGACAGCAGCAGCGACTCGGTCAGGAACTGCAGCCGGACCTGCGCCCGGCGGGCGCCCAGGGCCCGGCGCAGCCCGATCTCGGCGCGGCGCTCCAGCACCGAGATGACCATGGTGTTGGCCACGCCGACGCCGCCGACCAGCAGTGCGACCGCGCCGAGGCCGAGCAGCAGGCCGGTGAACGTCTCGTCCAGGGCGGCCCGGGCGGCGAGGGCGTCCGACGGCCGGGACACCCGCACCTCGTTGGGGGCCGAAGGGTTGGCGGTGGCGGCCAGGACACCGGCGACCGCGGTGACCGCGTCGGGCCGGGCGCGCGTGTAGATGGTGGTCGGGTGGCCGTCGAAGCCGAGCGTCGACGTCGCGACCGTCCAGCCGACGAGGGCCGCGGAGTCGAGCTCCGGCGCGAGCGGTACCGGCGACAACACCCCCACGACGGTGAACCAGTGGTCGCCGAGCCACACCAGCAGGCCGGGGCCGACGCCGAGCAGGGTGGCGGCGCGCGCGCCGAGCACGACGGCCGGGACGGACCCGGTGCCGAGCCACGAGCCGGTCGCCACGGCGCCGCCGACGGTGGGCAGCAGGCCGGGCGAGGCGGCCAGGACCGCGATGCCGCCGGTCTCCGTGACGGAGATGCGGTCGGTGCGGTACACCCGGGCGGCGGCGACCCGTCCCGTCGAGGACACGTCCGTGACCGGTCCGATCCTGGCCACCATCTGCGGCGAGGTCGTCGGCAGGTGTGCCGCGTCGCCGAAGAACGAGGTGCCCGGGCCGACCGACAGCAGGTTGGTGCCGAGGGCGTCCAGTTGCCGGTCGACCTGCGCCCGGCTGGACGTGGCGATGCCCACGACGGCGACCATGGCGGCGATGCCGATCGCGATGCCGAGGGCCGACAGCACGACCCGTAACGGCCGGGCCCGCAGGCCGGCGCCGCCGACCCGGACCACGTCGAGGATGGACAGCCTCACTGGATCCTCCCGTCGCGCATCTGGACGCGGCGGGGCAGAGCCGCGGCGATGTCCCGGTCGTGGGTGATGATGATCACAGTGGTGCCGTCGGCGTGCAGGTCCCGCAGGAGGGACAGGACGGCCGTGCCGGCGGCGGTGTCGAGGTTGCCGGTCGGCTCGTCGGCGAGCAGCAGCGCCGGCGCGCCGACGATGGCACGGGCGACCGCGACGCGCTGGCGTTCGCCGCCGGACAGCTGGTGGGGCCGGTGCGTGACGCGGTGGCCGAGGCCGACCCGGTCGAGCGCGAGCAGCGCCCGCCGCCGCCGCTCGGACCGCGGCACCCCCGCGTAGAGCAGCCCGTCGGCGACGTTGTCCAGGGCGCTGACCCCGGCCGCGAGGTGGAACTGCTGGAAGACGAACCCGATCGTGCGCGCCCGCAGCCGGGACAGCCGGTCGTCGTCGAGCGTGCCGACGTCCAGGCCGGCGATCTCGACGGTGCCGCCGCTGGCCCGGTCGAGGGTGCCGATGAGGTTGAGCATGGTCGACTTGCCCGAGCCCGAAGGGCCGACGATCGCGAGCATCTCGCCGGCCGCGACCGACAGCGACACCCCGTCGAGTGCCGTGACGCCGCCCGGGTACGACTTCCGCACGTCCTTCAGCTCGATCATGCGGCCGTCCCCACGGTGAGCCCCGCACTGATGCCGGGACCGGAGACCTCGACCCGGCCGTCGGCGAACAGGCCGGTCGTGACGGCGACGGTGCGCACCGAGCCCCCGTCGAGCAGCTGCAGCCCGTACCCGCCCTCGGCGAGCGCCACGAGCGCCGACACCGGCACGATCAGCACGTCGTCGCGGCGTTCGGCGACGAGGGTGACGTCGACGGGCGCGGAGGAGTAGGCGCCGAGCCTCGGCTGCGCGTCCGGCGGCAGCGAGACGGTCACGTCGACGGTGACGACCGGCGACTGTCCCTGCGGGGCCGGCTGGGCGGTGGCGACGGCGCCGATCGCGGTGATGGTGCCGGGCACGGTGGCGCCGTCGGGGAGCTTCACCGTGGCCTGGTCGCCGACCGTGGCGAGGGACTGCCGGGTGACGTCGAGCCGCACGGTGACCTGCCGGGTCTGGCCGGTCCACTCCAGGACCGGGCCGGTGGCGTTGTCGCCGAGGTGCGCCTTGACCGCGCCGACGCGGACCGCGGCCGGCGCCGTCACGACCCGGCCCAGCTCGACGACCCCGGTCTCGGGCAGGCCGAGCCGCTCCTGCCAGTCGCGCACCGCCGACGCCGTCGCGGCCGTGTACGTGTCGTCGACGGTGAACCCGCCGTACCCCAGCGCCGCGAGGTTGCTCTCGAACGCGGTGACGTCGGCCCCCTTGTCGCCGGCGCGCAGCGCCCGGAACAGCGGCGCGGTCGCGTACATGAGCAGGACCGGCAGCCCGTCGACGTGATACAGCGGCTGGCCGCGCTGGACGGTGCCGCCCTCGGCGGGCAGGCCGGTGATCATGCCGGGCAACCGGCCGGCGACGGTCGTGGCGGGGCCGTAGTCGAGGGTGCCGTCGACGTCCTCCGTCTGCGTGAGCGTCCCGCGGGTGATCGTCGTGGACGCCGGCGGGGTCCGCTCGGTGGCGGGCGCGGCGTCGCGGTCCAGCAGCAGCCAGCCGCCCCCGGCCGCGAGCAGCACGGCCGGCAGCGCCACGGCCGGCCACCGCCTCACCGGCCCACCGCGCTCTTGCAGGCGTTGGCCGCGTCCCGGAACGCCGGGCTGTTCACGTCGATCGCGCCGTTGCCGAGCAGGTCCGCGATGCCGCTGGCCGGGTCGGGGTCCGGCATGTCGATGCCGTGCTCGCGCATGCACTTCGCGAACGCGCGCGCCTGGTCGAGCTGCTCGGGCGACAGGTTGCGCAGCGTCCCGCCGTTGGGCAGCAGCTGCTGGCAGGCCGACATGGCCTCGGCCGCCTTGCCGCGGTCGACGTCGCCGCCCAGCTGCAGGTTGCCGTCCGGCCCGGGGTCGGGCACCTCGACACCGTGCTCGCGCATGCACTTGGCGAAGCGCCGGTTGGCCTCGGCCTTGTCCGGGGCCGTGTTCGAAGGTGACGAGGACGCCGCGGTGCCGCCGCCGGCGGTGGCGACCGAGGGGCCGGTGGTGGAGGAGCAGGCGGCCAGCAGCAGCACCGCCGCCGTCAACACGATGTGTCTCATACGGGCAGGAGACGAAACCGGCGATAAGAGGGCCGTCAGCGCCGCGGCTTATCCCGGGCTTACGCCGGGTCCCGGCACCATGGACCCTGTGCGGGTACTGGTGGTGGAGGACGAGCAGCTGCTGGCCGACGCGGTCGCCGAAGGGCTGCGGCGGGAGTCGTTCGCGGTCGACGTGGCCTACGACGGCGACGGCGCGCTGCAGCGGCTCGGGGTCAACGAGTACGACGTGCTGGTCCTGGACCGGGACCTGCCGTCGGTCGGCGGCGACGACGTGTGCCGGTGGGTGAGCGCCGAGCTGCCCGAGACCCGGATCCTGATGCTGACGGCCGCCTCGGCGGTCCTCGACCGGGTCGACGGGCTGTCGCTCGGCGCCGACGACTACCTCGGCAAGCCGTTCGCGTTCGCGGAGCTGGTCGCGCGGGTCCGTGCGCTGGGCCGGCGGGCCCGGGCGGCGACCCCGCCGGTGCTGGAGCGCGGCGACCTGCGCCTCGACCCGAGCCGCCGGGAGGTCTTCCGGGCGGGGCACTACGTGGCGCTGACCCGCAAGGAGTTCGCGGTGCTCGAGGAGCTGCTGCGGGCCGGCGGCGCGGTGGTCAGCGCCGAGCAGCTGCTGGAGCGGGCGTGGGACGAGCACATCGACCCGTTCACCAACGTGCTGCGGGTGACGGTGATGACGCTGCGGCGCAAGCTCGGCGACCCGCCGGTGATCGAGACCGTGGCCGGCGTCGGGTACCAGATCCCATGAGCAAGCTGGGCATTCGGACGAGGTTGACCGTTTTGTACGGGGTGCTGTTCCTGCTGGGCGGCACGATCCTGCTCGGCGTCACGTACTTCCTCGTCAAGCAGAACATCCACCAGCGGGGCGCGGGCACGACCGTGGACCTGCCGGCGGAGATCAAGATCGGCAACGTGGCGGTCAACTCGTTCGTCGAGCAGCTGCAGGCGCGCCAGGAGCAGATCGAGCGCAACACCCTCAACGCTTTGCTCACCCAGGGCGCGATCGCGCTCGGGCTGGTGACGGTGATCGGCGTCGGGTTCGGCTGGCTGATGGCCGAGCGGGCGCTGCGCCCGGTCGGCCGGATCACCGAGACCGCGCGCCGGGTCGCCGGCGGCAGCCTGCACGAGCGGATCGCGCTGCAGGGCCCGGCCGACGAGATCAAGGAGCTGGCCGACACGTTCGACTCGATGCTGGAGCGGCTGGACGCCGCGTTCGACGGGCAGCGGCGATTCGTGGCCAACGCGTCGCACGAGCTGCGCACCCCGCTGACGATCAACCGGACGCTGATCGAGGTGGCGCTGGGCCGGCCCGCGCCGCCGCCGGAGCTGGTCCACCTCGGTGAGACGCTGCTCGCCGTCAACGCGCGGCACGAGCGGCTGATCGACGGCCTGCTGACGCTGGTCGCCTCCGAACAGGCGCTGACCGTGCACGAGAAGGTGGACGTCGCGGAGATCGCCCGGCACGTCACGGCCGGCCGGGTCGGCGAGGTGTCCCTCGAACCCGCGCCGACCACCGGCGACCCGGTCCTGCTGGAGCGGGTGGTGCAGAACCTGGTCGACAACGCTTTGGCGTACAACGTGCCCGGCGGCGAGGTGTGGGTGCGGACCCGTACGAGCGGGGCGCGGGCCGAGCTGGTCGTGGAGAACACCGGTCCGGCGGTGCCCGCGTACGAGGTGCCGGGGCTGTTCGAACCGTTCCGCCGGCTGCGGTCGCGGACCGGGTCCGGCAAGGGCTCCGGGCAGGGCACCGGGCTGGGGCTGTCGATCGTGCGGTCGGTCGCGGTCGCGCACGGCGGCCGGGTGGACGCGCGTCCCCGCGACGGTGGCGGCCTCGTCGTGACGGTGAGCCTGCCCACAGAAAACTAACCGACCGATCGGTTTTATTGTTTGGTACCGTCGACGCCATGTCGACCGTCGACGGCCGCCTCCTGCGCGGCGAACGCGCCCGCACCGCGACCCTCGACGCGGCGGTGGCCCTGGCGACCGAGTCGGGCCTGGACGGGCTGTCGTTCAGCCAGCTCGCGGAGCGGGCCGGAGTCAGCAAGTCCGGCCTGTTCGCGCACTGGTCCACCAAGGAGGAGCTGCAGCTGGCCGCCGTCGCGCATGCCGGGCACCGCTTCACCCAGGTGGTCGTGCGGCCGGCGCTGCGGGCCCCCCGCGGCATCCGGCGCCTGTGGGCGCTGCAGGAGAGCCGCCTGGCGGACCTGGCCGGCGGCGCGCTGCCCGGCGGCTGCTTCTTCGCCAACGCGCAGTTCGAGTTCACCGTGCGCCCCGGCAGCGTCCGTGACGCCCTGAGCGCGGCCCTCGCCGACTGGCACGCGCTGCTGGAGCGGCTGATCACCGAGGCCGTCGAGCTCGGCGAGCTGCGCCACGACGTGTCCCCCGCACAGCTCGCGTTCGAGCTCAACGCGCTGGGCACCGCCGCGGTGTACGAGTCGCGGCTGCTGCAGGCGGATGCGATCTACACATACGCGCGGGTGGCCGCCCTCCAGCGGCTCCGCGGCCTGACCCCGGCACCCGACCTGCTCCCGGAGGCGTGAGATGACCACCGCAGTCCTGCCCGGCCACCTGGCACCGTTCGTCGTGCACTTCGACGACCTCGACGCCATGGGCATCGTGCACAACGCCCGCTACGCGGTCTTCCTGGAACGCGCCCTGTCCCAGTGGTGGAGCGACCGCGGCCACTCCTACGCCGGCGGCCGCCCGACCACCTCGGACGTGATGCACGCGGTCGCCGAGTACTCGATCTCGTACCGGACCCCGGTCCGCGGCACCGGCGAGATCGGCGTCCACTTCTGGCTGGAGTCCCTCGGTGAGACGAGCGCCGTGTACCGCTTCCGCATCCTGTCCGCGGACGGCGCGACCGTGCACGCCGAGGGCCGCCGGGTCAACGTGAAGCTCGACCCGGGCACGCTGCGCCCGGCCCCGTGGAGCGACGACGCCCGCAAGCACGCCGGCACGCTGCTCGCCCGGCCCTGACCTCTACCGGGTCGGGCGCGGTCCGTGACCTGTTGCCTCCGTTGCGTGTGGTGCGGCGACTCGTGGTACGTCAATCTGCGATATGGCAGGTTGAAGTCTAGCGATCTGTGAGACACCTCATCCATACTGATGTGGCGGATGGACGGCCAGGGTCTCAACCGCTCACGTGTCCGGTGGGGGCCGGACACGGATCGACAGCCGACTCTGACTGTGTGGTGGTTCGCTCGCGGATGGGGACCCGCTGAGCCACCTCGCAGCACGGACGACCGCGATGCATTGCCCGAGACGGGAGGGGGAGCAATGTCAGCGACGGTGTATTACCGAAGTACCGACCTGATGATCACGGAGGAGATCCTCGCCCTGTGGTCACCGGAGCCCCGGGTTTTCGTGCTGGACGAGGTGCAGGGGGTGCACGTCGTCCGCGGTTCGATCCACCCGGCGCGGATCGTTCTCATGGTGATCGGAGTGCTGGCCGTATTCGGCGTGCTTGTCGCGTGGCCGGTGATCGACTCGGCGGGCGAGTACCTTTTCGCCTTCGCGGCGATCGTCGCGCCGCCGATGGTCGGTTCGACGTCACGGGCGCTCACGCCCCGGACCCTGCACCTGGTGGGCCACCACCAGGGTGTGCGGGTCACCCTCTTCACGTCGTCGGACATGCTCACGTTCGGCCAGGTCAAGCGGGCGCTCATGCGGGCGTTCGAGGCTCGTTCCCGCAGTCAGGACCGGCGTGATCTGGCCGGTTACGACGAGGCGTACCACCTGCTCAACCGGGTCCTCTAGTGACCTGAAGGATCGTGCCGCCTGCGATGTGCAAAACGCAGGCGGCACGTTCGCTGCCTTTTCGACCCGGTTCGCACATGAATGCGGCATTCACACATGCCAAAGTCATATGAATCGATAAAATTCCGCTGGCACGATCCGTCACCGTCCGTATCCTGGATGCCAGGTCCAAGGTGAGGAGGACCCTGTGGCCGACGGTCGGGACGAGTTGATCTGGCGGAAGAGCCGGTCCTGCGCAAACGCGGCGTGCATCGAGGTGGCTCGCGATGACGCCCGTTTCCTGGTCCGGGACTCGAAGGATCCGGACGGGGCGAGACTGGCGTTCACGCCCCAGGACTGGTCGCTGTTCATCGGCGCGGTGTGCGCATTGGACAGGAGTCGGGAATAGCATCCGGCGCGGTGGCTGAGCGTGGTGCCAACGGCGTGGCGACGCTCAGCCATCGCGTTGTTCGGGCTAGCGGCTTTCCAGAGTGTCTTCCTTGATGCCCGTCACGAAGGTGTTCCAGTCTGCACGGGTGAAGGCCAGAACCGACTCAAGCGGGCTCTTTGAGTCGCGCACGAACATTGAATTGGGTCGCTCCGCGACCTCCACGCATGCTGCACTGGCGCACTTGGTGCTCTTCCGCCAGTGCAGCGGTGCTCCGAACTGTGGCACTATGTTTCGTTCCTTCCAGAATGCAAGAAACGCGGCGTCGGATAACGGCGCGCTCACCCCTGCGGGGCGTTTCCGTTGCCGAGATGCGCAGTCATGTGCGTCTCGATCATCTTTCTTGATGCGACCTCGTCGAAAGAGCCGTGCCACATCTTGTCCCACTGCGAGAGGTGTCGCAGAAGACCGGCCTCATCATCGATGATCTCGTCCTTCGTGGAATTCTCGCGGTAGAGCACGGCGTGCTCGAGGTCTTCGGCGCCCAGGTAGAAGATTTCCCAGTTTCCAATACCCGGGCTGGGGTGGGTAAACGGCATGACCCGTGCGGTCACCCATCCCTCTTCGATCGCGCTCAAAAGGTCGGACAGCTGCCGCCCGAGCATCTCGGGCTGGCCCATGGTCCGTAACAGCACCGACTGGTCCAGGAGCACCTGGGCGTTCGGCTTCACCTTGCGTGCGGCCAGGCCCTGCCGGCGCAGCGCGCGGGTCTCGATCCGCGCCGCGATCTCGGCCTCGGTCAGCTCGTCGTTGAAGAAGGCGACCATGCTGCGGGCGAAGTCCGGGGTCTGCAGGAACCCGGGGAAGTAGACGGCGCAGAAGATGCGCATCGAGGTCGCCTCGACCTCGTAGCTGAACCACTGCTTCATGGCCGGGGTGAGCAGGCCGGCGAATTTCGGCTGGTCCCACCACTGGCGACGCTGCTTCGAGGCCTTCGCGGCCTGGACCAGGTCGTCGACGCGGGACTTCTCGCGGACCCCAAGATAAGCGAGCAATGGGCGCAGGTCATTCTGCGAAATGGTGACCTCGCCACTTTCGATGCGCATGACCTTCGAAAGTGACCATTCCATGGCCTCGGCGACCTGGGTCTGCGTGAGGCCTTTGGCGGTGCGGGCGTCCTTGATGGCCAGGCGGACGGTGCGGCGGGCCACGGCCGGAGTGTTCTCACTCGCTGCCATGACGTCCAGCGCCTCCATGGGAGATGTCCCCACCTGCGACATTGCAGGTGGCGAGCCACGAACCGAGCCTACGCTCCCGCCACGGGGCAGGAGCGCTCAATGCCCAAAGCCAAACCAGGCAGGTCGAGCCGTGCTTCAACCTCATGGGAGAACACACGTGGATCGGCGCGGGTAGGCGCCCACGGGATGCTAACGAGTCGCTACCCGGCCAGGTGTGATATTGCAAGTTGCATTTTTGCATCATTCTAATGAACCCAAGATGACCGCGCGCGAGTTGCATCTCGCGCGCGGTCTTTCGGGCCCTAACTACGTGCTGGTTTGCACTGCTCAAGGGCTCTGATCAAGGCGCGCCGGACCTGACCGAAGGTGCGGGCGTCCGTGGTGCAGAAGAGCTGGACGTCGCTGTCGCCGTAGCGCGCTCTGATCTCCAGCAGGGGACGGATCGTGGCAGATCCGTGCCGGACGATGTAAGCGCCGCGGAGTTCGGTCATCCGGAAGCGGGCGGGATGTGGCCGGAGGACGGCCACATGGTCGCTGGTCACCATGATGTCCGGACTCCGATAGAAGGTGCGCATCTCCTTTCCCCTCTCGGTCTTGCGGAGGGCTGCTTGATGCGCAAGGATTGCTGTGGGTATCACCGCTGACCCTCCGCGTAGTCGTAGAGGTGGAAGCGATCACAAACAGCACCCGGTGGCCGCCGGGTGCTGTTGTGTTTCAACGCCTCCAGAGCCGGTTGGCCATGCGCACATCGTCGCATGTGTTGTCACTATGCGCTAGGTAACAACTAGCTATATGGCAGATTGTGCGCGACGGGAACCCGGTCGGCCGCCGCGGGAGTCCCAGTGGCATGAAGGTCGCACTGGTCGCCGTCCTGCTGCTCGCGCTCGCCGGCTGCGCCGCCAAGCCGGACATGAGGGCACGAACCGTTCGCTATCAGGCGGACTATCCGCAGTACCAAACCCTGGAGACGCTGTTCGCGGCGGCCGATCTCGTCGCGGAGGTGCGGCTCGGGGCCGGGTCCGAGGTCCGCGGGCCGACGCAGACCGTGCCCAACGTGCACACCGTGTTCGCCGCGACCGCCGGGCGGACCTACAAGGGCACCGCGCCGGCGCGCCTGGAGATCAAGCAGGGCGGCGGCCGCTACAAGGGCACCGACCACATCCAAGCCGGCAGTGTCAGCCTGCGACCCGAGGGTCACTATCTGGTGTTCCTCGAGGTGTACGACGACGCGCCCGCCTCACTGCTCAACCCGACCCAGGGGCAGTACCGGCTCGACGAGGCGGGCACGGTGACCCCCGTCGACGCCGCCGGGCTGCGCTTCACCCTCGCCGACCTGGGCCGGCTGACCCCCTAGAGACCGAAACGCCGGGCGGCCCTGGGCGGGCTTCCCGGCGTTTTGCCTGGTCAGGCTGGCGGAGGATACGAGATTCGAACTCGTGAGGGTTTTATCCCAACACGCTTTCCAAGCGTGCGCCCTAGGCCTCTAGGCGAATCCTCCGTGCGCCAGGATACCCATGCCTCGGGGGTCCCGCGCCACGGGGTATTGTGTTCCTCAAGCCACTCGTGCGGCGTCATCTTACGAACCTCCCCAGGGCCGGAAGGCAGCAAGGATAAGTGAGCTCTGACGGGTGCACGAGTGGCGCTTCCATGTCCGGGCCGCGTCCGGGTCGTGGTCGGGTCGCCGGGCGCGTTTTGTCGGTGCCTGGAGGTACCGTGGTCCCGGCCCGCCACACCGAGCCGATGACGCGAACGGAGGACCGCTGGTGGCGCTCGCGCTGTACCGCAAGTACCGGCCTCGCACGTTCGCCGAGGTGATCGGTCAGGAGCACGTCACCGAGCCACTGTCGCAGGCGTTGCGCTCGGGCCGGCTCAACCACGCCTACCTGTTCTCCGGACCCCGCGGCTGCGGCAAGACCAGCAGCGCCCGCATCCTCGCCCGCTCGCTCAACTGCGAGAAGGGGCCGACGCCCGACCCGTGCGGCGAGTGCGACTCGTGCCGCGCGCTGGCGCCCGACGGCTCCGGCTCGATCGACGTGATCGAGATCGACGCCGCCAGCCACGGTGGTGTCGACGACGCGCGCGACCTGCGGGAGCGGGCGTTCTTCGCGCCGGTCTCGAGCCGGTTCAAGGTCTATGTCATCGACGAGGCGCACATGGTCTCGTCGGCGGGCTTCAACGCGCTGCTCAAGCTCGTCGAGGAGCCGCCGGAGTATGTCAAGTTCGTCTTCGCGACCACCGAGCCCGAGAAGGTGCTCGGCACGATCAAGTCCCGCACCCACCACTACCCGTTCCGGCTGATCCCGCCGGGGGTGCTGCGGCCCTACCTGGAGCAGCTGACCGCGGCCGAGGGCGTCGTCGTCGAGCCGGCCGTGTTCCCGCTCGTGGTCCGCGCCGGCGCGGGCAGCGCCCGTGACACGCTCTCCGTCCTCGACCAGCTGATCTCCGGCGCCGGCCCCGACGGCGTCACCTACCGTCGGGCCGTGGCGCTGCTCGGCGTCACCGACGTGGCGCTCATCGACGAGATGTGCGACTCCCTCGCCGCCGACGACGGCCGGGGCGCCTACGGCGTCATCGACCGGGTCGTCGAGGCCGGGCACGACCCGCGGCGGTTCGCCTCCGACCTGCTGGAGCGGCTGCGCGACCTCATCGTCCTGCAGCAGGTCCCCGACGCGGTCGACAAGGGCCTGCTGGACGCGCCGCACGACCAGCTCGAGCGGATGGGCGCCCAGGCGAGCCAGCTCGGGCAGGCGACGCTGTCGCGGTTCGCCGACATCGTCCACAACGGGCTGACCGAGATGCGCGGCACCACGGCGCCGCGGCTGCTCCTCGAGCTCATCACCGCCCGCATGCTGCTGCCGGGTGCCGACGACTCCAGCAGCGCGCTGCTGCAGCGCCTGGAGCGCATGGAGCGGCGGATACTGGCGGGCGGAGGGGTTCCCGCTCCGGCGGCCGGCCCCGGCACCTCGTCGGCGGGCGGCGCCTCGTATGCGAACGGCGTTTCGTCCGCGGGTGGCGGGTCGGTCGGTGCGTCGGTGGGGGGCGCTTCGCATGCCGCCGAGCCGAGGGTCGCGCCTTCCGGATCGCAGGCGTCTTCGGCGGTCGAGGCGGCTCCGTCCGCCGTCGCACCTTCGCAGGGTGCACCGGCTCAGCCTGTCGCGTCTCCGGCCGCGCCGGCGCCGGCTGCTCATGTCCAGGGCGCTCCGGCTCAGGGCACTCCAGCTCAGGTCGATGCCGTCCATGCCGCGCCCGTTCACACCGCGCCCGTCCACGCCGCGCCAGTGCAGGCGGCGCCGGTCCAGCAGGCTCCGGCGGTGCAGGACGCGCAGGGTGGTCAGGGGGTCGGCGGGCTCGACGCCGGTGCGGTCCGGCGGGTGTGGGCCGACGTGTTGTCGCTGGTGAGCGGGAAGTCGAAGAAGGCCGCGGCGATCGTCCGTGAGGCGACCGTGCAGGACGTCGAGGGCACCACGCTGGTGCTCGGGTTCAAGCACACGGCGCACGCCAACATGCTCAACGCCTCGCCGGACGTGCTGATCGCCGCGCTGAGCGAGCTGCTCGGCGGGCGCTGGCAGGTCAGGTGCGAGGTCGGCGGGCAGCCGGGCGGCGGGGGCGGCGGCACTCGTCCGAGCCCGCCCCGGCCGACGCCGCAGTCAGGGCCGGGCGGTCCGCCGGTGCCGGCCGACGGCGGCCCCCGCGGTGGTGCCTCCGTGCCGCAGCAGGCCGCCGAGGCGTGGCCGGTGCCGGCGCGCCCCGCGGGTGACCCCGTGCCGGTCGACGCGCGGGTGGGCGGCATGAGCATGGCCTCCGCGAGATCCGGTGCCGCAGGCGCGCCCTCAGGCGGATCGGTGGGGGCGGACGGCTGGCCGGCGCCGGCACCCGTCCCAGGCGCCGCTGCCGGGTCTGGACCCGTCCCCGGCGCCGCTGCCGGGTCTGGCGCGGGAAGGCCGGCCGAGGCGTGGCCGACACCTGCCGTGCCGGGTGGTGCGGCGGCCGACGGCTGGCCCGCGCCGGCGGTGCCCGGTGGGGTGGTGCGCACGCCGTCCGGTGGGGCCCTCGCGGACCCGCGCGGGCGTGCAGCTCAGGGCGGCGACCAGAGCCACGTGGCCGGGGGACAAGGCAGCGACTGGCCCGTTCCAGCCACACCGGGCGGCGCGGCGCCGAGCGCCCTGGCCTCAGGCGTCGCTGCTTCGGGCGGGTCCGCCGCCGGGTTGAATGCCGGTCGGCCGGCGCAGGTCGTGACCGGGCAGCCGGGCGGTGCGCAGGCCGGCGGCCCTGGGTTCGGCGCGGGTGGCACGCAGGGCGGTGGCCCGGGCGGCGGGCCGGGGTTCGGCCCCGGCGGCACGCAGGGCGGTGGGCCCGGCGGCACGCAGGGCGGTGGGCCCGGGTTCGGCCCGGGCGGCGCGCAGGGTGGTCAGTGGCCAGGCGGTGGCGGTCCGGCCGGTGGGGTTCCCGCCGGTGGAGGGCCGGCGTATGGCGGCGGCCAGTCCAACGGCGCCCGCACCGCCGGTGGGGCCAGGCCGCAGAACGGTGCCCGTCCCCGCACCGCGATCGAGCAGGCCCGGGAGGCGGCGAGCCGGGCGGCGAACGCGCCGCGGCGGGCGGCTGCGGCGGCCGCGCCGGTGGAGTCGGTGTGGGACGGGGCGGCCGCGGACGAGCCGCCGTTCGACCCGGACTACGACCGGCCCGTCGCCGATCCGCGGTTTCCGGGGTTGGACCCGGGGGATGAGCTGCTCGACGATGCCAGTTCCGTGCGGGAGTCGAGCGAAGAGGCGGCGCTGCGGTTGCTCAGCGAGGCGCTGGGCGCGGAGAAGATCGGCGAGACCACGAGCTGAGATCGACGACCGGGTGAGGGGCGCGCCGCGCAGGACCCGGTCACCGCACCGCGGCGGGCAACATGCGGGACGGGCCGCCGGCGCACCGTCCAGGATCGACCGCGGCTGAGGTATACCAGCTAGACGAGCCAGGGTAAGACCAGCTGAGCAATGCCCGAATATCGAAGAGGAGCAGACGTGCGCCCCGGTGGACAGCCCAACCTGCAGCAGATGATGAAGCAGGCGCAGAAGATGCAGCAGCAGATGGTCGCGGCGCAGGCCGAGCTGGCCGAGGCCGAGCTGACCGGCACCGCCGGCGGTGGCCTGGTCACGGCCGTCGTGCGCGGCTCCGGCGAGGTCGTCAGCATCAAGATCGACCCGAAGGCGGTCGACCCGGACGACGTGGAGACGCTGGAGGACCTCGTGGTCGCCGCGCTGCACAACGCCGCGCAGGCGGCGAAGGACCTGACGGAGGAGAAGATGGGTCCGCTGACGGCGGGGCTCGGCGGCTTGGGTGGCGGCCTCGGGCTGCCCGGATTCTAACCGCCGCACATGTACGAAGGTGCCATCCAGGACCTGATCGACGAGCTGGGCAGGCTGCCTGGGGTCGGTCCGAAGAGCGCGCAGCGGATCGCGTTCCACGTGCTGTCGTCCGACCCGTCGGACGTGAAGCGGCTCGCCCAGGCGTTGACCAGGGTGAAGGAGCTGGTGCGGTTCTGCACGCGCTGCTTCAACGTGGCGGAGTCGGACCTGTGCCGGATCTGCCGCGACCCGCGCCGCAGCGACGAGGTGTTCTGCGTCGTGGAGGAGCCGAAGGACGTCGTCGCGATCGAGCGGACGGGTGAGTTCCGGGGCAGGTACCACGTGCTCGGCGGGGCGATCAACCCGCTCGAGGGCGTGGGGCCGGACAACCTGAAGGTCCGCGAGCTGATGATGCGGCTCGCGGACGGCACCTGCAAGGAGCTGATCCTCGCGACCGACCCCAACACCGAGGGCGAGGCCACCGCGACGTACCTGGCGCTGCTGGTCAAGCCGATGGGGCTCAACGTGACCCGGCTCGCCAGCGGGCTCCCCGTCGGCGGCGACCTCGAGTACGCGGACGAGATCACGCTCGGCCGCGCCTTCGAGGGGCGCCGGGCGGTCTAGCCCTCGGGGCGGTTCAGGATGCCGACGGCCACCGCGTGCACCGCGGCGAGGTCGGCGGGGTTCGCGAGGTGGGTGCGGGTGCCGGTCACCACGTACCACTCCTCGGCGTCCTTGTACTGGACCCGTACGAGCGCGGCACCGGTGGCGTCGACCTCGGAACGCAGGGTGAGCTCGCCGGTGACGACGCCGACCTCGTCGGTCATCACGCCGCCGGGCCCCGCCATGATGTCGGTCGTCAGCGGCGCGGGTCCGGCCGGCGCGGCGCCTGCCCCGCCCGCGGGCGGATCCGGCGCGGCCGCACCGGATCCGCCCGCGGCAGGAGCGCCCGCAGCGGAAGCACCCGCGGCAGGGGGCCCGGCGGCAGGAGCGGACGCCCCGGCCGCCGCAGGAGCCGCAGCAGGCGGCGCCGCCGCGGCGGCAGGAGCCCCCGAGGCAGGAGCCCCCGAGGCAGGAGCCCCCGAGGCAGGAGCACCCGCGGCGGGAGCCGGGGTCGACGGGGCGGCCGGTGCCTGCGTAGTACCCGGTGCGGCTCCCGGCACCGGTGCTGCGTCTGCCATCTCGGCCGCCCTTCAGTCGCGCCTGAACACAGAGTGTGGAACTACCTACTTACAGGTTGCCAGCATGTCCGTCAGCGCCGACTTCTCGGCCGCGGTGACGGTCAGCTTGTAGAAGCTCTTCACCGTTACCCAGTTTTGCGCATACGTGCACCAGTACGCCTTGTTCGGCGGCTTCCACGTCGACGGGTCCTGGTCACCCTTGGACCGGTTCGACTGGAGGCTGACCGCGAAGAGCTGCGGCCGGGTCAGGTCGTTGGCGAACTGCTTGCGCTGCTCATCGGTCCACTTGCTGGCACCGGACCGCCACCCGGCGGCGAGCGGGACCATGTGGTCGATGTCGAGGGCCTTCGGGTCGGTGAGGGTCTTGTCGTCGTACGGGCTGTACCAGCTCCCCGCCGTGATCTTGCACTCGGCGTCGGCCTGGACGCCCTTGCCGTCGCGCTTGAGCACGACGTCGCGGGTGTCGCAGCCGTCGCCCTGGCTGATCCAGTGGGTGAACTTCTCGCGGCTGTAGCCGGCCATCGACCCGGCCGCCGCGACGGTGAGCTGCTCGAGGGCGGCCGACGCCGCGGCGGGGTTGCCCGCCGCGGGCGGCTTGGTCGCGCCGGTGGTCGCACCGCCGGTGCCCGCCGTGGACGAGCTGGGCGCGGCCGCGCCCGGTGTAGAGGAGACCTCACAACTGCTGGCGCCGGTGAGCACCGTGGCGAGTGCGAGAGCGATGAGGACGGCTTTGCCGTTGGAGGGGCGCACGCCACCACTGTGCGGCATCAGCGCACGCCGCGCCCGCAGCGCCACGGTGCGATTCCCGACACCAGCGGGGCAGGAGTGACCGGATCACCGGGACGGCGGTCCCTGTCGCCCGGGACGCCGGGACCGGCAGGATCGACCACATGCGAATGACGATCAAGACCTGGGCAGGGCCTACATAGCGAAAGGCCGGCCCGCGGACGGACCGGCCCCTCGACGACGATCAACTCCGGTTGGCGGCGCTCAGCACGGCACGCAACGATGCGGTCACGATATTGGCGTCGATGCCGACACCCCAGTACGTCTGGCCGTCGACGGAGCACTCGACGTACGCCGCGGCCTGCGCGCTCTCACCCGCGGTGAGCGCGTGCTCGGCGTAGTCCAGCACCCGCACGTCGACCCCGAAGTCGCCCAGCGCGTGGACGAACGCGTCGATCGGGCCGTTACCGGTCGCGGAGACCGACCGGACCACCCCGTCGACGGCGACCTCGGCGGTCAGCGTGACCTTGCCGTCGACCGTGGCGGCCTCGTACCCCTGCAGCGTGAACTTGCGGTCCGAGAAGTACTCGGTGGCGAAGAAGTCCCACATCGCCTGCGGGCTGACCTCGCCGCCCTCGTCGTCGGTGTGCCGCTGCACCACGCCGGAGAACTCGATCTGCAGGCGGCGGGGCAGGTCCAGGTGGTGCTCGGACTTCATCACGTACGCGACGCCGCCCTTGCCGGACTGCGAGTTGACCCGGATGACCGCCTCGTAGGAGCGGCCCACGTCCTTCGGGTCGATCGGCAGGTAGGGCACGCCCCACTCGTAGCGGTCCACGTCGACCCCGGCGGCCGCGGCGTCGCGCCGCAACGCGTCGAAGCCCTTCTTGATCGCGTCCTGGTGCGAGCCGGAGAACGCGGTGTAGACCAGGTCGCCCGCGTACGGGTGGCGCTCGTGCACCGGCAGCTGGTTGCAGTACTCGACGGTGCGCTTGACCTCGTCGATGTCGGAGAAGTCGATCTGCGGGTCGACGCCCTGGGAGAACAGGTTCAGCCCCAGCGTGACCAGGTCGACGTTGCCGGTGCGCTCACCGTTGCCGAACAGGCAGCCCTCGACCCGGTCGGCGCCGGCCATCATGCCCAGCTCGGCGGCGGCGACGGCGGTGCCGCGGTCGTTGTGCGGGTGCAGCGACAGCACGACCGACTCGCGCCGCGGCAGGTTGCGCGACATCCACTCGATCGAGTCGGCGTAGACGTTGGGGGTCGCCATCTCCACCGTGGCCGGCAGGTTGATGATCAGCGGCCGGTCCGGGGTCGGCTGCAGCACGTCGATCACGGCGCTGCAGATCTCCAGCGCGTAGTCCAGCTCGGTGCCCGTGTACGACTCCGGCGAGTACTGGTAGTAGATCTCCGTGTCGGGGGTGATCGCCTCGGCGTACTTCTGGCACAGCCGCGCCGCGCTGGTCGCGATGTCGGTGATCCCCGGCTTGTCCAGGCCGAACACGACCCGCCGCTGCAGCGTGGAGGTCGAGTTGTAGAAGTGCACGATGGCCCGCTTGGCGCCGCGCAGCGACTCGAACGTGCGCTCGATCAGCGAGTCGCGGCACTGGGTCAGCACCTGGATGGTGACGTCTTCCGGGATCAGGTCCTGCTCGATCAGCGTCCGTACGAAGTCGAAGTCCGTCTGCGACGCGGCCGGGAAGCCGACCTCGATCTCCTTGTAGCCCATGCGCACCAGCAGCCCGAACATGCGGCGCTTGCGCTCCACGGACATCGGGTCGATCAGGGCCTGGTTGCCGTCGCGCAGGTCGACCGCGCACCAGCGGGGCGCCGCGGTGATCTCGCGGGAGGGCCATTGGCGGTCGGTCAGCGGGATCTGGAACTGTTCACTGAACGGCCGGTAGCGCTCGACGGGCATCCGGCTGGCGGTCTGATTGGCGATCTCGGACATGGCTCAATGCTCCTGGAAAGGTGGTCGGGACCAAGAAGGGTCGACCGGCAGGAGCGCAGACGCGACTCAACCCCGCGACGAGGTGCCGGCCTGTCGGGCCTCGTCGCGGCGACGAAGAAGGAGAACCGTCTGCCACATGTCGAGCGCCAGCGTACCACTCACCGGGAGCGCGAGATCGACGGTGCGGCCGACGGTGACGAAGACGACGGCTTCGGCGGCGGGGGCGCGGACGTCCCCAGCGGCGCGCCGGCGACCACCGGCCCGGGCAGCGAGATCGTCTCGGGTGCCGGCGCGGGCTCCCCGGTGAGGGTGAGCAGACCCAACGGGATCCTGGCCGCGACGAGGATGCCGCGGTCGTTGTAGCAGAACACCCCGGCGTCGATCGGCGGCTGGACCGCGGTGACGCCCGGCTCGACCGCGAAGCACGGCGCCGACGTGCCGGCGAGCGGGTCGGCGGGCGCCACGGCCAGCGGCACCTGGCGGTCCAGCAGGACGTCGAGCCAGGCGGTGAAGACGTACTGCAGCCGCGGGTCGATCGCGGCCGGCAGCTTCTTGTTGGCCGCGGCCACCCGCACGCAGCCGCTCGCGGGGTTGATCTGGCACTGGTAGATGCCCTCGGAGCGGTTGGCGATCGCCACGTCGGCGGTGCCGCCGAGCGCACCACCCTGCACGTCCACCCGCCACGTGCGGTCGGTGGCCACGGTGACCAGCACCGAGCGGGGCGCCTTGCCCTGCACGACCAGGGTGTACGCGGCGACGTACCGCTGGTCCTTGGCCACCGCGACCCGGGCGGCGAGCATGCCGCGGGGGTCGGGCTGGGCGGGCGCGCCGGTCGCCGGGACCGATGGCGGATCGACCGGTGCGCCCCCGCCGCAGGCGGTCAGCAGCAGCCCGGTGACCACGGCGAGCGCCGTGCCGGTGGTCACAGTGATCGCGGATACCCCGGCCCGACGTGAGCGCACGTGCGTATTCTCGCCCGTCGGACGGCCGGATCGTGGGAACGCCACTCCCGAGGGGTACCGGCCGCCGGTACGCTCGGCTGCGTCAACATCGCCCGTACGGGTGGAAAGGAGCTCGACGGCGTGGCGCTGATCGTGCAGAAGTATGGCGGGTCGTCCGTCGCCAACGCCGAGCGCATCAAGCGCGTCGCCGAGCGGATCGTCGACACGCGGAAGGCCGGCAACGAGGTCGTCGTGGTCGTCTCGGCCATGGGCGACACGACCGACGAGCTCCTCGACCTCGCGTCGCAGGTCAGCCCGGTCCCGGCGGGCCGTGAGCTGGACATGTTGCTCACCGCCGGCGAGCGGATCTCCATGGCCCTGCTCGCGATGGCGATCAACAACCTCGGGTACGAGGCACGGTCGTACACGGGCAGCCAGGCAGGCGTGATCACCACGTCGACGCATGGTCGCGCCCGCATCATCGACGTGACCCCGGGCCGCCTGCGCGGCGCGCTGGACGAGGGCGCGATCGCGATCGTCGCCGGCTTCCAGGGTGTGGCGCAGGACACCAAGGACATCACCACCCTCGGCCGGGGCGGTTCCGACACCACCGCGGTCGCGCTCGCCGCGGCCCTGCACGCCGACGTGTGCGAGATCTACACCGACGTCGACGGGATCTTCACCGCCGACCCCCGGGTGGCCAAGAACGCCCGGCACATCAAGCAGATCACGTACGAGGAGATGCTCGAGCTGGCCGCCTGCGGCGCGAAGGTGCTGCACCTGCGCAGCGTCGAGTACGCGCGGCGGTTCAACCTGCCGATCCACGTCCGATCGTCGTACTCAACCGCAAACGGCACCATGGTCACCGGATCGATGGAGGACCTTTCCGTGGAGCAAGCGCTCATCACCGGCGTCGCGCACGACCGCAGCGAGGCGAAGATCACCATCGTCGGCGTGCCCGACCAGCCCGGTGTCGCCGCGCGGATCTTCCAGACGGTCGCCGCCGCGGAGACCAACATCGACATGATCGTGCAGAACGTGTCGACCGAGGGCACCGGCCGCACGGACATCTCGTTCACGCTGCCGAAGACCGACGGCGCCACCGCGAAGGCGGCGCTCGAGCGGGTCAAAGCGACCGTCGACTTCCGCGACATCCTGTTCGACGACCACATCGGCAAGGTCTCCCTCATCGGCGCCGGCATGCGCTCCAACCCGGGCGTCGCGGCCAAGCTCTTCGCCGCCCTCGCCGAGGCCGGGGTCAACATCGAGATGATCTCCACCTCGGAGATCCGGGTGTCCGTCGTGTGCCGCGACACCGACCTCGACGTGGCCGTGCGTGCCATTCATGACGCCTTCGAGCTGGGCGGCACCGAGGAAGCCGTGGTGTATGCGGGGACCGGACGGTAGGTTCGCTCGTTATGGGCGCGTTACCTTCGCTGGCCGTCGTCGGTGCGACCGGCGCCGTCGGCACCGTCATGTGTGAGCTGCTCTCCTCCCGCAAGAACATGTGGGGGGAGATCCGCCTCGTCGCCTCCAAACGCTCCGCCGGCCGCACCCTGGTCGTGCGGGGCGAGGAGGTCGTCGTGCAGGAGCTCGCCGCCGACGTGTTCGACGGCATCGACGTGGCGATGTTCGACGTCCCGGACGAGGTCTCCGCCGAATGGGCCCCGATCGCGGTGTCGCACGGCGCGATCGCCGTCGACAACTCCGGCGCCTTCCGCATGGACCCCGACGTCCCGCTGGTCGTGCCCGAGATCAACCCCGAGCAGTCCCGCAACCGCCCCAAGGGCATCATCGCCAACGCCAACTGCACCACCCTGGCGATGATCGTCGCGCTGGCCCCGCTGCACCGCGAGTACGGCCTCAAGGAGCTGGTCCTGGCGTCGTACCAGGCCGTCTCCGGCGCTGGCAAGGAAGGCGTCGACACCCTGCTCGGCCAGCTCGAACGGGTCAGCGGCGACCGGAGCCTCGGCTCCCGCTCCGGCAACGTGCGCCAGGCCGTCGGCGACGACCTCGGCCCGTTCCCCGCGCCGCTCGCCCTCAACGTGGTCCCGTGGGCGGGCTCCCTGCGCGACGCCGGCTGGTCCTCCGAGGAGCTCAAGATGCGCAACGAGTCGCGCAAGATCCTCGGCCTGCCCGACCTCAAGGTCTCCGCCACCTGCGTCCGCGTCCCGGTCGTCACCGGCCACTCGGTCGCCGTCCACGCGGTCTTCGGCGTCGAGGTCGACGCCGAGGGCGCCCGCGAGGTGCTGCGCCACGCGCCCGGCGTGATCCTCGTCGACGACCCCGCCGCCGGCGAGTTCCCGATGCCGATCGACGCGGTCGGCACCGACCCGTCGTGGGTCGGCCGGATCCGCCGCTCGATCGACGACCCGCGCGCGCTGGACCTGTTCGTCACGGGCGACAACCTGCGCAAAGGCGCGGCACTGAACACGGCGCAGATCGCCGAGCTGCTGTCGAAGGAACTCCAGGGCTCCTGAGCCACACTGCTCCCACCGGGCGTTTCGACGTTTCGGCGGGTTGTGTCGCTTGTACGCCGGCTGACGATCGGCGGCCGGGTCGTCCGTTCGCCGGCTGACGGTCGGCGGTCCGGTCGCTTGTACGCCGCTGACGATCGGCGGCCGTGTCGTCCGTTCGCCGGGCCACGATCGGTGGCCTGTGCCGTTGTACGCCTGGTTGTGATCGGTGTTCGGGGCGCGGCAACGACGATCACGGCGAACCGACAGGGCGGGTTCAGGTCTCGACGTGCGAGGCGCCGGCCCGTGGCGTCCGGTGGGAAGCCCCGACGGTGGGAAGCCCCGACGGTGGGAAGCCCCGACGGTGGGAAGCCCCGACGGTGGGAAGCCCCGACGGTGGGAAGTCCTCGCGGCTTGAAGTCACGACCGTGCCCAGGCTGACAACTTCCAGCGCATCCGGCCGCCAGCGCATCCGGCCGCCAGCGCCCAGTCAGCACCGAGTTCGGGCGCCCTGCCTGCCTCGGTCCTCCGCGCACCTGTCCGGCCTCGGTCTACCGCTCCCTTCCGGCTCCCTCCATCACCGCCTGCGAGCGCTCGGCGGCTACGGGGCCAGGACGTCGTCGGCGTCGGTAATGGTGTACGCGTAGCCCTGCTCGGCCAGGAACCGCTGCCGGTGGGCGGCGTACTCCGTGTCGATCGTGTCGCGGGCCACCACCGTGTAGAAGTGGGCCTGGCGCTTGTCGGACTTCGGGCGCAGGACCCGGCCGAGGCGCTGGGCCTCCTCCTGGCGGGAGCCGAAGCTGCCCGACACCTGGATGGCCACCGCCGCCTCGGGCAGGTCGATCGAGAAGTTGCCGACGCGGGAGATCACCAGGGTCTTGAGCTCGCCGGTGCGGAAGGCGTCGAAGAGGCGCTCGCGCTCCTTGTTGGTGGTCGAACCCTGCACGATCGGCGCGTCCAGGAACTCGCCGAGCTGGTGCAGCTGGTCGATGTAACCGCCGATGACCAGGATCTGCTCGCCCTTGTGTCGCTCGATCAGGGCCTTGACCACGGGCAGCTTGGTGCGGGCGGTCGCGGCGACCTTGTAGCGCTCCTCGGGCTCGGCGACCGCATACGTCATCCGCTCGGCCTCGGTCAGCGTGACGCGGACCTCGACGCACTCGGCGGGCGCGATCCAGCCCTGTGCCTCGATGTCCTTCCACGGCGCGTCGTAGCGCTTCGGGCCGATCAGGGAGAACACGTCGCCCTCCCGGCCGTCCTCGCGGACCAGGGTCGCGGTCAGGCCGAGCCGGCGCCTGGCCTGCAGGTCGGCGGTGAACCGGAAGATCGGGGCGGGCAGCAGGTGGACCTCGTCGTAGACGATGAGACCCCAGTCACGGGCGCCGAACAGGTCCAGGTGCGGGAACACGCCACCACGGCGGGTGGTCAGCACCTGGTACGTCGCGATCGTGACCGGACGGATCTCCTTGCGCTCGCCGGAATACTCGCCGATCTCCTCCTCGGTCAGGCTGGTCCGGGCGATCAGCTCGCGCTTCCACTGCCGCCCGGCGACCGTGTTGGTGACCAGGATCAGCGTGGTCGCCTTGGCCTCGGCCATCGCGGCCGCGCCGACGAGGGTCTTGCCGGCGCCGCAGGGCAGGACGACGACGCCCGAGCCGCCGGCCCAGAACGAGTCGACCGCCTCGCGCTGATATGACCGCAGCACCCAGCCGTCCTCGGCGAGGTCGATCTGGTGCGCCTCACCGTCCACGTAACCGGCGAAGTCCTCGGCGGGCCAGCCCAGCTTGAGCAGCGCCTGCTTGAGCCGGCCGCGCTCGGACGCGTGCACGATCACGGTGTCGGCGTCGATGTTGGCGCCGAGCATGCCGGCGAGCTTCTTGCTCTTGGCGACCTCGATCAGCACCGCACGGTCCAGCCCGCGCAGGACCAGCCCGTGCACGGGGTCGTTGAGCAGCTGCAGCCGCCCGTAGCGGTCCATCGTCTCGGCGATGTCGACGAGCAGCGCGTGCGGCACCGGATAGCGGGAGAACCGCAGCAGTGCGTCGACGACCCCCTCGGCGTCGTGCCCGGCGGCGCGCGCGTTCCACAGGCCGAGCGGCGTCAGGCGGTAGGTGTGCACGTGCTCCGGCGAGCGCTCCAGCTCGGCGAACGGCGCGATCGCCATCCGGCACGCGAGCGCGTCGGGATGGTCGACCTCAAGCAGCAGGGTCTTGTCGGACTGGACGATCAATGGACCTTCGGGCACGCAGCCAGTGTCGCACGCACCTATGACACTTCCCGGAATGTGGGAGAGTTCGGAGTTCGTGCAACCTTTCGGGGGTCGGATGACGTCTGTCGTAGTGACTGCCGTGCAACTTCGTGCGGCACGGCGGTGGTGGAAGCCGGGCGCTCGCGTTCGGACCGGGAGATGGCGGTGTGGTCGCGGGGGCCGGCTACCGCTCGACCGGTCGGCGCAACGGGGGTGGGCGCGTCGTCCGGTCCACCTCCGTAGAGGCCGTTCCACCTCCGTAGAGGCCGGTCCACCTCCGTAGAGGCCGTTCCACCTCCCGGAGGCCGTTCCACCTCCGTAGAGGCCGGTCCACCTCCGTAGAGGCCGTTCCACCTCCCGGAGGCCGGTCCACCTCCGGGGAGCCGGTGCCTCCGCGGGAGCCGGTGCCCTCCGTACACTGGTCGGCGTGGGTCGGCGGTTCGGCGACAGGGCGGCCTTGACGTTCGGCGGGTTCGCCGCGGTGGCGGTGGCCGTCGGTTGGTTCCTGCTGTCCTCGCAGGTGGCGCACACCGACGTGCAGACCGCCGTGAGCGAGTCCCTCGGCGCGATCCTCGTGCTCATGCTGGTCGTCTCGGTGATCGGCTCCATCCGCCGAGGTTGATGAAGACCGTGACAGCGAGCGATGAGTCGGTACGCTGTGGAAGGTGACCGACCTGGAGGGCGCTCCGGCATCGGCTGTGGACGATGACGCCACGGTCGGCTTCTCGCCGCTGGCGATGGTCGGGGTCGGCACGGTCGGGATCCTGGGCCTGGCCTGGTTCCTGGTGTCGTGGCTGGTGCTCGGCAGCCCGCTGACCGACGCGATCGGCGAGACGGTCGGCAGCCTGGCCGCGATCCTGCTCATCGTCTCGATCATCGGCGCCGCCAGGTCCAGCACCCGCTGAGCGAAGCCGCAACCCGGACCGGGCCGCGCCCTATCCCGGCGTCTCCTCCGGGGCGGCCGCCGTGATGCGGTGCAGCGCGAACGTGTGCAGCATCTCCGTCCGCTCGTCCTCGGCGCGCAGGTAGCCGCCCCCCATCGACACCGGCCTGACCAGCCGCGACGCCGTCGCGCCGTGCGAGTCGACATAGCCGACCCAGACCCGGGTCTTGTCGCGTAGCGCCTGCTGGAGCACCTCGAGCGCTTCGGTGTGCGAGGAGGTGGACGTACCGTTGGCGCGAACCGTCACTGGAGCACGACGGGCGACCCGGGCGGCCGCGTCGCCCCTGCGGATCTGCTCGATGACGCCGGCGAGGCGTGGGGTGGACAACCGGGCGGCCGCGGCCGGGTCCTCGATGCCGCGGTGCGCCCAGCTCGGGCGGGGTGGGCCGCGCCGGGCCTTCGGCCGGGTCAGGACGGCGGCGCCGGTGGCGTCCTCCTGCACCGGCGGATATCCGGCCTCGCGCAGCGCCTCCAGCAGCCGCGCCGGCGTGTGGCGGCTGGCGAGCACCGTCGGCGCCAGGCGGCGCAGCGTCAGGCCCTGCAGGCGGCGGTCGGCGAGGACCTCGGCGATCAGGGACTCGTCGTCGCTGCGGACATAGGAGTTGGCCGAGCCGACGCGCATGCCGCCGTGCCGGCGGGCCATGTCGTCGATCAGGTAGGTCAAAGTCTGCGGCACCGGGGTCCGTGACCGGCGGGCCAGCAGGGCGTGCAGGTCGGCGGCGGTGTAGCCGGCGTCGAGGCTGCGGCGGACCGACTCGGCGGTGATGCGGTGGGCGCTCGCCGACTCCTGCACGGTGAGCAGCTCCAGCTCGCCGGCGAGGGTCGGCTCGGGCGGGCCGGGCACGATGACGGACAGGTCGGCCTGCAGCAGGACGTGGTCGACCGGGGCCGGCAGCAGCGTGTCGAGCAGGGCCGCCGAGCCGGTGAGCGCGGCGCCGTCCGGTGCGTTGAGGCCGAGCGGGTCGTCGGTGTCGACGCTGCCGGAGACGACCTCGTCCAGCAGCAGCCGCCCGAAGCCGGTGAGGCCGTCGAACCCGGTCATGCCGATGATCGCGGCCTCGGCGAGGTTGGCCTCGACGACCGCGGCGGCGCTGCGGGAGACCCTGCGCGGGGTGCGCCACGACAGCAGCTCGACGACGTCGGACGGGGCGATGGTCGCGCCGGGCGGCAGCTCGGCCAGCACCTGCAGCGCGGCGCGGCGCTGCGCCGGCGCGCCGGGGCGGGACAGCTCGGGCGCGAGGGCGTTGATCGGGCGGTCGCGGTCGTCGCGCTGGCCGATGAGCGACGGCGCGCGGGTCATCGTGAGCCAGGTCACGGCGAGGCGGTGCCAGCGGGCGGCGATCCCCAGGGCCCGCCACACGTCATAGGCGACGGTCGGCAGGAAGACGCTCTCCACCCGCTTGTTGTCGATGATCTCCTCACCGAGCAGGCCCGCGGCGGCGGCGAGCTCGACCAGCAGCGCGGTGGCCGGCTCGTCGACGCCGACGAGCTTGGCGAAGCGGCGCAGGTCCCGCACGCCCATGCCGCCGGAGCGCAGCACCGACGGCGGCTCGGCGTTGATCGCCTCGACCAGCGTCTCCAGGTTGCGCACCAGCTCCAGCACCTGACCGGCGCCGGCCCGGTCGAGCTGGGCGGCGTCCCGGGTCGGGGTCGGCACCTGCGGCGGGTCGGGGTGCAGCTGGCCGAGCGGGCCGGCGTCGCGGCGCAGCACCAGGGACACCTCGACGGGCAGCTCGACCGCGTCGCGGCTGACGGCGACCAGCAGGTGCTGCTCGACCAGCCAGCGGACCGGTGAGTCGGGGTCGGAACGCAGGCTGGCCGGAGTGACGGTGCCGACCGGCGGCCCGGCGGCGAGCCGGTCGAGCACGGCACGGGCGGCCGGTGGTGCGGCCAGCACCGTGCGGCGCAGCTTCGCGGCGTCGGCGACCAGGGCCCCGGCGAGCGGGTCGAGCTCCGCGGCGGGCCGGCCGAGCCCGGCGGGATACGGCGAGCAGACCTCGTCGACGGCGCCCACGACGCGCAACGCGCTCTCGTGCCCGTAGGCGATCCCGAGCTGTACCAGCAGGTCGATGGCGCCCCGCACCCTGGCCGCCTCGACCCCGGACGCGGCGGTGAGCGCCAGCACCGACTCGGTGGAGGTCGTGTGGCCGATCCGCGTGTAGCGCAGCGCGTCGAGGATCTCGAGGGTGAACGTGTCGAGCCCGTCCAGCGCGCGCGCCACCGCCACACGGGACTGCGCCCGGTGCGCCAGCGCCGAGAAGTCCGACGGGGGTGGGATGACCAGGTCCGGGCGCAGCCGGATGAGCGCCATCAGCCCGTCGTCGGGCAGGGCGCGGAAATGGTCTGCGAGCGAGGTCGTCATCTCACCTCATACGCTAACCGGCCCGTATGACAAAAGAGGGCGGGGCCGACGGCCCCGCCCTCTTTCGAAGGGGTTGTTACTTGAGCCCGTTGCTCACCGAGGTGATCAGTTCACCGTTGGTGGTGTCACCGGAGAGCTCCCAGAAGAACGCGCCGCCGAGGCTCTGCGTCTTCGCGTAGCTCATCTTGCCGGTGATCGTCGCCGGGGTGTCGTAGCTCCACCAGTTGCTGCCGCACTTGGCGTACGCGGTGCCGCCGACGGTGCCGGTGGCCGGGCAGGAGTTCTTCAGGACCTTGTAGTCCTCGATGCCCGCCTCGTACGTGCCGGGCGCCGCACCGGTCGCGGTGCCGCCGGGGGCGGACTGGGTGACGCCGGTCCAGCCGCGGCCGTAGAAGCCGACGCCGAGCAGCAGCTTGCTGGACGGCACGCCCTTGGCCTTGAGCTTGCTGATCGCGGCCTCGGCGCAGAAGCCGGCCTGCGGGATGCCCGAGTAGCAGCTCAGCGGCGAGTGCGGGGCGGTCGGGCCCTGCGCGTTGAAGGCGCCGAAGTAGTCGTACGTCATCGGCATCAGCCAGTCGAGGTTGCCCGCGGCACCGGCGTAGTCCGTCGCGTCGATCTTGCCGCCGTTGCTGCCGTCGGCCGTGATGGCCGCGGTGATCAGCTTGCTGGTGCCGAACTTGGCGCGCAGCGCGGAGATCACGTTCTTGAACGCGTTCGGGCCGCTCGCGTCACACTGCAGGCCACAGGCGTTCGGGTACTCCCAGTCGATGTCGATGCCGTCGAAGACGCCGGCCCACCGCGGGTCGTTGATCAGGTTGTAGCAGGAGTTCGCGAAGGCGGTCGGGTTCGCGGCGGCCTGGGTGAAGCCGGCCGACCAGGTCCAACCACCGAAGGACCAGATCACCTTCAGGTGCGGGTACTTCGCCTTGAGCTTCTTGAGCTGGTTGAAGCTGCCGCGCAGCGGCTGGTCCCAGGTGTCCGCGACGCCGTCGACCGAGTCGGCCGCCGTGTACGCCTTGTCGTAGTCGGCGTAGCTGTCACCGATGGAGCACTGGCCACCGGTCGTGTTGCCGAACGCGTACAGGATGTGCGTCAGCTTCGCCGCCGAGCCGCTCGTGTCGATGTTCTTCACGTGGTAGTTGCGGCCGTAGACGCCCCACTCCGCGAAGTAGCCGACGACCTTCTTGCCGCTCGGGGGGTTCGAGGTGGGCGGGTTGGAGGTCGGGGGGTTCGAGGTCGGCGGGTTCGAGGTGGGCGGGTTGGAGGTCGGCGGGTTCGAGGTCGGCGGGTTGGTGGTGGGGGTGCCGCCGCTACAGGTCACGCCGTTGATCTTGCAGTTGATCGGAGGCTTGGCGCCGCTGCCGTTCATGCCCCAGCTGAAGCTGGCGCCCGCGGCGAGCGTCGACGCCCAGGACTTGTTCTTGGCCACGTAGTGCTGACCGGTACGCACGACGTCGGCGTCCCAGAAGCTGGTGATCTGACCGCCCGCGGGCAGGTCGAACTCGAGAGTCCACCCGTTGATGGCGCTTGAGGTGCCGTTGGTGATCTTGTACGTGGCGCCCCAGCCGCTGCCCCAGTCCTGGTCGACCGTGAACGTTGCGCTGAGGTTGCCGGCGGCGTTGGCGGTAGTGGTGACGATTGGGACGACGGCCCCGGCCACTGCCAGCGCGGCGGCGACGATGAGGCCGTTGCGGACGGATCGTTTCATCGCGTCTCCTGGATGATCCTTTAGGAAACTTTCCTAAAAGTGTTGGTGACGCTAGTGGCCAGAGTCTCACCTCGTCAATACATGACCGGCGAGTATTTCGATGGCACACCTATCGTGACCTGGGCATCCTTAAAGGTGTCTCAACAACCGGTTGTCATTGGCTTTGACCTTGACATGACGCTCCTCGACACCCGGCCCGGCATCGCAGCGACGTACCGCGCGCTCACTGCGCGTACTGGCGTGCACGTCGATGCCGAGCTCGCCGTCTCGCGCCTCGGGCCGCCACTTCGCACGGAGATGTCGGAATGGTTCCCGCCCGAAGCGGTCGACGAGGCCGTGCGGGTGTATCGCCTCCTGTACCCCGAGCACGCGATCGCCCCCGCCGTCGCCCTTCCCGGCGCGCTGGCGGCCCTGGCGGCGGTGCGCGCGGCCGGCGGCCGGATCGTGGTGATCACGTCGAAGCTCGGCCGGCTCGCCTCGCTCCATCTCGCACATCTGGACATTCCAGTCGATGAGGTACACGGCGACGTCTTCGCGGAGGAGAAGGCTTCGGTCCTGCGATCCGTCGGCGCGACCGCGTACGTCGGCGACCACGTGGCGGACATGCGGGCCGGCGTGCTGGCCGGGGTGCCCGTCCTCGGCGTCACCACCGGACCGTGCTCCGCCGATGACCTCCGGGCCGCCGGGGCGTCGGCGGTGGGCGCCGATCTGCACGCGTTCCCGCCCTTTCTCAAGGGCGTGATCTCGGTTGGCCGTCCGGGAAGCGATGACTAGCCTTGAGGTGTTGTGGGTGGGACGGGTCAAAGACACTGGGGAGCAGGACAGCGTGCCGACGGGTCGAGTGAAGTGGTACGACCAGGAGAAGGGTTTCGGGTTCCTCACCAGCGACGATGGTGGCGACGTCTTCGTGCACAAGGCGGCGCTGCCGGCCGGCGCGGGTGAGTTGAAGACCGGCCAGCGGGTCGAGTTCGGGGTGGTCGAGAGCCGCAAGGGCAGCCAGGCGATGCACGTCAAGCTCCTCGACGCGCCGCCCTCGGTGACCGAGGCCCGCGCGGTCGCCAGCCGTCGCCAGCCCGACGAGCTGCACGGGCTGATCGAGGACATGATCAGGGTCCTCGAGGCCAAGATCCAGCCAGACCTGCAGCGGGGCCGCTTCCCTGACCGCAAGACCGCCAAGACCGTCGCGGAGGCGGTCCACCTGGTGGCCCGCGAGCTGGAGGTCTAGGCCGCCGGTCCCGGGTGTTTCGGAGTCGTGCGAAGCGCGGCTTCGTGGTTGTCAGGCGCCGACGAGGGGTGTGGCTGGGACCAGCCCCTCGGCGGCCGCCCTGGTCAGCAGGGCATCGACCGCCGCGTGTCCGTCCGGGCCGAGCGACGAGGTGAACTCGTTGACGTACAGCGCGATGTGCTGGTCGACGACCGGCTGCTCCATCTCCTGGGCGTGCGCCAGCACGTAGTCGCGGCTGCGGGCCGGGTCGGCCCACGCCTGCCGCACCGACTCCTTGATCCACGCGGTCGCCTGCTCCGGGTCGACCCGGTCGCGGTGCGCGATGATCGCACCGAGCGGGATCGGCAGCCCCGTGTCACCCTCCCACCACTCGCCGAGGTCGGCGAGTGCGTGCAGCCCGTGCCGCTGGTACGTGAACCGCGCCTCGTGGATGACGAGCCCCGCGTCGAACCGCCCGGCCGCCACCGCCGGCATGATCTCGGCGAACGGCACGATCTCCACCCGCTTCGGCGGCGCCCCGGCCGACCAGAGGCGCATCAGCAGGTACGCCGTGGTCCGGTCACCCGGCACCGCCACCGTCCTACCCTCCAGGCTGGTGATCGTCTGGTCCTTGACGAGCACCAGCGGCCCGCACCCCCGGCCGAGCGCCCCGCCGCACGGCAGCAGCGTGTACTTGTCCAGCAGCCACGGCAGCGCCGCGTAACTGACCTTGACCAGGTCGAACTCGCCACGCTCGGCCGCCGTGTTGGTCACGTCGACGTCGGCGTACGTCACGTCGAACGCCGGCGCCCCCGGCACCAGCCCGTGCGCGAGCGCATGGAACACGAAGGTGTCGTTGGGGCACGGCGAGAAGGCCAGCGAGAGCGTCACGGGTTCGAATCTAACCCCGGCCGCCGGCCGTGCAGGCCGAGTCGCGGAACGCCCGCTGTGACCCTTGCAACGCGTTCGACCGCCGTTGATCGTTCGACCGCCGTTGATGCGGTCGTGGCGGCCCGCGCGGGTGAGGGCGTGGATGCGCGGGCATGGCGGGCCGGCAGGGTGACGACATGGGTCGCGTCGGCGCGGCGGGCCGGCCGCGTGAGGACGCAGGTGGCGTGGGCGCGGCACCCCGGCAGGGCCACGACGCAGGTGGTGCGGGCGCGCGGATGAGGCGGCCTGGATGGCGCGGCACCGACAGTGTCCTCGTCCGGCGGCGGCCACGCGCTTGGAGCGGCAAGGGTTGAACACGGCGCGCACGGTCTACGGCGGACGCCCGTCCCCCTCCCAGGTGGACACGCCCTCCCAGGTGGACACGCCCTCCCAGGTGGACACGCCCTCCCAGGTGGACACGCCCTCCCAGGTGGACACGCCCTTCCACCTGGACACGCCTTTCCGCTTGGACACGCCGTCCCAGGTGGACACCCGCCCGGGGTGAAGCCGACCCACGTCGGTCGCCCGACCCAGGCGGGTGTCACGGCATCAGCGGCCGGCCAGCGTGGCGAAGGCCTCGCGCAGCGTCTCGAGGGCCTGCGGGATGCGCCAGGCGGCCCGGTCGCGGGGGCCGACGGCGTTGGAGACGGTGCGGATCTCGCCGAACGCGGTCCCGGGCCACAGCCGCGTGGCCGTGGCGACGCCGAAGCCCTCCATCGCCTCGGCGACGGCGTCGGGGTGACGCTTCTGGACGGCCTCCTTGGTCTCGGCGGTGCCCGTGACCGTGGAGACGGTGAGGACGGGACCGCCGACGGCCTCCGGAAGCGCCTGGCGCAGGGTGCGCAGCAACGCGGGGTCGGCGTCGTGGCGGGCGGTGCCGAAGCCGAGGTCGTCGACGCTCTCGAACCCGTCGGCGCCGGCGGCGCCGAGGTCGGCGGCGATGCTCTCGGTGGCGACGACGAGGCCGCCGATCTCGACCCGGCCGGCGAAGCCGCCCGCGATGCCCGCGGACAGCACCACCCCGAACGGGCGGCCGTCGTGGACCGCGGTCGTGGTGAACTGCGCGGTCACCGCGGCCGCGGCGGCCGGGCCGACCCCCGCGGCGACCACGACGACGGGCGCCCCGGCCTCCAGGTCGTCGGGGTGCGGGTCGGTGATGCCGAGCCCGGCGAGCACCGTGGCCCGCTCGGTCTCGACCGCGGTCACGATCAGCGCGCGCTCATATCCCAGGAACGGTCTCATCGCTCGTCATCCTCCAGGCGTCGGGTCGAGTCCATGCCCGAAGGGCGGTACAACGTGTAGCCGGGCGGTGCGAGGGGCGTCGTCTCGTCCACGTCGACGGCCGGCATCTGCCGGGTCGCGTCGACCGGCTGCCCACCTCCGGCGCCGGCCGGCCCACTCGACCCGTTCGGCGCGGTGGACCCGGTCGGCACGGTGGCGGGACGGCGGCGCCGCCACCCGAACCGGCGCCGCGAGCCGTCACCCCCCGAACCCTGGTCGGCCGCCGGCGACTCGTCGCCGCTGCGGGACTGGGACGGCATCCGCCGGGTCGCCCCGGCCCCGCCCTGGGCGGCTCCCGCGGCGGCCCCGGCGGTGGCGGCTCCGGCGGTCGGCCTCGGCCCGGCGGCACCCGCCGGCCGCGGCACGGTCGTCGCGTCGTCGCCGCCGCGTCCCCGAGCCCCACCCGCCGGACCGCTCCCGGAGGCCCTACCCGCCGAGCCGCCGCTGAAGCCGCCGCTCGCCGAGCCGCCGCCCGCGCGCCGTGGGTCGAAGCCGCCGCCCGCCGGGCCACCCGGCGCGCCGGCGGCGGAGGTCGCCGCGACTGGGTCGGTCGGCTGCTCGCTGTCGTCGAGGGGGGCGCCGCGCAGCCGCTCCTTGCGCAGGGTGACCGCCGACCAGACCGCCCGCGCCGCGCCGAGCGCCATGAAGACGGCGGCGACGATCAGCCCCCAGTCGGGCCCGAACGGGATCAGGCCGGCGGCGCCGCCGACCACCCAGGCGACCATGAGCAGCGTCTCGGAGTGGGCGAACGCGCTGGCCCTGACCTGCTCGTCGGCCCGCTCCTGGATCGACGCGTCGACGGCGAGCTTCGCCAGGCCGCTGGCGACCGCGGTGACCAGGCAGAGCAGGGCGACGGTGCCCAGGGAGCCGCGGTCGGCGGCGATGAGGGCGACGAGCGTGACCAGGACGATGCCGACCGCCTGCAGCAGCGCCGGGCGGTGGATGCGCAGGCGGGTCCCGATCGCGGTGGCCAGGAACGAGCCGACGCCGAGCGCGGCGGCCACGACCACGACCGCCACCTGCTCCGACAGCTGCCACGGGCCGAGCCCGACCGGCAGCGCCTTCTCCTTGATCGCGAACGCCAGGAACAGGGTCAGGAAGCCATACAACGCCCGCAGCGTCGCGCTGCCGATGAGGGCGCCGACGACGAGCCGGCCGGACAGGACCTTCGCGCCGCGGTGGCTCGGCCGCTGCAGCACCCGGGGGACCTGCTCGGGTGGGTCCGAGTCGGCGCGCGGCGGCAGTCGCAGCGAGGTGACCATGCCGTAGAAGAACACGACGACCGACAGTCGCAGCGGCCACTGCGGTCCGAAGTGGGCCGCGGCCAGGCCGATCGGCAGCACGATGGCGCCGGCGAAGGTGCCGAAGACGGAGGCGCGCGCCCCGGCCTCGGACAGGCCGAGCCCCTTGGGCAGCACACGGGGCACGGCGGCGCTGCGGGCCACGCCATAGGCGCGGGAGAGCACGAGCATGCCGAACGCGGCCGGATACAGCGCCCACCCGGTCAGGTGCTCGGAGATGAGGACCGCCAGGAACGCCCGGCCGAGCATCGTCGTGGCGAGCGCGTAGCGACGGCCGTGCCGGAACCGGTCGAGGACCGGCCCCACGATCGGGGCCAGCAGCGCGAACGGCAGCATCGTCACGATCAGGTACAGCGCGACCCGGTCACGGGCCTCGCCCGCCGGCACCGAGAAGAAGATCGTGCCGGCCAGGCCGAGCGCGACCAGGGTGTCGCCGGCGCAGGACGCCGCGTGCAGGTCGAGCAGGCGCAGCATGCCGGTCTCGCCGCCGGCGCCGCGCTCGCGGACCCGCAGCAGGTTGCGCCCCACGAACCGGCCGGCGCGGGCACCGCCGACGGTGGCGACCCGCGCTGCTCGCACGGTGGTCACCACGGTCTGCGCGACGCCTCGTATCACCGACATGCACCCATCCTGAACCATGGGTGCGACAGTTTCCGGCCACGCCCGGCCCGCCGTGCTCATCGGGCGTGGCGATGAGGAACAATGGAGGGGTGACAGCCTCGACTGCCCCGACCCGCTCCAGCGGCCGCGCGGGGAAGCCTGACCAGGTCTGCGCGGACGCCGTGGAGATCGCCCGCCGCGGTCTCGATGTCGTCGACCCCGATCACGTCGGTGAGCATCTCGGCGTGGTCGCCGAAGGTGAGCGGCTCGTCACCCACTTCTTCGCCTGCGGCCTGCCCGGCTACCGGGGGTGGCGCTGGGCGGTGAGCGTCACCCGGATCCCCCGCAGCAAGCAGGTGACGATCTGCGAGTCGACGCTGCTGCCTGGCCCCGACGCGCTGCGCGCACCCGAGTGGGTGCCGTGGCAGGAGCGCCTGCAGCCCGGTGACCTGGGCGTGGGCGATCTGCTGCCGACGCCGCCGGACGATCCGAGGCTGGCGCCGGGTTACGTACAGTCGGACGATCCGGCGGTCGAGGAGACCAACTGGGAGCTCGGCCTCGGCCGGGTGCGGGTGCTGTCGCGCGAAGGCCGTCTCGACGCCGCCCAGCGCTGGTATGACGGCGACCGGGGCCCCAACGCGCCGATCTCCGTCGCGGCGCCGTCGTCCGCCCGGTGCGGCTCGTGCGGGTTCTACCTGCAGCTGGCCGGGTCGTTGCGGCAGTCGTTCGGGGTGTGCGGCAACGAGTACGCGCCCGACGACGCGCAGGTCGTCTCGGTCGACCACGGCTGCGGCGCGCACTCCGAGGTGCTGGTCGAGCAGGTCCAGGCGGTCGACGAGCTGCCGACGGTGTTCGACGACAGCGAGGTCGAGTCGGTGTCGGTGAGCCGGGCGCACGGGTCGGTCGACGAGACCGAGCCCGCCGAGCCCTATGGTCACGGCTGAGTCCGGCTACCGGGAGCGGCCGTCGCGGATTCCGGGCGCGACGGTGTGGCGGCGCCGCGCCGCCGTCAGCGAGCAGGTCAGGGTCCTGCCCGACGGCTGCATGGACGTGATCCACTACGGCGGGCGGCTGCTGGTCGCCGGTCCCGACACGACCGCCCAGCTGGGCATGAGTCCGGTCGGTCGCACGTACACGGCGATCCGCTTCGGACCGGGCACGGCGCCGGGCGTCCTCGGAGTCCCCGCCGACGAGCTGCGCGACCAGCGGGTGCCGCTGTCGGCGCTGTGGCCGTCGGCGCGGGTGAGGCGGCTCACCGAGCAGCTCGACGAGGCCGCGGAACCCGCCGCACTCCTGGAGACGGTATTCGCCAGGAACGACAAACCGGACGAGTCGTGGGTCCGTGCGGTGGTCGAGCGGGTCAGGGCCGGTCTGCCGGTCGCGCGGATCGCCGCCGACGTCGGTCTCAGCGAGCGGCAGCTGCACCGCCGTGGCCTGGTTCTTTTCGGGTACGGGCTGAAGACGCTCTCCCGCATTCTGCGCGTCAACGCGGCCCTCGAGCTGGCCCGCGGCGGGATGCCGTTCGGCGCGGTGGCGGCCAGCACCGGCTACGCCGACCAGGCCCACCTCTCCCGCGAGGTGCGGGCGCTGGCCGGCGCGCCGCTGCGCGAGGTCATCGGATAGTGCAGTAGAGATCGACCCCGTTGCCGTCGGGGTCGTGCAGCACGGCGTACCGCATGCCCCAGAAGGCGTCCCAGGGCGCCAGGTGGCCGTGGTGCCCCGCGGAGATCATCACGTCATAGACCTTGTCGACCTCGGCGGGCGTGTCGCACTCGAAGCCGACGGCCGAGCGCCCGCCGCCGGCCGGCGGCGTCCATCGGGGGTCGAACGAGCGGATCGTGTCCTCGGTGTCCCAGCAGATCCGCATGCCGCCCGGCAGCGTGCACTCCGCGTGCGGCTCAGCGTCCTGTTCGGCCGGGATGTCCAGCCCGAGCAGCCGGTAGAAGGCCAGTGACCTGGGCATGTCCGCCACCACGAGGCCGATGTAGTTCAGTGTGGGTGCCATACCCCGAAGGCTAGGCGCCGCCGGCCGGCCCGGTCTTGAAGGTTTCGGACGCCGCCCGCCGCCGCCGGCGGTTGCGGTCGTGCACGACCATCGTCAGCCCGCCCGGGATGCCCCACAGCACGCCCGCGACGGCGATGCCGAACCAGTTGCCGTGGCCCGCCTCGGCCAGCTCGTCGCGGAACGGCAGCATCACGAGCACCGCGATGATCCACAGACCGATCCCGGCGAGGGCGAACGGCACCATCGGCGGGTCGAGCGGCTTCGGCTGGCTGTTCACGCCGCACACGGTACTCCCGTGATCACGGACACAGGTCGTTAGCCAAGCTTATTAGATAGGCTAACGATTGTGATGATGGTCCGTGCCTCGAAGATCACCGGAGCGCAGCTCGCGGCGGCGCTGCGTGACAGCATCACCCGGCTCAACCGCCGCCTGCGGCAGGCCCGGCCGATCGGTGACCTGACGATCACCCAGCTGTCCGCATTGACCAGCCTCGAACTCAACGGCGCGCTCACCCCGCGCGAGCTGGCCGACGCGGAGCGGGTGCAGCCGCCCACCCTGACCAAGATCGTGGCGAAGCTGGAGGAGCGCGGCCTGGTCCAGCGCACCCCGCACCCGACCGACGGCAGGCAGGTCATCCTCGCCGCGACCGAGTCCGGCCGGGCCGTGATCGTCGAGCACCGCCGCGCCCGCGACGAGTGGCTGGCCAGGCAGCTCGCCGCGCTGACCCCGGAGGAGCGCGAGACGCTCGGAAAGGCGGCCGAGATCCTCGGCCGGATAGGCCGCAACGCATGACCGTCTTCGGTTCGCTGAAGGTCCGCAACTACCGGCTTTTCACCACGGGACAGCTCGTCAAGCTGCTCGGCACCTGGATGATGGTCGTCGCGCAGGACTGGCTCGTCCTGCAGCTGTCCGACAACTCGCCCACCGCGCTGGGCATCGTGACCGCACTGCAGTTCACGCCGGTGCTGCTGCTGACATTGTACGGCGGGCAGCTCGCCGACCGGTTCGACAAGCGCCGCCTCCTGCTGATCGCCAACACCGGATCCGCCCTGGTCGCGGGCCTGCTCGGCGGCCTGGTGGTGGCCGGCGTCGTGACCCTGTGGTGGGTGTTCGTCACGGCGGCGCTGTTCGGCGTGATCAGCGCGATCGAGACGCCGGTGCGGCAGGCGTTCGTCTCCGAGCTCGTCGGCCCGGAGCTGCTGCCCAACGCGCTGTCGCTGTCCTCCGCCACGTTCAACACCGCACGGATCGTCGGTCCGGCGATCGCCGGGCTGGTCATCGCGCTGCTGCACGACCGCACCGGCCCGATCTTCCTCATCACCGCGGGCCTGTGCCTGGCGCCGCTGGTCGGGCTGTCGCGGATGCGCACCGCCGAGCTGTTCCGCGTCGAGCGGCCGCCGGTCGCGGCCAGCGATGCCCGTACCGTCGACGGACTCCGCTACGTGCAGCGCCGGCCGGACCTCAGCCTGGCCATCCTGCTGGTCCTCGTCGTCGGGCTCTTCGGCTTCAACTTCCAGCTCACCCTGGCCGTGCTGGCGAAGGTCGAGTTCAACGCCGAGGCGAGCTACTTCGGCCTGCTCACCACCGCGCTCGCCGTCGGTGCCCTGGCCGGCGCCCTCGCCAGCTCCCGCCGCCGGTCGCGCCCGTCGGCCTACGCGGTGCTCGCGGCCGCCGTGCTGTTCGGCGGGTTCGAGACGCTGGTCGGGTTCGCGCCCACGTTCGCCACGGCGGTGGCGCTGCTCCTGCCCACCGGCTTCTTCATGATCTACTTCGCGCAGGCCGCCAACCAGCGCGTCCAGCTCGGCACCGACCCGGAGTTCCGCGGGCGGGTGATGGCCCTGTACGTCCTGGTCTTCCTCGGCAGCACGCCGCTGGGCTCGCTGATCATCGGCTGGTGCGCCGAGCGGTTCGGACCGCGCTCCGGCATCTGGGTCGGCGGGCTCGTCTCGGTCGTGGCCACCCTGATCATGGCCGCGATGCAGCTGCACAAGGTGGGCGGAAAGGTGCGCGTGCACCTGCGGCCCAGCCCTCACCTGCACGTGTTCGAGCCGGCCCGCAAGGACGCCCCCGCGTTCGAGCTCCGGGTGCCCGCCGTTCGCTGATTTTTTGTCGTACCCATGTGGTTAGGTCGCGGGCATGGAGCGATCGCGATTGCTGGAATGTCTTGCGGCCGATTATGCGAGGCTTCGGGAGGTCGGCGCGTCGGACCTGACCGCCGCGGTGCCGAGCTGTCCCGGCTGGACCGTGGCCGACCTGGTCAGGCACGTGGCCGAGGTCTACCTGCACAAGGTCGAGTGCATGCGGCTCAACGCCTTCCCGGACCCCTGGCCACCGGCGGAGCTGGCGGCGGAGGGCCCGATCGAGCTGCTCAACCGTGGCTATGCCGAGCTGACCGGCGAGTTCGCCGCCCGTGACGCCGCCGCCCCGTCGCGCACCTGGCACGAGCCCGACCAGACCGTCGGCTTCTGGATCCGGCGGATGGCGCAGGAGACCGTGATCCACCGCATCGACGCCGAGCTGGCCCTCGGGGTGCCGGTCGCCCCGATCCCCGAGGACCTGGCGATCGACGGGATCGACGAGGTGCTGAAGCTCTTCGTGGGTTACGGGTCGCGCGCCTGGCTGGAGGACTTCACCCCGGTCCTGGCGGGCGCGAAGGGCCGCACGGTGATCGTCGGCGTCGACGGCGGGCCTGGCTGGCTGCTGCGCGCCGAGACGACCGGCGTCGAGGTCAGCGACGCCAACCCGGCGACCGCCGCCTCCACCCCCGTGGACGCCACGGTCAGCGGCAGCGCCACGGGGGTGCTGCGGTGGCTGTGGACCCGCGAGTCGCCGGGCGTCTCGGACGCCGTGGTCGAGGGCGACGAGGCCACGCTGACCGAGCTGCGCAATCTGCTGGTCGCCTCGACGCAGTAACCCTGGGGCTGGTTCGGCGGGGGCTCGGGCAGCCGGGTTCGGTCGGGCTGGTCGAGGGTCGGGCTGCGTGGCGGTCGGCGGTGGCGGTCGGATGGATCGGGCGGTCGCGGGGGTGGTGCGAACGGTGGATCTTGCGGCGGCCTTCACCAGCGTCTTCTCTCGAGCGAGGCTGCCGGCGCGGGCGGCGCGGTCTGGCGCGGTCCGGCGCGTCAGGGGCGGTTCACGTTCCGGGTGCGTTTCGAGCGGGCTGGACCTCTGCGGGCGGGACGGGCCTGCAGGGTGCTCACAGTGCGGCCGTTTGCCACGGCGAGCGTCCGGGGGTGCCGTCGTGGCGCGGCTGGGCGGCGTTGAGCTGGTCGTGCGGGCGGTTGGGCCGGTCCGGGTGTTGGGCCGGTCAGAGCAGGTCCGGGCGGTCGGTCGATGGCGGCGGCGCGCGGGGTGCTGTGACTGACGGTCGGTGGGGCGGGTGCTGGATCGGCTGGCCGACGGGGGCGGCTGATCCAGCGGCGATACGTTCGACCGTCCGAAGTACGCTGCGGCCGGCAGCTTGCCGGGGCGACAGTGCCGTCACCTGCGACAGCAGCGGGCGGACCGGTGGCAACGAGGGGTGCCACCGGCTCGACCGCATCAGCGTGTCGTCGGGGGCCTAGCTGTCCGTCACGCGGTCCGACTGTCCGTCACGCGGTCCGCGTTCGGCTGCGAGTGGCGGTCGGCGGTGTCCGCTGTGGCGGTGATCGTGTTGTTCCGGTATGCCGTCCGCGCCGGCGTCGACCGTGCTTCGCCTGCCGCCCGCTCCACCGTCGGCATGTTTCGCCGTGCCGCCCGCTCCACCGTCAGCCTTGATTTCGCTCTTGCCGTCTGCGCCACCGTCGGCGTGCTCCGCCGTTGCCGTCTGCGCCACCGTCGGCGTGCTCCGCCGTTGCCGTCTGCGCCACCGTCGGCGTGCTCCGCCGTTGCCGTCTCCGTCGCTGTCGGCGTGGCCGCGATCGTCCTTGCCCGCTCCGCCGTCGGCGTGCTCCGCGAGCCGTCCTGGCGTCCGGGTCTGGTCCGCTGCCGGGGTCCTCCGCGGCGGGTGAGGTTGGTTGCGAGTCGGTGCCGAAGTTGGGTGGATCGGTGGCGGTCGCTGTCCGTGCGGGCTTAGCCTCAGGATGTGGGCGTGCTGCACGGCCTGCTGGTCGTCGGCGCCATAGGGCTGATCGCCGTGGCGCCGTGTCTTGTCTGCCTGCTGCTCATCTCCGCTGACGAGGGGATCGAGTGGGTGGGGCGGGCGATCAGGCGCGTCGGCAGGAAGATCGTCCGGCGCAGGCAGGCCATGGTCGCCGGGAGCGTCACGGGCGCCGAGGCGGCCAAGAGCGCGAGCGCCGGCACCGCCGAAGGCGGCTGGCGCGACGGGCCGCTGCGGCGGTGGTGGCACATGAGCTGGGTCGGGCGGGCGCTGTACACCGTGGCCGCCGCGCCGCCACCAGTGCCGAGCGGGCCGCCGATCGAGCAGCTGGCCGGGGACCTGCGGCGGCTCAACCGGCTGCGGATGGGAGTCGCGACCAGGTCGCCGGTCTGGTTCAACGCGGTGCAGCGGGCGTATGACGAAGCGTTGCGGGTCGCGTGCGGGCAGCTCGGGATCGACCAGTACCTTGACGAGGTGAGCGGGGTCGACCTGGAGGTCGAGCGGCTGCGGGTCGAGGGGGCGCTGCAGCGGGCGGGGCTGGCGTTGCGGGACACGAAGACCGGGCTGCGGTGAGGTTGTTCATCGCGGCGTACCTGCCGGCGGCGGCCGAGCGGGACTTCGCGCGGCTGGTCGGCACCCTCGCGGTGGCCAGGCCGATGCCGGAGGGGCGGTCGCTGCGGCTGGCGCCGGCGGAGCAGTGGCACATGACGCTCGCGTTCCTCGGTGAGGTCGACGACGCCCGCCAGGACGACGCGGTCGAGGTCATGGACGCGGTGCCGGTGGACCGGCCGGTGGTGCGGATCGCCGGGGGCGGGACGTTCGGGCGGGGGAAGTTCACCACGCTGGTCGCGAAGGTCGACGGGGACGTGGCCCCGCTCGGGGACACGGTGCGCAGGCTGCTCAAGCGGCGCCGGCTGCCGTTCGACCGGCGGCCGTTGCAGCCGCACGTCACGATCGCCCGGCCGGGTGACCGGCTGCCCGCCGTGGACGTGGCCGCCGACCTGGAGGTGCTCCGCGGGTACCGGGGACCGGAGTGGGCCGTCGACGACATCCGGCTGATGAAGAGCGAGCTCGGGCCGCGGCCCACCTACGAGGTGCTGGCCACGGCCCGAACCGGGCAGTGAACGGTGCGGCTACCAGGCCCACGCCTCGGGGCCGGGGCCGCCGTTGCCGACCGGCGGGAACAGCTCGTCGAGGCGCTGCAGCGTCGCCTCGTCCAGCCGCACCTCCAGCGCGCCGAGCGTCGAGTCGAGCTGCTCGATCGTGCGCGGGCCGATGATGGGGGCCGTCACCCCGTCCTGGGCCAGCAGCCAGCCCAGCGCCAGGTTGGACGGGTCGACCTCCATGGAGGCGGCGAGCTTCTCGTACGCCTCGATCGAGGCCCGGTGCTTCTCCAGGCCCTCGGCGGCGCGGCCCTCGCTGGAGCGGCCGCCCGTGCCCGCGGCGGCCTTCGCGATGGCGCCGCTGAGCAGGCCGCCGTTCAGGGGTGACCAGGGGATGACGCCCAGCCCGTACTGGCGGGCGGCGGGCAGCACCTCCAGCTCGACGGTGCGGGCCATCAGGTTGTAGATGCACTGCTCGGCGACGAGGCCGAGGAAGTGCCGCCGGCTCGCGGACTCCTGGGCCTGCGCGATGTGCCAGCCGGCGAAGTTCGACGAGCCGACGTAGAGCACCTTGCCCTGCGCGACGAGGACCTCCATCGCCTGCCAGATCTCCTCCCACGGTGTGCTGCGGGAGATGTGGTGCATCTGGTACAGGTCGATGTGGTCGGTCTGGAGCCGCTTCAGCGAGGCGTCGGCCTCGGCGATGATGTGGCGCGCGGAGAGGCCCTGGCCGTTGGGCCACTCCTGCATCTTGCCGTAGACCTTGGTGGCGAGGACGACCTTCTCGCGCCGGCCGCCGCCCTGGGCGATCCAGCGGCCGATGATCTGCTCGGTCACGCCCTCGCCCAGCTTCCAGCCGTAGACGTTGGCGGTGTCGAAGAAGTTGATGCCGTGGTCCAGAGCCCGGTCCATGATCGCGAAGCTGTCGGGCTCGCTGGTCTGCGGGCCGAAGTTCATGGTGCCGAGGCACAGGCGGCTGACCGACAGGCCGGTCCGGCCCAGGTTGGTGTACTCCATGTACCCCAACCTATCCCGGTTTCAGCTGGTTTCGCGGGCCGCCGACGGGGCTCCGCCGAAGAGCACGTCGTCCCAGCTCGGCAGGCGCTTGCGGGGCTTGTTGTCGGCCGCGGCCGGCTGGTCGGAGGCGCCACCGGCGGCCGACGGCGTGTTGCGCCGCGGGCGGAGCACCGCCAGCGACGGCACCGCCGGGATCTCCTTGCTCTGGTCGCTGTCGTCGTCGAACGGCGAGCGGCCGATCAGCGCGGCGGCGCCGCGGGCCCGGTTCTCACCCTGCACGACCGGGGCGGGTGCCGGTGCCGGCTCGTCACCGGGGGCGGCGCCCAGCGGGCGGTCGAGCGAGGCGAGCAGCGCGTCCCGGCCGGCCCGGATCGGGTCGTTGGTCAGCCCGCCCAGGCCGCGGCCGCCGGGGCGGCGCTCCGGCTGGACGTTCGACGGGCGGATCAGGTCGTGGCCGCCGCTGCCGTGCCGCAGCGGGTCGGGGCGTGCGCCGAGGTCGCCGCGGCTGGTCTCGCCGCGGCTGGGCAGCGTGCGGTCCGGCGTCGGCGGCTCCTGGCCCAGCACGTGCGGGGCCCGCTCGGTGCACAGGTACTGCGCCATGTCGTCGTGCGGGGCGACCTGCTGGCGGGCCTTGTCGAGCTCCCACACGGCCTGCGCGGTGGCCTTGCCACTCGGCCAGGTGGCGGTGATCCGCCAGGTGCCGTCCTCGCGCCGGTACGCGTCCCAGGAGATCTTCTCCGTGTCGATGCCGTGCTGGCCGAGGCGCGCGTCGACGACCTCCGCCAGGGACGAGCCCTTCTCGGAGGTCTTCAGCCGGGTGCGGCGGGCGTGCTGGGCGAGCATGGCCCGCTCCTGCAGGACCGGGCCGGCGTAGCGCAGGACGCGGTCGACGGGGACGCCGGCGACCCGGGCGACCTCCTCGGCGGACTCGCCGGAGCGGATGCGGGCCTGGATGTCACGCGGCGCGAGCTGCGACGCGGCGGTCTCCATCGTCGCGGCCGGGTGGCTCTGGTCGGGACGCAGGGCGCTGTGCACCCGCTCGTCGATCGGGAGCGCGAGCAGTCGGCCGACCTCATCGGCGAGGACGAACGCTTGGCCGTCCTCGGAGAGGGCGACGAATCGCACAGGCCGCATAGCGTGCCTCCGTCCCACCCGCATCGGCGCCGACTTTCCCGGCACCACTCGGTCACAGTACGCGTAACCCTAGCTGGAACGAAGCGTGCCGCGCCGACAGAAAGGCAAACAGCGGTGCCCGCCACCTGAGCAAACAGGTGACGGGCGACCGGTGGCACGGATCAGAGACGCTCGATGACGTAGTCGATGCAGGCCGTCAACGCCTCGATGTCGGCGGGGTCGACGGTCGGGAACATCGCGATGCGCAGCTGGTTGCGGCCGAGCTTGCGGTACGGGTCGGTGTCCACGATCCCGTTGGCGCGCAGCACCCTGGCCAGGGCGGTGGCGTCCACGGAGTCGGCGAAGTCGATGGTGCCGACGACGTTGGAGCGCACCGTGGTGTCGGTCACGAAGGGTGTCGCGACCGGCGAGCGCTCGGCCCAGCCGTACAGGATGGACGCGGACTCGGCGCTGCGCTTGGTGGCGAAGGACAGCCCGCCGCCGGCGAGCATCCAGTCGACCTGCTCGGCGGTGAGGAAGATCGTCGACAGCGCCGGGGTGTTGTAGGTCTGCTCGAGGCGCGAGTTGTCGATCGCCGTCTGCAGGTCGAAGAAGTCGGGGATGTACCGGCCGGACTCCTTGATCTCCGCGGCGCGGGCGATCGCGGCCGGCGACATGATCGCGATCCACAGGCCGCCGTCGGAGCCGAAGCACTTCTGCGGGGCGAAGTAGTAGACGTCGGTCTGCGACACGTCGACGTCGAGGCCGCCGGCGCCGGAGGTGGCGTCGGTCAGCACCAGCGCGCCCTCGTCGGCGCCGTCGACCCGCCGGACCGGCACCGAGACGCCGGTCGAGGTCTCGTTCTGCGGTGAGCAGTACGTGTCGACGCCGGCCTCGGCGCGCAGGAACGCGGCGGTGCCGGGGTCGGCCTTGACGATCGTGGGCTCGCCGATGAACGGCGCCTTCTTCGCGGCGCTGCCGAACTTCGCGCCGAACTCGCCGAAGCTGGCGAACTGCGCGCGTTCGCGGATCAGGCCGAAGACCGCGATCTCCCAGAACGCGGTGCTGCCGCCGTTGCCCAGGACGACCTCGTAGCCGTCGGGGAGGCTGAACAGCTCGGCGAAGCCGCGCCGCAGCCGGGCGACCTCGTCGCGGACGGTCTTCTGCCGGTGGCTGGTGCCGAGGTAGGAGGTCGCGACACCGGCGAGGGCCTGCACGGCCTCGGGCCGGACCTTGCTCGGGCCTGAGCCGAAGCGGCCGTCGGCGGGCTTCAGCTCATCGGGAATGCGGATGTCGACCATGGGTACTCCGGGATGCGGCGGCGGGCGGGCAGGTGCGGGTACCCCGCGAATCCTGCCACTTCCGCCGCCGTCATCCGGGGCGATTACTCATCCAGGGCGATGAGCGTCACATCAGGGCGGACCAGCCCTCGACGTCCTGCGGCTTGCGGGGGGCGGGACCGACGTACTTGGCGGACGGCCGGACCAGGCGGCCCAGCTCCTTCTGCTCGAGGATGTGCGCGCTCCACCCGGCGACCCGGGCGCAGGTGAACATCGACGTGAACATGTGCGCCGGGACCTCGGCGAAGTCGAGCACGACGGCGGACCAGAACTCGACGTTGGTGGCCAGGACCCGGTCGGGGCGGCGGGCGTGCAGCTCGGCGAGGGCGGCCTTCTCCAGCGCCTCGGCGATCTCGAAGCGCGGCGCGCCGAGCTCCTTGGCGGTGCGGCGCAGCACGCGGGCGCGGGGGTCCTCGGCGCGGTAGACGCGGTGGCCGAAGCCCATGAGGCGCTCGCCGCGGTCCAGGACGCTCTTGACGTAGCCCTCGGCGTCGCCGCTTCGCTCCACGGCCTCGATCATGCCCAGCACGCGGGAGGGCGCGCCGCCGTGCAGCGGGCCGGACAGCGCGCCGATGCCGGAGGAGATGCAGGCCGCGGCGTCCGCGCCGGTGGAGGCGACGACCCGGGCGGTGAACGTGGAGGCGTTCATGCCGTGCTCGGCGGCGGAGATGAAGTACGCGTCGACGGCCTTGACGTGCCGCGGGTCGGGCTCACCGCGCCAGCGGCGCATGAACCGCTCCACGATCGTGTCGGCCTTGTCGATCTCCTTCTGCGGCACGGCCGGCAGGCCCAGACCGCGGGCGGCCTGCGCGACGAACGACAGGGCGGTGACGCTGACCCGGGCGAGGTCCTCGCGGGCCTGCGTGGTCTCGATGTCCAGCAGCTGGCCGAGGCCCCAGTAGGGGGCCAGCATGGCTACGGCGGACTGCACGTCCACCCGGATGTCGCCGGAGTGCACCGGCACCGGGAACGGCTCGGCGGGCGGCAGGCCCGGACCGAACTTGCCGTCGACCAGCAACGCCCAAACGTTGCCGAACGAGACCTGGCCGATGAGATCCTCGATGTCGACGCCGCGATAGCGCAGCGCGCCGCCTTCCTTGTCGGGCTCCGCGATCTCGGATTCGAAGGCGATGACACCCTCGAGTCCCGGCTTGAAATCGGACATCTCGCACTCCTGCTGTTTCGGGGGTGTCTGACTAGGTTTGTTACCCGCCGGTGTTCCCTTTGACATCTTCGCCCCGCTGGGGTGCCGGTACCGACTGAACGGGGGCTCAAATGTGTCCTACGTGACACATCTTCACGCATCTGTGATCGCCGGAGGAAGGATGTGAGCGTGAGACCCAGCACATCGCCGCAAGATTTGTCGCGGATGCGCAACGAGTACACCGGGGAGCTGAGCGAGCAGGGGCTCGCCGGGACCTGGCTGGAACAGTTCGCCACCTGGTTCGCCGACGCCGTCGAGGCGGGCCTGCCCGAACCCAACGCGATGCTGCTGGCGACCGCCGACGGCACCGGCCGGCCGAGCGCGCGCACGGTGCTGCTCAAGGGGTACGACCAGCGCGGATTCACGTTCTTCACCAACTACGAGTCGCGCAAGGGCCAGGACCTCGCGGCGAACCCGCGGGCGTCGCTGGTGTTCCCCTGGTATCCGCTGCACCGCCAGGTGATCGTCAACGGCACTGTGGAAAAGGTCTCCCGCGAGGAGACCGAGGAGTACTTCGCCGTCCGGCCGCACGGCGCGCAGGTCGGCGCGTGGGCCAGCCCGCAGTCCCGGGTCATCGGCTCCCGCGACGAGCTGCGGGCACGGGTCGCCGAGATCGAGGCCCGCCCGGGTCCCCTGACCGCGCCGCCGCACTGGGGCGGCTACCGGGTCAGCCCCGACGAGGTCGAGTTCTGGCAGGGGCGGGAGAGCAGGTTGCACGACCGGCTGCGGTACACCGGCGGCACCGTGGAAAGACTCGCGCCTTGAGCTTGCAGGAGCAGCTGCGCAAGCATGTGATCGACGTCCGGCCGCTGCGGCATGTGGCCTACCGGCGGCTCTTCGTCGGCAACGCGGTCTCGTTCTTCGGCGTGCAGTTCACCGCGGTCGCCGTGCCGGTGCAGGTGTACGACATCACCAGGTCGGCGCTGTGGGTCGGCGTGGCCAGCTTCGTCGGCCTCGTGCCGCTCATCGTGTTCTCGATCTGGGGTGGCGCGATCGCCGACGCGTTCGACCGGCGCAAGGTGCTGCTCACCAGCTCGACGCTGATGTGGCTGACCACGCTCGCGCTGCTCGCGCAGGCGGTGCTGCACGTCGGCAACCCGTACCTGATGCTCGCCCTGATCGCGGCGCAGTCGGCGGCGTTCAGCGTCAACAGCCCGGTCCGGCAGGCGATCATCCCCGCGCTGATCGGCGAGGGCGAGGTCGCCGCGGCCAACACGCTGAGCTTCACCGCCTCCAGCGTCTCCTCGATCTTCGGGCCGGTCGGCGCCGGCCTGGTCATCGCCTCGGCCGAGTTCTCCGTCGCGTACGCCATCGACGCGGTGCTCTTCACGATCGTGCTGTGGGCGGCGCTGCGCCTGCCGCCGCTGCCGCCGGCGGGGGTGGCCAAGGCGACCGGCGGGCTCGGCGACATCCGCGACGGCCTGCGGTTCCTCGCCGGCTCGAAGCTGATCCTGCTGACCTTCGCCATCGACATCGCCGCGATGGTCCTGGCGATGCCGAAGGCGCTGTTCCCGGTGGTCGCCGACCAGCGCTACGGCCCGGCGTCGCTGGGCTGGCTGTACGCGTCGATCGCCATCGGCTCGACCCTCGCCGGGCTCACCTCGGGGTGGATCGGGCGGGTCCACCGGCAGGGTGTCGCGCTCGTCCTCGCCGTCGTCGGCTGGGGCCTCGCCGTCGCGGCCGCGGGCGCGGTGCCGTGGTTGTGGGCGTGTGTAGCTTTCATGGCCGTGGCCGGGGCGGCCGACATGATCAGCGGCGTGTACCGCCAGACGGTGCTGCTCAGCGCGCCCGACGAGATGCGGGGCCGGCTGCAGGGTGTGTTCTTCGCCGTGGTGGCCGGAGGTCCACGTCTGGGTGACCTTCGCGCCGGGTCCGTGGCCGACGCGACCAGCGCGACCTTCTCCTGGGTCAGCGGCGGGATCGCCGCCGCCGTGGTGGCCGTCCTGCTCGGCCTGACATTTCCCGTCCTCCTTCGGTACACCGACCGGTCGGACTGACGATATTGTCGCGGCCATGGACACCGCCGCCGCCGCGCAGCTTTCGCACGCCCCTTCCGGTACACAGTGGACGATCACGTCGGGCGGCCATGAGGCCGTCATCGTCGAGGTCGGCGGTGGGGTGCGCAGTTACACCGTCGACGGGGCGGACGTGATCGCCGGCTACGCCGAGCACGAGCGTGCGGTCGGCTCCGCCGGGCAGGTCCTCGCCCCGTGGCCCAACCGCATCCGCGACGGGCAGTTCGCGTTCGGCGGCGACCACCTGCAGCTGCCCCTCACCGAGCCCGAGCGGCACAACGCGATCCACGGCCTGGTCAACTGGGCCCGCTGGCGGCTCGTCGACGCCGCGCCCGACAGCGTGACCCTGGAGCACGACCTGGTGCCGCAGCCCGGGTACCCCTGGCCGCTGCGCCTGCGCACCACCTGGTCCGTCGGCGAGGACGGGCTGCGCGCCGAGCACGAGGCCACCAACGTCGGCGCCGAGCCGGCCCCGTTCGGGCTGGCGACGCACCCGTACGTGCTGGTGCCGGGCGTGCCGGTGGACGAGCTGACGCTGAAGGTGCCGGCCCGCAGCCGCCTGCTGGTCGACGCGCGGTTGCTGCCGATCGGCGCGGCCCGGGTCGCCGGCAGCGAGTTCGACTTCGTGGAGGGCCGCCGGCTCGGCGCCACGATCCTCGACACGGCGTTCGGCGAGGTGGAGTCCGAGGCCGACGGCGGCTCGAAGGTGACGATCACCGCTCCCGACGGCCGCGGCGTCACGGTCTGGGCAGACTCGTCGTTCGGCTGGTGGCAGGTGTACTCCTCCGACACGCTGCCTGCCGATCGGCTGCGCAAGGCGCTCGCCATCGAGCCGATGACGTGCCCGCCGGACGCGTTCCGGTCCGGCCGTGATGTGGTGACCCTGGAGCCGGGAGCGTCCTGGCACGGGGTATGGGGGATCCGTGGAACTGTCTGAGGCGATCCGCCGGCGGCGGATGGTGCGCAACTACGACGCGTCGCGTCCGGTCGACCCGGCGCTCGTGGACAAGCTGCTGGGGTATGCGGTGCACGCCCCCTCGGCCGGGTTCTCGCAAGGCTGGGAGTTCCTGGTCCTGACCACCGAGGAGGAGCGGGCGAAGTTCTGGGCGGCGACGACGCCCCCGGAGTCGGGCCTGACCTCCTGGCTGGAGGGCATGAGCCGGGCACCGGTGATCGTCGTGCCGCACAGCCACCGCGACGCGTACCTGGACCGGTACGCCGAGCCCGACAAGGGCTGGACCGACCGCGACGAGGCCCGCTGGCCGGTGCCTTACTGGCACATCGACACCGGGATGGCCAGCCTGCTGGTGCTGCTCGGCGCGGTCGACGAAGGGCTCGGCGCGTGCTTCTTCGGCATCCCGCCGGCGTCCGACGCGGCGTACCGGGAGGCGTTCGGCGTCCCGGCGCAGTACACGCCGATCGGCGCCATCACGATCGGCTACCGGGCCCCGGACGCGAAGTCACCGTCGCTCAAACGCGGCCGCCGGGAGTCGCAGACCGTCACCCACCGAGGACACTGGGGCGCCAGCGCCGATTTGTGACAACGCTCGGCGTCGGTTCTGTCGCACCGGGTCGGTACCCTGGCAGCGTCAGGGGGGTGAAACGTTCATGATCTTCAAGGCGGTCCGCGACGGTCGGCCTTATCCGGAACATGGGCTGACGCTGAAACAGTGGTCCGAGATCCCGCCGCGCCCGGTGCGGCTCGACCAGCTCATCACCACCAAGCGGGAGCTGGCGCTGGACAAGCTGCTCGCCGAGGACTCCACGTTCTACGGCGACCTGTTCCCGCACGTCGTCCAGTGGGAGAACGGGTTGTATCTGGAGGACGGGCTGCACCGCGCCCTGCGCGCGGCGCTGCAGCAGCGCACGTCGATCCACGCGAGGGTGCTGCAGGCGTGACGAAGGATCCGGCCGGTGGGCGTTCTGCCCGCCGGCCGGTTCGCTGCTGGCCGGATTGCCGCTAGCTGGACCGCTGGCGGCCGGTTCGCTGCTGGCCGGATTGCCGCTAGCTGAACCGTTGCCGGCCGGTTCGCTGCTCGGCCGGGCGCGCCGCAGTGGCGCGTGCCGGCGACGGGCGGGTTCGGGTATTCCCTGGTTCATCCGCGGCGCCGGGCGCACCTCGCGCGGACACTGACTTACAGTGTTAGTTGTGACGACCCGGCCGCTGGACCTGCTTGACGTCGACGCGCTGCACTCCGAAGAGGAGCTGGCGATCCGCGCCGTGGTGCGCCGCATCGTCGACGACCACGTGCGGCCCAACGTGGCGCAGTGGTATGAGCGGGGCCAGGTGCCGGTCCGCGACCTGGCCAAGGAGTTCGCCTCCGTCGGGCTGCTCGGCATGCACCTGCCCGGGCACGGGTGCGCCGGTGCCAGTGCCGTCGCGTACGGGCTGGCGTGCCTGGAGCTGGAGGCCGGTGACTCCGGCGTGCGCAGCCTGGTCAGCGTCCAGGGCTCCCTGGCGATGTTCGCCATCTGGAAGTACGGCTCCGACGAGCACAAGGACCGCTGGCTGCCCGGCATGGCCGCCGGCGACCTCATCGGCTGCTTCGGCCTGACCGAGCCCGACCACGGCTCCGACCCCGGTTCCATGACCACCCGGGCCCGCCGCGACGGCGACGACTGGATCCTCGACGGCACCAAGATGTGGATCACCAACGCGCCGGTCGCCGACGTGGCCGTCGTCTGGGCGCGCACCGAGGCGGGCGTCAACGGGTTCGTCGTGCCGATGGACACGCCCGGCGTGACCGCCCGCGAGGTCAAGCACAAGCTGTCGCTGCGTGCGTCGTGCACCGGCGAGATCGTCCTGGACGGGGTCCGGCTGCCGGCCGACGCGCTGCTGCCGGCGGCGAGAGGGCTGAAGGCGCCGCTGTCGTGCCTCACCGAGGCGCGGTACGGCATCGTGTGGGGCGCGCTCGGCGCCGCCCGCGACAGCCTGCACACCGCGCTGGACTACGCGGGCGCCCGGGAGCAGTTCGGCCGGCCGATCGCCGGGTTCCAGCTGACCCAGGCGAAGTTCGCCGACGCCGCCGTCGAGCTGCAGAAGGGGTACCTGCTGGCGGTGCACCTCGGCCGGCGGGCCGACGCCGGGGTGCTGCGGCCGGAGCAGGTCAGCGTCGGCAAGCTCAACAACGTCCGGGAGGCCCTGGCCATCGCCCGGCAGTGCCGCACCATCCTCGGCGCCAACGGCATCAGCGCCGAGTACCCGGTGATGCGGCACGCCGCGAACCTGGAGACGGTGCTGACGTACGAGGGCACCTCGGAGATCCATCAGCTGGTCATCGGGCAGAAGCTGACCGGCCTCGCCGCGTTCGGCTGAGATCGATTCGCGGCCCTTTGCGGACCCCTCTACCGTGATAGGCAGAAGATCCTCCCGGAGGAGTCAGCATGGCCCGCAACGACGACACCGCGACCCCCGAAGACTCGGACGACGTGCCGACCCAACGGCGCGGACCCGACCCGAACACCGCCGAATACCCCGAGATCACGTCCGGGCCCGCTGACCCCGCGCCGACCTCCGGCACGGGCTGGTCGCCGAAGATCGGTGACCGGATCGACCCGCGCGAGCGCCCCGAGCGGGACGCGCCGGTGATCGTGAAGGCCGGCGGCGGCGCGATGCGCGGCCTGTTCTGGCTCGTCGCCACGATCGGGCTGATCGTCGCGCTGGTGCTGGGCGCCAAGACGATCGGGCTGTTCCCCGACCTGAAGAACCCGTTCGCGAAGGAGCAGACCGACCGCAGCGGCCCCGCTCTGCTCAAGTCCGTGCAGGACCTGAGCCAGTACGTCGCGGCCGAGGGCAACTTCGAGGTCATCGTCGACGTGCAGAAGGACCGCAAGTACATCCCGGACTTCCTGGTCAACGAGCGGATCCTGTTCGTGGCCGCCGGGTCGGTGGAGGTCTACGTGGACTTCGCCGGGATCGGCCAGGGCGCGGTGAAGGAGTCCGACGACCGGCGCACGGTCGAGATCACCCTGCCGGCGCCCCAGCTGCGCCCGGTGCGGATCAACAACGACCGCAGCTACGTCTACCAGGAGGACCGCGGCCTGTTCAACCGGCTGGCGGACGCGTTCAAGTCCGACCCGAACCGGCTCCAGGAGGTCTACAAGCTCGCCGAGGAGAAGATCGGCACGGCGGCCAAGGAGGCCGGCCTGAGCAAGCGGGCGGAGGAGAACACCCGCAAGATGCTGCAGCAGTTCCTCGGGGCACTCGGGTACACGTCGGTGACCGTAAACTTCCCCGCGTCATAGCGGCGGCGTGCACTGCAAACTTCCCTACCAGTAGTTGTGCAGTAACACGCTGAACACTGGTCATTTACCCGATGGACCAACTTGCGTGCCCCTCGTCACAGTACTTGACTCGGGGTAACTGAGTTATCCGCGAACTGCACTGCTGACCTGGGGCGGAGGTGACGGTGGCTACCGTCGCACTCAAAGATGTGATGAAGGTTTTCGCCGACGGCACGGTTGCCGTCGACCGAGTGAACCTCGATGTGGGACAGGGCGAGTTCATGGTGCTCCTCGGTCCCAGCGGCTGCGGGAAGTCGACCCTGCTACGCATGGTCGCGGGGCTCGAGGACCCCACCTCGGGCGCGATCATGCTCGACGGCGACCTGGCCAACGACCTCCCGCCACGGGAGCGCGGCGTGGCGATGGTCTTCCAGGACTTCGCGCTGTACCCGCACATGACCGTGGGGGAGAACATCGGCTTCCCACTGCGGCTGTCCGGTGTGGAGCCGGAGCCGAGGGCCGAGCAGGTCGCCGAGGTGGCCAGCGCGCTGGGCATCGGTGACGTGCTGGCCCGCAAGCCCGGGCAGCTGTCCGGTGGCCAGCGCCAGCGGGTCGCGATGGGTCGCGCCATCGTGCGCCGGCCGAAGCTCTTCCTCATGGACGAGCCGCTGTCCAACCTGGACAGCGGCCTGCGGGCGGAGCTGCGCGCCGAGATCTCCGGCCTGGTCCGTGAGCTCGGCGTCACCACCATCTACGTGACGCACGACCAGGCCGAGGCGCTGACCATGGCAGACCGGGTCGCGATCCTGCGCAAGGGCGTCCTGCAGGACGTCGGCACCCCCACGCAGGTGTACGGGCGGCCCGCGACGCTCTACGTCGCCGCGTTCCTCGGCAGCCCCCGGATGAACCTGCTCGAGGCCGAGGTCTACGTGCACCTCGACCGGCACATCGCGCTGCACATGGGCGACCAGGTGCTGCACCTGCCGTGGAACGACCTGCGCTCCCGCCAGGTCGCGCACTTCCACGGCGAGCGCATCGTCATCGGCGTGCGGGCCGAGGCGCTCACCCCCGTGCCGGACACCACCGGCGGTGACGTGCTGCGCGGCCGCATCCGGTACCTGGAGCACCACGGCCACGAGTCGCTCGCGTTCCTCGACATCGGCGCGACCGCCGTGATCGTCGACGAGATCGGCGCGCCGCCGACCGACATCCCGATCAACGGCGGCGGGCTGCGCCGGTTCGTCAGCAAGCTCACCGGCCGCAGCGGTGGCGGCGTCGACGACCTGGAGCTGGTCGGCGCCGGCAACGGCCGGGGCGGCGGCCGCCGCGCGCCCCAGCGCGACAGCGTGCTGAGCGACCCGGGCCGGCACCACCGGCGTCCGGCGGAGCTGGCGGTGCGGCTGGCCCCGTACCCGGCGGTTACGCATGGTCACCCGTTGACCGTCGCTGTGCGCATGGAAGCGCTGCACTTCTTCGACGAAAGGGGACAACGCATCGACGTGGGGTGGCGCTGAGTGACGCGGCTGCTCTAGCCTGCGGCGATCCGGCCCTCCAGCGGTGCTGGCCCTCGCCTGTTACGGCGCGGCGCACAGCTTCGCCCAGGCGGGGTTGTCGGCGCTGAAGCCGCCCCTGCCGTTTCCTGATGACGCCGGCGAGCTGCCTGCCGACGCTGTACCTGTGCAACCTGGTGCGGCAGGCGCTCGCCCCGTCATGGTCACCGCGTTCGTGGGGCTGAAGTTCCTCACCAGTGGCATGCACGCGCTGGACGCCCGCACGGCGGCCGCCGCGCCGGCCAAGCGCGAGCAGCAGGAGGCGGACGCGGGCAGTGCGGCTGTCCCGGCCGCGTCGGTGTCGGCCGGGCCGGCCCCCTCGCGCCAGCTGGCGTGGACGCCGCGCCCGTTCGTCGGCGAGCCGCACGAGAAGTTCCAGGTGTTCCGGCCCATCGAGGGCAACTTCCAGGTCAACATCATCCACCCGATCGGCGACCTCTTCTACGACTTGCTACTCGTCGGTAACATCGGCGCATGACCGTTGACGCCAAGGCCCTGGCCGAGAATCTGACCGCCGCAGTACCGTTCGCGCGCACCGTCGGCATCACGATCGCCGACGTGCGTGTGGACGGCGACGACATCAGCGCCACCGCCACGCTCCCCGACGAGGAGCGGCTGCACAACCACGTCGCCGGACCGCACGCGGGCGCCATCTTCGCGCTCGGCGAGACCGCCTCCGGCGCCGTGGTGATGGCGGCGTTCGGTGAGCACCTCGCCCTGGGCACCCCGCTCGCGGTGCGGGCGGAGATCGCGTACCGCAAACTCGCCACCGGACCGGTCCGGGCCGTCGCGCGGCTCGGCCGTCCGGTGGCCGATGTCCTGGCCGAGCTGACCGCCGGCGAGCGCCCCGAGTTCCCGGTATCGATCGAGGTCACACGGGCCGACGGGGCCGTCACCACCGAGATGACGGTCGTCTGGACCATCCGCCCTCATCGATGACGGCACCGTTAACTACTGGAAGGTTTCTTGACTATTACTGAGCTGTGATGTGACCATTCTCGCCAAGCGCGAAGGGTGGTTGACGCATGGATGCGAGCACGGGGGACGACCTGGTGAGCATGGCGAATGCCGTGCTCCAGCCGGGATTCGTGGGCAAGGAGCCCCCGCCGTGGGTCCGTCGCCGCCTCGCCGAAGGGCTCGGCGGCGTCGTGCTCTTCGCCCGCAACGTCGTCGACCGTGACCAGGTCGCCGAGCTGACCGCCGCGCTGCGCGCCGAGCGTCCCGACGTCATCGTCGCCATCGACGAGGAGGCCGGCGACGTCACCCGCATCGACGCGCACAACGGCAGCCCGTGGCCCGGCAGCCTGGCTCTCGGCGCCATCGACGACGTCGCCCTGACCCGTGAGGTCGCCTGCCACATCGGCCGCGACCTCGCCTCGGTCGGCATCACGTTCGACTACGCGCCCGACGCCGACGTCAACTCCGACCCCAACAACCCGGTCATCGGCTCGCGCGCGTTCGGCGCCGAGCCCGAGCGCGTGGCCCGGCACACCGCGGCGTGGATCACCGGCCTGCAGGAGGCCGGGGTCGCCGCGTGCGCCAAGCACTTCCCCGGGCACGGCAACACCAGCGTCGACTCGCACCTGGACGTACCGATCATCAAGGCCGGGCGGGCCGAGCTCGACGCCACCGAGCTGGTGCCCTTCCGGGCCGCCATCGACGCGGGCGTGCGCGCCGTCATGAGCGCCCACCTGCGCGTGCCCGCGCTGGACCCGGAGCTGCCGGCCACCCTGAGCCGGCGGATCATGACCGAGCTGCTGCGCGACGAGCTCGGCTTCCAGGGCCTCATCGTCACCGACGGCATCGAGATGCGGGCGATCTCCGACCGCTTCGGCCTCGCCCACGCCACCGTCCTGGCCCTGGCCGCCGGCGCCGACGCGATCTGCGTCGGTGGCGACCACGCCGACGAGGACACCGCCAACCTGCTGCGCGACGCCGTCGTGGCCGCCGTGCGCTCCGGCGAGCTGCCCGAGTCGCGGCTCGCCGACGCGGCCGCCCGGGTCGCCCGGCTCGCCGCCTGGTCCGCCGCCGCTTCCCATGTACCGGTGGATCCGAAGGCCGCCGCGCTGGGGCTGTCCGCGGCCCGCCGGGCACTGCGCATCACGGCGCCGGACGCCACGTTCCCGCTCACCGGGCCGGCGTACGTGATCGAGTTCCAGCCGGAGCTGAACTTCGCGATCGCGCCCGAGACGCCGTGGGGCCTCATCGCGCCGCTCGCCGAGCTGGTGCCCGACACGCTCGGCATCCGGCTGTCGTCCGGGGAAGGGCTGTCCGACGCGCTGGAGTCGTCCCTCGGCCGGCCGCTGGTGCTGGTGGTGCGCGACCCGCACCGGTACGCCTGGATCACCGACGCGCTGCGGGCCTCCCTCGCGGTGCGGCCGGACGCGATCGTGGTCGAGATGGGCGTGCCCGCCGCACCGCGCGGCGACCTGCACATCGCGACGTTCGGCGCGACGGCCGCCTCGGGCCGGGCGGTCGCGGAGCTGCTCGCCGGCCGGTGACATCGCCGTCGCTCACGGTCACGGCGTGCCCGCTCGCTCGTCGCTCGCACTAGAGTGCCGGTATGTTCCGCACCCGCGCCCTGCTGGCCGGCGCCACGGCCGCCACCGCACTGCTCGTCGCCCTGACCGGCTGCACCAGCAAGTCCAAAGAGGACGATGCCGGCAAGGCGGACCCCAACCTGCCGGCCGCTGACGGGCTGCTCAAGGAGTCCGCCACCGCGATGGGCGGCATCAAGTCGGCGAAGTTCCTCATCACCGCCGACGGCACCATCGCCGGGGTCGCCCTCAAGCGCGCCGAGGGCGTGCTGACCAAGGAGGGCAACGCGCAGGGCACCGCCCAGGTCGAGCAGATGGGCGCGACGGTGGAGCTGGCGTTCACCATCGTGGGGCAGACCATGTGGCTCAAGGGCCCGACGGGCGACTACCAGCAGCTGCCGCTCGCCCTCGCCGCCTCGGTCTACGACCCGTCGGCGATCCTCGACCCGGACCGCGGCATCGCCAAGGTCCTCGGCACCGCCTCCGGCGGCAAGACCGAGGCCACCGAGGCCGTCGACGGCCAGGAGACCTATCGCGTCGCCGCCAACTCCTCCTCCGAGACGCTGGTCAACGTCGTGCCCGGGGTGACCGGCTCGGTGCCCGGCAAGTTCTGGATCGCCAAGGACGGCAAGAAGCTGCTGAAGGCCGCCTGGACGCTGCCCGCCGTCGGCGAGGCCAAGGGCGGCACGGTCACCGTGACGTTCAAGGAGTTCGACGCCCCGGTCAGCATCACCGCGCCGAAGTAGTGCGATGACGTCGACGCAGCCCACGACCGTGTCGCCGGCGGCCGGAGGCGCACCGCCCCGGCGGCGGCTCGCCATCGGCGTCGGCGGCCTCGCGGTGCTGCTCGCCGCGCTGGACGCCTACGTCGTCGTCGGGGTCCTGACCGACATCATGGACTCGCTGCACATCGCCGACACCAGGCTGGAGCGGGTCACGCCGGTCGTGACCGGGTTCCTGCTCGGCTACGTCGCCGGCATGCCGCTGCTCGGCTCCCTGTCGGACCGTTACGGCCGCCGCGCGCTGCTCGTCGCGAGCCTGCTCGGCTTCGGCGTCGGCTCCGCGCTGACCGCCGCCTCCGGCGACTCGCTCTGGCTGCTCACCGCCGGCCGCACCCTGCAGGGCATCGCCGGCGGCGCGCTGCTGCCGGTCACCGTCGCCCTGGTCAGCGACCTGTGGCCGGACCGCGGCCGGCACCTGGTGCTGGGCAATGTCGGCGCGGCGCAGGAGCTCGGCAGCGTCCTCGGTCCCCTGTACGGGGTCGCCGTCGCCGCCCTGCTCGGCACCTGGCGCGGCATCTTCTGGGTCAACCTGCCGCTCGTCGCCGTGGCGATCGTCCTCGTCTGGCGCGCGGTGCCCGGCGGCCCGCCCACGGCCGCCGCACCCCGCAGGACCGACGTCGTCGGCGGGCTGCTGCTCGCCGCCGTCCTCGGCGCCGTCGTCGTCGCGCTCTACAACCCCGACCCGGAGCGGTCCGTCCTGCCCGGCTGGGGCTGGCCGGTCCTCGCCGCCGCCGCCGTCGTGGCGGTGCTGTTCGCGCTGTGGGAGCGCCGGGCGAAGATCCGCCTGCTGGACCTGACCGGCGCGGCGAAGGGCCCGTTCGTCGCCGCGCTCGCCGCGAGCTGGTGCGCCGGGGTCGCGCTCATGGTGACCCTGGTCGACGTCGAGCTGGTCGCCCAGACCCTGCTCGGCCGGTCCGGCGCCGAGGCCACCCTGGTGCTGACCCGCTTCCTGGTCGCCCTGCCGGTCGGCGCGGTGCTCGGCGGCCTGCTGCTGCGCTCGCGCCGGCTGAGCGAGCGGGTCGTCAGCGTCGGCGGCCTGCTGCTCGCGGCGGTGGCCTACCTGCTCATCGCCGCCTGGCCCGCCGACGTGCTCGCCGCCCGCTACGCGGGCGTCCTGCCCCGGCTCGACACCGACCTGGCCCTCGCCGGCCTCGGTCTCGGCCTGGTCATCGCCCCGCTGTCCGCGGCGGCGCTGCGCGCCACCCCGCCGCCCCAGCACGGCGTGGCCTCCTCCGCCGTGGTCGTGGCCCGCACGATGGGCATGCTCGTCGGGGTCGCCGCCCTGACCGCGTGGGGGCTGCACCGGTTCCACGAGCTGACCGCGAAGCTGGACTTCCCGCTGGTCTTCGGCAAGCCGGCCGACGAGCAGAGGCGCCTGCTGGCGGCATATGCGGACGCCCTGCAGTCCGCCCTGCGCACCGAGTACCGCGAGATCTTCCTGATCACGGCCGCGGTCTGCGTGGCGGGCGCCGTCGCGGCGGCCTTCCTCGGCCGCCCGGCTCCGGCCGCGGCCCCGGGCTCCGACCGGCGCTGACCGCCGGCGCCGCGACCGGACCAGGCCGCGAGCCGGCGGCACCGCAGGTCCGGCGCCGCCGGGATGCTCGCGTCGCGGTGTCCGGTGCCGCGGGACGGCCGCACCGCGGCATGTGGTGTCGCGGGGGACGGCCGCGCTGCGCTAGGAAGCGCCGCGGGGGACGCGCGCGTCGCGGTGTCCGGTGCCGCGGGGACGGCCGCACCGCGGCATGTGGTGTCGCGGGGGACGGCCGCGCTGCGCTAGGAAGCGCCGCGGGGGACGGTCGCGTCGCGGTGTCCAGCGCCGCCGGAGGCGCTCGCGTCGCGGTGCCGCGGACGTTGGCCGCGTCGCCGTGTCCGGTGTTGCCGGGGACGGGCGCGTTGCGGTGTCCGGCGCCGCCGGGATCGTCTCGTCGCGGCGTGGTGTCCACCGAGTGGGTGGTGGCCTGTTCGGAGTCCGGCAGACCTCCACCCGGCCGGTCGCCGTCGGCTTGGGTGCCGGCCTGGTCGTTGTCCGGCTGGTCCCTGTCGCGGCGGGCCGTGGCAGCGTGAAGCCCAGCTGCCGGTCACGTGCCGCCCTGGTCGCTGCCCGGGCTGGTCCCTGTCGCGGCGGGGCCGGCGGCGGTCCTGTCGCAGCGAACCGGCGGCGGTCCTGTCGCGTCGGGGCCGGCGGCGGTCCCTGTCGCGGCAGGGCCGGTGGCGGTCCTGTCGCAGCGAACCGGCGGTGGTCCCCGTCGCGGCGGGGGCGGCGGCAGGGTGACGCAGCGCCGTCGGTCGTCGGTGGGTGGGCGAGGGGTCAGACGTGGCCGCCCGCGCGGGCGAGCGCGCAGATGGCGATCAGCCGCAGCGTCGGCCACTCGGCCTTCGACCAGTCGAGCTCCGAGGTGGGTGGCAGCTGCCACTGGGCCTCGATGAGGGTGTCGCGGACGCCGGTGGCGTAGCTGGCCAGGGCGACCGCGTTCGGGCCGCGCTCCGGGTCGCCGAGGGCGTCACGGACCGCGGCGGCGTGCTGGTCCACCTCGGCCTGCAGGCCGGCGCAGGAGGTGGCGGCCGCCAGGCCGGCCTCGCCGAGCCAGGTCATCAACCCGTTGAGGGTCGAGCGGGCGGCGGTGTGACGGGTGGCTTCGGCGAGGTCCTTGAACATGCCTCCGAGTTCGACCGGCCGGCCCGGCGGTTGACCGGTGAACCCGGAGCGCACCCCTGCCGAACTCAGTTGTACCTGGGCGCCCGCGACTCGTCGGGCATCAGGACCCACAGCACGATGTAGGCCACGAACTGCGGGCCCGGCAGCAGGCACGAGAGCACGAAGATGAGCCGCATGACGTTGGGCGACATGCCGAACCGGCGGGCGAGGCCGGAGCAGACGCCCGCGATCCAACGGTTGTCCCGGGGCCTGACCAGACTGGACATTGCTGCTCCTTCGATCGGTGTGTAGCTCAACGGTATGGATGCCCGGGGGCGGCGCCCTCCAACCTTTGACGGAACTTCGAGACGCGGTCCACTAGGGACCCACCCGCACGGGTAGCCGCTCGGTTGCCGACCGTTGCGGGGCAGTTGACCTGCTCATGAGGGGTGTGAGCGGCCCGATACCAACTGCGTCAAAGCTCACCGACGGAAGGTTCCACACCGTGACCCGGTTCCCTCGCCGTGCCACTGTCCTCGCCGCCCTGCTGCTCGCGGCGCCCCTCGGCTTCACGATCACCGCGACCGCGGCGACGGCCGCCCCCGCCGCCGTCCAGGCCGTCAGCGCCGCGGGTGACGCGGTCGCGGGCGCCGACGTCGCCGCCGCGGTGTCGAAGAAGAAGAAAAAGAAAAAGAAGAAGACGACCGCCAAGAAGCCGGCCACCACGCCGACCACCAAGCCGACCACACCGACGACCGCGCCGACCGCCCCGGCCGCCAAGCCGGTGGAGAGCAGCTCGTTCGAGACGGAGGTCGTGACGCTGACGAACAACTACCGCACCGCCAACGGCTGCGGCGCGCTGCGCATCGACAGCCGGCTGGTCGCCGCCGCCCGGGCGCACAGCACGGACATGGTGACGAACGGCTTCTTCAGCCACACCGGCTCCAACGGCAGCACGTTCGTGCAGCGTGAGGTGGCCGCCGGGTACACGACCGGCGCGTCCGCGGAGAACATCGCCTGGGGCTACCGCTCCCCCCAGGAGGTCGTCAACGGCTGGATCAACAGCGCCGGACACCGCGCCAACATCCTCAACTGCGGCAGCGTCGCGGTCGGTGTGGGCGTCGCGTACAAGGCCGACGGGACCCCGTACTGGACCCAGGACTTCGGTCGGGTCTGAAAACCCTGTAGAAACTCCGTGTGACCCTACGTACAGCCGTGCTGTCGGCGAGCGTCCTGCTGGCGCTCGCCGGCTGCGGTGACGACCCGTCCGGCCAGGCGCAGCAGGCGGAGACGAAACGCAACGGCGGCCTCTACGACGCCGTCGACGTGTGCGGCCTCGCCACCGACGACCAGCTCAAGGCGGCCCTCGGCGAGGCGCCGGGCACCAAGGAGCGCCGCGACACCGACTCGCTCAAGGCGTGCGCCGTCGACGGCGCCTCCGGCGACTTCTACCTGTTCATGGTGCTGGTGCGCCCGTCGATGGGCGCCGCGCAGCAGGTCGCCTACGACAAGAACGCGGCGAAGGACGCCAAGTCGATCGACGCGACGACGTTCTCGTCGGTCAGCGACGGCGAGGCGCACGTCGAGACCGCCAACGGCGAACTGGTCGTGCGGGTGTCGCTGGTGTACTACCAGGACGGCGGCAGCATCACCGACGGCCCGGCCGTCGTCGGCCGGCTGCACACGCTTCTCGGGGCCATCACCAGGAAAACGTAGGCGGTTCACCCTGGGCTCCTAGCGTCGCGGGCCATGAGGAATCTCCGACGAGCCGGTGTCGGCGTGGGCATCGGCATGCTGACGATGGCACTCGCCGCCCCCAGCGCCGTTGCCGCGTCCAAGTCCGACGGCCGCGCCACCCTGACCGGTTTCGCCGTCCTGCCGGCGGCCACGTTCGTCTCCGCCAGCGACCCGTCGGGCTCGCTGCTCGGCGGCACGCCGTCCAACGGGATCACCCCGCCGTTCGCCGACCAGCCGGTCCAGGGCTTCAGCGGCATCGTCCGCAACGGCGACGGCACGTTCGAGGTGCTGTCCGACAACGGGTACGGCAACAAGGCCAACAGCGCCGACTTCGTGCTGCGCGTCCATCGGGTCGCGCCCGACTACGGCAGCCGCACCGTGGACGTCGTCGGCGGTATCAACCTCACCGACCCGAACGGGTACGTGCCGTTCGCGCTGACCCGCCCCGACCGGGTGCTGACCGGCGCCGACTTCGACGTCGAGTCGATCCAGCGGGCCAAGGACGGCACGTACTGGATCGGCGACGAGTTCGGCCCGTACCTGCTGCACTTCGACCGGGCCGGCCGCCTGCTGGGGGCGCCGATCCCGCTGGACGGGGTCCGCGCGCCGGAGAACCCGGCCGGCAACCCCAACCTCAACAGCAGCAAGGGCTTCGAGGGTCTGGCGCAGTCGCCGGACGGGCGGAGGCTCTACGCGCTGCTGGAGGGGGTCGTCGCCGGCGACGCCGCGGGTGGGCTGCGGCTCAACGAGTTCGACATCGCGTCGCGCTCGTACACCGGCAAGCGCTGGATCTACCAGCTGGAGGACCCGGCCAACGCGATCGGTGACGCCATCGCCGTCGACGACGACCGCTTCCTGATCATCGAGCGCGACAACGGGCAGGGCGCCACCGCGAAGTTCAAGCGGATCTACCTGGCCGACAAGCGGGACCGCAACCGCGACGGCAAGCTCGACAAGACGCTCGTCGCGGACCTGATGGACATCGCCGACCCCCGCCACCTCGGCGGCGGGGCGGACACGTTCACGTTCCCGTTCCAGACCATCGAGGACGTCGTGATCCTCGACGACCGCACGCTCGGCGTGGTCAACGACAACAACTTCCCGTTCTCCAACGGGCGTACCCCCGGCAAGGCCGACGACAACGAGTTCATCACCATCCGGCTGGCCGACCCGTTGCACGCCGACAAGCGGTTCCTGAAGTAACGGCGGCGGCGTCAGGCGGGGATCAGCGAGCAGACCGCCAGCAGGCGGAGCATCGCCCAGGTCGGGCGGGACCAGTCGTCGAGGGTCTCGCCCGCGTCCCTGGCGGCGTCCCGGATCGCCGCCGCGTAACCGGCGAGGGCCACCGGATCGAGCAGCGTGCCGCCGAGCGACTCGCGGATCGCGGCGGCGTGCTGATCGACGCGCGCCAGCAGGTCGGGCCGGGTGGACACGGCCACCCGGCCGGGCCGCCCGACGGCCGACGCGAGCTCGGCCAGTCCCGCCCGGGCGATCCATGCGCGCCGGCCGGACGTCAACTCATCGAAGGGTGCGCTCACGTTCGCGACCATAAGCCCAGCATGCAATCGGTCGCAGCCCCGACGCGCCGGGTTTGGGCCGATCGCCAAGTTCGCTTCGCCGACCCGCTGGGTAAATGAACCCGCATGGCCGATCGCGACGAGACCCCCGATGAGCGTTTCGACCGGAACTGGAATGAATTGCTCCAGGAGCTGCGCGTGGCGCAGACCGGCGTGCAGATCCTGTTCGCCTTTCTGCTGACCATCCCGTTCAACCAGCGCTTCGAGCACATCACCGACGTGCAGCGTGCAACGTACATCGTGACGCTGCTGCTGACCGCTCTCGCGACGCTGTGCCTGATCGCCCCGGTGAGCCACCACCGCATCCTGTTCCGGCGCGGCCGCAAGAAGGAGCTCGTCGACGGCAGCAGCAACCTCGCCATGGTCGGCCTGGTGTTCCTGTGGCTGTCCGTGGTCGGCGCCGTGTTCCTGGTGTTCGAGGTCGTGGTCGCCATGTCGTGGGCGATCGCCGTCGGCGTGGCCCTCGGCGTGTCCTTCATCGTCGTCTGGTACGTGTTCCCGACGATGAAGCGGTGAACGCGCCGCCCCCGGGCGAGATAGTCAGCGAACGGAGGTATTGACACTCCCTGTGCCGTGGGCCACAGTGGGAGCGCTCCCAATTCCCTTCCGCCACAAGGGGTGTCTGTGTGAAGCGCAAACTCTCGCTTGCCTTAGTTGCGGCGGTGCTGGTCGTGCCGATGACCGCGTCCGCCGCCTTCGCCGAACCGGCCGAACAGATCGTCAACGGGACCTTCGACAGCGGCACCGACCCGTGGTGGTGGACCGGCAACGCGCCGGCGTCCGTCGTGGAGGGCCGGCTGTGCGCGGCGATCCCCGCCGGGACCACCAACCCGTGGGACGCCATCATCGGCCAGAACGCGGTCAAGCTGCAGGCCGGCGAGTCCTACAAGCTGTCGTTCACCGCCAGCGCCACCACGCCGGTGACGGTGCGGGCCAACGTCCAGCTCGCCGCCCCGCCGTACACCCAGGAGCTCTCGGCGGCGCCGGCGCTCACCGCCGCGCCGCAGTCCTTCAGCTACACCTTCACCGCGGCCGCGGACACCGACGCGGGTCAGGTCGCGTTCCAGGTCGGCGGCAGCCCGGTCGCCTGGACGCTGTGCCTGGACGACATCTCGCTGCAAGGGGGTGCACCGCCGCCCGTGTACGTCCCGGACACCGGCCCGCGGGTGCGGGTCAACCAGGTCGGCTACCTCACCAACGGCCCGAAGGCCGCGACCGTCGTCACCGAGGCGACCGCCGCGCTGCCGTGGCAGCTGCGCAACGCCGCCGGCACCGTCGTCGCCAGCGGCACGACCAGCCCCGCCGGCGTCGACGCCACGTCCGGGCAGAACGTCCACACGGCCGACTTCAGCGCGTACAAGGTCGCCGGCACCGGCTACACGCTCACCGCCGACGGCGAGACCAGCGTGCCCTTCGACATCGGGATCAACGCCGCCTACGAGAAGCTGCGCGCCGACTCGCTGTCGTGGTACTACACGCAGCGCAGCGGCATCGAGATCCTCGACAGCATCGCCCCCGGCTACGGCCGCGCCGCCGGGCACCTGGGCGTCGCGCCCAACCAGGGCGACACCGACGTGCCGTGCCAGCCCGGCGTGTGCGACTACCGCCTCGACGTGCGGGGCGGCTGGTACGACGCCGGCGACCACGGCAAGTACGTCGTCAACGGCGGCATCTCCGTGTACCAGCTGCTGAGCACCTTCGAGCGGACCAAGGTCGCCGCCGGCGCCCGCGCGGAGAAGCTCGGCGACGGGTCGCTGCGCATCCCCGAGCACGGCAACCAGGTGCCAGACGTCCTCGACGAGGCCCGCTGGGAGCTGGAGTTCATGCTGCGCATGCAGGTGCCGGCCGGCAAGCCGCTCGCCGGCATGGTCCACCACAAGGTGCACGACGCGGCCTGGACCGGCCTGCCGCTCGACCCGGCCGCCGACCCGCAGCCGCGGGAGCTGCACGCGCCGTCGACGGCCGCGACGCTGAACCTCGCCGCGACCGCCGCGCAGGGTGCCCGGCTGTTCCAGCCGTACGACAAGGCGTTCGCCGCGAAGCTGCTCGCCGCGGCCCGCACGGCCTACGCGGCGGCGGTGGCCAACCCGACCCGCTACGCGCTGGTCACCGACGGCACCGGCGGCGGCGCGTACGACGACGACAACGTCACCGACGAGTTCTACTGGGCCGCGGCGGAGCTGTTCATCAGCACCGGCGAGAAGGCATACCAGGACGCGGTCGTCGCCTCGCCGTGGCACACCGCCGACGTGTTCCGCCCGGAGGGCCTCGACTGGAAGTTCACCGCGGCGGCCGGCCGGCTCGACCTGGCCACCGTGCCCAACGCGCTGCCCGACCGGGCGCGGGTGCGGCAGTCCGTGGTCGACGGCGCCAAGGGTTACCTGGCGACGCTGCGCGGCAACGCGTACAACATCGCCTACAACCCAGCCAATGGGAAGTTCGACTGGGGCTCCAACGCCCTCGTGGTGAACAACCTGGCCGTGCTCGCGACCGCGTACGACATCAGCGGCGACACCGCGTTCCGTGACGGGGTCCTGACGGGCATGGACTACATCCTCGGCCGCAACGCGCTCAACCAGTCCTACGTGACCGGCTACGGGGAGCGCGCCTCGCACAACCAGCACTCCCGGATGTACGCCCACCAGCTGAACCCGGCGCTGCCCAGCCCGCCGGCGGGCTCGCTGGCCGGTGGGCCGAACTCCTCGATCCAGGACCCGGTCGCGTCGAAGATCCTCGCGGGCTGCAAGCCGCAGTTCTGCTACATCGACGACATCGAGTCATGGTCGACGAACGAGATCACCATCAACTGGAACTCGGCGCTGTCGTTCGTGGCGTCGTTCCTGGCCGACCAGGGTGAGGGCGGCGCGGCGCCGAAGTCGCCGTGCACCGTGTCCTACACCAAGGTCCTGGACCTCGGCGGCGTCTACATCGCGTCGGTGACGGTCCGCAACACGTCCCGCACGACGCTGTCGAACTGGACGCTCGGGTTCGCCTACACCGGCACGCAGAAGGTCGAGCTCGCGGTCAACGGCACCGCGACGCAGGCCGGCGCCTCGGTGCAGGTGAAACCGGGGCAGACCCGGCTGAAGCCGGGCGAGTCGACGACGATTCTGCTGCTCGGCAAGGTGCAGTGGGGCCCGAACGCGGCCCCGGCGGTCTTCACCTGCGGTTGATAGGGCGGCCGCATCGGATGGGGTGAGGAAAGACGAGGGGCATCGGCCGCGACCCGGTCGGTGCCCCTCGGCACGTGCGGGGTCAGGCCAGCCAGATGACCAGCCCGACGACGACCGCGATCAGCACGACGACCGGGATCGCGATCTTGATGAGGTTGGTGGTGCCGGCGGTCTGCAGCAGGTCCACGGGCTCCGCCTCGGGCCCCTCGATGATCCGGACGGCCTGCTCGGCGGGGGCGGTGGTGACGCCGTTGGCGTCGGGGACGTTGCCGGGCGGCAGGATCGCCACGACCTCGGCCACCTGCCCGTCGGTGACCGCCTCCACCGGCGCCGCGGCGGCGGCCGGCGAAGCGGCAGCGGGCGCGGCGGCAGCGGACGCGGCGGCAGCCGGCGCAGCGGCGGGCGCGGCCTCGGCGGTCGGAGCAGCGACGGCGGTCGCGGCCTCGGCGGTCGGAGCGGCGGTGGCGGCGGTCGCGGCGGCGGCGGTCGGAGCAGCGGCCGCGGCGGGCGCACCGGAGTCGGCGGCACCCGAAGCGGCGGCATCCGAAGCGGCGGCACCGGCGGCGGGCGCGGTGTCCGAGGCGGCCAGCTGCGCCTCCAGGTTCGTCACGAACTGGCCCAGCAGCCGGGTGCTGATGTCGCCGATCGTGCTGCGCCCCATCTGCGCGAGGGGCCCCGCGATCGTCAGGTCGGTCTCGACGGTGACCTTCGTGGCGTCGCCCTCGGCCGCGAGCACCGCCGTCACCAGCGCGGACGCGCGGCCCTTGCCGGTCGCGTCGCGGCCGCGGGCGTCGATGACCGCCCGGTGCGCGGCGGCGTCGCGCTCCTTGAAGGTGGCCACGCCCGAGAACTGGGCGGTCATCGGCCCGACCTTCACCTTGACCTTGCCGTGGTACTCGTCGCCCTGCACCGAGGTGAGCTGGGCGCCGGGCATGCACGGCGCGATCCGCTCCAGGTCGGTCAGGACCGTCCAGGTCTCTTCGAGGGGCCGGTGGACGACGAACTCATTGGTGAGCAGCATGACGGTCACGTCCTTCGAGTGCGGCAAGCAGGGGGTGGAGGGCGGTGAGGGAGTGCGCGCTGACCACCGCGTCGCAGAACGGCCACGCGGCGGCCATGCCACCGACCAGCGGCCGGTAGCGCGGGCTCTGGGTGCGGGGGTTGACCCACACGATGCGGTGGGCGAGCCGGGACAGCCGGGCCATCTCGGTGCCGACCTGCGCCGGGTCGCCGGTCTCCCAGCCGTCGGAGACGATGAGGACGACCGCGCCGCGGGCCATGCCGCGCCGGCCGTAGCCGTCGTTGAAGGCCTTCAGCGCGGCGCCGATGCGGGTGCCGCCGGACCAGTCGGGGGCGGCCTGCCCGGCGCGGGCCAGGGCGACGGCGGGGCGGGTGCGGGCGAGGACCTTCGTGAGCCGGGTCAGCCTGGTGGCGAAGGTGAAGACCTCGGCGCGGGAGGTGCCGGCGGCGCAGTACAGCAGCTGCAGCATGGCCCTGGCGTAGGGCTCCATGGAGCCGGAGATGTCGCACAGCGCGACCAGCCGCCGGGGCCGCTCGCGCGGTTCGCGGCGCATCAGCCGCAGCGGGTCGCCGCCGGTGCGCCTGGCCCGGCGCAGCGTGGCCCGCAGGTCGGTGCCGCCGCCGGACACCGTCGGGCGCATCCGGCGGGTCCGGCGCACCGGGGTGGCCAGGGTGAGCCGGCGCATCAGGTCGGTGAGCAGCGCCAGCTCCTCCGGGGTCAGCGTGGCGAAGTCCCGCGAGGCCAGGCGCTCGGCCGCGCTGCCGACGGTGGCGACCGGGATCTCGATCTCCCGGGCGGTCGCCTCGGGCGAGGAGGACGCCGACGGCGGGCCCGCGGTCGGCGACCCGCCCGGCTTGGTCGTCGTGGTCGACGTGCCGGTGGCGTTCGGGTCGCCGCGGAAGTCGGCCGGGTCGTCGGCGTAGCCGCGGAACACCGCGTCGAAGACCCGGTCGAGGATCTCGAACTGCTCCGGGTGGCAGGTCAGCGTCGCCCGGGCGCAGCGGTGCAGCTCGGCGGTCGTGGTCGGGGTCAGGAGGGTGACGGCGCGGGCGAAGCGTTCGCTGCGGTCCGGCCCGACGGGCAGGCCCGCGTCGTGCAGCGCCGCGCCGAACGCCGCGACGAGGCCGGCTAAGTCACCCCTCGACAAGGTCCGCCAGCCCCGTGCGGCGGGCGAGTTCCTCGTCCTCGCGGTACTTCAGCACCGCGCCGAGGGTGGCGCCGGCGGACTTCTCCTCCAGCGGCAGGCCCAGCAGCCGCAGCGCGTTGGCCCAGCTGATCGCCTCGGCGACGCCGGGTGGCTTGGTCAGGTCGAGGCCGCGCAGCCGGGACACGGCGCCGGCGACCCGGGCCGCGAGGAGCTCGTCGGCGCCCGGCACCCGCTGCCGGATGATCGCCGCGACCCGGTGCGGCTCGGGGTAGCCGATCCAGTGGTACAGGCACCGCCGCAGCAGCGCGTCGTGCAGGTCGCGGGTCCGGTTGCTGGTCAGCACCACGACGGGCGGCACGGTCGCGGTGCGGGTGCCGAGCTCCGGGATCGTCACCGACCCCTCGGCGAGCAGCTCGAACAGGAACGCCTCGAACTCGTCGTCGGCCCGGTCGACCTCGTCGATGAGCAGGACCGCCGGGCGCGGCCCGGGGTGCTCGAGCGCGGCGAGCAGCGGGCGGCGCAGCAGGTACTCGGGGGCGAACAGGTCCGCCTCGCGGGGCACCTCGCCGCGGGCCTCGGCGAGCCGGATCCCCAGCAGCTGCCGGGGGTAGTTCCATTCGTAGAGGGCCTCGGCGGCGCTGAGCCCCTCGTAGCACTGCAGCCGGATGAGCGGCGTGTCCAGGGCGGCGGCGAGGGCGCCCGCGGCGGCGGTCTTGCCGACCCCCGGCTCGCCCTCCAGCAGGATCGGCTGGCCGAGCCGCACCGCCAGGAACAGCGCCGTGGCGAGGCCCTGGTCGGCCAGGTAGCCCTGCGCGCCCAGCCCGTCGGTCAGCTCGTCGATCGACGCCGTCACAGGTACCGGGCCGGGTTGTCGATGAACGCCCGCCGGCAGCCGGAGCCGCAGAAGTAGTACATGGTGCCCTCGTGCTCGTACTGCAGCGCGTCGGGCGAGATCGCGACGTCCATCGCGCAGACGACGTCCTTGGCGACCGCCACCTGCGTCACCGGCCGGACGGGCTGCAGCAGTGGCAGCTCGATCCGCCCGGGCGGCGGGGCGGTCTGCCGCGGCCGCCGCGAGATGATCTCGGCGAGGATGGACAGCGCGACCTCGGGCGCGGTCCGGGCGCCGATGTCCATCCCGGCCGGCGCGTGGATGCGCGCCTTCTCCAGGTCGGTCAGCGGCAGCTCGGCGAGCACCGCGGCGGCCCGCTTCCGGCTGGCGACGAGCGCGACGTACGGCACCCCGGCCTTGACCGCCGCGGTGAGCACCTCGATCTCGTCCCGGCCGTGCGAGGCGACCACGACCGCGGCGGCGTCCAGCGGCAACGCGTCGGCGGGTCCGCGGGCGCCTTCCCAGCCGACCGCCCGGGCCACGTCGACCAGCGCGCGGGCGACGGGGGCCTCGCCGTGCACGTACACCAGCGGCGCCGGGATCATCGTCTCCAGGAAGATCTCCAGGGTGCCCCCGGACAGGCAGGGATTGGCGACGGTGAGCAGACCCTCCCGTTCGGCGCTCTCGCCGGAAGGGGTGATGCGCAGCAGCGTCGACTCGCCCGTCTCCAGCAGCCGCAGCCCCTGGAGACGGACGGTGGACTCGGCGCAGGTGCCGCCGACGAACCCCTCCATCGTGCCGTCCGGCAGCACGAGGGCGCGGTCGCCCGCCTTGGCGCTGGTCGGGCGCTCGGCCCGGACCACCGTCGCGAGGACGAACGGGGTGCGGTCCGCGCGCAGCCGGTCGGCACGATGAAGGAGGTTCGTCATGAGATGGCGAGGTCCGTTCGGATCGGGCGGCCCTGAGCGGCGCGCCACACGTTGGACGGGGTGAGCGGCATGTCGGCGTGCCGGACCCCGAGGGGCTTCAGCGCGTCGAGGACGGCGTTGACCACGGCGGCCGGGGAGCCGACCGTCGCGGACTCGCCGACGCCCTTGGCGCCGATCGGGTGGTGCGGCGACGGCGTGACCGTCTCGCCGAGCTCCCACGAGGGGCACTCCAGCGACGTGGGCAGCAGGTAGTCCATGAGCGACGCGCCGAGGTGGTTGCCGTCCTCGTCGAACGCCATGAGCTGCATGAGCGCCATGCCGATACCGTCGGCGAGACCGCCGTGGACCTGGCCCTCGACGATCATCGGGTTGATCCGCACGCCGCAGTCGTCGACCGCGATGAACCGGCGGACCTTGACCTGGCCGGTGGCCGGGTCGACGTCGACGACGCAGATGTACGCGCCGAACGGGTAGGTCAGGTTCGGCGGGTTGTAGACCGTCGTCGCGTCCAGGTGGCCCTCGACGCCCTCGGGCAGCTCCAGGCTGGAGTGCGCGGCCATGGCGATCTCCTGGATCGTCTTGGCCTGGTCGGGGTCGCCCTTGACGAAGAACTTGCCCTTCTCCCACTCCAGGTCGTCCGGGGACACCTCGAGCATCGCCGACGCCACGATCCTCGCCCGGTCGCGGACCTTGCGGGCCACGATCGCGGTCGCCGCACCCGACACCGGGGTCGAGCGGGAGCCGTAGGTGCCGAGGCCGAACGGCGTGTTGTCGGTGTCGCCGTGCACGACGTCGATGTCGTCGGGGGAGATGCCGAGCTCCTCCGCGACGATCTGCGCGAAGGTCGTCTCGTGCCCCTGCCCCTGGGTCTGCACCGACAGGCGCAGCACCGCCTTGCCGGTCGGGTGCACCCGCAGCTCGGCGCCGTCGGCCATGCCCAGGCCGAGGATGTCCATGTGCTTGCGCGGCCCGGCCCCGACACCCTCGGTGAAGAAGCTGATGCCGATGCCCATGTACTCGCCGCGCTGCAGCTTCTCGGCCTGCTCGACGCGCAGCTTCTCGTACCCGACCATGTCCATGGCCAGGCGCAGCGCCTTCGGGTAGTCGCCCGAGTCGTACTCCCAGCCGGTCGGCGTGGTGTACGGGAACTGCTCCGGCTTGAGCAGGTTCTTCAGCCGCAGCTCGGCCGGGTCCATCTTCAGCTCGAACGCCAGCACGTCGATCATGCGCTCGACCAGGTACGAGGCCTCGGTGATGCGGAACGAGCAGGCGTACGCGACACCACCGGGCGCCTTGTTGGTGTAGACGCCGGTGACGTTGCAGGACGCCGCCTCCAGGTCGTAGGACCCGGTGAAGATGTGGAAGAAGCCGGCCGGGAACTTGGTCGGCTGGGCGGTGCCGTTGAACGCGCCGTGGTCGGCGAGCACGTCGACCCGCAGCGCCCGGATCCTGCCGTCCTTCGTCGCCGCGATCTCGCCGCGCATGTGGTAGTCGCGGGCGAACGCGGTGGCGGTCAGGTGCTCGTTGCGGTCCTCCATCCACTTCACCGGCTTGCCGGTGACGATGGAGCCGACGATCGCCAGGACGTAGCCGGGGTAGATGCCGACCTTGCCGCCGAAGCCGCCGCCGATGTCGGGGGAGATGACCCGGATCTTGTGCTCCGGCAGGCCCGCGACGAGCGCGTAGACCGTCCGGTGCGCGTGCGGCGCCTGGGTGGTCGAGTAGATCGTCAGCTTGCCGCTGACCTTGTCGAAGTCGGCGACCGCGCCGCACGTCTCCAGCGGGGACGGGTGCACCCGGGGGTACAGGATGTCCTCCGCGACGACGACCTCGGACTCGGCGAAGATCCGGTCGGTCTTCTCCTTGTCACCGGCGGACCAGTCGAAGATGTGGTTGTCGGTCTTGCCCTCCTTGTCGTCCCGGATGACCGGGGCGCCGGGGGCGAGCGCCTGCTTGGCGTCGGCGACGACGGGCAGCGGCTCGTACTCGACCTCGATGAGCTCCAGGGCGTCGCGCGCGATGTAGTGGCTCTCCGCGACGACGAACGCGACCTCCTGGTTCTGGAAGCGCACCTTGTCGGTCGCCAGCACGGCCTGCGTGTCGTAGGACAGCGTCGGCATCCACGCCAGCTTCAGCGTCTCCAGGACCGCCCCGGTGATGACGGCCTTGACGCCGGGCAGCGCCTCCGCCGCGCTGGTGTCGATCGAGACGATCTTCGCGTGGGCGTACGGGCTGCGCAGGAACGACCCGTGCAGCATGCCCGGCAGGTTCACGTCGTCGACGTAGTTGCCCTGACCCCGGACGAACCGCGCGTCCTCCTTGCGGTGCATGCGGCCGAAGCCCATGGGCGTCTCAGTCACGGTCATGCCTTCGCCTCCGCCGCTTCGTGTTCGGCCGCCCAGCGCACCGAGCGCACGATGTTCTCGTAGCCCGTGCACCGGCAGAGCTGACCGGAGATCGCCTCACGGATCTCCTGCTCCGACGGGTCGGGGTTCTTGTCCAGCAGGCAGCGGGCGGTGATCATCATGCCCGGCGTGCAGAAGCCGCACTGCAGGCCGTGGCACTGCACGAAGCCCTGCTGGACCGGGTCGAGACCGTCGGCGCGCTCGAGCCCTTCGACCGTGCCGACCTGCTTGCCGTCGGCCATCACGGCCAGCACGGTGCAGGACTTCACCGGCACGCCGTCGAGCGTCACCGTACACACGCCGCAGTTGGACGTGTCGCAGCCCCAGTGCGTCCCGGTGAGGCCGAGCTCGTTGCGCAGGAAGTGCACCAGCAGCAGCCGGGGCTCCACGTCGCGGGTGTGGCTCTCGCCGTTCACCGTCACGGTGATCTGCATGATCAGGCCTCTCCGCTCGCGTCGAGCCCACGCCCGCGGGCGGCCGCGGCGCGCAGCGCGCGCACGGTCAGCTCCCCGGCGAGGTGCCGCTTGTAGTCGACCGGTCCGCGCTGGTCGGCGACCGGGTTGCTGTGCTCGGCGGCGATGCGCCCCGCCTCGGCGAAGCTCTCCTCGGTGGCGGGCCGCCCGACGAGGTACGCCTCGGCCTGCGCCGCCCGGAAGTGCTCGGCGCCGACGGCCGCCAGGCCGATGCCGACGTTGGTGATGGTGCCCGCGGGGTCGATCCAGATCGCGGCGCCGGCGGCGGCCACCGCCCAGTCGCCGACGCGGCGCTCGACCTTCGTGTACGCGGAGCCGCCGCCCGGGCGGATCGGCACCCGCACCTCGGTGAGCAGCTCGCCGGGCTCGACGACCGTCTCGTACGGGCCGACGTGGAACTCGGTGAGCGGCACGGTGCGCGACCCCCGCGCACCCTGGATGACCACCGAGGCGTCGACGGCGGCGAACGCGGCGGAGAGGTCCTCGGCCGGGTCCGCCTGGCAGAGCGAGCCGCCGACGGTGCCGCGGTTGCGCACGATCGGGTCGGCGATCACCCGCTCGGCGTCGCGGAAGATGCGGTAGTGCTCCTCCACGAGGGCCGACTCGAGCAGCTCCGCGTGCCGCGTCAGCGCACCGATGCGCAGCTCACCGCCCTCGACCCTGATGTAGGACAGCTCGCTGACGTCGTTGATGTCGATCAGCGCGGTCGGCCTGGCCAGACGCAGCTTCATCATCGGGATCAGGCTGTGACCGCCGGCGATGACGCGGGCGTCCTCGCCCCACTGGGCCAGCAGGTCCAGCGTCTGGCTCACCGTCGTCGCCTTTGCATATTCGAATGCGGCGGGTACTTGCATCGCGCCTCCGCGTGAGGAGTTCGTTCGGTCTCCAACGGGAGAATGTTCGTCCTAAAGGCGACATTGGACAACACCCGTTGACAAAAATTCTTCACACACCGTGTCACTACGGTTGGGGTCATGGGTCGTCAGAAGCGTGTCGCCGGGATCGTCGAGCAGATCGACGGTGGGGTCGCCGAGCTGTGCCCCGACGACGGGCGGCCGGGCCGGTGGACGCTGCTGGTCGACGGGTACCCGCAGTCCGCCGTCGACCTCGCCGATCCCCGGCGGCTGGACTTCGAGTACATGCGCCGCCTGGCCTCGATCGTCGACGGCGCCGCCCCGCCGGGCGCGCCGCTGTCGGTGCTGCACCTCGGCGGCGGCGCGCTGACGATGGCCCGCTACGTCGCCGCGACCCGGCCCGGCTCCTCGCAGCGGGTGGTGGAGCTCGACGCGGCGCTCATCGCGCTGGTGCGCCGGGTGCTGCCGCTGCCGCGCAACGCCGACATCCGGGTCCGCGCGATGGACGCCCGCGCCGCCGTCGAGTCGATGTCCGGCGCCCGTTTCGACCTCGTCATCGCCGACGTGTACCGGGGGGCCCGCGTGCCGGCGCACCTGGCGTCGCTGGAGTTCCTGACCGCCGCGGCCGGCCTGCTGCGCCCCGACGGCATCTACGCGGCGAACCTCGCCGACGGCGCCGGGTTGGCCTTCGCCCGCGGGCAGGTCGCGACGCTGCGCGAGCTGTACGCCGACGTGTGCCTGCTCGCCGAGCCCGCCGTCCTGCGCGGCCGCCGGTTCGGCAACGTCATCCTGGCCGCGTCGGCGGTGCCGCTGCCGGTCGCCGGGTTCGCCCGGGCCGGCGCCGCGGACCCGTTCCCGGCCCGGCTGGTGCACGGCGGCGACCTGGACCGCCTGGTCGCCGGCGCCCGGATCGTCACGGACGCGACCGCCACCGAGTCGCCCGCCCCGCCGCGCGAGCTGTTCTGAACCCTTGCTACCGCCCAGTTCTCGGGAAGGAGCTTAGGGATCGTTCAGGGTGCGCTTAGAGTCGCGGGATGCTCGATTTTGCAACCGTCTCCGCGCCGCGCCGCCCGGCGGCGGAGCGTGCGGCCCTGATGAGCGACCCCGGCTTCGGTCGCGTCTTCACCGACCACATGGTCACGATCCGCTACGCCGACGGCAAGGGCTGGTATGACGCCCGGCTCGAGCCCTTCGGCCCGCTGAGCCTGTCCCCGGCCACCGCCGCCCTGCACTACGGCCAGGAGATCTTCGAAGGGCTCAAGGCGTATGCCCAGCCCGACGGCGGCATCGCCCTGTTCCGGCCGGACGCCAACGCCCGCCGGCTCAATGCCACCGCCGACCGCATGGCCATGCCGCGGCTGCCCGAGGAGCTGTTCCTGCGCGCCCTGGAGGTCCTCGTCGGCGCCGACCGGGACTGGGTGCCGACCCGCGAGGGGCAGAGCCTCTACCTGCGCCCGTTCATGATCGCCACCGACCCGTTCCTGGGCGTGCGGCCGTCCTCGGAGTACCTGTTCGCCGTCATCGCCTCCCCGGCCGGCGCCTACTTCGCCGGCGGCGCGAAGCCGGTCACCATGTGGGTGTCCCAGGAGTACTCGCGGGCCGCGCCCGGCGGCACCGGCGCGGTGAAGACCGCGGCCAACTACGCCGCCAGCCTCCGCGCCCAGGCCCAGGCCCAGGAGGCGGGCTGCGACCAGGTCGTCTTCCTCGACGCGGTGCAGCGGCGCTACATCGAGGAGTCCGGCAGCAACAACCTCTTCTTCGTCTACGACGGCGAGCTGGTGACCCCGCCGCTCAACGGCTCGATCCTGCCCGGCGTCACCCGCGACTCGGTGCTGCGCCTCGGCGCCCACCTCGGGCTCACCGTCACCGAGCGCCCCTACAGCCTCGACGAGTGGCGCGACGACGCCCGCTCCGGCCGGCTCAAGGAGACCTTCGCGACCGGCACCGGCGTGGTCATCAGCTCCATCGGCACCGCCCGCACCGCCGACGGCGGGTTCAGCATCGCCGGCGCGGTCGAGGGGCCGGTCACCGGCCGCATCCGCGACCAGCTCGTCGGCATCCAGCGCGGCACGGTGGAGGACCCGTTCGGCTGGCGGGTGCCCGTTCAGTAGACGGACAGGTGCACGTGGTTGGTGTGGTCGCTGGAGGGGTCGCCGTTGCCGCCGCTGTAGGCGTGCCAACCGGCGGCCGGCGTCCACACCTGGCGGAACCAGATGACGTAGAGCACGCCCAGGGCGCTCGCGTTGCGCACGAAGAACGCCGCCAGGTTGCCGCCGTAGGTCTTGTCCCCGCCGGTCGCCACCCCGCCGAAGCCGTTGGCCTGGGCGGCGAAGTCACACGCACGGCCCTTCGGATGCTCATACGGTCCGGAGGGCCGGAAGCACGAGTAGTAGCGCGTGAAGCCGGCCTTCTGGGCCTCCTTCACCGCGTGCAGCATGCGCGGCGTGACGCAGCCGGTGGTGGTCGGGTCGTCGATGATGCAGTTCTCTTTCGGCCACGAACCGTTGGCGTTGCGCGGCGCCGGGGTCGCCAGGGGCGAGTTGGCGTTGACGTAGCCGTTGGCCCGGCCACCCATCCTCACCAGCGCCGCCTCGGCGTCCTTCTTCTTCTTGGCCATGATGTCGGCCTGCGCCTGCTGCTGGGCGACCTCCGCGTCGACGGCCTTCTTCGCCTCGCCGAGCTCCTTCTGCAGCTTCGTCAGCTGCCCGATCTGCCGGTCGTTGTAGCGGGCGACGGTGTTGACCATCATGGTGCGCTCGATGAACGCCTCCGTCGATTCGCTCTGGATCAGCGCCGCCGCGGTGCGCACCCCGCCGGTGCGGTAGGCCGCGCCGGCGATGACGTTGACCTCGGCCAGGATCACGTCCAGCTGGCGCTGCATCCCGGCGATCTTCGTGGTCAGCTCGGCCTGGCGCTGCTTGGAGACCTCCAGGATGCCCTGCGCGTCCAGGAACTCACCGTTGGCCTTGTCCAGCAGCTCACCGAGGGTCATGTTGGCCGAGCCCTCGTCCGGTGCGGCCGTCGGGTCGCCGGGCGCCGCGCCGGCCGGCACCGCCCAGGCGCCGAGCACGACGAGTGCCGCGAGGAGCGAGGCGATGAGGCGCTTGCGCAACGGAGTCCCTTCCGGGAGGCGGACCAGCCGTCAGATTACCGACTGTCACCCGGATGCACAGGACCGAGAACGCGTCCGGTCAGCTACGGACCGTAGCCACGCGGCGGGTCGTGAAGAGCGCCACCCAGCCGAACGTCAGGCCCAGGCCGACCGTCGCGACCGTCGTCAGGTCACCCGTCGGCAGCAGCCCCGACAGCCGGGTCGCGAGCACGCCCAGCCCGACGTAGAGCCCGCCCCACAGCACCGAGCCGAGCGCGGCCGAGCGCAGGAACCGCAGGTACGGCATCCGCAGCCCGCCGGCCGCGAGCGGCACCAGCGTGTTGAGCAACGGCAGGAACGGCGCCGTCACCAGGATGCGGCTGCCGCCGGTGCGCACCACGTGGTCGGCCTTCGCCCAGCGCGCCTCGCCGATCCAGCGGCCGAACCGGCCCTCCCGCAGCCGCTGCCCGAACGCCCGGCCGGCCAGGAAACTCAGTGACCAACCGGCCAGGCAACCTGCGACGATCCAGCCGAGGCTGCTGAACGGGTCGGTCGCGCCGGCCGTCGTCAGGATGGCGACGTCGGCCGGGATCAGGATGCCGAGCAGCGGGATGGAGTCGAGCAGCATGACGAGCCCCAGCGCCAGCCCCAGCAGGGCGGCGGGCAGGCTGTACAGCGGTTCGAGCCACTCGGTCATGACGTTGAAGCTATGGCCGAGCGCGTAAGAGACGCATCAGGGAGCGACCCCGAGACAACCCCGAGGGGGTTCCGGCTGCTGCTCGGGGCTCGCGGCATCTCGTACGCCGGCGACGCGCTGAGCATGGTCGCGTTGATGCTGCACGTGGCCTCCTCGACCGGGCAGGCCCTGGCGGTGTCCGCGCTGCTGCTCGCCGGGGACTTCGTGCCGTCGCTCGTCGCGCCGTTCGCCGGGGCCCTGGCCGACCGCTTCGACCGGCGCCGGCTGATGATCGGCTGCGAGCTCGTCCAGGCCCTCACCGTCGCCGTCATCGCGCTGGCCCTGCCGCCGTTGTGGCCGCTGCTCGGGCTGGTCGCCGTGCGGGCCGTCGCCGGCCAGGTCTTCCAGCCGGCATCGCGGGCGGCGGTGCCGTCGCTGGTGCCGGCCGCCGGGCTCGCCGCCGGCAACGCCCGGCTCGGGCTGGTCACCAACGTCGCGGAGCTGGCCGGGCCGCTGCTGGCCGCCGCCCTGCTGCCGTGGCTCGGCACCCGCGGCGTGCTGGCCGTGGACGCGGCCTCGTTCGTGGTGTCCGCGGCGCTGCTCACCGGCCTGCCGCGACTGGCACCCGCGGCGCTGTCCGTCGAGTCGCTCTGGAAGGGCGCCCGGACCGGCCTCGGCTATCTGGCCGGGCACCGGACGGTCCGGGTCGTCGCGCTCGGGTTCTGCGCGGTCGTCCTGTGTACCGGCGTCGACGACGTGGCCCTGGTCGTGCTGGCGCAGCAGGACCTGCGCACGGGCGATGCGGTGGCGGCGCTGCTGCTCGGCGCGGTCGGCCTCGGCCTCACCGCCGGCTACGCGCTGCTGTCGCGGCGCGGCGACCGGCTCGGCGACCGGCTCGGCATGCCGGTGCTGTTCGCCGCCGGGCTCGCGGTCAGCTCGGCCGGCAACCTGCTCACCGGCGCCGTCGCGCACGTCGCCTGGGCCGCCGCCGTCGTCTTCACGATGCAGGCCGGCCGGGGGCTCGGCATCGCCGCGATCGACGTGGCCAGCAACACCCTGCTGCAGCGGCTCGTCCCGGACGGGCTGCTCGGCCGGGTGTTCGCCAACCTGTACGGCGCGGTCGGGGCGGCCGCCGCGCTCTCCTACGTGCTCGGCGGCCTGCTGCTGGACGCCGCCGGCGCCCCCGCCACCCTGGTCGCCGCCGGCGCCGGCGGGGTGGTCTGCGCCCTGCTCACCGGTGCGGCACTGCGTGCCCGGCGCGTCGATTGACGACATCGACGCGTCCTTTGCTAGCGTCCCCGCTAGCAAACGGCTAGCAGGAGTGTGGGTTGGAAGCGACAGACAACGCGGTGGCGATGCCGCCGCAGCGGCCACGGTTCGAGCGGGTGCAGCTCAACACGCGGGTCCGGGTGGAGATCGAGCAGACGCTCCAGCGCTTCGTCGAAGACCACAACACCACGGTGCAGAGCTCGGTGGACCTCGCGCTGGCCGAGTTCCTCGCGGCACGGGGCTACCCGTTGCCCGCAACGGATGACAGGAGAAGCCGGTGACCTCGCCGGGCAGTGCGCACAGCAACGGACAACCTGGAATCGGCCAACTCGACGCGGACCTGCAACGGACCGTCCGCCGCACCTCGTACATGCGCCAGCTGTTCTACTTCGTCGTGCTGCTGGTCGCCCTCGCCGGGCAGGTCTCCGGCGCGGTCGAGGCGCTCGGCATCCCGCTGCTGTGGGCGGTGCCCGCCGTCGGCGCCCTGGAGCTGGGCGGCATCGTGGTCCTGGCCAACGCCGACGTCCGGCGCCGGCTCGGCGAGCGGGCGACCGCGTCGCGGGTCCTGTCCGCGGCCATCGCCGGTTTCGCGGTCGCGTTCAACTGGATGGCGCACGAGAACAAGCTCATGGCCGGTTTCTTCGCCGGCATGTCCGCGCTGGGTTACCTGGTGTGGCTGATGCACACGGAGAACCAGCGCCGCGACCGGCTGCGGGCCACCGGCGACCTGCCGCCGACCACCCCGGCGTACGAGGTGGTCGGGCACTGGATCCGGCACCCGTGGATCACCCTGCGCGCGAAGAACCTGGCGAAGGCCGACGCCCGCCTGGGCCTCTACAGCTCCCTCGCCGCGGCCCGCGCCGAGAAGCGCAAGGAGGTGCGCACCAAGGCGATCGCCAAGGTGCTGCATCGCAAGATCCGCGCCGCGGTCGACCCGACGACGGCCGACATCGCGGTCGCCGTGTACGACCTCGACGAGATCGCCGTCCGCCTCGCCGACGGCGCCGACTACGACGGTCTCACCGCCCTCATCGCCGCCGACCTGGCCCCGGCCCGCCTCGCCTCCGACGCGCGGGTCATCTCGGTCGTCGACGAGCCGGCGCCGCGGCCCGCGATCACCGAGACGGCCCAGGAGCCGGTCGAGGAGCAGCTGACCCTGCCCGAGGCCGCCGAGGCCCCGGCGCCCGCCCCGGTCCCGGCCGCCGGGCCGGTCCCGGCGCCCGCACCGGAGCCGGTCGTGTCGCCGCTGGGCGAGTGGCGCGGCGAGATCGCGGAGATCCTGCCGCCGCCGGCGCCGCGCCGGGCCCGCGGGCAGTCGAAGGTGGTCAGCCCCGAGCAGACGGCCGCCGCCGCCGACCTGGGCGACGAGCCGACCCTGACCCCGACCCGGGCCATTCGCGAGGGTTCCCTGCGCAGCCAGGTGCACGCCGCGCTGCACGAGCACGTGCCGGACAACGATCCCCGCGACACGATGGCCCTCACCACGTTCGTCGGCGACCTCCTGGAGCTCAACGACGTGGAGCGGCTGACCGCCTCCAACTACGTGCGCACCTGGAAGCGCGAGGTCGACGCCGGCCGCCGGTCCTCGGTGAACGGCCGCCACCTGCAGGACGTCGTGCCCACGAAGCGGTAACTCGCTCAACACGGTCCCTCGCCTGTCGATCAGCAAGGAGGACAGGCGAGGGGGCCGGCATGGCGCGGATTCTGGTCGTGGACGACGAGCAGGACGTCCTGGAGCTGCTCGTCAAGCGGCTGCGGGCCGACGGGCACGAGGTCCTGGCCGCGGCCAGCGGGGCGGAGGCCCTCGCCGCGGTGGCCCGGCACGGGCTGCCGGAGGCGGCGATCCTCGACGTGGACCTGCCCGGGATGGACGGCGTCGAGCTGCTGGACCAGCTGCGCCGGATCCGGGCCGATCTGCCCGCCATGTTCCTGACCGTGCTGTGGGACGGCACGGCGGTGGCGCGGGTGCGCGACACCGGGGCGCTGTACATGCGCAAACCGTTCACCACGCAGAGCCTGCGCACCGCGCTCGACCTCGTGCTGGTGCCTGGATGACGCGCTCCCTCGCGCGGACCGCGGCCTGGTCCGCCCTCTGCGTCCTCGCCACGTTCGCGGGCCGGCTGACGATCATGGACGGCACCAGCCTGAGCCTCGTCTGGCCGGCCGCCGGGGTCACCGTGCTGTGGTTCAGCATGCAGCGCCGGGCCCGGCTGCGCTGGGTGGACCCGGTCGTGCTGGCCGCGATCACCGTGGCGGTGAACACGGCGACCGGCGCCCCGCTGGTGCTGGCGCTGTGGTTCGTCGCGGCCAACCTGACGCAGCTGGCGGTGTTCCTGAAGGTGCACGCCCGGATCAGCCCGCACCTGTGGGGCGCCGGCGGTGACGCGCCGCTGACCCGCGCCGCCGACCTGTGGCGGCTGCTGCTCGCCACGACGGCCGGTGCCCTGGCCGGCGGCGCGATCGGGCCGCCGGCGGTGTGGCTGGTCTCCGGGCACGTCGAGTGGCTGGACGCGGCGATCTGGTTCACCCGCAACGTGGTGAGCATCCTGCTGATCATGGCCGTCGGGCTGCGCGTCGGCCACCACTGGCGGGAGGGCGGGCGGCCTCGGTGGCCGGCGCCGCTGCGGCTCGCCGAGTACGTGGCGCTGATCGCCGGCTCGATCAGCGCGTACACCGTCGGCTTCGCCCTCAACCACGGCCTGCCGCTGGCGTTCCCGCTGCTCGCGGTGACGGTATGGGCGGCGCTGCGGCTGCACACCACGTTCGTGGCGGTGCACGACCTGTGCCTGGGCACCATCGCGGTGCTCTTCACGCTGCACGGCGACGGGCCGTTCGCCACCATCGCGTCGCACCAGGCACGGGCGCTGGTCGCGCAGGCGTTCGTCGGCATGGTCGCCATCGTCGGGCTGTCGATCGCGCTGGGCCGCGACGAGCGGGCCGAGCTGCTGCGCCGGCTCACCGAGACCGGCCGGGCGGCCGCCGCGCAGGCCCGGCTGCTCACCACGATCGTCGACTCGATGAACGACGGGGTGGCGGTGATCCGGGCCGACGGCACCTGGGCGATGCGCAACCCCGCGTCGGTCGCCCTGCTCGGCGGCGTGACCAGCGGCACCGGCGCCGTCGCCGGCGCCCGCCACTACGGGCTGTTCCACCCGGACGGCACCGAGCTGACGGTGCCGGAGATGGCGCACGCCCGGGCCTTCGCGGGCGAGGACGTGGACGGCATGGAGCTGCTGGTGCGCAACGGCGGCACGCCGGAGGGCCGGATCCTCAGCGTCAGCGCGCGGCGGCTGCACGGCGACGACGGGGTGGTGGTCGTCTTCCACGACATCACGGCCGAGCGGCGGCAGCGCGACGAGCTCGCGTCCTTCGCCGGGGTCGTCGCGCACGACCTGCTCAACCCGCTCACCACGATCGACGGATGGGCCGAGAACCTGGAGGAGACGCTGCGCGGCATGCCGGACACCGCCGAGCAGCGCGACGCCGCCGACAGCCTCAGCAGGATCGTGCGCGCCTCCGGGCGCATGCGGCACCTCATCAACGACCTGCTCGCGTACACCACCACCCGCAACGCCGTCATCGCGCCCGTGGACCTGCCGTTGCGCGATCTGGTCGGCGACGTGACGGCGGCCCGGGCCGACCTTGCGGCGGCGGCCGGCACCCCGGCGCCGGTGTTCGTGCTCGGCCGGCTGCACGACGTGCACGCCGACCCGGTGCTGCTGCGGCAGCTCGTCGACAACCTCGTCGGCAACGCGGTGAAGTACACCGCGCCGGGTGTCGTCCCCCGCATCGAGATCGGCTCCGCGCCGGCCGGCGACGGCTTCGTCCGGGTGGAGATCTCCGACAACGGCATCGGGATCCCGGCCGGGCAGCACGAGGCGATCTTCAACAACTTCCACCGGGCGCACCGCTCCGCCGGGTACGCCGGCACCGGCCTCGGCCTGGCGATCTGCAAGCGGATCGTGGAGCGGCACGGCGGTTCGATCGCCGTGGTGGACAACCCGGGCGGCGGCTCCCGGTTCGTCTTCACGATGCCGGCGGCGGGACGTGTCGTACACCACGCGGTAAAAGCGAACGTTCGTTCTTGACGCCGTGCCGGCCGGGTCGCATGCTCGATCTCAGTGAACGAACGTTCTTTTTAGGAGACTCCGATGGCTCCCACCGCACCACGGTCGCCATGGCCCCGCGTCGGCGCGATCGTCCTCCTGCTCACCGCGCTGCTGAGCGTCATCATGGTCGCGTTCGCCTGGCCGGCCGCCCGCTCGAGCGTGCACGACATCCCGATCGCCGTCGCCGGACCGCCCGCGGCCACCGCGCAGGTCACCCAGCAGCTGGCGGCCAAGCGTCCCGGCACGTTCGACGTGACCGTCGTGGACGGCACCGCCGCGGCCGAGCGGCTCATCCTCGACCGGGAGGTGTACGGCGCGATCGACCTCTCCACCGGCCGCCCGCAGCTGATCGTCGCCTCGGCCGCCAGCCCCGTCGTCGCGCAGGCGCTCCAGCAGGTGGCCCAGGCGCTCGGCGGCACCGACGCCGGCGTGCCGGTCCGCGACCTGGTCCCCCTGCCCGCCGACGACCCGCGCGGCGCCGGCCTGGCCGCCGGGGCGCTGCCGCTCGTCCTCGGCGGGATCGCCGCCGCCGGGCTGCTCACCAGCCTCGTCGTCGGCCTCGCCCGCCGACTCGCCGGGGCGGTCGCCTTCAGCGTCACCGGCGGGCTCGCCCTCACCGCGATCCTGCAGTTCTGGCTCGGCTCCCTGGAGGGCTCGTACTGGCTCAACGCCGGCGCGGTCGCCCTGGGCATCGCCGCCACCGCGCTGACCATCCTCGGCCTGGAGTCGCTGCTCGGCGCGGCTGGCCTGGGCCTCGGCGCGGCGACCATGATGCTGCTGGGAAACCCGCTGTCGGGGCTGGCCAGCGCCCCGCAGATGCTGCCGTCGGGCTGGGGCACCCTCGGGCAGTACCTCCCGCCGGGGGCGGCGGGCTCGCTGCTGCGCAGCACCGCGTTCTTCGACGGCCACGCCGCGGCGCCGCACGCCTGGGTGCTGCTCGGCTGGGTGGCCCTCGGCCTGGTCCTCGCGGGCCTGGCGGGGGTGCGCGCCACGCGCCGCCCCGCCGCGGCTGAGCCGGCCGCCGCGCCGTCCGCTGAGCCGGTCACCGTCTGACCGGCCGCCGCGGGGGTCACCGGCTGCCTGGCCGCTGCGGGGGTCACCGGCCGCCCGGTCGCCCGGTCGCCCGGTCGCCACGCGGGTCACCGTCTGGCCCGGCCGCCCGGCCGCCGCACGGGTCACCGGCTGACCCGGCCCCGCCCGGGCGTCCGGCGCGACGCGCGGGCCAGCCGTCCGGGCGTCCGGCGCGACGCGCGGGCCAGCCGTCCGGGCGGCGTCGCGGGCGACCGGGGCCATCGCCGGCGAGCGCCGTGCCACGACGACAACGGCCGCGCTCGGCCCGGTCCTCGCGGTTCCGGCGGGAAGCGCGCGCCACCCGGTCCCGGCCGAGCCGACCCGGCCGTCCGGGCATCGCGGCGCGCGACGGACGCCCGGCGGCGCGGTGGCGCGCGACGGACGCCCGGCGGCGCGGGCCGCCCCCGAGGGGCGCCGCCAGCGGCGGCCCGCCGGGCGCTCGGCAGGAGCGGACCGCCCGCCGATCGTCGCCGCGGGGTGACCCGCCGGGCGGTCGCGAGCGGGTGAGGTCTGCTCTTTCCGGCTAGCCGCAAGGCCGGCGGGCGAACAATCTGGCAGCGTTCACGGTATGACGATCCGCTGCGTCATCGTCGACGACTCGGAGCGCTTCCGAGCGGGCGCCAAGCGCCTGCTCACCGCCCAGGGCATCGCGGTCGTCGCCGACGCGGCGAACAGCGAGCAGGCGATGCGCGCGGTGGACGAGCAGGACCCCGACGTGGTCCTGGTGGACGTCGGCCTGGGTGAGGAGAGCGGGTTCGACCTCGCGGCGCGCATCGACTCCAGCCCGGTGATCATGGTGTCGGCGTTCGGCGCGGAGGAGATCGCGGACCTGCTCGCGGAGAGCCGGGCCATCGGCTTCCTGCCGAAGGAGCACCTGTCCGCGGCCGCGATCAAGTGCCTGCTGTCCCGGCTGCAGGGATCAGGCACCTGCTGACGCGGCCTCCAGGAAGGTGAGCACGGCGAGGACCCGGCGGTGCGTCTCGTCGGTCTCCGGCAGGTCGAGCTTGGTCAGGATCGACCGGACGTGCTTCTCGACGGTGCCCTCCGTCACCCACAGCTGCTTGGCCACCCCCGCGTTGGAGCGGCCCTCCGCCATCAGCGCGAGCACCTCCCGCTCGCGGGGGCTGAGCACGTCGAGCGGATCCTTGCGCCGGTGCGCGGCGACCAGTTCCTGCACGACGGCCGGGTCGACCACGGTCCCGCCGTCCTGGACCCGGTGCAGGGTCTCCAGGAACTCCTCGACGTCCGTCACCCGGGTCTTGAGCAGATAGCCGATGCGCTCGCCGCTGGCCAGCAGCTCGATCGCGTGCTCCACCTCGACGAACGCCGACAGCACGAGGATCGCCACGGACGGGAACCGCAGCCTGATCTCCCGCGCCGCGGCCAGCCCCTCGGTGGTATGTGTCGGGGGCATGCGGATGTCCACCACCGCCAGGTCGGGACCTACCTCCTCGACCAGCTGCAGCAGGTGCGTCCCGTCGTCAGCGACGCCGGCCACGGTGTAGCCGTGCCGGTCGAGCAGGCTGGCCAGTCCCTCGCGGAGCAGTACGTCGTCGTCAGCGACCACCACAGATGTCATTAAAGCCAACATATCCCCGCAGAAGGGGGTAGGACACCCTTATGCACGGGGGGTTGACGCTCCGCCTGGGGGTGATATGCGCGCTGTTCACACTGTTGATCAGTACGGCGTTCGCGGCCATCCTGCTGTCGGTGTTCCAGCTCCGTGAGTCCGTGCTCGCGGTCAGCCGGGCCGAACGCGCGGTCTCGGCGGCGACGACCCTGGAGCGGCTGCTGCTGGACGTGGAGGCGGGCCGGCGCGGGTTCGCGCTCACCCGCGATCCGGCGCTGCTGGTGCCGTGGAAGGCGGCGCAGGAGCAGGTCCCCGCCCGGCAGGAGGAGCTGGAGGCGGCCGTCGCCGGCGATCCCGCCCAGGTCGCCCGGATCGCCCAGATCAATGAGGACATCACCTCCTACCTCGATGACTACGCGGACCCGTCGATCGCCATGCAGGAGGGGGCGGTGCCGAGGAACATCAACGCCGAGTCGATCCTCGCCGGACAGCGGCAGATCTCCGCGCTGCGGCAGCAGTTCGACGACTTCGCCGCCGCGCAGCGCACGATCGTCGAGCGCGGGCGGCAGGAGGCGATGATCGCCGGCCAGCGGGCCCTCATCGCCGGGATCGCCGGGTTCGCCACCTCGCTGTTCGGCGTCGCCATCCTCACCAGATCGCTGGCGGTGATGGTGGTCCGCCCGCTGCACCGGCTGGTGGCCGCCGCAGACAAGGTGGCCCGCGGCGACCTGAGCGTCCGCGTCGCCACCGACGGCCCGGTGGAGATCGGCATCATGCAGCGCACGTTCAACTCGATGGTCAGCGTGCTGGAGGAGAGCCGTGCCACGCTGCGGTCGGTGGCCGCCGAGCAGGCGGCGTTGCGCCGGGTGGCCACCGTCGCGGCGAAGGGCAGGCCGGCGGAGGCCGTGTTCGGCGCCGTCACCGAGGAGGCCGGCAAGCTCTTCGGCGCCGACGCCACCGCCCTGCTGCGCTTCGAACCCGACGGCGGCGCCACCGTCGTGGCGAGCTGGAGCTGGGACGCCGCGCACCGCATCGCGCTGGGCAAGGTCAGCCTGGAGCACGGCAGCGTCAGCCGGCGGGTCCGGCGCTCCGGCAAGCCGGTCCGGCTCGAGGGGGCGGAGAGCGCCGGCTTCCTCGGCCGCGAGTTCGGCGACAGCACGATCCGCTCCGCGGTCGGCGCGCCGGTCCTCGTGGCCGGCCGGACCTGGGGCGTGCTGAAGGCCCTGTCGACCAGTGCCCGGCCGCTGCTGCAGCACGACGCCACCCGCGCCGCCGAGTTCACCGACCTGGTCGCCAGCGCGATCGCCAACTCGCAGGCCCGCGCCGACCTGACCGCCTCCCGGGCGAGGATCGTCGCCGCGACCGACGAGGGCCGCCGCAGGATCGAACGCGACCTGCACGACGGCACCCAGCAGCGGCTCATCGCGCTGCTGCTGCAGCTGCGGGCGACCGAGCCCCAGGTCGACGACGGGGTACGGGAGCGGCTGCACACGATCGGGACCGACCTCGCGGAGGCCATCGACGAGCTGCGCGAGCTGGCCCGCGGCATCCACCCGGCGATTCTGTCCGAGGGCGGTCTCGTGCCGGCCGTCAAGTCGCTCGGCCGCCGGTCGCCGGTGCCGGTGGAGCTGCGCCTCGCGCTGCCGACCCGGCTCGACACGAAGGTCGAGGTCGGCGCCTACTACGTGGTGGCGGAGGCGCTCACCAACGCGATCCGGCACGCGCAGGCGACGCTCATCTGCATCCGCGCCTCGATCGTCGACGGCGACGACGGTGGCCGGGTGCTGGACCTCTCGGTCGAGGACGACGGGATCGGCGGCGCCGACCCGCACGGCGGGAGCGGCCTGATCGGCCTGGGCGACCGGGTGGCCGCGCTCGGCGGCGCGCTGCACATCGTCAGCCGGCCCGGCAAGGGCACCAAACTGGAGATCAAGATCCCTCTCGAGGACGCACCCGATGGGGGTGATGCCAGTTGAGACGCCGGTGGCGGCCAACGGGTATGTCCGGGTCGGAAAACCCGCAGGGCCGGACGCATGCTGGCGCAGATGCCCTGCCCCCTCACCCGAGCGACGGTGGACAGGACACCAGATGAACCTCTGTGAGAGGTGAGCCACCATGACGACCTGCCTGGTCGACCCGGTCCTGTGCATGGCCCTGTTCGTCTCCGACGCGCCGAACCACGCCGACCTGGACGACGCGACCGTCCGTGACACCGTCGACCGGACTCTCGACCAGCTCGGCCCGGACGAGTGCTACGCCCGTGCCGCCGAGGTCTTCGGTGACCGCCCCGAGGTGGCGCTCGACCGCATCCAGTGGGCCCGCACCCTGTGCAGCCGGGCCCTTGCCGAGGTCTGACCGATACCCGCCCGTCAGTCGCCCGCCCGCCCAACACCGCGCCGGCCAGCTCCCGTCAGTTCGACGGCGGCTGGCCGTCCTGCTGTCCGCCGTCGGGCTGATCGGGCGTCGAGCCGCTGCTCACGCTGTCGCCCCTGCTACCGGTCGCCCCGCTCCCGATGGGTCGCGGGCAGCGACGATCGTGGCCGTGCCTGGCAGCGCGGTCCGGCGACGTCGGCAACCGCCTGGGAAGCACGCGCAGGGGCCCACCCGTGGCGGCGGGCGGGCCCCTGCGAGGCGTGGCGGGCTGGGCTAAGCGCCTGTCCAATAGTTATGTCCGTAACTCGCCCGGATTGATCGGCGTACCAATGAGTTGGCCTCGTCGGGGTTGGATTCGGTTACCACACCAGT
>NZ_JNYJ01000053.1 GCF_000716715.1 Dactylosporangium aurantiacum | reverse complement strand
CCGAGAAGACCGTCAAGAACTACGTCTCCAGCCTCCTGGCCAAACTCGGCCTCGAACGCCGCACCCAGGCCGCCGTCCTCGCCTCCCGCCTCCTCGGCAAACGCTGACCCGAATACCATCAGCCGGGTGAGCGACGAACAGACCGGCTGGCAGCGCTCGCTGCCGCTTCCGTCACTGTCCCGCGTCGACCTCGACGCGCTGCTGCAGGAGCTGCTGACCCGCGTCGGCGAGATGATGACGAGTCGCGAGCGGCTCCGCGCGCTGCTCGACGCGGTCGTCGGGATCGGCTCGGACCTCGACCTGCACAGCACCCTGGAGCGCATCGTGCAGGCGGCCTGCCACCTGGCAGACGCCAGGTACGGCGCGCTCGGCGTGATCGGACCCGACCGCATGCTCGTCGAGTTCATCAACCACGGCATCACCGCGGCGGAACGCGCCGAGATCGGCGACCTGCCGCGCGGCCACGGCGTGCTGGGCCTGCTGATCGAGCAGCCGCGCCCGATCCGCCTCGAGGACATCACGCAGCATCCCCGCGCGTACGGGTTCCCGCCCAACCACCCGCCGATGCACAGCTTCCTCGGCGTGCCGGTGCGCATCCGCGACCAGGTGTTCGGCAACCTGTACCTGGCCGAGAAGCGCGGCGGTGAGCAGTTCACCCAGGACGACGAGGACCTCGTGGCCGCCCTGTCCGTCGCGGCCGGCGCGGCGATCGACAACGCGCGCCTCTACTCGCAGGCCGAGCGGCGGCAGCGCTGGCTCATGGCGGCCGCCGAGATCACCGGGGTGCTGCTCGGTGAGATCCGGCGCACGGAGGCGCTGGAGCTCGTCGCGACCCGCGCCCGCGACGTCGCCGACGCCGACCTGGCCATGGTGCTGCTCACCGACGACCAGGGCGAGCGCCTCACCGTCGAGGTGTCCGTCGGCGGGGCGCACGACGCGGCCGGCTGGTCGATCGGCGTGGCCGGCAGCGAGTTCACCGAGGTGCTGCAGCGCCAGCAGCTGTCGGTGGTCACCGACCTCGGGACCGCCGCCAACTGGCCGGTGCTGCTGTCGACGGGCACGGCGCTGCTGGTACCCCTCGCCGTCGGCGGGGTCGCCCTGGGCGTGCTCGTCGTCGCGTACCGGGAGGACAGCGTGCCCATCGCCGAGGGCCTGGAGCTGGCGATGGTGGAGACCTTCGCCGGCCAGGCGGCCCTGGCCCTGGAGCGGGCCCGCGCCCAGGACGAGCGGGAGATGCTGGCCGTCGTCGGCGACCGCGAACGCATCGCCCGCGACCTGCACGACGTCGTCATCCAGCGGCTGTTCGCCGCCGGCATGCAGCTGCAGAGCGCGAACCGGCTGTCCGGACAGCCCGACGTGCGGCAGCGCATCGACCGGGTGGTCAACGACCTCGACACCACCATCCGTGACATCCGCGGCGCCATCTTCGAGCTGCGCGGGCCCGCCCCGCACAGCTTCCGCACCGAGATCCGCGACCTCGTCGACGAGGCCCGCGACGGGCTCGGGTTCCGGCCGGGGCTGCGTATCGACGGGCCCGTGGACACCGCAGTGCCCGACACGCCCCGCACCGCGCTGCTCGCGGTCCTGCGCGAGGCGCTCAGCAACGTCGCCAAGCACGCCGGTGCCAGCACCGTGAACGTCACCGTCGCGGCCACCGGCGGCAAGCTGTCGCTGACGGTCCAGGACAACGGGCGGGGCATCGCGCAGCCCGCCGACCCGGCCGCGCCCGGCGGGCACGGGCTGCCGAACATGCGGGCCCGGGCCGCCGACCTGGCCGGCGAGTGCACGGTCGAGTCGGCGGGGGACGGCACCACGGTGCGGTGGCACGTGCCGCTGTGACGGCCGCGCCGCGGTGCGGGCCGCTCAGCCGGCCGGCGCCGGTACGGCCGGGACGTGCGCTGCCCGGGGTGCGGCGCCGACCCGGCCGGCGACCCCGACCCGGACCGCCGCGGCCGGCGTCCCCGCGCCGGGCACCGGGCGGGCGGCGAGCGGCGCCAGGTCGCTGACCGGTGCGGTGGCGAGCCCGGCGCTGGTGGCGGTCAGCAGCACCGCCGACACCGCCTCCCCCACCGCCAGCCAGTCGCCGGGCCGGTCGCCGCCGGGCGCGGTGATGACGACGTACGCGCCGTCGTGCCCGCGCAGTGTGTACGCACCGGCGCCGGCCTCCTCGGCCGCCCGCTCCAGTTGCGTGAGGTCCTCACCGGGCGGCGTCGTGCCGGCGAACGGCCGCCGGTCGCTGCGCCGCACGGCGATCGCCCGGTGCAGGGCCACGACCCGCGGCGCGGGCCGGACCGGGCCGGTGTACCGCAGCTCGGTGAGCAGGTGCGGGTCGCCGGGGTCGGGGAAGCGCCGCACGTCGACGCCGACGCCCTCGGCGGCCAGCGCGATCCGGGCGTGGTGCAGCGCCGCGCCGCAGCCGGTCAGCAGCAGCCGGCCGTCCGGGTCGAGGTCCGCGAGCCGCCGCTGCCAGTCGGCGTGCAGCTCGACGCGGTCGGCGCCGATCCGCCACCGCCACGGCCGGGTGTCCAGCACGGACGGCGCGTTCAAAGCGGCGAACGTCGCCTGGGTCAGTGACCGGCTGACCGCGCCGACGCGGGCCGCGGCACCGGTGTAGTGGATCGCCACCATGGCGCGCTCCTCGAACGTCCGGCGGACAGGTGATCTCCTCACAGTCCCGGGAAACCACGGTGCGCGGCAGGGACGAAGGTCCTGTCCGGCGGCGTCGACCGGCACGGCCCGGGCCGGTGTACCCCCGCCGGCCCTGCCACCGGTGACCTTCGGCCCGTGTGCCCCGGCACGCCGCGGGGTGATGGTGGGGTGGACGGGGCCGGTGCGGTCCCACGCCCGCGGCATCGAGGAGGACGCCATGGCATACCGGATCGCCATCAACGGATTCGGCCGGATCGGCCGGGACTTCATCCGGTGTCTGGTCGAGCGTCAGCTGCTCGGTGACGCGTTCACCGTCGTGGCCGTCAACGACCTGTACGACACCGCGACCCTCGCCCACCTGCTGCAGCACGACTCGACGTTCGGCCGGCTGCGCGCCGCCGTGGACGTCGACCCGTCCGGCGGCGGCATGAGCGTCGGCGGCCAGTACATCGAGGTGCTGCGCCAGCGCGACCCGCTCTTCCTGCCCTGGGCGGACCTCGACGTCGACCTCGTCATCGAGGCCACCGGCAGGTTCCGCGGCCGCGACGACGCCGAGAACCACCTGAAGGCCGGCGCCCGCAAGGTGCTCATCTCCGCGCCCGGCAAGGACGTCGACGTCACCATCGTGCCAGGCGTCAACACCGCCGCCTACGACCCCGCGCGGCACGACATCGTCTCCGCGGCCTCCTGCACCACGAACTGCGCCGCGCCGATGGCGAAGGTCCTGCACGAGACGTTCGGCGTGGAGCAGGGGTACCTGACGACCGTGCACGCCTACACCAACGACCAGACGGTCCTCGACGCGCCGCACAAGGACCTGCGGCGGGCCCGCACCGCCGCGGTCAACATCATCCCCACCAGCACCGGCGCGGCGAAGGCGATCGGCCTGGTCCTGCCCGACCTGGCCGGCCGGCTCGGCGGCGTCGCGCTGCGGGTGCCGGTCGAGAACGGCTCCATGACCGACCTGACCGTCCGCCTGGCCCAGCCCGCCACCACGGAGCAGGTGAACGCGGCGTTCGCCGCGGCGGCGGAAGGTCCCCTCGCCGGCATCCTGCGCTACAGCGAGGCGCCGCTGGTGTCCCGCGACATCATCGGCGACGGCTCCTCGTGCGTCTTCGACGCCGGCCTCACCGCCGCCGACGGTCACCTGGTGAAGGTGTTCGGCTGGTACGACAACGAGTGGGGCTACACGAACCGCCTGGTCGACCTCGCCCAGCTGTTCGCCGCGCCGGCCACCGCGCACTGACGGGGGCACGGTCCGGGGCGGTGGCGCGCGCTGCCGCCCCGGCCGCCGTCGCGCACCGAGCGGCCACGGTCGGGGCCGCGGGTATGCTCGCTGCGTCACGTCCAGCAGCGCCGGGGGATGCACCAGCAGTGTGGTTCGCGATCTTGGGGCCGCTGCGGGTGTCGCGGGACGGCGAGGCGGTGCCGGTCGGCGGGCCGAAGCAGCAGGCGCTGCTGACCCTCCTGCTGTTGCGGGCCAACGAGGTGGTCAGCACCGGCTGGCTCACCGACGCGCTGTGGGACGGCGATCCGCCGCCGAGCGCCGAGGTCACGCTGCGCACGTATGTCGCCGCGCTGCGCCGGGCCCTGGAGCCGGGCCGGGGCGCGCGGGCGCAGGGGCGGGTCGTGGTCGGCCACACCGGCGGCTACGAGCTGCGGGTGGCACCCGGCGCGATCGACGCCGTCCGGTTCGCCGAGCTGGCGGAGTCCGGCGCGCGGGCCCTCACCGCCGGCGACCCGGTCACCGCCGAGCGGCACTACTCGCGGGCGCTCCAGCTGTGGCGCGGCGAGCCGCCGGCCGCCGGCCTGTCCGCGGTCCACGCCGAGGTGGCCCGGCTCGCCGAGCTGCGGCTGGCCGCGCAGGAGGGCCGCTGCACCGCCGCGGTCGCCGCCGGCCGGCACCTGGCCGTGCTGCCCGACCTGCGGCGCTTCGTCGCCGAGCAGCCGGCCCGGGAGGCGGCGCGTGAGCAGCTGATGCTGGCGCTGTACCGGGCCGGGCAGCAGACCGAGGCGCTCGCCGTGTACGACGAGGGCCGCCGCTTCCTCGCCGCCGAGTACGGTGTCGAACCCGGCGCCCGGCTGCGGGACCTGCACCAGCGGATCCTGCGGCACGCGGTGCCCGACGCCCCCGGCGGCTCGCCCGGCCCCCTCGGCGGCGCACCCGGCTCGCCCGGCACGTCCGACGGCACGCCCGGCTCGCCCGACGGTCCCGGCGGCACGCCCGACGTCCCCGGTGACGCTCCGGGCGGCGCGCCCGGCCCTGCGCCGGACCGGCGGCCGGGGCTGGTCGGCCGGGCCGCGGAGCTCGCCGCGCTGGACGGGCACCTCGACGCGGCGCGGCGCGGCGGCGGGCGGATGGTCGCCGTCGTCGGCGAGGCCGGCATCGGCAAGACGACCCTCGCCGCCGCGGTCGCCGACCGGGCCGCCGCCGCGGGCGTCCCGGTGGTCTGGGGCCGCTGCCCCGCCGTCGGGCAGGCGCCGCCGTTCTGGCTGTGGAGCCAGGTGGTGCGCGGGCTGCTCGCGCTGCCGCACGCCGGGGCCGCCGGCGCGGACCTCACCGGGTTCGTCGACGGACCGCCCACCCCGGACGCCCGTCTCGACCCGGCCGCCCGGTTCCGCGCCTACGAGGCGGTGTCCGACCTGGTGCGCGCCGCCGCCGAGCCGGCCGGCCTGCTGCTGGTCCTGGACGACCTGCACGCGGCCGACCCGGACTCGCTGCTGCTGACCCGTTACCTGACCACGACCGTCCATACGGGACGCACGCTGGTGGTGGCGACGCTGCGGCCGTACGAGCACGACCCGGCCCTCGTCGCGACCCTCAACGACCTGGCCCGCGGCACCGGATCCGGCCAGCTGCCCCTGGGCGGCCTGGACCGTGCCGAGGTCGCCGACCTGGTCACGGACCGCACCGGCGCGCCCGCACCGGACGACGTCGTGCGACGGCTCGCGGCGCGGACCGGCGGCAACCCGTTCTTCCTCACCGAGCTGCTCGCCGCGCCCGAGCGGCCGCTGCCGCCGAGCGTCCGCGACGCGGTGCGGCTGCGCCTCGGCGGCCCCGACGGGCCCGACCCGGCCACCCGCGAGTGCCTCGACGTACTCAGTGTCGCCGGCCGGGAGCTCGGCCTGCGCCTGCTGGGGGCGGTGACCGGCACCGACGCCGCGCGGCTGCTCGCCGGGCCGGCGGCGGCGCGGCTCGTCGCCGGCGCGGGGCCGGGCACGGTCCGCTTCCGGCACCCGCTGTTCGCCGAGGTCACGTACGCCGAGCTGGCCGCGCCGCGGCGGGCGGCGCTGCACGCGCGGCTCGCCGGGGCGGCCGCGCGGGAGGGCGGGCTGGCCGCGGGCGAGATCGCCGGCCACTACGGGCAGGCGATCGGGCTCGGGCACGCGGAGGACTTCCTGCGCTGGACGGTGCGCGCCGCCGACGAGGCGGCCCGGCGGCTGGCGTACGAGGACGCCCTCGCCCACCTGGGGCGGGCCGCGGACCGGCTCGCGCCCGACGCGGCGACGGCACCGGAGGCGGCCGCCGCCGAGCTGGACGTGCAGCTGCGGCGGGCGGCGCTGCTGCAGATCACCGTCGGCATCGGCAGCGACGCGGTCGCGGCGGCCGCGGCCCGGGCGCGGTGGCTGCTGCTGCGCACCGCGCCGGACACCGACGTGCGCACCGCGCTGTGGACGCTCGGCGAGGTCGCCTGCAACCGGGCCGAGTTCGCCGTCGCCGAGGACCTGGCCCGGCGGCTGGCCGCCGCTGCCCCGGGCGACGGCCCGGTCGGCGCGGCCGGGCCGTACCTGCTGGGTGTCGTGTGCTACTTCACCGGCCGGCTCGCCGACGCCGACGGTCACCTCGGCACCGCCGTCGAGCGGCTGGCCGCCGTCGACCCGCGGCGGTTGCGCGAGCAGGCGGGCCGCACCCCGGTGCTCGCCGCGCACAACTTCCGCGCCCTCGTGCGGTCGCTGCGCGGCGAGCACGCCGCGGCGCTCGCCGACCTCGAGGCCGCCCGCGCCCTGGCGGAGCGCACCGACGACGCGTACGGCCGGGCCAACGCCGCGCTGTACGCCGCCTGGACCGCGCTGCAGGAGCACGACACCGACGCGGGCCGCGACGCCGCCCGCCGCTGCCGGGAGATCGGCGCGCGGCAGCGCATGCCGCACTTCGTCACCACCGGTGACTTCCTCGCCGAGTGGGCGGCGGTGCGCGGCGGCGCGCACGACCGGCTCCCCGCGATGCGGGCCGCCGGGGAGGCGATCCACCGGCTCGGGCTGCGCGCGACCCGGACGATCTCGATCGCGGCGATGGCCGACGCGCACCTGGTCGCCGGCGACACCGCGACGGCGGCCCGGCTGGCCGGTGCGGGGCTCGCCGCCGCGGAGGCCGCCGGCGAGCGGGTGCTGACCGCCGAGCTGCGCCGGGTGCGCGGCCTGGCCACCGGTGACCAGCAGGACGTGCGCGCCGGCGCCGCCATCGCCGCCGCGCAGGGCGCGCGCCTGCTGCTGGACCGCATCGGCCGCGGCTGACCGCCGACCCGCGCGGATCTCCACACCGGTTCCACACGGTCTCCACAGCGCCCTGGTGCACTGGCCGGTATGGACACAGACGTCGTGGTGGTGGGCTGCGGACCGGTCGGTGCGCTCACCGCCAACCTGCTCGGCGTGCGCGGCGTGCGGACCGTCGTCGTGGAGCGCGGCACCGCGCCGCACGGGCAGCCGCGGGCGTTCTCCTGCGACGACGAGGCGCTGCGGGTGTACCAGCAGGCCGGGCTGCGCGACACGGTGGCCGCCGACATGTACCCGCCGCCGGTGGTGGAGTACGTCAGCGGCGATGGCCGCCCGTTCGCGACGATCGCCCTCGACGAGGTCGACTTCGGTCTCGGCAGCGAGCCGCTGCACTTCTTCGACCAGCCGTGGCTGGAGGCGTCGCTGCGCGGCGGGCTGGACCGCTTCGAGCACGTCGAGCTGCGCACCGGCGTGGAGCTGACCGGGCTGGACCAGGACGCCGCCGGCGTCACCGTGCGGCTGCGGGACACCGCGACCGGCACGGACAGCACCGTCCGGGCCCGGTACGTGCTGGGCTGCGACGGCGCCCGCAGCACCACCCGGGCGGCGGCCGGCATCGAGCTCAGCGGCACGTCGTACGCGGAGCCGTGGCTGGCGGTCTCCGGTGACGTGCAGCCCGGCGGGGTCCGGCAGCCGACGACCCGGTTCGTCTGCGACTGGCGCCGTCCGGCGTTCGTGTCGCCCGGCGCGTTCGGCACGCACCGGCTGGAGTTCATGCTGCGCGCCGGCGAGTCGCCGGAGGAGATGACGAAGCCGGAGACGCTGGACCGGCTGGTGGCACCGTACGTCGACCCGGCCCGCTTCACGGTCACCCGGGCCGTCGTGTATACCTTCCACCACCTCGTCGCGACCCGGTGGCGGGCGGGGCGGGTGTTCCTGCTCGGCGACGCCGCGCACCAGATGCCGCCGTTCCTCGGCCAGGGGCTGTGCAGCGGGCTGCGCGACGCGGCGAACCTGACGTGGAAGCTGGCGATGGTGCTCGAGGGTGCCGCCGGCGACGAGCTGCTCGACTCGTACGAGACCGAACGGCGCCCGCACACCGAGGAGATGGCGGTGACGAGCGTCCGGCTCGGCCGGGTCTTCCTGGTGCGCAACCGGGTCGCGGCGTTCCTGCGCGACACGACGCTGCGCGCGGTGCAGGCGGTGCCCCGGGTGCGCCGTTTCGTGCGGCACTTCGAGTTCAAACCGGCGCCGGTCGTGCGCAAGGGCGTCCTGGCCGGCGGCCTGCGGCACGGCGCGGTCGGCACGATGTTCCCGCAGCCGAGGGTCACGACCGCCGGTGACGCGCCGCCCGTCCGGCTCGACGACGTCCTCGGCGCCGGGTTCGCGGTGCTCGGCCCGGCGGTGACGACCGCGACCGCGACGGCGTGGACGGGACCGCCGGCGACGTTCCTGCGGGTGCTGCCGCCCGGCTCGCGCGCCGGCACCGGCAGCGGGCCCGGCGTGGTGGAGGTGGTGGACGCCGAGGGGATCCTCACCGCCTGGTTCGCCCGGCACCGCGCCGAGGTGGCGGTGCTGCGCCCCGACCGGTTCGTCTACGCCACGGCGCTCGACGAGCCGGGCCCGCTGTCCCCGCCGCCCGCCTGACCCGCTGCCTTCACGGCCGCGACCAGGTCGTCGAGCCGCCCGCGGATCCGGGCGGCGGTGACGTGGTCGAAGTAGTCGCGGGACTCGACGATCCGCCCGTCGCGGACCCGCAGGACGAAGACGCCGGGCAGCGCGAACGGCTCCCCGTCCGCGGTGCCGCGGTACTCGAACTCCGCGACGATCACCTCGGGGTCGGCCGTGTCGTGGATCGTGATCCCGTCGGGCCGGCGGCGCAGGTCGGGGCCGCCGCCGCCGGGCCGGAAGTGCGCGCGCAGCTCGTCGCGGGTGCGCAGGGCCGGGGCGCGCAGCGGGTCGAACGGGTGCACCACGTGGGTGCGCTCCGCGTAGAGGTCGGGCAGCTCCTCCCAGCGGCCCTCCGCGACGCCGTGCACGAGGGCGAGGAAGACCTCGCGCGGGCTCATCGGTCGCTGCACGGCGCCCCCCTGTACGATCCGAAGTGATGACTCCGATTATATGGAGTCGTGACTTCGGATTCAAGGAGCGGTGCATGACGCAGACCGGCGGGCGGCCGCGGCGGGCCGACGCGCGAGCCAACCGCGACCGCATCCTGGACGTCGCCGAGGACGTCTTCGGCCGCGGCGGCGAGACCGCGTCGACCGACGAGGTGGCCCGGCTCGCCGGCGTCGGCATCGCCACCGTCTTCCGGCACTTCCCGACCAAGGCCGCGCTGCTGCAGGCCGTCCTCGTCCGGCGCTACGACCGGCTGCGCGGGCAGGCCGAGGCGCTGCTGGACACCCCCGACCCCGGTGCCGCCTTCTACGGCTTCTTCCGCCACCTCGTCGCCGACGCCGCCACGAAGATCGCCATCGGCGACGCACTGCTGGACGCCGGCGGCGACGACGACGGCGCCGCGACGCGGGCGTCGGCCGGGCTGCGCCGCGCCGTCGGCGCCCTGCTCGACCGCGCCCAGCAGACCGGCGCCGTCCGCGACGACGTCGAGCTGCCCGAGGTCTACGCGCTGCTGGTCGCCACCTCCCGCGCCGCCGCGCACGGCGACCTGGAGGCCGAGGTGAAGGCCAGGATGCTCGCCGTCGTCTTCGACGGCCTGCGGCCGCGGTAGGGCTGTCCCCACCCGGCGCCGCCCGGTCCGCCCCACCCCTGGTCAGCGGGCTCACCGGATCGATCCGCACCGGCGCGCTCCATAGCGTTCCTGGCATGGAATCCAGGGAGAACGTGAAGGGCATCGCGGCGCGCGTCGCGGTGTGGAGCGCGCGCCACCGCACGCTCGCCATCCTCGGCTGGCTGCTCTTCGTCGTCGGCGTCACCGTGCTCAGCGGCCGGGCCGGCATGGTGCAGGCGAGCAGCGGCGACTTCGGCAACGGCGAGTCCGGCCGCGCCGACCGCATCGTCGAGCAGGCCGGCTTCCCGCAGCGGGGCGCCGGCGAGATGGTCGTCATCACCTCGAAGACCGCCCCGGTGGACAGCCCGCAGACCCAGGCGGCGATCGCCGAGGTCACCGCCGCCGTGCGGGCCACCGGCGGGACCGACCGGATCGCGCCGCCGGTCACCTCCGAGGACGGCCGGTCGGCGCTCATCACGTTCGCCGTGCGCGGCGACCCGCAGACCGCGAAGGACCGCATCCAGCCGGTCCTCGACGCCGTCGCCGGCGTCCAGCGCGCGCACCCCGACCTGTACATCGCCGAGGCCGGCGACGCCAGCGGCGACAAGCTCATCGGCGACGAGCTCGACGAGGGCCTCAACCGGCTGTCGCTGCTGTCGATCCCGGTGACCCTGGGCATCCTGCTCGTCGCGTTCGGTGCGATCGTGGCGGCGCTGCTGCCGGTCGGCCTGGCCGTCACCGCCGTCGTCGGCGCCGTCGGCCTGCTCGCCTTCGCCAGCCACCTGGCCCCGGCCGTCGACACCACCATGCACGTCATGCTGCTCGTCGGGCTCGCCGTCGGCGTCGACTACTGCCTGTTCTACATCCGCCGGGAACGCGACGAGCGCCGCAACGGCGTCGAGGCGCACCGGGCCCTCGTCATCGCCGCGCAGACCTCCGGCCGCTCGATCTGGGTGTCCGGGCTGACGGTCATCGTCGCCATGGCCGGCATGTTCCTCACCCACGACACCACGTTCGTCAGCTTCGCCGTCGGCACCATCCTCGTCGTGGCGACCGCCGTGCTCGGCTCGCTGACCGTCCTGCCGGCGCTGCTGTCCGCGCTCGGCGACCGGGTCGACCTCGGACGCATCCCCGGCCTGTACCGCAGGCGCTCCGGCGGCGGCCGGATCTGGGGCACGTTCCTGCGGCTCGTGCTGCGCCGCCCGCTGATCTCCGCGGTCCTCGCCGCCACCGCCCTCGGCGCACTCGCCGCCCCCGCCCTGGACCTGCGCACCAAGGGCGAGGGTGTGGAGGACCTGTCGCCGAGCGCGCCGATCACGCAGGCGTTCCTGGCGATCCAGGCGGCGTTCCCGGGCGGCACCGGCCCCGCCGAGGTCGTGGTCGAGGCGCCCGCCGTCACCGGCCCCGCCTGGGACGGCGCCGTGGCCGAGTTCAAGCGGCAGGCCCTGGCCACCGGGCGGCTGCACGAGCCGGTGACCGTCGAGGTGAACCCCGCCGGTACGGTCGCCGTGATCAGCGTCGGGCTCTCCGGTACCGGCGGCGACCGCGCCTCCGAGGAGGCCCTCGCCGCGCTGCGCGGCACCGTCATCCCCGCCACCCTGGCCGGATACCCCGGCGCGTGGGTCGGCGTCACCGGCGACACCGCCGGCTCGAAGGACTTCAACGACCAGCTCGCCGACTCCATGCCGCTGGTCTTCGGATTCGTCCTGGGGCTGGCGTTCCTGCTGCTGCTCGTGTCGTTCCGGTCGGTCGTCGTCGCGGTCACCGGGGTCGTGCTCAACCTGCTGTCGGTCGCCGCCGCCTACGGGATGCTCGTCTTCGTCTTCCAGTACGGCCACTTCGAGTCGCTGCTGGACTTCCGCGCCGCCGACGGCATCACGAACTGGATGCCGCTGTTCCTGTTCGTCATCCTGTTCGGCCTGTCGATGGACTACCACGTCTTCGTGGTCAGCCGCATCCGTGAGGGCCACGACCGCGGCCTGCCGACCAGGCAGGCGGTCACCGAGGGCATCACCGCCACGGCCGGGGTCATCACCAGCGCGGCGGCGGTCATGGTGGCGGTGTTCGCGCTGTTCGCCACCCTGCCGCTGGTCTCCACCAAGGAGCTCGGCGTCGGGCTCGCCGCGGCGGTCCTGCTCGACGCGACGATCGTGCGGGCGGTCCTGCTGCCGGCGACCATGGCACTGCTCGGCGAGCGCAACTGGTGGCTGCCCCGCTGGCTCAACTGGCTGCCGCAGGTCTCCCACGACGTGCCCGCCGCCGCGCCCGCCGCCCGGGAGCTGCTCACCACCCGGGGCTGACCCTCCGCGGCGCGGCCATAGGATCTTCCGCATGCCCCGCGCCCTGCGGCACCCCACCCGCCTGCTGCCCACGGCGTTCCTCGCCGCCCTGCTCGTCGGCACCGGCCTGCTCATGCTCCCGGTGGCCCGCGCCACCGGCGAGGCGGCCCCGCCGCTGGTCGCGCTGTTCACCGCCGCGTCCGCGGTGTTCATCACCGGGTTGAGCACGGTCGACCCGGCGACGTACTGGTCACCGGTCGGCCAGGGCATCATCCTCGCGCTCATCCAGGTCGGCGGGTTCGGCATCATGACCTTCGCGACCGTGCTCGGCCTGATGGTGTCGCGCCGGCTCGCGCTGCGCACCAGGCTGGTCGCGCAGGCCGAGACCCGGTCGCTGAACCTCGGCGAGGTGCGCGCGCTGCTGGTGCGGGTCCTCGCCATGATGGTCGGCTTCGAGCTGGCCGTCGCCGCCGTGCTGACCGCCAGGTTCCGCGCCGCCTACGACGACTCGCTGCCCACCGCGCTGTGGCACGGCGTGTTCCACGCGGTCAGCGCCTTCAACAACGCCGGGTTCTCGCTGTACTCCGACAGCTTCATGGGCTTCGTCGGCGACCCGTGGATCTGCGGCACCGTCGCGGTCGCCGTCGTCCTCGGCGGCCTCGGCTTCCCGGTGATGCTGGAGCTGTACCGGGAGTGGCGCAAACCCCGGTACTGGTCGATCCACACCCGCCTCACCGTGTGGGGCTCCGCGACGCTGCTGGTGATCGGCATCGGCGCCGTCACCGCCTTCGAATGGTCCAACCCGGCCACGCTCGGCCCGCTCAACTGGTGGCAGAGCCTCGTGGGCGGGATGTTCAGCGGCATCAGCCCGCGCACCGCCGGGTTCAACAGCATCGACTACGCCGCGGTGCGACCGGAGACGCTCGCCTTCACCAACGTGCTGATGTTCATCGGCGGCGGCAGCGCCGGCACCTCCGGCGGCATCAAGGTCACCACCTTCTTCCTGCTCGCGTTCGTCATCTGGGCCGAGGTCCGCGGCGAGGACGACGTCAACGTCGGCGCCCGCCGGGTGCCCACGCCGACCGTGCGCCAGGCGGTCACCGTCGCCCTGCTCGGCGTCGGCACCGTAGCCGCCGGCACCCTCGCCCTGCTGCTGCTCACCGACCTGCCGTTCGACCGGGTCCTGTTCGAGGCGACCGCCGCGTTCTCCACCGCCGGCCTGTCCACCGGCATCACCGGCTCGCTGCCGGCCGCGGGCCAGCTGACGCTCGTCGCGCTGATGTTCATCGGCAGGGTCGGTACGATCACGGTGGCCTCCGCGATCGCGCTGCGGCACCGCAAGCTGCGCTACCGCCGGCCCGAGGAGCAACCGATCATCGGCTGACCTTTCCTGGAGGCTCGTGTGAGCAGCGGCGGCACCGACGGCGTGGTGGTGATCGGCCTGGGCCGCTTCGGCGGGCAGGTCGCCGAGTCACTGACCGAGCTGGGCCACGAGGTCCTCGGCATCGACGAGGACGCCGAGATCGTGCAGAAGCTGTCCGACATCCTCACCCACGTGGTGCAGGCCGACTCGACCGACGAGGAGGCGCTGCGCCAGATCGGCGTCGCCGATTTCAACCGCGCCGTCGTGGGCATCGGCACCGACATCGAGGCCAGCGTCCTGACCGTCCTCGCCCTCACCGAGCTCGGCGTCGAGGAGATCTGGGCCAAGGCCATCTCCGCCAAGCACGGGCGCATCCTGGAGCGGGTCGGCGCCCGGCACGTCGTCTTCCCCGAGTCCGACATGGGCGTGCGCGTCGCGCACCTCGTCACCGGGCAGCTGCTGGACTTCATCGAGCTCGACGACGGCTACGCGATCGCGAAGGTCTGCCCGCCCGACGACCTGATCGGCCGTACCCTCGCCCAGCTCGGCCTGCGCACGAAGCACGGCATCACCGTCGTCGCGGTCAAGCGCGCCGGCAAGGAGGCCGAGACGGCCCTGCCGGACACCGTCATCGAGCACGGCGACACCCTCATCGTCTCCGGCCCGACCGAGAAGGTCGAGCAGATCGGGCAGCGGCAGGGCTTCCCCCGCTGAGCCGGGCTCACCGCTACGCCGGCACGGGCGCTCGGCCCCTCCTGCGGCCGGCTCCAGCGCGAAACCCTACGCCGGGCACCGCAGCGTCGCCTCCCCGTTGCGCACCCACGCCGGGCGCGGCGGCCCCCGGCCGAACACGTCCGTCCGGTTCCCGCGTCACCGACGGGCCCGCGTAGGTGATCAGCGACGTCATGCCGGGACGATACGCGACCGCCGCTACCGGCCCTGACCATCCCACCAGTGGGGCAGGCCGATGTCGGGCGCCGCGGGGCTGGCGAAGAAGAACGGCACACCGAGGTGCGCGGCGACCGCCTGCCCCTCCGTGGTCGCCTCGGCGGCCTCCGGCCACGGCGGCTGGCGGGCACACAGCAGCTCGTCGATCCGGTCGCGCAGGTCAGGGGGCAGCGCCGCCCACAGGCCGGCATGCGGTTGCATGCCCGCGATCATTGACGGCGAGGACCCGGGACGCTGGGTCCCGGGTCCTCGTGGCTGCTTCGGTGATGTGGTCAGATGAGCCAGCGGTTGCGCTGCACGAAGGGGAGCTTCGCCCACCGGCGGCCGAGGCCCCAGGTGTGCCCGGCGTAGGCCGCGGCGAGGACGATCAGCACGACCGCGTAGATCAGGTGGTAGTCGGTCAGCGGGTTGGTGGAGCCGCTGGGGGCACCGGTCGAGGTGTGCTGCGCGATCGGGAACTCGGCGAGCCACATCATCGCCATGATCAGCGAGCCGGAGACGGCCGCGACGCGCAGGCCGATGCCGGCGACGAGGGCCAGGCCGACGCCGGCCATGCCGAGCATGAACAGCCAGTTCGCCCACCAGGTGCCGGCCATCGCGTGGAACTGCGACTGGAACGGGCCGACGTCGATCGACTTGAGGAAGCCCTTGGTCGGGGAGCCGCCGTTGATCCAGGCCTTCGCCGACGGCGTCGAGTAGCCGAGGCCGAAGGTCTTGTCGAGGAACGCCCACAGGAACACGAAGCCGGTCGCGTAGCGCAGCACGGCGAGGCCCTTCGCCGCGGTGCGGGTGAGCATGGCCCCGGGGGCTTCGACGCGTTCGAGGTGGCTGACGGGTGTGTGGTGGACGGATGCGGCGCTCATTTTCGGCCTCCTGCCGGATTTCCTTGACGACCTCAGTGTTGTCGGCGGCGCGGCGGTACGCCGGTGCCGAAGCTCCCTCATCCGGCGGGCCGAACGTCCTGGACCGGCCGGGACCCCCGCCCCGCGGCGACGGCGGGCCCGGAATGCTCAAGCCGGGCCCGCGCCGGCCGATCAGGCGCACGGGCTGGAACGGCGCTCGCCGGTGACCAGCCCGGGAGGGGGTTCGGTGGACGCGGAGACGTCCCTGTCCGAGGACGACCTGCGCGGCATCGTGTGGCAGGTGTGGACCGCCTACCTGCACTGCGAGCCCGAGATCGAGCCGAGCCCCGAGCCGATGCCCGACACGGCCGAGGTCACCGCCAGCATCGGCCTGGCCGGCGCGTGGAACGGGCTGGCCGTGATGCGGTGCGGGTTGCCGGCGGCCGGGCAGATCGCCGGGGCGATGCTCGACGTCGACCCCGCCGGCGCGAGCGCCGACGACTGCATCGACGCGCTGGGCGAGCTGGTCAACATCCTCGCCGGCAACGTCAAGAGCCTGTTGCCGAAGCCGAGCCACCTGTCGCTGCCGCAGGTGGTGATGGGCCGGGCGAAGGTCGTGTGGCCGGGCACGACACCGGTGCTGACGCTGCGGGTCACCCTGAACGCGGAGCCGACCGTCCTGGGCATCCTGTGCCAGGAGGAGAAGCGGCTCTGAGCCCACCCCGGACCGGTCCGCCCGCGGGCGGGCTGCCCGACGTCACGGGCCTGGACGGCGCACACGAGGACGCCCACCGCGCCGCCCGCCCGGTCTGGGCCGATCCGGCAGCGGCCGGCGCCGACGGGGTGCCCGGGCCGTTCGGCGGCCGGCGTCCCGGACTGGGCCGGGTCAGCGTGGCGCCGCACCTCGCGCAGGCCGTGTTCCACCTGCACGACGAGTACGGCTACCAGCAGCTGTTCGCGTTCGACGACGTGTGGGCGGCCAACCACCGCTACCTGTCGGCGTCGCTGCGACGCTGGTTCGACGGCAAGTGGGACCCGCTGCGCGGCCTGTCGAAGCCCTCGGACTGACGGCCGGCTTAGGATCGCCGGGTGGCGGTGGCGTTCGACTGGGCTGGTTTCGAGCGGGTCCTGACCGGCGCCGTCGTGCGGACCGTGCGGCAGGTCACCGCCGGCCGGCCCGACCAGCACTTCTACGCCGCCGCGTTCGGCGAGGTCTACCGCGAGACCGACGGTCTGATCGGCCTGCCGGTGTTCGGGATGGGCTCGCTGGAGGCGCTGGACGAGTTCCCCGCCGAGGACCGGGACGACGTGCGGTGGAGCCCCGCGGACTGGCCGGGAGTGCGACCTGGACTGGCTGCCGGAGCAGCCGTACCGGCGCTGGGCGCAGGCCCTGACCGCATTCGCCTGCCGGGCCGGCACCCGGCAGTGGCACGACGCCTTCCGCCGCTACCTCGCCGCCCTGGTCACGGTGTGCCGGCAGGCCCGCCGGCAGCCGCGCGACGCGGGCGTGGTGGACCGGTCGTTCGTCGTGGTGGTGCTCGACGACGAGCACCGGGAGGACCTGCTGCGCCGGGTGCTGCCGGAGCGGGAGGTACACCGGTTGTTCCCCGAGTTCGACCGGCGGCGGGCCGAGCTGGCCCGGTACTACGTGTCCCGCCTGGGCCTCTTCGAGGGTCCCGTCGACAGTGAGGAGACTGCCCGGGCGCTGCTCACCCTGGGCCGCGCGGCCGCGGCGGAGCTGGTGCCGCTGCCGCACCGGGCGGACGGGGCGTGGACGACCTGGCTGGAGCTCGCCGGTGGGGGCCATCACACTGCATGGATGAACCTTGTCGTCGCGTTCGCCGGGCCCGTCATCGCGCTGCTGGGTGTGTGGCTGGGCACGAGGATGAGCAACCGGGCGCAGCTGCAGGCGTGGGAGCAGGAGCGGCAGCGGCAGGCGGCGGACACCCGCAGGGTCGCGTTCGCCCGGCACCTGACGGCGATCCGTGCCTACATCGCCTACGTCACGGCCCATCCCCAGGACGTCGCCGTGCTCCGCAACGCCGACGGCACACCCTCCAGACCGGCCTTCAACGAGCGGGGCGAGGCGCTGCGTGAGGCGCTCGAGACGACGTACATCGAGCTGCAGCTGGTCGCGGCCCACCAGGAGAGTGTCAACCAGGCGCACGCGGTCTCGCGCGCCGCGCGGCGGATCGCGGTCGCCGCCGCCGACCGCGACGCCGAGCTGCGGGCCAAGCTGCTGGTCTTCTGGGAGCTGGAACGCAGGCTGGTCAACGAGCTGCGCCTGGAGCTGGGCCAAGACCTGCAGTTGGCCCCGGCCTACGACCCCGACGCCGTCCTGCCGTAGCCATCCCGGCACCTGAGCATCAGAAGGATCCGCCGAAGGTCGACGGGCTCCAGTAGTTGCTCGACGGGCCGTAGCCGCGGTTGGCGCGCGACGCGCGCAGCTGCTCCAGCTCGCCCGGGCGCCACACGACCGGGTCGACGACGGCGCCGGTCAGGGCCGCCCACGCCGTGACGCGTTCGTCGCCGGGTGCGCGTTCGCCGGCGCGGTCCGTGTGCCAGTCGCGCATCGCCTCGGCGGTCCTCTCCGTCCAGCCGATCCACACGTACGGGTCGCGCGACCGCTCCTGCTCGATCACCCGCTGCACCTCGTGGACGGTCAGGCCGCGCCGGACCTCGCCGCCCTGCGGCTCCTCGTGCGGCTCGACGGCGGGCAGCCAGATCAGCACCTGGCCGTGCCCGGCGTAGTCCCTGACCAGGTACGCCCACACCGGGCCGTCGACGCCGGCGCGCACCGCCGCGATCCGCTCGGCCAGCCGGCGTGCCTCGCGCTCACGCTGCTCATGGGCCTGCCGCTCGCGCCACGCGGCGACGGACGGGGTCAGGTCGGCGGCCGTGTCACGGAAGGCGCGGTACGCGGCGCGCACCTCGTCCTCCATCGCCGCCCGCTGCGCCTCGTACTCCCGTCGCAGCCGTCCACGGCGCAGCCGCCACCGCAGCGCGTCCCTGACCCCGTACTGCGGCGCCAACCGCCCGCGCGCCTCCAGGTCGCGCTCCTGCACCGACCGGAGGGCGGCGACCACGGCCCGCGTCGCCTCCCGCCACCGGTCCGCGTCGCCGGCCGGCGCCCTGAGCCGGCCCCCGCGGAAGCCGGTGCCGCGGTTGTCGAGGTCCACGCAGTAGAGGTCCCGGATCTGCTCGATCTCGTCGTCGCGCAGGTTCAGCACGGAAACCCGGATCGCCTCCCACAGTTTCTGGTACCAGACGTCGACATCCATCGACACAGTCTCGCACCGCGGTCAGGGATCCGGCGACGTGCGGCGGCGTACGGTACGCTGGCGGAGACCACGTCGTCGTCGATGGCCCGCGTGCGCCGAGAAGCACGCACCGGATGACTTTCGAATGCAGGAGCGCCTTCGCTCCGGTGCGGTGAGCCCCGCGATCCGGGTCCGGACCCGCGAGGAGATCCGCTCGGCCCGTCGTCCCCGCCGGCACCGGTGCTGGGGGCATCTCGTCGCGGCGCCGCTGTGGCCCATGCACGGCGCCAACCTCGGCACGCTGCTGCGCACGTGCGACGCCGTCGGCGCGTGCCTGGCGGTGCCGCCGTTCGGCTGGGTGGACGCGGCGCTCGCCCGCGGCAACACGCTGCGGCAGCCGACGTGCGTGCACCGCGTCGGTGATCCGCTGCGCTGGCTCGCCGAGGAGCGCCGCGCCGGGTCCGGCATCCTCGGGGTGGAGCTGGCCGACGAGGCGGTCCGCCTCGCCGACCTGCCGGCCGCCCGGCGGCGGACCGTCATGGTGCTCGGGCACGAGGCGACCGGCATCCCGCCGGAGGCGCTCGACCTGCTCGACGGCGCCGTCGAGATCCCGATGATCGGCACCGGGATGAGCCTCAACGTCGCGGTCGCCGGCTCGCTGGTGCTGTACAAGCTCGCCGGGCTGCTGTGAGCGCGTCAGCCGCGCGGTGAACGGGTGGCGTGCAGCGACGCCAGCAGCCGCAGCCGGTCGGCGTCGGGGCTGTCGGGCTCGGCGGTGTAGACGAGCATCACCGGGCCGGGGTTGCCGGGCAGCGGGTAGGTGTCCCAGTCCAGCACGATGTCGCCGACCTCGGGGACCCGGAAGGTCTTCGTGCCGCTGACCGACTCGCGGACGTCGTGGCGGGCCCACAGCCGCCGGAACTCGGCGCTGCGGATGCTCAGCTCGCCGACGACCGCGGTGGCGCGCGGATGGGTCGGGTCGGTGGCGACGGCGGCCCGCATCATGCCGATGTAGTCCAGCGCCTGCCGCTGCCAGTCCGGGCAGGTGCGCGCGCCGGTCAGCGTGTCGTCGAACAGCAGCAGGAGCATGTTGAGCCGCTCGGGCGGGTACCCGTGCGGGTCGCCGAGCAGCGCCTCCGCCATCGGGTTCCAGTCGAGCAGGTCCAGGTGCCGGCCGAGGACGACGGCGGGGGTGTCCATCACCCGCAGCAGCCGCCGGGTGCTGTCCGGCACCCGCTCCGGCTCGCGGTGCGCCGGGGGCGGCGCCGGCCGGCGGGCGGCGCGGGCCAGGGCGAACAGGTGCCGGCGCTCCTCGCCGTCGAGGCCGAGCGCGCCGGCGAGCGCGTCCAGCACGTCGTCGGACGGGCGCACCTCGCGGCCCTGCTCCATGCGCTGGTAGTAGTCGGTGCTCAGCCCGGCCAGCAGCGCCAGCTCCTCCCGGCGCAGGCCGGTGACCTTGCGCCGGCCACCGGGCTCCAGGCCGACGTCGTGCGGGCGCAGCCGGCTGCGCCGGGCACGCAGGAAGTCGCCGAGCTCACGGGCGAACGGACCGCTCATGCCGTCACCTCCGCTGCGCTGCGGCGCCGGCCTGAGCTCCACCCTGAGCCGCTGATTCGCAGCCCTCCGCTGCGCTGCGGACTGCTCATGCCGCAAGTGTGCCGCGGACCGGCCGGCCGAAGGTAGGTCTGGCGGACCTAGGCTGCCGGGAACGACGGGGCCGGCACCGGCCGGCCCTAGCGTCGGGGTTCCACCGACACTCCAGGAGCGGCAGATGACCGGATGGACCGCCGATGACATCCCCGACCAGCGGGGCCGGGTCGCCGTGGTGACGGGCGCGAACTCGGGCCTCGGCCTGGTCACCGCCACCGAGCTGGCCCGCCGCGGCGCGCGGGTCGTGCTCGCCGTGCGCAACACCGCCGCCGGCGCCGACGCCGCCCGCCGGATCGGGGGCGCGGTGCAGGTGCGCGAGCTGGACCTGGCCTCCCTCGGGTCCGTGCGGGCGTTCGCGGCCCGGCTGGCCGCCGAGCACCCGGCGATCGACCTGCTGGTCAACAACGCCGGGGTGGTGCTGCTCGGGCCGCGCCGGACCTCGGCCGACGGCTACGAGCTGCAGCTGGCCACCAACCTGCTGGGCCACTTCGCGCTGACCGGCCTGCTGCTGGCCAATCTGGCCGCGGCGGGGCAGGCCCGGGTGGTCGGTCTCAGCTCGATCACCCACCGGTCCGCACACCTGGACTTCGACGACCTGCTGTTCGAGCGCGACTACCGGGCGTCCGCCGCCTACGGCCGGTCCAAGCTCGCCACCACCGTCTTCGGCGTCGAGCTGGACCGCCGGCTGCGCGCCGCCGGGTCCCCGGTCGCCAGCGTGCTCGCGCATCCGGGCCTCACCCGCACCAACCTGACGCCGCGCGCCTGGGAGCACCGGGGCCGGCTCGGGCGGCTGATCGCGCGGGCCGGCCTGATCGTGACCCAGCCGGTGGAGCGGGGCACGCTGCCGCAGCTGCACGCCGCGACGGCGCCGGGCGTGCGCGGCGGGCAGTTCTTCGGGCCGTCCGGGCTGTGGGAGACGCGGGGGCGGGTCGCCGAGGCCCGGCTGAGCCGGGAGGCCGCCGACCCGGCCGTCGGCCGGCGGCTCTGGGCGGCGGCGCAGGACCTGACCGGCGTCCGGTACCTCTGAGGTGTCTGGGTACGTCGGGTCAGAGACAGCAGCGGGGTCGGGCCGCACCCGGCCACGCAGTCGGCGTCGGCGTGCGAAGCGGCCATGACAAGGTGCCGGCTGCCGTCCCGCTGCGGCCGGCGACCGGCACCCACGTGCCGGCATACCTCAGGTCCGCTTGCGGACCAGCGTGACGCCGTCGCGGACGGGCAGCATCACGGACTCGACCCGCTCGTCGTGCAGCACGGTCTCGTTGAGCTGCCGCATCGCGACGGCGGCGGGGTGGGTGTCCTGCGGGTCCAGGACCCCGCCGCCGAGCAGGACGTTGTCGATGACGAGCAGGCCGCCGGGGCGCAGCCGGGGGACGATGGCCTCGTAGTACTGCGGGTAGCCGGTCTTGTCCGCGTCGAGGAACGCCAGGTCGACGACCGGGTCGGCGGGCAGCGCCCGCAGGGTGTCGGCGGCGGGCGCGATGCGCAGGTCGATGCGGTCCTCGACGCCGGCCCGCCGCCAGTACGTGCGGGCCAGGGCGGTCCACTCCGGCGACACGTCGCAGGCGAGGAGCCGCCCGCCAGGGGCGAGCCCGCGGGCGATGCAGATGGCCGAGTAGCCGGTGAAGACGCCCACCTCGACGGCGTACGCGGCGCCGGTGAGCTGTGTCAGCAGGGTCAGCAGCCGCCCTTCGTCGGGCGACACCTGCATCGCGGCGGCGTCCGGGAACGTGGCGGCGGTCTCGGCGGCGAGGTCCCGCAGGACGTCGTCGGCCGGCGTGCAGTGGGCGTTCAGGTACTCCGCGACGGCGGGAGCGATCATGTCGGTCACCACCTAAGCGTCGAATATTCTCGACACTTCCGCAAGAGCGCGGCTTGAAAAAGTGGCGGGAATCCTCGACAGTTGATTGGTGCCCGAAGACCTGGTGCTGAGCGAGCCCGAGCAGTTCCGCGCGCTCGGCCACCCGCTGCGCCACCGGCTCATGCTCGCCCTGCGCCAGCGACCGGCGACGCTCGCGCAGCTCGCCACGGCGCTCGGGGTGGCCAAGGGCACCGTCGGCTACCACGTCAAGATCCTCGAGCAGGCCGGCCTGGTGCGGGTGGCGTCCACCAGGCGCGTCCGCGGCGGCGTCGAGCAGCACTACCAGCCGACCAGCGAACGGCTGCGCATCGCCCCCGACGCCCCGGTCGGCGCGGACTTCCTGGTCAGGGCCGCGCTGGGCGAGATGCTCCCGGCCGACGGGACCAACCCGGACCTCACCTTCCTGCGCCACGCGCGCCTCACCGTCGCCCAGGCCCAGGCGCTCGCGGCGAGCCTCGAACGCTTCGCCGGCGAGGAGCACATGCCCTCCGACGGGGACGCCGGCGAGCCGTACGGGCTCCTGGTCAGCCTGTACCGCGCCGACGTCCCGGTCCTGCCCGACGACGCCGGGTAGGCCCTCCGCCGCACCCGCGGCGCAGCGTCTCGAGGTCGACGTGGTACCAGGCGGAGCGCAGGAAGCCGTGCAGGTCCCCACCTCGGGCGACCGCCGGGTCAGGCGACCGGGGCTCCCGCGGCCTTCATGAAGGGCACCGGGTCCACGGCGTTGAGGCGGGTCGCGGGCCGGCCGTAGTGGACCTCGAAGTGCAGGTGGGGGCCGGACGAGTTGCCGGAGGTGCCGACGGCGCCGATGGTCTGGCCGGCGCTCACCTGCTGGCCGACGGTGACGTCCGGGCGGCGGACCATGTGGCAGTACCGGGTGACGATGTCGCCGGCGTGGTGGATCTCGACGTACCAGCCGCAGCCCTTGACGGCCGGTGAGCCGTCGACGTCGCAGGACGGCCCGGAGGTGTTGCACACGACCGTGACGACCGTGCCGGCGGCGGTGGCGCGGATCGGCGTCTCGCGGGCGGCCATGATGTCGATGCCGTCGTGGGCGGGGCGGGACACGGTGCGGAAGCCGCTGCTGCCCTTGCCCGGCACCGGCGCGACCCACACGCTGACGGGCACGGCACCGGTCGGCGGCACGATGACCGGCGGGACCGTGGACGACGGGGTGGGCGTGGCGGGAGCGGGCGCGGGCGCCGGACACGCCGGCGGCGTCGTGCGGCGGCTCACGTACGCGTCGGAGACGTACGCGCCGCTGGTGAGCCGGTCCCACCGGTCGGTGGTGCGGACCCGGCCCTTGGTCCTCGGGCCCCGCACCCAGCAGGCGATCGTGAGCTTCGCCCCGGTGCGCAGCGCCGTGACGGGCGCGGAGGCCGCGGTCGGCGCCGCGCGCACGGTCAGCTTCACCTTGCCCGAGGAGACGGTGCCGGGCACCGACGCCGGCGCGGCGACCGCCGCCGGACCGAGCGCGGCCAGCGCGACCGTGGCCGCGGCCACCATCGCGAGCACCGTGAGACGCCGACGCATGCACACCACCGCAGAGCCGGGCGGGGCCCTGTCCCCCGCCGTGCCCCTCCGAGGGTGGGCGGCGCCGGTTGCGACCGGGGCGCGGCGGCGGTGTCAGCGGGCGGCGAAGAAGGAGACCGCCGCTGTCAGGGCGAGGTCGGTGAGCTCGGGGTCGTGGCGGGCGCCGACGTCGCGCATGAAGGCGTGCTCGCCGCCGCTGTACACGTGCAGCTCGAGGTCGTCGAGGCCGGCGGTGTACAGGGCGGACAGGATCTCGACGCGGGCCGGGGCGGGGACGTGCGGATCCTGGGCGCCGAAGACGAGCATGAGCCGGCCGCGGATGTCGGCGGCGCGGGCCAGGGAGCCGGCGTCGGGGTCTGCGCCGAGGGCGCCGTTGTGCAGGCCGGTCGGGTAGAAGCACACGGTGGCCGCGACGCGGGGGTCGAGGGCGGCGCGGAAGGCGAGGTGGCCGCCGATGCAGAAGCCGGTCGCGAGCAGCGCCGTGGTGTCGGCGCGGGCCTGCAGGAAGTCCAGGACCGCGACCCGGTCGGCGTCGAACGCGGCGGTCGGGGTGGCCGCGGCGCCGGCGAGGCCGGCCTGCTTGCCGGCGTCGTCGAACTCGAGCGCGACGCCGGCGAGGTCGCCGTGCGGGTAGATCTCGGGAACGCAGACGACGAATCCGGCGGAGGCGAAGCGCCGGGCGGTGCGCAGCGTCGACTCGGTCAGCTGGAAGATGTCCGTGTACAGCAGCAGCCCCGGCAGCGCGGCGTCGCCCGTGGGGCGCAGCACCACGGCACGGATCGGCCCGGCGGGCGACGGGATCCGCACCTCGTCCTCACGCAGTTTCATGCCGACGGACATTACGCGCCGAGCAAGGGTCAACCCCCGGCGGCCAGTCGCCGGGCCAGCAGCCGGCGCTGCTGCGGGCTGAGCCCGCGGAGCCGGTCCGCGAGCCCCGGGGACGCCGGCGGCGTGGCGGAGAGCAGGCCCTCCAAAACCCGCGCCGCCCGGGCCGGGGCGGCGTCCTCCGGCTCGTCGAGCAGGCCGGCCGCGCGGGCGCCGTAGCCGGTGTCGGCCGCGGCGGCCGACAGCTCGGCGGCGACCGCCTCCGGCGTCCAGGCGGTCTCCGGCAGCCACCGGGCGGCCCCGCGCGCGGCGAGGCGGGCCGCGTTGTCGGGGCGGTCGGCGCCGTACGCCATGAGCACCTGCGGCGTGCCGGTGCGCATCGCCCGCACGGCGGTGCCGATGCCGCCGTGGTGCAGGATCGCCGCGACGTGCGGCAGCACCGAGGGGAACGGCAGCCGCGGCCGCCAGTCCACAGTGGATGGAAGCCGGGCCGGCAGCAGGTCCCGCGACGGCGCGACGACCAGGGCGGGCCGCCCGGTGGCGGCGACGGCGTCGAGGGCGACCGGGTAGAAGCGCGGGTGCAGCAGCTGCCCGGTGCCGCCGGTGACCAGCAGCGGCCGGTCGCGCGGGACCGCGTCGGCGGGTCCGGCGTCGTCGCCGCTCACGAAGCCGGTCAGCGTGACCCCCGCGGGGGCGCGCTGCCCGGCCGCGTCGAACCAGTCCGGCCACAGCCCGAGCACGGCCCTGGTGGAGCGCAGCCAGCCGGCCCAGTCCGCGACCGCCGGCAGGCCGAGCCCGGCGCGGACGGCGTCGATGCCGCCGGCGAGCCCGGCGCGGACGTGCGCGGCGGCGACCGGCGCGACCATGAGCTGCACGGGCGCGACGGCGACCCAGGCGGACGCCGCGCCGAGCAGGTCCGCGGCGACGAGCACCGACAGCGCGGAGGTGTGCCGGCCGACGAGGACGGTGTGCCCCGGCCGGTGCCGCGCGGCGAGCAGGTCGACCTCGCGGCGCAGCTGGTCGAAGAGGCCCTCCCGCTCGTAGTACCCGCGCAGCTCGTGCGGGCGCCGGGCGGCCAGCAGGTCGGGGGTACGGCGCTGCCCGGCCTCGTACGCCGCGACCGTGTCGACGGCGGCGAAGCCGAGCCCGGCGGCCTCGGCGCGACCGGCGTACGGGGCGTGGCTGACCAGCGTCGCGGTGTGCCCGCGGGCGGTGAGCGCGGCGCCGATGCCGACGAACGGCAGGACGTCGCCGGCGGTGCCGTGCGTGACGAGCAGGAAGTCCCCCATCGGCGCAGTATGGCCGCACCGACCGAGCGCGATCAATGCGGGACCGGCCGGGAATGACGCAGCGTAGCCATCGACACGCAAGAATGCGTAAATTTCGGATGTAGGTCCGTTTTGTGACGCCGGTGTTTCCGAAGACCTTGACGCTTGGCTATCGACATCAGTAGCGTGCATCCGGTTGGAAGCGCTCCCATGGCCATCTTCGCACCTCAGCGACGTGCCGAAGCGGCGCTGCACGCTGCACGGAGATCAATGTTTCGGGGGAAAGATGGTCTCGCCTGTCCTGGATCCACGCCGCCGCGCCGCGCTCGCGCACCTGCTCGCCGCCCGGCACCGCGACGCCGCGGCGATCCCGGTCCAGCCGCGCGACGGGCGCACGTTCCCCTGCACGCCGGCCCAGCGCCGGATCTGGCTCGCCGACCAGCTCGACCCCGCCCGCGCCGCCGTGCCCAACGCGACGTTCGGCCTGCGGCTGGACGGCCACCTGCGCGTCGACGCCCTGCGCGACGCGTTCGCCGCCGTGGTCCGCCGGCACGAGGCGATGCGCACCGTGTACGTGGTGCAGGACGGCCGTCCCCGGCAGCGCGTGCTGGACGCCGGACCGGCCCCTGTCGACCTGGTCGACCTCACCGGCACCGCCGACCCCGAACGGCAGGCCCACCGGCACGCCGCGCACGCCGCCGCGGAGCGCTTCGACCTCGGCCGGGGGCCGCTGTTCCGGGCGACCCTGCTGCGCCTGGCCCCGCAGCGGCACGTGCTGCTGTTCGCCGGGCACCACATCGCCTTCGACGAGCAGTCCGTGGCGATCGTTGAGCGCGACCTCGCCGCCGCGTACGCCGGCCGCCTCGACGACACGCCCGCCCCGGGCCCGCAGTACGCCGACTACGCCGCCTGGCACGCCGCGCAGCCGGCCGACGCCGGCCGGCTGGAGCACTGGCGGCAGCGGCTCACCCCGCCGCCGGCCGACCTCGCCCTGCCGTTCTCCGTCGACCCGGCCCGCCGGGCCGCGCCGGACACCACCGCCGGCAGCAGCAGCAGCAGCACCAGCAGCGTGCGCACGGCCCTGCCGGCCGGCACCCTGGACCGGCTGCGCCCCGACCCGTCCGCGACCCCGTTCGTGGTGCTGCTCGCGCTGCTCGACGTGGTGCTGCTGCGGTACACGGGCCGCCATGACCTCTGCGTCGGCACCGTGTCGTCCGGCCGGGGGCGGGTGGAGCTGGAGCCGGTCGTCGGGTGCTTCCTCAACCCGGTCGCGGTGCGCACCGACCTGCGCGGCGCGGACACCTTCGGCGAGGTCGTACGGCGGGCCCGGCACGCCGCCGTCGAGGCGTTCACCCGGGAGGTGCCGTTCGAGGAGGTCGTCGCCGCGGTCAACCCGGCCCGGCGGCCCGGCGGGCATCCGCTGTTCCAGGTCGCGCTGCACCTGCACCGGCACCGCACCGACGACGGCCGGTGGCCGGGGCTCACCACGCGGACGTGGCACCACGAGGTCGGCGCGCCCGGCCTGGACCTGACCGTCGAGGCGACGCCGCTGCCCGACGGCGGCGTGGAGCTGACGCTGCGCCACCCCACCGGCGCCCTGGAGCCCGGCGCCGCCGGCCGCATCGCCGCCGACCTGCGCGCCGTCGCCGCCGCCCTCGCCGCGGATCCGGACCGTCCACTGCCGGGCATCGGTCCGTCCGAAGAGGACACCGCCCTGGTCCGCGGCTGGAACGCCACCGCGATGCCGGCCTGCGGGACCGTCCCGGAGCTGATCGACCGGCAGCTCGCCGCCGCGCCCGGCCGCACCGCGGTCGTCGCCGGCGCGGTGACGCTCACCGCCGGGGAGCTGTCCGCCCGCGCCGACGCGATCGCCGCGGCGCTGCGCGCGGCCGGCTGCGCCCGCGGCACCCTCGTCGCCGTCCGCGTCGACCGGTCCGCGGACCTGCCGGCGGCGGTCCTCGGCGTGTGGCGGGCCGGCGGCGCGTACGTGCCGATCGACCCCGACTACCCGCCGACCCGCCAGGCGCTCGTGCTGCGCGACTGCGCCGCGCCGCTGCTGCTGACCCAGCGCTCGCTGCTGGCCGGCCTGCCGGCGCACGACGCGACCGCCGTCCTGCTCGACGACATCACCGCCTCCGCACCGGGCCTGCGCCCGGTGGACGTCACCGCCGGCGACGTCGCCTACGTGCTCTACACGTCCGGGTCCACCGGACGGCCGAAGGGCGTCGCCGTCGAGCACGGCGCGCTGGCCAACTTCGTCCTCGACATGCGCGACCGCCTCGAGGCCGGCCCCGAGGACCGGTGGCTGGCCGTCACGTCCCTGGCGTTCGACATCGCCGGGCTGGAGCTGTACCTGCCGCTCGTCACCGGCGCCACCATGGTCGTCGCCGGCGACGCGGCGCAGCGCGACGGCGCCGCGCTCGCCGCCCTCGTCCGCGACACCGGCGTCACGTACGTCCAGACGACGCCGTCGCGGTGGCGGCTGCTGCTCGCCGCCGGGTTCGACGGGCCCGCCGTGACCGCGCTCGTCGGCGGTGAGGCGCTGCCGCTGCCCCTCGCCCGGCGGCTGCGCTCGGCCGTCGGGCGGCTCGTCAACGTGTACGGGCCGACCGAGACCACCATCTGGTCGACGGCGTGGGAGGTGCCCGCCGACCCCGACGAGGTCCTCATCGGCGGGCCGATCGCGAACACCCAGGTGCACCTGTGCGACGAGGCGGGCCGCCCGGTCCCCGTCGGCGCCGTCGGTGAGCTGTGCATCGGCGGCGACGGCGTCGCCCGCGGCTACCTCGACCGGCCCGGGCTCACCGCCGACCGGTTCCGCCCCGACCCGTGGGGGCCGCCCGGCGCCCGCCTGTACCGCACCGGCGACCTGGCCCGGTGGCGCGCCGGCGGGCAGCTGGAGTTCCTCGGCCGCGCCGACGACCAGATCAAGCTCAACGGGCACCGCGTCGAGCTCGGCGAGATCGAGGCCCGGCTGGCGGAGCTGCCCGGCGTCCTGCACTCGGCCGCCGCCGTGCACGGCGACCAGGACACCGGACGCACGCTCGTCGGGTACCTGGTGACCGCGGACGGCAGCGCCCCGCCGGACTGGCGGGCCCGGCTCGCCGCCGCGCTGCCGGCCGCCGTCACGCCCCGGCACGTCGTCGTGCTCGACCGGCTGCCGCTGACGCCGAACGGCAAACTGGACCGCTCGGCGCTGCCCGCCCCGGACCCGGTCGCCGCCGGGGAGGGCGCCGCGCCGCGCTCCGGCACCGAACGGCTCGTCGCCGGCGTGTGGGCCGAGGTCCTCGGCCGCGACGGCATCGGCGTCGACGACGACTTCTTCGCCCTCGGCGGGCACTCGCTGCCGGCGATGACCGTGGCGGCGCGCATGTCGGAGGTCTCCGGCCGGGAGGTGTCGGTCCGCACGGTGCTCGCCCACCCGACGGTCGCCGAGCTCGCCGCCGCCATCGACGCCGGCACCGCCACCCGGTCCGGCACCTCCGGCGGGCCGGTGCCCCGGCGCCCCGACCCGGCCGCGCCGGCGCCGCTGTCCCCCGGCCAGCAGCGGCTGTGGTTCCTGCAGCAGCTGGACCCCACCGACGCCGCCTACAACATGAACCTCGCGTACCGGCTGCGCGGCCCCGTCGACCCGGACCGCCTGCAGGAGGCGCTCGGCGCCGTCGCCGGCCGGCACGAGGTGCTGCGGACCCGGTTCCTGGAACGCGGCGAGGACCTCGTCCAGGTCGTCGCCGACCCGGCGGGCGTGCGCCTGGAGCGCGCCACCGCCGGGTCCGACGCCGAGGCCCACCGGATCGTCGCGGCGTGGACGAACGCGCCGTTCGACCTGACCTCCGGGGCGCTGCTGCGCGCCGGCCTGGTGCGGCTCGACAGCGATGTCGTGCATGACGAGCACGTGCTGTGCCTCGTCACGCACCACATCGCCGGCGACGGCCGGTCCCTGGGCCTCCTTGTCGAGGAGCTGCACGCCGCGTACCGGGGCGCGCCCCTGCCCGAGCCGCCGGTGCAGTACGCCGACGTCGCGGTCTGGCAGCGGGCCCGCCCCGACGACGAGGCCGCGCTCGCCCACTGGACCGCGCGGCTCGCCGGCGCCGCCACCCTGGAGCTGGCCACCGACCGGCCGCGGCCACCGGTGCCGACCTCGCGCGGCGCGTTCCTGCGGCACCGCCTCGACGCGGACCTCGCCGACGCCCTCGACCGGGTCGCCCGCGCCGAGCGCTGCACCCTGTTCATGCTGTTGCTCGCCGCGTACCAGGCCGTCCTCGCCCGGCACACCGGCCAGGACGAGGTCAGCGTCGGCTCGTCGATCTCCGACCGGGCCCGGCCCGAGCTGCGCGACCTCATCGGGCTGTTCGTCAGCACGCTGGTGCTGCGCACCGACGTGTCCGGCGACCCGACCCTGCGCGAGCTGCTCGGCCGCGCCCGCGACACCGCCCTGGCCGCCTACGCCCACCCCGACATCCCGTTCGAACGGCTCACCGCGGCCCTGGAGCTGCCCCGCGACACGAGCCGCACCGCACTGTTCCAGGCCATGCTGATCCTGCACACCGAGGCCGGCGCCGGCCTCGACGTGCTGCCCGGCGTCACCGCGGAGCTGTTCGACGACGGGTTCGCGCAGGCGAAGTTCGACCTGATGCTCGACGCCTGGCGGGAGCCCGGCGGGCTGCAGCTGTCGCTGAACTACCGCACCGACCTGTTCGACGCCGTCACCGCCGAACGCTTCGTCACCCGCCTGGAGCTGCTGCTGCGGGCGTTGGCCGACGACCCCGACCGGCGGCTGTCCGAGGTCGACCTGTGCCCGCCGCCGGAGCGTGCCGCGCTGCTGGCCGCCGGGCTCGGCCCGGCCCGCGCCGAACCCGACGACGACGTGGCCGGGCTCGTCGCCACCTGGGCGAAACGGACCCCGGAGGCCCTCGCGGTCGTCTGCGGCGACGAGCGGCTCACCTACGCCGAGCTGGACCGGCGCGCCACCCGCCGGGCCGCCGCCCTGCGCGGCCTCGGCGTCGGGCCCGACCGGACCGTCGCCGTCGCCCTCGACCGGGGCGTCGAGCTGATCGTGACGCTGCTGGCGGTGCTGCGCGCCGGCGGCGCGTACGTGCCGGTCGACCCCCGCTACCCGGCGGCCCGGCGGGAGCTGCTGCTGCGCGACTGCGGCGCCACCGTCGTCGTCACCGCCGACACCCTGCCCGAGGGGCCCGGCGCCCCGGCGGCGCAGCCCCCGCGCCCCGACCACCTCGCCTACGTCATCTACACGTCCGGCTCGACGGGCACCCCCAAGGGCGTCGGGGTGTCCCGGGCCGCGTTCGCCGCGCGGGTCGCGTGGATGCGGCAGCGGTACGAGCTCAGCGTCGACGACCAGGTCGTGCAGTTCGCGTCGATCAGCTTCGACACCCACGTCGAGGAGGTGTGGCCGGCGCTGACCGCGGGGGCCCGGCTGGTGCTGCTGCCGCCCGGCGAGGACCTGCCGGAGCTGCTCACCCGCGAGCCGGGCGTCACCGTGCTGGACCTGCCGACCCCGTACTGGCACGAGCTGACCGGCATGCTGGACCAGGTGCGCTGGCCGGCGGCACTGCGGCTGCTGATCCTCGGCGCCGACCAGGTGCGCGGCGACGCCCTCGCCGCCTGGGCCGGGCACGTCGGCGACCGGGTCACCGTGCTCAACACGTACGGGCCGACCGAGGCGACGGTCATCGCGACCACCGCCGAGCTGCGCCCCGACGGGGACGGGCGGCGGCCGCCGATCGGCACCCCGATCGCCGACACCCGCCTCTACGTCGTCGACGGCGACCTGCGGCTGGTGCCCGCCGGCGTCCCGGGTGAGCTGTGCATCGCCGGGGCCGGGCTGGCCCGCGGCTACCTGGGCCGGCCGGCGCTGACCGCGGACCGGTTCCGCCCCGACCCGTACGGCCCGCCCGGCAGCCGGCTGTACCGCACCGGCGACCGGGTGCGCTGGCGCACCGACGGGCAGCTGGAGTTCCTCGGCCGGCTCGACGACCAGGTGAAGATCCGCGGCTTCCGGATCGAGCCCGGCGAGGTCGAGGCGGCGCTCGCCGCGCTGCCCGGGGTGCGGCAGGCCGCCGTCGTGGCCCGCCCCGACGCCGCCGGGCACCTGGTCCTCGCCGGGTACGCCGCCGGGGACGGGCTGCACCCCGACGAGCTGCGCCGGGCCCTCGCCGAGCGGCTGCCGGCGTTCCTCGTGCCGACCCACCTGGCTGTCCTTCCACGGGTCCCGCTCACCGTCAACGGCAAGGTCGACCGGGCCGCGCTGCCGGCGCCGGGCACCGCCGGCGGCGGGTACGTCGCGCCGCGCACCCCGACCGAGGACCTCGTCGCGCAGGTCTGGGCCGGCGTCCTCGGCCTGGACCGGGTCGGCGCCGACGACGACTTCTTCGCCCTCGGCGGGCACTCGCTGCTCGCCGTCGCCGCCGTCGCCCGGCTGTGCGCCGCCACCGGCCGGGACGTGCCGGTGCGGGCGCTGTTCCTGCAGCCGACGGTCGCCGGGCTCGCCGCCGCCGTCGACCGGCTGCGCGGCGCCGCCGGCGAGCCGGTGACCCGCCACGACGCCGTGCGGGCGCCGCTGTCGTTCGGCCAGCGGCGGCTGTGGTTCCTGCAGCAGCTCGACCCGGCCGACGCCGCGTACAACATCAGCGTCGCCTACCGGCTGCGCGGCCCGGTCGACGTGCCCGCGCTGGAGCGGGCGCTGCGGGCCGTCACCGGGCGGCACGCGTCGCTGCGCACCCGGTACGTCGCCGGCGACGACGAGCCGCTGCAGGAGATCCTGCCGCCCGGCGGCCCCGACCTGACCGTCGTGGACGCGGCCGGTGAGACCGAGGCGCGGCGGATCGTCATGGGCTGGACCAACACGCCGTTCGACCTCGCCGGCGGGCAGCTGCTGCGGGCCGGGCTGATCCGGCTCGGCGGCGATGTGGTGCGTGACGAGCACGTGTTGTCCCTCGTCGTGCACCACATCGCCGGCGACGGCCGGTCCATGGGCATCCTCGTCGCCGACCTGCGCGCCGCGTACGAGGGCCGCGACCTGCCCCGGCCACCGGTCGCCTACGCCGACTTCGCCGCCTGGCAGCGCACCCGCCCGCTGGACGAGGACGCCCTCGGCTACTGGCGCGGTCAGCTGGCGGGCGTGCCGGTGCTGGACCTGCCGACCGACCGGCCCCGGCCCGAGCTGCCCGGCTCCGCCGGCGACTTCCTCGCCCACGACCTGCCCGCCCCGGTCGCCGGCGCGGTGCGGCGGCTCGCTGGGGACGCCCGCTGCACCCCGTTCATGGTGCTGCTCAGCGCGTACCAGGTGCTGCTGGGCAGGCTCACCGGGCAGGCCGACGTGTGCGTCGGCACGCCCGTGGAGCAGCGGCCGCGGGTCGAGGTCGCCGGGGTCGTCGGCTACTTCGTCAACACCCTCGCCCTGCGCGGCGACCTATCCGGCGACCCGACGTTCCGGCAGCTGCTGGCCCGGACCCGGGACACGGCCCTGGCGGGGTACGCGCACCAGGACGTGCCGTTCGACCGGCTCCTCGCCGCCATCGACGTGCCGCGGCAGCTGGACCGCACGCCGCTGTTCCAGACGATGTTCACCATGCACACGGAGGACGCCGCCGGCACCGACGTGCTGCCCGGCGTCACCGCCGACTTCTTCGACCCGGGCGTGCGGCAGGCGAAGTTCGAGCTGAGCCTCGACGTGTGGCACGCCGGCGGCGGCCTGCGGCTCGTCCTGGGCTACCGCACCGACCTGTTCGACCGGGCCACCGTCGACGCGCTCGCCGGGCGGTACGCGGCGCTGCTCGCCGCGGTCCTCGCCGCGCCGGACGCGGCACTGTCCACAGTGGACGCGGATGGTGACGCCGCCGACCGGGCCCGCCTGCTGGCCGCGCCGGCCCGCGCCGACCGGTCCGCCCCCGCCGCAGCGCCGGTGGCGGCCCGGGGCTACGTGCCGCCGCGCACCGCCGCGGAGGAGCTCGTCGCCGGCGTCTGGTGCGAGGTCCTGGGCCTGGACCGGGTCGGCGCGCACGACGATTTCTTCGCCGTCGGCGGGCACTCGCTGCTGGCGATGAAGGTCGCCGGCCGGCTGCGCGCCGCGACCGGCACCGACGTCCCGCTGCGCACCATGTTCAGCCACCCCGAGCTGGACCGGCTCGCCGAGGCCGTGGAGGAGCTGATGATCGCCGACCTGGCGGCACTGTCCGACGAGGACGCCGAGGCGCTGCTGGCGCTGGACGAGGAGCCGACGCCGTGACCGCGACCCCGCTGCGCGCCGAGCTGTCCGACGCGAAACGGGCGCTGCTGGAGCGCAGACTGCGCCGGCAGGCACCGGCCGGGCCGGTCGTGCCGCGGCTCGGCGACGACCGGCCGGTGCCGCTGTCGTTCGCGCAGGAGCGGCTGTGGTTCCTGGAGCAGTTCGCGCCCGGCACCGGCGCCGCGAGCATCCCCGTCGTGCTGCGCCTGCACGGCACGCTGGACCCGGCCGCGATGGCGGGCGCGTTCAGCGGGGTGGTCGCCCGGCACGAGCCGCTGCGCAGCCGCTTCACCGACCCCGGCGACGGCCGGCCCGTCGTGCACGTCGACCCGCCCGCCCCGGTCGCCGTCGAGGTCGTCGCCGCCACCGGTGAGGAGCACGCCCGGCGCCTCGTCGCGGACCACGTCGCCGAGCCGTTCGACCTCGCCGCCGGCCCCCTGGTGCGGCCGGTGCTGATCCGCCTCGCCGACGACGACCACCTGCTCGTCGTCGCCGTGCACCACATCGTCACCGACGGCTGGTCGATGGACGTGTTCGCCGACGAGCTCGCCGCCCTGTACTCGGGCACGCCGCTGCCGGATCCGCCGGTGCGCTACCGCGACTACGCCGCCTGGCAGCGCGACCGGACGACCGGCCCGGCGAAGGAGGCCGACCTCGCGTACTGGCGCGAAGCGCTCGCCGGCGTCGAGCCCCTGGAGCTGCCGACGGACCACCCGCGGCCGGCCCGGCAGACGTTCCACGGCGCCGAGCACACCGTCGCCCTCGGCGGCGACCTGCGCGACCGGCTGCAGGCGCTGAGCCTCGCGCACGGGGCGACCCTGTCGATGACGCTGCTCGCCGCGTACCAGGCCGTGCTCGGCCGGGCCGGCGGCCAGACCGGCTTCGCCGTCGGCGTGCCCGTCGCCGGGCGGGCCCACCCCGAGCTGGAACGCCTCGTCGGCATGTTCGTCAACACGCTGACCATGCGGGCCCGGCTGGACGGCGACCCCACGTTCGCCGAGCTGCTCGAACGCACCCGCGAGACGTGCCTGGACGCGTACGCCCACCAGGAGCTGCCGTTCGAGCAGCTCGTGCAGGACCTGGACGTGCCGCGCGACGTGCGCCGCCCGCCGCTGTTCCAGGCGCTGTTCGCGATGCAGAACTACGCCGAGACCACCGGCCGCGCGTTCGCCGGGCTGCGCGTCGGGCACTGGCCGGCGCCGGTGACCGCGACCCGGTTCGAGGTCGAGCTGTACGTCAAGGAGGCCCCGGACGAGCTGTGGGCCACGTTCGTCTACAACACCGACCTGTTCGCCGCCGGCACCGCCGAACGGCTCGGCCGGCACCTGGCGGCGTTGCTGCACGCCGTCGCCGCCGACCCGCGGATCCGGCTCTCCGACGTGGACCTGCTCGCACCCGGCGAACGCGACGAGCTGCTGCGCCCGCCCCGGCCGGTGCCGCTGCCGGCGGGGGCGACGCTGCCGGCGCTGATCGCCGCGACCGTCGCGGCCCGCCCCGCCGCCGTCGCGGTCACCTTCGACGGGCGCGACCTCACCTACGCCGAGCTCGACGCCCGGTCCGCGGCCCTCGCCGGGCACCTGCGGCGGCTCGGCGTCGGCCGCGGCGACCTCGTCGCCGTGTGCGCCGAACGCTCCCACGAGCTGGTCGTGGCGCTCCTCGCCGTCATGCGGGCCGGCGCCGCGTACGTGCCGCTGGACCCGCAGTACCCGGCGGAGCGGCTCGCGTTCATGCTCGCCGACGCCGCCGCGCCGGTCGTGCTCACCCAGGCCCGCCTCGCCGGGTCGCTGCCGCCGGGCGGCGCGACCGTCGTCGTGCTCGACGAGCCCCTGCCCGGCGGCGACGCCCCGGAGCCGGACCTGGACCCGCCGGCGCCGCACGACACCGCCTACGTCATCTACACGTCCGGGTCGACCGGGCGGCCGAAGGGCGTGCCGAACACCCACCGCGGCATCGTCAACCGGCTCGACTGGATGCAGCGGCAGTACCGGCTGGGCGACGACGACGTGGTGCTGCAGAAGACCCCGGCGAGCTTCGACGTGTCGGTGTGGGAGTTCTTCTGGCCGCTGCTGACCGGCGCCCGGCTCGTCCTCGCCGCACCCGGCGGGCACCGCGACGCGGAGTACCTGCGCGACCTCATCCGCGCCGAACGGGTCACCACGCTGCACTTCGTGCCGTCGATGCTGGCGGTGTTCCTCGCCGCCGACGGCGTCTCCGGGTGCACGTCGCTGCGGCGCGTCATCTGCAGCGGCGAGGAGCTGCCCGTCGACCTGGCCCGCCGCTGCCTCGCCACGCTCCCCGCCGGGCTGCACAACCTGTACGGCCCGACCGAGGCGGCGATCGACGTGTCCGCCTGGCAGTGCGACGGCGACGCCCTCACCGGCCTGGCCCGGGTGCCGATCGGCGCGCCGATCCAGAACATCGCCCTGTACGTGCTGGACGACCGGCTGCGCCCGGTCCCCGCCGGCGTGCCCGGCCAGCTGTTCATCGCCGGGGTCGGCCTGGCCACGGGGTACCTGCGGCGGCCGGCGCTGACCGCGCAGCGGTTCCTGCCCGACCCGTACGGCCCGCCCGGCACCCGCATGTACGCCACCGGCGACCTGGCGCTGCGCCGCCCCGACGGCACCATCGACTTCCTCGGCCGCATGGACACCCAGGTGAAGCTGCGCGGGCTGCGCATCGAGCTGGGCGAGATCGAGGCCGCCCTGCGCGACCGGCCCGGGGTCCGCGACGCGGCGGTGGTCGTGCGCGAGGACAGCCCCGGCGACAAGCGGCTCGTCGCGTACCTCGCCGCCGGCGACGACCTCGACGAGGGGGCGCTGCGGACCGCGCTGCGCACCCGGCTGCCCGACTACATGGTGCCGGCCGCGGTCGTGGTCCTGCCGGAGCTGCCGCTGACCCCGAACGGCAAGCTCGACCGGCGGGCGCTGCCCGCGCCGGTGGTGCGCCGCGACGCCGGCACCGCGCTCGTCGAGCCGCGCACCCCCACCGAGCACCTCGTCGCCGGCGTGTGGCGGGACCTGCTCACCGTCGACGCGCTCGGCATCGACGACGACTTCTTCGACCTCGGCGGGCACTCGCTCATCGCCACCCAGGTCGTCGCCCGGCTCCGGCAGGCCACCGACGGCGGCGTGTCGGTCCTCGACGTGTTCCAGCACCGCACCGTGCGGGCCCTCGCCGCGCTGCTGGACACCCCGGCCGGCGCGCGCGGGCCGCGGCGGCTGCTCAACGAGCTGACCCGGCCCGTGCCGGCCGCGCAGCGGGTCGCGTCGCTGGTGTGCGTGCCGTACGGCGGCGGCAGCGCCGTGGTGTACCAGCCCCTGGCGGACGCGCTGCCGGCCGGCTGGTCGCTGCACGCGGTCGCGATCCCCGGCCAGGACATCGGGCTCAAGGAGGACGCGCTGCCGTTCGACGAGCTCGCCGCCCGCTGCACCGCCGAGGTCCTCGAACGCGTCGAGGGTCCGCTCGTCGTGTACGGCCACTGCGGCGTCGGCTCGTCCCTCGCCGTCGAGCTGGCCCGCCGGCTCGAGGCGGCCGGGCGTACCGTCGACGCGGTCTACATCGGCGCGGTGTTCCCGTTCGCCCGCCCCACCGGCCGCGTCACCGGGCTGCTGTCGCGCATCGCGGGGCGGGAGGCGCTGCTCGGCAACCGCGTCTACGAGAACTGGCTGCGCTCGATGGGTGTCGACATGGCCGAGTTCGACCGGGCCGAGGCCGACACCATCATCCGCAACATGCGCGAGCACACCAGGCTCGCCGAGGAGTACTTCACCGGCCTGTTCGCCGAGGTCGCCGCCGGGCGGGTCACCCCGCTGCGCGCGCCGATCGTGTCCGTCGTCGGCAGCCAGGACACCCAGACCGAGTTCTACACCGAACGGTTCCGGGAGTGGCACTTCCTCACCGGCACGACCGCGCTGGTCGTGCTGGACGAGGCCGGGCACTTCTTCCTCAAGTACCGCGCCACGGAGCTGGCCGGCATCGTCACGGCGGTCCACGGCACCGGCGAGCCGCTGCGCGACCCGGACGGCGGCTGGGCCGTCGCCGGCCGTTCCACGGCCGCGGAGCCCGCCACCGACCCGGTCGGCACCGGGCCCGAGCCGAGCCTCGGCCGGTTCCTCGCGGTCGCCGCCGGGCAGCTGGTGTCGATCGTCGGCTCCGCCCTCACCGAGTTCGCCATCCCGCTGTGGATCTACCTGCAGACCGGCTCGCTGGTGCGCTTCGCGGTGTTCGCGGTCCTCGGCCTGGTGCCGGGGATGCTGGTCGCGCCGGTCGCCGGGGCCGTCGTCGACCGGTTCGACCGGCGCACCGTGATGCTCGCCGGCGACATCGCCGCCGGTGCCAGCCAGGCGGTGCTGCTCGGGCTCGCCCTCACCGGCAGCCTGCGCGTCGGGCACATCTACGTGCTGCTGGTGGTGCTGTCGGTGGCGCTGACGTTCCAGCGGCTGGCGTTCGCGTCCGCGGTGCCGCAGCTGGTGCCGAAGCGGTACCTGGGCCACGCCAACGGCATCGTCCAGCTCAGCTTCGGCGCCGGGCAGTTCCTCGTGCCGCTCGCCGCCGCCGGGCTGATGGCCACCGTCGGGCTGCGCGGGGTGCTGCTGCTGGACGTCGCCAGCTACGCCGTCGCCATCACCGTCATCGTCTGCGTGCGGTTCCCGAAGACCCTCGCGTGGGCCCGCCGGGAGACGTTCTGGCAGGAGGTCGTCGGCGGCTGGCGGTACTCGCTCGGCGAGGGCGGCCTGCGCCCGGTGCTGGTCTTCTTCGCCGTGCTCAACCTGTTCATGACGCCGCTGTTCCTGCTGCTGTCGCCGCTGGTGCTGTCCTTCGCCGACCTCGACGCGGTGGCCCGGGTCAGCATGGCCGGCGGGCTCGGCGCGATCCTCGGCGGGCTGCTGATGAGCTTCTGGGGCGGGCCGCGGCAGCGGCGGGTCCGCGGCATGCTGCTCGTGGTGCTCCTGCTGGCCGGGTGCAGCGCGCTGCCGGGGCTGCGGGCCAGCGAGCTGCTCGTCGCCGCCGGCGCGCTCGGCATGTCCTTCGGGCTCACCCTGACCAACGGCGTCTACACCACGATCGTGCAGGTGAAGGTGCCGCAGCGCTACCACGGCCGGGTGTTCGCGGTGAACACCGTCATCGCGTTCTCCACCATCCCGATCGGCTACGCCGTCGTCGGCCCGCTCGGCAGCCGCCTGCTGGAGCCGCTGATGGCGCCCGGCGGGGCACTGTCCGGCAGCGTCGGCGCCGTGATCGGCACCGGCCCCGGCCGCGGCACCGCGCTGCTGTTCCTGCTGCTCGCGGCGGTCATGGCGGCGCAGGTGCTGATCAGCCTGCGGCTGCCGAGCCTGGCCGGGTTCGACGAGCGGGTCCCCGACGCCACCCCCGACGACCTCATCGGCGCCCGCGCCCGCGCCGCGAAGGGCCGCGCGACCGCGGCGGCAGTTGAACTGAAGGAGCATCAAGCATGAGCGGACCGCAGCGCAGCGGAGGGCTGCGAATCAGCAACTCAGGATGGAGCTCAGGCCGACGCCGGAGCGCAGCGGAGGTGGCGGCATGAGCGAGGAGCGGTTCCAGGTGGTCCGCAACGACGAGGACCAGTACTCGATCTGGCCGGCCGGCGAGGCACCGCCCGCCGGGTGGCACCCCGACGGCACCACCGGCCCGCGGCAGGAGTGCCTCGACCACATCGACGCCGTGTGGACCGACATGCGTCCGCGCGGCGCGCGCTGAGACGGCAGGAGACCGAGCATGACCGCGCCGACCCCCGACCCCACCGAGGCCGCCGTCCTGCGGATCTGGGCCGACCTCGGCCTGCCCGCCGAGTCCGTCGACGACGACTTCTTCGTCCTCGGCGGCCAGTCCCTCACCCTGGTCGCGTTCCTGGCCCGCGTGCAGGACACGATGGGCGTCGAGGTGCCCGTCGACGCGCTGTTCGAGACGGACCTGACCGTCGCGGCGGCCGCGCGGGCGATCACCCGGGCGCAGCTGGACGGCCTCGCCCCCGACGAGCTGGCCGCGGTCATGGCCGAGCTGGACGGCATGACCGACGCCGAGATCGCGGCCCTGCTCGCCGAGGCCGGGTAGATGGCGGCCCTGACCGTCCTGCTGGCGCAGAACATGCGGTACCTGCCCAGCCACGGCGGCGCCAACCGGTCCAACCGGATCCTGCTGGAGGAGCTGGCCGCGCGCGGGCACCGCTGCGTCGCCGTGACGCCGCTGCACGCCACCGAGCACCGGCTGAGCGTCGAGGAGCTCCTCGCCGACCTCGCCGCCCGCGGCGTCACCGGCGCCCGGCGGACCGCCGACGCCGTCGTGTACACGTACCGCGGGGTGACCGTGCACGCCGTCACGACCCCGGCCCGGCTGGCCGCCGAGGTGCTCGCCGTCGCCGCCGCCGCACGCCCCGACCGGACCCTGGTCCCGTCCGACGACCCGGGGCTGCTCATGCTCGGCACCGCCCTGCGCGCCACCCCGGGCCGCGTCGTGTACCTGGTGCACACGCTGCAGCAGCTGCCGTTCGGCCCGCGGGCGTTCTACCCGAACGCGTCGGGGCTGCGGCTGCTGCGCCGCGCCGCCGGGGTCGTCGCCGTCAGCCGCGCCGCCCGCGACTACGTCGGCGCGCACGGCGGCCTCGACGCGACCCTGATCCACCCGCCGGTGTACGGCGACGGCCCGTTCCCGTCCAGCGCCGGTACCGCCGTCACGATGGTGAACCCGTGCGGGTACAAGGGACTGCCGATCCTGCTCGGGCTCGCCGACGCGTACCCGGACGCGCCGTTCCTCGCGGTGCCCACGTGGGGCACCACCGCCGCCGACCGGGCCGCCCTGGCCCGCCGGCCGAACATCACGCTCGTGCCGCCCGCCGACGACCTCGCCGCCGTGTACGCCCGCAGCCGGGTGCTGCTCATGCCGTCGCTGTGGGACGAGACGTTCGGCTACACCGCCGTCGAGGCGATGCTGCACGGGGTGCCGGTCCTCGCCGCCGACGTCGGCGGGCTCGGCGAGGCGAAGCTCGGCGTGCCGTACCTGCTGCCGGTCACCCCGATCAGCCGGTACCTGCCGCAGCGGCCGGGCGAGCCGTACCCCGAGCCGGAGCTGCCGGCGCAGGACCTCACGCCGTGGCTGGCCGCGCTGCACCGGCTGCGCACCGACGACCGGCACCACGCGGAGGTCGCGGCCGCCGGTCGGACCGCGGCGGGCGTGTTCGCCGCCGGCCTGGACCCGGGCGCGTTCGAGCGGTACCTCACGGACCTGCCGGTCGGCGCGGCCACCGAACCCACTGGACCCGCCGGACCGACCGGACCCGCCGCGCCCGCCGACCCGGACCGGCGGCGCGCGCTGGCCCAGCTGCTCGCCCGGCGGTCCCGGTGAACGACGACGACCTGCGGCTGCTGCTGCTCATCCGGCACTTCGAGACCGCGCTGCTGGACCTGTTCGGCCAGGGGCTGCTGTCCGGCACCACGCACACGTGCCTCGGCCAGGAGCCCGTCCCGGTCGCGCTGCGCCCGCTGCTGGACCCCGGCGACTTCGTGTTCAGCAACCACCGGGGCCACGGCCACTACCTGGCCCGCTTCGACGACCCCACCGGCCTGCTCGCCGAGATCATGGGCCGCGAGGGCGCCGTCTGCGGCGGGGTCGGCGGCAGCCAGCACCTCAAACGCGACCGGTACCTGTCCACCGGCGTGCAGGGCGAGAGCCTGCCCGTCGCCGCCGGCGCCGCCCTGCACCTGGCCCACCACGAGCCCGGCCGGCTCGCCTGCGTCCACATCGGCGACGGCACCTGGGGCGAGGGGGCGGTGTACGAGGCGCTGAACATGGCGGCGCTGTGGCGGCTGCCGCTGCTCGTCGCCGTCGAGCACAACGGCATCGCGCAGAGCACGCCGACCGCGGCGCAGCTCGCCGGCACCATCGCCGCCCGCGCCGACGCGTTCGGCGCCGCGTACCTGTACGTGCCCGCCGACGACGTGCCGCAGATGCGGGACCTGCTGGACAAGCCCTTGACCCGGGTCCGCGACGGCGGCGGCCCGCTCGTGGTGGAGTTCGCGACCCGGCGCCTCGGCCCGCACAGCAAGGGCGACGACCCGCGCGACCCCGCCGAGGTCGCCCGGCTGCGCGCCGCCGACTGGCACACCCGGTACGCCGCGACGCTCGGCCCGCGCTTCGCCGCCGCCGACGCCGCCGCGCGCGACCGGGTCGCCGCCGTGGTGCGGGACGTGACCGGGCGGCCACCCGTACAGGAGCGGCGATGACGACACCACGGCGGGTCGGCGACGCCCTCAACGCCGCCCTCGGCACCCTGCTGGCCGAAGATCCACGGCTGTACCTGCTCGGCGAGGACATCGCCGACCCCTACGGCGGCGCCTTCGGCATCACCCGCGGCCTGTCGACCCGCTTCCCGCGGCAGGTCCTCACCACCCCGATCAGCGAGGCCGGCATCGTCGGCGTCGCCAACGGCCTCGCCCTCGCCGGTGACAAGGCGATCGTGGAGATGATGTTCGCCGACTTCGTCGCGCTCGCCTTCGACCAGATCGTCAACTTCGCCGCCAAGTCCACCACCATGTACGGCCACCCGGTGCCGATGCCCGTCGTGGTGCGCTGCCCGACCGGCGGCAACCGCGGCTACGGCCCGACCCACAGCCAGAGCCCGCAGCAGCACTTCATCGGCGTGCCCGGCCTCGACGTGTACGAGCTGAGCCCGTTCCACGAGCCGGCGCCGCTGCTGCGGGCGATGCTCGGCGGCGGCCGGCCCGCGCTGCTGTTCGAGGACAAGACGCTCTACACCGCGCCGCCGCGGCCCGACCCGCTCCTCGCCGTCAGCCACACCGGCGGCGTCGCCGAGGTCCGCGTCGACGACGGCTCCCCCGCCGCCGACTACCTGCTCGTCGCGCCCGGCGGGCTCGCGGTCCGCGCGATGTCCGCGATGCGCACGCTGCTGCTGCGGTACGAGCTCAGCGGCCGCCTCCTGGTGCCCGCCCGCCTGCACCCCCTCGACGTGGACCCGCTGCTGCCGGCCGCGGCGGCGGCGCGCCGGGTCCTCGTCGTGGAGGACGGCCCGTCGGGCGCGGCGTGGGGCACCGGCGTGGCGTACCGGCTGCAGCGGGCGCTGTGGGGCGCCCCGGCCGGGCCGGTGCGGCTGCTGCAGGCCGCCGACCGGGTCATCCCCACGGCGGCGCACCTGGAACGCGACGTGCTCGTGCAGGCCGGCACCATCGTGCGGGCCGTGCTGGAGGGGGACCGATGACCGACATCGTGGTGCCGAAGCTCAACGCCAACGACACCACCTACACGCTGGTGGAGTGGATCGTGCCGGCGGGCGCGACGGTCGGCGCCGGCGACCCGGTCGCGACCGTGGAGACGTCCAAGGCGGCGGAGGAGCTGCCGAGCCCGGGCGACGGGGTGCTGCACCACGTCGTGGCGGTCGGCGCGGAGTGCGCGCCGGGGGCGGTGCTCGGGCGGCTGTCGCCGTCCGCGGCCGGCCGGGACCGGTTCCCGGCGCCGGAGCCGGACGGTGCGGCGGACCGGGACCGGTTCCCGGCGCCGGAGCCGGACCGCCCGGTGATCACGGAGCCGGCGCTGCGGGTGATGGAGGAGCACGGCATCGCGCCGTCGGCGGTGCGGGCGCTCGGGCGGAAGGTCGTGCGGGCGGCGGACCTCGCCCCGCTGCTGCCGCCCGGCGCCGCTGTGCCTGGCGGGACGGATGTCTTGCCGGGCGCGGTGGTTCCGTTGCCGGGCACGGACGGTTCGGCGGACGATCCTGGCTCCGGGCGGCGGCTGGAGCTGCCCGCGGCGCAGCGGGCCGTCGGTGCCGTCGTCGCCGAGTCGCACCGCACGGTGCCGGCCGCCTTCGTCGCGGTGAAGGTGCCGCTGGACGCCGCGGTCGCGCACGCGCAGGCGCTGACCCGGCGGTACCGCCGCCTCGTCGGCGTCCCGGAGCTGCTCATCGCGGCCGTCGGCACCCTCCTGGCCACCCACCCGCTGTGCTTCGCCCGCCTCGTCGCCCCCGGTGTCGTGCACATCCCCGGCAGCGCCGACGTCGGCGTCACCATCGACGTCGGCAAGGGCCTGCACGTGCCGGTCCTGCGCGCGGTGGACACCTCCCCGGTCCGCGACGTCGCCGCCCAGCTGATGGCCCACCGGATGACCGCGCTGCGCGGCACGTTCCGCGCCGCCGACCTCACCGGCGCCACCATCATGCTCGCCCTGCACACCGACGACGACGTCACCCACGCCGTCCCGGTCCTGCTGCCCGGCACCTCGTGCGCGCTGTCCCTCGCCGGCCGCCAGACCGAGCTGTTCCTCGACGCGGGCGGCGCCGTCGCCCAGCGCACCGTCGTGCAGCTCGGCCTCGCCTACGACCACCGCATCCTCAACGGCCGCGACGCCGTCGCCTTCCTCCGCGACCTCAGCGCCCTGCTCCAGCACCCCACTGACCCGGACTGATCGACAGGACGGGGCGGTCGGGGCCGACCGACGACGACCTGGCCGCGACCCGCCACCGCTGGTCGGGGGCCAGGCCCTCGACGGTGTCGCCGCCGCGGATCGTGTGGCCGGCGACGAGGTACTCGGCGATCGACGTCAGGTAGCCGGCCATCCGGGTCTCGGGCAGGCCGCTGAACACGCACTCGACGTCGGGCAGGCCCAGCGGGGCGAGGCCGAGGGTGTCCATGGCCAGCAGGCCGGGGCTGCCGGCGACGTTGAACAGGCGCACGTTGACCAGCCCGCCGAGGGGACGGCCGGCCAGCACGGCCGGGTGCGTGGCGAGGCCGCTCGCCGGCCACCAGACCCCGACCGGCGCCGTCGCGGCGACCAGCCCCTGCACCACCGCCGTCACCGCGTGGACGCGGTTGGCTGGGGCGAACGACGTACCGAAGATCTCGGTGACGGCGACGGTCTGCCGTACCGACGACAACGACTGCGCCGCGTCGGGCCACTCCCAGCTCTGGCTGAGGTCCCGGCCGGCGCCGCCGCCGCGCTCGGGGGCGGGCTGCCCGACCGACACCAGCAGCCGGATGCCCGCGTCGTCGCCGAGCTGGGTGGTGAGCTCGGGGAACGCGACCATGAAGCCGCCGCCGCGGCCGGTGCCGTCGACCAGCTCGGCGGACGGCCAGAACCGCCGGATTCCTGACAGGACGTCGGCGGGGCGCGGCCGCACCACGTCGGCGTAGCACAGCTGCGCCGCTAGTCCAGCGCTCATCGGGTCCTTCGGCTCGTCGGGGCCTCCGCATCATGCCACGCCCCGCGCGCCGCCGCCGAGCCGCAAACCGGTGGCGGGCCGCGAGCCGACCGGCCGATGATGGGGCCGTGATGGCCCTGCCCGACACCAGCCTCGTCGTCGCCGTGACGGCACCCGCCGAGCCGCCCGCGCGGCGGGCGCTGCGCGACTACTACCAGGACATCGGCGGGCGCTACTACGGCCGCCCGCTGACCGAGGCGGAGATCGACGACATCCTCGCCGAGGACACCGACGAGGACCTGCGGCCACCGACCGGCTGGTTCTGGGTCGCGACCCTCGGCGGGCGGGTCGCGGGCTGCATCGGCCTGCGGTACGTCACCGAGGACGGCACCCGCGTCGGCGAGCTGACCCGGGTGTACGTGTCGGCCGCCGTGCGCCGCCAGGGTCTCGGCTCGCGGCTCATCACCACGGTCGAGCGGCAGGCCACCGCCGACGGCGTCACCGCGCTGCGGCTCGACGTGCGCACCGACCTGGTCGAGGCCCGCGCCCTGTACACCCGCCACGGCTTCCACGAGGCCCCGGCGTTCAACGACAGCCCGTACGCCGGGCACTGGCTCAGGAAAACCCTGCGCTGACGCCGACCGGCGCCGGCTACAGCACGGCCGTGACGAAGGTGCCCGGGTCGACCGTGGACGGCCGGTCGCTGACCTGGCCGTCGCCGAGCTCGATGACCCGCCATTCGCCGTCGGTGCGCAGCGCCAGGTCGACCGTCACGAATGGCAGGTCGAGGGCGGCGACGAGCGGCGCGACGGTGGACAGGTCCAGGCCGGCGGGCGGCGCGTCGTGCGGGGTGTCGGGGTGCGGGCCGATCAGCCGGCAGGCGCCGCCGCGCCACCAGGTGCGCACCTCGGCGGTGCCGAACGGTTCGAACCGGCGCAGGACGAAGCCGCCGGTGAAGTCGTCGTCGCGCAGCTCGCGGAAGCGGGACGCGACCGTCCACGCGGCGGCGGTGTCGGCGAGGTCGGGGATGTACGCCGCCTCGTGCCAGTGGTGCTTCATCGACTTGGTGTAGTCGCGCAGGACCGCCGGGCCGGGGCCGAGGGTCGCCGCCGCACGGTCGAAGCCGTCGCGGTCGTCGCCGGTGGTCCACGCCGAGGCCGGGGTGACGGCGGCCAGCGCGGGGTACCAGCCGGGCAGCTCGTGCGCCTGCCGGTACTGGCCGGGGCCGGTGCGCAGGGTGACGCCGCGGGCGGCGAGGGCGGCGGCGAACGCCGGGTAGTGCCCGGCGGGCAGCATCCAGCCGCGGTACACGGCGGTCCCGGTGCCCTCGGGCACCCGGGCGACCGCCCGTCGCGCCCCGTCGGGGGTGGCCAGCGCGTCGTGGTCCACGACCGCCACGTCCAGGCCGGCCGCGCGGGCGGCGTCGGCCTCGGCGGCGAAGTGCTCGTCGGGGCGGCGGGGGCGCAGCGGGTCGCCCGGAACCAGCACGATCATCCGGACATGGTGCCACGGCGGTAAATCCGTGCACCCGCGGTGCGGTGTTGGCTACGGTACGACGGCATGAGCGAACCGGAGCGCAGCGGAGGGAAGCGAATCATGGGCTCAGGGCGGAGCTCAGGCCGACGCCGGAGCGCAGCGAAGGTGGCGGCATGAGCACGCTGCAGTTCACGACGGACGCCGCGGAGTTCCTCGCCGCCGCCGGTGACCACCTGGCCGCGGACCCGGTCATCAGCACGGTCGTGACCGTGAACGCGCACCGGCCGCGGACCTGGCCGTCCGGCGGGCCGCCGCGGCACTTCTGGTGGCTGGTCGTGCGCGACGCCGCCGGCGCCGTCGTCGGGGCGGGCATGCGGTCGGCGCCGGAGCCGCCGCACCCGCTGTTCCTGCTGCCGATGCCCGACGACGCGGCCGTCGCGGTGGCCCGGGCCCTGCACGAGCGCGGCGAGGAGACCCTCGCGGTCCACGGCGCGCTGCCCGCCGCGCGGCGGTGCGCCGGCGAGCTGGCCCGCCTCACCGGCGGCCGCGCCGAGGTCCGGATCCACACCCGGCTGCACGAGCTCGGCGACCTCGTCGCGCCGCCGCCGGTGCCGGGCCGGCTCGCGGCCGTGACCGGCGAGGACATCGACCTGGTCGAGCGGTGGGTCGAGGCGTTCCTCGGCGACGCCGACGAGCAGGCGGGCCGCCCCCGCGGCACCGGCGTGCACGTCATGCCGGACCGGGCGGAGCTGCTGCGCCGCATCGGCGAGGGGCAGTACTGGTTCTGGCTCGACGGCACCGGCACGCCGGTCAGCCTCACCGGCGCGACCCCGCCGGTGTACGGCGTGGCCCGCGTCGCCCCCGTGTACACGCCGCCGGAGCTGCGCGGCCACGGCTGGGCGAGCAACGCCGTGGCCGAGGTGTCCCGCCGACTGCGGGCCGCCGGCGCCCGGGTCTGCCTGTTCACCGACCAGGCGAACCCGACCTCGAACAAGATCTATGCCGCGCTCGGCTACCGCCCGGTCGTCGACATGGCCAATTACGTCATCCTGCGCTGAGCGCGCCGGGCGGGGGTGTGCGCCACGACGCCGGAATGATCGTCCGGCTCCGGACGCCTCACCCCGGTGCGCAGCGACCTGTCCCGAGGTGGCGCCGGCGACCGCCGGGCACGGGTAGGGCCGGCCTCCCCTACGATGGTCGGCGTGTACCTGCTTGAACTGGCCTTCGACGGTAGTCCCGACCGGCTCGCGCTGCGGCCGGCGCACCGGGAGCGGTTGCGGGTGCTGCACGAGGCCGGCCGGGTGGTCCTCGCCGGGCCGTACTCCGACGAGCGCGGCGCCCTGCTGGTCTTCGACGTGACCGCGGAGGAGCTCGACGCGATCGTCGAGGACGACCCGTACTACCGGGCGCCCGGTGTGAAGATCGTGCGCCAGGAGGAGTGGAACCCGATCTTCCGGTGAGCGCGCCCGCCGCCGGATCGTGCACCTGCGGTGAATCGGCGGGCCGGCGGCGTCGCCGGCCGGGTCCGGCGCGGTAGCGTCGTATCCGGAGGAGTCGATGCCGGTGTCCGAGCGTCAGTACCCGGCGGGCGGCAGTGCGCTGGTCCTGTCCGCCGTCGCCGCGGCCGTGTGCTACCCCCTCGCCACGTACGGGCCGGGGTGGTGGCGCGGCGCGCGGCTGCCGGACATGGACCCGCCGTTCGACCTCGGGTGGCTGCACGACGGCCTCGCGTGGACGGCCCAGTACGTGGGGCCGGTGCTGTGCTCGGTGTTCGCCGCGCTCGCCGTGGCGCTGCTCGTGGTGGCGGCGTTCACCGGCGGGTTCCGGACCCGGTCGGCGACGGTCGGGCGGCTGGTGGCCGCCGGGCGGGCCGGGCCGGGCGCCGCCCTCGCGCTGGTCGCGGCGCTGGCCGTCGGCTGGTTCCTGCTCACCCAGGTGGCCGCCCTGGTCGCGCCCCTGCTCGGCATGTACCACGGGGAAATCCATCCCGCGGTGCCGTAGCCGCACGAAGGTGCGGAGCTGCGCGCCGCCGCGGTACACCGGGATCTACGACGACGCGGACTCGCCCGGCAGCGGGCGTGCGCGGGCCACGGCTGCCCGTGACCCGCGCGCGCCCCGTGTCAGCCGCCCGGTGTCACCTGCTGGCCGCCGGGGTCCTGCTGTTGCCCGGCACGCCGCGGCCGGGCTTGCGGGCGGCGGCCGGTCGTGGGACGCCGGCGAGCCGCTCGGCGATGCCGTTGCTGCGCGGGCCCGCGCCCGGCTCGGCCCGGGCGCGCAGCGCGGCGGCGTCGTAGGCGCGTTCCCGGCGCTCGAGGAGGCCCGCGGCGTGGGTGAGGGCGAGGGCGAGCCGGGCACGCGGCACCGGGCGCCGGCGGCGTTCGACGGCGACGAGCTCCTGCACGGCGGTGAGCGCGGCGTCGGCGCGGCCCGCCTCCTCCAGGGCCACGGCCACGGCGAGCAGGTCCCAGTCCGGGCCGTCGTCCACGGCGCGCCGGCGGCGCTGCCGCGCCACCACCTCGCCGAGCACGTCGGGCCCGGTGCGCACCAGCTCCCGCGCCCAGGTGAGCAGGTTCGTGGCGGCCTCGGTGAGCAGCTCCTCGACGGCGTCCGCCGGGGCCGCGGCGGTGAACCCGTCGACCAGGTCACCGAGGGCACGGGCCAGCCGGGGACGGTAGACCTGCGGTCGCACTGTCGTCATGATGCGGTACGCCTGCACCAGCTCGTACCGTCGCGGCCGGTCCTGCAGCAGGACCACGCGCGCCCACGTCACCATGCCGGGATCGAGCAACATGAACCTCCGGTTCGTCGGGAGCGACCACCGTACGACGACAAAACCCCAGCTCAACAGGGCTTTTCGCCCGAGTGTCCAGCGCCGGTGGGTGCGGTATGCTCTTGGCGGACGTACCCCGTCACCGGCCGCCCAGGTTGCGCCGCCGCCGTATCGTCATCGATATGAATCGATTCCTGTCGCGGGCGGCCGTGGTCGCCGCCGTCCTCGCGACCACGCTCGGCCCGGCGCCCGCCCGCGCCGCGACCACACCCACCGCCGTGTTCCACCAGGACAGCGTGTGGCCCACCGGCTACTCAGGACGGTTCACCGTCACCAACGGCGGCGCCACCACCCTGCCCAGCTGGCGGGTCGAGTTCGACCTGCCCGCCGGCACGAGCATCAGCAACCTCTGGAACGCCACGCTCACCAGCTCCGGCAACCACCACGTCGTCGTCGGCGCCTCGTGGAACGCGAGCCTCGCCCCGGGCGCCTCCACCAGCTTCGGCTGGATCGCCGCCGGCCTGGGCACCCCGCAGGGCTGCCGGCTCAACGCCGCGCCGTGCGACGGCAGCAGCCCACCGGCCCGCGACGTGCGGCCGCCGAGCACCCCGGGCGGTCTGCGCGGCACCATTCAGGGCACCACGTTCACCCTCACCTGGACCGCGTCGACCGACGACCGCGGCGTGACCGGCTACGAGATCTGGAACAACACCGGCACCGCCCCGATCGCGACCGTCACCACGACCAGCTACAGCATGGGCGTTCCGCCGCCGATGGTGATGTCGTTCGGGGTACGGGCGGTCGACGCCGCCGGCAACCGCTCGCCCTTCGCCGTGCTCGGGCTGGGCACCCCGCCGGACACCACCCCGCCCGGGCCGCCGACGGCGCTCACCCTGCGCGGCCCGACCGACGGCTACTGGACCGTCGGCTGGACCGCGGCCCGCGACGACCAGTTCGTCGCCGGCTACGAGGTCGCCCTCAACGGTGTCGTCACCGCCCTGGTCGGCAACACCACCGCGTACGTGCCGTACAGCGGCTACGGCACGTACATCGTCACCGTCCGGGCCTTCGACGGCGCCGGCAACTTCTCCACCAGGGCGCAGATCGGCATCGCGGTCGACCCGCCGCCACCGCCGCCGCCCGGCTCCTGAACCACGCCGCCGGGGGCGGGCGGGCCGTCCGCCCCCGGCGCGGCGCCCCCGCCGGTCACGGTCCGTCAAAACCGAAAGATTCTCGTTTCCTGTTGACAGTGGCCTACGTCTATCGGACGCTGATCTGACCTCACACCGGCCCGCCGGGATCGTGCGTTCCGGCACGCTTGAAGGGGCACCGCCATCATGTCCCTGTCACTGCGCCATCCGTCCCGCCGGACCACACTGGCGTCCGGCATCCTTCTCTCGCTCGTCGCGACCACGGTCGTGGCCGTCCCCACCGCCTCGGCCGCCGCGATCACCGCGAACGCCGACGCGCTGGACGGCACCTGCGCCTCCCTGCGCGTCTACAACGGCTCCAGCGCCGTCGGCTACGTCGTGCGCAGCGGCGCCGGCTACGCCTTCACCTCGTCGGCCTCCGGGGCCACGTCGTTCCGGCTGGAGGCGACCCAGCTCGGCCGCTACGAGCTGATCGGCTCCGACGGCAAACCCGCGTACCAGAGCGTCGTCGGCTTCATCATGGCCGGCGACTCCTACGGCGACCGCGCCGACTTCACCGTCACCAAGACCGGCGACCGGTACCGGTTCGTCGCCACCGCCACCGGCCAGACCATGGGCTCGTTCCTGTGGAGCCTCGGCGCGGCCGGCTCGTCGTACACCGTCGCGCTGGCCACCGCGTCCGGGTGCGCCACCGTGCCCGACATCGATCCGGCCGTCACCGGCACCGCCGCGCCCGGCGTGGACGGCAGCGGCCGGCTCGTCGGCACGATCGACGCGCACGCCCACATCACCGCCGCGGCCGCGTTCGGCGGCCAGATGCACTGCGGCGAGGCGTGGGCGCCCGGCGGGGTGCAGGTCGCCCTGGCCGGCTGCGACACCCACCGCAGCCTCAACGTCGGCGCGCTGTTCGAGGCGATCGTCGGCGGCACCGACGCGGCGAACTCACCGGAGGACGGCTGGCCCACCTTCGGCGACTGGCCGCAGCACAACTCGCTGCTGCACGAGCAGTCCTACTACCGCGGCATCGAACGGTCCTGGCGGGCCGGCCAGCGGGTGCTCAACGCGCTGCTCGTGGCGAACCGGGCCATCTGCGAGCTGTTCCCGTACCGCGACACCTCCTGCGACGAGATGGACCAGATCCGGGTCCAGTCCCGCTACCTGTACTCGATGCAGGACTACATCGACGCGCAGAACGGCGGTGCCGGCAAGGGCTGGTTCCGCATCGCCACCACACCGGCGCAGGTGCGCAGCATCGCCGCGCAGGGCAAGCTGGCCGTGACGATCGGGGTCGAGAACTCCGAGATCTTCGGCTGCCGCGAGCTCAACGACGTCCCGCAGTGCACCACCGCCCAGATCGACGCCGGCCTCGACGAGCTGCAGGCGATCGGCGTCTCCGGCCTGTACCCGGTCCACAAGTTCGACAACGCCTTCGGCGGCACCCGCTTCGACTCGGGCCTCACCGGGGCGTTCGTCAACCTGGGCAACCTGCTGTCCACCGGGCACTGGTGGACCGCCACCAGCTGCACCGGCCCGGCCGACAACGAGCAGCCGCTGGTCAGCGACGACCTGGTGCGCCTGCTGAGCTTCGGCGTCGTGAGCCTGCCGCCCGGCGCGGTGCTGCCGGTGTACCCCAGCGGCAAGATCTGCAACACCCGCGGGCTGACGCCGCTGGGCCGGTACCTCATCCAGAAGATGATGGACCGCGGCATGATCATCCACGTCGACCACATGAGCGTGAAGACCGCGCAGGCCGTGCTCGACATGGCCGCCGCCGCCCACTACCCGGGTGTGGCGTCCGTGCACAGCTGGTCGGACCCGACCATGATCGACCGGATGCTCGCGCTGGGCGGGTTCGTCGCCTCGTACGCCAACTCGGTGCCGGAGTTCCTCGGCGAGTGGCGGGCCAACCGGGCCGCCCCGCACGGCGGCGCCATCACCGGCTACGGCTACGGCACCGACGTCAACGGCCTCGGCGACCAGGCCAACCCGCGCCCGGGCGCGGCGGCGGACCCCCTGCGCTACCCGTTCGTCGCGCCGAACGGCACCACCGTGGCCAAGCAGGTCTTCGGCTCGCGCACCTTCGACGTCAACACCGACGGCGCCGCGCAGTACGGGCTGTTCGCCGACTGGACCACCGACCTCATCCAGCAGGCCGGCGGCGACAGCGCGCTGCTGCGCCAGCAGCTGATGGCCGGGGCCGAGGCGTACGTGCGGATGTGGGAACAGGCGATCGCCTGGTGACCACCGGTCAGGCGGGGCGCCGCACCGGCGCCCCGCCGCCGGGTCAGCTGTACACGACGGTCACCTGCCGCAGCACGACGCCGGTCTTCGGGGTCCCGTCGCCCGGGCCGTTGGTCTGCTCACCGACGCCGCCGGCGGCAACCTCGTCGATGACGTCCATGCCCTTGGTGACCGTGCCGAACGGGGTGTAGTCCGCGGGCAGGAGCGGGTTGTCCTTGTAGTTGATGAAGAACTGGCTGCCGTTCGTGCCGGGCTCCTGCTTGCGGGCCATCGCCACCGAGCCGCGGGGATACCCGGCGGCCGCGCCGAGGTTCTCCTCCCCGTACTGGTACGCGGGACCGCCCCGGCCGGTGCCGGACGGGTCGCCGCACTGCAGCACGAACAGGTTCTGCGTGGTCAGGCGGTGGCACGGGCCGCCGTCGAAGAACTTCTTGCCCGCCAGGTAGGCGAAGCTCGCCACCGTGCACGGGGTGGCCTTCGCGTCCATCGTGATCTCGACGGTGCCGAGGCTGGTCGTCAGGGTCATGACGGCCTTGCCGGCGCCGCGGACCGAGGCCGGCGGCGTGCCGACGTTCTTGACGTCCGCCTCCCCCGCCGGGACCGGCGCCCAGGCGCACGTGCCGCCGGCCGGCGCCGCTGACGACCCCGGCGACGCGGACCTCGGCGGGCCGAGCCGCCGCGCGGACTGCGGCTGCGACGGCACCGTGGCGCAGCCGGCCAGCAACGACATCAGCACGGTCGCGCCCAGCAGCGCATGCGATCGACGCGTCATGCGTGCACGGTACGGCACCGCCTGACCCGGCGTGGACCGCCGCTCCTACCCGGCGCCACGGCGGGGCTTCAACCGGATCCGCGCGAACTCATCGGTGGCGTCGCCGAACCGTTGCGGTCGCTCCCGGCCGGGCGGGTCGATCACCCCGGCGGCGACGAGCAGGCGCATCCAGGGCGCGACGTAGCGGTGTTTGCGCGTCCGGTACGGCCGCAGACCGCACACCGTCGCGGCCAGGTGCGGGTACCCGGGACCGAACACGTACCGGGTGAAGAACGTGGGCAGGTCGGGGGCGAACTCGTCGACCTCGATCTCGTCCAGGCCGGCGCCGTCGATGCAGTAGAACCGGTAGCTGTCGCCGTCGATGCAGTAGACGCTGCCGTCGGTGACGTCGAGGGAGACGTCGCCGACGGCGATGGTCGCGTCGCCCGACACGACGTACCCCTCGCCGACGGCCGGCGGGTCGCCCAGCGGGCACTCCTCGTCGACGACGCGGTCGCGCCACGCCTCGAGGGTGCGCACCTCCTCGGGCGGCGCGAACCGCAGGTCGCCGGTGTCGACGGTGCCGACCACGTCGAACACGTCGTACAGCCCGACCGGGAGCGCCGGGTTGCGCGGCAGCGGCACCGGGTCGCCGATGACGACGGGGATGGCGTACTCGGCGGCCAGCCGGCGAAACGTCCCGGCCCGCTCCCGGAGCAGCTCGACCGCGCTCAACCGGACGTACCGTCAGCGATCGCGCCGGACCGGAACAGCACCGTGGCCTCGTCGTCCCACTCCTGGCGGGAGTGGGCCGGTTCCAGCTCCACCCCGGCGCGTCCGGCCGGCGCGTCGAACTCCTCCCGCAGCGCGTCCAGCAACGCGCGGGCCTGCGCCGCCACGGCGGCGGAGCCGTCCGGATCGTCGATGCTCAACCCGAGCACCAGCGCCCCCTCACCGGTCACCGTCATGATCGCGTGGTAGTACCCGCGGGCCTTGAGGTAGAGCGACAACCCGGGGTCGGAGGCGTCGCGGCGAAGCTCGTCGAGCGCGGACCGGTCCGCGTCGTCGGCCGTTCCTCCACCGTACGCCCGGATGAACGCGGCAAGGCGCTCGTCACTCGGGTTCGCCCGGTCGACGTAGCGGTCGACGAAGGCGGTCACGGTGCCGGGCCGGCGCTGCGGCACCCACACATACACGTCCATACACGGCGGCACCTGATCATGGTAGGCGGGTCTCCGGCGGCCGGGGTACCAGCGCCACGACGATCGGCAGGGGGATCAGCGCGGCCATGGTGGCGGCGAGGCCGGCCTGCCCGGCGGTCCAGCCGATGAGTGCCGGACCGAGCAGGATCCCGGTGTAGGTGAACGTGGTCAGCCGCGAGATCAGCGTCGCCGCGTGGGCGCCCGGCAGCCGGCCGACCGCGCTGAAGGTCAACGGGATCAGCACCGAGGAGCCCAGGCCGGCCAGGGCGAAACCGGCCAGCGCCACGGCCGGGTGCGGCGTCAGTACGGCGGCCGCCAGCCCTCCGGCCGCGATCAGCGCGCCCACGCGGAACACCGGGTTGCCGCCCCAGCGGCCGGTGAGCCGGTCACCGACCAGGCGGCCCGCGGTCTGCCCGCCGGTGAACGCGGTGATCGCGGCCGCGGCCAGGCTGAGCGTGGCGTGCCGCTCCTCGTGCAGGAAGATGCCGCCCCAGCCGAGCACCGCCCCCTCCAGCACCATGAGCGCGGTGGCGGTCAGGCCCAGCGCCAGCAGGGCGGCGCTCCAGCCGGTCCACGGGCCGGCGCCGCCGGCCCTGGCCTCGACCCGACCGGCCTCCGGCAGCCGCGGACCGACCGCGAGACCGGCGACCAGCAGCAGGCCGCCGGCGGTGACGAGGTGGACGACGAGCGACACCCCGGCGTGCGCCAGGGCGGCGGCGGCCAGCGAGGCCACGACCGCGCTGATGCTCCAGGCCGCGTGGCAGCCGTTGAGCACCGGCCGCCCGGCCCGCCGCTCGACGGCGACCGCACTGGTGTTCATCGCCGCGTCGGTGGCCCCGTGCACCGCGCCGAGCACCGGCGCCAGGGCGGTGAACCACCACGCGCCGGGCGCGACGGCGATCCCGGCCAGCAGCAGCGGCATGACGGCGAGGGTCACCCGCAGCACCGCCCGGGCACCCACCCGCGCCGTCAGCGGCCCGATGACCTGCATGCAGGCCAGCGCGGCGACCGCGAACAGCAGGCCGGTGAGCCCGAACCGCCCGTCCGTCAGCCGGTAGGCCTCCTTGAACGACGGCGCCCGCACGATGTACGTCGACAGCGTGAGCCCGTTGAGGAAGAACACGGCGGTCACGGCCCACCGCCCGGCCGGCGTCGGCACGACCGGCTCCGCTGCGACGGCCTGCTCGTTGAGAGTCATACCCCGATGACGAACGGCACCCGCCCCAAACCGACAACCGCGCCGGGCGAACGGGTGCTGCGGCGCGTCGCCGCGGCGACGACCCCCGGCGCCCGGCTGTTCATCGACGGCGGCGACCCGCTGCGCGAGCTGCCCATCCCCCGGTGACGTACGCTGCTACGGCCGCCACGGGGGTACATCGGCACCGGGCGTTGCGGGCAGTCTCAGCGTCGGGGGTCGTGGTGATCGAGCGGTTCGTCGAGGTTCCGGGCGGCTACCTGTACAGCCGCACCCACGGTGCGGGCCCCGACGTGGTGCTGCTGCACGCCGGGGCCGCGGACCTGCGGATGTGGGACTCGACCGTCGGGTGGCTCGCGTCGCTGGCGAGGGTCACCGTGTTCGACTTCCGCGACATGGGGCTGTCGTCGCGGGCGGCCGGGCCGTACCGGGAGGTCGACGACATCGCCGCGGTGCTGGACGCGGCCGGGGTACGGCGGGCGGTGCTGGTCGGCGTGTCCGACGGGGCGCGGCGGGCGCTGGCGTTCGCGTGCGCGGCGCCGGAGCGGGTGGTCCGGGTGGTCGCGGTGGGCGGCGCGTTCGGTGAGTTCCCCGACCCGACGCCGGAGGAGGCCGCCGCCCGGCAGGAGATGCGGGGGCATTTCGCCCGGCTCGGGCGGCTCCTCGCCGAGGAGGGGCTCGGCGCGTACGCCGCGGCCGACATCGGCACCTGGGGTGCGGCGCTCGGGCCGGACGAGCGGCGCAAGATGGTGGGCTTGCAGCTGGCGAACGCCCACTGGATCGAGCTGCCGGAGTCGCTCGGCGCGGACCTGGACCCGCCGGTGAAGACCCGTTTCGCCGAGCTGAGCGTCCCGGTGGACGTGGTCGTCGGCGGGCGGGACCTCGCCGCCACGCGGCTGTGGGCGCGCCGCATCGCCGCGCAGGCGCCGCACGCGGCGCTCATCGAGGTGCCCGAGGGCGACCACTTCCCGATGCTGTCGGCGCCGGCGGAGTTCGAACGGGTCCTGCGCGAGGCGATCGACCGGGCGGCGCGGTAGCCGGGTCGCGGAAAAAGTTCGGGCGGCTTGTCGATCCGGGGCCGGTCCCGTTCGACCTGTGGGTGGGACCGGCACCGGGCCGGCCCGCCAACCACCGGAGGTCACCATGGCCAGCACCACCACCCCCACCCGCACCACCCGCACCGCCACCCGCACCGCGACCCTCATCGGCACCGGACTCGCCGCCACCACCCT
>NZ_JNYJ01000052.1 GCF_000716715.1 Dactylosporangium aurantiacum | reverse complement strand
ACCGCACCCAGCGGGTGAACCAGCCGTCCATCATCGGCACGGCGACGTTCTACCAGTACTGGAGCGTCCGGCAGAGCAAGCGCACCGGCGGCACCATCAACGTGGGCAACCACTTCAACGCGTGGCGCAACGCCGGCCTGCAGATCGGCACCCCGAACTACCAGATCATGGCCACTGAGGGGTACCAGAGCAACGTGAGCTCGAACATCACCGTGAGCGAGGGCTCCGGCGGTGGCGGCGGTGGTGGCGGCGGCGGTGGCGGCGGTGGCGGCGGTTGCACGGCCACCCTGTCCGCCGGCCAGCGCTGGAGCGACCGCTACAACCTCAACGTGGCGGTGTCGGGCACCAACAACTGGACCGTGACGATGAACGTCCCGGCGCCGGCGACGATCAGCTCGACCTGGAACGTGAACGCGACCTGGCCGAGCCAGTACGTGATGGTCGGCAAACCGAACGGCAGCGGCAACAACTTCGGGGTCACCATCATGGCCAACGGCCAGTGGAACTGGCCCTCGGTTTCCTGCAGCGCAGGCTGACCGGACATCCGCACACGGCACGGCTGAGGCACGGTGACCACCGCGCCTCAGCCGTGCACCGTTTTGTCGGCCGCTCCCGGCCGCGGACCTTCGGGATCGGCTTGACACGACCCGCCGCGCCGGCCCACACTCCTAATCGTGTTAGGCAAACCGAATCGCGATAGGAAGACCGAACGACGTTCGGAGACCCGTCGAGAGATCGTCGACGCCGCGTGGCAGGTCGCGCGGGACAAAGGGCTGGCGCAGGTGACCCTGCGCGACGTCGCTGACGCCGTGGGGATGCGGCCGCCGTCGCTGTACACCCACTTCGCCTCCAAGAACGCCATCTACGACGCGATGTTCGGCGACGCCTGGACCCAGTACCTGGAGCACACGAAGACCGCCGAGGCCGGCGAACCGGGCACCAGCCGGGCCGCCATGCGGTACTACGCCCGCGTGTTCTTCGACTTCGCGGTCGCGTTCCCGGCCCGGCACCAGCTGATGAACCTGCGCACGCTGCCCGACTTCACCCCGAGCCCGCAGGCCTACGCGCCGTCCATGGCGGTCATGCAGGACTTCGTCGCCCGGATGGCCCGGCACGGCGTGCACCGCCAGGACGACATCGACCTTTTCGTCGCCATCGTCTCCGGCATGATCGACGCCCAACTCGCCAACGACCCCGGCGGCACGCGCTGGTCAGCGCTGCTGGACCGGGCCATCGACATGTTCGCCGACAACGTCGGCATCACCGATGAACGGAGCAGGCCATGACGATGCAGGCGTTACCCAGGAGCGACGCCGCGCCCCAGCGGCCCGGCCTGGATCGCGACACGGCGATGCGCCTCGCCGCCGACGAGTACACCCGGTGCGCCGACCTCCTGGCGCGCCTCGAGCCGCACCACTGGTCGGCGCCGACCGTGAACACCGGCTGGGACGTCCGCGACACCGCCGGCCACATGCTCGGCATGATGCAGATGATGAGCAGCCTGCCGCAGCTGGTCGGGCAGATGGCCACGTCCATGCGCCAGGCACGCAAGGCCAAGGCGCCCGTCTCGATCGACCACCTGACCGCACTGCAGGTCCGGCGCACCGCCGGCCTCAGCACCGCCGAGCTGCTGCAGCGCTGGCGGGACCTGGCCCCGAAAGCGGTCCGCGGCCGGGCCCGCGTCCCCGGGTTCCTGCGCGGCCGCAGCATGCCGGAGGCGCAGCTGGTCGGCGGTCACCTGGAGCGGTGGACGTTCGCGTACCTGGTGGACGTGATCCTGACCCGCGACCCGTTCATGCACCGGCTCGACATCTGCGCCGCCACCGGTCTCGACCCGCGACCCGACGCCGAACACGACGGCCGCCTCGTCGCCGACGTCGTGCGGGACTGGGCGCAACGCCACAACCAGCCGTTCCGCCTGACCCTGACCGGCCCCGCCGGCGGCGCCTGGGACACCGGCGGCGAACCCATCACCCTCGACGCGCTGGACTTCTGCCGCATCGTCTCCGGCCGCGGCACGGGCACCGGCCTGCTCACCACCGCCGTGCCGTTCTGACCCGCGCCCGGCGGCGGGCAGGTCAGGGCATGGGAGGGTTCCGCGGCGGGGCGCCGCCGCGGGTCGGCGGAGCGGTCCGCGACTCCACGACCGGGAGCAGCTCCATGGCGCCCCGGGTGCCGGCGGCAACCTCGCCGCGCAGCTCTTCGAGGCGGCCCTGCGCGGCGAGCAGCTCGGACAGGTGCGTGCCGGCATCGACGTCCCCGGCGTCGGACCGCTGCCGGAGCTCGGCGACGTGGCCGTGCCGGGCCAGCAGGGAGGCGAGCCGGAAGCGGGCATGATCGCTCCCCCGGTCGGCGATGTCTCGCAGTTCGTCGATGCCGTCGTGGTTGGCCAGCATGTTGATCAGCCAGTCCTGCGCGGTGGTGCTGCCGGCGGCGGCGCGGCTTCGCAGCAGGTCCATCGCGTCCTCGGCGGACACGTGGGTCTTGAGCAGGTCGACCAGCAGACGCATCGCGACCCAGCTGCCCGCCGCGGTGCGCTCGCGCAGCACCGCGATGGCGTCGTCGATCCGGCCGGCCTTGGTCATGAGTTCGATCAGCAGCTCGCCCGCGACCCAGTTGCCGTTGCGCTCCGGCACGCGGACGGCGACCAGCCGCATGCATTCGATCGCCTCGTCGACCTGCCCTTGGACGAACAGTTGCTCGATGGCGAACCGGTTGCCGTCGCGTGCCATGCGGTGCAGCACGTCCAGTCGGCCGGCCCGGCCGAGGATGCCGACGAGGTGCTCACCGCCGTCCGCCCGTCCGCTCAGCAGCGCGATGGCCTCGTCGAAGCGGCCCTGCCCGGCGAGGAGGTCGGCGAGGAGGTCGGGGTGGGTGCCGCGGCCGGCCAGCAGCGCGATCGCTTCGTCGGTACGGCCGGCGACGCTGAGCAGCGTAGCCAGCAGCTTGCCGGATCGCCGGTCCGCTGCGGGCCGGGCGCGCAGCAGCGCGACGGCCTCTTCGGTGCGACCGGCGGTGACCAGCAGATCGACGAGCTCGTGGCCGGCGTCCTCGTCGCCGGCGTCGGCGAGCGTGCGCAATTCGTCGACGCGGCCATGACGCCACAGCCAATTGACGAGGTCCCGCCGGCTGTACCGATCCCCGGGCGTGAGCCGCATCCGCAGCGTGACCGCCGCTTCGAGATCGCCGGCGTCGACGAGCGCCTGGACCGCGGCCGGCAGCGCCTGTCTCAGGTCGTCACGGGCCAGCTCCGCCAGCTCGTCGATGCGACGCTCCGCGGCCAGCAGGGCGACGAGCCGCTCGTACGACTGCCTGGCGCCCCGGCCGGCGTCGCGGCGCAGGAACGCGATGAGGTCCTCGGTGCGGCCTTGGGCCGGCAGCACGGTGGCAGCTTCCCGGCGGCCCACTGGTCGCCGGCGGTCGCCCGCTGCAGCAGCTCGTCGACCCGGCCCTGCTCGACGAGCAGGTCGGCGAGCCGCATCGCCGCACCCGGGCAACCGGACCCGGCGAAGCGGCGCAGGTCGTCGACGCGGTGGTGGTCGGCCAGCACGGCACTGAAGGCGAATCCGGTGTCGTCGCGGTCGAGCCAGCCGGCGGCCACGCCGATGAGCTCGTCGATCATGCCGAGCTCGCCGAGGCGGAGGATCAGGCTGCGGCGGGCGCCGACGTTGCCGGCGAGGGCTTCCTCGCGCAGCTCGTCCAGCGGCAGCAACGGCGTGATGCGGGCATCGAAGACCGCTTCGGCGAAGGGGTCGCCGGCCGCCGCGGCCCGTCGGTACAGCGCGGCGGCCTGCCGGTGCCTGGCCCGGCTCAACGCACTCGCGGCCAGCGCCGAGGTGTCCGTCGGGTCGTGATGGCGCACGATCGCGTCCCAGACCGCGTCGGGCACCTGGACGTCGCGGCGGACCCGCAGGGCGTGCTGGTGCAGGTAGTCGGCGACGGCGTACCCGGCGATCCGGCCGAGCCGGGCGGCCACCGGCGACAGGCTGGCCGCGGCACCGTGCAGCGGACTGGAGGCGTACGCCAACGCGCCGTCGAGCCAGCCGGCCGGCGCGGTCGCGAGGTGGGCCGAGTCGAGATAGGCGGGAGCGGCCTGCGCCAGCAGCTCCCGGCTCACCGGCCGCCGGGCGCCGAGCCGGCGCACGTCCAGGGCGGCCGTGATCGTCGCCTTCGCGTACGGGTCGGGCGCGTGCTCCCACCAGCGCACGAGCGCCGGCCCGGCGGCGAGCACCTGCGTCAGCCCGCCGTCATCGGTGCCCAGGGCGACCCGGATGCGTGCGTCGCCGGCCAGCGCCCGCGCCCGGGCCAGCTCCGCCGCGCCGAACCGGTCCGGCACGTCGATGACCGCGGCGGCATCGAGCAGCCGCCGCTGCTGCGTCTCGGTCGGGGTCGGTGCCGGCCCGGGCACGATCCGCGGCAGGTACTCCTGCGGCCACAGCGTCGCCACCACCAGCGTCGTGCGGCTGAGCTGATGCACGGCCGGCGCCGCGGCCAGGAAGCGCTGCAGCTCGTCCAGCCACACCACCGTGCGCCGGGCCGGCAGCGCCGCGAGGGCGCGGATCTCGTCGTCGTCGGCGGGGTGCGCCAGCCACCAGTCGGGCAGCGCCGCCGTCACCGCCTCGAACAGGCTGCGGGTCTTCCCGGCCGACGAACCGCCGACCAGCAGGACCAGGCCGCTGCGGGCCGACGCCGCCGTCACCGCGGCCCGCAGGGCGGGGTCGAAGTCACGCTCGACGTACGGGGGCAGCTCGGTGGCGTGCTCGGCCACGCGGATCGCCGCGTGCACACCGAGCAGCCGCGGCTGTGCGTCACGGACGCGCACCGCGCCGGCCGGCCGGACCGATCCGACGTTCGCCACGCGGTCCCGGGCCGCGAGCCACGCCTCGCCGGCCGCGGGGTCCAGCCCACAGGCCGCCAGGTATGCGGCGACCGTTTCGCGTGACGGCACCGACCGGCCGCCCAGCAGGTCGCTGAGCGTGCTCGACGGAAGGTGCCGCGGCCCGCCCCGGCCGGCGGGCAGCCGCTTCGCCGCGAGGCTCAGCGCGGCATATGAACGGCCGCCTCGCAGCGCGTTCAGCCCGTGCGCGAACTCCGCCACGGTCTCGATCGACGACGGGTCCATCGTCACCCGGCAATCGTAGACCGGTGGACAAAGCCTCCGGCGTTGTCCGGATCCGTGGCCGGACAGCGATCGCCGCTGGTCAGCTGGGTGCGGCAGACAACCGAACGGAGGCCACACGATGCAAGACACCACTGCGCCGGCCTGGCGGTCCCGGCTGATCCTGGCGGCGGTGACGGGCACGCTCTCCGGAGCGGCCCGCGCCGTGATCAGCTGGCTGCTCAGCCGGGTCACCGACCACCAGTAGCGGGCCGCCGCCCCGCCGTCCCGCGCCGACCGGAGCAGGACGGCGGGGCACCGGGGCGTCGCGGGCGCGGTGGCAGGATGGACGGATGAGGCGGTTGGTCCGTTCCCGGTGGTTCCCGCTGGCGTGCCTGTTCGCGGCGATCGGGATCATCGTGGCCGTGCTGGCGCTCGCCGGTGCGTTCACCGGGCCGGTCGAGGCGCTGACCGCCACCGCCGTGCTGCTCGCCGGGCTCGGCACGGTCTTCCTCGCCACGGTCCGCCGCCGCGGCTGACGGCACGCCCGCTCGCCATGGCGACGGAGGGTGTTGCGGTGCGGTACTACCCTCCGCCCCATGCCAGATGATCATGTGTACGGTGTGCGGCTGTTCGTGCCGGGCACCGCGGCGACGCCGGCCCAGTGGCAGGACTCGCTCGGACGGTCCGGTCTGACGCTGGACGGCGGGGCGCTCACCTCGCCGGACCTCGGCTTCCGCGCGCTGAGCGAGTGGGTGGCCAACGACGGCTCGTTCGGCCAGGCGTTCGGCTACGGCACGATGACGCCGCAGGAGCAGTATGCCGTCGACGCCGCGGGCAGCGCGCTGCTGCTGGATCTGCCGGTGTACCTCGGTGCGCCGGTGGCGACGTTGATCGCCGCGCTGGGTGAGGCCGGGGCGCTGGGCGTACGACTCGAGCAGTCGAAGCTCGGTTGGCCGGTCACCCGCTGGGTGCGGGCCCTCGAGGGCGGCGACCCGTGGGCGCTCTACCGCTGCGCCGTCGTGGTGCTGCAGGGCGAGGGCGGGTCGCGGTCCTGCGGCATGCACGTGTTCGGGTTGCCGGACGCGCGGGTCGAGGCCGCGCCGGTGGAGGCCGACCGGCTGCTGGGCGAGCTCAACGTGTACCAGCTGGCGGAGGACCCCGTGCTCGTCACCGGGGACACGTTCCGGCCCGACCTGGACACCCCGCGACGCCGCCTCGAACGCTGGCCCGACGACGGGTACCCGCCGGATCACCCCTGCCACAACCCGTTCGGCACCTGGCGGCTGGGCGGCGAGGGCGGCACCGCGGACCCGCGGGGTGACCTACGGCCCGTGTTCATCCCCCCGCTGGTGGTCCTGCTGACCGCGGCCGAGGATCGCGCCGGCCGGCCGCTGCGCCGCGACGAGGTGGAGCGCGTCACCAACGAGGGTGCCTGCATGATGATGGCCCACGCCGACGCGCAGCACCTCGAACGCGGCCGGGGTTACGCCGATCTCGAGCCGGAGCTGGCCTGGGATCAGTGGCAGGTCCTGCGGGGATTCCGGGACTGACACCGGCGCGCGGGTTTGTGCCGCCGGCCCGGGGAAATCTTCGCCCCGGCGCCGCCAGCGAACGGCGTGACAACCACCCTTGAGGAAGGTGACGCGCATGCCGAAGTACCTGTTCCGCAGCACCTACACCACCGACGGCGTCCGGGGTCTGCTCGACGAGGGCGGCACCGGCCGGGCCAAGGAGTCCGAACGCTTCCTCGCCAGCCTCGGCGGCCGGCTGGAGTCGTTCCACTTCGGCTTCGGCGGCACGGACACGTACATCGTCGCCGACCTGCCCGACAACGCGGCGGCCGCCGCCGTCTGCCTGACCGCCGCCGCGTCCGGCTCGGTCGGCTCGGAGACGGTGGTGCTGCTGACCCCGGAGGAGATCGACGAGGCCGTCCACCAGAAGGTCGGCTTCCGCCCGCCGGGCGCCCGGTAGACCGGGTCAGGGCCGCGGCGCGGCCGGGGTCGGGGTTCGTCGTATAGGTGACGGCGCGGGTGCGGCCAGGGTCGTATGGTCGGCCGGGTGAGCCCGTTCGCCGAGCTGCTGCGGCGGCACCGGACCGCGGCCGGTCTCGGCCAGCGGGAGCTGGCGACCCGCTCAGGCCTGAGCGAACGTGCCGTGCGGGCCCTGGAGGGCGGCTCGGCCACCCAGCCGCGCCGGCACTCGGTCGTCGCCCTCGCCGACGCGCTGCGCCTGACCGGCCCCGAACGTGCCGCGTTCGCCGCTGCCGCGTTCCGCCCCGGCGCGGCGCCGGCCGTCATGGCGCCGCCGGCACCGGACGCGATGGTGGGGCGTGACGAGGACCTGCGCTGGCTGACCGACCTGGTGCTGGGCGGGCGCCACCGGATCGTGACCGTCACGGGCCCCGGCGGCGTGGGCAAGTCCCGGCTGGCCGCCGAACTCGTCGCCGGGCTGCGGCGCCGTGAAGGCCTCGAGGTGTACGCGGTGGACTGCGCGACACTCGCCGAGCCGGGCCTGGCCGGGGAGCTGATCGCCGAGGCGGTCGGGTGCGGCGGCGCTTCCCGGCTGCCGGCGGTGGAGCGGATCGCGGTCCAGCTGCGCAGCCGCCGGGTGCTGCTCGTGCTGGACGGGTTCGAGCGCCTGGTGGCGGCCGCGCCGGAGGTGGCCGGGATGGTCACCCGGTGCCCCGGCCTGACCGTGCTCGTTACCAGCCAGCGGGCGCTGCGGCTGCGCGGCGAGCGGCAGGTGCGGCTGGAGCCGCTGCCGGCGTCCGCCGCGGTCGAGCTGTTCGCCCGGCGCGCCGCCGAGGCGGCGCCCGGTTTCGCCGTGACCGGCGACAACGCGGGACCGGTCGCGGCCATCTGCCGGACCGTGGACGGGCTGCCGCTGGCGCTGGAGCTGGCCGCGGCCCGCATGCGGCTGCTGACCCCCGCCGAGCTGCTGGCCAGGCTCGACCGGCCGCTGCGGGAGCTGGCCGGCGGCGCGGCCGACCTGCCCGAGCGGCACCGTTCGCTGCGCGCCACCATCACCGCCAGCCTGCAGGTCGTCGGCGCCGCGGCCGGCCGGCTGTTCACCTGGCTCGCCGCCTTCCCGGCCGGAGTTCGCCCCGACGACCTGCAGGCGGTGGTCGACCGGCTGGCCGGTGACCACGGCGGGTCGCGGGACGGGCTGCTCGACGCGGTCGCCGAGCTGGTCGACGCGCACCTGCTGCGGGTCCGCAACGAGCGGGACGCGTCACGGTACGTGCTGCCCGACACCATGCGGGAGATGGCCGGCGAGCTGCTCGCCGCCGGCCGCGACGAGGCGGCGACCCGGCGGGCCGCGGCCGAGCACTACCTGGGCCGGCTGCGCGCGGCGGCGGCCCGCCCGGACGGCGCCGGCTACGGCCGCCTGGACGCCGATGTGGACAACGTGCGGGCCGCGCTGTGGTGGGCGCGACGGCACGCCCCGGACGTCGTCGACGCGGCCACGGTCGACGCCTGGTACCGCTACTCGGAGCTGCGCGGCCGCTTCACCGAGGCGCGCGGGACGCTCACGGCGCTGGCCGGCGCCGGTGTCGCCGGGTCGGTGCGGGCGCTGTTGCGGGCCGCCCGCTGCGCGCAGGCGCTGGGCGACTTCGACGACGCGGCGCGCCTGGCCACCCGGGCGGTGCGGGCGCTGCCACCCGCCGACCACGGCGGACACGCGCTGGCCGCGCTGGTGCTCGGCATCTCCGCGGCGGCCGCCGGTGACCTCGACGCCGCGGTGCGGCACGACCGGGACGCGGTGCGGGCGGCGGAGGCGGCCGGCGACGACCGGGCCCTCGGCCACGCGCTGAACAACCTGGCCGGTGCGCACGTCATGGCCGGGGACCTGACCGCCGGCGAGCGGTGCATGCGCGCCGCCCTGGTGGTGAAGCAGCGGGCCGGTACCGGCGACGTCGACATCGGCCGGACCCTGATGAACCTCGCGGAGATCGCGCTGCACAAGGGCGACTGGCCGGGGGCGGCCACGCTCGGCGCCCGGGCCGACGCGGCGCTGGAGCGTGGCGGGCACGCCGGGCTGCGGGTCAACGCGCTGTCCGGCATCGCCGTGTCCAGCCTGGCCGGCGGCGACCTCGCCGCGGCCGTGTCGGCGATGGACCGGGCCCTGGCACTGTTCCCCGTGGTCGGCGACGACCAGCAGCTGCGCGGCATGGTACGGGCCCGGCAGAGCCTGATCGAGCACGCCGGCGGGCGCGCCGGCAGCGGCGCCGACGCCCTCGCGGAGGCGGTCACGGCGCTGCGGGTCGGCCGGCTGGAACATGAGCTGGCACCGATCGTGGAGGCGCACGCGGCGCTCGCCGCCGACCGCGAGCCGGCCACGGCGGCGCGGCTGCTCGGCGTCGTCCTGGCGCTCGGCGACCGGCACGACCACCGGCAGCCGCCGCTGATCCGGCCGGCCGCGGCGACCGGGCAGCGCTGCCGCACCGCCCTCGGCGCGGCCCGCTTCGACCACGAGCGCCGGACCGGCGCCCGGCTGCTCACCGAGGACGACCTCGGCGCGGGGCTGCGGGAGCTGCTCGCCTCGCTCGGCCCGTCCGCCTGAACCCGACGGCGTCGCGTCGCCCACCCGACACGGCCGCGCCGCGCCGTGCGCACCGCGCGGTACCTCGCAGGCAGTTCGCAGGCAGTTGCGCGCGGCGCGATGGCCGGGCCGCGCCCCGCCGCCGCACCGTGGGCAACGGCCGCCGCGGTGGCGGTCACCCGATGCGAAAGGAACACGCTCATGACCATGTTCACGCGGGTCCGCCGGATGCTGACCGTCCTCGCGGCCGGCGCGGCGATCGCCGCCGGCGTCACGGTCGGCGCCGCGCCGGCCCAGGCGACGGTCACGCCGTTCGCGCTGTCGCTCACCGCCGTGCACAGCAACCTGGTGCTCGCCGAGTCCAGCAATGTGCCCGGCGCGGCCGTGGTCCAGCGCAAGCCGGACTCCCAACCCGCGAGCGCCCGCCAGTGGCGGCTCGACTTCGTCGCCGCGGCCACCGCGCGACTGGTCAACGTCGAGTTCCCCGGGATGTGCATGCAGCCGGAGAAGGCACTGGAGGCGTCCATCGTCCGGATGCGGCCCTGTGACGGCACCGTGGTGGCCCAGGTCTGGCAGGACCACCTGCGCACGTTCAACGGCCAGACCGTCCACGAATGGCACAACCTGGCCAGCCACATGTGCCTGGACGTCAACGAGGCGTCGCAGAGCCCCGAAGCGCTGGTGATCCAGTTCCCCTGCACGGGCGGCGCCAACCAGCTGTTCAAGCAGGCGGTCGTCTGACTCCGGCAGGCCCGCGGGCGGGTGGTGCGGCCGGCCGGCCGCACCACCCGCGTGCCGTTTCCGAACACCAGTGTTCGCTCTGGAAGGCCCCCGCGGTTGCAGGTTGTGGCATGTTCCATCGGCGGCATCCACCGGAGGCTGGGCTCGCGAACCCTCTGACGTTCGCACCACCCACAGTCTTCGGAGGGTCCGACCCATGCTTACCCGCCTGTCAATGCGCCGGTCCGCCGCGGCGTTCGCCGCGCTGGCGCTCGCCGGTGTCACCGCCGGTGTCACCCTGGTCGCCGAGCCCGCGTACGCCGCCGGGCCGAGCAAGGTCTCGGTCGTGCACGGCATCTCCGGCCAGCCGGTCGACGTGTACGTCAACGGCAAGAAGACCCTGGACAACTTCCAGCCCTCCACCGTCGCCGGGCCGCTGGACCTGCCGGCGGGCAAGTACGACATCGTCATCGTCAAGCCCGGCGACCCGGTGTCCAGCCCGATCATCAAGGTCGACCAGGCCGCGGTGCCGGCCGACGCGAACATCAGCCTGGTCGCGCACCTGACCGCGGACGGCAAGCCGACCCTCACCCCGTTCGTCAACGACACCGCGAAGCTCGGCCCGGGCAAGGCCCGCCTGATCGTGCGGCACACCGCCGCCGCGCCCGCGGTCGACGTCCGCGCCGGCGGCCAGCCCGTGTTCAAGAACCTCACCAACCCCAACGAGGCCAAGGCCGACCTGGCGGCCGGGACCGTCAGCGCCGACGTGGTGCTCGCCGGCACGACCACGGTCGCCATCCCCGCCGCGAACCTGAACCTGGCGGAGGGCACCGCGACGATCGTGTACGCGGTCGGCTCCGCGGAGGGCAAGACCCTCGGTGTGGTGGCCCAGACGATCAGCGGCCTGCACGGCACCCCGGGTGGTGTCCCGTCCGGTGACGGCGGCAACGCCGACCAGGGCCCGGCCGGTTGGGTGTACGCCGCCGGCGCCGCCGGTCTGCTGCTGCTGCTCGCCGGCGGGTTCGTGCTGTACCGCACCCGCGGCAACGCCCGGGCGCAGGGCTGATGTCCTCGCCGCGGCCTGACGGCCTGCCCCCGCAGCCTGCTGCGGGGGCACGGCCCCGGCGGCTGGCGGGCTGGGCCGGCGTCGCCGCCGGTGTCGTCGTGCTCACCGCCGCCGGGGTCACCGCGTGTGCCGAGCAGCCGAAGCCGTCCGTCGGCGGCTCGACGGCGGCGGCGCTGGCGTCCCCGGCGACGCCGGCCCCGGCGGGCGACGCGGTGCCGACCGTCGCCGGGGCGCTGCCGCCGGCGCCGGCGGTCGTTGCGCCGGCCCGGCTGCAGATCAGCAAGCTCGGGTTGTCCGCTCGGGTGGACGCGGTCGGCATCGACGAGCGCACCGGCGACTTCGCGGTCCCGCCGAGCGTCGACGTGGTCGGCTGGTACCGGTACGGGCCCGGCGTGAACGCGACGGCGGGGTCCATCGTCATCGCCGGGCACGTCGACAGCGCCCGCGAGGGCGGCGGGGCGTTCTTCCGGCTGCGGGACCTCGGCCCCGGCGACGCGGTGACGGTCACCGGCAGTGACGGCGCCGTCCGGCGGTTCACGGTGGTGGCGCGGGAGGTGTACCCGAAGGCGAAGATCCCGCTGGAGCGGTACTTCGCCCGCGACGGCGCCCCGCGGCTGACCCTGATCACGTGCGGCGGCCCGTTCGACGCCGCCACCCGGCACTACCGCGACAACGTCGTCATCACCGCGCAGCCCGCGGGGTGACCCGACTCGTCCTCGGTCCTGGCAACTGTGCGTTACCGTCTGGAGGTGGCACGACGATGGCAGCACCGGCGGCACTGGCGGTGATCTCCGCCGACCCGGGCACCGGCCCCGGGCCGGCGCGTCCCGACGATGCGCTCGCGGCGGCGTTCTGCCGCGGCGAGGACGTGCTCGGTCTGGTCTACCGGCGGTACGCGCCGGCGGTGTACCACCTCGCCGGGCGGACCCTGACCGCCACCGCCGACGTCGAGGACGTCACCCAGGCCACGTTCATCGCCGCGTGGCAGGGCCGCGCCGGATTCGACCCGGCCCGCGGCACGCTCCTGGGCTGGCTGCTCGCCATCACCCGGCGCAAGGTCGTCGACCAGCTGCGGGCCGCCGGCCGCGCCGGCCGCGCCGTCGAGTCCGCTCAGCGGCACAGCGACGCCACCACCGACGACGCGGCCGCGGACCAGGTGGTGGACCGGCTGGTGGTGGCCGACGAGCTGGCCGCGTTACCCGCCGAGCAGCGCCGGGTCCTGCAGCTCGCGTTCTACGACGACCTGACCCACACGCAGATCGCGGCGGTCACGGCGCTGCCGCTGGGGACCGTGAAGAGCCACCTCCGGCGCGGCATGGCCCGCCTGCGCGAACGATTGGAGGTGGACGGTGCCACATCTGGACGGCGACCGGCTGATCCAACGCGCGCTCAATGACCTGCCCCTCACGCGGCAGGAAGCCGGCCATCTCGAGCACTGTGCGCGCTGCGGCGCGCAGATCGACCGGCTGCGGCACGTCGCCGCGCAGGGCCGGCACACGCAGAGCCTGCGCGACCTGCCCGCGCCGCCGCAGCGGGTCTGGGACCGCATCCAGGCCGAGCTGGGCGCGACCGGCCGCGGCGCGCCGCCCCCGGTCAGGTTGCACACCGACCCGCCGCCGTACCGGCCGGCCATGCGGCTCTTCGACGAGCGGGCGCACCGCCGGGTGCCGCCCGCGGGCCGGCGGCGCGGGCCGGGCCGGCTCGCCACCGTGGTCGCGGTCGCCGCGGCGGCGGCCGTCGCCGCGGTGGTCTCGGTCATCGTCGTCATCCCGCGGTCCACCGCGCCGTCCGCCGCGGCGCCGTGCGCCGGTGTGGCCGAGGTGCGCCTGGAGACGTTGCCCGGGGTCGCCGCGGGTGTGACCGGTTACGCCTGCCTGCGCACCGTCGGCGGACAGCGTCGCCTGTACGTCCACACGACCGGGATGCCCAGCCGGTCCGACGGCGACTACGAGGCCTGGTTGCTGGACGCCACCAGTCTCAACGGTCCCGTGCTGCGCATGGAGGCCCTCGGTGTCATGGACGGCAGCGGCGGCCAGGATTTCCCGGTGTCGGCGAGCCTCGACCTGGCCAGCTACCGCGTCCTGGACATCTCCGCCGAGCCGCACGACGGCAACGCGGCGCACTCCGGACGGTCGCTGCTGCGTGGGACGGTGGTCTGAGAACCGGCACCGACAGCGTGGTACATCAAACCGTAACTTCACATCATCTGTAACAGGCGTTACATTCTCGGAGACCACTATCCGGGAGGACACGCACATGCGCATCAGACTTCTGGCAGCTGCGGCGGTGACGGCCGGGCTGACGCTGGCGGCCGGCTGCGGCGCGTCCGACGGCGGCACCAGCGACGGCGCCGGCGGCGCGACGCCCAAGACGGTCAGCGTGACCGTCGAGGGCGCCGGCACCGTGAGCACCGACGCCGCGGTCGCGGCGAAGCTGCCGAAGGACATCCGCGACAAGGGCAGCCTCACCGTTGCCACCAACGCCCCGTACCAGCCGTTCATCGACTTCGTCGCCGAAGGCAAGACCGACGCGTTCAAGGGCCTGGACTACGACCTGTTCACCGCGGCGTCGGCGCGGCTCGGCATCACCGCGAAATTCTCCCAGCAGCCGTTCGACGGTCTCGTACCGGGTCTGCAGGCCGCCAAGTACGACGCGATCGCCGGCGGCATCACCGACAAGAAGGAACGCCAGCAGGTCGCCACGTTCGTCGACTACTCCGCGTCGGGCACCGGCTTCCTGGTCCCGGCCGGCAACCCGGGCGGCGTGAAGACCGTCGCCGAGCTGTGCGGCAGGAAGGTCGCCGTGCAGAAGGCCAGCAACCAGGCCAAGCACCTGGCGGCGTACAGCAAGGACAGCTGCGGCGGCAGCGCCATCACCGTGCAGGAGTACCCGGAGAACCCGCAGGCCGTGCAGGCGATGCTGGCCGGCAACGTCGACGCGGTCGCGGCCACCAAGGTCAACCTCGTCGACACGGCGGCGTCGCTGGCCGGCAAGGCGGAGCTGGTCGAGGACCCGGCCGCGCCCAACGGCTGGCTCGCCTCCCCCAACGGTTTCGGCTTCCTCAAGGCGCGCAAGGACCTCGCCGAGGCCTACCAGGCCGCGCTGCAGTCGCTCGTCGACGACGGCACCTACGGCAAGATCCTGGCGCACTGGAAGCAGCAGCCGATCGCGCTCAAGCAGATCACCGTCGACAAGGCCATCGACTGACGGCCGGCTGACCACGGGCTGAACGCCGGGGCGCCCCGAGCGCACCCCACCGAGACCCGCGATCGCCGGGTGCCACACCGTCTGCTGGAGAGGGCGGACCGTTGCCGGCACCCGGCGATCGCGCCATCTTCCGCGACGAAGGAAACCCACCATGGAATCCACCACTGTGCGTGCCGTGCCGGTGCGTCACTACGGTCGATGGGCCGGCGCCGCCGTGCTGGTCGTCATCGCCGTGCTGTTCTTCAGGGCGCTGCTGGACAGCCCGAACCTCGAACCGGCCACGATCGGCGAGTACCTGTTCAAGGACTACGTCCTGCGCGGCGTCGGCGTGACCCTGCTGCTGACCGCGGTCGCGATGGTGCTCGGCACCGCCGGCGCGATCGTCCTGGCCGTGCTGCGACTGTCGGCCAACCCGGTGCTGCGCGGCGGCGCCTGGGCGTTCATCTGGTTCTTCCGCGGCACTCCCCTGCTCGTGCAGATCATCTTCTGGGGTTTCCTCGGCGCGCTGTTCCCGCGGATCACCATCTCGGTGCCGTTCGCCGGGACGCTGTTCGACCAGCCGACGAGCGTCGTGGTGTCCGGCACGACGGCGGCGATCCTGGCGCTGTCACTCAACGAGATGGCGTACGCGGCGGAGATCGTGCGCAGCGGGATCATGTCCGTGGACCGCGGCCAGACCGAGGCGGCGCACGCGCTCGGCATGAGCCCGGCGCTCACCATGCGCCGCATCGTGCTGCCCCAGGCGATGCGGGTCATCATCCCGCCGATGGGCAACGAGACCATCACCATGCTCAAGTCCACGGCGCTGGTGTCGGTGATCGCCGGGCACGACCTGATGACGGTCGTGCAGGGCGTGTACGGCAACAACTACAAGGTGATCCCGCTGCTGGTGGTGGCGGCGCTGTGGTACCTGGCGCTGGTCAGCGCGCTGTCGGTGGTCCAGTTCTTCGTGGAGCGGCGGTTCGGCCGCGGCTTCGCCGGTCCGAGAGGTGGTCTGCGATGAGCGTGCCGATGGTCTCCGCCGAAGGCGTCCGGAAACGGTTCGGCGGCCACGAGGTGCTGCGCGGCATCGACCTGCGGGTCGCGCCGGGTGAGGTGTGCTGCCTGCTCGGCCCGTCCGGCTCCGGCAAGTCCACGTTCCTGCGCTGCGTCAACCACCTCGAGACGGTCGACGGCGGCAGCCTCCGCGTCGACGGTGCCCTCGTCGGGTACGTGCAACGCGGCGACCGCCTGTTCGAGCTGCGCCCCCGCGAGGTGGCCGCCCGGCGGCGCGAGATCGGCATGGTCTTCCAGCGGTTCAACCTGTTCCCGCACCTGACCGCGCTGCAGAACATCACCGAGGCGCCGCTGCGGGTGCTGCGCGAGCCGGCGAACGAGGTCCGCGAACGGGCCCTGGCACTGCTGGAGCGGGTCGGGCTGGCCGACAAGGCCGCCGCGTTCCCGGCGCAGCTGTCCGGCGGCCAGCAGCAGCGGGTCGCGATCGCCCGGGCGCTGGCGATGCGGCCGAAGCTCATGCTCTTCGACGAGCCGACCTCGGCGCTGGACCCGGAGCTCGTCGGTGACGTCCTGGAGGTCATGCGCGGCCTCGCCGCCGACGGCATGACGATGCTGGTGGTGACCCACGAGATGGGCTTCGCCAGGGAGGTCGCCGACACCGTCGCGTTCCTCGACGACGGGGTCGTCGTCGAGGCCGGCAGCCCCAGCGAGGTCCTGGGCAACCCGCGGCACGAACGCACCCGCGCGTTCCTGTCGAAGGTGCTGTGAGCCTCCGCGACGCCGCCGCGGCGCGCCACCCGTCCTATGTGGAGCGTCTCGGCCGGCTGGTGAACATCGACTCCGGCTCCCGCGACCTGCCGGGCCTGCACGACGTGGCGACGACCCTCGCGGCGTGGTGCACCGAGTCGGGACTGGCGACGCGGCTCGTGCCGGTCTACGACGCCGCCATGGCCCCGCTCGGCGATGCCGTCGTGGCCCGGGTCCGCGGCACCGGTACCCGCCGGATCCTGCTCGCCGGGCACCTGGACACCGTCTTCGCCGCCGGGACGGCCGCCGCCCGGCCGTTCCGCGTCGACGGCACGAAGGCCTTCGGGCCGGGCGTGTGCGACGACAAGGGCGGCGTCCTGGCCGGCCTGTGCGCGGTCGAGACCCTGCTGGACACCGGCCGCACCGCGTTCGGTGAGCTGACCCTGCTCGCCACCCCCGACGAGGAGATCGGCTCGGTCGGCAGCCGGTCGCTGCTCGGGCGGCTCGCCGTCGACACCGACGTCGCGCTGTGCCTGGAGTGCGCCCGGGAGAACGGCGACCTGGTCTCCGCCCGCAAGGGCGTCGCCGACGTGGAGCTGCTGCTGCGCGGCCGGGCCGCGCACGCCGGGATCGAGCCGGAACGCGGCGCCAACGCCGCCCTGGCCGCCGCCCGGCTGACCGTCGCGCTGCAGGAGCTCAACGGGCGCTGGCCGTCGGTGACGGTGAACGTCGGCGTCCTGCAGGCCGGGCAGCGGGCGAACGTGGTGGCCGACCAGGCCCGCCTGGTCGTGGACCTGCGCGCCGACCGGACCGGCGCGTTCGACGAGGCGCTCGCCGCCGTCGAGGCGCTCAGCCGCCGGCCGTTCGTGGACGGGGTGACCGTCGAGCTGGCGGTGCACGCGCCCACGCCGCCGTGGGAACGCTCGCCGGCGACGGGGCGGCTGGTGGAGCTGGCGGCCAAGGTCGGGGCCGGGATCGGCGTGCCGGTCCGCGACGCCGCGACCGGCGGCTGCGCCGACGCGAACCTGCTCGCCGCCGCCGGGCTCGCCGTGCTGGACGGGCTCGGCCCGGTCGGCGGCAACGACCACAGCAGCGACGAGTGGCTCGACCTGGCCTCCGTACCGGACCGGGTGGCGCTGCTGGCGGGGCTGGTGGACGCCGCGGCACGCGACGGGGTGTAGCACCGCAACGAGGAAGGGGCCCCGCGAGCGGGGCCCCTTCCTTGTGGTGTCAGTGGATCCGCAGCCACACGCCGGTGTAGCTGACGGCGGCACCGGACCGGAAGCCGGCGAAGCCCGGCCCCCTGGTGAGCTCGACGGTGAAGGCCGGGTCCGTCTCGCGGGTTCGACCCGAGACGAGCCGGCACCCGTCGACCAGCCGCAGCGCGAGGCCGGACAGCACGTCCTCGCCGAACACGTCGTCGGAGGAGGCCGGCTGGCACCCGCCGGCGTCACGCACCCGCGGCTTGGTGGTGGACGGCCGCCAGTGGGCCGCGTCGTAGGTGTCGCCGGCGGTGAGCCGGGTCCACCGCACGTCGCGGATGCCCCATCCGGGACCGGGCCGCTCGACCCGCGCCTGGCGCAGGTCGAGCACGTGCACGCCGCCGGCGCCGATCACCCGCATCGCCTCCCGGCGGGTACCGACGCCGGTGACCTCCAGCGCGGTGTCCTCGTCGAGTCCGAACACCCGCTCGTGGCCGGTGTCCGCGGCCAGCCTGACGGAACGGCCCTGCCGCCCGCGGGCGGAGAAGTGGGTGTCGAGCAGCCCGGCGCGGAAGAACCCGAAGCCGCCCTCGGGCAGGTAGCCCAGGACGCTCGCGTCGTCGAAGTAGCCGGGTGCGCTGCCGTCGCGCAGCCCTTCGTAGGACTCGCCGCCGGTGAGCATGTCGGCGCCGGCCTGGATCTGCGCGCCGGCGCTGGTCCCGGCGACGACCGCGCCGGCGTTCAGCCGGCCCCTGATCGCGGCGAGGACCGCGGAGTCCGTGCCGCCCGGGCGGCGCATGGTGGTCACGTACCGGTACTGGTCACCGCCGCCGAAGAAGAAGCCGGTCAGTCCCCGCACCTGCGCGACGACCGCCGGGTCGTCGGCCGCGCTGACGTGGTCCACGTCGATCGGGATCCATTCGGCGTGGGCGCCGTGGCTGCGGAACAGCGCCGCGTAGTAGTCGCCGTTGCAGACGCTGTTGTTGCAGTCCGGTGTACCGGCGTCGGGGTCCTCGGCGGGGGTGGACGACGCCGCGGTGACGATGCCGATCCGGGCCCGGCCGGGTCCGCCGGCGAGGCGGACGATGTCGTCGTAGACCGCGGCGTTGTCGTCGGACAGTCCGCCGCCGACGAGGACCAGGCTGCCGCCGTCGTCCTGCGGGCGGTGCGCCGCGGCGGCCGGCATGGGGGTCAGGGTCAGCGCGATGGCGACGCAGCTGCCGGCCAGTGCGGCCGGCAGACGTGTTCTGGGCATGGTGGCTCCTCCGACGAACCGGAGAGGGCGGACCGCGTGCCGTCACCCTACGATCCCCACCGATGTAACAGCAAGCACATCTTTAACATTGTGAGGAATATATGTAACGTGCGTTTCAGGTTGCCACCCACTCCCACCGGAGGCGTCATGCACCTTGCCCGGCTCTCCACCGCGATCGTCCTGACCACCGCCGCCCTCGTTCCCCTGCAGGCCACCGCCGCGCACGCCTCGGTGAGCCGCGTCCGGCAGGGCAGCGCCACCGACGTCGCCCGCAGCGCCTGGTCCGGCCCGGCGTTCGTCATGAACGGCTCCGGCGCCGTCGTGCCGGCCACCATGAGCAGCGCCCTCAACGCCGTGCGCGGCGGCACCGGCACCCTCGACGTCGTCGTCATCGCCGGCTCCGGCTCCACCACCCCCGAGTGCGACGTCATCATCGGCCTCGCCGGCGTCAACTCGTGCACCACGCTGACCCTCACCGCCGCCGCGGACGGCAACAACACCCAGGTCAACACCGACATCCGCAACGCCGAATTCGTCTACTTCGCCGGCGGCGACCAGTGCCGCTACGTCGCCTGGAAGGGCACCGCGCTGGAGGCGTCGGTCGAGTCGGTGGTCGCCAAGGGCGGCGGCAGCGGCGGCGGCAGCGCCGGCCTGCACGTCAACAGCGACATCGTCTACGACGCCTGCGGCGGCAGCGCCACCTCCGCCACCGCCCTCGCCGACCCGTACAACGCGGCCATGACCTTCACCACCGGCATGTTCGGCTGGCCGAACTACCTCAACACCATCAACGACTCGCACTTCGTCACCCGCGACCGGATGGGCCGCACCATGGCCTTCGTCGCCCGCGCCATCGCCGACGGCCGGACCAGCGCCGGCAAGGCCTGGGGCGTCGGCATCGAGGAGGGCGGCTCGTTCGTCATCGACCGCAACGGCCTGGCCACCCTGGCCGGGCAGAACGCCTACGTCGTGCTCGGCGACCACACCCCCGAACGCGCCGTCCCCGGCCAACCCCTCACCTACAGCGACTACAAGATCTGGCGGATCGTCCCGGGCGGCACCTTCGACTTCAAGAACCGCCCCACCTGCGGCTACTACCTCAGGAGCGTCACCAACGGCACGCCGGGCGCCAACCTGTACAACGGCACCCCGACGACCGGCTGCGACGGCGGCGGCGGCGGCACACCGTCGTCGTTCACCGAGACCGAGCCGAACAACAGCCGCAGCGCCGCCAACGCCGTGACCGTCCCCGCGACCGTCACCGGCGACCTGGCCACCAGCGGCGACCGCGACTACTACCGGCTCACGCTCCCGGCCGGGGCCACCCTCACCGTTACCTGCGCCGTCCCGACCGCTTACGACGCCGACATCTACCTGCTCAGCAGCGGCGGCAGCACGTTGACCCGCTCCGTGAACGACGGTGCCGGCGCCGACGAAGCCGTCACGTACACCAACAGCGGCGCCAGCACCACCGTGTACCTGGACGTCGAGGCGTACAGCGGCACCGGCACCGCCGACTACACGTGCGGTCTCACCACGACCTGAGCGTTGTCTACGCTGATCCCATGACGCAGACCGTCGGTGTCGCGGGCATCATCCGAGCTCGGCTGGGCGAATGCAGCCCAGCCGAGCGCAAGGTCGGCAGGATCCTGCTCGCCGGCTACCCCGCCGCCGGGCTCGAGACCGTCGCCGCCCTCGCCGAACGCGCCGAGGTGAGCGCCCCGACGGTGCTGCGCTTCCTGACCCGCCTCGGCTTCGGCAGCTACCCGGACTTCCAGCGGGCCCTGCGCGACGAGCTCGCCGAGCGCGAGACCTCGCCGCTGTCGGCGTACAGCAGCGACGCACCCGCCGACGGACCGCTCGCCCGGGCGGCCACCGTGCTGCCGACGGCGGTCGCCGAGACCCTCACCGAGCTGCCCGACGCCGAGCTCGACCACGCCGTGCGCCTGCTCGCCGACCAGCAGCTGCGGGTCACCGCGCACGGCGGCCGGTTCTCCACCCTGCTCGCCGAGTACCTCGTGCTGCATCTCATGCAGATCCGCGGCAACAGCCGCATGCTGCCCACCGGCCCGGTCCAGCGCGTCGACGCCCTCGTCGACGTGGGACGCCGCGACCTGTTCGTGCTGTTCGACTACCGCCGCTACGAGCAGCCGACGCTGGACCTGGCCCGCACCGTGACCCAGCAGGGCGCCCGCGTCATCCTGTGCACCGACCGGTGGCTCTCCCCCATCTCCGGCCTCGCCGACGTCGTGCTGCCCAGCCGGGTCGACTCGCCGTCGCTGTACGACAGCTTCGTGCCGTCCCTGGCCCTGCTCGAGGCCCTCGTCGCGGGTCTCATCGACCGGCTCGGCCCCGCCGCCGGACAGCGCCTCGCCGCGGTGGAGGCGGCCAGCCGGCCCTACCTGTGACCGGCCCGTCGCGGACCACCGGGCCGGCCGCCCGCCACGGCCACCGGCCCGTTCAGCTCGGCCGCAGGTCGATGGCGACGGTGATCGAGGTGCCGGTCGGGTCGCTGACGATGTCGACGTGCCGGCAGAGCTGGCGGGCGATCCACATGCCGCGGCCGTTGGGGGCGGCGAGCGGCACCTCGGTGGTGCCGACGGTGTGCGGGTCGGCGATGCCCGGTCCGTCGTCGCTGATCCGGCACAGGATGGTGGTCGGGGTGTGCCACAGGTACAGCCGGCCGGTGCCGCCGCCGTGCAGGATGGCGTTGCTGGCCAGTTCGCCGGTGACGATGAGCAGGGTGTCGATGACGTCCTCGGTGGCGCCGAACGCGGCGGCGTGGGCGGTGACCGCGGCGCGCAACGGGTACAGGCTGTGCTCGTCGAAGTCCTGCTCCAGGTCGAAGACCGGCTCGGCGCCGGCGGCCTGCCGCGGGGCGGGCTGCGGCTCGCCGCGAGACGGCGGACCCTGCCGCACCGTGACGGCGCGCGTGCCCGGACCCGTCGGGGCAGGGTTGGACGGCCCGGCCTGGTCCGGGGTGGCGTCGGCAGCCGTCATGGCGCCACAACTACCCGCAGCGTCGTCGCGTCAACCGTGCCCGAAAGTGCGAGGACCTTGGCCACCAGCGGCGAGGCGAGCACGGTCATGACGCGGCCGTCCGGCAGGCTCAGCGCGGCCCGGACGATCACGGACGCGGCGGCCGCGTCGATGTACCGCAGCCGGCGCAGGTTGATCTCGGGGTGCTGGTCGAGGCGGACCGCTTCGCTCACCGCCTGCTGCAGTGGCTCCAGGTGACGGAAGTCCAGCTCCCCGGCGGCGCGCACACCGGGCGGGCGGTACTGCCGGCAGATGCGCAGCAGCGCGTCCTCGTGGTAGACCTGCGCGGCGACCGCCCGGTCGTGCGTCTTGGCCGCGAAGGCCAGGGTGACCGGGTCGAACACGTCCCGGTCGTACTGGCAGATCGCGGTCAGCCGGCCATCGGCGAACAGCGTCGCCACGCCGGTCTCGAACGCGATCAGCTCCTCGGCCGCGGCGAGGGGCCGGGCGGCCCACGACATGTCCGCGGTGACCCGTAGGCCGGCATAGCCGTCCCGGGCGGCACGGTCGACCTCCCGGGCGAGCAGGTCGATCATCTTCGCCGCGGACAGCGCCCCGCCGGCCAGCCAGGAGCTTTCGGTGCCGGCGATCTGCAGCTGCTGGCGGTGCAGCGCGGGCGGGCAGTCCACGGACCGCTGGACGAAGGCGCCGGTCAGGTCGGCCGGCGCGACCGCGTCGGTGTAGCACATGACCTTGTGCCCGGCGTCGAGTCCTTCGGCCACGAACGCGGCGAGCAGGTCGAGCCGTTCGTCGGGGTCGGAGAACGTCAGACATGCGTGGTCGCCGGTCGCCACCTGCCCGACCGTGTCCGCCTGCGCCATCGCGGCCGCCCCCTTCTCTGCCGTGTGCTGCTGCCACCGTAGAGCAACCGCCGGCGTGCCACACATGCGCCACGGCCGGCGCCTCGCGGGGGTGGAGGCCGCCGGCCGTGCCCGGGACGAACCCAATCGACGCAACGTCCCCCGCGGCCCGCGCGACGCTCTACGCTCGGCAGGTGCCGGATCTCCTCCAGCCGCGGACCCGCCTGGCGAAACGAACCCTGATCGTGCTGTCGCACGCCATCGAACACATGGCGCTGGCCCCGGCCGAGGACGGTCCCGCCCTGGTCATCGCCCTGTTCCAGCGCAGGCCGTACTACGAGCGGGAACGGGCCGTCTACGAGCGGATCGCCGCCCGCGGCGCCGTCGCGGTCGTCGGGCTGGTCGACGGGCCGGTCGAGGGAGCGGCCGGCACCGGCGAGCGGCCCCGCGGCGCGCCCGGCGGTCCCGTGATCGCCAGGCTCGACGAGCACGACGACCTGGCCAGTGAGTGGTCGGTGGTGGTGCTCACCCCGCGCACCGGTGCGGTGCTGATCGCCCGCGACCTGGAGCGGGTCGACGACGCCGCGCAGAGCCTTGAGGGCGGGCGGCTGTTCGACGGCCGGGTGAGCTTCCGGCGCGACGACGCGCTGCACGAGGCCCTACGGCTGCAGAAGGCGCTCGCGGGCGCGCTGCCGGAGGCCGCGATCGCCGCCCTCGACGCGGTCACCGACCGGGTCCGTGAACTGCCGGCCGCGCCCGGGGAGTCCCGCCTCGACGCCTCGGTGCAGTTCCTGATCGACAGCCTGCACCGGGAGCAGGCCGACGCTTCGACCGTCCGGCGCCGGCTGGACGAGGCCCGCGCGGCCGGTGACGGGCACACCGACGACCTCGGCGCCCCGGCCGTGCAGCGCTGGCTCGGCACGACCGGCACCACGGCCTCCGGGACGCTGCCGGTGGCGCTGCTCGCCGTGCGGGTCGTGTCGCCCACCGGCGGGCTGCAGCGCGCCGGCCGTCGGGGTGTCGGACCCGAGACGGTCGGTGTGCTGCGCATCCTGCAGCAGGCCAGGCGGCCCAGTGACCGCAGCGTGCGCCTGGACGGCGACGAGTACCTGCTGGTGATGCCGTCGCGCACCGAGGCCGAGGTCATCGAGCTCGCGCATCGGGTCGCCGCCGAGATCGCCGCGCTGCGGCACGAGTTCCCGCTGGCGAACGTCCGGGCGGTCTGCGCGGTCACCGTGACCCGTCGGCGCCCGCTGCCGGTCCCCGCCCTGCGCGACGCCCTCGCCTGGGCATTCGCGCAGGGGGTCGCCGTCGCGACGCTGCCGGCCGACACCGCGTGAGCCGCCGCCACGGCGTCGTCACGCAGGGATGCCCCGTGTTTCACGAATCGGGCATCGTATGCTTCGTGCATGGACGTTGCTGTGGATGCCAGGCCCGCGTGGACCTTCCTGAGCAACCACGGCCACGTGCTGTTGGCGCTGGCCCGCGACCCGGAGGCGCGACTGCGTGACGTGGCCGACATGATCGGGATCACCGAGCGGGCGGCGCAGAGCATCGTGGCCGACCTGGAGTCGGCGGGCTACCTGACGCGCACCCGGGTGGGGCGGCGCAACCGGTACTCCCTGAACCGGGACATCCCGTTCCGCCATCCCGCCGAACGGGACCACGTCATCGGCGAGCTGATCGACATCTTCGCCCCCGAACGCTGACCGACCGGCCGCGGCGCGGGCCGGCAGCGTCCCGGGTCGGCGTCACGGGTTGCAGTGCAGGCACGCTCCCGGATCCGCGGTGACGTGGGGCCGGGTGACGACGTCGCGGCGCCCGCAGGCGGCGCAGCCGTGGATGTCGGCCCGCGGCAGGTCCGTGGGCAGGCGGCACGCGGCGCACGGCAGCCCCGGCTCGACGGCGGTGCGGCCGTAGCCGGGGCTGGCACAGGCGGGGCAGGCGGTGGCGAGCCGGCGCGCCATCCGCTGGGCGAGCGCCGCCAGGACCGTCCGCCTGGTCGGGTTGTGCTGCGCGCGCAGGTCCGGCTCGACGGCGGCGAGCCCGACCGGTGACCGGCGCACGGCGGTCGCGATCGCCGCGCGAAGACGGTCGAGGTCGGTGATCCCCTTGGCGAGCGGCGGCAGCACGGCCGGTGCGTCGTTGTGCGGGCGCACGATCAGGGCCTGCTCGGGCCACCGCATGCCGGGCAGCTCGGCGGCCAGGTCGGCGAGGCCGGCGACGAGGCGCCGCGGGGACGGCGTGACCAGGCTGCGTTGCCCCTCGATGATGTGCCAGCCGTGCACGCCGTCGACGAACACCAGGATCTCCTCGTGTCCGTCGAGGCCGACGCCCGGCAGGGGGCCGTAGCTGCCCTCGCTGGCCAGCCCGAACGGGTGGCCGGTCGCGGCCATCCCCAGGCGGGCCTTGGCCAGCGCCGCGTCCAGCGGGGTGAGCCGGCGCGGCACCTCTCCGGCGAACGTGCCGAACTGGTCGGTGTCCAGGTCTGCGGGCGCGTGCACCCGGGCACCGAGGACGCGCCTGAACGGCTCGCGTGCCTGGTGCTGCTTGCCGTGCCTGGTGCCGAACGTGATGTCCGCACCCCGGTACGGCGTGCCGGCGCCGTCCTCACCGCCCATCGAACCTCCCCGACCTGACTCCCCCAGCACAATACACGAATTACAAATCGCGTATCACTTTACACGTTTCCTGCTTCGTGCCATGCTGAGCGCGCCGCCCGATCCGGACGGCGACACCAGCGAAGGAGACAGCGATGACGGACACCTCCACCGCGGGCCGCACCGTGCTCCAGCGGCGGCAGGACGACGCCCCGACCAGCGGCGCGGAGCAGGCGGTGCCCATCACGGTGGCCCGCGGCGACGGCATCGGCCCCGAGATCATGGACGCCACCCTGCGGGTGCTGCGGGCGGCCGGCGCCCGGATCGACCCCGAGTTCATCGACATCGGCGAGGCGGTGTACCAGCGCGGCCACTCCGCAGGCATCGAGCCGTCGGCGTGGGAGTCGCTGCGGCGCACCAAGGTGTTCCTCAAGGCGCCGATCACCACCCCGCAGGGCGGCGGGTTCAAGTCGCTCAACGTCACGGTCCGCAAGACGCTCGGCCTGTACGCCAACGTTCGCCCCTGCGTGGCCTACGCGCCGTTCGTGCCGACCCGGCACCCCGGCATGGACGTGGTGATCATCCGGGAGAACGAGGAGGACCTGTACGGCGGCATCGAGCACCGGCAGACCGACGACGTGGTGCAGTGCCTGAAACTGATCAGCCGGCCCGGCTGCGAGCGGCTGATCCGCTACGCGTTCGAGTACGCCCGCCGCAACGGCCGTCGCAAGGTCACCTGCTTCACCAAGGACAACATCATGAAGCTCACCGACGGGCTGTTCCACCAGGTCTTCGACGAGGTCGCCGCCGACTACCCGGACCTGACCGCCGAGCACTGGATCGTCGACATCGGCGCGGCGAAGCTCGCCGACACCCCCGAGACGTTCGACGTCATCGTCACCCTGAACCTGTACGGCGACATCCTCTCCGACGTCGCCGCCCAGATCGCCGGCTCCGTCGGGCTGGCCGGCTCGGCCAACATCGGCGACGAGGTCGCCATGTTCGAGGCGATCCACGGCTCGGCACCCCGCCGCGCCGGCCAGGACCTGGCCAACCCCTCGGGGCTGCTCCTCGCGGCGGTGATGATGCTGGCCCACATCGGTCAGGGCGACATCGCGGCCCGGGTGCACAACGCCTGGCTCGCCGCGATCGAATCCGGCGCCGCCACCTACGACATCGCCGCCGAGGGCGGCCCGTCACTGGGCACGACGGCGTTCGCCGACGCCGTCATCCAGCGGCTCGGCCAGGAACCCACCACGCTGACCCCGGTCAGCTACCAGCGCTCGTCGGCGCCGCAGGCGGCACCCGCCGCCCGGCCCGTCGCCGCCGCCGCGACGAAGGCCATGGACGGCGTCGACGTGTTCCTGCACCACCGCGACGTCACCGCCGACGACCTGGCCGAGCTGCTGCAGCGCGCCACCGACGCGACCTGGCTCAAGCTGCAGATGATCACCAACCGTGGGGTGAAGGTCTGGCCCGCTGGCCTGCCGGAGACCTTCTGCACCGACCACTGGCGGGCCCGGTTCACCGCGGCATGGCCCGGCGGCGCCAGCCGCAGCCACGTCATCGACCTGCTGCACCGCCTCGACCGGGCCGGCCTGGACTTCGTCAAGACCGAAGGGCTGTACAGCTTCGACGGCCGCCCCGGGTACTCGCTGGGACAGGGCCAGTGATCACCCGGACGCCCGGCGGGGCGCAGACAGCGACACCGCCGGCCGTGTGCCATTTCCAACCGGCACCCGGACAAGGCGCCCCGCCACCCTGCTGGCTGCTCGCCGCGACCCACCGGCGCCGGCTCGACCTGGCCGTCGCCAACCTCCGCCACTACGGGATCATCGTGGTGCCGGCCTGGGGTGAGGACGCCGACCGGGCGCGCCTGGCCATCTCGGCGCTCGCGCGCCGGCAGTGCCCGGACGGCCTCGGCTCGTACGTCTTCTGGACCGCCCACGCCGACCAGGGATTCGACGCCGGCGGCACCCTGCACAGCGACCTGGAGCTCCACCACAGCCCCGACGCGGCCGACGCCGTCGCCGCCGCGCTGCACCTCGCCGGGCTACCGCACCAGCCCGGGCGGGACCGGGACAGCACCACGATCCACCCGTAGCCACCGCCGGCTCGTCGACCGGTTGGTTGTCACCCTTCGCCTCGCCCGATCGCCCCGGGTGAGCGGCATAGCGTGACCTGCGGTGGCCGACATGGTGGCGATCGGGGTGGGTACGACGGCCTCATCCCGGGGCTGGGAGAGGGTTCGGTGATGCTGGTACGCCTGGCGGCCCGGCTGCTGCGGCCGACGCCACCGCCGCTGCCGATGGGGATCGCGGTCGGCGCGCTGCTCGTCATGGCCGAGATGCTCCTGGTCCATCTGCTCGGGCACATCGCGTCCCGGGACGCGCTCATGGTGTTCTTCCTGCTCGGCGTGCTGGCGATCTCCACGATCTGGGGCGTGCGGATGGCGGTGGCGATGGCGGTCGTGAGCGTCGCGGCCTACAACATCAGCTACGTGCCGCCCGTACGGCACCTCGACATCACACAGACGCAGGAGTGGGCGGAGCTCGTGGCGTTCCTCGTCGCGGCGGTGACGGCCAGCGTCCTGGCGGAACTGGCCCGCGTTCGAGCGGTCGAGTCGGTCGAACGCCGCGAGGAGGCCGACCTCTTCGGCGGGCTGGCCCGCCTGACGCTGGTCGTGCACGATCTGCGCGCGGTCCTGGCGGAGGCTTCCCACCGGCTCGCGGCGACGCTGCGGCTGCCGTTCGCGGCGATCGAACGCGACACCGTCCCGGCGCAGGAGCGCGGAGTGGCGCTCCCGCTGCGGTACGGCTCGCAGACCGGCACCCTGCTCATCCCCGCCGACCTGCCGGAGCCCGTCCTGCGGCGGCTGCGCGAACGGGTGGTGCCGCAGCTGGAGATCCTGCTGCAGGCCGCGACCAAGCGGGAGGCGATGGCCAACTCGCTGCACGAGCTCGCGACGGAACAGGCGAGCCTGCGGCGGGTCGCGGTGCTCGTCGCCCACGGCGCGCCGCCGGCCGACGTCGTCGCCGCGGTCGCCGCCGAGACCGCGGCGCTGCTGGAGGCGGACGCCACAAGGCTGATCCGCCACGAGGGCGCCGACATCGTCAGCATGATCGCCGAGTACAGCAAACCCGGCATCGAGCCGCTGCGGGGCCGGCAGTTCTCCACCGCCGGCGGCATCACGGAGGTGGTGCTGCGCACCGCCCGCCCGGCCCGCGTCGACAGCTACGACGATCGCAGCGGCCCGCTCGCCGACCTGGCACGCAAAGAAGGGTTCCACACGTCGGTCGCCACACCGATCATGGTCGAGCGCCGGGTGTGGGGCGCGCTCGTCGTCCTGTGGAGCCGGCGCGAACCGGCGCCACCGGACACCGAGGCGCGGCTGGCGGAGTTCGCCGAGCTCGTCGGTACCGCGGTCGCGAATGCCGAGAGCCGGGCGCAGCTCGACGCCTCGCGGGCCCGGATCGTCCTGGCCGCCGACGAGGCCCGCCGCCGGGTCGAACGCGACCTGCACGACGGCGTCCAGCAGCGCCTGGTGGCACTCAGCCTGGAGCTGCGCGCGGCCGAGGCGCTGCTGCCGGGCGAACCGGACGAGGTCAAGACGCGGCTCGGCCGCACGGCGGAGGGCCTGGCCGACGCGTTCAAGGAGCTGCAGGAGATCTCCCGGGGCCTCCACCCGGCCATCCTCTCCCAGGGCGGCCTGACACCCGCCCTGAAGGCACTCGCCCGCCGCAGCCCCGTCCCGACCACGGTCCACGCAGGTCCGCGCCGCCAGCTGCCCAGCAGCGTCGAGGCCGCCGCGTACTACGTCGTGTCCGAGGCGCTGACGAACGCGGCCAAGCACGCCCACGCCTCCTCGATCGACGTGGACGTCGACAGCACCGTCGAGGACGACACGGCGCGTGAGGTCCTCGTGCTCACCGTCCGCGACGACGGTGTCGGTGACGCCGACCCGGCCCTCGGCTCGGGACTCGTCGGCCTCGTCGACCGGGTCGAGGCACTCGGCGGACACCTGCGGATCTCGAGTCCGGCAGGTGCCGGGACGACACTGGTCGCCACGCTGCCGACCGACATCGACGGCGCGTCCGCCGGCTGACGCGCGGCCCCGGGGCCGCACCGGGTCACCGCCGCCGGGGTCAGCCGGCGGCGGTGACCAGGTCGGGTGCGTGCCCGGCGGCGCCCGCGCCGCAGCGGTGGAGGTCGGCGGCCGGGGCGACGAACCGCTCGACGCGGGGCGGGCCGGCCGCGAGGGACGCCGCACGGTCCTGCAACGACTTCTCCCAGGCGGTGTTGCGGTCGTGGATGTGGCGCTGGTGCTCGTCCCAGGACAGCAGCGCGTAGGTCTCCACGAACTCCCCCGCCGTGCCCAGCGGCCGCGACAGGCGCCAGTCGTTCGCTCCGGTGCGCTGCCTGGAGCGGCCCACGTCGCGCATCGCGGCGACGAACGCCTCCTCGTCCGTCTTCGCCACCTGGTACTTGCACACCACGAGGACCGGACCGGCGTCCGGGTGGGGCTCGACCTCCACCGCGGGGTGCTCCGGCCACATCGTCGCCGGGTGGTGGCTCATCTGCGTCGTGTCGTGCAGCGGCCGGCGCCACGCCGCCCGGACCCCGGCCGCCAGGCAGCCGGCGGCCGCCACGAACGTCCACCGGGTCCCGACCTGGCTGCTGCAGAAGCCCCAGGCGAGCGCGCCGACGCCCTGGCCACCGAAGATGACGACCTGGTACACGGCGAGTCCCCGGGCCCGCACCCAGGCCGGCAGCACGTTCTGGACCTCGGCGTTGACGTGGGCGAGCGCGACCACCCACGCGACGCCGGCCGGGATCAGCGCGGCCGCGACCACGACCGGCTGCCGCACGCACGCGAGGACCAGCATCGCGCACACGTACGTGGCGCCGGCCGCCAGCGCGATGCGCCTGCCGCACAGCGCGGCACGCAGCCGCGGCTGCAGCAGCGCGCCGAGGACCGCCCCGGCGCCCAGCGCACCGAGCAGGATGCCGTACCCCACCACGCTCAGGTGCAGGTGCCGGCTCGCGAACACCGGCAGCAGCGCCCACAGGGCCGACGCCGGCAGCAGGAAGAGCAGCGCATGCAGCATGATCCGCTGCACGACGGGTGCGTGTCGCACGTACCGGGCGCCGGCGCGCAGACCGGTGGAGAAGCGCTCGGGGCGGCGGGTGGCGGGCCGGTGGGCCAAACGGAGCCGGAGCATGACCGCGACGAACATCGCGACGGCCAGGCCGTCGGCCGCGAAGACCGAGGCCGGTCCCATCCGCGGGATGAGCAGCCCGGCGATGGCCGGGCCGACCGCTCGTGACACGTTCATGCTGATGGAGCCGAGCGCCGACGCCTGCGTCAGCTGCGATCCCGGGACCAGGTCCGGGGTGAGCGCGCCGAGCGCGGGCACGCTCAACGCCACGCTGACGCCGAGGGCGAACTGCATCATCAGCAGCCACCCGGGCTGCACGGTGCCGTCGACGGTCATCATCGTCAGCCCCAGGCAGATCGCCACCGTGCACAGCTGCACGCCGATGATGAGCCGCCGGCGGTCCAGGATGTCCGCCATCACGCCGGCCGGCACGGCCACCAGCAGCATCGGCAGCATGCCGGCGGCCTGCTGCAGGGCGATCAGGACATCGGCCTGCGGCGCGCCGACGATGAGCCATTGCGCGCCGACCGCCTGCATCCAGTTGCCGATGTTGACGGCAAGGGTCATCAGCCACACCGCGCGGAACGCACCGGACCGCAGCGGCGCCCAGGCGGACGCCGTCGAGCCCGACACTTCCAACGCCGCAGTCTGCGCACCCACGATGAAAAGGCCTCCACAACAAGCCGGGGATCAGGACCGTGCGCCCCAAGTCTTCGGTCGCGAGCGGCCGTGCTCATCGCCGCCACCATCCGTCATCCGGGCCCGCCAACCGGGGGCCGCACTTCCGGCCAGCAGGTAGTCGCCCGTCACCCCTGTGATGCCGGCGCGGTCAGGCCTTCGATGGGCCGCCGGGCGAGCGCCCAGCGGGTGAGGGCGGGCACCTGAGGACGGCCATCAGCGGAGGGCGAGGTGGCTGTCGTCCATGCGCGCCGTGGTGCGGCAGATCGCGTGACCGTCGATGCATCGCAGCGCGGTTCATCGACTGGTGATGCGTCGTTCGTCCGGATGCGAACCGTCATCCGCACGGGCCGGCTAGCGTCTGGCGAAACGCACACCGGCGCCCTGCGGCCGAGACGGAGCTGACCATGACCACCGCTGACGCCCCCGCACGCGACGCCGACCCGCCGGGCGGGGGTGCGCACCTCGCGCTCCTCGGCGGCAGGCGACCTCTCGCCGCGCAGATCGGCGTCCTCGCCTTCGTCATCGTGCCGTTGCTGGCCCTGGTGCTCGCCGTGCCGTACGCGTGGGGCTGGGGTCTGAGCTGGGTGGACGTGGGCCTCGCCGCCTTCTGGTACACGGTCACCTGCCTCGGCGCGACGGTCGGCTACCACCGGTACTTCACGCACCGTTCGTTCAAGGCGAAACGACCGCTGCGGATCGCGCTCGCCGTCGCGGGCAGCATGGCCGTGCAGGGCCCGATCCTGCACTGGGTCGCCGACCACCGCCGCCACCACGCGTTCTCCGACGCCGAGGGCGACCCTCACTCGCCCTGGCGGTACGGCACGTCGCCGGTCGCCGTCGCCCGCGGCTTCTGGCACGCCCACGTCGGCTGGGTCCTCGACCGGGACCTGACCAACCAGCGGCGTTTCGCCAAGGACCTGCTCGCCGACCCGGCCCTGTGCCGCGTCCACCGCCAGTTCGGGCTGTGGACGGCCGTCACCCTCGCCGCGCCGGCCGTGATGGGCGGGCTGATCACCTGGTCGTGGTGGGGCGCGGTGACCGCGTTCGTCTGGGCCGGGCTGGCCCGGGTCGCGCTGCTGCACCACGTCACCTGGTCGGTCAACTCGGTCTGCCACATGATCGGCGATCGGCCGTTCGCCGCCCGGGACCGGTCCGCGAACTTCTGGCCGCTCGCCGTCCTCAGCATGGGCGAGTCGTGGCACAACCTGCACCACGCCGACCCGACCTCCGCCCGGCACGGCGTCAAACCCGGCCAGATCGACATCTCGGCCCGGCTCATCTGGATCTTCGAGAAGCTCGGCTGGGCGTACGACGTGCGCTGGCCGGCCCCCGAGCGCATCGCCCGCCTGACCGCCGGCGCCGCACCCGCCGCCTGAACCCGAGCCGTCAACCGTCCCGGGCCCAGCGTCGGCCCGGCCGGGAGCTGGTGGCCGATCGCGCCCAGCAGGGACAGATCCACGGCGACCCTCCACCATGGCCGCCGTGGGACGAATCGTCACGGGTCGAGGGGTGTCACTCAGCGCCACGCGAACTTGCTGGCAACTCCGCGTGCGCACGGCGTCTGCTTGAAGGGGGTACTCGGACCGAGGCTGCGTCTTGCCCCGCTGGCGGCAGGGTCCGCTGTCGATGCCCGAATGTCATCGAGGCGGCAATGCCCTGCCGTGGGTTCGGCCGCGGTATCGGCTGGCGCCGCGGTGGCGTCGGCCGGCTCGGCTGTCGGGTCAACCGCGTCATCGGCGTGGAACGGGCTGACTCGCAAAAAGGCCGAGCCGGTCATCGAGGTCGGATCGCGCACCGCGGTGGAAGCCGCACCAGCAGACGCCGCGCTGGTGAAAGCCGTGACGGTGGGACCCGGTGTGGTGGTGGAGGTTACGCCTGTTGATGCGCCTAGCAGACGGGCAACCCGAACGACGCACATGAAGCGTCTCGGCCGCCGTCATCGGCCCACCTCCACGGTGCTCGCTCGGCCGGCGGATGCGGAGTGCTCCCGGGCTGGTCCGGCCAACGTCCTGAGAGACCCGTACGCAGTCGTACTGGGATGGCCACCGGTGACGACGCCCCGGTCGGTCCCGGCTCCACCCCGCCCACCAGCAGATCTTGGCACCAGGGGTGGCGCGCTGCCTGCCGCGATGCTCGGCGCCGTCCACGCGCGAGCGTCGTTGCCGGTCACTGCGACACTGTGAAGCCGGACAAGGGAGGCTTGCAATGCAATCTGCGGTCATCGCCGCCGTCGCCGCCTTGCTGGGTCTGGTCGTCGGACGGCTCTGGGACAGCCGGGTCGAGGCACGTCGGTGGCGGCGAGATCACCGGATGCGCGTCTATGAGCGCTTCATCGCGGCGTACTACGCGTCACGTGAAGCCTACCGTTCCTTGGCGCTGCAGGAGCCCGGTACAGCCGGCTCGGAGGAGGCGTTGGCGCGCGCGCTCGACCTGGGCGTCGACTTCAACCAGGCAGTGGTGTCCGTCTGGTTCCACGGCTCGCCCGCGGTCGCGGCCGCGGTTCACGGGGTCGACGTGGAGATCAACAAGCTGGTGGCCGTCGCGCAGCTGAGGCGGTACGCCTGGGAAGAGTGGCGAGTCGCACGTTCGCCGGCCGAACACGCTGCCGAACAGTTCATCGAGGTCGTGCGGCGCGATCTGGGGCTGCCGGACATCCCCGTCATGCTCTGCTACCCGCCGCACGAGCCGGCCGCCGCGTAAGCCACGCCGGTCCGCTCACGCGCCTGAACACAGCGGTCAGCCCTGACAGCCCGGAACCTCTCCGCCGGCCGCTGCGCCCCGGGTCTTCGGCCGGGGCGCAGCGAGGCGGTAGCTGCGTCAAGCGCCGCAGGTCCAGGTGACGGCCTGGTTGGTGGCGCCGCTGGTGAGGTTGCCCGCGATGATCCGGCCGTCGAGGGACATTCCGGTGAGGCTGCCGGTCTCGCGGTTCGGGCCCTCGAGCGCGACCGCCGCACCGCCCTCGGCGACCAGGACCGACGGGACGCTGCCGTCGCTGCTGACGATGGCGCGCCCGCCCGGCGTGCCGCCCCGGGAGCTGAACGCGCCGGACTGGCGAAGTACGACGGCCTGGCCCGTTTGCAGGTCCCAGCGCACCGCGGCGCCGTTCTCGACACCGAAGGCGTAGCGGCCGGCGATGCTCTGCGCGCGGCTGTTCGAGTTACCGCTGACGGCGACCGCCAGCGGGTGCGGGGTGCCGTCGGGGGACCACCGCATCGCCACGCCGTTCGCCGTTCCGACGACGGTACCGTCGTCGGCGATGTCCTGCGCGTCCGAGCCGAGCTCCGGCCGGCCGATCCCGGCGGGGATCGTGAGCAGGTGCACCGTGCCGTCGGCCGACCATCGGGCCGGCACGCCGTCGAACGCGCCCTGGCCCGTGCCGACCAGGCCGACGGCGACGCCGGACGCGTTGACCGCCGCAGGGGTGGCGGTTCGGTAGCCGGGCGGTAGCGCGAGGACGGTCACCTTACCGCCGCGCACGAGCCAGCCCTTGGCATCCTCGTCGCCGCTGAAACCGACCGCGGTGCCGTCGCTCGCCACGTCCTGCACCTGACCGGTGACGCCCGGGACGACCTCGGGTCGGCCGTCGCGCCAGATGACCGGCGTCCGCGACCCGTTGCCGGCGTGGCCGCCGACGAGCCGCCCGGTCGGATCGATCGACGTCGTGAAGCCGTCGACGGCGCCGGCCGGCAGCGCGAGCGCGGTGCTGCGACAGGTCACGACCGCGCCCTTGGCATCAGTGAGGGGCCGGGACGACAGCGCCGGAAGCGGGCCCGCGGATGCCGACGCCCCGCCGCTGGGCGACGGGACCGGTGCCGCGCTCGCCGGTGGCCCCTCCACGCGGGACGGGCCGGCCCGCATCGGGCCGAACGCGACGAACGTGCCGACCGCGGCGAGCACCGCGACCCCGGCGGTGGCGCCTGTCAGGGCCGAGCGCCGGCGGGCCCGGCGACCGGCTGTGATGGCCCGGTGCAGGTCCGCGCCGCTGGCCGGCACGTCGACGGCGAGCATGAGCGCGCGCAGTTCGCCGCCAGCGGTATCGTCGTCCTCGAAGCCGAGATGGCTCACGGTGCACTCCCTTCGGTCAGTGGTTGTTGGTCAGCAGGCCGCGCAGCGCCTCGAGGCCGCGGGACGACTGGCTCTTGACGGTGCCGACCGAGCAGTTGAGCGTCTCGGCCACCTCGTCGATGGGCCGGTCGAGCAGGAACCGCATCACGAGCACGGCCCGCTGGCGGGGCGGTAGCCGGCGCAGCGCGTCGACGAGCCGGTCGCGCTCGTCGACCTGGACGTGCGGCGCGGCGGCCGACACGTCGTCCGGTGATGCGAACAGCGCGACCCGCGACCAGGCGGAGCGCTGCTCGTCAACGGCGGCGTGCACGAGCATCCGGTGCACGTACGCGTCGAGATTGTCCGCCCGTGAGACCCGCTTCCAATGCTGGTACAGCCGGGTGATGGTGGCCTGCACGACGTCGTCGGCCCGGTGCGCGTCGCCCGCGCACAACAGGTACGCGGCTCGCTGCAACGCCGGCAACCGCGCCGAGACGTAGTCGACGTAGGCGCTCTCGGTACTCACACCCATCCGACGGGTACAGGGCCCCGGAAGGTTGAGTGCCATCGCCCGTGGGGTCATGGGCAACGTCATGAAGGGCATGGTGGAGGCTGGTCGCCGCCGGACTCGGCCTCGGGGGGTTCGGCCTCGTCGACGGGTGTTTCGTCGGTACCGACGGTCGGTCGCGGTTGGCAGCGGCCTTGCCGCTCGTTCCACACGTCGCGGGCGACGGTCTGGATCATGCCGGCCACCGGGATGGCGAGCAACGCGCCGAGGATGCCGGCGAGCTCGACGGCGATGAGGATGGCCACGAGGACCGTCAGCGGGTTGAGGGCGACCGTACGGGACAGGATGATCGGCTGGAGGAGGTGGTTCTCCAGCTGCTGGTACACGATGAAGAACACCAGCACGACGATGCCGGCGGTGATGGAGTGCAGGAACGCCGCGCCGACGGCGACCACGGCGCCGAGGGTGGCGCCGACGAGTGGGATCAGGTCGGCGATCGCCACGAACGCGGCGATGAGGCCGGCGTAGGGAATGCCGGTGAGGAACAGCACGGCGTAGGTGGCCAGGCCGCAGATGACGCTGATGAGCAGGTTGCCGGTGATGTAGCCGGTGACGCTGCGGGCGCAGTCGGCGCCGACCCGGCGGATGCGTGCGGCGCGCCGGTCGGGGAACAGGGCCAGGACGTTGTCGACGAGTTTCGGTGCTTCCAGCACCATCAGGTAGGCCAGCACGATGATGGTGACGACGCCGGCGACCGTGGTGGCGGCGCCGCGCAGGAACGCGAGGGTCGGCGCGCCCAGGCCGCGGGCGTAGCCCTGGAGTTGGTCGCGGTGCTCGGCGATGTACCGCCGGATGTGGTAGCGCTCGACGAGCGAGCCGACCGGGCCGCGGCCGCGTTGCACGTCGTCGGCCACCCGTGGCAGCTCATCGGCGAGGCGGACGGCCTCGTGCGCGAGCGGCACCACGAACACGGCGATGATGCCGGCCAGCACGGCGAGGAAGGCCAGGAACACCAGTAGGGTCGCCAGCCAACGCCGGTGCCACGCGGCGCGACGCTCGACCCAGTTCACGGCCGGGTAGAGCGCCGTGGCGAAGAACGCCGCGATCACCATCCAGACCAGCACCCGCCGGGTCACGTAGACGAGCAGCAGACCCAGACCGGTGAGCAGTACCAGGCCGATCACCGTCATCGTGGTCCGTGCGACCGGATACGCCTCGCGGCGGCTTGTCACCATGCCTGCCGGATGACCGATTGCGGGGCGGTCAAACCCGCGCAACGTGGTGTCCGAACAGCTCCCCCGGCCCGGCACACCGCGAGGAACGGCCCGGCACACCGCGAGGAACCGCCCGGCACACCGCGAGGAACCTGGTCAGCCGCGATGCACGTGGCGTAGGGCTGCCTGGTGCGTCATCGGTTGTGCGGTGTCCTGCGGTTCGGCCGGGTGGGCGACGGCCGCGGGTTGGGCGGGCCACCAGAACCGTTCCTTGAGCAGCAGCGCGATCGCGGGGACGACGACGGTGCGGACGAGCAGCGTGTCCAGCAGCACGCCGATGCCGACGATCACGCCGATCTGGGTGAGCACGATGACGGGCAGGACGCCGAGGACGGTGAAGACGGCGGCGAGCAGGATGCCGGCCGAGGTGATGACGCCGCCGGTCGCGGCCAGCGCCCGCAGGGTGCCGGCTCGGGTGTCGCCGCGGGCGGCGGTCTCCTCGCGGGCCCGGGTGACCAGGAAGATGTTGTAGTCGACGCCGAGGGCGACGAGGAACAGGAAGCTGAGCAGCGGCACGCCCGCGTCGAGACCGGACTGGTCGAACACGGTGCGCAGCACGACCGTGGCGGCGCCGAGGCTGGCCGCGAAACTGGCCACCACCGTGCCCAGCAGCAGCACCGGTGCCAGCAGCGAGCGGAGCAGCGCGATCAGCACCAGCAGGACGACGGCGAGGATGAGCGGCACGACCACCCGGTCGTCGCGCAGGTTCGCCTCGCGCCGGTCCAGGTCGGTGGCGGGCTGCCCGCCGACCAACGCCGCCGCGTCGGGCACCCCGGCCAGCGCCGTGCGGAGCCGCTGCACGGTCCAGTCCGCCTCCGGTGACCCTGAGGTGCTGGTCAGTTCGACCGTGAACTGCACCAGCGTCCCGTCGTCGGAGCGCTCCGGCGCGCCGGTGCCGGCGACCCCGGGCGCGTTGCGGGCGACCGCCATGGTCTGCTGCTCGGCCGTGGCCTTGGCGACGACGACCGCGGGTTGCGACGCACCCGCCGGGAAATGCCGGGCGAGGGCCTGCTGCGCGGTGACGCTCTGCGCTTGCGTGCGGAACTGCTCGGTCTGTGCCAGCCCGATGTCCAGCCTGGCCAGACCGGTGGCGAGCCCGGCGAGCAGCACGACGGCCACGGCAAGGACGACGCCGGGTCGCCGGCCGACGGCCGCGGCGATGCGTGACCACAGTCCGGTGTCGGTCGGGTCCGGGGTGCCGGGTCGCGGGACCCGGGGCCAGAACACGGCGCGGGGCAGCCCGACGAGCGCGGCGGGCAGGACGACCAGACTGAACCCGAGCGCGACGAGGACGCCGAGGGCGGCGGACACGCCGAGGGTCCGGTTGCCGGTCAGGGTGGCCGCGAGCAGGGTGAGCAGCGCGAGCACGACCGTGCCGGCACTGGCCACGATCGCGGGTCCGGCACCGCGCAGCGCCGCGGTCATCGCCTCGCGCCGTGACGCGTCGTGCCGCAACTGCTCGCGGTAGCGGGCGATGAACAGCAGGGCATAGTCGGTCCCGGCACCGAAGACGAGCACCGAGACGATGCCGGACACCGCCGCGTCGGTACGCTCACCGACCAGCCGGGCCACCCACGGCAGGAGCTGCGCGACGACCTGATCGGCCAGGCCGATGACGACGAGCGGGACGATCCACAGGATCGGGCTGCGGTACGTCACCAGCAGCAGCACCGCGACGACGATGACGGTGGCCAGCAGCAGCGTCACGTCGGCGCCGTCGAAGGCGGCGTCGATGTCGCGGCCGAACGCCGCGCCACCGGTGACCTGTCCGGTCAGCCCGTTCGGGAGCCCGGCGTCGCGCAGCACGCCGCGGAGTGCGTCGACGGCGGCGTAGACGGCCTGGTCGTCGAGGCCGTCGCGCAGCGGCACGACGAGCAACGCGGCCTGCCGGTCGTCGGATACCGCCGGCGGTGGGCCCTGGGTGACGCCAGGGACCGCGGCCAGACGAGGTTCGGCCGCCGCGATGGCTGCCCGGTCGGCGTCGGTGAGCGGTGCGTCCTGCCGTTCGAACACGACGATCGCCGTCTGCGCCCGGCCGCTGGCGAACCTGTCGGCGATCGCGGTGACCCGGGTGGACTGCGCGCCGGCCGGCAGGCCATCGGTCGCCTCGGCGGCCGGCTGGTCGGGTGAGAAGGCGAAGGTGAGCACGGCCAGCACAGCCGTGACCAGCAGCACGACGACCACACCGGCCCGGCCGGTGATCCACGCGGCGGCGCTTCGCGCCATCACTTACCCCCATAGGTGGACGGTCCACGTTGAGCGACACGACGGCTCACGACGATGTCTCGTCTACGTATTCGCGGCGGCACCCCGATTTGGACGCACCGAGATACCCGCGGGTCGGCCCGATGCGTCATCACCCTCGGCATGGGCCGCGGACTGGTTTTCGGTCCGGTCCCGCCCGACGCCGGCGGAGCAGCGCGACCCCGCCGACGACCAGCAGCCCCGCGACCGCGGTCACGGCGAGCGGGGTGGCGCCGGCCGTGAGGGCGCTGACGGTGACACCGGTGAGTGCCCACCCGGCGGTGAGGGTGTAGGCGGCCTGCCCGCGCAGCACGTAGGTGCCGGTGGTGGCCGCGGCGGCCGCGGCGAGGGCGAAGGCGCACTGCAGGATGAGGCCCGCGTCGCCGTTCAGCGCGCTGTCCGGCAGCAGCGTCGCGGCGTTGATCCACACCGCCGCGGTGGACCAGCCGGCGTAGACGCCGAGCACGCCGCCCAGCAGCGCCCGGCTGATGCGGTCGGCCTCGCTGGCGCTGCGGTTCGCCAGGACCCGGCGCAGGCTCAGCACCAGGCCGGCCAGCATGGCGGCGAAGATCGGCAGGGTGAGCCAGGCCGTCGGGGATCGGGCGGCGACCAGCCAGGCGACGAACCCGAGCTGCACCGCCGAGAGCGGCAGCTGGATGCTGCGGTACGGGGCGGTGCCGGCGCGCCGCCGGGGCAGGCCCCACAGGGCGGCGAGCACGCAGCCGAGGACCACCACGCCCCAGACCGCGAAGAACGACGCTGGTGGCACGATCGGCGGGTCGGCGCCGTCGCCGCCGAAGCCGACGAGCGCCGGTGCGGACGCCTGCAGCAGCGCGGTGCCCAGGAGCAGCCACCTCCCGCTGTCATACCCGGAAGGTGATCGTTGCTCGCGACGTCTCATACGAAGTATTCCGCGGTGGTCCGCACCGTGGATGCGGCGGGCCGCCGCGACTGTCGATGATGCCCAACCTCGACGGATGAATGTCCGACATGCAGCGGTACGGCGGCCGTGCTACGTTCGAATAGATGCGTCGATGCATGCGTCGATTTGCCTGATGAGACAGGGGGGACGGTGCTCGAGCGTCACCGGGGGCGGCCCGCTCGTCGACCGCGCCGCCCGGACGGCCGCCGCGCGGCCGGGGGTGACCCGCCGCGCGAGGCCATGCGCCCCGGACACCGCCTGCTGCTCTCGGCGGTCGCGCTGTCACTGGTGGTGGCGACGGTGTTCGGCCTGGCCATCTACCGGCAGGCCGAAGACGGCCGCGCCGCGGCGCTCGACGACACGGCGGACCGGGCGCGCGTGGCGGCGATCGAGGTGTTCGGCTACCGGCTCGGGATCGTGCGCACCTTGCAGGCACTCGCGACCGACACCGCGTTCCGGTCCGGTTCCGTCGAGGCGATCCGCGCCAGGCTCGGCGGCATCGACGCCGACACCACCGGCCTGACCGGCGGCTTCGCCTGGGCGGACGCGACCGGGACCGTGCGGGTGGCGACGAACGGCCCGACCGGCCAGGCCGCGGAGAGCCAATGGCAGCGGCCCGCCGGCGACGGCGTGGGGTGGACGGTCACCGGCGCGACGCGGTCGGCGTCGTTCGCCGGCGAGGTGATGATCTTCGCGGTGCCCACCGTCGACGCGTACGGCGTGGTGAACGGCGTCCTTGCCGCGGGCTGGTCCCTCGACTTCGTCCGCGCGGTGACCGCCGCCCGCAACGCCGGCCTGGGCGACGACCTGTACGGCTCCCAGACGAAGCTGTATCTGCTCGACCGCGACGGCCGCCTGGTCGCGGGGCCCGGCATCACCACGACCACGGTGGTGCCGCCAGCCGTCGACAAGGCCGTCACCGCGCACGGCGAACGGTTCGGCCAGTACGCCTACGTCGCGCCGACCGGCATCGACGGCCACCGCCGGCAGGTCGTCGCGTTCGCCCGGTTCGAGCCGTTCAACGAGGTGGTGATCCTGCAACGGCCGGCCGACGTGACGTTCCGGGCGACGACCTCGAGCACCCGCCGGCAACTCATCGAGGCCGCCGGCCTGCTGCTGGCGGTCCTGCTCGGCAGCAGCTGGCTCGGCCACCACCTGGACCGTGCGGACGCTGTACGGCGGCAACGGACCGACGCCGATCACGACCTGGCGTTGAAGGTCCAACAGTCGCTGCTGCCCCGCACCCTCGCCCCCGGCGCGCAGGCACGGTACCTGCCGGCGTCGCGCCCCATCGCGATGGGTGGCGACTGGTACGACGCCCGCGCCCTGAGCCCGCACGAGACGCTGCTGGTCATCGGCGACGTCGCGGGCCACGACGTCAACGCGGCCCTGCACATGGGGCGCGTGCGCACCGCGGTGGAGGTGCTGGCCGAACGGGCGGCCGGCCCCGCCGACCTGCTGCGACTGCTCAGCCGGCACTACGCCGGCGACCCGGACACGGTGCTGGTGTCCGTGTTCTGCGCCGTCGTCGACACCCGGACCGCGGTCATCCGCTACGCCTCGGCCGGCCACCCGCCACCCCTGCTGCGCCATGCGGACGGGTCGGTGCAGCGCCTCGCCGACAAGCCCGGACCGATCATCGGCATCGGCCTGCACAACCACGCCGAGCTCGAGGTCACCGCGCCGGGCTCGACGCTCGTGCTGTACACCGACGGGCTCGTCGAGGTCGCCGGCGAAGGACTCGACTTCGGCGTCCAGCGGCTCGCCGACGCCGTCAGCCGGATGGACCCGCGGCACCCCGGCGCCCCCGACGCCCTCATCGACGCCGCCCTCGGCGGCGCCGAACCGATCGACGACGTCGCACTCCTGGTGTTCCACATCGACGCCGAGCGGTGAGTGTGCCGCTTCACCCCGCCTGGTGGCGGTGATCCTGGCCGACGAGCGTCTGGGTGCCCAGGACGACGGCGAGGGCGAGGCGGTCGGCGTCCTCGGTGCCCGGCTCGGCGGTGTAGACGGTGATGCGAAGGTCGTCGAGGGCGACGACGAGCGTGTCGCAGTCCAGGGTGATGCGTCCGACCGCCGGGTGGTCGACGACCTTGTGTTTCGACGGGTCGGCCGGCGGCGGCGCCTGGGCGTCCCACAGTTCGGTGAAGCGGGGACTGTTGGCGGCCAGTTCGGCGATGAGCCGGCGCAGCGCGTGGTCGCCGGGGTAGCGCGAGGCGGTCAGGCGCAGGTCGGCGACGAGCCGCGCCTCGTGGTCGGCCTGCTCGACCGGGGTGTGCACGACCCGGGTCGGCAGGCGGGCGACGTTGCGCCAGACGGCGTTGCGTGCCAGGCCGTGCCAGGCCGACGTGTCGCCCATCAGCGCCTCGTAGGGGGCGTTGGCCAGCACCAGCGTCCAGCTCGCTACGAAAACCGCACGACTGCCTGACGCCGCCCCGGGCGCGCACGGTACAGCCATGACTTCCACCGAACCGGGTACCGTCCTGATCACCGGCCCGACCCGCAACCTCGGCCGCCACACGACACTCGCCCTCGCCGAGCGCGGCGCCGACCTGCTGCTGGTCGGGCGCCCCGGACCCGACCTGACCGCGGTCGCCGCCGAGGCCCGCGCCCGCGGCGCCCGCGTCCACGAGATCGGCTGCGACCTGTCGCGCCTGGCCGACGTCCGCGCCGCCGCGGCCACCGTGCGCCGCCTGCTCGCCGGCGGCGCCGTACACCCGCTGCGCGCGCTGGTCGCCAACGCCGGCGTCGTGTCGGCCGACACCCGGCTGGCCTCGGCCGACGGCTACGAGCTGACCTTTGCCGTCAACTACCTGGCGCACGCGCAGCTCATCGGCGACCTGCTCGACTCCTTCGCCGCCGCGGCCCGGGTGGTGCTGGTCGGCTCGAACACCTACCACGCCAACGTGTGGCGCCGGATGCTGCACGTGCCGGAGGCCCGCTGGGCCGACCCGGTCGAGCTCGCCCGTCCCGCCGCCGGCGACACGCACCCCGGCATGACCGAGGCCGGGATCGCCTACTCCACCGCGAAGCTGGCCCTCCTGTACTACGCACACGAGCTGCAACGCCACGCCGGCGCCCGCGTCAACGTGTCGGTGTTCGAGCCGGGCTGGATGCCGGGCACCGCCCTGGGCCGCGGCGCTCCCCCGGCGGTCCAGGCGATCGGCCGCGCGCTGGGCCGCGTCCCGGGAGTGTCCACCCCGCGACGCTCGGGACCGCTGCTCGCCGCGGTCGCCGCCGACGAGCGGTGGGCGCACCTGCGCGACGGCGCGTTCGTGGTGAAGTCGAGACCGACGGCGGTGCGGCCGGTCGCCGTCGACCCCGACCGGGAGCGGCGCCTGTGGGAGGCCACCGCGGAGCTGCTGGCACGGGCGGGACGACGACCGGCAGCGCGCGACGTACTGTGACCGGCCTACGAGATCAGATCTCTCCTGGCGCCATGCAACCTTTCCCGCGTTCGTGCCGTCGTAGCGCGAAGAATGGGGGATGCCGATGTCGCAGGACGATGAGTTCCGCGAATTCGTAACGGTGCGGATGGACCGGTGGCGGCGCACCGCGTTCCTGCTCAGCAGGGACTGGCACGCCGCCGACGACCTGGTATCGATCATGGTCGGCAAGCTGTACTGGCACTGGGCCAAGGTCAGCCGGGCCGGCAACCCGGAGGCGTTCGCGCAGCGGGTGCTCACCCGCACCTGGCTCGACGAGCGCCGCCGGCCCTGGTCGCGGGAGCGGGCCAGCGCCCGCCTGCCGGAACCCTCGGGTTCCTGGGCTTCTTTGGGATCTTCGCACAGCCCGCAGGCCCGCGTCGACGACCGGGCCCAGCTCGACGAGCTGCTCGGCTCGCTCGGGCCGCGCCAGCGCGCCGTGCTGGTGTTGCGGTTCTACCTGAACCACTCCGTCGAGGAGACCGCCGACCTGCTCGGCATCTCCGTCGGCACGGTCAAGAGCCAATCCGCGCGGGCCCTGGAGGCGCTGCGCCAACTCGCCGCATCGGGGGATCAGCGATGACACACCAGCTGTTCGACGACATGATCGGCACGCCGCCGCCGTCCGCGGTGGACGTCGACGCGATCATGCGCCGCACGACGGGCCGGCGGCGGCTGCTGCGGGTGGCCGTGCCCGGCGCCGTGGTGGTGCTCGTCCTCGCCGCCTTCTCGCCGCTGCTCTTGCTGCCGCGCGGTGACCGGGCACCCTCCGTCTCCGTTTCCCCGCCCAGCGCCGCCGCGAGCGTCGAGCCGTCGCTCCGCGAACCCGTGTCGGACGACCTGGACCACTTCATCGACGACTCGATGCGCAACTGGCTGCCGCAGCAGGCGCAGTGGATCGGCGCGCCGCCGCACATCGTGGTGCCACCGGACGGCGGCGACGTCACCCAGACCCGGGCCGGCATCCAGACCGGCGGCCGCAACGGCACGGTGGTGGTCACCGTCTGGCCCCGCGGCCGGCACGACGCGTCCATCTGCCAGGGCCTCGAGCACTGCACGGAGCTGCCCAGGTCGGATCCGGCCGCCTGCGCGCGGTACGAGGGGCGGTTGCAGCAGATGTGCGAAGGGATGGCCAAGGCCGACCCGGTGTGTGGCCGGGCCGACGGCGCGGTCCGGCCGGCGCTCGGGCTGACCCACCCCGGCTGGGAGGTGCGCTGCACGAAGCCGGGCGGCGGCCGGGCTGTGTCGATCTTCGTCACCAACCAGACCGGTCCGTCCTCGGATCCACTGCCCCAGCCCGAGCTGCCGATCCAGCCCGATCAGATCATGCCGATCATCAATGTCCTGGTGAGCAACGTGCAGTGACGTTTGCGGGCGGCGCCCCTCCAGCGCGTCGATAACGTCAGGGCCGTCGGGGTGTCGCTCGCCCGTACGGCGGTGTCCACCCCGATGCCGGCCGGTGGCCCGGTGTCGACAGCGTTCGCCGTGCGGCAGTTCCGCGCAAGATCGGAAACTCGCACGGCGGCCGACCATACACAGTGGACCGACAGTGATCCGGGTCAGTCTCCCATCACGAAAAGTGGGTCAGATCCAGATCCAGTTCTAATCCGCCGTTGACAGTCGGCACCGCGCGCCGCAATGTCCGTGAGCGCTGGCACCGCTCGCGGATCTTGACCACGCGGTGGTGTCGGCGGCCCCTCCCGAGCCCGTCAACGCTGCGTGTAAGCGATCATGAAGCCGAATCGGCGGGCTAAAACACGACGTAGGCGTCGGCCAGTGGGCTGCCCGGTGGCAGATCGAGGCCGCCACGTCCGGACAGATGCAGCATGGCGGCGATCACGTCGGCGTTTACTCGGTCGGCTGCCGGTCCGGCTCCGACCGTCCAGGTGCCGCCGGCCGGACCGGTCAGCGTCAACTCCATCGGCTTGCCTCGCCAACCCTGGTCGAGGTCACGCACCACCTGCGCCACGATGTCGGCGTCGTGGGGGTGCGGACGCCACTCCCGCTCGGTGGCCCGGACCAGCTCCAAGCGGTGCATCCAGGTGTCGCGGGGGGTCAGCACATCGAACAGGTAGCTCATCCGTCGGTCGGGCAGTGCCGGTTCGGGGAAGAACATGGTGCTGGGTAGTCGCCGCACGAACCCCGGCGTGCGGCGAATCGCGGCCAGCCCTTTGGGGCCGAAGCGGGCCAGGTGGGCGGTCAGCTCCGCGGGTGACCGACCGGCCAGCTCGTCGATCTGTACCTGGTTGTGCCCGTCGAGGGCGATCCGGTCCGGGTACCGCCGCTTGGCGATCCGGAGCCGGCGCAGGAACGTGCCTAGTCGGGCCAACTCCTCGTATTGCCCGGCGACGTGGGCGACGATGTCCCGCACCGACCACCCGGCGCTGTCGGTCGCCCGGTCCCAGTCCGGTCCGTCCAAGGCGGACACCACGTCCTGGAACGCGGTCAGCTCGGCGTCAGCGACCACGGCGGCGCGCCGCCGGCTGAGCGGTGCAATGCGCTCAACTGTCTCCATGGGGGTCCTCCGTCGGTGGGTAGCGATCCCGGAACATGGCGAAGATCTGCGGTCCGAGGCGGGTGAACCGCCCCTGGTCGAACGACTCCCGCGGAGCGTTGGCCAGCTGCTGTGACAACATCCCGGTGACGAGCACCGACAGGACAGCCACGCCTTCCTCGGTGGCCGCGCCCGGCGCGAGCTGGCCGCGTTCCACCGCGTCACCGAGCATGCGTCGCACGTCCTCGACCATCGCCTGGCTCGGCGCGAACGCCTCTGCTGACGGCTCGAACCCGGGCACCGGACGCCAGAAGAGCAGCTGGGCCAACGGCTGGTTGGCCATCGCCCAGCGCCCGCTGGCCTGCAAGGCACTGAGCAGCGCGGGCAGCCCCGGCTCGGCCGCCTCGGCGCCGGCCCGGAAGTCGTTGAGGTGCTGCTGGTGACCGAGCTGGAACAACCGGTCGAAGAGTGCCAGCCGGGACGGGAAGTACTTGTACAGCGACGGCGGCCGGATGCCCAGCCGCCGAGCCACCTCGGACAGCGAGAGTCCGGCCACGCCCACCTCGGCCATGACGTCGACCGCGATCGTCAGGATCTCGTCGATCGTCTGGTTGCGCCGAAGCTCTCGCCGACTCCCTACCGCCATGTAGCTAAAGCTACGGCCTATAGCAACTTGTTCGCAAGATATCTCATCCCCATGGCTTGATCCGGCCTCGCACCGGCGAGCGGTACAGCAAATCCCGCAAGTGGATCACCATGCATACAGCAAGATCAGACGCCCGGATCTGCCGCGGACAAGTGCGCGCCCTGCCTCCTCATCCATCACCGCGCGTGAGCGGTGCGCATACGCCGACGACACATGAGCCGTCCCCGCTGAAGAGTGGCGTCCAAACTCGCGAACATCGAGACAATTGAGATCTCGGTGGGGGCAAAGCTCAGCGACATCTGGTGCCGGAACTCACGAACAAGGCCAGGCATGTCCAACCAGGAGATCGCGCACCGGCTGCTCGTCACCGAGGGCACCGTCAAGACACACGTCAGCCGCATCCTCGCCAAGCTCGAACTTCGCGACCGCATCCACGCCGTCATCTACGCGCACAAGACCGGGCTTGTCTGAACCGCTCAGGTGTCGGAGGCGTGCGGCGCTGACCATGCCGGGTACTGTCTGGGTTCGCGGGCGAGGCTGGACGGTACGGCAGTGCAGGCGCACTTGCGGCCGAGCCGCAGGGCCTGCGCTGGCCGGGGTTGGGAGATACTGCGGTGGAGTTCACACGGCTGGGTCGCAGCGGGCTGAGGGTGAGCCGTATCGGGCTGGGGTGCATGAGCTACGGCCAACCCCAGGCCGGCATGCATCAGTGGACGCTGGACGAGGAGGCCGCGGCGCTGTTCTTCCGGCAGGCCGTCGAGCTGGGTGTGACCTTCTGGGACACCGCGAACGTTTACCAGGGCGGCACCTCGGAGGAGTTCGTCGGCCGGGCGATCAGCCGATTTTCCCGCCGCGAGGACATCGTGCTGGCCACCAAGGTCAGCGGAAAGATGCACGACGGGCCAGGCGGCAGCGGCTTGTCCCGCAAGGCCATCCTTGAGCAGGCGGACGCGTCGCTGCGGCGGCTGGGCACCGACTACATCGACGTCTACTACATCCACCGGTTCGACCCGGAGACGCCGGTCGAGGAGACCATGCAGGCCCTCGACGATCTGGTCCGGGTCGGCAAGGTCCGGTATCTCGGTGCGTCGTCGATGTGGGCGTGGCAGTTCGCCAAGGCGCAACATGCCGCCGTGCTGAACGGGTGGACGACGTTCACGGCGATGCAGGACCAGTACAACGTGCTCAAGCGCGAAGAAGAACGCGACATGATCCCGATGTGTCTCGATCAGGGTGTCGGGCTGACTCCATACTCGCCGCTGGCCAAAGGCCGGGCCGCGCGACCATGGGGTCAGCAGACGGCCCGGTCGTCGTCGGACAACGTCGCCAAGGCGTTCGACCGCGACGTCGACGAGCCGGTGGTGAACGCCATCCAGCGGGTCGCCGAGGACCGCGGCGTCGCGATGGCCCAGGTTGCGCTGGCCTGGCTGCTCTCCAAGGCGGTGGTTTCCTGCCCGATCGTGGGAGCCACCAAGGCGAACCACCTGCAGGACGCCGTCGCCGCCCTCGAGCTCGACCTCACCGACGACGAAATCAGCGCCCTGGAGACGTCGTACCGGCCACAGGACAACTATTGGTGGTGAACACGTGCCCGTCGTCGCGGCCCAGCAACACCTCCGGCCGCGACAACGTGCCCGTCACCCCGCCGACGATCACCTCCACTTGCCGACGCCCGTGGTCGCTCGTGACCGGGGCTCAGCGGGCGTGGTACTCCGCGTCGGTGACGTGTTCGAGCCATTGCACGACCTGTCCGTCGCGGACGTTGGTCAGCGCGAGGTGGGTCATGGGCCCGTCCGGGCCCGCGCCGTGCCAGTGCTTCACGCCGGGCGGGCACCAGATCACGTCGCCGGGGCCGAACTCCTCGACCGGTCCGCCGGCCTGCTGGGTGCGGCCGACCCCTTCGGTGACCACGAGCCGCTGCCCGCCCGGGTGCGTGTGCCACGCGGTGCGGGCGCCGGCGGTGAAGGTGACGGCCGCCCCGGTGTACGGCGCGGCATCCTCGGCGTCGAAGAGCGGCTGGATGTGTACCTCGCCAGTGAATGATTCAGCGGGGCCCCGACTCGACGGTAGCGTTCCACTTCGAGTAATCATCGTTCGGCTCCTTACGGCTGCAGCAGTACCTTGATCGCGCGGCGTTCGTCCATCGCCTGGTACCCGTCGGCGGCCTGCTCCAACGGCAGGGTCAGGTCGAACACCTTGCCCGGGTCGATCTGGCGGGTGAGGATCAGGTCGATGAGTTCGGGCAGGAAGCGGCGTACCGGTGCGGGGCCGCCGTGCAGGTGGACATGGGAGAAGAACAGGTCCAGGCCGGGCAGGGCCACGTCGTGGGTGACGCCGACGTAGCCGAGGTGGCCGCCGGGCCGCGTCGAGTGGATGGCCTGCAGCATCGACTCCTGGGTGCCGACCGCCTCAATGGTCGAATGCGCGCCGAGCCCGTCGGTGAGGTCCATGATCCGGGCGACGCCTTCGTCGCCGCGTTCGGTGACGATGTCGGTCGCGCCGTACTCGATGGCGAGTTTCCGCCGGTCGGCGTGCCGGCTCATGACAATGACCCGCTCCGCGCCGAGCTGCCGGGCCGCCAGGACGCCGAGCAGGCCGACGGCGCCGTCACCGACGACGGCGACGGTCTTGCCCGGGCCGACCTCGGCGGCGACGGCGGCGAACCAGCCGGTGCCGAGCACGTCGGAGGCGGCGAGCAGGCCCGGGATCAGGTCGGCGGAGGGCAGCTCGGGGGTGGCGACGAGGGTGCCGTCGGCGAGCGGCACCCGCAGATACTGCGCCTGCGCACCGTTGGCACCGATCGGCTGGCGGCGCACACAGGAGGACTGGTAGCCGGCGCGGCAGATCTCGCAGGTGTTGTCGGAGGCGAAGAACGAGCCGACGACAAACTGCCCAGGCTTGACGGTGCGGACGTCGGCGCCGACCTCCTCGACGATGCCGACGTACTCGTGGCCCATCGGGGACGGGCCGTTGAGCTGTTCGATGCCGCGGTACGGCCACAGGTCGGAGCCGCAGACGCAGGAGGCGGAGAGGCGGATGATCGCGTCGGTCGACTCGACGATCCGCGGCTCCTCGCGCTGCTCGACGCGGACGTCGCCGGGCGCGTACAACATGGTGCCTTGCATGAAGGTTCCTTTCGCTGGCGGTGCTCAGAGCTTCTCGACGGTGGCGCCGGGGCGAGACGGTCAAGCTGGTCCAGACCGGACTCGACGGTGCCGCGACTCGCACCGGTGGCCAACGCGACCTGCCGGTGAAGTCGTCGGTGGGGTCGATCGTGACGCCTCCCGGACTCGCGGACCTGCCATGGATGACCTCGTCACGAGCTAACCGCGTCCGGCGCGCCGCGGGGAGTCACCAGTGAAACGTGTACTGACAGGGCACCCCAGCAGGACCGTGCCAGGTCGTACCGTCGAAGGCATGGCCAACCACGCCGAGGTCCGCGACTTCCTCATCTCCCGCCGGGCGAACATCACCCCCAGGCAGGCGGGGCTGCCCGACGCCGGCAACCGCCGGGTCCCGGGGCTGCGCCGCGGCGAGGTGGCGACCCTGGCCGGGGTGAGCGTCGAGTACTACTCGAAGCTGGAGCGCGGCGCGATCGCGGGCGTGTCCGCGTCGGTGCTTGACGCGATCGCCCGGGCGCTGCAGCTCGACGACGCGGAACGTGCGCACCTCTTCCACCTCGCGCATGCCGCCGACGGCACCAGCGCCGGCATGCGCCCTCGCCGCAGGCCCTCCAAGCGGTGGACGCCGCGGCCGAGCCTGCAGTGGGTCCTGGACCGGTTCACCGCGCCGGCCATCATCCGCAACGGCCGGATGGACCTGCTCGCGGCGAACCACCTCGGCCGTGCCATGCACGCGGCCGTCTCCGCCACCGCGCCCGACGGCTGCCCGAACTTCGCCCGGTTCACGTTCCTGTACCTCGACGACGCTCGCGATTTCTACCCTGACTGGGACACCGCCGCCGACACCTGCGTGGCGATCCTGCACACCGAGGCGGGCCGCGACCCGCACGACAAGGACCTGCACGACCTCGTCGGTGAGCTCAGCACGCGCAGCGACGCGTTCCGGCGCCGCTGGAGCGCGCACAACGTCCGCGCCCACGGTGCCGGCACGAAACGCTTCCATCACCGCGACGTCGGCGACCTCGAACTCGCCTACGAAAGCGTCGACCTGGTCTCCGAACCCGGTCTCTCCCTCACCTTGTACGCCGCGGAACCTGCCTCAGCGACCGCGCACGCTCTCGACCTGCTCGCGTCCTGGACCGACGCACGGACCGGCGCACGGGCCGACGTGCGGGCCGGCATGCGGGCCGACATGCGGGCCGGCATGCGGGCCGACATGCGGGCCGGCATGCGGGCCGACATGCGGGCCGGGGCCGACGACTCCACCGCAACGCCTGTGCCGGGAGGGCCGCTCAGGCGGGCTTGAGCGCGGTCATCGCGTCGTCGGGGATCGTGCCGGACGGGCTGTGGCATCGCGGACCACTCCGCGTCTCACCCGGGCAGGGGACGCGGCTTCACTCAGTCGGGCTCGACGCCGTGGATGCTGATGCGGGGAAGCCGGGCCAACTCCCGTGCTCCGATCGGGTGCAGCACGGTGTCGCCGGGGTCCGCACCGTGTTCGATACGGGCCGGAGGCGCCGGGCCAGCACAGTCTCGTGCTGGTGCAGCCGGCCGTGGACCACGCCGCGTGGATGGCGACGGTGAAGGTCCTACCCGCGGCGGAACCGCCGGACACGCCCGTCATCCGTATCACAAGCGTGTAGTCGCCGAGCCCGACCGCCGACGGGATGTAGCCCGCCGTCACCGGTGCGACGAGCGGGATCCTGCTCTCCTCGAGCGATTTCGTCAGCCATCGGCCCTGCTCGGCCTGGGCGGATCAGCAGCGCGACAGTCAGGTGCGCGACGACGGCCACCAGAGCCCGGCACGATGACGTCTCCCATGGATTCTGCCAGTGCCCACCGGCGGCGATTCCGACCGGCAGCATCACCAGCAGCGCCGGCGGGACGAGAGTATGCGGCCAGTCCCCCAGCCGGCGCGTGACGGCCGCCCGCATCGCCCAGCCCGGCAGGACGAGGCCGGCAACGAGCACGCCGCAATCAACCCGAACATGGCTTCCCGGTGCGGATGCTCACCCCTGGCGTCTACGGCTATGCCGGCGCTCGCAAAATGGCTCACCATGCTCGAGGTCACCACGTTCGAGGCGTTCGACGCCTACTGGGTGCAGCGCGGTTGGGCGCCCCGAGCGCCGGTCAAGACCGCCTCCCGCATCGACCGGCCGGCGCCGCTGAGCCGCATCCCGGCGGGCAGCACCGTCGGGGTGCGCCACCCGCCGGCGTACGCCACAGCACCGTGGACACGGGCACCCCGAACGCGACGACCTCGACCAGACGAGCTCGACCAGCAGGATCGCCAGCGCGATGTCATGCCCGGCCGGGCCGACGGTCCCCGTCCCGCTCAGTGGTGGAAACCGGTGGCGTCGCAGGCGGTGTGCAGCGGGCCGGGCTGGGCCTGCAGCTCCGGCAGCAGCCGGTGCAGGTCGGCCAGGAGCAGGTCGGCCAGGTCGCGGGTGAAGCCGTTGCGGACCACGACGCGCAGCACGGCCAGGTCGGTGCGGTTGGCCGGGAAGGTGTACGCGGGCACCAGCCAGCCGCGCTCGCGCAGCCGCCGGGACACGTCGAACACGTTGAACGCCTCGACGTCGGGGGCCGTGGTGAACGCGAACACCGGCAGCTGGTCGCCGCGGCTCAGCAGCCGGAACAGGCCGGTGGCCGCGATGCCCGCCGACAGGTGCAGCGCCACGTCGCGGGACGCCTGCTGCACGGCGCGGAAGCCGGCGCGGCCGAGGCGGAAGAACGTGTAGTACTGGGCGACGACCTCGGCGCCGGGGCGGGAGAAGTTCAGCGCGAACGTCGGCATGCTCCCGCCGAGATAGTTGACGTTGAAGACGAGGTCCTCCGGCAGGGCGTCGCGGTGCCGCCACAGCACCCAGCCGACGCCCGGGTACACCAGGCCGTACTTGTGGCCGGAGGTGTTGATCGACGCGACCCGGTCCAGGCGGAAGTCCCACTGCAGGTCCGGGTCCAGGAACGGCGCGATCATCGCCCCGGAGGCGCCGTCGACGTGCACCGGGATGTCCCAGCCGGTGCGCCGCTGCAGGTCGTCGAGCGCGGCGGCGATCTCGGCGACCGGTTCGTAGCTGCCGTCGAACGTGGAGCCGAGGACCGCGACGACGCCGATGGTGTTCTCGTCGCAGTGGGCGACCGCCTCCTGCGCGGTGAGGTGCAGCCGGTCGCCGTCCATCGGCACCAGGCGCGGCTCGACCTCCCAGTAGTTGCAGAACTTGTCCCAGCAGACCTGCACGTTGATGCCCATCACCAGGTTCGGCCGGCCGGCGCCGGGCCGCCGGGCCGACCAGCGCCGCTTCAGGGCCAGCCCGGCGAGCATGCACGCCTCGCTGGAGCCGGTGGTCGAGCAGCCGATGACGTCGGCCGGGTCCGGGGCGTGCCACAGGTCGGCGAGGATGCTGACGCAGCGCCGCTCGAACTCGGCGGTCTGCGGGTACTCGTCCTTGTCGATCATGTTCTTGTCGACGCATTCGGCCATGAGGCGGGTCGCCTGCGGCTCCATCCAGGTCGTCACGAACGTGGCGAGGTTCAGCCGGGCGTTGCCGTCGAGCATCAGCTCGTCGTGCACGAGCTGGTAGGCGGCGTCCGCCGGTACAGGGTCCTCGGCCAGGGCGTCGCGGGGCGCGGTCACCCGCTGGTCCAGCGCCGGGTTGGCGACCGTCGCGAACGGGTTGCCGTCCGCGCCCTGCCGCCGCCGAGGTGGGAGAACCTTGTGCAGCACCATCGTCACACCGTCCTGTCAGTCGTCGGCCCGGCAGCGACTACCCGATGCCGGCGCGGTGACACGGCGATCGTTTGGGAACCCGCCCGGCGGGTAGCCCGCCGCCGGCGACCCCTGAGGGAGTGATCGGCGATGACGACCCGCACCCTGCCGGACCTGTTCACCTGGCTGGAGGACGCGCGCCGCACCGGCGTCGTGCACTACGACGAGCGGCAACGCGCCTGGCTGGTGCTCGGCCACCCCGAGGTCACCGCGGTCCTCGGCGACCCGCAACGGTTCTCCTCCGACCTGGGTGACCTGCTGCCCCGCCAGGACGATCTGGAGCTGTTCCGGCGCGGCAACTTCGTCCAGCTGGACCCGCCCCGGCACGACACGCTGCGCAGGCTGGTGAGCCGGGCGTTCACCCCGCGGGTCGTGGCCGGCCTGGCCCCGCGGATCACCACGGTCACCGGGGAGCTGCTCGACGAGGTCGCCGACGCGGGGCGGTTCGACCTGATCGACGACCTGGCCTACCCGCTGCCCGTGATCGTCATCGCCGAGCTGCTCGGCATCCCGGCCGCGGACCGGACGGTGTTCCGCCGCTGGGCCGACGCGCTGTTCGAGCGGCCGCAGGCGGGCCCGGACGAGCCCCTCGCGCGGATGATGGACGACGACGCGGTCCGCACGATCGCACCGGTGCTGCGGGAGATGAACGAGTACCTGCTGCGGCACGTCCGGGCGCGGCGCGCGGCCCCCGGCGACGACCTCACCAGCGGCCTGGTCCACGCGGAGGCCGACGGCGAACGCCTCGACGACGAGGAGATCATCGGCTTCGTCGGGCTGCTGCTGCTCGCCGGGCACATCACCACGACGGCGACCCTGGGCAACACGGTCGCCACCCTCGACCGGCACCCCGACGCCGCCGCGCGGCTGCGGGCCGACCCGGGCCTGCTGCCGGACGCGATCGAGGAGGTGCTGCGCCTGCGCACCCCGTTCCCGCGCCTGGCGCGGCGGGCCACCACCGACACCACCGTCGGCGGGATGACCGTGCCGGCCGGTGACGTCGTCGTCGCCTGGCTCGCCGCCGCCAACCGCGACCCCCGGGTCTTCGCCGACCCGGCCCGCTTCGACATCGGGCGCAGCCCGAACCCGCACCTGACGTTCGGGCACGGCATCCACTTCTGCATCGGCGCGCCGCTGGCCCGCCTGGAGGCGCGGATCGCGATGGAGCTGCTGCTGCGCCGGTACCGCACGATCACCGTCGACACCGGTGCGGCGGTGTTCCGCAACCCGTGGGTGATGCTGGCCCCGACGAAGCTCCCGGTGGCGGTCACCCCCGCCTGAAACCGAGGGGCGGGCCGCTCCCGCCGCTGACGACCGGGACCAGGTTGTCCCGGCGTGGCGGTCGATCGGGCTGGCCGCCTTCCGGGTGGCGCCCAGCAACTTTTCTGGCCCCTACGGAAACACTCTGCACACTTGGAACGCGGAGGGCGCCCGCTGTCTCGACCGTTACTGGCCGGCGAGGAGCCGCGCTTTCCTTGCTACCCCGCGTGCGCCCGCTCGAACTCCGCCGCCCTCGACCTCACGCTCGGTCAAGAACTCGGCGGCCGCGCCGACGCCGGCCCTGCTCGACACCGTGCTCGCCGAGGCCCGCGGGTGGCAACGGGCCCGGCAGCCGGCCCGCGCGCTGCGGCTCGTCGACGAGGTGGTCGACGGGTGGCAGGAGCGGGCCGTCAACGACGGGGTGCCCTCGTCGCCGCTCGCGCTGGCGCTCGACGTGCGGGCCGGGCTGCTCGACAGGCTCGGCAACCACCGCGAGGCCCGAGCGGACGCCGACCGTGCCGCGCGGATCCGGGCGCTGCACACCGGCCCGGCCAGCCGGAGTGGCGAGGAGTAGCTCCGGCCCCGAAAACACGAACGGCAAGGAGAAGCACTCCTTGCCACTCTTAACGTATACCGCACCCCCGCTCTTGCGGCAAGACACCGGTCGTGGCGCACAATCGTCGGCCGGACGCGAAAAGGGGGACGCATGTTCGACGTGATCATCGTCGGTGGTGGGCCGACCGGCATGATGCTCGCCGCGGAGCTGCGGCTGCGCGGTGTCGGCGTGCTGGTGGTGGAGAAGGACGCCGCGCCGCCGCCGTTCGTGCGGTCGCTCGGGCTGCACGTGCGCAGCATCGAGATCCTCGACCAGCGGGGGCTGCTGGAGCGGTTCCTGCAGCACGGCCGGCAGCATCCGATCCGGGGGTTCTTCGCCGGTATCGACGCGCCGGCGCCGGCCGGGCTGGACACGGCGCACGGGTACGTGCTCGGCATCCCGCAGACGCTCACCGACCGGCTGCTCGCCGAGCACGCGGCCGGCGCCGGTGCCGAGGTCCGGCGCGGGTGTGCGGTGGTGGGGCTGGCGCAGGACGGCGACGGCGTGACCGTCCACATCGCAGATGACACGGTACGGGCCCGCTACGTCGTCGGCTGCGACGGCGGCCGCAGCACGGTGCGCAAGCTGCTCGGCGTCGGGTTCCCGGGGGAACCGTCGACAGTGGACACGCTGCTGGCCGAGCTGGAGGTGACCGCGGCCCCCGAGGTCGTCGCCGCGGTGACGGCGCGGGTGCGCGAGACCGAGAAGCGGTTCGGGATCGGGCCGTCGGACAAGCCTGGCGTGTTCCGGGCGGTCGTCCCCGCCGACGGCGTGGCCGAGGACCGGTCGGCGCCGCCCACGTTCGAGGAGTTCCGGCGGCAGCTGCGCAGGTTCGCCGGCACGGACTTCGGCGCGCACTCGCCGCGCTGGCTGTCCCGGTTCGGCGACGCGACCCGCCAGGCTGAGCGCTACCGGGTCGGCCGGGTGCTGCTGGCCGGGGACGCCGCGCACGTCCATCCGCCGATGGGCGGGCAGGGGCTGAACCTCGGCCTGCAGGACGCGTTCAACCTGGGCTGGAAGCTGGCGGCGGCGGTCGGCGGGTGGGCACCGGACGGCCTGCTGGACAGCTACGAGACGGAGCGGCATCCGGTCGCCGCCGACGTGCTGAGCAACACGCGGGCGCAGATGCAGCTGACGAGCACCGACCCCGGGCCGCAGGCGGTGCGGCGGTTGCTGGCGCAGCTGATCGCGTTCGACGACGTCAACCGGTACCTCGTGGAGAAGATCACCGCGATCGGCGTCCGGTACGACCTCGGCGACGGCCATCCGCTGGTCGGGCGGCGGCTGCGTGACCTGCCGCTGCCGCAGGGTCGGCTGTACGAGCTGCTGCGCACCGGCCGGGGGTTGCTGCTGGACGGGACCGGGCGGCTGTCGGTGGGCGGCTGGGCCGGCCGGGTCGACAGCACCCGCGCGGGTGCGCAGGTCGCCGCGCCGGCGGTGCTGCTGCGGCCCGACGGGCACGTCGCGTGGGCCGGCGACGACCAGGCGGCGCTGGCTGGCCGTTGCAGCTGTAGATCTGCACCGCCGCGCCGTTGCCGGAGCCGGCGGCGTCCAGGCACATGCTGCCGTACACGGTCAGCTGCCGGCTCGACGTGTACGTCCACTGCTGGTTCGTCCCGCTGTGACAGTCGTACAGCTGCACGCGGGTGCCGTTGGTGCGCGAGGAGTTCGGCACGTCGACGCACCGACCCGACTGCGCGCCGACGATGTGCTTCGCGCCGGACGGCGGGGGCGAGGAGGAGGCAGGCGACGACGGCGACGGCGATGACGACGAGGGCGGGGTGGACGGGTTGCCGCCGGACGGGATGAGCGAGCATTTCGCCGTGGACCGGGCGACGCTGGTGGTGTCCTTCAGCGTCGGGCACAGGAACTGGCTGTAACGGGTGTCGTTGTCCACGAACGTCTTCAGCCACGGGATCTGGCTGCGCATCTCGATGTCGTTCGGCCGGGTGAAGAACAGGTGGTCGGCGCCGGACAGCAGGATGTAGGCGCCCGGCGTCGCCGCCGGCAGCGTCGGGTACAGCCCGTCGAGGTAGGACGGGGTGACCACGGTGTCGTTCTGCCCGCTCAGGATCAGCGTCGGCACCCGGTTGTTGGCGAGGTTGCCCGACGGCTTGTACGGCGCGAGCCCGATCGCGGCCTTCAGCGACGGGCGCTGGTCGGCCGCGACGAGCGCGCCACCGCCGCCCATCGAGTGGCCGATGACCGCGAGGCGGTTGCGGTCGACCCGGTCACGCACCGCGCTGGAGTTGGTGAGGTAGTCCAGCGCGGCGAGCAGCTGGGTGCCGCGGGCGGTGTCGAAGTCGTTGCGGCTGTTGGTCTCCACGCCGATCACGACGAACCCGAACGAGGCCAGCCGCGGCCCCATCCACGCCTCCTCGTCGGCGAACCGCGCCGTGTACCCGGGCACGATCGCGACCGCGCCGTAGGTCTGGCTGGTGTCGGTCGGGTAGTAGATGGAACCGCCGTTGAAGCCGTTGCCGGGCGGGACGGTCAGCTGCGCGGTGGCGAACGTGCCGTACGCGGCGGCGACGCTGGCCACGGTGGGGTCCGGTCCTCGCTGGTACGGGTTGTCGGCCAGGGTGCTCGCCGCGTCCGCCGACGGCATCATCACCGCCGCCACCGCGACCGCCACCACCCCGACCACACCCGCGGTCAACGCTGTGACGAGGGACGATCTGCTCCGCCGGGTCCCGCCGCGGCGGGTCGAAGGTTCTGCGGGCACCTTCGTCTCCCCCTTCCGATCATCGATGAACCCATTTGTGAGCGCCGATACTCTCCCGCATGTCCGACCCGAGCAAGACTTTTCGGAAATGTTTCGCTTCCGTATTTCCACGACCAAATCGAACGGCTCGGGATAACACATTCCGGGTTTCGAAAGAATGAGCCATGTTCAAGCTGGTCTGGCAGCTCGGGGCGGGTGTGCCAGGCGCGGGGATCGATGAGGGCGAGGCTGCAGGTAGGACAGCGGTCGACCGGGCATTGATCCGATGGCGGCACCTCGACCCGGCCCGGCAGGCGCTGCTCGCTCTCGCGCACCTCCGTAACGGCGACGTCTCCACCCGCCCCGCCGGGGCCACTGCCCTCTTGGCGGACCGCATGAAGTCAGGTGCGGCCAACCAGTCGGACCTGGACCGGGTAGATCGGCCACAGTGCGGATGTCCGTGCCGCCTCGCGGTTCAGCGGCCGCCAACGTTCCGGAACGGTCTCAGCCCGCCTCGCGGTGGTTACGTGACCCGGGTGGGTGGACATACCGGCGATGTGAACCCACGATCGCGGCTCAGTCATGCGGCAATCGCCGAGCGGAACCGCGACGCCCTTGAAACGAGCCGGCACCTCTGTCAGCGTGCAGCGGTGGCGTTGGCCGTGGCGGCTTCCCTCTGCCGGCGGACAGTGCCGCGGCCGTCCCGGCGACCCACAGCCGTTGGGCGGGCGGCGCGGGCTTCCGGAAAGACCGCCGGCAGTACGCCGCTGGTCGGCGCGCCGGTGCTGCCCCGAGACGCCGCTGCGGGTCGGGTTCTGCAAGCCGGAACAGTGGTCGCCGGCGGACGCCCAGCCGAACTCGGCTGAGGTGATGCCGACCCAGGCGGAATGCCGGACCATCGCCTGGTACCACGGCATGAGACGGCTCCGCATCCGCTGGGAATGCCGCGACGCCGGCCCTGCCCTGACGCCGTGGGTCGGCAATCGCCGATGGCGTCCTCGTGCTGACGTTGACAGCGGCCTTCACCGAGCGGCACACGTTCCCGCTGGTGAAGCGGAACGATCAGTGGCCGGTGTGCGGCCGCGCCTCCTGACCTCCTGCCCAGTCGGCCCACGCAGCGAGCCAACCTTCGTGGACGGTGTGGTAGGCCTGCGGGTCCTGCTCGGCGCTGTTGCGCAGCTGTCGCCAGGCGAGGTGAGCGGGTCGGCTGGGCACGGCGTGGCTCAGGCCCGTGCCGTGCAGCAGGGTCTCGTCGATCGCCCGCTCGCGCAGTGCCGGGCTCTCCCGGAACCAGACCGCGTTGCGGTGCAGGTTGGCCAGCTCGTCCACGATGCGACGCACCGACTCCTCGGCGGCCGGCTCCGGCTCGTCGGTCAGTTCGATGTGGCGGCGCACTGCGGCGTGCCACAGGGTCCCCCAGTGCCGCGGCAGGTCGGGCAGCACGCCACCGTCGGCGAGCCACGCGGCGTGCTCCGCCGTGGCCGCGAGAACCATGTCCACGAGCGCCCGGTGCGGTTCTCGGCGCAGCTGATCCGGGACGGGCTCGCCGGCCGTCCCGGGTTCGCCCGCCGGCCTGGGCGCCCCCGCGCTGCCGCGGGGAGCCGGTGGCTGGAGTCGGGCCAGCATCGCCACCACGTCGGCGACGGTCTCCACGGCGATGACGTCGGGGTGCCAGTCCTGGGCGCCGACACTGATCTCCAGGTCACCCAGTCGACAACGGGCGGCCCACCACCGCTGCCCGGCCCGAACGATCCGGCCCGCGACCGGCGCACCGTCGACGATCACCGTGGCGTCACCCTCGCTCCAGTCCTGGGTGGAGAACCGCTCACCGGCCCGGCGCAACTGATGCTCCACCATCCACCGCAGCGGCCGGTTCCCGAACTGCCGCGCGGTGTCCACCACGACCCGGACGTTGTCAGCGTCGTGGACGATCTCCACGCCCAGCACCGCTCCATTGCCTCGATGCAGGCCACCGAACTGCGGCTCAGCGGGGCGGGTCGCCTCGGACACCGCGACGACCCCCAGGTCGCTGCCTTCGAGCGCCTGCCTGATCCGTTCGGTCTGGGCTGCGTGCAGGTCACTCGCGTTGCGGAACTCGTCAAAACGCATCGCCCGCGCCTCCCTACGTGCCTGGTTCATTCTGCCATCGCGGCGCGATCCGGGCACCGACGTCCAGCGGTGCCCGGATCGCGCTCCACATCAATAGATGTTCGTTGACGTTTTGGGTCCGTAGGAATAGCAGACCCAGGCATCGGAGGTGATGATGAAGCTGCCGTACGTGACCTGCGCTGTAGCGGGCCCGACCGTCAGGTGCACGTCGACGCCGTACATCGTCCACGAGAACGAGCCGGTGAAGCCGTCGTACTCATCGAAGTAGGGCGCCGAGCGACCGCCCCTGTCCTTGATCTCGATGGTCCAATGGACGTCCCACGGCGAGCCTGCCTCCGGATGCAGTCGAACACCCGACGTCAGGACCGCCCAGGCGTAGCCGGTCGGGGTGAGATCGACCCACGACGTGCCGCAGTCGCCGGTGATCTCGGCGTAGTCGGTGCTCGCCGACTTCGCCGGCAACACGCCCTTCGTGGGCCGGTAGGTGCCCGCCCGGGCCGCGGCGGCCTTCGCGGCCGGCACCGCTGCCTGAGCCCCGTCCGGCAGCGTCACGATCTCCAGGCCGTTGGCCTTGGCGGCCGCTTCGTCAAAGCCGACCAGCTTCATGGTCGCCTCACCCGGCGCCGGTGCGCTCGGTGCCTGCGCCGGCGACCTGCCGACTGCCGCGGCCGCCGCAGCGGGTGCCGCCAGTGAACCCCCGAGTAGCGTCAGTACTGCCATGCTGGCCGTCAGGAGATTCCTTGCCGTTGCCGCCTTCTGGGCAGCCCGGAGCAACGCCATCTCGCCTCCCCGTGAATGACGAATAGGGATCTAATCTATTCAATCAATTGATTGATCGGCGAAAATGCGTTGCTGGATGATGGAGGGCGATTACTCAAGTGTGTAGCCGCAACGCGCGAGGCCGCGGACAAGGTCATCGCAGAGTCGGGCAATCCCTGGCCGCTGCGTCGACGAGGTCGTGTGGGCGGCGGCTGGCGCGCGTCTGGCGGTTTGTGCGGTGTCCGCCCTATCCGGATCATCGAGCCATTTCATCGTGGGTAGGGCCCGGTCTCCCCGTGGTGCGGCGCGAGGATCGCTGCGCGATCGTGGTGGCTCGGCGTGGGCAACAGCGGAGTTTCGCCCGTCGCCGTTGCGGAGGTGAGCCAGGGCGAGCAGCGCCTGCCGGCCCGGGTCGAGGCGGGCGGGCCCCGCCGGACCGGCCCCGGTGGAGCGATTGACAAAAATTTGTTTTACGTAAAGACTGGTTTTCGCCATGAGAGACGTCGTCTACCTCGACCAGATCGAGCAGGCTGAGGCCCTGCTCAAGCCGCAGCGCATCGAAGTGCTGCGGCAGCTCGCCGAGCCCCGGTCATGCACCGAGGTGGCGGTCGAGCTCGACCAGACCCCGCAGCGGGTCTACTACCACGTGAAACGCATGCTGGAGGCCGGCCTGGTGCGGCAGGTCGCCGAGCGCCGGGTGCGCGGCATCCACGAGGGGATCTACCAGGCGGAGGGCCGGTCGTACTGGCTCTCGCCGAGCCTGGTGGGTCGGATCGGCCTGCGGCAGGCCCGCGACCGGCTCAGCCTCGGCCACCTGGTCGACCTGATGGAGGACGTGCAGGCGGACATCGCCGCGCTCGACCTCACCCGGCCCGACCTGCCGTCGATCGGTGTGTCCGGCGACATCCGGGTCCATCCGGACCAGCGCAAGGCGTTTCTCGACGAGCTGCAGCAGACGCTGCAGGAGCTGTTCACCCGGTACGGCGGCGCCGAAGGCGACGCCTTCCGCCTGACCGTCGCCTGCTACCCGAAGGGAGATCCCGATGACCGAGTTTGACCTGCGCCTGCGCGCGGTTGTCCCGGCGCCGTTGAAGGTCACGTACGAGGCGCTCACCGACCCCGCCGCGCTGCGCGTCTGGCTGGCCGAGCACGCCGAGGTCGACCTGCCCGGCACGTACCAGTTCTGGGGCCGCTACACGCCGGACGGCGCCGAGCCGCACCAGCGGGTGCTGCACGCCGACGAGCGCACCATCCGGCTCGCCTGGACCGTCGACGGCGTGGACACCACGACCCAGTTCGAGCTGGACGAGGACGAGGACGGCACGCTCGTCACGCTGAGCCAGACCGACCTGCCGACCTTCGAGGAGATCCTGTCCGACCGGGCCGGCGCCCGCGGCGAGCTGCAGACGTTCTGGACGCTGTCGATCGCCAACCTCGCCGACTTCCTCGCCGGCCGCCCGCTGACCCCGCGGTGCGACTACACGTCGCGGGAGCTGCGCGCGTCGATCGTCATCGACGCGGCACCCGACGCGGTGTTCGACTCGATGACCCACGCGGAGCACTTCCGCCGCTGGTCCGGCGTCAACATCGACATCGAGCCGTACGCGGGCGGCCGCTTCGCGATGGGCGGCTTCGACCTGAACCCCGGCGGCGCCAAGTTCGTCGAGTTCGAGCCGGGCCGCACGGCGACGATCGAGTTCGCCGACGGCATGACCGAACGCTGGGAGCTGGAAGGCACCGAGGGCAAGACCCGGCTCACCGTGATGCACAGCGGCTTCGACCCCGAGCACCCGCCGTACCCGGGCTGGGCCGGCTGGCTCAGCGGCGCCGCCGCCCTGCGCCGCTACCACGAGCTGCCGGCGTGGCGCTCCATCTGGCGCGAGATGCACATCGCCGGCATCCCCGAGGGCATGTTCGCCGTCGACGCATGAGCGGGGTGCCCCGGACCCAGGTCCGGGGCACCCCGGTGGCGCCGGTGCCGGGTCGGCAGCGGCCTACTCCTTGACCCCGATGTGTTCGACCGGCGGCACGCGCAGCAGCCGGCCGATCGGCAGCACCGTGGTGAGCAGGGCAAGCAGCGCCGCCCCGCCCAGGACGGCGGCGCCGCCCAGCGGCGGCACGTACGGCACCGGCTCGCCGGTCACCGACCTGACCACCATCGCCAGGGTCACCAGCGCGACCGCGGCGCCCAGCAGGACCGCGACGCCGAGCAGGCCGGCCTGTTCGGCGTGGACCATGCGCCTGGCCTGGCGGCGGGTGACACCGGCGAGGCGCAGGACGGCCAGCTCCCGGCGCCGGGCGAGGGCCGCGATGACCATCGTGTTGGCGGCGGCGAGCGCGGCGTAGCCCACCATCACGCCGACGAGCAGCCGGTTGAGCCAGGCGCTGACGGCGAGGTCGGCGGCGAGGCCGCGGGTGAGGCCGCCGGTGGCGACGACCGCGCTGCCGGGGTGCCGGGCGGCGAGCGCCGGCAGGTCCGCGGTGGCGTCCGCGCGGATGAGGATCTCGTCGTCGAGGTCCCGGGCGGTGTGGCCGGCGACCGTGTCCCGGGTCAGGGTGATGTCGCCGAAGCCGAGGCCCCGGTCGTAGATCGCGACGAGGGTCAGGCGCACCGGGGTACCGTCGCCGAGCCAGCACTCGACCGGGTCACCGACGTGCCAGCCGTGCGTGGACGCCCGCACCGACGACGCGGCGAGGGTGCCGGCCGCCAGGTCCGCCAGGTCGCCGTCGCGGACCCGCAGGTCCATCGTGGACCCCAGGTCGGTGGTGTCGACCGCCTGCGCGCCGACGGTCTCGGCGCCGTCGAGGGACCGCACGACGACGGCGGTTCGCCGCACCGCGGTGGCGGTCCGCACGCCCGGGGTCCGGCGGGCGTCCTCGACCGCGCCGGGCGGCAGCCCGGCCGGGGAGACCAGGGCGTGCTGGGCGAGGAGGCCGTCGCGGTGCTGCGCCACGGTCTGCCGCTCCAGGTTGTCCTGCAGGAACCACACGGATCCGCCGAGGCCGACGGACAGCACCAGCGCGGTGAGCACGGCGGCCATGCCGCGGGCGTTCGCCCGCAGGTTCGCGGTCGCCAGGTAGCCGCTGACACCCCACACGGTGCGCAGCACCGGCGCGAGCACGGTCGCGGCGGTCCGGTTGATCCACGGCGCGAGCAGGCCGACCGCGGTCACGAACAGGTACAGCATGCCGACCGCCCCGGCCAGCGCGGCCTGCCCGCCGGCGCCGGCCGTGACCGTGCCGGACGACACGGCGCCGGCGGCGGCGACGAGGCCGCTGACGAGGCGGACCCTACCGCTGCGCGGCGGCTCGACGGCGACCTCGCCGAGCGCCTCGACGGGACGGATCGCGGTGACCCGCCGCGCGGCGACGAGCGCCGACAGCACCGCCACGAGCGTGGTGACCGCGACGGCCGCGACCGGCGCGACCAGGCCCGGCGAGATCGGGAACCCGGCGGGCACGAACCCGCGGCCGACGAGCTGGTCGCGCACCCACCGGGTGGCGAGGATCCCGGCGGGGACGCCGGCGGCGGCCGCGGCGAGGCTCACCAGCAGCGCCTCCGCCATGATCATGCGGCGGACCTGGGCGGGGGTCGCGGCGACGGCGCGCAGCAGCGCCAAATCGCGGCGGCGGTGCCGCACGGACAGCCCGACGGTGGCCGCGACGACGAACCCGATCAGCAGCACCACGTAGCCGCCGAACGCGGCGCCGGCCTGGACCAGCAGGTCCCGCGCGCCCAGCTCGTCGGACTCCTCGACCAGGCCACGGTCCGCGCCGGTGTACACGTCGGCGTCGCCGGCCGCGGCGCGGACCGTGGCGGCGAGGGCGGCGACGTCGGTGCCGGGGGCCGCGACGACCCCGACGGCGGCGACCCGGCCCGGGTGCGCCGACAGGGTCGCGGCGTGCGCGTCGGTGAAGAACACCGCGGCCGCCGGCCCGTCCACGACGCCGCTCACCCGGTACGTGCGGGCAGTGCCGGCGACGAGCAGCCGCACGTCCTGGCCTGGGGTGAGCCCGAGCCGCCGGTCCACGGCGACCTCCAGGTCACCGGCGGGCGCGGCACCCGCGACGGTCCGGTACGGCGCCAGGGCGGCGCTGGACCAGCCGTGGCCGGTGACCGCCGCCGACGTGGCGGGCAGCACGACCGGCACCGGGTCGTCGGCGGCGACGGTCGCGACGCCGGGCAGCGCGCGGATCCGGTCGGCCAGCCCGGCCGGGACGGTGCCGCCTTCGGGCAGCCGTACCGACGACCGGGTGACCTCACCGTCGAACTCCTTGACGCTGACGGTGATGTCCCGGTGCGCGACCACGACGTCGGCGGCGGCGTACCGGACCGGTGCCTGCCGGTGCCGCAGCCCCGACTCGACGAGTCCGCCCATCGCCACGAGGATCATGACACCGGCGGCGAGGGCGAGGAACGTGGCGAGCGCCGACCCGGGCCGGTGCCGCAGCATCCGCAGCGCAAAGCCGGTCATGCCGTCACCTCCGCTGCGCTCCGGCGCCGGCCTGACCCAACCACTGCGCCCATGATGACCAGCTCCTCGCTCCGCTGCGGGCCGGTCATGCCGTCACCTCCGCTGCGCTCCGGCGCCGCCCTGACCTCGAAACTGCGCCCATGATGACCAGCTCCTCGCTCCGCTGCGGGCCGGTCATGCCGCCACCTCCGCCCGGCGGCGGCCCAGCGAGGCGAGCTGCTCGGCGATGCGGTCCGCGCCGGGCTGCGGCAGGTCCCGCACGATCCGCCCGTCGGCGAGCACCAGGACCCGGTCGGCGTACGAGGCGGCGACCGGGTCGTGCGTCACCATGACGACCGTCTGCCGGTGCTCGTCGACCGCGGCACGCAGCAGGGTCAGCACGTCCGCCGCGGTCTCGGTGTCCAGCGCGCCGGTCGGCTCGTCGCAGAAGATGACGTCCGGGCGGGTGGCGAGGGCCCGGGCGATCGCGACCCGTTGCTGCTGCCCGCCGGACAGCGCGGACGGCCGGTGGTGCAGGCGTTCCCGCAGCCCGACCCGTTCGATGACGTGGTGCAGCCACGCGTGGTCGGGCCGCCCGCCGGACAGCCGCGACGGCAGCACGATGTTGTCCTCCACGGTGAGCGCGGCGACGAGGTTGAACGCCTGGAAGACGAAGCCGATCCTGTCGCGGCGCAGCTTCGTCAGCCTCGTCTCCGACAGCCCGGTCAGCTCGGTGCCGCCGACCCACACCCGCCCGGACGTGGCACGGTCCAGGCCCGCGGCGGTCTGCAGCAGCGTGCTCTTGCCCGAGCCGGACGGCCCCATCACCGCCGTGAACGTGCCGGCGTGGAACGTCACGTCGACGCCGGCGAGCGCGGTCACCGCCTGCGGCCCGGTGCCGTACGTGCGGGTGAGCCGTTCGACGCGGACCGCCGCCTCGGCGGACTGTCCAACATGGACGGGCATGGGAAGAACCTCGTTTCCGTGTCTGAGCAGGGTTTCCCTGACACGGAGAACGCTATGGCGGCGGCGGGGCACGGTCGATGCAGCGTACGGGCCGACCGTGGTACAGCAGGCTGTACCAGCCCTGGGTCAGATCGCCCGGCGCCGGCTCCGGTCGCGCAGCACCGCGGCGATCCAGCCGGCGACGAGCACGACCACGACCACGCCGAGCGCGCCGGCGACCGGCACCGTGTACCGCTCGCCCCGCAAGAACCAGATCAGCCACACCGCGGTGAGCCAGGCGAGGCCGAGCACCCCGAAGTACGCCGCGAACTGGGCCCTCGGCAGCGCGCCGAGCGTGCCCCAGATCCGTTGCGGCGTCGGCCGGCGCCGCATCCCGACCGCCGCCACGGCGTAGCCGAACAGGGCACCGCCGACCGCCTGCACCAACAGGAACACCACACCTTCGACGAACCGCATCGCTGCTCCAGAGCTCCGGGGGCGAAACCGCTACCTGCGGCGCTGAGTATCCTCCAGGTAGCGCAGGACCGCTGTCACCCGCCGGTCGGCGCGGTCGTCCGGCGCCAGGTCGAGCTTGGCGAAGATGCTGCGGATGTGCTTGTGCACGGCGCCCTCGGTGACGAACAGCCGCTCCGCGACCGCCGTGTTGCCGAGCCCTTCGGCCATGAGGGCGAGCACGTCACGCTCGCGGGGGCTGAGCCGGCTCAGCGTGCTGTCGGGGCGGCTGCGGGCCAGCAGCTGGCCGACCACCTCCGGGTCGACGGCCGTGCCGCCGTCCGCGACGCGGTGCAGCGCGGCCAGGAACTCCTCGACCCGCCCGACCCGCTCCTTCAGCAGGTAGCCGAGGCCCTGCGCGCCGCCGGCCAGCAGGTCGGTGGCGAACGCCTGCTCCACGTACGCCGACAGCACCAGCACCGCGAGGTCCGGGTGGCGGCGGCGGGCCTCGACGGCGGCGACGATGCCCTCGTCGGTGTGCGTCGGCGGCATGCGCACGTCGACGATCGCGACGTCCGGGCGGTGCTCGTCCACGGCGGCCAGGAACGGCGCCGGCGCGTCGGTGGTGGCCACCACGTCGAGCGACTCGGCACGCAGCAGCAGCGCAAGGCCCTCCCGCAGCAGGGCGTCGTCCTCGGCGATCACGATCCGCACGGCAGCTCCACGAGTATCGTCGTCGGCCCACCGGGTGGGCTGGTCAGGGTGAACCGGCCGTCGTGGGCCTCGACCCGCCGGCGGATGCCGCCGATGCCGGAACCCTGGCCCTCGTCGGCGCCGCCGCGGCCGTCGTCGGCGACGCGCACGTGCAACCGGTCGCCGTCGCGGCGCACGGTGACGGCGGCGGTGGCGGCGCCACTGTGCCGGGCCACGTTCGTGAGCGCCTCCGCGACGACGAAGTACGCCGTCGCCTCGACCGACGCCGCACACCGGCCCGGCACGTCGACCTCGACCGTGCACGGCACGCCGCAGCCGGCGGCGAGACCGTCGAGGGCGCCCGCGAGACCCCGGTCGTCCAGCACCGGCGGCAGGATCCCACGCACGACGGTGCGCAGCTCGGCGAGGGCGAGCTCGGCGGCGTCGTGCGCCCGGTCCAGGATCTCCCCCGCCACGGCCGGGTCCCGGGCCAGGGCGCGCCGGGCGGCGCCGAGCAGCACGGTGACCGCGACGAGCCGGTTCTGCGCCCCGTCGTGCAGGGACCGTTCGATGCGGCGCAGCTCCACGGCGTGCGCGTCCAGCGCGGCGGCGCGGGTGGCGGTGAGCTCGGCGATGCGCAGCGACACGTCGACGTCCCGCGGCGGCGCCAGCAGCCGCCGGCCCGGCGCCGCCTGCAGGCGGGCCAGCCTGGGCACGAGCGCGACGGACACGGCGAGCCAGCCGACGCCGATGAGGAAGACCGCGAACGCGCCGAGCAGCCCGTCGATGCGCCAGTACACGAGGCCGGGGCCGCCCGCGTCCGGCGGCAGCAGCCACCAGTACAGCGGGAACAGCAGATACTGCACGGCGCTGAGCGGCAGCGACACGCCGAGCAGGCCGACGCAGAACCCGGCGGTGCCGTGCACGGCGACGAACGCGGTGTCGCGGCGCACCCACGGCTCGCGCAGCGCGTCGCGCAGGCCGGCGGGGATTGGCGGCGGCAGCGGCAGGGCGGTCTCCCACCGGGACAGCCGGGCCCGCTCCCGGTCGGCGGCCGCGCGCACCAGCCGCAGCGCCGACGGCACCATCAGCAGCCCGATGCCGGCGAGGCAGGCGGCCGCGACCACGACCAGCAGCAGCGCCGCGCCCAGGGCGAGGACGGCGGTGCCGAGGCCACCGACCAGGTGCTCGAGGGCGTCGACGGTCAGCCGGGTGCGGTGCCGCAGGTACCGCCGGCCCCGACCGGTGTCCCCCACTGTCTCGCTGCCCGGCATGCCCACCTCCCCGGCAGTGACGATAGGCGAAACCAGCCGGTCGCGGCCCGTTGCGGGCGGAAAGGTACAGCCTGCTGTACCAGGGTCGGCTCGCTGGCTGGATCGCCGGAGACCGGGCGGATGCATAGCGTTGCCGGCATGACCGACAGGTACCGCATCACTCCGTCCGAGACCCGCAGCAGCACGCCGGACCGCGACGACCATGGCGGGCTGCTCCGCCCCGTGCTGTGGGCGCTGCTCGTCGTCAGCGCCGCGGCGAACGCGACGGTGAACACCACCGGCGGCAACGCCCTGGTCGGCGTCGGATTCGGGCTGATCACCCTGACCTGCACCGTTGTGCTCGTCATGCACCACTACCGGCACCGCGCCCGATAAGCACGCATATTCAGGGCCGCCCGGGGCGCCGTACCGGACCGGGACTGCGGCGGCCCTGGCCGCGCCCCTACACTGCCCGTGATCACCGTTCGGGTGATCTCTTCGGGGAGGAAGACCATCGTGTCGTTCGCGCTCTCGCGCCGTGCCGCCATCAAGGGTGCTGTCGCCGCCACCGCGGTGGCCGCGGCGCCCACCGCCGTGTTCGCCACCGGGCAGGCGGCGCGCGCCAGCCAGCCGGGGCAGACCGGGCTGATCTCGTTCCGGCGCGGGAACGAGGTGTGGGTCGCCAACGCCGACGGCACCGGCCAGCGCCGCCTCGTCGCGTCGGCCGCGCCCGGGCCGGGTGACTGGGCGCCGGACGGCAGCCGCTACCTGTATTCCAACGGCACCAGCCCGATCTCGGTCCGGCCCGACGGCACCGACCAGCTCGTGCTGTTCAGCACCCAGAACAGCGGGGTGCAGCTGCCGGTGTACGCGTACGGCGGCCGCTACGTCGTCTACACCTCGTACTCGAAGCTGGCGATCACCGCCGCCGGCGGCAACTGGGACGGCGGCGCCGAGCTGTTCAGCGCCCCCGACGACGGGCTGTTCGACACGAACGTCACCACCTGGGGCAACGACACCATCTACCAGCACTCGGCGAACGGGCAGCGGGAGAACGCCCAGATCAACCGGCTGGACTCGCAGGGCAACCCGTTCACCATCGTGGAGAACGGCTGGGCGCCGGACTACTCGCCGGACGGCGGCCGCATCGCGTTCGTGCGGACCGCCGGTGACGCCAGCCAGATCTGGATCGCCGACAGCGACGGCGCCAACGAGTGGCAGCTGACCACCGTCGAGAACAGCGGCAGCACCTACAACTACGACCCGGCCTGGACGCCCGAGGGCGACGCCGTCCTGTTCTCCCAGTACACCGGGTGGACCTCGGCGGTGCGGCGCATCGACGTGCAGACCCAGGAGGTCGTGACGCTCGTCGAGAACGGCAGCGAGCCGGCCTGCCAGCCGGTCAACGGCCAGTACGTGCACCGCGTCTGGGGCCAGGACGCGCTGCTGACCGCGGTCGCCACCTCCCGCTGGAACTGGGCCGACAAGGGCGTCGTGGACGGGGTCCGCTCCCCCGCGAAGGCCGTCGTGCTGTCCCGCGACGACCAGTACTTCGACGCGCTCGGCGGCTCGGCGCTCGCCGTCGTCAAGGAGGGGCCGCTGCTCATCACCCCGCCGAGCGGCCTGCACGCCGCCGCCGAGGCCGAGATCAAGCGGGTCCTGGGCAACACCGGCACCGTGTACCTGCTCGGCGGCACCGTCGCGCTCTCGGCGAACGTGGAGAACCGGCTCAAGACCCTCGGCTACACCACGGTGCGGCTGTGGGGCGCGACCGAGTACGACACCGCGATCGCCGTGGCGAACGCGATCGACCCGAACCCGTCCGCGGTCATCCTCGCCACGTCGCTGAAGTACTACGACGCCCTCGCCGCGGGCGCCGCCGCCGGCGCCAACCCCGGCACCGTCATCGTGCTCACCAACGGCGACAACATGCCGGCCGCGACCGCGAACTACCTCAACCAGCTCGACCCGCTCAGCGTCGACATGATCGGCGTCGGCGGCCCCGGCGTGCGGGCGCTGATCAACGCGGCCCAGCGCAACCAGCTGCCGGCCTGGAACGACAAGGACTGGTACTACTACCCGGTGTACGGCGCCACCGAGTTCGAGACGGCGATCGCCGTGGCCGACTTCTTCTTCGCCGGCCCCCGCTACGCCGCGGTCGCGACCGCCACCACCTGGTTCGACGCCCTCACCGGCGGCTCGATGATCGGCGCGAACAGCGGCCCGCTGCTGCTGTCGACCCCCGGCTCGCTCAGCCCGCAGACGCGCGCGTACCTGTCGAACAACTCGTCGTCCATCAAGTACGGGGTGCTGCTGGGCGGGTACCTGGCCCTGTCGGACAACCTGATCAACCCGGTGGGCAACGCGGTGTCGCTGCCGGGCACGCACAAGTACGAGCAGTACACCGAGACCTTCACGGTCCCGACGACGAAGCCGAAGTCCCTCGCGGCCTCCGCCGACGCGAAGCCGCGCGGCACCGGCGCCACCAAGCCGGGCCGCATCCCGGGCACGACCGCGACCCGCCCGCAGCGCTTCAACGGCTGATCCCGCACGCCCAACGGCGGCCCGACCCGAACAGGGTCGGGCCGCCGTCGTCATGAGCGGGCCGGCAGGACGGCGTCCGCGGGTCCTTGGCGCCGCACCAAACGCCCACGAGCCTGCAAGGCGCTTGCCTTGTCGTTGCCCGCTGACGATCGGAGACGTGAAGAGCGGCAGCGCGACCGGTAATGCTTTGCCGGGTATGCCGGTAGTCGGAGCGTGGCGGCTTGCGCGATACGTACGTCCTGCTGTCCAGCCGCGGACCGATCGCCAGGTGGCCTGCCGTTCAACGCCGGGGCAGAGATCTGCGCTTGGCGCAAGGCCGGGGCCTCCGCGCGACCGGACAGGCCTCGCTTCAGACACGTTGCGTAGTCGTTGTCATCAGCAGGCCGCCGCGCACTCATGGCAATGAGCGAGCACCGAACAGGTACGCGGTGACGATCACGGCACCGGCGATCACGAGTTTGGCGGCATGTCGGAGAAATGCCCGAGCGTGTCCTCCAGTTCGAAGCCGCCTGTTCGCACCCTTGACCGGAATCGTTCACCCGCAGCGGGTAGTCTCTCCATCTGCACTTTCCATGCGTCTGTAGGTTCAGGGATCTCATGCTCGCCCCTGACTGCGACTCCGAGCCATCTGTAGCAATTGAAGCGGACCGCAAAGACCGCACTCTTCGCATGCAATTCGCCTGCCACAGCCATGTCGAGAATTTCGCCGCTCAATTGGAGGTAGCGACGGACATTGGCGTCGAGGATGTAGACGGACTCAAACATGAGAACCCGCTGGAATTCGAGTGCGAATAGGCGCGCCTGTTCATCAGTAACGTCACTCAATGCGACATTTCGCTCGATCAGATGTCGGAATATCGCATCTGCGGCTCGCTGACCCCGCTGTCGCATTTCTAGCTGTCGGTCACGTTCGATCTGGCGCAACTGCGCACGCTCGGCGTCTTCGAGCGCGATCGCACGCATCCGGTCCGACTGTCGCCTGGACGATACGCGTGACGTGAGATCGCCCACGAGAACAAAGAATCCACCAAGTGCGGTGGCGATCAATGGTGTAACGTCCATAGGCGCTCCTCGGCTTCACCCTCCGCCAATGTATCCGATGAACGCAAGGGCGCGGCGCTGAGCGACGTGACCAATAAGTCGTCAGTGCGGCCAGCAGGGCTGATCCGATATTTGCACCGAAGAATAGTGATCGCTTGAACGGTTTCGGAGGTTGCTTCAACGCACTGATCGAGTGCGACTGCACAGCAGCCAGTACTGGCGGCACATCGAATTTTCGGTCCTACTGATAGGGGGCTTCCGGTAGCCGGGCACTAACACCGGACCGAACTGGCTGTGGCCAGTCCGGCAGAGCAATGTCATCGCCAGCTAGCCGGCGTGCCGTTATTGATGCCAGATCCTGTGCCGCTTGCAAGAAGCCTTCCGCCCACATGAGCGTCACTGAGTGGCCGCCGCCTGCGCGGCGCACATAAAGCGTCATCGATGAGTTCTCCGCATCGCTCGGGTCGGCGCCGTGGGCGAGGAGGTTGCGGAGCCGACGGGCGTCGAGCAGGTAATCTCGTAGAGCTGAGCCGTTGAGGTAGATCCAGCGCCAACGCATGTCGCGACTATGCGTGCCCGGAGCGACTCGAACCCGCGCCTTCCAAGAGTTGGTCAAGTTAGGCACCGCGAGTCGCTGCTCAAAGGTCGATCGCAGTTTGTCGGTGGTAAGCGACAAACCTTGACTTGGCCCGCCGTGCAGTTCGATCAGTCGATTGAAGAAGCGCTCGAACGGCCCGTAGGTAAGAAGAAAAGCTCCGTACCGGATGCTTTGATAGCGGCGGCTACGGCTTCGCGCGGGGTCGTCCCGATGAACAGAGATTAAGTCAGCTGGCACCACCAGTCGATCGGCCAGCTCGTTCAGCGCAAACTGCACCCTATCTGGGTTGATAGATGTCATTGGTCCAAATCCGGTTGGTCGGGCGGTGCATCAGCGTCGAGCTAGAAGGTAAGCCGCTTTCCCTGACTGGCGACTCAACGCCCCCGTTCAACTGCACCAGATGCGCAACATCCGGGTCAATACCCGCCCCAGCGTCGCGATCTTGGTGACCGCTCATGGCACCCCTCTGTGTCAAGAGGCGGCGAGGAGGGGTGTTCTAGAGTGGGTTGCGGCGGGTCCGGGATGTGGCTTCTCCGAAGTGCTGGCTGTCGGGATTGAGCCGGCCGCGCCGGATTGCAGAGTCGCTCCCGCTTGCCCTCCCGGGCCCGTCCGCATGCGTCGTGCGTCCTTGACCATCTGTTGATAAACCACATTGGACAGTCGGCGTTTGAGGCTGCGCATGGCTTCCATGGAGGTTTTGCCCGCGGCGAGTTTGCGGCGGTAGTAGGCGCGGCCTTCGGTGTCGTTGCGCAGCTGGACGATGGCCATGATGTGCAGGACCCGGTTGATGCGCCGGTTCCCGGCCCGCGAGAGCCGGTGGCGGTGCTGGTCGCCGGAGGACGCGTCGATGGGTGCGGTGCCGTTCCAGGACGCCAAGTGGTCGCGGCTGGCGAACCGGTCGATGTCCCCGATGTCGCCCAACAGTCGGGCAGCGCCGGACGGTCCGATCCCGTTGAGTTGCTGCAGTGTGCTGCCGGTCGATGCGACCAGCTCGGTCAGCTGGACGTTCGCAGCTTTGATCTTCTTGTCGATGACGGCGATCTCGGTGATCAGCTCCGAGGCCAGCTGGCGGCGGGTGCGCCCGACGATGTCACGTGGCCGGACGGTATTGAGCAACGCGCGGGCCTGCGGCGCGGACAGGGACGTCTTCGCCCCGCCGGGAACGAGCTCGAGCAGCAAGTGATGCAGCCGGCTCACCGCGTCGGTCCGGGCGTGCCCCAGCGCGTCGCGGCGGTCGACGAGCAGTTTCAGGGCAACCGTTGTGTCCTCGACGGTCACCTGCCGCAGGCCGCTGGCGCGTAGCGCGGCGACCGCCACGCAGTGCGCGTCGGCCGGGTCGGTCTTGCGGCCCTGGCCGGTGTCGAACAACCGCGCCCGAGCCGACAGCTTTGCCGGCACGTCAAGCACGATCTCACCGTCAGCGACGAGCCTCTGGGCAACGTGCCGGCCGATACCGTTGCAGCCCTCGACCGCCCAGACCCGGTCCTTGTACTGCCGACCGGCTTTACTGACCTTCTGGAATCAGGGTCAGGGTGGTCTCAACCCGCTGGTGGTGAGGAAGGCTAGGGCGAGGGTGGGCCTGTACTGCATGCTCTTGAGTCGG
>NZ_JNYJ01000051.1 GCF_000716715.1 Dactylosporangium aurantiacum | reverse complement strand
ACGCCGGAGCAGCTGTCCGGCACGATCCAGAACGACATCCTCAAGGAGTTCATGGTCCGCAACACCTACATCTACCCGCCGGCACCGTCGATGCGGATCGTCTCGGACATCTTCGCGTACACGTCGCGGAAGATGCCGCGGTACAACTCGATCTCCATCTCCGGCTACCACATGCACGAGTCCGGTGCCACGGCCGACCTGGAGCTGGCGTACACGCTCGCCAACGGCGTCGAGTACATCCGTGCCGGGCTCGCCGCCGGCCTGGACATCGACGCGTTCGCGCCGCGGCTGTCGTTCTTCTGGGCCGTCGGCATGAACTTCTTCATGGAGGTCGCGAAGCTGCGCGCGGCCCGGCTCCTGTGGGCGCGCCTGGTGCGGCAGTTCGCCCCGACGAGCGACAAGTCCCTCGCGCTGCGCGCCCACTGCCAGACCTCCGGCTGGTCCCTCACGGCGCAGGACCCGTTCAACAACGTGGTGCGCACCTGCGTGGAGGCGATGGCCGCGACGCAGGGCCACACCCAGTCGCTGCACACCAACGCCCTCGACGAGGCCCTCGCCCTGCCGACGGACTTCTCCGCCCGCATCGCCCGCAACACGCAGCTGCTGCTGCAGCAGGAGTCCGGCACCACCCGGGTCGTCGACCCGTGGGGCGGTTCCTACTACGTGGAGCGGCTCACCGCCGACCTGGCCGAGCGGGCCTGGCAGCACATCCAGGAGATCGAGGCGGCCGGGGGCATGGCCGCCGCGATCGAGACCGGGCTGCCGAAGCTGCGCATCGAGGAGGCCGCCGCACGCACCCAGGCGCGGATCGACTCCGGGCAGCAGCCGGTCATCGGCGTGAACCAGTACGTCACCGGCGACGACACATCGATCGACATCCTGCGGGTCGACAACAGCGCCGTCCGCGCCGGGCAGTTGGAGAAGCTGCGCCGGCTGCGCGCCGAACGCGACACCGACGCCTGCCGCGCGGCCCTGGCCGCACTGACCGACGGCGCCGCCGGCACCGCCAACCTGCTCGCGCTGGCGGTCGAGGCGGCCCGCGCCGGGGCGACCGTCGGTGAGATGTGCGCCGCCGTCGAGGCGGTCTTCGGCCGGCACACCGCCCAGATCCAGACCGTTACCGACGTGTACCGCACGGAGGTCGGCACCGTGTCGAACGTCGAGTCGGCGCGGCGGGCCACCGACGACTTCCTCGCGGACGAGGGCCGCCGGCCGCGCATCCTGGTGGCGAAGATGGGCCAGGACGGCCACGACCGCGGCCAGAAGGTCGTCGCGACCGCGTTCGCCGACCTCGGCTTCGACGTCGACGTCGGCCCGCTGTTCCAGACCCCGGCCGAGGTGGCCCGGCAGGCCGTCGAGGCCGACGTGCACATCGTCGGCGTCAGCTCCCTCGCCGCCGGGCACCTCACCCTGGTCCCGGCGCTGCGCGACGAGCTCGATGCCCTCGGCCGCGACGACATCCTGATCGTCGCCGGCGGCGTCATCCCGCCGCAGGACCACGACGCGCTGCGGGCCGCCGGTGCGGTGGCGATCTTCCCGCCGGGCACGGTCATCGCCGACGCCGCGCTGGGCCTCCTCGCCGTCCTGCGCGCGCGCCTCGACCATCCCGCCCCTCGCCGGTCTTAGCGGCGCTTTACCGGCACCGGGCAGCCTCGCGGCATGGCGATGGTGAAGGTGATGTGGCGGCGGACGCGGCAGCTGTTCGGGTTCGTCGCCGAGGGTCTCGTCGCGTACGGCGCGTTCGTGTCGCCGATCCCGCTGCCGGGCATCTACCCGGTCACGGACCCGGTACCGGTGCGCCGCCGGCAGGTCTCGTCGCACCGCCGCGGGCCGCACCGGTGCCCGCCCGACGGGCGCCGGCGGCGGCACTACGCGGCGTTTCGGTGCTCAGCCGCCGTACCCAGGCGGTGACCCGGCGGCAGGCAGGGGCGCGGCCCGCGATGCGAGCCGCGCCCCTGCTGTCGTCGGTGAAGCTCAGCCCTGCTTCCAGATCAGCAGCAGCGCCAGGTTGACCACGTACACCACGCCCAGGATCAGCGCCCACGTGAGGCGGCCGGCGGCCCACAGGGCCAGGACCCCGGAGCCGAACCACGCCACGTCGAGCACCAGGTGCGCGGCGCCCTCCAGTTTCATCGCCGCCTTCGGCGCGCCCCACAGCGCCCAGATCACCACCAGCAGCAGCGGGCCACCGACCCCGGCGGCGGTCTTGACCAGGCCGCCGGCATTGAGTGTGAAACCCCAGTAGCCGACCGCGGCCAGCACCGCGAGCTCCGCCAGGAACCGCACCGCGAGGTTCCCCATCTGCAGTCCAGCCAGCATCAACCTTCTCCAAGGTAGCGAAGGACATCCGCCCGAGACGATATCGGCTCAGGCCGCCATCGCCATGACCTTTGTGACGTCGCAGGCCAGCCGCGCGGCGAACCCGGGCAGGGCGTCGCCGGCGAAGTAGAAGTGCCCGCCCGGGAAGACGTGGTGGGCGAACGGGCCGGTCGTGCGCGCCGACCAGGCCGCCATCGCCGCCGGCGCCGCCCACCGGTCGCCGGCACCGCCGTAGACGGTCAACGGGCAGTCCAGCGGCGCCTGGAACCCGGTCGGGTGGTAGGACTCGACGGCGGCCAGGTCGGCGCGGACCAGACGCAGGAAACGGTCGCGGAACGCCGGGTTGTCCGCCAGCCACTCCGGCACCCCGCCGAGGTCGTCGAGGACGGCCAGCAGCGCCGCGTCGCCGAGGCGGTGCAGGCCCCGGCGGGCGTTCGGCCAGCCGGGCGGGAGCCGGCCGGACAGGCCGACCCACAGCGGCGGGCTGCCCGCCGCGCTCCACGCCCGCGCCACCTCCCAGGCGACGATCGCGCCCATGCTGTGGCCGAACAGCGCCACCGGAGCGTCCCGCAGCGGCTCCAGATCCGCCAGGGCGCGACCGATGACCGCCGCCATACCGCGCAGCGGCACGTCGGCGGCGCGCTTGCCGCGCCCCGGCAGTTCCAGCAGGGCGATGTCCCAGTCGGCCGGCAGGTGGCGGCTCATCGGGAAGTACGAGGCGGCGGAGCCGCCCGCGTGGTGGAACCCGATGAGCCGCACCGCCGGCACGACCAGGGGACGCGGCCGGATGAACGCCGTCACCGGGCGACCAGCCGGCCGGCACCGACGATGTCCGTGGCGAGGCAGCCCAGCAGCGACGCGAGCGGCGCGTCCATGTCCATCAGCTCCAGCGGTACCGTCGTGTTGAACCGCTGCTCGACGCCCTTGACGAAGAGCATGGCGGTGAACGAGTCGCCGCCGATCTCCAGGAACGACTGCCGCGGGTCGAGCTCCTCCTCGGCGTGCAGCACCTCGCGCAGCTCGGCCATCAGCGAGTCGGTCACCTCGTCGTGCGACAGCCCGCCGTCGACGCCGGCGACCGCGCCGGACGGGCCGGCGGCCACGGTCGTCGGCGTCAGGTCCGGCTCGTCGACCCAGAACCGGCGCCGCTGGAACGGGTAGACCGGCAGATCGGCGACGATCCGGTCGCCGGGGCGGCGCAGCGCGTCGAACCGCGGGTCGCCGCCGGCCTGGAACAGCGCGCTGAGCGCGGCCAGCAGCAGCCGCGGCGCCTGCTCCGGGTCGCCGTCGAGCAGCGGGTGCGCCTGATCGTCCCAGCACAGCCGCGCCACGCCCGCCGGCAGGCCCGGGTCCGCGCCGGTGCGGACCGCCACGCCGAGCAGTGTCAGCATCCGGGCGAGCCGGTCAGGGGTCGGGTCCGTGCGCTGGTCTCCCGCCCCGAGCAGCGGGAACGCGGCCGCGAGCCGGTCCGCCGCGGCGCTCGTGCCCGGCGCGTCCGGCCCCCAGTGCAACCGCACCTGGGGAAACGCCGCCGACGCGTCGGTGATCGGCGCGGCGCGGAGGTGCCGGGCGAGCTCCGCGCCGGTGTCGCCGAGGACGGCCAGCCGGTACGGGAACGCGGCCCGGCCGGTGCGCAGCGTGTGGCTCGCCGAGGACAGCTCGGCGGCGCCGAGGCCGGCGAGCCGGGACGCGAGCGTCAGAGCGAGCTGCCGCACCGCCGACGGGTCCTTCGCCGACACGGTGACCAGGTGCGGCGCCGGCACCGCGGCATTCGCCGGTGCCGCCGGCGCGGCCCGGTGCGGCAGCAGCGCCGCAACCCGCTGCGGGTCGAACGCCTCCAGCACGGCGTGCGCGTTGGTGCCGCTGAGCCCGAACGCGCTGACCCCGGCGATGCGGTGCGGCAGCGCCGCCGGCCACGGCGTGCCGCGGTCGGGCACCGTCAGGTGGTTGTCCGCCCACGGGATCAACGGGTTGAGCGGGCCGTCGGCCACGCTGCGGGCGGCGGGGATCCGCCCGGCGCGCAGCATCAGCACCAGCTTCACCAGCGACGCGATCCCTGAGGCGGCCTCGAGGTGGCCGATGCGGGACTTGACGCTGCCGATCGCGAGCGGCACGCCGCGGGCACCGGCGGCCGCGCCGAAGACCGCCTGCAACGCGCCCGTTTCGAGGGGGTCGCCGAGGCGGGTACCGGTGCCGTGGGCCTCGACGTAGCCGACCTCGTCGGGGCGCACGCCGCCCTCCTGCAGCGCGGCCTGGATCACCTGCTGCTGCGCCGGTCCGCTGGGCACGGTGAGCCCGGAGGAGGCGCCGTCGGAGTTGACGGCGGTGCCGCGCACCACGGCCAGGACCGTGCGCTCCTCGCGCAGCGCCCGCTCAAGCGTCATCAGCACCAGCACCCCGGCGCCCTCGCCGCGGCCGTACCCGTCGGCGTCGGCGCGGAACGCCTTGGTGCGCCCGTCCGGGGCCAGCGCGCCACTCTGGCACAGCGACACCATGAGGTCGGCGGACAGCACCAGGTTGGCGCCGCCCACGATCGCGTAACGGCACTCCTCGCGCCGCAGCGCCTGTGCCGCCAGGTGCAGCGCCACCAGCGACGAGGAGCAGGCGGTGTCGACGCTCAGCGCCGGGCCGGCCAGGCCGAGCGCGTAGCTGATCCGGCCGGCGGCGAAGCACAGCCCGCCGCTGGTGCCGAAGTACGGGTCGATCCCCGACTTGTCGGTGGCCGGGGCGAGCCGCTGCGAGTACTCCGCGCCCATGATGCCGACGAACACGCCGGTGTCGAGCCGGTCGGCGCGCCGCACCGCGATGCCCGCGCGCTCCATCGCCTCCCATGCGGTCTCCAGCAGCAGCCGCTGCTGGGGGTCCAGGGCCTCGGCCTCCCGGTTGGAAATGCCGAAGAACCCGGCGTCGAAGTCGGCGATCCCGGTGAGGAACCCGGCCTGGTCCACGTAGGACTTGCCAGGCCCTCCGGCGGGGTCGTACGCGGCGCGCAGGCCGGGCCGGTCCGCGGGGATCGGGCCGATCGCCGTGTGGTCGCTGTTGAGGAAGTCCCAGTACGCCTCCGGTGTGCTGAGCCCACCGGGCAGCCGAAGCCCGAGCCCGACGACCGCGAGCGGCGCCCGGCGCGCGCCCTCCAGCTCGGCGACGCGGGTCTTCAACGTGCGGGACAGGCGGAGCTGCTCCTCCATCAGGTGACGCAGCTGTTCCAGTTCCACGGTCATCCCTTCTTCTCGCTGATCAGGTCCTGTTGGACGGCAAGGATGAGCTGGTCGAGGGAGAGCCCGGACAGATCGGTGTCCGGGTCACCGGCGGCGACCGGGTGGGTTTCGGCGGCCGGTGCTGCGGCAGCCCCCACGGCGGGTTCCGGGTAAGCCAGGTCGTGCACGAAGCGGGTGATCGCCGGCACGGTCGGGTAGTCGATGCCCACCGTGGCCGGTAGGTCGGTGCCCATGGCGTGCTCCAGCCGGGACCGCAGGTCGATCACCATGATCGAGTCGAGGCCGATCTCGGCGAAGCTGAGGCTCTCGTCAACGGCACCGGCGTCGCCGACGATGACGCCGAGCATCTGCCGCACGGCGCCGCGCAGCACCGCCTCCCGGGCGTCCGGGGCGAGACCGTCGGCGTCCCGGCGCAGCCAGCCCTTCGCCTGGGCCGGCCGCGTGTCCGCGGAAGCGGCGCCGCCCGAGCCGGCCGCACTGCCGCTGAGCGCCGCGACCAGTGCCGCCCGCGGGTGCCCGGCGGCCTGCTGGGCGTACCGCGCGACCTCCAGGTCGACGGCGAGCAGCCGGGGCAACTCACCGGCGACGGCCAGCTCCAGCAGCGGCGCCGCGCCGTCGTCGTCCAGGGGCCGCACGCCGAGCCGCTCACCGGCGCGGCGGACCGCGTCGGCGGCCGCCATGCCACCCTTCACCGCCGGGGTCCACGGACCCCAGTTGACCGACGTGGCCGGCACTCCGGCGGCGCGCAGCGCCTCGGCGAGACCGTCCAGGAAGCCGTTCGCGGCACCGTAGTTCGTCTGCCCGGCCGAGCCGAGCAGGCTCGACGCCGACGAGAACAGCACGAACGCGGTCAGCGGCTGCCCGGCGGCGGCCGCCGCGAGGTGCTCGGCGCCGGCCGCCTTGGCCGCGAACACCTTCGCCAGCGACGCCTCGTCGAGCTCGTCGAACGGGCGGTCGTCCAGCGCACCGGCGAGGTGCAGCACGCCGTGCAACGGGCCGGTCACGGTGGCCGCGGCGACCGCGCGGGCGCAGTCGGCCGGGTCGGTGACGTCGCCGCGGACCACGCTGACGGTGACTCCGGCGGCGATGAGATCGTCGATGACCTCCTGCGCCGCCGGGTCCGGTGCGGAACGCCCCAGCAAGGTGACCGCTGCGGTGCCCTGCCGGGCAAGGAGCCGGGCGCTGCTCAGACCGAGCGCGCCGAGACCACCGCTGATCAGGACGTTCCGCGGCCACTCCGCGATCGCCGCGGCGGCCGTGATCGGCACCAGCCTCGCCACCCTGACCGGCTGCGCGGCGCCGGCCTCGACGGTGAGGCTCGGCTCGGGTACCCCGGTGGCAGCGGCCCGGGCGAGGACCCCGGCCAGCAGTGCGGGGTCCACGACCCCCTCGACGGTGACCCGCAACAGGCGGCGGCGGGGCTGCTCGGCCTCCAGCGCCGCGAGCATCCCCCACAGTGCCTGCCGCAGCGGGGCCGCCTGCGCACCACCGGCGGCCAGCACCGCATAGGGCACGTCGGGCGACGCCAGCCGCAGCGACGTCACGAGCTCCCACACCGCCCGCCGGACCTCCGGTGCACCGGCGGCGGCCGCGTCGAGGAACCGGGCGTCGGCGACGAGCTCGGCGTCCCCGGCCGGCAACGCCGCCGCGGCGGCGTGCAGCGCGGGGGTCCCGCCGACCATCGTGACGCGCGCCCCGTGCGGCGTGACGGCCGGCGTGACGGCCGGCGTGGTGTCCAGTGGGACGTGCTCGATGCGGTAGCCGCCGGACGGGCCGCCCTTGAGGCTCTGCCGCAGCACGGTGCGCGAGGCGGCCCGGACCCGGAAGTCGTCCGCGGTGAACAGGGTCCGGCCCGCGCCGGTGAAGAGCCGGATGTCGGCGCTCTCGACCCGCCAGCGGCCCTGCGACAGCGGCGCGGCCTGGGTCACGGTGACGTGCCCCCACAGCTCGTCGCCGGCGTCGGGACGGCCGGTGAAGGCCAGCCTGCGCGCCGCGAACGGGATCGCGAGCTCCGGGGACTCCCCGTCGGGCCCGTCACCGAGGAACCCGGCGATGCTCTGGAAGCACGAGTCGATCAGGCCGGGGTACAGCTCGTAGTCGGCCGGGTCGTCGGGCAGCTGCGGGCGGCGGTAGCGCACCAGTGTGTCGTTGCCGCGCAGCCACGCCTCACCGACCCACCGGAACGCCGGACCGAGCGTGTAGCCGAGCTCCCGCGCCTGCCGGTAGAACTCCTCGCCGGTGATGTGCCGCTCGGCGGTGGCGATGAACGCCGCCGGGTCCGGCGCCGCACCGGGCGCCGCGACCGCGGGCGCGCCGAGACGGCCCGACATGTGCTCCTGCCAGCGGCCCTGCACCGGGTCGGACAGGCTCTGCACGCTGATCCGGGGCTGCTCACCGTCGCCCTCGGACACCAGCAGCTGCACCTCGTAACGCTCGTCGTCCTTGATGACCAGGGCGCGCGGGCACACGAAGTCCTCCACCGTGATCGGCTGCCCGCCGGGCGCGAGCGCGCTGAGCAGCGTCGCCAGGTGCGAGGCGGCCGGTGTGACCACGGTGCCGTACAGGCGGTGGTCGCCGAGGTACGGCGGGAACACCGGGCTGCGTTCGAAGCTGAACACGCGCCCGCCGGCGAGACCCGGTGAGCGCAGCTCCCGCCCCCAGTGCGGGGTGCCCGGCACGGCACCGGCGGCGGCACCGGCAGCCGCCGCGGCAGCGGCCGGCACCCAGTAGCGCGTGCCCGCGAACGGGTAGCGGGGCGCGTCCGCCCGCGGGCCGTCCTGCACGGCCGCCCAGTTCAGGCGCTGACCGCGCTCGTACAGGGTGCGGGCCGCGCCGAGCAGCGCCGTACGGTCCGCCGCGCCGCGCCGCAGCGACGCCAGCGCGGTCTCGGCGGTCGCGGCACCGGCCGCCGTGGCCAGGTTCCCCAGGGTCCGGCCGGGCCCGATCTCCAGGTACAGGTCGATGTCCAGCTCGCGCAGCTGCTCGACGCCGTCGGCGAAGCGGACCGGGCGGCGCACGTGCTCGCACCAGTAGCCCGCGTCGTACTGCCCCGGCGCGGCGAGCCGGCCGGTGACGTTGGCGACGATCGGGATGCGTGGCCGGGCGTGCTCCAGCCCGTCGATCGCGGCCCGCAGCTGCGCCAGGATCGGCTCCATCAGCCGCGAGTGGAACGCGTGCGACACCACCAGCGGCCGGCTCTGGATGCCGGCGGCGGTCAGGTCCGCCGCGAACGCCGCCACGGCCGCGGGCTCGCCGGCCACCACGGTCGCCTGCGCCCCGTTGACCGCGGCGATGTCCAGGCCGGTGCCGTCGATGCGGGCCGCGACCACGTCGGGCGCGGCGACGACGGCGAGCATCGACCCGGCCGCGGTGCCCTGCATGAGGCGGGCCCGGTGCGCGATGAGGTCCAGGCCGGCGGGCAGGGTCAGCACCCCGGCGTGCACGGCGGCGGCGATCTCACCGACGCTGTGCCCGAGCACCGCGACCGGCTCGACGCCCCACGACCGCCACAGCGCGGCGAGCGCCAGCTCCAGCGCGACCAGCGCCGGCTGGGTGACGCGGGTCTGGTTGATCAGCTCCCGGTCGGTGCCGGCGAACATCAGGTCGGTCAGCGGGGCGCCGAGCGCGTCGCCGAAGTGCGCGGCGCAGGCGTCGATGACGTCGCGGAAGACCGGTTCCGTACGGTACAGCTCGGCGCCCATCCCGAAGTACTGGCTGCCCTGGCCGGAGAACAGGAACGCGACGCGCGGCGGCCGGGACGACCGGACGGCAGGGCCACGGCCGAGCGCGGCGAGCAGCTGCTCCCGGGTGGCACCGACGGCGGCGCGGCGCACCGGAAGGTGGGCCCGGCCGGCGCCGGCGGTGGCCGCCAGGGCCGCGGTCTCGTCGTCGGTGGCGTCGGCGAGCCGGTGCGTCCACGCCTCGGTGACCCGGGCGAGGCCTTCCTCGTCAGCCGCGGACAGCGGCAGCAGCACGGCGCCGGGGGCGGCGGCGGGCCGGTCCGCCGCGGCGGGCGCCTCACCGACGATGACGTGGGCGTTGGTGCCGCTGAACCCGAAGCCGGACACACCGGCCAGGCGCGGCCGCTCCCCACGCCGCCGCCACGGCAGCAGGCCGTCCACCACGTGCACGTTCATGTCCTGCCACGGCACGTGCGGGTTGAGTTCGGCGCAGTGCAGGTTGGGCGGGAGCTGCCCGTGCCGCAACGCCAGGACCGTCTTGATGAGGGCGACCACCCCGGCGGCCGACTCGCAGTGCCCGACGACGCTCTTGACCGAGCCGAGGTGCAACGGGCGGCCGGGTGCACGCCCGCGGCCCAGCACCGACCACGCGGCGGCCAGCTCGATCGGGTCGCCGAGGGCCGTGCCGGTGCCGTGCGCCTCGAGCAGGTCGATGTCGCCGGGCGCGACCCGCGCGTCGGCGAGGGCGTCGGCGATGACGTCCTCCTGGGCCCTCCCGCTGGGCACGGTGAGCCCGGACGAGGCGCCGTCGGAGTTCACCGCGCTGCCGTGCAGGACGGCGAGGACGGGGTCGCCGTCACGCCGGGCGTCGCTGAGGCGGCGCAGCACCAGTACGCCCACACCTTCGGAGCGCACGAAGCCGTCCGCGCCCGCGGAGAACGTCTTGCACCGGCCCTCCGGCGACAGCATGTGCGCCCGGCTCACCGCGACCGACGCGGTCGGCGCGGCGATGACGTTGACGCCGCCGGCGATCGCCCGGTCGCTCTCACCCTGCCGCAGTGAACGGATCGCCAGGTGCACCGCGACCAGGGACGAGGAGCAGGCGGTGTCGACGGCGAGGGCCGGGCCGCGCAGCCCGAGCGTGAACGCGATCCGCCCGGCGGCGGCGTTGAGCGCGGTGCCGGTGCCGAAGTACGCGTCGAGCCCTTCGAGGCCGCCGCGCTCCAGCAGCCTGCCGTAGTCGGAGTTGGAGATGCCGACGAAGACCCCGGTGCGGGAGCCGGCCAGGCCGCTCGGGTCGGTCCCGGCGGACTCCAGGGCGTGCCACGCCGACTCCAGCAGCAGCCGGTGCTGCGGGTCGAGGTTCTCCGCCTCGCGGGCCGGGACGCCGAAGAAGCCGGCGTCGAAGCGGTCCACGTCGTTGAGGAAGCCACCCTGGTCGGTGGTGACGGTGCCGGCCCGCAGCGGGTCATCGGCGCGCAGCGCGGCGCTGTCCCAGCGCGACGGCGGGACGTCGCCGACGGCGTCACGGCCGTCGCGCAGCAGTGCCCAGAACTCCTCGACCGAGTCGGCGCCGGGGAACCGCCCGGCCATGCCGACGACCGCGATCGGTTCGGCGCCGGACGGGTCCGCGACCGGCTCCGGCCCGGCGGACGGCCCGGCGGACGGCCCGGCGTGCTCCGTCGCGTCGGGCCCGGACACGGTCGCGAACGGTTCGGGCGCGGCCGGGGCAGGCTCGGGCAGGCCGGCCAGGCGCCCGTCCAGCAGGTCGGCGAGGGCGCCGGCGGTCGGGTGGTCGAAGACGTCGGAGATGGTGACCGGGACGCCGAGCTCGGCGGCGAGGGCCTTGGCCAGGTCGACGGCCATCATCGAGTCCAGGCCGAGGTCGAAGAACCCGACGTCGGCGGGGACCCGGCCGCCGGTGTGGCCGAGGACCGCCGCGACCGCCGCGGTGACGATGCCGGCCACCGCGTCGCGCCGGGCCACCTCGGGCAGCGCCAGCAGGTCGGCGCGGGCCGTGACCGGCACGAGCGCGGTGGCCGGCACCGGCTCCGTGGCCGGCGTCGCGGCTGCGGCCGGCGCCACCGGCGCTGCGGTCGACGGTGCGGCGGCCGGCGCCTGCGGTGGTGCGGACGGCGGTGCGGTCGACGGTGCGGTGGTGCCGTCGGGGAAGAGGGCGCGGGGGCGGCGGGCGGCGGTCACCTCCGTGAACCGGTCCCAGTCGACCGGGCACACGACGAGGTAGCCGTCGCCGGTCGACGGGCCGGCGCCGAGCGCCGCGCAGCCGACCGGGGCGGTCACCGCGCCGACGCCGGCGCGGGCCAGGCCGCGCAGCGACGCCGGGTCGACCATGCCGTCGACGTCCCACGGGCCGAACGCGACCGTGCGGGTCGGCGGGCCGCCGGGGACGGCGGCGAGCAGGTCCAGCCCGCCGTTCGCCGCGGCGTAGGGGCCGTAGCCGGCGGTCCCCCACAGCGCCGTCACCGACGACAGTTGCACGACGAACTCGACCGGGTGCTCGGCGGCGAGCCGCCGCAGCTGCCACGCCGCGGCCCACTTGGCGCCCAATGCCTCGGCGAAGTCCGCCTCGGTCGCCGTGCCGAGCGGGACCTCCCGTAGCGTCCCGGCGGCGTGCACGATGCCGCGCAGCGGCGGCGATCCGGGGACCGCCGCGGCCGCGGCGGCGAGCGCCGCAGGGTCGGCGACGTCGGCGGACCGGTAGGTCACCGTCGCGCCGGCGGCCCGCCAGGCGGCGAGCGCGTCACGGGCGGCGGGGCGCAGGTCCGCGGCCGCGGTCCGCCCGACCAGCAGCAGGTGCCGGGCGCCGCGGGTGACGAGGTCACTCACCACCGCCCGGCCGACTCCGCCGAGCGCACCGGTGACCAGGTAGGTCCCGTCGCCGTCGACGGGCAGACCGCCCGCGCCCGCGGTGACGGCCGCCGGCCGCAGCCGCGCGGTGTGCACGGCCGCGCCGCGCACCGCCAGGACGTCGTCGGCCCCGGTCGAGCCGAGCAGGCCCGCCAGCGCCGCGGCACCCGCCGGGGACAGCTCGGCGGGCAGGTCGACCAGGCCGCCCCAGGTCGCCGGGAACTCCAGGCCGAGGACGGCGCCGAGCCCGTTGACGAGCCCGTGCACGCCGGGCACGCAGACGTCGCCCGGGACGGCGGCGCGGGCGGCGGTGGTGAGGGCATAGGCGACGGCACCGGCCGGCAGCGACCGGACCGCGGTGGTGACGGCCGCGCACAGCCGTGCGCCGTCGGCCGCCACAGCGCTGTCGACCGCCAGAGCGCCGTCGCCCGCCACAGCATCGCCGGCCGGCAGGGCGGCGGCGGTGAAGGCGAGGGCCAGCACCGCGGGGACCGGGCGGCCACCCCAGAACGCGGCCCACTCGGCGTCGCCGGCGGGCACGGGGCCCGCATTGCCGGGGACCGGCCCGAGGACGGTCACGTCGCGGCCGGCGGCGCGGGCCGCGGCAGCCAGCGGGGTCAGCACCGCCGGGTCGTCACCGGCGAGCACCAGCGGTGTCGCGGCGGCCGGTGCCGGGTCGAGCGGCTGCCAGGCGACCTCGTAGGCGGGGATCGGCGTGTCCAGCTCCTCCGGGGCGTGCCGGGAACGCCGCCACGGGTACGGCGGGAGATCCGCGACTCGGCGCGGCAGTTCCTCCGGCGAGTCCGTGACCGGCGACGTGCCCGGGTTGCCGGTGCCCGCGGCGACGGCCCGCAGGGCCGCGGCGGCCTCGCCCGGGCCGGTGGCGCGGATCGCGGCCCGGACCGGGTGGCCGGTGCGACCGTGCGTGGCGGTGTACGCGAACGCCGGATAGTCGGCGGGATCCAGGGCGTCGGCGGCCGCGGCGAACCGGCCGGCGAGGCGCCGCAGCGCACCCTCGTCACGGGCCGAGATCTCGAAGCCGTCCACCCTGATCGCCGGCAGCGGCGCAGGGTCGGTTGCCGCGCCGAGCACGACGTGGGCGTTGGTGCCGCTCATCCCGAACGCGCTGACCCCGGCGAACCGGCCCGCGGCCGGCGACCAGCCGGTCAGCTCGCCCGGCACGGCGATGCCGGTGCCGGACAGGTCGATGCGCGGGTTGAGGGTGTCGAAGTGCACCAGCGGCGGGATCTGCCGGTACCGCAGGCACAGCAGCGTCTTGAGCAGACCGGCGATGCCGGCGGCGGCCTCCAGGTGGCCGAGGTTGGTCTTCACCGCGCCGACGTGCAGCGGGGCACCGCCGTTGCGCCGGCCGAGCGCGGTGGCGAGGGCGTCCATCTCGATCGGGTCGCCGAGGGCGGTGCCGGTGCCGTGCGCCTCGACCATGCCGACGTCCGCGGCGGTGAGCCGGGCGTCTGCCAGGGCGGCCTCGATGAGCGAGATCTGCGCCAGGACGTTCGGCGCGGTGAAGCCGGTGGAGCGGCCGTCCTGGTTGACCGCGGAACCGTGGATGATGCCGAGGACGCGGTCACCGTCGCGGACCGCGTCGGCGTGGCGCTTGAGCACGACGATGCCGGAGCCCTCGCCGCGGGTGAAGCCGTTGGCGCGGGCGTCGAACGTCTTGCACAGCCCGTCCGGGGCGAGCGAACCCATCTCCTTGCCGTAGCGGGTGGAGCGCGGCGACAGCAGCAGGTTCACGCCGCCGGCCAGGGCCACCTCGCACTCCCCCCGCCGCAGCGCCTGCACCGCCTGGTGCACGGCGACCAGCGACGACGAGCACGCCGTGTCGACGGCGACGGCCGGGCCGGTGAGCCCGAGCGTGTAGGCGACCCGGCCGGCGGCGAAGCAGTTGCCGTTGCCGGTCGCCCAGTACACGTCGGAGCCGGCCGGCTCCCAGTCGCGGTAGTCGGCGTTGGTGATACCGAGGTAGAAGCCGGTGCGCACGTCCTTGAGCGCGCGCGGCGGCACCCCGGCGTGCTCGAGGGCCTCCCACGCCACCTCCAGCAGCAGTCGCTGCTGCGGGTCGAGGGCGCGGGCCTCGCGCGGGCTGATGCCGAAGAAGTCCGCGTCGAAGCCGAGCACCTCCTCCAGCCAGCCGCCCCGGTTGGGCAGCGCGTCCCATTCGGCCGTGAAGGGCCACTTGCGGCCCGGTGGGCGGGCGTGGACCAGGTCCCGGCCGGCGGTCAGCGCCGCCCAGTAACCGTCCAGCGTCTCGATGCCGCCCGGCAGCCGCAGTCCCGCGCCGATGACGGCGACCGCCTGCGCGCCCCCCTGCCCGTCCAGCTGCGCCCGCAGCTTCTTGATGGTGTCCAGGGCGCGCGACAACGGCGTCGGTGCGGCCTGGTCGGTTCCACGCTGGTCCATGTCCGTCCTCACAGGAGTCACAGGAGAGTCGTTCGGGAAGTGGCACCCGTACGGCGGCGCTGGTCGGCGCCGCCGTACGGGGCCGTCCGTTCCGGGTGGTCCGCCCGACTGAGCGAAACGAAGCGCGGCCGGCTCAGGCGGCCGGCTCGGCGAAGAGCCGCTCGCAGAGCACCCCGGCCAGCGCCTGCGACGTGCCGTAGCTCCACAGCAGCGTCGGCGACAGCCGCAGGCCGAACGCCCCTTCCAGCCGGTTGCGCAGCTCCAGCCCCATCAGCGAGTCGAGGCCGAGCGACTTGAACGGCGCGTCGCGGTCGATGGCGGCCGGGTCGAGCCGCAGCACCCGGCCGGCAAGCTCCTTGACCCGGCTCTCCACCAGCACGAGGCGTTCGGCCTCGGTGCCGGCGCGCAGCTGGGCGAGCAGCGCGGCGCTGCCGGAGCCGCCCGCGGTGCCGCCGGAGCGGGCCTCCTCGCGCAGCACCCGCCAGCTCGGCTGCGCCGCCGTGTCCGGGTAGGCGTCGAACCACTGCCGCAGGTTCATCGGCAGGTACCCGACGACCGGCACGCCACCGGCCGGGGCGGTGAGCAGCGCCGCCAGGGCCGGCCACGCCTCCTGCACCGTGAACCCGGTCATGCCCCGCTCGGCCAGCCGCGCGCCCCGGTTGTCGTCGGCGGCGGCCAGACCGATCGCTTCGAACGGCCCCCACTGCACGGACAGCGCCGGGCGTCCCTCGGCGACCCGGCGGGCCGCCAACGCGTCGAGGTATGCGTTACCGGCCGCGTAGGCGGCCTGCCCGGCGTTGCCGACGAGCGCGGCGCCCGAGGAGAACAGCACGAACAGGTCCAGCGGGTCGTCGCGGGTCGCGGCGTCCAGGTGCCGGGCGCCGTCGACCTTGGGCCGCAGCACCCGCTCCACCTGCGCCGCCTCCAGGTTGCCGATGGTGGCGTCCTCGAGCAGGCCCGCGGCGTGCACGACACCGCGCAGCGGGGGCAGCTCGCGGCGCAGCTTGTCCAGCGCGGTCACCGTGGCCGCCTCGTCGGCGACGTCGACGGCGACCGTGGTGACCTGCGTGCCGCCCGCGCGGAGCGCGTCGATGCGCGCCGCCGCGTCCGGGCCCGGTTCCCGCCGGCCCAGCAGGGCCACCGCGCCCGCGCCGCGCGCCGCGAAGTCCTCGGCCAGGCTCAGGCCGAGAGCGCCGAGGCCGCCGCTGATGACGTAGGTGCCGTCGGCACGCAGCCGCCCGCCGGGCAGCGGGTCCGGCGCGACGGAGCGCACCGAGGCCGGCTCGACGAGGACGAACTTGCCGATGTGGGTGCCGCGGCCCATGGTGCGCAGCGCCTCCGCGGCGTCCGCGAACGGGTACGGCAGCACCGGCAGCGTCCAGCCCTCCCCGGTGCCCACCCGCGCCCACACGTCCGCGAGCAGCTTCGCGAACCGCGCCGGGCGGCGCTCCATGAGCCCCGCGAGGTCGACCGAGGCGAGGCTGACCCCCTTGCGGAAGGCGTCGAGGCTGATCGTCCGGCCGGCGTAGATGTCCTTCTTGCCGACCTCGACGAACCGGCCGTCCTCGGCGAGGACGTCCAGGCCGAGCGGGATCGCCGCGCCGGTGAGCGAGTTGAGCACGACGTCGACGCCCCGCCCGCCGGTCGCCGCGCGGACCTCGTCGGCCCAGCTCAGGTCGCGGGAGTCGAAGACCGACGCGATGCCCATGGCGCGCAGCCGGGCCCGCTTGTGCTCGGTGCCGGCGGTCGCGACGACCTCCGCGCCGAGGTGCCGGGCGACAGCGATCGCGGCCAGGCCGAGCCCGCCGGTCGCGGAGTGGATCAGCACGGTCTCGCCGGGCTCCAGCCGGGCCAGGTCGTTGAGGCCGTACCAGGCGGTCATGAGCACCAGCGGCAGCGCTGCCGCGTCGGCGTCGGACATCGCGTCGGGGATCACCGCGCAGTGCGCCGCGGGCAGTGTCACGTGCGACGCGAACGCGCCGAACGCGCAGCCGACGACCCGGTCGCCGACCGCGAACCCGGTGACGCCGGGCCCGACGCGGGTGACCCGACCGGCGCACTCGCCGCCGAGCCGGGCCGCGCGGCCCTCGATGCCGGGATAGGTGCCCATCGCCTTCATCACGTCGATGAAGTTGAGCGCCGCCGCGTCGACCTCCACCTCCACCTCCCCGGCGCCGGGCGCCAGACGGGCCAGGGGCTTGTAGACCAGCCCGTCCCAGAAGCCGGGCCGGTCCGCGACGAGGCGGAACGGCTGCGGCGGGGTCCGCCACACCACGGCGGGACGCTCGGCGTCGGGCTCGGGGGTGCCGCGCACCAGACGGCCGACGAACCGGTCACCGCCGCGGAGCACGACCTGGTCCTCCGCCGCGGCGGGCCCGCCGTCGCCGCCGCCGTGCAGCAGCTCCGCGGCGCACGCCGCCGCCCACGACGGGTCGGCGTCGACGTCCACGAGCACCGGCGACAGCTCGCCGTGCTCACGGCGCAGCACCCTGGTGTAGCCCCAGTACAGGGCCGCGCCCGGGTCGGGGACGTCGCCGGCGCGGACGTCCTGCGCGCCGGTGGTGACGACCGCCAGCCGCGGCGGCACCGCCCGGCGGACGCTGGCACGGACCAGTTCGGTCAGCTCCAGCAGCCCGGCGCGCTGCGCGGCGAGACCCGCGCCGGCGTCCGGGGCGAGGAACACCACGACGTCCGGCTCGACACCGGCCGGGACGGACCCCCCGGCCGACACCGCGACGTCGGCGCCGGCCGCGCGCAGCGCCGCGGCGAAGGCCTCGGCCCGCCCGCCGTCGGCCGGCGCGGCCAGCAGCCACGAGCCGACCGGCCCGTCGGCCGCGGGTACCCCCGCGTCGAGGTCGAACCGCAGCCGGTGCAGCCGCTGCGCCATCCCGTCCGAGCGGTCACCGGCGGGCAGCACGGCGAAGGTCAGCCCGGTCATCGCCAGCAGCGGCTCCCGGCCGGCGTCGTACAGGACGAGGTCGCAGGTGGTGGCGTCGCGCCGTACGACATGCGAATAGACCTCGGTCACCGGCTCGGCCGGGTCACGCAGCACCGCCACCGACGCGACCCCGGTCGGCACGACGGCCGCGTCACCCGGGTACAGCGCCAGCGACACCTGCAGGGCGGCGTCCCACAGCGCGGGGTGCAGCCCGTGCGGGCGGGCGCCGGCCCGGCACCGGTCGGGCAGCCGGACCGTGCCGAGGGCCTCGTCGCCGACGACGGTGACGGCGGTGACGCCCTGGAACGCGGGGCCGTAGTTGAGCCCGCGGGCGGTGCACGCCGCGTACAGGGCGTCCACCGGGTGGTCCTCGGCGCCGTCGCGGCCGTCGGCCAGGTGCGCCGGGAACCGCGGCGGCTCCGCCGGCGCGGCCGGGGCCAGCCGCGCGGTCGCGTGCGTGGTCCAGTCCGTGGCGCCCGGCGCCCTGGACAGCAGGGTGAAGCTGCCGCCGCCGGTGACGTCGTCGCGCAGCACCACGGCGACCCGGACCGGCTCGTCGGTCCCGCTGGGCAGCGTCAGGTCCCGGTGGAACGCGACCCGGTCGAGCCGGCCCGGCAGCGCGCCGGTGCGGGCTCGGCCGGTGGACAGCGCCAGCGCCAGCATCGCCGCGCCGGGCAGGACGACCGCGTCGTGCACCCGGTGGTCGCCGATCCAGGGCAGTGCCGCGGTGGACACGTCGACGGCGCCCTGCCAGACGCCGGTCTCCGTGGTCGCCGGCTCCAGGGCCGGCTCGAACCCGGTCGAGGCGCCGGCCGTCCTGGTGCCACTGGCGATCCAGTACCGCTTGCGCTGCCACGGGTACGGGGGCACCGCCGCCTCGGGGGTGCCGGACGGCCCGGCGAACGGGGCCAGGCCGGCCACGTAGGCCCGGGCGAACGCGCCGGCGATGTCCGCCGGCGCTCCCGTGTCGCGGCGCATCGTGCCCAGCACCGCCGGCGGCTCGGCGCGCAGGGCGGCGAGCTGCTCCAGGGCCGGCACGAGGATCGGGTGCGGGCTGATCTCCACGACGTGCGTGACACCGTCGTCGAAGAGCCGGGCCATCGCGTCGGCGAACAGCACCGGCTGGCGCAGGTTGCGGGCCCAGTAGTCGCCGCCGAGCTCGGGGCCGGCGCACGACCGCAGGTCCACCGTGGACATCAGCGGCACGGCGCCGGTCCGCGGCGCGACGCCGTGCAGCTCGGCGCGCAGGTCGTCGAGCAGGACGTCCATCTGCGGGCTGTGCGAGGCGTAGTCCACGTTGACCAGCCGGCAGAAGGTGCCCTCGGCGTCGAGGATCTCCTTGAGCGTGAGCACCGCCTCCGTCTCGCCGGACAGCACGCACGACGTCGGGCCGTTGTTGACCGCCACGGACACCAGGTCCTCGAAGCCGGCCAGCGCGGCGCGGGCACCGTCCAGGTCCAGGTCGACGGCGAGCATCCGGCCCTTGCCGGTGGCCCGCAGCGCCAGCCGGCTGCGGGTGGCGACGATGCGGGCCGCGTCGCGCAGCGACAGGATCCCGGCGATCGTCGCCGCCGTGACCTCGCCCTGGGAGTGGCCGACCACGACGTCGGGTTCGACGCCGGCGGCGCGCCACAGCTCGGTCAGGGCCACCGACACGCCCCACAGCGTCGGCTGGATCATGTCCAGATGCTCCAGCCAGCCGTCACCGGCGGTGCCGGACACGACCGCCCGCAGGTCCCAGTCGACGAACGCCGACAGCGCATCGGCGCACCGGTCGATCGCGGCGGCGAAGGTGGGGCTCTGCGCGTAGAGCTGCCGCCCCATCGCACCCCACTGGGCGCCCTGGCCGGGGTAGACGAACGCGGTGCGGCCGTGCGTGCGGGGCCGTCCGGTGTGGACACCCGGGAGCTCGGCCCCGGCGTCGGTGGCCGTGCCGGCGAGCTCGGCGAGCCGGTCGCGCAGCGACTCGACGCTGTCGGCGACCACGCCGGCGCGGTGGGTGAAGTGGTCGCGGTGCCTGCCGAGGGCACCGGCGAACGCGGCGAGTCCCGCCGGGCCGGTGACGGCCGCCGCGGCGTCGCCCAGCTGCGCGGCGCGTTCGCGGAGGCTGTCCTCGGTGTGGCCGGACACGGCGACGACGGCCGGGATGCCGAGCGCACCCGCCGGACCGCCGGCCGGACGGCCGGCCGGTTCCGGGACGGCGGCGCCCGCGGCGACGACGGCGTGGGCGTTGGTGCCGCCCCAGCCGAAGGAGTTGACGCCGAGATAGGCGGGCCGGTCGGTGGGCAGCGGTAACGGCTGCCGGGCGACGGTCAGGCGCAGCTCGTCGAACGGGATGTCCGGGTTGAGCTCGGCGCTGTGCAGGCTCGCCGGTACCGTCCCGTGCCGCGCGGCGAGCAGGACCTTGACGAGGCCCGCGAGGCCGGCGGTCGGCTCGAGGTGGCCGATGTTGGTCTTGACGGAGCCGAGGGCCAGCGGCGCGGCGCCGGGGTCGCGGCGGCTCGCGAGCGCCCGGCCGATCGCCGTCGCCTCGATCGGGTCGCCGCGGCCGGTGCCGGTGCCGTGCGCCTCGATGTACACCACGTCGGACAAAGGGACGCCCGCCTCGTCGTACACGCGACGCAGCAGGTCCTCCTGACCGGCCGGGTTGGGCACGACCAGCCCGTCGCCGCCGCCGTCGTTGTTGGCACCGGTCGCGACGATGACGCCGCGGATGTGGTCACCGTCGGCGATCGCCCGGTCGAGCGTCTTGAGGTACAGGGCAACGACACCCTCGCCGCGCACGAAACCGTTCGCGGAGGACGAGAACGCCTTGCAGCGGCCGTCGGGCGACAGCCCGCCGAAGTGGGTGAGGCCGACGGAGCCGTCGGAGGACAGGATGAGGTTGACCCCGCCGACGAACGCGCCGTCGACCTCGCCGTGCCGCAGCGCCTGGCAGGCCAGGTGCAGCGCCACCATCGAGGAGGAGCAGCCGGTCTCCACGGTGAGGCTGGGGCCGGTGAGCTTGAGCAGGTACGAGATGCGGGCCGACAGCATGTCCATCGCGGTGCCGACGGTGCTGTGCTGGGTGGTCGGGGTGCCCCGGTCCTTGCGCAGCAGCTCGTAGTCGTGCCAGGACGAGCCGACGTAGACGCCGGTGCGGGTGCCGCGCAGGGTGGCGGCCGGCGTCCCGGCGTCCTCCAGTGCCCGCCAGACCTCCTCGAGCAGCACCCGGTGCTGCGGGTCGACGTCCTCGGCCTCGCGCGGTGAGATGCCGAAGAACGTCGGGTCGAACAGGTCCACGCCGTCGATGAACCCGCCGACGTCCTGCACCGACTTCTCCGGGTCGAGCTGGGCGGTGCGGTCCCACCGGTCGGCGGGCACCGGCACGATCGCCTCCTGCCCGTCGGTCAGCAGCCGCCACAGGGCGTCCACATCGGACGCGCCGGGGAACCGGCCGGCCATGCCGACCACCGCGATGCGCTTGGGTGCGTCGTGACTCATCGTTGACCACTCCTGACTGACGGCACGAGGGCCGGCGCCCCGGCCGCGATGTCCACCGGGTCGATCGGGTGGGCGGCGTTGACCACCCGGTCGAGCAGGCGGTACTTGAGGGGCAGTTGGTTGAGGGTGGCGAAGCGCACCCGCCGGATGAACAGCTTGACCGGGTGCTTCTCGGCCAGCGCGCCTTCCTGGAACCGCTGGTAGCGGGTGACGGTCGTCTTGTGCCGGCGGCGCATGGCGACGTACCCGTCGAACGTGGCCGCGGGCAGTGGCCGGTCGCCGCCGCGCGACAGGGCGCCGGCGAGGACCGGTGCCAGGCACACGGCGTCCTGGATGGCGAGGTTGACGCCCTGGCCGAGGATCGGTGTGCAGGTGTGCGACGCGTCGCCGATGAGCAGCAGCCCGTCGCGCGCCCACTCCCGCATCTCCGCGGTGAAGATCTCCAGGAACGACGTGTCCTCCCAGCTGGTGATGTGCTCCTCGACGAGGTCGGCCAGGCGCGGGTCGAGCGAGGCGATGCCGGCCTTGAACGCCGGCAGGCCGGCGGCCCGCAGCTCGCCGAGCTGCCGCTTGGGCAGGTTGTGGCCGATGCGCAGGAAGTCCGGCCAGGTCGGCAGGACGACCAGGTGCCGGTCGTCCTCGATCATCAGGTAGCCGTCGTCGCCCCAGCCCGCCGGCCGGGGCAGCTTGAAGGACAGGAAGTCCCGCGCCATCGGCGTGATGTCGGCGGCCAGCCCGGAGCGCTGGCGGACCTTGGAGAACCGGCCGTCGGCGCCGATCACGACCCGGGCCCGGATGCTCGTCGCCGCCCCGCCCGGCCCGCGCAGGGTCGCGCCGGTGACGGCGCCGTCGTGCTCCGTGAGCCCGGTGAACGCGGTGCCCATGGCCAGGTGGAAGCTCGGATGCGCCTGCGCGGCGGCGAGGAAGATGCCGATGAGGGCCGGCTGCGGGATGTCGATCGGCAGCGTCGCCAGGGGGAACTTGCCGTACTCCAGGCGCAGCAGCCGCCGGCCGCGCTCGATCGCGGTGACGCTGTCGATGGACAGGTAGCCGTGCGCGTCCAGCGCCGGGCCGAAGCCGAGCTCGCGCAGCGTGTGCACGGAGCGCGGGGCGATGTTCTCGCCGCGGAAGCTGCGCTCCAGGTCCTGCTGCTTCTCCACGACGACGACGTCGATACCGCGGCGGGCCAGCAGGCAGCCCAGCAGCGCGCCGGCCGGCCCGCCGCCGACGATCAGCACGTCGGTGGTGCCGGGCAGTTCGGAAAACTCGCTCATCACTGCTCCCAATGCTCGAGCCGGTGCTTGACCCGGCCGAGGATCTCCGCGGCCATGGCGCCGTCGAGGACCCGGTGGTCGAAGGTGAGGGACAGCGTCAGCACCGGCGCGACGACGATCTCGCCGTCGCGGACGACGGGACTGTCAGCGATGCGCCCGACGCCGAAGCCGAGGGTGCCGGCGATCATCGGCAGGATCACCTGGACCGGCTCCTGCCCGACCGACGTCACGGCGAACGTGCCCTGCAGCGTGGCGCGCCGCACCGGGTCGCGCAGGACGAGCCGGTACAGCAGCCACGCGATCGGCAGCGGCAACCGCTGCAACCGGCGCACCGAGGCGAACGGGCCGCCACCGTCGACCGGGGCCCGTTTGTAGCTGTCGACCGCCGCCTGGATCTCCTCGATCGTGCGGGTCTGCGCCGACTCGACGGTGCCGGACAGCACACATCGCTGCCCGTCGACGGTCCGGTCGAACAGGACCTTGGCGTGCACGTCGTCGAAGACCGTCAGCCGCGGCCGGGCGCCGTCGCTGAGCACCGCGCGGGCGTCGGGGTAGCCGGCGAGGACCTCCGCGACCGCCTTGATGACGTAGGTGACGTAGCTGGGTCCGCCGGGCCCGCGCGCCGCGCGCAGCGCCGCCGCGTCGACCTCGGCCAGGAGGTAGACGTGGGCGGTGCGGCGCGCGTCGCGCAGGAACGTGTACGTCTGCCGCCTGGCCGGCGGGAACGGCACGGTCGTCGGGCTCATGGCCGCGCGCCGGCCCGCTGCGCGTCGGCGGTGATGGCGGCCAGGTCGCCGACGGTCTGCGCGGCGACGAACCGCTCGTAGTCCAGCGACACGTTGAGCTCGCGCTCCAGGTACACCAGCACCCGCAGCGAGTTGACCGAGTCCCAGCCGGCGATCGCGGCCAACGGCCGCTGCGCGGTGAGCTCCTCCTCATCGACGTCCAGCAGCTGGGCGACGACCTCGACGACAACCTCAGTGGACATGGAACACCTCTTCGTCCGGCGTGATCTGGATCCAGCGGGGCAGCGTCGGCAGCTCCCGCAGGTCGTGCTGGTATCGCCCGGGTGCGCCGCCGACCGGCGCGAACCCCAGGCCGGGGTAGAACCCGGCGAACTTGCCGTTCTTCGGCGATGCCACGAACCCACCGCGCACCGCGGGCGCGCCGGCCGCCAGTGCGGCCCGCAGAATCAGCCCGACCAGGGCGTCCTCGACGTTGCGGCTGAACACGCGGCAGCTGAGCACCATGTTCTCGATCTCCCACGCGCCGTCGTCGGACCGGGCGAGTGCGACCGCGGCGATGAGGCCGTGGTCGCCGAACCGGTCGGCGAGGCGGGCACCGAAGTAGGCCGCGGTGCGCTCGTGCTCGCGCCGGCGGACCTCGTCGTCGCCGTAGCGGCGGCCGGTGAGGTTGAACTGGTTGGTCTTGCCGAACAGCTGGGTGATGCGCGCCGCGTTCAGCGGGGCGAGCCGCTCCACGCTCAGCTTCGAGCCGAGGTCGACCAGGTACTGCTCCAGGTCCACCGCCGTGCGGGACAGCTCGGCGCGCTGGGCGTCGGCGCGGTACATCGCGGTGCGGCCGCGGTCCTCCTCGGTGACCCGCAGCAGCGCGAAGTCGCCCCGAGCGGCGAGCAGCGTCGCGTACCCGGCCGGGTCGGCGCCCACCTCGACGGTCGTCACCTGCGGCGCGGCGCGGCGCATCAGGTCGCGCTCGGCCGGGTTGTCGTCCAGGAACACCATGGCGTCGCTGCCGATGTTCAGCTGTTGCGCCATCGCGGTGACGTTGCCGGGTTTGGGATTCCAGTCGGCGGCGAACGCGACGAACGCGTCGCCGCGCAGGACCATCTCCGGGTGGGTGTCGATCGCCTCCCGCGCGGTCGCGTCGTCGTTCTTCGACGCGACCGTGAGCAGCACGCCCTGGCGCATCAGGTCGTGTGCCAGGTCCTGCAGCTCGCGGTGGGCGGAGCCGGGGTACGCGCCGCCGAGCTTGATGCCGCCCGGCCCGTCGTCGCCGACCACCCCGCCCCACAGGGTGTTGTCCAGGTCCAGCACGAGACACTTCGCCGAGCGGCCGAGGTCGGCCCGGGCGACCCGGGCGAGTTCCTCGGCGTAGCCGGCGAGGAACGCGGTGGAGAACGTCTGGCCGGCGACGTGCCGCATCCGCTCGGCGCCGAAGATGGAGCCGGGCACGCCACCGGTGGCGGCGGTGCCGAAGCGGGCCGCGATCGCCGCCGCGCTGAGCACCACCGTGCCCTGCTCGGTGCCGAGGTCGAGGATCGCCGCGTTCATCCGCTCCCAGGCGGCCTCGACCCGGGCCCGGGTGGCGTAGTCGCGGTACCGGTCCCGGCGCAGCCCCGACAGCGGCACCGTGGCCAGCACGACCAGGCCGCCGAGGGCCTGCCGGCAAGCCGCGGCCCACGCGGCGAGGTCGGCGGGGAACGCCGCGCAGCCCCGCTCGACCTGTGCCGGGTCCAGCGGGTCGGTGACCCGCTCGAACACGGCGTTGTCGTCGAGCAGGCAGGCGGTGACCCGCGGTTCGAGGTCGGCCAGGTTCGGCGCGCCGGTCAGGATCTCCAGCCGCCACTGGTCGAAGCCGGCCAGCCGCACCTGCGGCAGCAGGCCGTCGCGGACCAGGGTGGCGGTCAACAGGTTGGGCAGCGCGTCAAGGGTGGAGTTGCCCAGCAGCGCGACCCGCTGCGGGACGAACCCGCCCTCGGCGGCCAGCTGGGCGTGGGCGCGGACGCCGGACAGCAGCCCACCGGCGGCCTCCAGGTCCAGCGGGTCGGTGAGCCCGGCGAGCACCTGGCGCAGCTCGGCCGCCGCGGCGCCGAGGCCGCCGGTGCGCTTGAGGGCGCGCAGCTGCGCGACGCCGCCCAGCGGGGCACCGGCCGCCGGGACGGGCTGGACGTCGACGTCAACGGCCATCGGAGGCCCCCTGGTGGCGCAGCGCCATGCCGGAGATGACCCATTTGGAGGACTCGATGGTGGCGACCATGACCCGGGCGCCGTCGGCGGTGCCGTTCATCCCGGCCCGCGCGCGGCGCAGTTGGATGAACGGCAGCGCGTTGCCGTTGTTGCCGGTCTCCGCCACGCAGGACACCGCCTGCTCCGGACGCACCCCGAGGTACTCGCGGATCTTTTCCGTCATGACGCCGTTGAGCTGCGGGGTGAGGACCCGGTCCATCTCCGCGGGCAGCCAGCCGGTGAGGTCACCGAGCTCGCCGAGGACCCGGGCGGCCGCCTCCGGCACGTGCCGTTCGATCGCCTTGTAGTCCTCCTCCCCCATCGGCTCCGGGGCGCTGATCCCGTTCGGGCCGGTGACGTGCGGCGCACCTTCGGCGCCGTACCAGCGCACCACCTGCGCCGGCTTACGGCCGAGGCCGACCGCCCGCAGGACCATCTGCTCGACGACGAAGCCGGGGCCGTCGGTGTCGGCCTCGACGACCGCGGCGCCACCGCCGTCGCCGAACAACGCAAAGTTGATCATCTCGGCGGGGCGCATGTCGGCGACGTCGCGCTTGGACGGCCAGAACTTCAGGCACGTGTCGGCGCCGATGACCAGGCCGCGGCGCAGCCCGCCGGCCAGCAGCGCCCGCGCGGTGTACAGGCCCTGCAGCGCACCGGCGCAGCCGGAGGTCAGTTGGAAGGTCGGCACGCCGTCGATGCCGAGCCGGTCGGCGACGAGGTTCACCGTCGCCGGCATCAGATGGTCCGGCGACGCGGTGGTCAGGATGAGGAAGTCGACGTCGCCCGGGCCGAGACCGGCCGCCTCCAGGGCCTTGCCGCCCGCGGCGGTGGCCAGGTCGCCGGTGCTCTTGGGCACCCCGGCCGGACTGTCGGGGTTGCAGAAATAGCGGCTGCGATTTCCGGTCATCCGCTCGAGCCACTGCTCGTGCAGGCCGAACCGGGCAGCCATGTCGGAATTGGTGACCGGTTCTCCCGGAAGCACTTCACTGAGGGCTGTGATTCGCAAAGAACTGTCCTTTGCTCTCGGGCGGACATTGCATTTCGAAGGCGCGTTCGTACGCCGCCGCATTCCTCGGCGGAAATGTCGGGCGGCCGGTCGTCGCCGGGTCAGCCCACCGGGACCGGCGCGGGCGACGCGGTCTGCTCCGCCCAGTCGGGCACGTCGAGGATCTCCAGGACGGCCGCGGACCAGGACAGCCCGCTGCCGGTGCCGACCAGCAGCACCCGGTCGCCGCGAGCCACCCGGCCGGCCTCGACCAGGTGCGCCACGCCGGCGAGCTGATCGGCCGCGCCCAGGTGCCCGACCCGCGACGACCACGCCACGAGGGTGCGGTCCGGGTCCAGGGCGAGGGGTTCGAGGTACTGGTCGGTGAGCATCTTGCGGTTGAGGTTCGGCAGCACGACCACGGCCATGTCGGCCAGGTCGCAGCCGGCCCGGGCGAGCGCGGCGCCGACGACGGCGCGCATGCCCGTGGACAGCCGGTGCAGCAGGTTGTCCAGGCCGAAGTCGGTGATGAACTGGACCTTCGACAGCCGCACGTCCACCGGAGCGCCGGTCGGGGCCGGCTGGAAGCGGGTGTTGCCGCGGTGCATCTGCTCCAGCTCGGCGTCGGTGCTGGTGTGCACCGACAGCACGCGGGCGAAGCCGCCGCTGGTGGACAGCACCACGGCCGCGGCACCGTCGCCGTAGACCGCGCCGTAGTCGGCGGCCCACCGTACGATGCCCGGCTCGCAGAAGCGGTCCGCGGCGGTGATGAGCGCCGCGCCGCTGCCACGGGCCGACAGGTAGCCGGCGGCGAGGTCCAGCGCGGCCATGCCGCCGTTGGAGGCCTGGCCCACGTTGATCGCTGCGGCGCCGGACACGCCGGCGCTGCGCTGCACGTAGGAGGCCGGCGACCAGAACGAGTTCTGGCCCTGGTGGTAGGTGTTGGCGTACAGCACCAGCACCACGTCGTCCCGCCGCAGCTGGGCGGCCGCGCGGGTCAGGGCCGTCTGTGCCGCGCGCGCCGCCATCTGCGGCGGCGCGTCGTCGGCTCCGGCGACCGGGACGCTGACGATGCCGTTGGTGACGAACTCGTCGGCGCCGCCGCCGGCCAGGGCGGCGAGCTCGGTCGGCGGCGGAAGCCACGCCGCCGCGGCGGCTAGGAACAAGGGCTGCTCGGGCATGACGCTCCGTCGGGGTAGCGGTGGGCACGGTGGTTTCCCCGCCGGCCGGACGGGCCGGCCGGCGGTTCGTGGGGTGCGGGCGTCAGTCGGCGCGGCGGGCGAAGATGTTGGCGAAGCCGGTGTCGCGCAGCGGGCCGTAGGTGTCCACCACGACGTCGAAGCCGCGCCGGCGAAGGATCTCGGCCAGCAGGTCGTGCTCGGCGGCGCCGCCGTGCGACTCCAGCGCCACCTGGCGGATCTTGGACCAGTCCGCGTCGGTGATCCCGTCGAGCGCGGCGAGTTCGCTGCGCTCCGCGTCGATCTTCAACAGGTCGACGCGCTCGAGGCCGCACTCGGCGATCAGCGAGCTGACCGACCGGGTCGCGATCTCGTGCCGCTCGGCGTGCAACCGGTTCTGCAGCAGGTCGTCGAGCAGGAAGTCGGGCACCGGCTCGGTCTCGCCGCTCTCCTCGGCGGCGTTCTCGATGACCTTGCGCAGCACGGCCCGGTCGATCGCGGTGTCGGCGTGGAACCCGGAGAACACCGACGAGTTGGGGTAGTAGGTGAACTGCATCGAGCCGTCCTGGGCGGACACGCCGCAGTGGTGCGCGACCCCGCCCGGCGCGTGCCGGGCCAGGTTGGTGCGCAGCACGCCGATCAGCGCCGGGGCCGGCTCGACCGCGTGGATCGTGGCGTCCGGGCACTGCCGGGCCACGAACATGCTGAACATGCCGATGTTCGCGCCGATGTCGAGCACGACCGCGCCGGGCGGCAGGGTGATGCCGTGCTGCAGGTAGCAGTTGCGGGCGAAGATCTCGTCGTACAGGTAGGTGGTCTCGTAGGCCCGCTGGTGCGCCACGACCATGCCGTTGGGCAGGACGAAGTCGTCCGGGCCCGCGGTTACCGCCGGCGGGGCGAGCGTGGCGGTCTCACCACTGGGGGACATCGACGACCTCCAGGACGGCGACCGTCCACATGAAACCGATGCCGGCGCCGACGGTGACGATCAGGTCGCCAGGCTTCGGCCGGCCGGTCTCGATCAGGTGGTTGAGGCCGATGAGCTGGTCGCCGGCGCCCATGTGGCCGTAGTCCTTGCCCCACTCGTAGGTGGTCTGCTTCGGGTCGAGGCCGAGCTGGCCGTAGAAGCCCCAGTCGGCGACGGTCTGCCCGACGTTGGCGTGCACGAACCACTGGGTGTCCGGCAGCGTCGTGTCGGCGTCGGTCAGCGCGCGGTGCAGCACGCCGCCGAAGTTGCGGCCGATGCGCTCGATGGCCTCCTCGTAGCCGTTCGGGTTCTGCATCAGGTACGCGTGCTTGCGGGCGCGCATGTCGCCGGGCTTGCCGTTGTAGAACGGCGCGTCGTTCCACGCGTCGTCGCCCCGGTAGATCGGCTCCAGCGACGGGTCGCCGACGCTCGCGGTGGAGCGCAGCTTGGCGAAGCCGCCCCGCGTCGACAGCACGACCGCGCCGGCGCCGTCGCCGTAGATCTGCTGGTCGTCGGTCGTCCAGCGGTTGAAGTACGGCAGCTTGAACGAGTCACCGGTGGTGATGAGCGCGGCCGGGGCGTCCGGCCGCGACGTGATCCACGACGCGGCGAGCTCGAGCGCGGCGGGGCCGCCGTTGGAGCCCTGCCGGATCTCGATGGCGGCGCCGGTGCCGGCCCCCGCCTCCCGCTGCACGAACGACGCCGGGGTCCAGAAGTCCTGGCCCTGGTGGGCGCAGCAGGCATGCAGTACCAGCCCGAAGTCCTCCGGGGCGTGCCCGGAGCGCTGCACGGCCTGGCGGCCGGCCGCGGCGGCCATCTCCGCCGGGGCCTCGCCCTCGCCGGCGATGCGGACCTCTCGGATGCCGTTGGCCTCGTGTTCCCCCGCGTCGTACAGGCCGGCGGCGACGGCGTCGTCCGCCTTCACCGCCTCCCGCGGCAGGTACGCGCCGAGCCCGGCCACGTACACGTTTTCCCAGCGCATCAGGTGCCTCCACTGCGATCGGTTGAGCTGACCCAGTCACCTTGGTGCGGCCCGCTAAAGCGTGCCTTGCGTCCGGCAAAATTACGGTCCATAGCGGACACAAGGCCACTGTGTGCGATCAACGTCGATAGTATTCTGGCCCGTAGAGCGCCATTGACATCTGTATAAGACCGCGCGGTGAAAATGAAGAATTCACGGTCGACGTGATACATACACGGGTGGGATGAGGAATGCACGCCACGAATCGCATGCCGGTCCTTCAGCGGCTGGTGCACCGCGCGTCATCGGCCACGGGGACCTTCACCGACACCGCCGGGGCCCAGGAGCACGGTTTCGCCCTGTCGGCCGAGCTGCCCTCGGCGCACCCGCTGTACAACGACGGCCCGGGCAAGCGGCACGACCCGCTGTTCCTGGCCGAGGCGCTGCGCGAGGCGGTGGTGTTCATCGGGCACGGCTACTTCCGGGTGCCCGCCGACCGGCCCGCGGTCTTCGGCCGGTTCGAGGCCGGGATCACCAGCCTGCCGCCCTGGCGGACCGCCGCCGGTTCCTCCCACGCGAGTGTCGACCTGCGGGTGCGGGCCGCCGACCCGGGCGGCGGTGCGGTGCCCTCCGCGCTGCTGTGCCGGGCCACCATCACCATCGGCGCGGTGCCGTGCGGCAGCGCCCGGCTGGAGGTCGCGTTCCCGGTCCCGGACGGCGAGCCGGCGACCGGCGCGGGTCGGGGCCGCTTCCGGCTGCTGTCCCCGCACTCGGTCGGCCGCTCCGACGCCCGCAACGTGCTCGTCGGGCAGTCCGCGCAGCCGCCCCGCGACGAGGATGACGAGCTGCGCCTGGACCTGGCCGGCACCGCCGCCGGCAGCGCCGCGCCGTGGCGGGACACACCGGACGGGGACCTGCTCGAGGCGGGGCGGCAGGCCGCCATCCTCACCGCGGGCCGGTTACGCGGCTTCGCCTCCGGGCACTGCACCGTGACGCTGTGGTCGGGCCGGTTCAGCGCCGCGGTCGCCGGTGAGGCCACCGTGCGGTGCACCGCCAGACCCGGCACCGCCACCCGCAACCGGGACGGCCAGCCGGTCGTGCCGGTCGAGCTGCGCTTCACGCAGACCGGCACGCCGCTGGGCACCGCGTCGGTCACCGTCCTGGAAGACGGCTGATCCCGGTGGCGCCCGCGACCACGCCCGCACGCTACCGGCTGCTCGGCCCGGTCCGGCTCGGTGAGCGCACCCCGTCCGCGGCGAAGCTGCGGGTGGTGGCCGCGACCCTGCTCATCCGGGCCGGCGACGTGGTCTCCGCCGACTGCCTCATCGAGGAGCTGTGGGGCGAGCACCCGCCGCGCACCGCGACGACCACCCTGCAGGTGTACGTGTCGCAGCTGCGCAAGCAGCTGGAGCCGGCGGCCGGCGGGCCGATCGTCACCCGCGCACCCGGGTACGTGATGCAGGTCGGCCCGGACGAGGTCGACCTGAGCCGGTTCGAGACGCTGCGCCGCGACGGCCGCGCCGCCCTGCAGCGCCACGACCAGGCCGAGGCGGCGCGGCTGCTGCGCGCGGCGACGGCGCTGTGGTCCGGCCCGCCACTGGCGGACATCCCGCACGGGCCGGTGCTCATGTCCGCCGCCGCCCGGCTGCAGGAGCTGCAGCTGGACGCGCTGGAGCACCTCTTCGCCGCCGAGCTGCAGCTGGGCCACCACCGTGAGATCATCGCCGAGCTGCTGGCGCTGGCCGACGAGCACCAGCTGCGGGAGCGGCTGCACGCCCAGCTCATGCTCGCGCTGCACCGCAGCGACCGGCAGGCCGACGCGTTGCGGGTGTTCGGCCGGATCCGTCGCCGGCTCGCCGACGAGCTCGGCACCGACCCGGGCACGGACCTGCGCGAGCTGCACCAGCGGGTCCTGCGCTTCGACCCGGGGCTGGAATGGCGCGGCGGCGGCCGCCCGCCCGAGCCGATCGTGTGGCTGCCCCGGCCGGTCGCCGACTTCACCGGCCGCGACGCCGAGCTCGCCCGGGCCGTGGAGCTGCTCGGCGACGGCGGTCCCCGCACCACGCGGGTGCTCAGCATCGCCGGCAAGGCCGGCGTCGGCAAGACCGCGTTCGCGCTGGCGCTCGCGCACCGGCTCAGCGACCGGTTCCACGACGGGCGGCTCTTCGCCAACCTGCGCAGCAGCGAGGGGGCGCCCCTGGACGCCACCCAGTCGGTGCAGCGGCTGCTGCGGGCGTTCCCGGCGGGTGCCGGGAACGACGTCACCGGCGAGCTGAGCGGGGATCTCGAAGGGCTGCTCGTCACCCTGCAGAGGGTCATCGCCGGCCGGCGGCTGCTGATCGTCCTGGACGATGCGGTCTCCGAGCGGCAGATCCGCGGGATCCTCGCCGCCACCGGCGAATGCACGGTCCTCATCACCGGCCGGCGGATCCTCACCGCCATCGAGGGCGCCCGGCACGTGGTCCTGCCGGTGCTGGACCAGGCCGCCGCCTGCGAGCTGCTCGCCGCGACCGGCGGGGACCGCATCACCGCGGACCGCCGCGCCGCCGCCCGCATCGCCCGGCTGTGCGGCCACCTGCCGCTCGCCCTGCGGGTCGCCGGGGCGAGCCTCGCCATGCGTCCACAGTGGACCGCGGCGGGCCTCGCCGCGCGGCTCGCCGACGAGCCGGCCCGGCTGAGCCTGCTGACCGTCGGCGACATCGACGTGCGGTCCAACCTGCTCGTCGGCTACCGCGAGGTCAGCCCGGCCGCGCAGCGGGCGATGCGGCTGCTGGCGGTGGCACCCGCGCAGGACTTCGCGGCGTGGACCGCCGCGGCGCTGCTCGGCGCGGCCTCCGGCGACGCCGAACAGGTGATCACCGAGCTGGTGCACGCCCAGCTGCTCGAGCACCGCTCCGTGGTCGGCCGGCCGGGTCGGTTCGGCTTCCACGTCCTGCTGCGCGCCCTCGCGGTGGAGCTGCTCGCGGAGGAGCCGGCGGACGCCCGCGCCGCCGCCGTCGAGCGCTGGTGCCGCACCGCGACCGACCTGGCCCGGCACGCCGACGCGCTGCTCACCCCCGGCCGGGCCCTGGACCTGCCCGGCGACCCGGCCCCGCGGCCGCCGGACGGCGCGACCGGCGGGGCCGGCATGAACGGCATGAACGGCATGAACGGCGTGGTCGGCGACGCCCCGCTGCGCTGGTTCGACGTGGAGGCCGCCGGGCTGGTCACCGCCGTGCGGCGGGCCCACGCCGCCGGGCTCTGGCCGCTGGTGTGGCGCCTCGCCGACGCGCTCAGCGGCTACTTCCAGGTGAGCGCCGGCTGGGACGACTGGGGCGAGGTTCTCGGCCTTGCCCTGGACGCGGCCCGCCGGGCCGGCAACGGCACCGCGGAGGCCGTCGCCGAGCTGTCCCTCGGCGAGCTGGCGTGGCAGCGCCGGCAGGTGCCCGAGGCGACCGCCGCGTTCGAGCGCGCGCACCGCTGGGCCAGGTCGTCGGGGTGCCGGCCGGTCGAGGCGCACGGCCTCATCGGGCTGGCCGACGTGTCGCTGGAGCACGGGCTCGGTGACCGGGCGCGGCGTCTGTACGCCCAGGGCCTCATCCTGTGCCGCGCCGACGGTGACGTCCGCGGCGCGACGGACGCCCTGCGCGGCCTCGCGCTGGTGGAGCTGCGCCGTGGCGAGCGGGACGCGGCGCTGCACCGCTTCGCCGAGTGCGGGCGGGCCGCCGACCAGCTCGGCGACCCGCGGTGGCGCGAGTTCGCGCACCGGGTCGCCGAACGCATCCGCCGCGAGCCGAGCCGGGGCGGCGCCATGGCCGCGATCGAGATGCGGCCCGGGGTGTGGATGTTCGGCGCGGCCTGACCGGGCACGGTGACGCGACCGCGGGCGGCCGGGCGCCGCCCGCGGTCATCGTCCGGCCGGTCAGTCGGCGGCTGCCGGGCGGGCCTCCGCCGGGGCGTCAGCGGCCTGCCCGGACGCGCCGCGCAGGCCGCGGAAGCCGACCAGGCCGACCGCGAAGCTGAGCACGACCCAGACGCCGAGCACCGCGAAGCCGCGGTGCAGCGCCGCGTTCAGCGCCTCGATCGGGTCCACGCCGCGGGCCACCAGGGTGGCGACGCGGTCCTGCACCACCGTGGCGACGACCGCCAGCCCGAACGCGGCACCGACCTGCGTGGCGGTGTTGAGCACCGCCGAGGTCGCGCCGGCGTCGTCGCCGGTCGCCTGGGACGTGCCCACCACGGGCGTCGGCACCAGGCAGAACACCAGACCGGCGCCGAGCAGCGTGGTGACCGGCAGCAGCACCGTCCAGTAGTTCGCCCGCAGCGGCGTGTCCAGCATCAGCACCAGCATGGCGCCGAGCAGGACGGTGCCGATGAGGTACAGGGCGCGCGGCCCGGTCCTGCCGATGAGCTGCAGCAGCACCGGCGCCACGATCATCAGCGCCAGGCTGGTCGGGATGTAGGCCAGGCCCGTCTCCAGCGGGCTGTAGCCGAGCACCGTCTGCATGTACAGCGGCAGCAGGAAGAACGACGGCAGCATGATGCCGGCGGTCAGGAACTCCCCGAGGCTGCCCGCGACGACGCCGCGCTGGCGGAACAGGCGCAGCGGCAGCAGCGGCGCCGCGGTGGACCGTTCGATGCGCAGGAACACCCCGAGCAGCGCCAGCCCGCCCGCGGCCGCCGCCAGCGTCACCGGGTCGGTCCAGCCGTTGGTCGTGACGCTGACGATGGCGTACACCACCAGCAGCATGCCGCCGGTCGCGGTCAGGGCACCGGCGGTGTCGGCGGGCGGGCGGGGACCGGTCGGTCGGGCACCGCTGACCAGCAGCAGCGCGCCGAGGACCAGCAGCACCCCCACCGGGATGTTGATGTAGAACGCCCAGCGCCAGCCGATGTCGACCACGGCCCCGCCGAGCAGGGTGCCGATCGACGCGCCGACGCCGATGACCGTGCCCCAGATGCCGAACGCCTTGTTGCGTTCCTTGCCCTCGGCGAACGTGGTGACCAGGATCGACAGGGTGGCGGGGGCGATCGCGGCGCCGCCGATGCCCTGCACGGCCCGGGCGGCCAGCAGGGTCGCCTCGCCGCCGGCGAGGCCGGCGAGCGCCGATCCCGCGGTGAACAGGGCCAGGCCGCCGATGAAGACGCGGCGGCGGCCCAGGATGTCGGTGAGCCGGCCGCCGAGCAGCAGCAGCCCTCCGAAGAGCAGCACGTAGGAGCTCATCACCCACTGCATGCCGGTGGCCGTGAGGCCGAGATCGGCGCGCAGCTGGGGCAGCATGACGTTGACGACCGTCGCATCAATGACGATCATGAACTGGGCGAACGAGATGACCAGCAGGGCCCACCAGCGCCGCCCGTCCGGCGCCGCGGGGGCGGCACCCGGGTCGACCCGGGCCGCGTCGTCGACAATGCTCACAGTTGTCCTCCTCGGGACTGGTCGCCGGGCCGGGCCGCGGCCCCCAACGGGGCCACGGCACCGGCCGGCGACCGCTGGGTCAGGCCGCGGCGACCTTGGAGTAGATGCCGCGCAGGCTGCGCTCGGTCAGCAGGTTGCCGATCAGCATCCGCTTGCCGGTCTCCCGTTCGACCGCCGCGACCAGGCGCAGCATGTGCAGCGAGTCCCAGCTGACGACACCGTCGAGGTCGCCCTCCAGGTCCTGCTTGGCCAGCGGCAGCGCGAGCTCGTCGCGCACGATCCGGATGAAGTCGGTCTCGGTGATCATGCCGGGGTCCTTTCGGTGGTGGCGGCCTCGGTGCCGAGGTCGGATCGGAGGGTGAGGTGGCCCGGCACGCCGGGCAGGTCGGTCAGGTCACGGCGGAACGTCAGCGTCCCGGCGTCGTCGCCGGCCGTTTCGAAGCCGAGCGACGGGTAGAAGTCGCGCACCTTCGTGTTCTTCTTGGTCGGGCGGTACGTGGCGTGCACGGACGTGACGCCGGTGTCCCGCGCGAAGCGCAGCACCTCCGCCAGCGCCGCCTGCTCGATCCCCCGGGCGAACACCCGGCAGCTGAGCAGGACGTTGTCGATGTGCAGCTTGCCGGCACCGCGGTGGGCGAAGACCGCGCCGACGACCCCGTTGTCGCCGAACCGGTCACCCGAGCGGATCGCCAGCACCAGGTGCGCCGGGTCGTCGACCCGCCGCTGCACATCGGCCTGGTCGAGCCGCTCGGTGGTCAGGTTGAACTGGTTGGTGCGCAGGGTCAGCTGCGCCACCCGGGCCACCTCGGCGGCGCCGGCACGGGACACGGTCACCTGGACGCCGAGCTGGTCGAGGTAGTCGGCGAGCGAGCCGCTGCCGTCCAGCAGCTCCTGCCGGGCACCCTCGGCCCGGTACAGGCTGCCGCGCGCGCGGTCCTCCTCGGTGAGCTCCAGCGTGTCGAACCAGCCGTCGGCGAGCAGCCGCTCCACGTGCAGCGCCGGCTCCTCGTCGACGGCGACCACGGTGACCTCCGGCAGCGCCTGGGCGACCAGACCGCGCTCGAACGCCGAGTCGTCGACGAACACCATGCTGTCCAGCCCGAGGTTGAGCACGCCGGCGATGTCGCGGATGTTGACGTCCTTGGCGTTCCAGTTGGCGTTGATCCGCGCGAAGTCGCTGTCGCGCAGCACCATGTCGGGGTGCTCGCGCAGCGCGGCGAGCACCGGTTCGTGGTCGTTCTTGCTGCTGATCGCGAGGACCACACCCTGGGCGGCGAGCTGCTTCACGGTCCGCTGGAACCGGCCGAACGCCTCACCGCGGAACGTGGTCGCGACCTCGATGCCGTCCTGGCCGTCGTCGCCGAGGACGCCGCCCCAGACGGTGTTGTCCAGGTCGAGCACCAGCACCTTCTTGCCCCGGCCGCGCACGGTGCGGGCCAGGTGCGCGACCTCACGCGCGTAGCCGAACAGCAGCTCGTCGCCGAGATGCGCCTTCGCGTACACCGCCATCCTCGGCTCGTGGACGGGCACGCCCTCGGCGAGGACCGGGTCGAGGTCCACCACCGAGACCCGGGCGTGCCGCTCGGCGAGGGCGAGCAGCCCCACGTTGAACTGCCGCCAGGCGATCCCGAGCGCCGCCCGGGAGCGCAGGTCGACCAGCTGCGCGGTGTGGACGCGCTGCAGCGGCACCGTGTTGAGCACCAGCCGGCCGCCGGCCCGCTCGGTGTAGCCGGTGACCAGCCGCTCCAGCAGGGCCAGCTTGGCGGTGGTGACGGCGGCGACGTCCTGCGCCGTCCAGCCCGGCGCGAGCTCGTCGAAGACGATCTGCGCGTCGAGCACGCACAGCACCAGGTCGGCGCCGCTGGTGTACACCTCGCTACCGGGGTCCTGCAGGTCGCGGATGTAGGCGTCGAAGTCGCCGACGTGCGGGCGCAACAGCAGCCCGTGCCGGGCGAACTGGGCGGTGAGCGGGGCGACCAGGGTGCCGAGCGTGGCGTGGCCGGTGATGGCCACGGTGACCGTGTCGGCGTCGGTCGCGCCGCCGGCGGCGAGGACGTCGCACACGTCGGTCCGCGACAGGACCTGCCCCGCGCGGGTCAGGTCGACCGGGTCGGTCATCTCGGCGAGCAGCGCCGGCACCGCACGGTACTCCGCGGCGATGCGGCCCTCGTTGTGCAGCACCCGGAGCCGGGCGAGCGGCGTCTCCTCGAGCACGGCAGTCACAGGAATCGTCCTCCTACAGGGGTTGGCTAGGGGGTCAGACCGGCACCGGCGCGGGGGTCGGCTCCGGCTCCTTCTTCGGCGCGCGGGCCAGCGCGCCCGGCCACCAGATCGCCCGGCCGATGTCGCTGGCCAGGGCCGGGACCAGGGCGGTGCGCACCAGGAACGTGTCGAGCAGGACACCGAAGGCGACGGTGAACCCGATCTCGACGAACGACACCGCCGGCAGCGTGGCCAGCGCGGCGAACGTGCCGGCCAGCACCAGACCCGCCGAGGTGATCACCCCGCCGGTCGCGGCCAGCCCGGCCACGACGCCCGTACGGGTCCCGACGACCGGTGCCTCCTCGAGCACCCGCGTCATCAGGAAGATGTTGTAGTCGATGCCCAAGGCGACCAGGAACACGAACACGAACAGCAGGTACAGGGTGTCCTGCCCGCCGAAGCCGAAGGCGTGCTCGAACACCACGGCGCTGACGCCGAGGGCGGCGCCGAAGGAGAGCACCACCGTGGCCATCAGCAGCAGCGGGGCGAGCAGTGAGCGCAACAGCCCGGCCAGGACGCCGAACACCACCAGCAGTACCAGCGGGATGATCAGCCGGTTGTCGGAGCGGGACGCGTCGGCGATGTCGAGACGCACGGCGGTGTCGCCGCCGACCAGCGCTCCGGCGTCGGGCACCGCGTGGACCGCGGCCCGCAGCCGGCCGATCGTCTCCCGGGCCGCGGCGCTGTCGGACGGGTCGCGCAGCACCGCGGTGAGCAGCACCCAGCCGTCGGCGGTCACCGGCCCGGCGGCGGCCGCGGCGACCCCGTCGACGCCGGCGGCGGCCGCGCGGACCTGCTCGGCCCGTGCGGCGCGGGCCACGACGAGCGCCGGGTCGCCGACGCCGGCGCCGTAGTGCTCCGCGATCACCCGCTGCCCGACGACCGAGTCGGGCCGGTCGACGAAGGTGTCCGCGTTGCTGAGCCCGCCCAGGCGCAGCTCGGTCACGCCGAGCGCGGCGATGGCGAGCAGCACCGCGGACACCAGCCAGACCGCCCGGGCGCGGCCGGAGATCCAGGTGCCGAGCCGGTGCCAGGCACCGCCGCCGGTCGGCTCGGGCGCGCCGTGCACCGGGCGGACCGGCCAGAAGACCCAGCGGCCGCAGGCCGTGAGCAGGGCGGGCAGCAGCGTCAGCATGGCCACCAGCGTCACCGCGACGCCGATCGCGACGACCGGGCCGAGGCCCTTCGTCGAGCGCATCTGCGCGAACAGCAGGCACAGCATGCCGGCGGCCACGGTGCCGGCGCTGGCGACGACCGCCGCACCGGCCCGCCGCACCGCCACCGTCATCGCCTCGTGCCGGTCCTCGTGCCGGCGCAGTTCCTCGCGGTAGCGGGCGATGAGCAGCAGGGCGTAGTCGGTGCCGACGCCGAACACGATGACGGTGAGCACCGCCGCGCCCTGCGCGTCGATGGTCAGCCCGGCGTCGCGGGCCAGCAGGTAGATGAGCCCCTGGGAGACCATGAGCCCGACGGAGACGGCGGCCAACGGCAGCAGCCACAGCACCGGACTGCGGTAGGTCAGCAGAAGCAGCACGATGACGACGAGCGCGGCGACCGCCAGCAGCACCCCGTCGATCCCGCCGTACGCGGCCGCCTGGTCGGCCGTGTAGCCGGCCTGCCCGGCGATGTGCACGCTCAGCCCGGCGGCGCCGGCGGCGGCGATGCCGCGCAGCTCGTCGGTGGTGGTCTTGACCTGGTCCCAGCCGGTCTTCGGCAGTTCCACCGGGACCCGGACCTGCACCGCCGCGCCATCGGCGGAAACCTCGGGCGTGCCGACGGTCCCGCGCACGCCCGGCACCGAGGCGAAGGCGCGCGCATCGGCGTCGGCCTTGGCCTTGTCCGCCGCGGTGAGCCCGCCGGGCCGGACGTACACGACCTGCGCCTCGACCGTGTGGTCCGGCTGCAGCCGCTGCACGACGGTCAGCGCCTGGGTCGACTCGGCGCCCCCGGGCAGCCAGGCCGAGATGTCGTTCTTCTGGACCTCGGCGAGCCTGCTGCCGAGGCCGCCGAGGCCGCCCACGACGACGAGCCACACCGCCAGCGTCAGCCATTTGGTCCGCCGCCCGCAGACAGCTCGGACAATCGCGCCCATCACCCCTCCGCTCACCGTGGCCGCCGGCGGCACGCCGGCTGCGGGTGAGTCTTCGGGTGGGCGCTAAAGGCCGCCTTAGGCGGCTTCGGCGGTGCGCTTGAGCTGCTCGACCCACTTGCGCAGGGAGCGCTGCAGGACCCCGCTCGGGAAGATCACCCCGATCAGCGGCGCGGCCATGCTCTCCTCGCTGCGCAGCCGGACCCCGCCGCCGGGCAGCGGCTCCAGGGTGTTGCGGTGCACGGCACGGATGCCGGTGCTCACCCCGGTCCAGGTCAGCTCCCGCTCGGCGGCCACGACCGCGAACCGCGACCGGATGCTGGAGGCGCCGTTCTTCCAGTGGAACGCCGCATCGACAGCGACCGCCGGGTCGAGCGTCACCGACTTGATGTCGGTGTTCCAAGACGGCCAGGCGGCCACGTCGCTGAGCAACCGCCACACCGTGGCCGGTGGGGCGTCGACGTCGACCTCGGCGGCGGCCACGACCGGCGCCCGGTCGTCGATGCGGCCCTGTTTGGCGTAGTCGTCGTGCAGCACGTGCAGCGGTGGACCGCTGTAGAACAGGGTTCCGACGATCGGCAACGGCATCCGGCCCGCCCTTCAGAGTTGCCAGGAGTCTACCGAGCGAAACGCTCGACCACGTACTCGCCGGCCGCCCCGGCCGGGGCGGCGCGGCCGACGGCGACACCGGCCAGCGCGAAGCCGCCGGCGACCGCGTACCGCCCCCGCATGCCGGTCAGCGGTGCGTCCCGCACCAGCAGCCGGGCGTGGAACGTGCCGGCCGGGTGGAAGGTGACGTCGGCGTCCTCGAAGCCGAGCCAGCGGCCGGTCAGCGGGAACCACGCCTTGTAGACGGCCTCCTTGACGCAGAACAGCAGCCTGTCCCAGTGCAGGTCGGAGCGCAGCGCCCGCAGCGCGCCGTGGCGGGCCCGCTCGGCCGGCAGCGCGACGAGGTCGAACACGCCGTCGGGCAGCGGGCCGTGCGGCTCGGCGTCCACGCCGATCGCCGCGAAGACGGTGGCCTCGGCCACGGCCGCGCCGCGGAAGCCGTCGCAGTGCGTCATGCTGCCGACCACCCCGTCGGGCCACCTCGGCGCGGACCGCTCACCCGGCAGGATCGGCGCGGGCGGCCGGCCCAGCGCGCGTAGGGCGGCGCGGGCGCAGTGCCGGACGGTGGTGAACTCCCGGACCCGCTTGGCAACGGCGCCGGCGACGGCCGGCTCCTCCTGTGGCAGCAGCGTCGCCTCGGGCGGGTCGCCGAACGCCTCGGCGCACCGCACCTGCGCCGGCAGGACCAGGCTGAGCAGCGCCGGCCGGGTGGCCAGGGTCGTCGGCGTGGGCCGGGCGTCGTCAGCCACCGGGGCCGCCGACGTCGGCGATGACGGCGGCGTCGACGTCGGCGGTGACCGCCGCGGCGAACCCGGACAGGCCGTCGCCGAGCAGGTAGAAGTGGCCGCCGGGGTACATCCGCAGCCGGAAGCGGGCGGTCGTCTCGTCCTGCCAGGCGGGCAGGCCGTCGGCGGGGGCGAGCGGGTCGGCGGTGCCGCACAGGGCGGTGACCGGGCAGGACAGCCGGGGTCGGCCCGGCCGCGGCCGGTAGGTGTCCAGCACCCGCAGGTCGTCGCGGACGGGGCCGAGAAACCGCTCCAGCAGCTCGGGCACCTCGGCGAGGGCCGGCGGCAGTCCGCCGAGCGCGACGAGCTGGTCGGTGAGCCGCCGGTCGTCCAGCTCGTACAGCCGGGCCAGGCCACCCGCGCCGACGCCCGGCGCGACGCGGCCGGAGACGCCGAGCCAGACCGGCGGGCGGCCGAGGTCCTGCAGGGCCAGCGACACCTCGTAGGCGAGGACGGCGCCGTAGCTGTGCCCGAACAGCGCCAGTGGCGTGCCGTCCAGCCACGGTCGCAGGTCGCTCAGCGCGCACAGCAGCACCTCGCCCATCGAGCGCAGGCTCGGCTGCGCGTGCCGCTGGCCGCGGCCGGGCAGGTCGAGCAGGAGCAGGTCCCAGTCCGGCGGCAGGAGCCGGCCGAGCGGGTGGTAGCCGGCCGCGGAACCGCCGGCGTGCGGGAACCCGACGAGCCGGATCGCCGGCGCGTCGACGGGTCGTGGTCGCAGCACCGCGGGTGTGCGCGGTCGCGGCGGCGCGGTGGCGAGCTGCGGCGTGTCGACGGTCATCTCCGGCCTCCCCTCGGTCGGATCGACCGTAACAGCTTCCGGGGACCCCGCCAGGGCGCCGCAATCCGGGGTTTGGGCGGCCTTTAGCGGGCGCGTCGACACTGGGGCCAGACCGGCCGCCGCGCCGGAACCCCGTGCAGACACATTGGCGAACATCACGGATGGACGGAGGAACAGCAATGACCGACAACGGGCATGAAAGCACCGTCGTCGTGGTCCTGGAAGGGGGCCCGGCAACGCTGCCGCAGACGATGAGCGTGCATTGGACGAGCGGACTGGACAAGATCAAGATTCCGCACCGCGGCGGGCACGAGCACTTCGAGCTCATCGGGTCCGCCGTCCCGGCGCCCCAACGCCCGGTGTTCCGCTGGACGACACGCACGAAGGTGGCCGAGTGACCGCGGCCGCGTGACCGCCGGCCCTTGCCCCGCCATACCTTCGTGTCGGGCGAGGGTCGGCAATATGAACTGGATGATACGAAACCATCGATTTGCGCCACTCATGATCATTCGCATCCACCGACCGGCATCCACCCAATCCACTGTTCGGTCGGCTTTCACCGCTCACATTGACACCACCCATTCCCCGTTGTAGATCTGAGTCGTCGTCGCAGAGATCGATCGCAGGAGATTCCCTCCCGTGATTTGTGCACTCGCAGCACCAAATTCCTGAGGGGAACGGGATGGGTGGGCCTGGGACCGGCGATCCCGACGGCGTCCTGCGGGCCGCGCTCGGCAGCAGCATCGCCGGCAACGGCGCGGCCGTTCTGATCACCGGCGCGGCCGGCGCCGGCAAGACCGAGACGCTGCAAGGCATCATGCGCCGGGCCCGCGACCACGGCGCCCTCACCCTGGTCGCAGCGGCCGGCGGCGCGGGCCGTCCGGCCCCGCTCGACCTGCTCCGCCGATTACTCACCAGCGGCGAGCTCCCGCCCGAGCTCCTGGCCGACGCCCTGCGCCTGCTGCAACCACCGCCGGACACGGACGCGTTCCTCACCGCGCCCGCACCCGGCGAGCTGTCCCCCAGGCCCCGCAGAGGCCTCGCCGACCTGATGCTCCGGGCCGCCGCGAGCACACCGGTACTGATCGGCGTCGACGACGTGGACTTCGCCGACGAGGCCTCCCTGCAGTTCCTGCTCTACCTCGTCCGGCGGCTGCACCACGCACCGATCCTGGTGGTGCTCACCGAATCCGCCGGCCGCCGCGTCCTCGACCCGCGCTTCCGCGCCGAGGTGCAGAGCCTGCCGAACTGCCACCGCCTGCGCCTGCGCCCCCTGACCGCCGACGCCGTCGCGGCGCTGCTGACCGCCCCTGACGGCGAACCGCCCGCCGCCGAGCGGGTCGCCGACCACCTGCGCATCAGCGGCGGCAATCCGCGGCTGCTCGCCGGTCTGCTGGAGGACGGCGACATCGACGGCGGCCCCGCCGTCGCCGGCGAGGCATTCGGCCGTGCCGTGCTCACCTGCCTGCACCGCAGCAGCCCTCGGCTGGTCAAGCTGGTCCGGGCGCTGGCCGTGCTCGACGAGCCGGCCGAGCCGGCCGTCCTCGCCGACCTCACCGACACCGACGTCTGGTCGGCCACCCGCACCCTGCAGGAGGCCGACGAGACCGGCATGACCACCGAAAGCCGGCTCCGCCACCCGCGAACCAGAGCCACCGTCCTGGAATCCATGCTGCCCGACGAGCTCGCCGCCGTGCATGAACGCGCCGCGGCGGTCCTGCACGAGGCGGGCGCCCGCGCATCCGTGGTCGCACGGCACCTCGTCGCCGCCCGGCAGCTGCGCGAGACGATGCCGCCCGGCGAGCCGTGGCGGTTGCCGCTGCTGCTCGCCGCCGCCCGGCAGGTCGCCGAGCAGGACGACCCCGAGTTCGCGCTGGAGTGCCTGCTACTGGCCGACGAATGGTGCACCACCGACGACGAGCGGGTCGTCATCCAGCTGCAGCAGGTCCGCGCGCACTGGCGGATGAACCCGTCCGGGGCACGACCCGGCGTCGCCGCCCTGCTCGTCGCGGACCGGCAGGGCCGGCTCAGCAGCCGCTCGGCGCTGGAGCTCGTGCTGTTCCTGCTCTGGTTCGGCAAGGTCGACGAGGCCGTCGAGGTCCTCGGCCGGTTCGTCGGCACCGACACCACCGACGACTCCCCGGACACCGTGATGGCGCTGTACAGCACCGTCGCGCAGCTGCACTACCTGTACCCGGAGGTGTCCAAGCCGACCGACGCCGAGGCGCAGCCGCCCCAGTCACGCATCGCGGTGTCCACCCTGCGCCGGGCGTACCAGCAGGCGGTCGGCGTCGTCGAGACCCTGCTGCGGTCCCGACCGGAGCGGCTCACCGCCGACGCCGAACGGATCCTGCGCCTGTCACCGCTGGACGAGACGACGTTCGGACCCGTATGGGTCTCCCTCGAGCTGCTCCTGCTCGCCGAACGCCTCGACCAGGCGCGGTCATGGGCCGACACGTTGCAGCGCAGCGCCCAGGCCCGCCGCACGTCCACCTGGTCGGCGCTGTTCAGCGCGATGCGGGCCACGATCTGCCTGCGCCAGGGCGACCTGGCCGGCGCCGAGCTCGACGGCCGCCGCGCGCTGGCGCTCCTGCCGGTCGACGGGTGGGGCGTGATGCTCGGGCTGCCCCTGTCCGCGCTGAGCCTCGCGTACACGCGGCGCGGCGCCCACGACGAGACGGCCGCGCTGCTGCGCATCCCGGTGCCGGAGGCCATGTTCCGCACCCCGATCGGACTGCAGTACCTGCGGGCCCGCGGCCACCACCGCCTCGCGCTCGGCCACGTGCAGGACGCCGTCGCCGACTTCGAACGCTGCCGCGACCTGAGCCAGCGCTGGCGCCGGGACACGCCGACGGCGCTGCCGTGGCGCGGGGACCTGGCCGAGGCCCGCCTCGCACTCGGCGACCGGCAGCGCGCCCAGGAGCTCGCCCAGGACCAGCTGAGCCGCCTGGGACCGGACAACACCCGCACGCGCGGCATCACCACCCGCATCCTCGCCGCCACGTCCGACCTGACGGAGCGACCGGCGCTGCTGCGCACCGCCATCGACCAGCTGCAGGCCAGCGGCGACCGGCACGAGCTCGGCCAGGCGTTCGCCGACCTGAGCGAGGCGCTGCACGCCCTCGGCGACGAGTCCCAGGCGCGGCTGACGATGCGGATGTTCGACCGGTTCAACACCGCGCTCACCACCACCTTCACCGCCCCTTCCGAGCCCGCCCCCGAGCCGGTGAACGGCAATGGTTCCGCGCCGCCGACCGCAGCGCCGTCCGGGGCGCCGACCGGCGCACCGACCGACCTCAGCGACGCCGAGCTGCGGGTGGCGACGCTCGCGGTGCAGGGGCGCACCAACCGGCAGATCTCCCAGCAGCTCAACGTCACGGTCAGCACCGTGGAGCAGCACCTCACCCGCATCTACCGCAAGCTCGGCGTCCGCGGCCGGACCGAGCTGCTCGAACTGCCCCCGGACCTCCGCCGCCCCGGCACCCCATCCGGCTCCTCGAACAGCTAGCGCGTCGATCCTTGAGGGGTCGTGAACAACACTCCCGGAGTACGGGTTCACGGGGCGAGAGTGAGGACCTCGTAGATGATGGCGCCGATGACCACGGCCACGGGCCCGAAGACCGCGAGCAGGAGGAGGAGTTCACCGACGCGAAAGCCAAGATCCGGTGTGTAGACGACGGGTGACGGCGTGGTGTGCCCGACGGACTGAGGGGCACCGGCCTCCGGCGGAAGGGTCCGGGACGGGCCGGCCTCGGCGGCGGCCCGGGCAACCAGGCCGGCGTAGCGCAGCTCGGCGAGCGGACCGAGCCCGTAGGGGTTGTCGCCCCGCAAACGCAGAACGCGCAGCTGGTCGGTGGCGGAGCGGTGCTTCTTGGCGAACGCTGCGATCTCGTCCGGCTCGGCGTCCTCGGTGAGAAACCCCCAGCGGCCCGCTTCGGGCACGTTGCCGGCCTGGCGGTACACGTCGGCGAGGCGGGCACGCACCTCCAGATCCTGCGAGTCGGCCGCGAGGAGGCTGACCAGCCGCTGGGCGGCCAGGCGGGTGTGGCCGCGTTCGAGGTCGGCAGCCACTCGCGACAGAACCTCGGGTTTCGCCATACCGCGATTGTGCCTGTGGTTGTCCGTCGTAGGTCCGGCGGAAGGTTTGGCGGTTGACGAATTTTCGATCTTGTCGGCGAGGCCCTGGCGGGAGGTGAACTCGCCGCGTGCGCTGGAACGCCTTGACGCACCGGCGTGGCGGCGAGGCTAGGCCGGTCCCTGGTCCGGGTCGTCGAAGGCGCCGACGCGCAGCCAGGCGGGCAGCTCGCGGCGGCGGACCACGTGGAGTTTGCGGTACACGCGGGTGAGGTGCTGCTCGACCGTGCTGACGGTCAGGAACAGGCGCTGGGCGATCTCCCGGTTGGTGTAGCCCTTCACGGCCAGCGCGGCCACCCGGCGCTCGGCATCGGTGAGCTGGGCGACGTCGGGATGGTCGGCCTCGCGGGCCGGCTCGGCGGGCAGTGGGCGACCCTTGGGCGCGTCCGGCGCGGCACCGCACAGCCGCGCCTGCTGTTCCGCGGCGCGCAGCGTGGTGCGGGCCAGGTCGACGCAGCCGGTGCGCTGGTACGCGGCGCCGAGGTCGGCCAGTGCGCGGGCCATCTCCAGTTGGTCGCCGGCGCACTGCAGCAGGTCGACGGCGCGGCGCAGGACCGGCACCCGCTCCGACGGGTCGAGCGTCGCGGCGAGGACGCGCAGTGCGGCGCCGCGTAGCCGGGTCTGGCCATCGGTGAGCCCGTCCAGCTGCTGGCGGATCAGGACCTGGCTGGGGCCCACCCGGTCCAGCTTGACGTAGGCGCGGGCCAGCTCCGTGCGCCAGGGCATCAGCTCCGGCAGGTCGAGGTGCCAGGCGGCGGCGGTCTCGCTGCCGGCGTAGAAGTCGTTGAGGGCGGCGTGCACGCGGTCGGTGGCGAAGTGGTGCCGTCCACGGGCCATCAGGTACCGCAGGCCGAACGGCGTGGAGAACATTCCGGCCGGCACCGGCATGCTGAGCAGCCCGGCCGCCGCGGAGTGGTCGCCGGCCTCGCTGGCCGCGCAGACCAGCACCGAGATCGGCCAGCCGACGGCGACCCCCCAACCGTCCAGGCCGAGACCGCTGAGGCCGCGCCGGGCGTGGTCGGTGGCGGCGGCCAGGTCGCCGCGGCGCAGCGCCCGCTCGGCGGCGACGGCCTCGGTGAGCGCCTGCCACACTGGCAGGTCGCTGGCCGGCAGCTGCGGCTCCCACGGGTCCTGCCAGCCGTCCGCGGTGAACGACGACGCGTACAGCGCGGCGAACGTCAGGCCGAACGTGTCGCCGTCGGGGGCGCACTCCCGCAGCACGGACCGGGCGGCGGCGAGCAGATCGGTGACCGCGTCGGCCCGGCCGGCCGGATCGCTGAGCCGGCGGGCGCTGCCCGGGTAGGTGAAGGCCAGCGACGTCAGGGTGGGCTTGAGCAGCCGCTGCGCCGACGGGAAGTCGGCGCTGACCGCGACGACCTGCGGCAGGATCTCCAGCGCCTCGTCGAGCTGGCCGTGCCACAGCAGGTAGAGCAGCGTGGTGACCGCGGCCCGGCCGGTCAGGCGGCCGGCGCGGATGTCGGCGAGCAGCTCCGGCAGGTGCTGGAGCACCTCGCCCGGGTTGGTCCGCCAACGCAGGTTGGCCGTCGTCGCGGCGATCTCGGCGCGCTGCCGATCGTCCATCTTGATGGTCGAGGCGGCTCGCAGCAGCGAGCGGGCGCGGTGCAGGTCGCCGTCGGCGAGGGAACGCTCGGCGGCCTCGCGCAGCACCGGCGGCATCCAGTCGCCGCTGCGCCGGCCGGCCTCGACCAGCTGCTCGGCGGCCTCCACGGTCCCGGCGGACCCGCCGCCGGCGTGCAGGTGCCCGATGCGCTGGAACATCGAGGCCCGCTCCCCCGGCGCCATGCTGCCCAGCGCCGCGGACCGGCCGATCGGGTGCCGGAAGCGGCCGGTGCTGTCGAGCAGGCCACCACTGGTGAGCAGCAGCAGCGCCCGCTCGACGGCGGCCTGGTCCAGCTCCAGCAGGCGGGCGAGGACGGCGGGGCCGGCCGGCGATCGCAGCACGGCAGTGGCCCGGGCGACCTGCAGGGTCACCGGGTCGCAGCGGAACAGGCAGCTGGTCACGGCCTCGGCGAAGTTGTCGCCGATGACGGTGTCGTCGGGGTCGGCGCCGACGGCCCGGCGGTCCTCCAGCACCGCGTGCAGCAGGACCAGGTTGCCGCCGGTGACGGCGTGGTGGAAGTCGGCGGCGCCGAGCGCTCGGGCGCCCTCGCGACGGCACAGCAGCTCGGCGACGCCGTCGACGGTGAGCGGGGAGACCTCGAACCGGCTGACGTCCACGTCCACCGGCAGCGGGCCGCCGAGCGCGTCGGCGCCGGTCAGGCAGCGCGCGGCCACCGCACCCGCGGCGGTGGTGGACTCGACCAGCACGATGAGGACCGCCGCGCCGGTCATCCGGGTCGCGAGGCGGTGCAGGCAGCGCAGCGACGGCTGATCGGCCTGGTGCGCGTCGTCGACGGCGACCACCAGCGGCAGCGGCGCCGCCAGCTGCAACAGGCTGTCGCACAGGTCGTCCAGGACGGTGCCGTCCGGGTCGCACTGGCGTGACAGGTAGGTGCGCCACGGCGGCTGCTGCCCGTCGATCAGCGCCGCGGCCCTGGCGACCACGTCCGCCGGCAGGCCGGGCCGGTCGAGCAGCTGCTCCAGGACCGCGAGCGGCATGGTGCGCTCGGACTCCGAGGCGCCGGCGGACAGCACCACGCCGCCCCGGTCGCGGACGCCGTCGACGAATATGCGCAGCACCTCGGTCTTGCCGGTGCCGACCGGCCCGTCGAGCAGGACGAGACGGCCGCGGCCGCTGCCGGCGCAGGCGTCATAGGTGGCGGTGAGGGCGTCGAACAGGCCGCTGCGCCCGACAGGATCCCGAGCTGTCAGCGGCATCGTGCTGCTCCCCGTGGGCGACGTCATCCGATGAGCCGAATCAGGCGCGGAGCCAGTATCGCACAACGACGCTTCGAACGAACCCCTGACATCTAATTCCATCCATGTCGACAACTGTGACAATTGGAGAGGACGAGGCCTGCACCACAACCATGACAGTCAATTTACGGAGATGCGTCGATTCGGCTACGACCTCAGGCCGCTATCCATCCGGCGGTACGGGCGATGCGCACCGAGTCGACCCGCGTCCGGGCTTGCAGCTTCGTGCCGATGGCCGTCAGATGGTTGCGCACGGTGCCCTCCGCCAGGTGCAGGCTGCCGGCGATCTCCCGCACCGACTCGCCGTGCGCGGTGCGCCGCAGCACCTCCAGCTCCCGCGGCGACAGCGGGCACCCGGCGCCGTGCGGGAGGTCCCCGGCCGTGCCGGACGCCGCCCCGCCGGAACCGGCCGCGGCGACCAGCGCACCCTCGGTCGCCAGCGCCACCACGGCGTTCGCCGCCCCCGAGCGGCCCGGGTCGGTCATCGCCAGCACCGCCCCGGCCAGGTCGTTCTCCGGCGCGGCGTGCAACAACAGGCCGCAGACACCGTCTCCGGCGGCCGCTTCGCCCGACCTCGACAGGATCAGCGTCGGGCGGTCCGGGTGCTGGTGGTGCAGGGCGATCGCCACCGACAGGCCACTGGCGGCGTCGTCCAGACCGGCGCCGGTCCGCCCGCGCACGGCGACCGGCACGACCACGGCACCGCCGCCGTCGCGGGCGACCACGTGGAGGTCCGGCTCCGAGTGCAGCAGGGCGGCGAGCGCCTCACGGACCACCGCGACGTCCTCGACCAGAACAATGCGCATCGGCGACTGCATCGCGCCACCCCCTCTCGATGAATGACGAAACGGCGCACCGGAGCGATGCCGCTGTCGCGGGCCCGGTCAGCCAATCTGCCGCCGATCGTATGGCGCGGCGTAAAGACGTCCACACCCCTATGCGCCCCTACGACTTCGCGGCGTCGCGGCTTTAGCCGGCGGTAAGCGCGCTTTCAGCCGCCCCTCACATGATGAACGCATTTCGTTCCACCGGTCGCCCGCCGGACGCGGGCCGCGGATGGGGATTGGTGACGACATGGCGAACCCTGACGGCAACGACGAAACCATGGACGGCGCGGCAGCGGTGGCCGTGATCGGCTTGTCCTGCCGGCTGCCGCAGGCGCCGGACCCGGACGCGTTCTGGCGGCTGCTGGCCGGCGGGGTCGACGCGGTCGGCGCCGCGCCCGCCGGGCGGGAGGCGCACACCGCCGGGCTGCCCGGCGGATACCTCGACGACATCGACGCCTTCGACGCCGCCTTCTTCGGCATCTCCCCGCGCGAGGCCGCCGCGATGGACCCGCGCCAGCGCATCGCACTGGAGCTGGCGTGGGAGGCGCTGCAGGACGCCCGGCTGGTCCCCGAAGACCTGCGCGGTAGTCGCACCGGCGTCTACGCCGGCGCGATCTGGGACGATTACGCCGCGCTCGCCGGCCGGACCGCACCCGGCGAGCACACCATGGCCGGCCTGCACCGCGGCATCATCGCCAACCGCGTCTCGCACGTGCTGGGCCTGCGCGGCCCCAGCCTCGTCGTGGACACCGGCCAGTCGTCCTCGCTCGTCGCCGTGCAGCTGGCCTGCGACGGCCTGCGCCGCGGCGAGACCAACCTCGCCCTCGCCGGCGGTCTCAACGTCATCCTGGCCCCGGAGAGCTCCCTCACCGCGCAACGCTTCGGCGGGCTGTCCCCCGACGGGCGCTGCTTCACCTTCGACGAGCGGGCCAACGGGTTCGTGCGCGGCGAGGGCGGCGCGGTCCTGGTGCTCAAGCTGCTGTCCCGCGCCGTCGCCGACGGTGACCGGGTCTACGCGGTGCTGGCCGGCGGCGCGGTGAACAACGACGGCCCCGGTGAGGCGCTCACCGTGCCGAGCCGCGCCGGGCAGGAGGAGGTCATCCGGCAGGCGTACGAGCGCAGCGGCGTGCCGATGACCGCGGTGCGCTACGTCGAGCTGCACGGCACGGGCACCAGGGTCGGCGACCCGATCGAGGCCGCCGCCCTCGGCGCGACCCTCGGCGCCGGTCGCGGCGGCGCGACCGCCCTGCCCGTCGGGTCCGTGAAGACCAACGTCGGCCACCTCGAGGGCGCCGCCGGCATCGTCGGCCTGCTCAAGGTGGTGCTGTCGATGTGGCACCGGCGGCTGCCGCCGAGCCTGCACTTCCGCACCGCCGCCCCCGGGGTGCCGCTGCCGGCGCTGGGGCTGCGGGTGCAGACCGAGCTGACCGGCTGGCCGCAGCCGGACGGCCCGCTGGTCGCCGGGGTGTCCTCCTTCGGCATGGGCGGCACCAACTGCCACGTCGTCGTCACCGCCGCCCCCGCGCCCGCCACCACCCCTACCGCCGACGCCGGCGACGCGACCCCACTGCCGTTCGTGGTGTCCGGCCGCACCGCCGAAGGGCTGCGGGCGCAGGCCGGCCGCCTCCTGGAGCGGCTCGCCGCCGCCCCGCTGACCGCCGTCGCCCGGTCGCTGGCCACCACCCGCAGCCACCTGCCGCACCGGGCGGCAGTTGTCGCCGACAGCCGCGAGGCGCTGCTGGACGGGCTCGCCGCCGTCGCCGGCGGCCGGCCCGCCGACGGCGTCGCCAGCGGCCCGGTGTCCCGCGGCGGCACCGCGTTCGTGCTGCCCGGCGACGAGCCACAGTGGACCCGGACGGCCCGTGAGCTGCTGGCCGCCAGCGACGCGTTCGGGGAGCACTTCCGGGCCTGCGCCGAGGCGCTCGACCCGCTCACCGGGTGGTCGCTGCTGGATGCCGTGCACGGCCGGCCGGGGGCACCGCAGCCGGAGCACCCCAGGGCCGCGCTGCCGGGCACCTTCGCCGTCACCACCTCGCTCGCCCACCTGTGGAAGCACCACGGCGTCGCGCCGGCGGCGCTCGTCGGGCACTCCCACGGCGAGGTCGCCGCCGCGTACGTCGCCGGTGCCCTCAGCCTCGACGATGCCGCCCGCGTGATCGCCGGCCGGGCCGAGCCCGAGGCCGGCCCGCAAGCGCTCGCCGGCACCGACGCACCGGCGGGACGCCTCACCTGCTTCTCCGCGGCGACCGGCACCGCAGGCACCGGCGACGCGGTCGAGGAGCTCACCGCGGCCGGGCACACCCGGCTCATCGAGCTGTCCGGCCGCCCGGTCCTCGACGCCGCCACCGTGCGGGCCTGCACCGGCGCGCAGGTCATCACGACGCTCGGCGAAGGCGACGCGCACCGGCGGTTCCTCGTCGCGCTCGCCACCGCCTACACCACCGGCGCCGAGCCGGACTGGGACACGCTGCTGCCGGCCGGTGACCCCGTCGACCTGCCGACCCAGGCCTTCGTCCGCAAACGGTTCTGGCTGCCCGAGACGCCGGCCGCCGCCGCGGCGGCGCCCCCGGCCGCGGCGCACCGGCCGCCGGTGGGGCACGTGGTCGACCAGGCCGGCGCCGAGCGGCTGGTGCGCACGCACGCCGCCGCGGTCCTCGGACTCGACGGCTGGGCCGACGTCGACCCGGTCCTCACGTTCAAGGAGCTCGGCTTCGACTCCACCCTCGCGGTCGAGCTCGCCGCGCGGCTGGCCGCCGAGACCGGCGTGCGCGTCCACGGCAGCGCCGTGTTCGACTTGCCCACCGTGCGGCAGCTCGGCGCTCACCTGCGCGACGAGCTGGCCGGGGTCGCGCCGGTCGCCGTCGGGGCTGCACCCGGCGGGGCCGGCGAGCCCATCGCGATCGTGGCGACCGCCTGCCGGCTGCCGGGTGACGTGCGCTCCCCGGACGACCTGTGGCGGCTCGTCGCCGCCGGTACCGACGCCATCACCGGCTTCCCGACCAACCGTGGCTGGGACGTCGCGGCGCTGCGGGCGAAGGGCTGCGCCACCGGCTCCGGCGGCTTCCTGCACGACGCCGACGAGTTCGACGCCGAGTTCTTCGACCTGTCGGCGCGGGAGGCCGTCGCGATGGACCCGCAGCAGCGCCTGCTGCTGCAGACGTCCTGGGAGGCGCTGGAGCGGGCCGGGATCGACCCGGCGTCCCTGGCGGGCGAGCCGGTCGGGGTCTTCGTGGGCGCGATGCCGCAGGAGTACGGGCCGCGGCTGGCCGGTGGCGACGCCGAGCACGCCGGCATGCTGCTGACCGGCACCACCGGCAGCGTCGCGTCCGGCCGCATCGCGTATGTGCTGGGCCTGCAGGGCCCCGCGATCACCGTCGACACCGCCTGCTCGTCGTCGCTGGTGGCGGTGCACCTCGCCGTGCGCGCGCTGCGGTCCGGCGAGTGCGGCATGGCCCTCGCCGGCGGCGTGTCGGTGATGGCCGCTCCCGGCATCTTCGTGGAGTTCTCCCGGCAGGGCGGGCTCGCCCCCGACGGGCGCTGCAAGGCGTTCGGCGCCGACGCCGACGGCACAGCCTGGGCGGAGGGCGTCGGCATGCTCGTGCTGGAGCGGCTCAGCGACGCGCAGGCGGCCGGACACGACGTCCTCGCCGTCATCCGCGGCTCCGCGGTCAACAACGACGGTGCCAGCAACGGCCTCACCGCCCCGAACGGCCGCTCGCAGCAGCGCGCGATCCGCCTCGCGCTCGCCGACGCCGCCGTCGACGCCGCCGAGGTCGACGCGGTGGAGGCGCACGGCACCGGCACCCGGCTCGGCGACCCGATCGAGGCGCAGGCATTGCTGGCGACCTACGGCGCGGCGCCCGGCCGCCCTGCCGACCGGCCGCTGCTGCTGGGCTCGCTGAAGTCGAACATCGGCCACGCCCAGGCCGCCGCAGGCGTCGCCGCGGTCATCAAGATGGTGGAGGCGCTGCGCCACGGCGAGCTGCCGGCCACCCTGCACGCCGCCCGTCCCTCGTCCTATGTGGACTGGGACCGGGGCGGCGTGGCGCTGCTGCACGGGCACACCCCGTGGCCCGCCGTGCCGCGGCCGCGCCGGGCCGCGGTGTCGTCGTTCGGCATCTCCGGCACCAACGCCCACCTGATCCTGGAGCAGGCACCGACCGCGCCGCGGACACCGGCACCGCACCCGGACCCGGCACCGGTGCCGTGGGTCGTCTCGGCGAAGACCCCCGAGGCGCTGCAGGCGCGCGCCGGGCAGCTCGCCGAGCACCTCGCCGCGAACCCTGCCGCCCACCGGACCGACCCGGCCCGCGTCGGCTGGACGCTCGCCACCGCCCGCGGCGGCCTGCCGCACCGCGCCGCCGTCCTCGGTCGCGACCACGACACGCTGCTCGCCGGCCTGCGCGCCCTCGCCGCCGGCGACAGCCCCGCCAACGGCGCCGAGGGCGTCGCCGGCACCGGCCGGGTCGTGTTCGTCTTCCCCGGCCAGGGCGCGCAGTGGCGGCAGATGGCCGCCGGCCTCCTCGACGAGGAACCCGTCTTCGCCGCGCGGATCGCCGAGTGCGCCGAGGCGCTCGCACCGTTCGTCGACTGGTCGCTGACCGAGGTGCTCCGCGACACGGTGCCGGGCTGGGAGCACCGGGTCGACGTGGTCCAACCGGCGCTGTGGGCCGTGATGATCGGCCTCGCCGCGCTGTGGCGGCGACACGGCGTCCACCCCGACGCCGTCGTCGGCCACTCGCAGGGCGAGATCGCGGCCGCCTGCGTCGCCGGGGCCCTGACCCTCGCCGACGGCGCCCGGATCGTGGCGCTGCGCAGCCGCGCGCTGACGGCACTGGCCGGCACCGGCACGATGGCGGCGGTGTCGCTGCCCGCCGACCAGGTCCGCGACCGCATCGGCGACGCGCCGCTGCACGTCGCGGTCTGCAACGGCCCCGCCAGCACCGTGGTGGCGGGCCCGCCGCTGGAGACCCGGCAGTTCGTCGCGGCGGCGGTCGCGGCAGGTGTACGGGCGAAGCTCATCGACGTCGACTACGCCTCCCACAGCCCTGCCGTCGAACCGCTGCGCGACGAGCTGGCCACGGCGCTGGCACCGGTCCGGCCGGTCGCCGCGGCGGTCCCGCTGTACTCCACCGTCACCGGCGAACCGGTCGAGCCCACCGACCTGGACGCCGGCTACTGGTGGCGCAACCTGCGCCAGCCGGTCCGCTTCGACGCCGCCGTGCGCGCCCTGGCCCGCGACGGGCACACCCTCTTCGTCGAGGTGTCCCCGCACCCGGTGCTCACCACCCCGGTCGAGGACGCCCTCGCCCGGCTCGGCGTCGCCGGCGCGGCCGTCGGGACACTGCGCCGCGACCACGGGGACACCGCGCAGCTGCGCACCGCCGTCGCGCACGCCTACACGCGTGGCGCGGGCGTCGACTGGACCGCGGTGTTCGCCCCGGCCGCGCGGCGGCCCGTCGACCTGCCCACGTATCCGTTCGCCCGGCGGCGGTTCTGGCTGGCGCCCCGCCCCGACACCGGCGACCCCGCCGGGCTCGGCCTCGCCTCCGCCGGGCACCCGCTGCTCGGCGCGGCGGTGCCGCTCGCCGAGGGCGACGGGGTCGTGCTCACCGGGCGGCTGTCCGAGACCGCCCAGCCGTGGCTCGCCGACCACGCCGTCAACGGCACCGTGCTCTTCCCCGCCACCGGCTTCATCGAGCTCGCCCTGCACGCCGCCGGCGCGTGCGGCGCGGCCGGCGTCGACGAGCTGGTCATCGAGGCGCCCCTGGCACTGCCGACCGGCGGGTCCGCCGAGCTGCAGGTGACCGCCACCGGCCCGCACGACGGCGGCGCGCGACGCGTCACCGTGCACGCCCGCACCGGCGACGGCCCGTGGACCCGGCACGCCGCCGGTACCCTCGCCGACGACCTCCCGCCGGCCGTCGCGGTGCCCGCCACCCCGACCGGCGCCACCCCGGTCGACCTCGCCGGCGCCTACGCGTCACTGGCCGCGGCCGGCTACGGGTACGGCCCTGCCTTCCAGGGCCTGCACCGGATGTGGCGGCACGACGGCGGGACGCACGCCGACGTCACCGGCGCCGCCGACGTCACCGACGGGCTTTCCGAGGACGGGTACGGCATCCACCCGGCGACGCTGGACGCCGCGCTGCACCCGCTGGTCCTGGACCGGGGCCGCGTCGAGCTGCCGTTCGTGTGGCAGCGGGTGCGCCGGCACCGCCCGGCCCGCGGCGGCCTGCGGGTGCGGATCACCCCGGCCGGCCCCGACCTGCACCACCTCGAGGTCGCCGACGCCTCGGGCGCCGCCGTGCTCACCGCCGACGTCGGCCTGCGCCCGCTGCCCTCCGCCCGCCCCGGCCTGCTGGAGCTGCGCTGGGAGCCGGGCGCCGCGCCGGCCGCGGCCCGCGCCCTGCCACGCCTGGCGGACGTCGAGCTGTCCGCCACCGACGGCACGGTCGTGCTGCCGGCCCCTGCGGGCGACGTGCACGAGGTCACCGCCGCGGTGCTCGCCGACGTCCAGCGGTGGCTCGCCGAGCCGGGCACCGCCGCAGCCACCCTCGCCGTGGTCACCGCCGGCGGCACCCGCCCCGGCGCCGGCGACCCTGCCCCGGACCCCGCGCAGGCGGCCGTGTGGGGGCTGCTGCGCACCGCGCAGACCGAGCACCCGGAACGGTTCCTCCTGCTCGACGTCGCCCCCGGCACCGCACGGGCCGACGTGGACGCCGCGCTCGCCGCCGCGGAGCCCCAGGCGGCGTGGCGGCGCGGCGGGCTGTTCGTGCCGCGCCTGCAGCCCGCCCCGGCGCCGCTCGCCGTCCCCGACGCCGGCGCACCGTGGCGGCTGACCGCCGGCACCACCGGCACCGTCGACGGCCTCACCGCCGCCGCGTACCCGGACGCCGCCGAGCCGCTGCGCGACGGGCAGGTCCGGGTCGCGGTGCGCGCCGTCGGCATCAACTTCCGCGACGTGCTGATCGCGCTCGGCATGTACCCGCAGCCGGAGCAGGTCGGCAGCGAGGCCGCGGGCATCGTCACCGAGGTCGGCCCCGGGGTCACCGGACTCACCCCCGGCGACCGGGTCCTCGGCCCGTGGCGCGGCGCGACCGGCCCCACCGCGGTCGTCGACGCCGACCTCGCGCTGCCGGTGCCCGACGGCTGGTCGTTCGCCGAAGCGGCCGCGGTGCCGGTGGTCTACGCCACCGCGTACCACGCCCTCGTCACCGTCGCGGCCGTCCAGCCCGGCGACCGGGTCCTCGTGCACGCCGCCGCCGGCGGGGTCGGGCTCGCCGCCGGCCAGATCGCCCGGCTGCTCGGCGCGGAGGTGTTCGGCACCGCCTCGCCGGCGAAGCACCCGATGCTGCTCGCCGCCGGCTTCGACGAGGCGCATCTGGCCAGCTCCCGCACCCTGGAGTTCGCCGGGCGGTTCGGCGGGGCCGCCGGCAACGGCATGGACGTCGTGCTCAACTGCCTGGCCGGCGAGTTCACCGACACGTCGCTCGACCTGGTCGCGCCCGGGGGCAGGTTCGTCGAGATCGGCAAGACCGACCTACGCGATCCGGAGACGCTCGCGCGGACCCATCCATGGGTGCGGTACCTGCCGTTCGACCTGTTCGACCTGCCGGCCGCCGAGCTGCGGCAGATGCTGGTCGTGCTGCTGGACTGGTTCCGGGCCGGGCAGCTGACGCTGCCGCCGGTGACCACGTTCGACCTGCGGCAGGCGCCCGCGGCACTGCGGCACGTCCAGCACGCCGCGCACGTGGGCAAGGTCGTGCTGACCCTGCCCCGGCCCGCGGCCGCCGACGGCACGGTGCTGGTCACCGGCGGCACCGGCGGCCTCGGCGCCCACCTGGCCGAGCACCTGGTCCGCGCGCACGGCATGCGGCACCTGCTGCTGGTCAGCCGCACGGGACCGGACGCGCCCGGCGCCGCCGGCCTCGTCGAGCGGCTCGCCGGCCTCGGCGCCACCGCGACCGTCGCGGCCTGCGACGTCGCCGACCGCGAGCAGGTCCGCCGGCTGCTCGCCGGCATCCCCGCCGAGCGGCCTCTCACCGCCGTCGTCCATGCCGCCGGGGTGCTGCGCGACGCCGCGGTCAACGGCCTGACCCGGGAGCAGCTCGGCGCCGTGCTGCGCCCGAAGGCCGACGCCGCCGCCCACCTCGACGAGCTGACCCGCGACCTGGACCTCGCCGCGTTCGTACTGTTCTCCTCCGCCATCGGCGTCCTCGGCGGACCGGGCCAGGCCAACTACGCCGCCGCGAACACCTGGCTCGACGCGCTCGCCCAGGCCCGCGCCGCCGCGGGCCACCCGGCCACCAGCGTCGCGTGGGGGCTGTGGGACGCCGGCAGCGCGATGACCGGCGAGCTGAGCCGCGCCGACCTGGACCGGCTGCGCCGCGGCGGTCTCGCCGCGATGCCCGTCCCGGACGGGCTGGCGCTGTTCGACGCGGCGCTGACCGCCGGGCTGCCCACCGTCGTCGCCGCGCGGCTCGACCGGGCGGCGCTCGCCGCCGCCGACGTGCCGCCGCCGCTGCGCGGCCTGGCCCACCCCGCGCGGGCCGCGGACCGCGGCGCGGGCCGCCCGGCGTGGCGGCGGCAGTTCGCCGACGCACCCGCCGCGCAGCGGCCGGGCCTGCTCGTCGACCTGGTCCGCGCGCACACCGCCACCGTCCTGGCGCACCCGGACCCGGCCGCGATCGACGCCGGGCGGCCGTTCAAGGAGCTCGGCTTCGACTCGCTGACCTCCGTCGAGCTGCGCAACCGCCTCGCCAAGGCGACCGGGCTGACGCTGCCGGTGACCGTCGTGTTCGCCCACCCCAGCATCACCGAGCTCGCCGCCCACCTGCACGACCTGCACCAGGACACCCCGTCCCCCGCCCCGGCGGCCGCGCCGGTGGCACCGGGCGCGCCGCCGGCACCGGCCGAGCCGATCGCGATCGTCGGCATGGCCTGCCGGTACCCCGGCGGCGTGCGCAGCCCGGAGGACCTGTGGCGGCTCGTCGCCGACGGGCGCGACGCCATCGGGCCGTTCCCGGACGGCCGCGGCTGGCCCGGCGGGCAACCGTACGCCCGGGTCGGCGGCTTCATCGACGACGCCGACACGTTCGACGCCGAACTGTTCGGGGTCAGTCCCCGCGAGGCGCTGGCGATGGACCCGCAGCAGCGGCTGCTGCTGCAGATCGCCTGGGAGGCGTTCGAACGGGCCGGGATGAGCCCCACGCAGCTGCGCGGCAGCCGGACCGCCGTCTACGCCGGCGTCATCGCCCAGGAGTACGGGCCGCGCAACGGCGCGCCCGCCGCGCTGCTCGGGCACCTGCTCACCGGCACCAACACCAGCGTCGCGTCGGGCCGGCTGGCCTACACGTTCGGTCTGGAAGGACCCGCCGTCACCGTCGACACCGCCTGCTCCTCGTCGCTGGTCGCGGTCCACCTCGCGGTGCAGGCGCTACGCGCCGGCGAGTGCGACGCCGCGCTGGCCGGCGGCGTCACCGTCATCGCCTCCCCGACGATCTTCGACCAGTTCCACGCCCAGGGCGGCCTTGCCGCCGACGGCCGGTGCAAACCGTTCACCGCGGACGCCGACGGCACCGGGTTCGGCGACGGCGCCGGCGTGGTCGTGCTGCAGCGGCTGTCGGACGCGCTCACCCAAGGCCGCACCATCCACGCCATCATCCGCGGCACCGCCATCAACCAAGACGGCGCCAGCAACGGCCTCACCGCACCCAACGGCACCGCCCAACAAC
>NZ_JNYJ01000050.1 GCF_000716715.1 Dactylosporangium aurantiacum | reverse complement strand
GTCACGATCCACCGGACGGAACTGCTTCGCCATACCCAATGATCGATCGAGTACCGCGAAAGCGGAACTATCCACACATACCGAAAACGCAACAGGCTCGATGACCCCAGCCGTCCGCCGGGTCGCGGCGGTTCACGTCGGTGGTGCCAAGCTCCACCGGGTCGCGTGCCGGGTCGCGGCGGTTCACGTCGGTGATGCCGGGCTCCACCGGATCGCGTGCCGGGTCGGGTGCCCGATCGCGTGCCGGGTCGGGTGCCCGATCGCGTGCCGGGTCGGGTGCCCGATCGCGTGCCGGGACCGCGGGTCACCTGCCGGGCCAGGCGGGGTCGGCTGCCCGGTCCGCCGGCTCGGGTGCCGGGAGCGCGGTCAGCTGCTGCGGGCCCAGGCCAGCGCCGGAGCGACGAGCGGCTCGGTGGCGCCCGCGAGGGGTGTCGGCAGGTCGTCCGGGGCGAACCAGCCCAGCGCCGCCGACTCGGTGCTCACGGTCTCGACGGCGCCGGCGGGGGCGATCGCCGCGTACCGGATGTCGTAGTGCAACGACGGCACGCCCGCGCACTGCACGTGGTGCACGTCGAGGTCGATCGGCGCCTCGCTGATCCGCAGCCCGGCGATCCCCGACTCCTCGGTCGCCTCCCGCAGCGCGGCCGCCGCCACCGTCGCGTCCCCGGGCTCGCAGTGCCCGCCGAGCTGGACCCAGCGCTTGATCCGCCCGTGCAGGCACAGCAGGACCCGCTCCGCGGTCGAGTCGACGACCAGGGCACTCGCCGTGACGTGGGCGCCGGGGTGCTCCCGCCACATCGTCGACGGCCCCCGGAGGACGAACTCGATGAAGCGCCGCCGGGTCTCCTCGGCCTCCTCGGTTGGAGCCTTCCACTGGGTCAGCACCGCGAGTGCGTCATCGTGCAACGTCGTCATAGTGACGGCAGGCTACCGCGCCCGACGACGAGCACCCCGAGGGGCACGCCACCTTCCGGCACGACGGCACCGGACAGGTCGACCCGATCCGCCTCCAGCCACCCGGAAGCCACGCCGTCGGCGGCCAGCCCTGCCCTGATCCGCTGCACCTCCATCCCCGCCTCGACCGCCCGCCGCAGGTCACCGGCCGGCGCCCAGACCAGCAACACCTTCTCGACCCCCGACCTCGCATCCACTCCCACTCCCGCTCGCGCGCCCGACTCGTCGCCCGACCCAGCGTCCGACCCGGTGCCCGTCCCCGCAGCCGACCCGGCGGCCACCCCAGCAGCCGGCCCAGCAGCCGGCCCAGCAGCCGGCCCAGCAGCCGACCCAGCAGCCGACCCGGCAGCCGACCCAGCAGCCGACCCGGCGGCCAGCTCGCCGGAGGACAGCGCCTCGGTGGGGAGGACGTCGGTGGGCAGCTCGGGGAACAGGATCGGCGGGGTGTCCCGGATGGCCGCGGCGGCCCGCAGACCCTTGGCGACCGCCTCCGCCGTGCCGAGGGAGAACAGGTCGGCGTCGGCGCCGCGGATCAGGGCGGCGGCGCCGGTGCCGTGGCCGTCGGCGCGGACCGGCAGGCCCCGCACGACCGCGACCGGCACCTGGCCGGTCTTGCCCTTCACCAGGTCGGCGGCGGCGGCGATCTCGTCGATCACGGCCATCTGCGTGAGCTGCAGCTCGTTGCCGTGCACGTCGCGCACGCCCCGGTAGTCGGTCAGGGCGTCGATGCCGGCGGCGCCGATGGCCACGTCGGTCAGGCCCATCCGCCAGGGGCGGCCCATGGTGTCGGTGACGACGACCGCGACCCGCCGGCCGAACCGCTCCCGCAGCTCGTCGCGCAGCCAGCGGGCCGAGGCGTCGGGATCCTTGGGCAGCAGCACGAGCCGGGTCGGCTCCACATTGGACGCGTCGATCCCGGCCGACGCCAGCACGAACCCGTGATGCGTCTGCACGATCCGCGTCGCGCCGCGGCGGGCGACGACCCTGGCCGTCTCGGCCCGCAGCACCGCCTCGCGGGCGGCCTCGCGCGCCGGCTCGTCGAGGGGGACGTCGACGAGCCGCCCCTCGGCCTTGCTGACCACCTTGCTGGTGACCACGAGGACGTCCCCGTCGACCAGCCACGGCGCGGCGGCCGCGATCAGCCCCGCCAGGTCGTCGCCGGGCCGCACCTCGCCGATGCCCAGCACCGGCCGCACCTCGAACCCACCAGGCGGCACCTGGAACCCACCCGGCGCCACCGCACCCGACCCATCCCCACCCGCACGCTCCGACCCACCCGTGCCCCCACCGGCGAGCACCTCCGACCCGCCCGAGCCACCACCCGCGCGGACCTCCGACCCGCCCGGACCGCCATCCGCGCGGAACCCAGGCCCGCCCGGGCCGCCATCCGCGCGGAACCCAGGCCCGCCCGGGCCGCCCACGGCACCGCTCATGCCACGCCCGCCACGGACAGCGCCTCCCGGACGATCGCCGAGGTTGCCGCCACATCCGTCATCCACAGCGGCCTGGCGCGGACCGTCAGCCCGGGCACCTCGACCCCCGCGTCGGTCTCGTCGACCAGCCAGCCGTCGAGGACCCCGCCGGCCGAACGGGCACCGAACAGGCCGCCGACGCCGGCGGGACTGCACTCGACATGCATCACGGCGAGGCACTTGTCGGCCATGCCGCGCACCGGGGCGGTGCCGATGATCGGGGAGACGCCGACGACCGGGGCGGTGCCCGTCGTGACCGCCTCGCGGACCGCGGGGACGGCGAGGATCGGCGCGATCGACACGATCGGGTTGCTCGGGGCGACCAGCACGACGTCGGCGGCGGCGAGCGCCTCCAGCACACCCGCGGCGGGCTTGGCCGACTCGGCGCCGACGAACACGAACCTGGACGTCGGCACCTCCGCCCGGTGACGGATCCACCACTCCTGGAAGTGGATCGCGCGGCTGGCGCCGTCGATCTCGACGACGGCGTGCGTCTCGACCCGGTCGTCGCTGGCCGGGAGCATCCTGATGCCGGGCCGCCACCGGTCGCAGAGCGCCTCGGTGACCGCGGACAGCGGATAGCCGGCGTCGAGCATGCGGGTGCGCACCAGGTGGGTCGCGATGTCCTTGTCGCCGAGGCCGAACCAGGTCGGCTCGGCGCCATACGCGGCGAGCTCCTCCTTGACGGTCCATGTCTCGCCGACGCGGCCCCAGCCGCGCTCCGGGTCGGCGCCGCCGCCGAGCGTGTACATGACGCTGTCGAGGTCGGGGCAGATCCGCAACCCGTGCAGCGTCACGTCGTCACCGACGTTGACCACCGCGGTGACCTCCGCGCCCAACTCCTGCCCCACGGCGCGCACCCCGAGAAGGAAGCGCGCGCCGCCGATCCCACCGGCCAGAACCACGATCCGCATGCCCTCATCCTGCCCCACGGGGACGACACTTCCCGTGCCGGCCGTGACCGCCGGGCGATGCCGTCCACGCACGCGGATTTTCCGTTCGACGGCTAGGCTGCGAGCGACCTGTCGCGTGACCGCTAGATCTTGGGGAGAGCCAGTGAGCACCCAGCCACCCGAGCCGACGTCCTCGGCGGCGCCGCACCCGGCCTACGCCACCGGACCGGCCACCTCGTCGTTCCAGCCGCAGCCCCAGCCGCAGCAGCCGCAGGCCGCCCCGGCACAGCCGGCCGCGCCGGTCGACGTCAAGAAGGCCCGCGCGCTCACCATGCCGTATCGCGAGCTGGCCGCGTTCGTGCTGCTGGGTGTGGCCGGAGCGTTCCTGCTCGCCGGGCTCCTCGCGCTGCTGAGCACGCTGACCAGCCAGTTCCTGAGCAACGCGGGCGGCTCGTTCGGCGCGTTCGTCTCGATCGAGACGGCCGCGCTGCCGATCCTCGCGGTGCTGCTCGCGACCCACCTCGACCCGGTCGTGCCGAAGGCCAAGACCATCGTGCTGATCGCGCTCGTGGAGTACGCCGTCGCGGCCCTGTTCGGCCTGGTCATGCTGCTGGCCAGCCTGATCGGCGACCTGCGCCCCGAGACCTCGCTCAGTGCCGGCATCGCCCTGTCGATCTTCCTGACCCGCCTCGGCGGTCTGGCGCTCGTCGGGCTCGGCCTCTTCCTTGTCATTCGCGTGTACCTCGGTGCGTACGCCCCACCGAAGCCGGCCCCCGGCGTCTACGGCCAGCCCGCGTACCCGTACGGGCCGCAGGGATACCAGTACCCGCAGCAGCAGTACGCCCAGCAGCAGTACGCCCAGCAGCAGGGCTACCAGCAGCAGCCCGGCTACCAGCAGCCGCAGACCGGCGGCTGGACGAACCCCGCGACCACCGGCACGGGACAGGTCGTGCCGGCGGCGGGCCAGCAGGGGTATGCCACGCAGCAGATGAACTACGCCGCCGCCCAGGCCTCGGGCGCCCCGGCGACCGGCTACAACCCGCAGGCGGCCGGGCCGCAGCAGGGCGCGTACAACCCGGCCGCGACCGGCGCCCCCGCGTTCAACGCGCCGTCGACGGGCGCCCCCGCGTTCACGGCACCGGCGTCCGGCGCCCCCGCGTATGCCCAGCAGCAGCCCCCGGCGGCCCAGCAGCCCGCGCCGGCCACCGGTGCCGAGCCGGTGTCCGCCGCTCCCGCCTCGACGCCGCCGCTGAGCTCACCGTTCGCGGCGTACACGGCGCCGGCCGCCCAGCCGGTCTCGGCCCCGCCCGTCACGCCGCCGGTCTCGGCGCCCCCGGCCGGGTCCGGTGACGGTGGGGTGACCCCGTCGGGTGGCTTCGCCGCGGCCGGCTGGCCGGGCGGCTCATCGACCCACCCCACGTCGGGCGCCGCCGCCGGGACGGGCGCCGCCCCGGAGCCGACCACCGGCACGGGCCAGGACACGGGCGGCGCGGCGTCGCCGTTCGGCAAGACCGGAGCGTTCCCGGCCGAGGGCCAGGCCGCCCACGCGGAGGACCAGCCCCAGACCGCCCAGGCGGAGCACCAGGCGCCCCCGGTGACCCATGACGAGCCGGTGACCCAGGCGCCCCCGGTCAGCATCGCGAAGGCCGACGCCGACCCGGACGCCACCGCCGCCTACACCCCGGTCCAGGCCGCGCCGGCCGCCGCCGGGGAGCAGACCGCCACCCACGCCGCCACGGATCCGGACGCCACCCAGACCACGGGCCCGGTGGCCGCGCCGGCCGAGGAGCCGACCGCGGCCCAGGCGCCCGCGCCCGACCCCGACGCCACCCAGGTCCACCCGGTGGCCGACCCCGAGGCGACCACGGCGTTCACCGCGCCCGCCGGGCACGGCGCCGAGCACCGTACCGACGACGACGGCGACGACACCCAGCGCACCCAGGTGATCCCGCCCAGGTCCTGACCCGTCCCACCTCGAGCAGGCACCGCGGGCACCCGCCGACCACGGCGGGTGCCCGCGGCGTCAGGAGCGCCGCAAGGAGAACAGTCACATCGGGTGTGCGGGCCCATCGGCCCGGCGGCGGCCTAGGCTGCAAAGCGTGACGTCTGTAGTCAGAGGTACCGAGGACAACGCCATGCGCCGGGCGTTGCGGCGCGCGGCGGACGGCCGTGCCCTCGACGTGACCGAGGCCGCCGTGCTGCTGACCGCCCGGGGCCAGGCCCTCGACGAGCTGCTCGCCATCGCCGGCGCGGTCCGTGACGCGGGCCTCGCCGACGCGGGACGGCCGGGCGTCGTCACGTACTCGAGGAAGGTCTTCATCCCGCTGACCCGGCTGTGCCGGGACCGGTGTCATTACTGCACGTTCGCGACGGTGCCGCACCGGCTGCCCAGCGAGTACCTGGAGATCGACGAGGTCCTCGCGATCGCCCGGGAGGGCCAGGCCCAGGGCTGCAAGGAGGCGCTGTTCACGCTCGGCGACCGGCCGGAGGACCGCTGGGAGCAGGCGAAGCGCTGGCTGGACGAGCGCGGCTACGACTCGACCCTGGACTACCTGCGCGCCTGCGCGATCGCGGTGCTGGAGGAGACGGGGCTGCTGCCGCACCTCAACCCGGGTGTGCTGTCGTGGGCGGAGCTGCAGCGGCTGAAGCCGGTGTCGCCGAGCATGGGCATGATGCTGGAGACCACCGCGACCCGCCTCTGGTCGGAGCCGGGCGGCGCCCACTATGGCTCGCCGGACAAGGAGCCCGCGGTCCGGCTGCGGGTGCTGGACGACGCGGGCCGGGTCGGCGTGCCGTTCACGACCGGCATCCTGATCGGCATCGGCGAGACGATCGAGGAGCGCGCCGAGTCGCTGTTCGCGATCCGCCGCACGATGCGGGAGTACGGGCACATCCAGGAGGTCATCGTCCAGAACTTCCGCGCCAAGCCGGACACGGCGATGCGCGGTATGCCCGACGCGCAGCTGCACGAGCTGGCCGCGACGGTGGCGGTCGCCCGGCTGGTCCTGGGGCCGAAGGCGCGGATCCAGGCCCCGCCCAACCTCATCGACGAGGAGCACGGCCTGCTGCTGCGGGCGGGCATCGACGACTGGGGCGGCGTCTCCCCGGTGACCCCGGACCACGTCAACCCGGAGCGGCCCTGGCCGGCCATCGACGAGCTGGCCGAGCGTTCCCGGCAGCACGGCTTCACGCTCAGGGAACGCCTCACCGTCTACCCGGAGTACGCGAAGAAGGGCGTCCCGTGGCTCGACGCCCGGCTGGCCGCCCACGTCGCGGCGCTCATGGACCCCGCGACCGGCCTGGCCCTGGAGGGCGTCAAGCCCGAGGGCCTGCCCTGGCAGGAGCCCGACGGCGGGATCGAGAGCAGCGGCCGCACCGACCTGCACGAGGCCATCGACACCGAGGGCCGCACCAGCGACCGCCGCGGCGACTTCGACGCCGTCTACGGCGACTGGCAGGAGGTCGCCGGCCGGGTCACCAGCGCGCCGGCCGCCCGCCTCGACAGTGAGGTCCACAATGGACTGCGGCTCGCCGAGGAGGAGCCGGGAAGCCTCCTGCTGCCACGGTACGAGGCCGCGGCGCTCGCGCTGTTCAATGTGGACGGCGCGGGACTGGAGGCGCTGACGCGGATCGCCGACGACCTGCGCCGCGACGCCGTCGGCGACGACATCACGTACGTCGTCAACCGCAACATCAACTTCTCCAACGTCTGCTACGTCGGGTGCCGGTTCTGCGCGTTCGCCCAGCGGGAGCGCGACGCGGACGCGTACCGGCTGTCCTACGAGGAGGTCGCCGACCGTGCCGAGGAGGCGTGGCGGGCCGGCGCCGGCGAGGTCTGCATGCAGGGCGGCATCGACCCGAAGCTGCCGGTGAGCGCGTACGCCGACCTGGTCCGCGCGATCAAGGCGAGGGTCCCGGGCATGCACGTCCACGCGTTCAGCCCGATGGAGATCGTGACGGCCGCGTCGAAGGCCGGCGTGTCGATCCGCGACTGGCTGACCCAGCTGAAGGACGCGGGCCTGGACACGATCCCGGGCACCGCCGCGGAGATCCTCGACGACGAGGTCCGCTGGGTCCTCACCAAAGGCAAGCTGCCGACGTCGGCGTGGGTGGAGGTGGTGACGACCGCGCACGAGCTGGGCATCCGGTCGAGCTCCACGATGATGTACGGCCACGTCGACCACCCCGGCCACTGGCTCGGCCACTTCCGCGTGCTGGCCGGCATCCAGGACCGCACGGGCGGCTTCACCGAGTTCGTGGCGCTGCCGTTCGTGCACCACAGCGCGCCGATCTACCTCGCCGGCATCGCCCGGCCGGGCCCGACGTGGCGCGACAACCGGGCCGTGCACGCGATGGCCAGGATCCTGTTGCACGGCCGGATCGACAACATCCAGTGCTCATGGGTGAAGCTCGGCGACGAGGGCACGGTCGCCATGCTCAACGGCGGCGCCAACGACATCGGCGGCACTTTGATGGAGGAGACCATCTCCAGGATGGCGGGCTCCGAGCACGGTTCCGCCCGCACCCAGCAGGAGCTGGAGGCGATCGGCAAGGCCGCCGGCCGCCCGGTCCGCCAGCGCACCACCACCTACGGCCACGTCACCGCCCGCGCCTGAACCAGCGGCGCGGCGGGGAAGCCGGCGGGCGAAGCGGCCGCCGGCACGCCGAAGGCAGCGGGCGGCAACACGGCAAAGGTGGCCGGCGGCGCGGCGGGGGAGTCGGCAGGCGGTGCGGCGGGCGAAGCGGGGACCGGCGGCGGCAGGGCAACGGGATCCGGCGGCAGCGCGCCGGTCGTGGGCACCATGGCCACCACCGCGACAAGGCCGCCGAGCACGACGATCCGCAGCACCCGCCGGCGAGGCCAGACGAGTGCCAGGATCAGCGCGCCACCGGCGATCTTGAACGGGTGCGTGCGGACCTGGACGACGGGCCAGCCCAGGTGCGGCAGGATCAGCCGGACCGGCCCGATCACCTGTCTTCGCTCCACCGGACGGGTGTCGGGCCGCTGGTTGGCGTCACCCTTCACCGTGAACGTGCCGTCCTCGGCCTGGGCGATCACCCGGTGGGTGACCAGCCCGCGGGGGTCGGAGTAGGTGACGATCTCGTAGACGGCAAGGGAATCGGCATTCGGATCGACGAGAATCACATCGCCGGCGTGCAGCGCGGGTGACATCGACTCCGACATGACCACGTAGGGCTTCCAGCCCAGGCCGGCGACGCCGACCGTGAACAGCACGATGGTGACCGCGGCGCCGAGCAGCAGCCGCCTGATCACGACAGTACCCCGGGTCGAGCCACTGCCGCGCCGAACTCCAGGTTTCCCCGCACATCGGCGTATTTCGGCGGTGGATCCGGGCCTCTGAGCGAAACGCGGGGAGCAAACCCGGCGCGTCCGGCGTGTCGCCCGTTACCTCCGGCGGGGCTTGCTCGGTATGGGTACGGCACGGGGTGCAGGCGATCGCCCGAGCGGGCCTATTTATCAGGTTCGGCTTGACGACGCACGCATTACACGCGTGTAATTTCACGGGGGATGTTCGAGGGGATGACCGAAAGTCGGCCATCTTTCGGACATATAGAACACCGCGCCGAGGAACAGCAACCTTGTAGGACATGCGCCTTCCGCGTGGGGGGTTGCGCCGGCATCGTCGCCGGCGCGCAAGAAGGAGGCACGCTGATGGACGGCCGACCAGTCGTGGCCGACCTGCTGGGTAACGCTCCGGAGTGGCAAGAACGCGCTTTGTGCTCGCAGACCGACCCGGAGGCATTCTTTCCGGAGAAGGGTGGGTCTACCCGGGAGGCCAAGCGCATCTGCTCACGCTGTGAGGTGCGGGCGGACTGCCTTGAGTACGCGCTCGGACACGACGAGCGCTTCGGGATCTGGGGTGGGCTCTCAGAACGGGAGCGTCGCAAGCTCAAACGACGCGCTGCCTAGCAGGTCGCAGGTTTTGTGAAGGGCGCCGGCCGCAGGGCCGGCGCCCTTCACGCGTCCGGAGGAATGACCCGCAGGTGCCCGCGGCGGCCCTGCTGGTGCGGGTGGTTGCCGGGGTCCTCCTTGTGCGGCGCGGGGCGGGCGGCCTCGCGGACCGCCTCGGCCAGGGCGACGAGGTCGTCGTTGGACGGCGGGGGTGGACCATACTCACCCTCGTGCCGGACCAGGTCCCAGCCCCGGGGTGCGGTCAGGCCGCGGGCGTGCGATTCACACAGGTCATAGGAGTGCGGCTCGGCGAACGCCGCGAGCGGACCGACGACTGCGGTCGATTCGGCATAAATGTACGTCAACGTCGCAACGGGCTGTCGGGGGCATCCGTTGCGCGAGCATCGACGTGGGGTCCTCACGGCCGAACCGTATCGCTCCGTGGGCCGCAGCCCAACCCCGAAGCCTCACGACACGCCGTGGTGACCACGCCGACACGCCCGTCCGGTTGACGAACGGCACGTCGAAGTGGCATGGACGATCGCACGGTGGCGCCGAACCACTGCCGTCGCGGTCGTGGCGCTACGCTGACAGCGTGGCGAGCCCCGATCGACGACGCAGCGGTCCCGGACGGCGCGGCCGCGACCGGCATGGTCGAGGGCTGCGCGGCCGGCTGGTGCCCGCCTCCCTGCCGATGTCCCGCACCCGCGCGGAGATGTTCGACGACCTGGTCCTCGACTCCGTCGAGCAGCTGGAGCAGCGCTTCGCCAACGAGCTGGCCGGCGTCGAGTTCGCCGTCGAGGACGTCCCGCCGGACCTGAACGTCTACGACTCCGACGTCCTGGAGGACGGCGAGGTGCCGCTGGCCAGGCTGCTGCCCGGCCGTCCCGGCCGGCACGGCGTGCCACCGCGCATCGTGCTCTACCGCCGGCCGCTGGAGTTCCGCGCCGCGGACCACGACGACCTCGCAGACCTGGTCCACGACGTGATCCTGGAGCAGGTCGCCAACCTGCTCGGGGTGGCGCCGGAGGATCTCGAGCCCTGACACGTCAGCCGCCCAGCACGCGCGCCATGAGGGCGGCCCGCCGCGACGGCCGCCCGGTCCGTGACTCCGACGCGTCGGCGCCGGTCATGACCCGCAGGGTGGTGTTGACCCCGAGCCAGCGCAGCGGCTCCGGCTCCCACCGCGGCGAGCGGTGCCCCACCCAGGGCAGGCCGACCAGCGGCGAGTCCACCTTGCGGATGAGGTCCGCGAGGGTACGGCCGGCGAGGTTGGACGTGCCGACCCCGTCGCCGACGTAGCCGCCCGCCCACGCCAGGCCCGTGACCGGGTCGAGCCCGACCGACGCCATCCAGTCCCGCGCGATGCCGAGCGGCCCGCCCCAGGTGTGCCCGATCTCGGCGTCGCCGAGCGCCGGGAACAGCTCGACCAGGACCCGGCGCAGCTCGGCGAAGACCCGCGGCGACGCGTCGAACGACGGCGAGACCGCGGATCCGAAGTGGTACGGCGCGCCCCGCCCGCCGAAGGCGAGCCGGTCGTCGGCGGTGCGCTGGCCGTAGATGATGAGGTGCCGGTGGTCGGAGAACGTCTCGCGGTGGGCCAGCCCGGCCGACGCCCAGAACGACGCGGGCAGCGGCTCGGTCGCGATCATCAGCGAGTAGACCGGCGCGATCGCCCGGCGCAGCCCCGGCAGCCGGGGCGTGAACCCTTCGGTGGCCCGCACCACGATCGGCGCGCGGACCGTCCCGTGTGGAGTGTCGGCCCGCCCGGCGCTGATCGCCGTGACCGGGGTCCGCTCGTACAGGCGCACCCCGAGCCGCTCGACGGCGTCGGCCAGCCCTCGCACCAGCTTCGCCGGCTGGATCGCCGCGCAGTGCGGCGTGTACGTGCCGCCGAGCACGCTGGTCGCGCCGACCCGCTCGGTCGCCTCGGCGGCCGACAGCAACCGCAGGTCGATCCCCAGTTCCTGCGCCTCGGCGACCTCGCGCCGCGCCCGCTCCAGCTGCACCGCCGAGCGCGCCAGGACGACGGTGCCGCCCTTGGCGTAGTCGCAGTCGATGCCCTCGGCCGCGGCGACCCGCCCGACCTCGTCCACTGTGGACTCCATGGCGGCGTTGAGCGCCAGGGCGGCGTCCAGCCCGTGCGTGCGGGCCAGCGCCGGCACCGACCGGGGGAACAGCGCCGAGCACCAGCCGCCGTTGCGCCCGCTGGCCCCGAACCCGGCGGTCTCCGCCTCCAGGACCACCACGCGCAGCGCCGGGTCGGCCTTGGCGAGGTAGTAGGCCGTCCAGAGTCCCGTGTACCCGGCGCCGACGATCGCCACGTCGGCGTCGACGTCGCCGGGCAACGGGGCACGCGGCGGCACCGAAGGAAGCACGGACATCCAGAAACTCATGATTCCTCCTCGCACTCGATCGGTTCGCCGCGTTCAACGCGAAACGGCACTACCCCGGTCCACACGTCATATCCGGCGTCCTCGGGGGAGGTGCTCGGCGGGCCGGCGCTCACCTTGACGGAGACCTCGGTGAGCGGCAGTGCGAGGACCAGGGTGGCGGCCAGTTCTTTGCGTGAGGGCGGCCGTACCTCGGCCCACCGGCCGGGCAGGATGTGCTCGCTGATCGTGCGCAGGGCCGGCACCTTGTCCTCGACGACCGTGCAACGGCCCAGGGCCATCACCGACCGGTAGTGCATCGAGGTCTCGAACGCGCTGCGGGCCAGGACCAGGCCGTCCAGCAGCGTCACCGTGAAGCAGCACGGCGCGCCGCCGGCGAGGGTGCGAAACAGCCGGCTGCCGGTGGAGCCGTGGAACAGCACCGAGGAGCCGGACCGGCCGTACGCGACGGGAATCGCGTACGGCTGTCCATCGTGGACGATCGCGACCTGGGCGACCGTCCCCGCGTCGAGAATGCCGTGCAGCACCGCCGGATCGTCGACCTGCAGCTCGGGCAGCCGGCGGACGCTGGTGCGGCTTACAGGCGCGCCCATGCCTCGGTCAGTACCGAGCGCAGGATCTGCTCGATCTCGGCGAAGTGGCCCTCGTCGCAGATCAGCGGCGGCGCGAGCTGGATCACCGGGTCGCCGCGGTCGTCGGCGCGGCAGTAGAGCCCGGCGTCGAAGAGGGCCTTGGACAGGAAGCCGCGCAGCAGCGCCTCGGACTCCTCGTCGTTGAAGGTCTCCTTCGTCGCCTTGTCCTTCACCAGCTCGATGCCGAAGAAGTACCCGTCGCCGCGCACGTCGCCGACGATCGGCAGGTCGTACAGGCGCTCCAGGTAGGACCGGAACAGCGGCGAGTTGGTCCGCACGTGCCCGTTGAGGTCTTCGCGCTCGAAGATGTCCAGGTTGGCCAGCGCCACCGCGGAGCCGACGGGGTGACCGCCGTAGGTGATGCCGTGGGCGAACCAGTTGGCGCCGTCCAGGAACGGCTCGGCGAGCCGCTCGGAGGCGAGCATGGCGCCGAGCGGCACGTAGCCGGAGGTGAGGCCCTTGGCGACGGTGATGATGTCGGGCTGGTAGCCGAAGCGGGTGGCGCCGAAGTACTCCCCGAGCCGGCCGAACGCGCAGATGACCTCGTCGGACACGAGCAGCACGTCGTAGCGGTCGCAGATCTCGCGGACCCGCTGGAAGTACCCGGGCGGGGGCGGGAAGCAGCCGCCGGCGTTCTGCACCGGCTCAAGGTAGACGGCCGCGACGGTCTCCGGGCCCTCGAACTCGATCGCCTCGGCGATGCGGTCCGCGGCCCAGACGCCGAACTGCTCCTCGGTCATCGACTCGTCGGGCCGGCGGTAGAAGTTGGTGTTGGGCACCCGGAACGTGCCGGGCACGAGCGGCTCGAACTCCTGCTTCAGCACGGGGATCCCGGTGATCGACAGGGCGCCCATCGACGTGCCGTGGTAGGCGATCGAGCGGGACAGCACCTTGGTCTTCATCGGCTTGCCGGTGCGCTTGAAGTACGAGCGGGCCAGCTTCCACGCGCTCTCGACGGCCTCGGAGCCGCCGGTGGTGAAGAAGACCCGGTTCAGGTCGCCGGGGGTCAGGTCGGCGAGCCGGTCGGCCAGCTCGATCGCCTTCGGGTGCCCGTAGGACCACAGCGGGAAGTACGCCAGCTCCGAGGCCTGCTTGGCGGCCGCCTCGGCGAGCTCGTGCCGGCCGTGCCCGGTCTGGACCACGAACAGCCCGGCGAGGCCGTCGAGGTAGCGCTTGCCGTTGCTGTCGTAGATGTACGGCCCGTCGCCGCGGACGATCACCGGGACGGGCGCCTCGGCATAGGCCGACAGGCGGGTGAAGTGCATCCAGAGGTGATCGCGGGCGGCCTGGTCGAGGCGCGCGGCGTCGGGCTGCTGATCGGTCATCGGGTCCCCCACGCATAGGTCTGCTTGGCGAGCTTGAGGTAGACGAAGGTCTCCGTGGCGGTCACGCCAGGGATGCTCCGGATCGTGTCGTTGAGAAGGTTGAGCAGGTGCTCGTCGTCGGTGCAGACCAGCTCGACGAGCAGGTCGTAGCCGCCGGCGCAGATCACCACGTAGTCGATCTCCGGCACCGCGGCGAGGGCCTTGGCGACCGGTCGCAGGTCGCCCTCGACCTTCAGTCCGATCATCACCTGCCGGGCGAAGCCCAGGGTCAGCGGATCCGTGACAGCCACGATCTGCATCACCCCGGTGTCGAGCAGGCGCTGCACCCGCTGGCGGACGGCCGCCTCGGACAGGCCCACGACCTTGGCGAGGGCGGCGTAGGACATGCGACCATCGCGCTGCAGCTGCTCGATGATCCGCTTGTTGACGTCGTCAAGGACGGGCTCGGTCACGTGTGGATTCTTGCCCATGACCCGGCAGTTGGCAACTAATTCCATAGCTTGATCCGTGCCGTTCTGCGGATTCGTGATGAGCCAGGAAGCGATCGTCGTTAGGGCCCGTATTTCAGCCGGGTGACGACGGTAACCTCGGTTTGACCATATGGCGCTTTTCGTTGTGCGGCTCGATCGTGACAACGGAATCCCTTGTCTGCGATGGCACCTCGTGTCAGGATCGGTCGTCGGTTACCGCCCCCCAAGGTTCCGGCCCGAGATCCGTAGGAGCCCTCGTGCGAAACCCCTCTCGCCCGCCGCTCTCCGCAGAAGCGGCCGCGGTCCTCAATGCCACCGGCCTGTCGCGCCGGACCCTGATGCGTGGTCTGTTCGCCGGTGGTGCCCTCATCGCGACGGGCGGCGGCCTGGCCGCCTGCGGCACGAAGCCCGCCAAGAAGACCGAGGCGGAGAAGGCGGCGTGCGTCGCCACCGACGTCTCCGCCACCGAGAAGAAGCTGACCTTCTCCAACTGGCCCCTCTACATCGACGTCGACGAGAAGGACGAGACGAAGCGGCCGACCCTCGACGCGTTCGCCGCGAAGACCGGCATCGCCGTCACGTACAACGAGGACGTCAACGACAACAACGAGTTCTTCGGCAAGGTCCGCAACCAGCTGCAGGCCTGCCAGTCGATCGACCGCGACGTCATGGTGCTCACCGACTGGATGGCCTCCCGCGTCGTCGGCCTCGGCTGGGTCCAGCAGTTCGACAACGCCAAGACGCCGAACTTCACCAAGAACGTCCTCGCGACCCTGCGCAACCGGCCGTGGGACAAGGACATGAAGTTCGCCGCGCCATGGCAGTCGGGGCTCACCGGCATCGCGTACAACGCGAAGGTCACCAAAGAGGTCCGCACCATCGACGAGCTGCTCACCCGCGCCGACCTCAAGGGCAAGGTGGCGGTGCTCTCCGAGATGCGCGACACCGTCGGGCTGATCCTCATGTCGCAGGGCAAGGACCCCGGCACCGTCACGGAGGCGGAGTTCGACGCCGCGCTGGAGAAGCTCAAGAAGGCCGTGGACTCCGGCCAGATCCGCAAGTTCACCGGCAACGACTACAAGGAAGACCTCAACAAGGGCGACCTCGCGGCCTGCATCGCGTGGTCCGGCGACGTCATCCAGCTCAGCGCCGAGAACGAGGACGTCAAGTTCGTCACGCCCGAGTCGGGCCTGATGCTGTGGTCGGACAACATCCTGATCCCGTCGACGGCGACCCACAAGGGCAACGTCGAGCAGCTCATCGACTACTACTACGACCCGAAGGTCGCGGCCGAGCTGGCGGCGTACGTCAACTACATCTGCCCGGTCCAGGGCGCGCAGGACGAGATGCAGAAGCTCGACCCCGACCTGGCCGGCAACCAGCTGATCTTCCCGGACGCCGCGACGCTCGCCAAGACCAAGGCGTTCAAGGCCCTCACCGAGGACGAGGACAAGAAGTTCTCGGCGAAGTTCGAAGCGATCTCGGGGGCCTGAGCCGATGACCGAGCAGCCATACGGAGCGAGCGGTGCCGACCTCAACCTGGTCGGCGTGACGAAGTCGTTCGGCGCGTTCACCGCCGTCGACGATCTCAGCCTGACGGTGCCCCAGGGGTCGTTCTTCGCCCTGCTCGGCGCCTCCGGTTGCGGCAAGACCACGACCCTGCGGATGATCGCCGGGCTCGAGGAGCCGACGACCGGCCGTATCCTGCTCGGCGACCAGGACGTGACGCGGCTGCGGCCGTACAAGCGCCCGGTCAACACGGTGTTCCAGAGCTACGCGCTCTTCCCGCACCTGTCCATCGCCGACAACGTCGCGTTCGGCCTGCGCCGGCGCGGCGTCAAGGGCATCGCCGACCAGGTGGAGCGGATGCTCCACCTGGTCGACCTCGACGGGTTCGGCAAGCGCAAGCCGTCGCAGCTGTCCGGCGGCCAGCAGCAGCGCGTCGCCCTGGCCCGGGCCCTGATCAACCACCCGCAGGTGCTGCTGCTCGACGAGCCGCTCGGCGCCCTCGACCTGAAGCTGCGCCGGCAGATGCAGGTCGAGCTCAAGCGGATCCAGACCGAGGTCGGCATCACGTTCGTGCACGTGACCCACGACCAGGAGGAGGCCATGACCATGGCCGACACGGTCGCGGTCATGAACGCCGGCAGGATCGAGCAGCTCGGCAGCCCGGTGGAGATGTACGACTTCCCCGGCACCGCCTTCGTCGCCAACTTCCTCGGCCAGTCCAACCTGTTCGCCGCCACGGTCACCGGCCGCTCCGGCGACGACGTCCTGGTCGAGTCGCACGGCGCCCGCTTCTCGGTGCCCGCCGCCCGCTGCCGGGTCACGGACGGCCCGGGGTGGCTCGGCGTGCGCCCGGAGAAGCTGCACCTCGCGACCGGGCTGGACAAGGTGCCGTCCGGGCACCAGTCCGTCACCGGCATCATCACCGACTCCTCCTACGTCGGCGTCAGCACCCAGTACCTGGTGCGGCCCGCCTGGGGCGACGAGCTGACCGTGTTCTCGCCCAACTCCGGCGTCGCCGCCCCGCTCGCGGTGGCCGGCGAGGTGACCGTGCACTGGCGCCCCGAGCACGCGTTCCTGCTGCCGCGTCCCGAAGGGCAGACGGTGGCGCCGGTCGTCGACGCCGAGGCCCTCGCATGAGCGGCCCGCAGCGGAGCGAGGAGCTGCGAATCAGCAGCTCAGTGTGGAGCTCAGGGCGGCGCCGGAGCGTAGCGGAGGTGGCGGCATGAGCGCGTTGGGTCATGTCGGGGCCGGGGCCCCCGCCGGTACACCGGCGAAATTGGCGAAGCCGAGGAGGCGGTGGCTGCCGTACGTGCTGCTGCTGCCCGGCGGCCTGTGGCTGCTGCTGTTCTTCGCGGTGCCGGCGATCCAGCTCTTCGCGACCAGCCTCTACGACCCGAGCGGCTCGCTCGAAGAGGGCTACGCGATGACGTGGCAGTTCAGCAACTACGCCGACGCCGCCGCCGAGTACCTCCCGCACTTCATGCGCTCGCTCGGCTACGCGGCCCTCACCACCGTCATCTGCCTGCTGCTGGGCTACCCGCTGGCGTACGCGATCGCGCTCAAGGGCGGCCGTTGGAAGAACCTGCTGCTGGTGTGCGTGATCGCGCCGTTCTTCACCAGCTTCCTGATCCGCACCCTGGCCTGGAAGGTCATCCTGTCGGACAACGGCTGGGTGGTGTCCACGCTCAACGCGCTGCACGTGCCGCTGCCCGACGGCCGGCTCCTGGCCACCACCCCGGCCGTGATCGCCGGCCTGGTCTACAACTTCCTGCCGTTCATGGTGCTGCCCCTGTACGCCAGCCTGGAGAAGCTCGACCCGCGGCTGCTGGAGGCCGCCGGCGACCTGTACGCCCGGCCGGTCGCCCGCTTCACCCGGGTCGCGCTGCCGCTGTCGATGCCGGGTGTCGTGGCCGGCACGCTGCTCACGTTCATCCCGGCCGCGGGCGACTACATCAACGCGCAGCTGCTCGGCACCAACCGCCAGTACATGATCGGCAACGTCATCCAGTCGAAGTTCCTGAAGGTGGGCGACTACCCGAGCGCCGCCGCGCTGTCGTTCACGCTCATGGCCGCGATCCTGGTGCTGGTCTTCGTCTACGTGCGGCGCGCCGGAACGGATGAGGTGCTCTGATGCTGCATCGCCTGCGCCGCTACGTCGCCGACCACTGGGTCATGGGGATCGGCCTGCTCGTGCTGCTGTACCTGTTCGTGCCGATCGGCGTGGTCGCCGCGATGTCGTTCCGCGACGCCGGCCGCAACGCGCCGTACTCGCTGGAGAACTACAGGTTCACCTGGGCGCACTGGGCCGACCCGTTCGGCGCCGCCGGCATCGGCCACGCCTTCTGGCTCAGCATCGCGATCGCCGCGCTCGCCACGCTCGGCGCGGTCATCCTCGGCACGCTGATGTCCTTCGCCCTGGCCCGCCACACGTTCCGCGGGCGCGCCGCGACCAACACCCTGATCTTCCTGCCGATGGCGACGCCCGAGATCGTCATGGGCTCCTCGCTGCTGGCCCTGTTCGTCGCCGCCGGCGTGCAGCTCGGCTTCTGGACGATCGTCATCGCCCACGTCATGTTCTGCCTGTCGTTCGTGGTCGTCACCGTCAAGGCCCGCCTCGCCGGGCTCGACCCGCGGCTGCAGGAGGCCGCGATGGACCTCTACGCCAACGAGACGCAGACGTTCCTGCGGGTCACGCTGCCGCTCGTCATGCCCGGCATCGTCGCGGCGGCCCTGCTGTCCTTCTCGCTGTCCTTCGACGACTTCATCGTCACGAACTTCAACTCCGGCAGCGTCGTCACGTTCCCGATGTTCGTCTGGGGCGCCTCCCAGCGAGGCATCCCGCCGCAGATCAACGTGATCGGCACCGCCATGTTCGTCATCTCCTTCCTGGTCGTGCTCATCGGCCAGCTCCCCAACATGCGTCGGAAGGCTTAGCGCATGCGTCTGCTCATCGTCGGCGCCGGTGGCGTCGGCTCCGCCGCCGTGCGCATCGCCGCCCGCCGCGACTTCTTCGAGGCGTGCGTCGTCGCCGACTACTCCCTCGACCGGGCCCGGGCCGCCGTCATGGACGCCCGCTTCACCGCGGTCCAGCTCGACGCCTCCTCGGCCGCCGCGGTGCACCAGCTGTGCGTCGCGCACCGCATCACGCACGTGCTCAACGCCGTCGACCCGCGGTTCGTCATGCCGATCTTCGAGGGCGCGTTCGCCGCCGGCGCGCACTACCTCGACATGGCGATGTCCCTGTCGAAACCGCACCCGGAGCGGCCGTACTCGCAGACCGGCGTGAAGCTCGGCGACGAGCAGTTCGCCGCCGCCGGGCGGTGGGAGGCGGCGGACCGGCTCGCCCTGGTCGGCATCGGCGTCGAGCCGGGCCTGTCCGACGTGTTCGCCCGGTACGCCGCTGACGAGCTCTTCGCCCAGGTGCACGAGATCGGCGTCCGCGACGGCGCGAACCTCGTCGTCGAGGGCTACGACTTCGCGCCGTCGTTCTCGATCTGGACGACGATCGAGGAGTGCCTGAACCCGCCGGTCATCTGGGAGCGTGAGCGCGGCTGGTACACCACGGCGCCGTTCTCCGAGCCGGAGGTGTTCGACTTCCCGGCGGGCATCGGCCCGGTCGAGTGCGTCAACGTCGAGCACGAGGAGGTGCTGCTCATCCCGCGCTGGGTCAGCGCCGAGCGGGTCACGTTCAAGTACGGCCTCGGCGACGAGTTCATCGACGTGCTCAAGACCCTGCACAAGCTGGGCCTGGACAGCACCCGCCCGGTCCGCGCCGGCGGGGTCGAGGTCGCGCCCCGCGACGTGGTCGCCGCCTGCCTGCCCGACCCGGCCGGCCTCGGCGACCGCATGCACGGCAAGACCTGCGCGGGCACGCTCGTGACCGGCATCGGCAAGGACGGCTCGCCGCGCCGCACCTACCTGTACCACGTCATGGACAACGCCTGGTCGATGCGCGAGTACGGCTCCCAGGCCGTCGTGTGGCAGACCGCGATCAACCCGGTCGTCGCCCTGGAGCTGCTCGCCGCGGGCACCTGGTCGGGCCGCGGCGTGCTCGGACCGGAGGCGCTGCCGCCGAAGCCGTTCCTGGAGCTGCTGACCGCGTACGGCTCGCCCTGGGGGATACGGGAGGAGCAATGACCAGATACGGGCCGATGTACGGGCCGGACATCACGTTCCTCGGGGTACCGGCCTGCGACCTCGCCGCGCTGCCCGAGGCCGACGTCGTCATCATCGGCGCGCCGTTCGACGGCGGCACCTCCCACCGCCCCGGCACCCGCTTCGGCCCGGGCGCCATCCGGCAGGCCTGCTATCTCGCCCACGACGGCTCCCGGCCGTCCCTCGCGCTGCGCGTCGACCCGCTGCGCGACCTGCGCGTCTACGACGCCGGTGACGTCGAGATGTTCTCCGGCGACGCGGCCGGCTCGATCGCCGCGCTGCAGGACGCGGTCGCCGGGGTCGCCGCGGCCGGCGCCATCCCGGTGATCCTCGGCGGCGACCACACCATCGCCTGGCCCGACGCCACCGGCGTGGCCCGCCACCTCGGCTACGGCCGGGTCTCCCTCGTGCACTTCGACGCGCACGCCGACACCGGCGACACCGAGTTCGGCTCCCTGGTCGGGCACGGCCAGCCGATGCGCCGGCTCATCGAGTCCGGCGCCGTGCGCGGCGACCGCTTCCTGCAGCTGGGGCTGCGCGGGTACTGGCCCGGCCCGGAGACCCTCGACTGGATGGCGCGGCAGCGCATGCGCTCCTACGAGATGACCGAGATCGTCGCCCGCGGGCTCGACGACTGCCTCACCGAGGCCTTCGCGATCGCCACCGACGACTGCGACGGCGTCTTCCTGTCCGTCGACGTCGACGTGGTCGACCCCGGCATGGCCCCCGGCACCGGCACCCCCGAGCCCGGCGGCCTCACCGCCCGCCAGCTGCTCGACGCGGTCCGCCGGTGCTGCTACGAGCTGCCGGTCGTCGGGGTCGACGTGGTCGAGGTGTCGCCGCCCTACGACCACGCCGAGATCACCGCGTACCTGGCCAACCGCGTCGTGCTGGAGGCCCTGTCCGCGATCGCCCGCCGGCGCCGCGGCGACCCCTGGGACCCGCGCCGCCCGCTGCTCGACGGCCGGGGCTGAACGCTCCCGGCCGCCGAGGCGGGGTACCTACAGCGCCGACTCCAGCACGTCCAGGGCGCGGTGCAGGGTCGCGTCGTCCATCACCAGCGGCGGCAGGAACCGGATCACGTTGCCGTACGTGCCGCAGGTGAGCAGCAGCAGGCCGGCCTCGTGCGCCGCCTTCTGGATCGCCGCGGTCCTCGCCGCGTCCGGGGTGGCGCCCAGCGGGGCGCCCCGGCCGTAGGCCCGCTCCGCCGTCACGGCGCCGGGCTCCGCCGAGCCCGGCACGACGATCTCCACGGCGAGCATGGCGCCCCGGCCGCGGACGTCGCCGATGACCGGGTGCGCCGCGGCGAGGGATTCCAGGCGCGGCCGCATGACCGACTCGATCCGTCGCGCCGCGGCGCACAGGTCGAGCTCGCGCATGGTCTCGATCGACGCGAGCGCGGCCGCGCAGGCTATCGGGTTGCCGCCGTACGTGCCGCCGAGGCCGCCGGCGTGCACCGCGTCCATCACCGCGGCCCGGCCGGTCACCGCGGCCAGGGGCAGCCCCCCGGCGATACCCTTCGCGGTGGTGACGAGGTCGGGCTCCACGCTCTCGTGGGTGGTGGCGAACCACTCGCCGGTGCGGCAGAAGCCGGTCTGGATCTCGTCGGCGACGAACAGCGCCCCGGCCGAACGGGCCCACGCGGCGATCGCCGGCAGGAACCCGGGCGCCGGGACGATGAACCCGCCCTCGCCCTGGATCGGCTCGATGAGCACGGCGGCGACCTGGTCGGCGCCGACCTGCTTCTCGATCATGCCGATGGCGAGCGAGGCCGCGTCCGGGCCGGACAGCCCGTCGCGGAACGGGTACGACATCGGCACCCGGTAGATCTCCCCGGCGAACGGGCCGAAGCCGTGCTTGTAGGGCATCGCCTTCGCGGTGAGCGCCATCGTGAGGTTCGTGCGGCCGTGGTAGGCGTGGTCGAACACCACGACCGCCTGCCGCCCGGTGGCGTGCCGGGCGATCTTCACCGCGTTCTCCACGGCCTCGGCGCCGGAGTTGAACAGCGCCGAGCGCTTCTCGAACGCGCCCGGGGTCAGCGCGTTGAGCTGCTCGCAGACCGCGACGTACCCCTCGTACGGCGCGATCATGAAGCAGGTGTGGGTGAAGCGCTCGACCTGCCGCCGCACCGCCTCCACCACCTTCGGCGAGGCGTTGCCGACGTTGGTCACGGCGATGCCGGCCGCCATGTCGATCCACTCGCGGCCGTCCACGTCGGTCAGCGTGCCGCCCGACGCGTGGTCCACGTAGGAGGAGATCATGCTGCCGACGCCGCGGGCGACCGCCGCGCCGCGCCGCTTGTGGATGTCGCTGGACGCCGTCATCACAGCTCGATGTTGTGCATGACGTGCTTGATCCGGGTGTAGTCCTCCAGCCCGTACATGGACAGGTCCTTACCGTAGCCGGAGGACTTGAAACCGCCGTGCGGCATCTCGGCGACGATCGGGATGTGGGCGTTGACCCACACGCAGCCGAAGTCGAGCCGGCGGGTCATCCGCATGGCCCGGCCGTGGTCCTTCGTCCAGACCGAGGAGGACAGCCCGTACTCGACGCCGTTGGCCCAGCGGACCGCCTCGTCCTCGTCGGTGAAGCGCTGCACGGTGATGACCGGCCCAAAGACCTCGTCCTGGATGATCTCGTCCTCCTGGCGCAGGCCGGACACGACGGTCGGGGCGTAGAAGTACCCCTTGTCGCCGACCCGGGCGCCGCCCGCGTCGAGCTTCGCGTGGTCCGGCAGCCGGTCGAGGAAACCGGCCACCCGGGCCAGCTGGTTGGCGTTGTTCAGCGGGCCGTAGAGCACGTCCTCGTCGTCGGGCGCGCCGGTCTTCGTGGCGGCGGCCTGCTCGGCGATCGCGGCCACGAAGTCGTCGTAGATGCCGGGGCCGGCCAGCACGCGGGTGGCCGCGGTGCAGTCCTGCCCGGCGTTGAAGTAGCCGGCGACCGCGATCGCCTCGGCGGCCGCCTCGAGGTCGGCGTCGTCGAACACCACGACCGGCGCCTTGCCGCCGAGCTCCAGGTGGGTGCGTTTGAGCATCGGCGCGGCCGCGCCGGCGACCTCGCGGCCCGCGCGCACCGAGCCGGTGATCGACACGAACTGCGGCGTCGGGTGCGACACCAGGGCCCGGCCGGTGTCCCGGTCGCCGGTGACCACGTTGAGCACGCCGGGCGGCAGGAACTCCGCGGCCAGCTCGGCCAGCAGCAGCGTCGACACCGGGGTGGTGTCGGAGGGCTTGAGCACGACGGTGTTGCCGGCCGCGAGGGCCGGCGCGATCTTCCAGACGGCCATCATCAGCGGGTAGTTCCACGGGGTCACCTGCGCGCAGACGCCGATCGGCTCGCGGCGCACGTAGCTGGTGTGGCCCTTCATGTACTCCCCGGCGGACTTGCCCTCCAGGACGCGGGCGGCGCCGGCGAAGAACCGGACCTGGTCCACCGCGGGCGGCAGCTCGTCGCTGGTGGTCAGCGCCCGCGGCTTGCCCGTGTTCTGGCACTCGGCGTCGATGAGCTCGGCCGCGCGGTCCTCCATGGCGTCGGCCAGCTTCAGCAGCGCGCGCTGGCGCTCCGCCGGGGTGGCGTCCCGCCACGTCTCGAACGCCTTGCTGGCCGCCTTCACCGCGCGGTCCACGTCGGCCTCGCCGGAGACCGGGGCGGAGGCGAACACCTCACCGGTCGACGGGTCGATCAGGTCCGAATAACGGCCGTCGGCGGGCTCCACGTGGGCGCCGTCGATGAAGTTCTGCAGTTGCTTGGTCATGTCCACTCCTTTGAGTGCCGGCAGCCACATCCTTCCATCGATTCCGCAGCGCACAACCCTTTGGGCAACTGTTTCCGCGTCGTGAACGGGCGGGCGGCGGCGTAGGCTGGCGGGTGTGACCCCGTTCTACATCGCCGGCCGACCGGCGACCAGCGACGACGCCGTCGAGATCCGCCACCCGTTCGACGGCCGGGTGGTCGGCAGCACGTCCAACGCCACCCCGGCGCAGGTCGAGGAGGCCGTCGCGGCGGCCGCGGCGGCCCGTGCGAGCGCCGCCGCCCTGCCCGCGAGCGCCCGAGCGGCGGCGCTGGACCACGTCAGCGCCCGGCTCAAGGAGCGCGCCGAGGAGGTCGCCCGACTGATCACCGGGGAGAACGGCAAGCCGCTGAAGTGGTCCCGCGGCGAGGTCGGCCGGGCGGTGTCGACGTTCCGCTGGGCCGCCGAGGAGGCCCGCCGCTTCTCCGGCACCGTGCAGCGCCTCGACACCGACCCCGCCGCCACCGGCCGCATCGCGCTGGTCAAGCGGGTGCCGAAAGGGCCGGTGCTCGGCATCGCCCCGTTCAACTTCCCGCTGAACCTGGTCGCGCACAAGGTCGCCCCGGCGATCGCGGTCGGCGCGCCGATCGTGCTCAAGCCCGCGCCGGCCACCCCGCTCAGCGCTCTGCTGCTCGGCGAGATCCTCGCCGGGACCGACCTGCCGGAGGGGATGTGGTCGATCCTGCCGGTCCCCAACGACCGCGCCCCGGGCCTCGTCGCCGACCCGCGCCTGCCGGTGGTGTCCTTCACCGGCTCCGGTCCGGTCGGCTGGCAGATCCGCGACGCCGTGCCGCGCAAGCACGTCACCCTCGAGCTCGGCGGCAACGCCGCGGTCCTGGTCTGCGAGGACTGGGACGACCTGGACTGGGCCGCGACCCGCATCGCCACCTTCTCCAACTACCAGGCCGGGCAGAGCTGCATCGCCGTGCAGCGGGTGTACGTGCACGAGCGGCACTTCGACGCGCTCACCGACCGGCTGGTCGCGGCGGTCGAGGCGCAGGTCACCGGCTCGCCATGGGAGGACGCCACCGACGTCGGCCCGCTGATCAGCCACGACGCCGCGCAGCGGGTCGAGTCCTGGGTCACCGAGGCGGTCTCGGCCGGCGCGAAGCTGCTCACCGGCGGCACCCGCGACGGCGCCGCCTACGCGCCGACCGTGCTCACCGGCGTGCCGGCCGGCGCGAAGGTCGTCGCCGAGGAGGTCTTCGGCCCGGTCCTGGTCCTGGAGCGGGTCGCGTCCGACGAGGCCGGCCTCGCCGCGGTCAACGACTCGCGGTACGGGCTGCAGGCCGGCGTCTTCACCCGCCGGCTCGACCGCGCGTTCGAGGCGCACCGCGTCCTGGACGTCGGCGGCATCATCGTCGGCGACGTGCCCAGCTACCGTGCCGACCAGATGCCCTACGGCGGCGCCAAGGCCAGCGGCGTCGGCCGTGAGGGTCTGGCCAGCGCGATGGCCGACTACACCGAGGAGCGGGTCATGGTCCTGACGGGCCTGCAGCTCTAGTCGGGGCGGAGCCCGGCGGCCGGTCCTGCGTCTCGTGCAGCCGCTGGTCCCACACGTCGGGCTCCAGGAAGACGAAGCACTCGTCGTCGAGGGACTCGCGGATGCGGGCCTCGGCCCGGTTGATCGCCTCCGCCACCCGCCCCACGGTCTCGGCCGGGTCGAAGGCGACCTTGGCCGCGATCAGCAGCTGGTCGGGGCCCAGGTGCATGGTGCGCAGGTGGATCATGCGGGTGGCGAGCGGCTCGGCCTCGATCGCCGCCTCGATGCGGCGCAGTGTCTCCTCGTCGGCGGACTCGCCGATCAGGAGGCTGCGCATGCGCTGCGACAGGGTGATCGAGATGACGACGAGCAGCAGGCCGATGGCGATGGTCCCGAGCGCGTCCCAGCGCCCGTCGCCGGTGACGACGGCGAGGGTGATCCCGACCGAGGCGAAGAGCAGGCCGGTGAGCGCCCCGAAGTCCTCGGCGAGCACGACCGGCAGCTCCGGCGAGCGGGTGGTCCTGATGAAGCGCAGCCACGGCAGCCCACGCCGGGCCGGCTGCGCCTCGTGCACCGCGGTGCGCAGCGAGAACGACTCCAGCACGATGGAGACGCCGAGCACCCCGAACGCCCACGCCGGCGACTCGACCGGCTCGGGGGAGTGCAGCTTCTCCCACCCCTCGTACAGGGCGAAGACACCGCCGACGAGGAAGATCACCAGGGTGACCAGGAAGCCGTAGAAGTAGCGGAACCGCTGGTAGCCGAAGGGGTGCAGGGAGGAGGCCTCCCGCTTGGCCCGCCGGCCGCCGAGGAGCAGCAGCAGCTGGTTGGCGGTGTCGGCCACCGAGTGCACGGCCTCCGCGAGCATCGCCGAGGACCCCGTGAAGAGGAACGCGACGAACTTGCTCACGGCGATGCCGAGGTTGGCGGCGAACGCGGCGATGATCGCCCTGATGGAGTTACCTTCCTCGGCCACATCCGACCTGTTACCACACTCGCGACGTGAACTAACACCGGCAACTCCGGACTGACACGTGCGCGGAACGTCACCGCACTAGGCTTCGACCGAGAGCAGCGACCATGACAGGAGCACGGACTGTGATCGACCTGAGCCGGATCGTCAAGGCCTATGACGTGCGGGGCACGGTGCCCGACCAGCTCGACGAGCCGGTCGCCGAGGCGCTCGGCCGGGCGTTCGTGCAGACGCTGCGCAGCCGCGGCGAGTTCGCCGAGCGCGTGGTGACCGCGCACGACATGCGCGAGTCCGGTCCGGCGCTCGCGTCGGCGTTCGCGGCGGGTGCGCGTGCCGAGGGCGCCGACGTGGTCGAGGCCGGGCTCGGATCCACCGACCTGCTGTACTTCGCCTCCGGCACCCTCGACCTGCCCGGCGCGATGTTCACCGCCAGCCACAACCCGGCGCAGTACAACGGCATCAAGCTGTGCAAGCAGGGCGCGAAGCCGGTCGGGCAGGACTCGGGTCTGGCCGAGATCCGCGACCGGGCGCAGGCCATCCTGGAGGGCCGGGGCGAGCCGCCGGCCGGCGGCCGGGTGGGCGGCATCGAGCAGCGCGGCATGCTGGACGCCTACGCGAGCTACCTGCGCGGCCTGGTCGACCTCACCGGCATCCGCCCGCTGACCGTCGTCGTGGACGCCGGCAACGGCATGGGCGGTTACACGGTGCCCGCCGTGCTCGGCGAGGGCCTGCCGTTGACGATCGTCCCGCTGTACTTCGAGCTCGACGGCTCGTTCCCCAACCACGAGGCCAACCCGCTGGAGCCGGCCAACCTGGTGGACCTGCAGGCGAAGGTCCGCGAGACCGGCGCCGACCTGGGGCTCGCCTTCGACGGCGACGCCGACCGCTGCTTCGTCGTCGACGAGCGCGGCGAGGCCGTCTCACCCTCGACGATCACCGCGATGGTGGCGGTCCGCGAGCTGGCCAAGGCGCCCGGCGCCACGATCATCCACAATCTCATCACCTCCCGGGCGGTGCCGGAGATCGTGCGCGAGCACGGCGGGGTGGCGGTGCGCACCCGCGTCGGGCACTCGTTCATCAAGGCCGAGATGGCCAGGACCGGCGCCGTGTTCGGCGGGGAGCACTCCGCGCACTACTACTTCAGCGACTTCTGGGGTGCCGACACCGGCATGCTCGCCGCCATGCACACCCTGGCGATGCTCGGCGGCCAGGGCGCCCCGCTGTCGGCGCTGACCAAGGACTACGTCCGCTACGCGGACTCCGGGGAGATCAACTCCACGGTCGCCGACCCGGCCGCGAAGCTGGCCGAGATCGAGGCCGCCTACCCGGTGCCGGTCGACCGCCTCGACGGGATCACGCTGGACTTCCCCGACGGCAGCTGGGTCAGTGTGCGGCCGTCCAACACCGAGCCGCTGCTGCGGCTTAACGTTGAGGCGCCGACCGCGGAGCGGATGGCAGCCCTGCGCGATGAAATGCTTGACGTCATCCGCCGCTGACGATCGCCGTTCGAAGGAGTTGGAAGAGACGTGTCCGTCGACCCCGCCCTGCTTTCCATCCTGCGCTGTCCCGACGAGCACCACGCGGAGCTGACGCTCGACGAGGCAGCCCAGACGCTGACCTGCACGCAGTGCGGGCGGATCTACGAGATCCGGGACGGCATCCCGGTGCTGCTGCTCGACGAGGCCCGGCTGCCCGAGGGCGGTGCCGCATGAACCCCCTGGAGGGCACCGCGGGCGTGCGCGGGCACCGCGAGATCGACCTGTCGCTGCTGGACGACGCCGCCGCCCTGGAGCGCAACGACCCGGGCGGCATGCTGCGCGCCACCGCGTCCGCCGGCGCCCAGGTCCGCGAGTCGGCGGCCCTCGCGGCGGAGACCGACCTCAGCGCCCTGGCCGACGAGGGCCGGCCCCGCGCCGTCGTGATCGCCGGGGTCGGCACCGCCGCGCGCACCGGCGACATCCTGGAGACGGTGGCGGGCCCGCGCTGCCCGGTGCCGGTGCTCGCGCACCGCAGCGCCGGCATCCCGGGCTGGGTCGGCGCGGCCGACGTCGTCATCGCCGTCTCCGCGTCCGGCCGCTCCCCGGAGGCCCTGGCCGCGGCCGAGGCCGCCGGCCGCCGCGGCGCCCGGCTCGTCGCGATCGGCGCCCCGGACACGCAGCTGCACGCGCTCGCCGACCGCTTCCGGGCGCCGTTCATCCCGGTGCCGCGCCGCGCGCCGGCCCGGGCCAGCCTGTGGGGCCTGGCCGTGCCGGTGCTCCTGGCCGGCCGGCAGCTCGGCCTGGTCAAGGTCAACGAGGCGGACTTCGCCGAGACCGCCGCGCGCCTGGACGCCGACGCCGACCGGTGCCGCATGACGCTCGAGTCGTTCGTCAACCCGGGCAAGAGCCTCGCGCTGGACCTGGCGCTGTCGGTGCCGATCGTCTGGGGCTCCTCGCCGCTGGCGAACGTCGCGGCCCGCCGCTTCGGCGACACCCTGGCCGCCAACGCCCGCTACCCGGCAGTCGCCGGCGCCCTGGGCGAGGCTGGCCGAGGCCGGGTCGGCCTGCTCGACGGCGTCTACGGCGGCCTGGCAGAGGCCGGCCGGGACATCTTCGCCGACCCGTCCGACGAGGACGAGTCGGTGACCCGGCTGCGGCTGGTGCTGCTCCGCGACGGCGGCCTGTCCGCCGACGAGGAGGAGGCCGACGGCGAGCCGTCGGTCGTGGAGGAGAAGCGCGCCGAGGCGGTCCAGCAGCTCGCCGAGCGCCGCGGCGTGCGGGTCAGCCTCATCACCGCCGAGGGCGGCTCTGCCCTGGAGCGACTTGCGTCTCTCGTCGCGGTGCCGGACTTCGCTTCGATCTATCTTGGACTCGCGCACGGCTTCGACCCCATGGCCGTGCCCGCCGTGTCCGAGATGAAGGAGCTGGTCAGTCCATGAGCACAGAGGGCGGGACGAAGGCCGTCGTCGCGGCGCTGTTCGCGAATCTCGGCATCGCGGTCACCAAGTTCGTGGCGTTCCTGCTCACCGGGTCGTCGTCGATGCTGGCCGAGTCGATCCACTCGGTCGCCGACTCCGGCAACCAGGGGCTGCTGCTCTTCGGTGGCCGGCAGTCCAAGCGTCGCGCGGACGCCGAGCACCCGTTCGGCTACGGCCGGGAGCGCTACGTCTACGCGTTCGTCGTCGCCGTCGTGCTGTTCTTCGTCGGCGGCATCTTCGCGCTGTACGAGGCCTGGCACAAGATCAGCCACCCGGAGCCGATCGACAAGTGGCAGTGGGTCCCGGTGGCCGTGCTGGTCGCCGCGATCGTCATGGAGAGCCTGTCGTTCCGCACCGCGATCCAGGAGACCCGCAAGATCAAGGGCGAGGCCGGCTGGTGGCAGTTCATCCGCCGGGCGAAGCAGCCGGAGCTGCCGGTGATCCTCCTGGAGGACCTCGCGGCCCTGGTCGGCCTGGTCCTCGCGCTGTTCGGGGTCGGCATGACGCTCATCACCGGCGACGGCATCTGGGACGGCATCGGCACCGCGGCGATCGGCCTGCTGCTCATCGTGGTCGCCGCGATCCTCGCGGTGGAGATGAAGGGCCTGCTCGTCGGTGAGGCCGCGTCCCCGGAGCAGATCGCCCAGATCCGGGCGGCGATCGTCGGCGGCCCCGAGGTCGAGTCGCTCATCCACATGCGCACCGTGCACCTGGGCCCCGACGAGCTGCTCGTCGCGGCCAAGATCGCGGTCCGGCACGACGAGACCGCGGGCGAGGTGGCCCGCGGCATCGACGCGGCCGAGGCCCGGATCCGGGCGGCGGTGCCGATCGCCAGGATCATCTACCTGGAGCCGGACATCTACCAGGCGGGCAAGCCCTCCTCCGGGACGGGCGTGCCGGACACCGCGGAGGCGCACTAGCGTGGAGCTGCTCGACAGCCCGATCCGGAAGTACGCGTGGGGTTCGCGCAGCGCGATCGCCGCGTTGCAGGGCCGGCCGTCGCCGGCCGCCGAGCCCGAGGCCGAGCTGTGGATGGGCGCGCACCCGGCGAGCCCGTCCCGGCTGGCGGTGAGCGGCACGTCCCTGGTGGACGCGATCGCCGCGGACCCCGAGGGCCTGCTCGGCGCGTCGGGCGTGGCCCGGTTCGGGCCCCGGCTGCCGTTCCTGCTCAAAGTCCTCGCGGCGGCCCAGCCGCTGTCGCTGCAGGCGCACCCGACCCTCGCCCAGGCCCGGGAGGCGCACGCGGCCGGGCACCCGTCCTACGTGGACGCGTGGCACAAGCCGGAGATGCTGGTCGCGCTGACCGACTTCGACGCGCTGTGCGGCTTCCGCGACCCGGCCGTCACCGCCGCCGACCTCGCCGCGCTCGACGTGGCCGGGCTGGAGGAGACGGTCGGCGCGCTGCGTCAGCAGGACAAGGCCGCCGCGCTGCACGACGCGGTGCGCGGCCTGCTCGGCAAGCCGGACTCGCGGCTGGTCGACGAGGTCGTGGCCGCCTGCGCCGCCCGCGGCGGGGCGTACTCGCTCGCGCCCGAGCTCGCCGAGCAGTACCCGGGCGACGCCGGGGTCATCGTCGCGATGCTGCTCAACCGGGTCCGGCTGCGGCCGGGCGAGGCGGTCTGGATGCCCGCCGGGAACCTGCACGCCTACCTGCGCGGCGTCGGCGTGGAGATCATGGCGGCGTCGGACAACGTGCTGCGCGGCGGGCTGACCCCGAAGCACGTCGACGTGGACGAGCTGCTGCGGGTGCTGCGCTTCGAGGTGCTCGACGACCCGGTCACCCGGCCGGTCGACCTCGGGCCGGGGCTGGTCACGTGGCCGGTGCCGGTCGAGGACTTCACCCTGCACCGGGCGGTGCTCGATCCGGCCGACGCGGGCACGACGGCGGTCCGGCTGCCCGGCGGCGGGCCGCGGATCGTGCTGTGCGTGCGCGGGGCGGTGCGGATCGACGACGGCGTGGTGCCGGTCACGCTCGCCGCGGGCGAGGCGGCGTTCGCGCCCGCGTCCCGGGGCGCGCTCGCGGTCAGCGGCGAGGGCGAGGTCTTCCAGGCCGCCACGCCGTAGCCGGCGGTACCGGCGGAAACCGCAACCGAAAAAGCGCTGACTTGTCCGGATTCGTCTTGACATTGAGCTAGCAGAGAGTAGTGTTCTGGCTACGCAGGGTTCGGAACTGAGTCCGAGCCTCATGCGGGGGAACCAAACCGGGGGGAAGCACGGGGCGGTGAGAGCGATCTCACCGCCCCGTGCGCTGTCCAAAGGCCGGTGAGCGTTCCTCGAGCGCTGCCGCGTACCGTAAGAGTCGCGCCGCTCTGGGCCCTTGGCCGCGTCTGGTCGATCAGCGCGGCCCGGGACGGGCCCAGGTTCACATCCGGCCCACAGACCAGGAGACTGCATGACCAGCACGCTGCCGCCGCGGACCGACCAGGCGAACCGCCCGAAGACCGTCGCCGAGGGCGACTTCAAGGTGGCCGATCTTTCCCTGGCGGCCTTCGGGCGCAAAGAGATCCAGCTCGCCGAGCACGAGATGCCCGGTCTGATGGCGATCCGCCGAGAGTTCGCCGCGTCGCAGCCGCTGCGGGGCGCGCGGATCACCGGCTCGCTGCACATGACGATCCAGACCGCGGTGCTGATCGAGACCCTCGCGGCGCTCGGCGCGCAGGTGCGCTGGGCCAGCTGCAACATCTTCTCCACCCAGGACCACGCGGCCGCCGCCATCGCGGTCGGCCCCGAGGGCACGCCGGAGCAGCCGGCCGGCATCCCGGTCTACGCCTGGAAGGGCGAGACCCTGGAGGAGTACTGGTGGTGCACCGAGCAGGTCCTGCTGTGGCCGGACGGTGAGGGCCCCAACATGATCCTCGACGACGGCGGCGACGCCACGCTGCTCGTGCACAAGGGTGCCGAGTTCGAGGGCCTCGGCGCGGTCCCCGCGGTCGACACCGCCGACTCGGAGGAGTACGCGGTCATCCTCGGCCTGCTGCACACGTCCCTCGCCGAGGACAACCGCCGCTGGACCAAGATCGCCGCCGGCATCAAGGGCGTCACCGAGGAGACCACCACCGGCGTGCACCGCCTCTACGAGATGCAGCAGCAGGGCACGCTGCTCTTCCCGGCGATCAACGTCAACGACTCGGTCACCAAGTCGAAGTTCGACAACAAGTACGGCTGCCGCCACTCGCTCATCGACGGCATCAACCGCGCCACCGACGTGCTGATCGGCGGCAAGGTCGCGGTCGTGTTCGGCTACGGCGACGTGGGCAAGGGCTGCGCGGAGTCGCTGCGCGGCCAGGGTGCCCGGGTCATCGTGACCGAGGTCGACCCGATCTGCGCGCTGCAGGCCGCGATGGACGGCTACCAGGTCGCCACGATCGAGGACGTCGTCTCGACCGCCGACATCTTCATCACCGCGACCGGCTGCCTCGACGTCATCACCGCCGAGCACATGGCGCAGATGAAGCACCAGGCGATCGTCGGCAACATCGGCCACTTCGACAACGAGATCGACATGGCCGGGCTGGCCAAGCGGTCCGACGTCACGCGGATCCAGATCAAGCCGCAGGTCGACGAGTGGAAGTTCGACGACGGCCACTCGATCATCGTGCTGTCGGAGGGCCGCCTGCTGAACCTGGGCAACGCGACCGGCCACCCGAGCTTCGTGATGTCCAACAGCTTCGCCAACCAGGTCATCGCGCAGATCGAGCTGTTCACCAAGCTGGAGCAGTACCCGATCGGCGTCTACACGCTGCCGAAGCACCTCGACGAGAAGGTCGCCCGGCTGCACCTGGACGCCCTGGGCGTCAAGCTCACCGAGCTGACCAAGAAGCAGGCCGAGTACCTCGGCATCCCGGTGGAGGGTCCCTTCAAGCCGGACCACTACCGCTACTGACACCAGCGCGCACAGGGCTCGGTCGCTGCGGCGGCCGGGCCCTGTGTCGTTTCGCGGGGCCCCTCTACAACTTGTAGAACCCGGCGGCCGGCCGGTAAGGTAACGCTGACCTAAGTAAGGTTCGGCTAACCTGCGGAGCGCTCGAATGACCGCCATCTACCTGATCGGCCTGCGCGAAGGGCTCGAGATCACCCTGGTGGTCTCGATTCTCGTCGCCTTCCTGGTCAAGAGCGACCGCAAGCACCTGCTGAAGTTCGTCTGGGCCGGCGTCGCGGCCGCGGTGCTGCTGTCCGTCGGCTTCGCCGCCCTGCTGGAGGCGGGCGCGGCGACGCTGAGCTTCGAGCACCAGGAGCTGTTCGAGGCGTGCGCCTCCTTCGCCGCCGTCATCTTCGTCACCTGGATGATCTTCTGGATGCGCCGGATGGCCCGCCGGATGGGCGCCGAGCTGCGCGGCCGGCTCGAGGAGGCGATCCAGGTCGGTGCCTGGGCGATCGCCGGCATGGCGTTCCTCGCGGTGATCCGCGAGGGCCTGGAGACCTCGATCCTCTTCTACGCCGCGGCGCAGGGCACGAAGGACTCCGCCGAGCCGCTGATCGGCATCAGCCTCGGGCTGCTCACCTCGGTCGTGCTCGGCTGGCTGCTCTACGCCAGCGCCGTGCGCATCAACCTGACCCGCTTCTTCACCTGGACCGGCGCGCTGCTGGTCCTCGTCGCCGCCGGGATCTTCAAGTACGGCGTGCACGACCTGCAGGAGAGCGGTGTCCTGCCGGGCATCAACACGCACGCGTACGACGTGACCGGGGCGCTGCCGCCGGACACCTGGTATGCCGAGCTGCTGCGCGGCATGTTCAACATCACGCCGCAGCCGACCGTGCTGGAGACCGTCGCCTGGCTCGGCTACGGCATCCCGGTCCTGGTCCTGTTCCTGCTGCCGCTGCTGAAGAAGACCCCGACGCCGGCGTCCCAGCCGGTCAGCACGTCGGCCTGAGCCTGAGCGCCTCACCCCTTTCGTAGGAGAACCATGCGTATTTCAGCCTTGATCGCGGTGAGCGCCGGCACGGCGGCCGCGCTGACCCTCGGTGGCTGCGGCGGCGGTGACGGCACCGGCGACGCCAAGCCGGCGGCCGGCGGCAACGGCAAGATCGCCGTGACCGCCACCGACACCGAGTGCAAGGTCGAGAAGACCGAGGTCGCGGCCGGCGCCGTGACGTTCGCGGTCAGCAACAAGGGCAGCAAGGTCACCGAGTTCTACGTGTTCGCCTCCGGTGACCGGATCATGGGCGAGGTCGAGAACGTGGCGCCCGGCCTGAGCCGCGAGCTCATCGTCGAGCTGCCCGCCGGCACCTACGAGACGGCCTGCAAACCCGGCATGAGCGGCAAGGGCATCCGCGGCGGCTTCAAGGCCACCGGCGAGACCAAGCCGCTCACCGACGACGCGAAGCTCGCCCAGGCGGCGCAGGACTACCAGCGCTACGTGAAGAGCCAGACCGGCGCGCTGATCGACAAGACCACCGAGTTCGTCGACGCGGTCAAGGCCGGCGACATCGAGAAGGCCAAGGCGCTCTTCCCGATCGCCCGCACGTACTGGGAGCGCATCGAGCCGGTCGCGGAGAGCTTCGGCGACCTCGACCCGGCCATCGACGCCCGCGAGGCGGACCTGGAGACGGGCCAGGAGTGGACCGGCTTCCACAAGATCGAGAAGGACCTCTGGGTCACCAAGGACATCAGCAAGTCCGGCCCGACCGCCGACAAGCTGCTCGCCGATGTCAAGACGATCGTCGAGAAGTCCAACAGCGTGCAGCTGTCGCCGCTGAACCTGGCCAACGGCGCCAAGGAGCTGCTGGACGAGGTCGCCACCGGCAAGATCACCGGTGAGGAGGACATCTGGTCGCACACCGACCTGTGGGACTTCGCGGCCAACCTCGAAGGCTCCCGCGCCGCGATCGCCGCGCTCCGCCCGGTGATCGAGGAGAAGGACGCGGCCCTGGCCAAGACCCTCGACGAGAAGTTCGCCGCGGCCCAGGCCGAGCTGGACAAGCACCGCAAGGGCGACGGCTGGAAGTTCCACAACGAGCTGTCCGAGGGCGACCTGAAGGCCCTCGGCGACGCGATCAACGCGCTCGCCGAGCCGATCAGCAAGGTCGCCCCGCTGGTCGCCGGCAAGTAGGCCGGCACGGTCCCGGCCGCGAGGCCGGGACCGCACCCGCACCGCACCCCGGCACCGCACCCACGGAAGGGACGCACGATGGATCGACGCAAGATGCTCGGGCTCGCCGGCGCCGGCGCCATCGGTGCCGCGGCCGCGGGCGTGGCCGGCGCGACGCTGATCGACGGCGCCACGCATCCGGCGCAGGCCGCGGACGCGGGTGCGGCGATCCCGTTCTACGGCGAGCACCAGGCGGGCATCGTCACCCCCGCCCAGGACCGGCTGCACTTCGTCGCCTTCGACGTCATCACCGACAAGAAGGCCGAGCTCGTCGAGCTGCTGGAGAAGTGGACCCACGCCGCCGCGCGGATGACGCAGGGCCGCGACGCCGGCAGCATCGGCGCGGTCAACGGCGCCCCGGAGGCGGCGCCGGACGACACGGGCGAGGCGCTCGGCCTGCCGCCGTCCGGCCTCACCCTCACCATCGGCTTCGGGCCGACGCTGTTTCGCACCGCCGACGGCAAGGACCGCTTCGGCATCGCGGACCGCCGCCCCGCCGCCCTGGCCGACCTGCCGCGCTTCGCCAAGGACGCGCTCAAGCCGGAGATCTCCGGCGGCGACATCTGCATCCAGGCGTGCGCGCACGACCCGCAGGTGGCCGTGCACGCGGTGCGCAACCTCGCCCGCATCGGCTTCGGCGTGGTCAGCGTCCGGTGGACGCAGCTGGGCTTCGGGCGCACCTCCTCGACCTCCCGCGGCCAGGTGACCGCCCGCAACCTGTTCGGCTTCAAGGACGGCACCGCCAACCTCAAGGCCGAGGACACCCAGCTGCTCAAGGACCAGCTGTGGGTGCAGCCGGGTGACGGCGCGGAGTGGATGACGGGCGGCTCGTACGTCGTCACCCGCAAGATCCGCATGCTCATCGAGACCTGGGACCGCACCTCGCTCGGCGAGCAGGAGGCGATCATCGGGCGGAACAAGGGCGAGGGCGCGCCGCTGGGCGGCAAGGGTGAGTTCGACGAGCCGCAGTTCGCCGCGAAGGGCGCCGACGGCCAGCCGCTCATCGCCGCGGACGCCCATGTGCGGCTCGCGCACCCGGACGCCAACGAGGGGGCCCGGCTGCTGCGCCGCGGCTACAACTTCGTCGACGGCTCGGACGGGCTCGGCCGCCTCGACGCCGGGCTGTTCTTCATCGCCTACCAGCGTGATCCACGCCGGCAGTTCGTGCCCGTGCAGACCCGTCTCGCGCGGCAGGACTCGCTCAACGAGTACATCCGCCACGTGTCAAGTGGTTTGTTCGCGTGCCCTCCGGGCATCCGTGCGGCCGACGACTACTGGGGTCGGGCACTCTTCGCGTAGATTCGACACATTTGAAGGTGTGTTTCTCGGATATTTCGGGCGCAAGTCAGCAAGATCTAATTTCACCATCTGTAACATAGGGACTTCGGAACGTCCGTTTCGTTGTCCAAATGGTCAGGCAACAGTCCGCATAACGGGACAGTTACGAATCTCTACATCCTCTATGCAGGTAGCCCCGCGCGTCGTTTCCTTTAGGCACCACAACGCAGCCTGGTTGGCCCACGGTCGTGCCCGCGACCGCGGACTCCATCGTGGCCAGGGCTGTCGTTCCTGACTGGAGGAGACATGCGCACGAGATCGAAGGGGCTCACCGGCCTCATCGCGGTCGCGGCGGCTTCGCTGCTCACGTTGACCGCCTGCGGTGGCGGGAGTGAGAGCAACAAGGAGACGCCGACGTCCAACGCCGGTTTCGCCGACTGTGAGAAGAGCCCGAACACCTGCAACAGTGGCAACACCAAGCCGGGCGGCGAATACATCTTCGGCCTCGAGCAGAGCTTCACCAGCTGGAACGTCAACACCGAAGAGGGCAACACGCTCGTCGCGGCACAGGCCCTGTCGGGCGTCCTCCCGCAGCCCTTCAAGTCCGACCCGAGCGGTCAGCTCCAGCTCAACGCCGACCTGCTGGCCTCGGCCGAGCTCACGAACCAGAACCCGCAGACGGTGGTCTACAAGATCAAGCCCGACGCGGTGTGGAGTGACGGCACGGCCATCAGCGCCGACGACTTCATCCTCGGCTGGAAGTGGAACTCCGGCAAGAAGGAGCACTGCTCCGAGTGCACGCCGGCCAGCACCTCCGGCTATGACCTGGTCAAGAGCATCGTCGGGTCGGACAACGGCAAGACCGTCACGGTCACCTTCGAGGAGGGCAAGACCTACGCCGACTGGAAGGGCCTCTACTCCACCGACGGCCTCTACCCGGCCCACCTCGCGACCAAGCAGGGCTTCGACCTGAACAAGCCGGAGGGCGTCAACAGCGCCTCGAACTGGTTCAGCGAGACCGTGCCGACCTGGTCCGGTGGCCCGCTGCTGATCGACACGTTCAACAAGGACCAGTCGCTGGTGCTCAAGAAGAACGACAAGTGGTACGGCAAGGTCAAGCCGTCGCTGGACAAGGTCGTCTTCAAGTTCATCGTCGACCAGGGCAGCGTCATCCCGGCCCTGCGCAACAAGGAGATCACCGGCATGTCGCCGCAGCCGAACGCGGCGCTGGTGAACGGCGCGGCCGAGACGCCCGGCGTGATCTACCGCATCGGCCACGGGTACCAGTGGGAGCACCTGGACCTGAACCTGAAGAACAAGTACCTGGCCGACGTCGCGCTGCGCCAGGCGATCTTCACCGCGATCAACGTCAAGTCGGTCATCGACAAGACCTACGGCGTGTTCGACAAGGCGGCCAAGCCGCTGGGCAGCCACAACTTCTTCCCGGGTGACCCGAACTACAAGGACTTCGTCACCCCGACGGGCCAGGGCTCCGGCGACATCGAGAAGGCCAAGAAGATCCTCACCGACGCCGGTTACAAGATCGAGAACGGCAAGCTGATCACGAAGACCGGCGAGGCCGTGCCGTCGCTGCGCTTCCGCCACACCAAGGGCAACCAGCTGCGCGCCACGACCGGCGAGCTGGTCCAGGCCGCGCTGAAGAACATCGGTCTGGACATCAAGATCGAGGTCACCGAGACGCTGGGCAAGACGCTCTCGTCCGCCGACTACGACATGATCATCTTCGCCTGGGTCGGCAGCCCGCTCTTCCAGGGCTCGGCCGAGCAGAACTGGGTCACCGGCAACGGCGGCAACTACGGCAGCTACTCCAACGCCGAGGTCGACAAGCTGACCAACGAGGGCGCCCGGTCGCTCGACCCGAAGAAGGCCGCCGACCTGATCAACCAGGGCAACGAGCTCATGGTCAAGGACGCCTATGTCCTGCCGCTGGCCCAGAAGCCCACGCTGACGTTCACGTACTCGGACTACGTCAACATCCGCGACAACGCCACGCAGTGGAGCCCGACGTACAACATCCAGGAGTGGGGCCAGAAAGCGGCCTGACGCGCCGGATCGACGGGGACCCCGGACGCCGACCGGCGTCCGGGGTCTTCCCGCACCTGCGAACAGCGGAGGAAACTCATGATCGCCTATGCGGTGCGCCGGCTCCTGATCGGAATCCCGGTGCTCATCGCCGCCTCGATATTCGTGTTCGTCGTCGCCTCGTTCTCGGGCAACCCCATCGACGACATGGAAGCGCGCAACCCACCGGTGCCGCTGGAGACCAGGCAGTTGGAGGCCCACCGGCTGGGCCTCGACAAGCCCCTGGTGGAGCGGTACGTGAACTGGCTCGGCAACCTCGTCCTGCACGGCGACTTCGGCCAGTCCACCGAGAAGACCATCAACATCGGCGACCAGCTCGGTGACCGGCTCTGGGTCACCCTGCGCCTGGTCTTCGTCGCCATGCTGCTGGCCGTGCTCCTGGCCGTGATCTCCGGCGTGCTGAGCGCCGTCAAGCAGTACAGCAAGATCGACTACGGCTTCACCTTCGTCGGCTTCCTCGCCCTGTCCATCCCGTCGTTCTGGCTGGCGCTGCTGCTCAAGGAGGCCGGCGTCGCGTACAACCAGAGCACCGGATCCCAGGTCTTCTACACGCTCGGCGATCAGGACTACAACCACGACACGTTCGACACGTGGGGCAAGATCACCGACATCGCGGGGCACATGGTGCTGCCCACCATCTCGCTGACGCTGATCACGTACGCGGCCTGGAGCCGGTACCAGCGCAGCGCGATGCTCGAGGTGCTCAACAGCGACTACGTGCGGCTGGCCCGATCCAAGGGGCTGCGCCGCCGGCAGGTCATGATCCGCCACGCGCTGCGGACCGCGCTGATCCCCCTCGCCACCATCACGGCCGTCGACATCGGCGGGATCTTCGGCGGCGCGGTGATCACCGAGACCGTCTTCAACTGGTCCGGCATGGGCACCTACCTGCTGGAGTCCGTCACCCGGCGGGACGTCAACTCGCTGCTCGGCTGGCTGCTCGTCTCCGGCCTCGTGGTGATCGTCTTCAACATCATCGCCGACCTCCTCTACGCCGTGCTGGACCCGAGGATCCGCTATGAGTAGCTCACTGGTCACCAAGGCCCCCGAGACCACCCCCGTCCTGACCACGCGCCAGCGCAGCCAGCTCGAGCTGGTGCTGCGCCGCTTCCTGCGGCACCGGCTCGCCGTCGGCAGCCTCGTGCTGTTCCTGCTCATCGTGCTGTTCGCGTTCGTCGGGCCGCTGCTGTGGAAGTACGACTACGCCTACATCGACGGCCCGAGCTTCTCCCCGCCGTCGGCGCAGTATCCGCTCGGCACCGACCAGGCCGGCCACGACCTTCTCGGCCAGAGCATGCGCGGCACCCAGCAGTCGCTGAAGATCTCGCTGCTCGTCGCGCTGATCGCGACCACCTTCGGCGCGCTGTGGGGCGCCGTCGCCGGCTTCTACCGTGGCCGGGTGGACGGGCTGCTCATGCGCATCGCCGACGTGGTGCTGACCCTGCCCAGCATCGCGATCGCGGTGACCCTGTCGGTCAACTTCCAGGGCGGCGCCAGCTGGTGGGGGCTCGCCCTCGTGCTGTCGTTCCTGGCCTGGGCCGGCGTCTCCCGGGTCGTCCGCGGCGTGGTGCTGTCGCTGCGCGAGCAGGAGTTCGTCGAGGCGGCCAAGGCGATGGGCGCGAGCGACCTGCGCATCATCGTCCGGCACCTGCTGCCCAACGCCCTCGGCACGATCATCGTCGCGGCCACGGTGATGATCGCCACCACGATCCTCGCCGAGACCGCGCTGTCCTTCATCGGCTTCGGCGTGCAGCGCCCGGACACCTCCCTGGGCCTGCTCATCAACGACGCCAAGCTCTCCGTGCAGGACCAGCCGTGGCTGTTCTACTTCCCGGGCATGTTCATCATCCTCATCGCGCTGACCGTCAACTTCATCGGTGACGGCCTGCGCGACGCGTTCGACCCCCGACAGACACTGGTGCGCCGATGACCTCCATCGAACTCAACACCCGCCCCACCGCGACCGACACCGTGCTGGAGGTCGACAACCTCAGCGTCTCGTTCCCCACCGAGGACGGCCTGGTCAAGGCGGTCCGGGGCGTGTCGTACACGCTGCGGCGCGGCGAGACGCTCGGCATCGTCGGTGAGTCGGGCTCCGGCAAGTCGGTCACGTCGCTCGCGCTCATGGGGCTGCTGCCCAGCTCCGCGAAGATCACCGGCTCGGCCCGCTTCCGCGGCGAGGAGCTGCTGGGCAAGAACGACCGCGAGATGAGCAAGATCCGCGGCAAGAACCTGGCGATGATCTTCCAGGATCCGCTGACCTCGTTGAACCCGGTGTACAGCGTCGGCAAGCAGATCGCCGAGGCCGTCCTGGTGCACCACGACGTGAGCAAGCGCGCCGCCTGGGAACGCGCGGTCGACCTGCTCAAGGTCGTCGGCATCCCGTTCCCGGAGCAGCGGGTGAACAACTACCCGCACGAGATGTCCGGCGGCATGCGCCAGCGGGTCGTGATCGCCATCGCGATGGCGAACAACCCCGAGGTCATGATCGCCGACGAGCCGACCACGGCGCTGGACGTCACCGTCCAGGCGCAGGTCCTGGAGGCGCTCGAGGCGGCCCGCACGGAGATCGGCGCCGCGCTGGTGCTCATCACGCACGACCTCGGCGTCATCGCCGGGCACGCCGACCGGGTCTGCGTCATGTACGCCGGCAAGCTGGTCGAGTCGGGCACCGTCGACGACATCTTCTACCGGCCGCGGATGCCCTACGCCCTCGGCCTGCTGGGCAGCCTGCCCCGCGTCGACGAGGGCCGCGACGCCCGGCTCACCCCGATCGTCGGGACGCCGCCGTCGCTGCTCAACCTGCCGCCCGGGTGCCCGTTCCGGCCGCGCTGCCCGATGGCCCAGGACGTCTGCGAGGAGGTCGAACCCGACCTGCTCCCGGTCGAGCCCGGCGGCCAGCACGCCGCGGCCTGCCACTTCAGCACTTCTCTCGTCGACACGCAGGCCACCGACGTCTTCGCGGTGACCTCCGTCGACGTGGACACCGAAGAGGTCGCGGTGGCCGACACGGCCCTGGCCGCCGACACGCCGGAGGACGCCGCATGACGACCGAACTCACCAAGCCGGCCGCGACCGGGACCGTGATCTCGGCCCGCAACCTGGTCAAGCACTTCCCGGTCCGCTCGCGGGGCATCCTGCGCCGGCGGATCGGCGAGGTGCACGCCGTCTGCGACGTCTCCTTCGACATCGGCGCCACCGAGACCCTCGGCCTGGTCGGCGAGTCGGGGTGCGGCAAGTCGACCACGGCCCGGCTGCTGCTCAACCTGATCCGCCCGACCAGCGGCGAGATCCACTACGCGGGCAAGGATCTCGCCCAACTGTCCCGCGCGCAGATGCGGCCGCTGCGCCGCGACCTGCAGATCGTGTTCCAGGACCCGTTCGCCTCACTCGACCCCCGCATGACGGTGTTCGAGATCATCGCCGAGCCGCTGCGGATCCACGGCCTGTTCTCCGACGGCGGCGCGGCCAAGGTCCGCGAGCTGATGTCGACCGTCGGGCTCAACGCCGAGCACGGCAACCGCTACCCGCACGAGTTCTCCGGCGGCCAGCGCCAGCGCATCGGCATCGCCCGCGCGCTGGCCCTGCGGCCGAAGGTGCTGGTCCTCGACGAGCCGGTGTCCGCGCTGGACGTCTCCATCCAGGCCGGGGTCATCAACCTGCTGGAGGACCTGCAGCGCGAGCTCGGGCTGTCCTACCTGTTCGTCTCCCACGACCTGTCCGTGGTCCGGCACATCGCCCACCGCGTCGCGGTCATGTACCTGGGCCGCATCGTGGAGACGGCGACGGTCGAGGACCTGTTCACGAAGGCGTCGCACCCGTACACGCAGGCGCTCATCTCGGCGATCCCGCTGCCGGACCCGCGCAAGGAACGGGTCCGGCAGCGGATCCTGCTCACCGGCGACGTGCCCAGCCCGGTCGACCCGCCGAGCGGCTGCCGGTTCCGCACCCGCTGCCCGAAGTTCGCCGGCCAGCTCAGCGCGCAGGAACGCGAGCTGTGCACGAACGAGGTGCCCGCCCTGACCGACCGCGGTCAGGGCCACCGCAGCGCCTGCCACTACGCGGAGGCCGTCCAGCTCGTCTAGGACGCCCCGCTCCCGGCCCCGGTCTGCGCGCACAGGCCGGGGCCGCGGCACGTGTCCCGGCGGCCCCGGCCTGTGCGCGGCGGCTACCGCGGCACGGCGGGGCGCAGCGGGTGCGACGCCGGGGCCGGCTCGAACGGGCCGACGAGCTGCGGGCCGCCTGCGGCGGGCAGACCGGGCCACACGCTGGCCGACGCCGCGCGGGCCTTGACCAGCTGCACGCTCGCCCGCCGGTTGCGCTCGGCGATCACCGCCGCCAGGTACGCCCACCCAGGCGCCTCCGGCGGAGGCGGGGGAGTCGTGCACATGGCGACCTCGCGGGCCAGGGCGCGGCCCAGGGCCGTGCGGGACGGCTCGGTGATCTCGCGGTTGCGGGCCAGGAAGTGCCGCACGGCGAGCGCCAGGCTGTCGTCCAGGCCGGTCAGGTCGAGCCGGGCCGCCCAGCCGCGCAGCGGCGGCGGCATCGCCGGCACCCAGCCCCAGCTGGCGGGGGTCCGCTCGTGGATGACGATGGTGCCGGCGGCCCAGTCGCCGAGCCGCTTGCCGCCGCGGCCGACGAGCATCGTGCCGAGGCTCGCGACCCAGGTGACCACGGGCAGCAGCAGGCCGGGCCACTCCAGGGTCATGCCGACCAGGGCCCGGGTGAACGCGTGCCGGAAGCGCACCGGCCCGCCGTCGTCGCGCACCACGCGCAGCCCCATCGCGGCCTTGCCGGGGGTGCGCCCGCGCAGGACCGTCTCGAAGAACGCCGGGTACCCCAGCGTGACGGTCGCCAGGATGACCGTGAAGACCGCCTGGCCCAGGCCGTCGTCGAAGAGCCCGGCGGCGCTGCTCACCAGGCGGAACAGCGCGGCCAGCACGACCAGGAACATGAAGAGCGCCACCTGGCCGAAGGCGTCGATGATCAGGGCGAGCACCCGCGAGCCGAGCCGGGCGACGCGCACGTCGAGCTCGACGGCCTCCCCGCTGACCAGGCGGTCTCCTGGGCTCTCCGGGGCGGTGGCGATGCTCATGGGCAACAGTGTGCAACAGCGGCGCCGCGACGGTGGACCGCGTGGGGTGCCGGGGCCGTCTACGCTGCCGTCGTGGATCTGGACGCATACGTGGCGGAGCACGCGGCCGAGTGGCGGCGGCTGGACCAGCTGGCCCGCCGCCGGCGGGTGACCGCCGCCGAGGCCGACGAGCTGGTCGCGCTCTACCAGCGCGCCGCCACGCACCTGTCGGTCGTGCGCAGCCGCTCGCCCGACCCGGCGCTGGTCGCCCGCCTGTCCCGGCTGGTGCTCGCGGCCCGCAACGCGATCACGGGCACGCCCGCGTTCTCCTGGCAGCGGGTCGGGCACTTCTTCGTGGCCGGGTTCCCGCTCGCCGTCTACCGGGCGTGGCCGTGGTGGTCGGCCGTCGCCACGACGTTCAGCCTCGTCGCGTTCGGCATCATGGGGTACGTGGTGGCCAACCCCGAGGTCGCCGAGCTGTTCATGGACGACGCGACGATCACCAGGATGATCCAGAGCGACTTCGTCGGCTACTACAGCCAGTTCGCGTCGCAGAACCAGACGCTGCGCGTGTGGACCAACAACGCGGTGCTCACCGCGGAGTGCCTCGCCGGCGGCGTGCTGATCCTGCCGGTGCTGGTCGTGCTGTTCACCAACGCGCTCAACGTCGGGCTGACCGGCGGCGTGATGATCGCCTACGGGCGCGGCGACGTCTTCTTCGGCATGATCATGCCGCACGGTCTGCTGGAGCTGACCGCGGTCTTCGTCGGCGCCGGGGTCGGGCTGCGCGTCGGCTGGGCCTGGATCGCGCCCGGCCCGCTGCGCACCCGCGGCCGCGCGCTCGTCGAGGCGGCCCGCGAGGGCATGCTGGTCGCGCTCGGCCTCGTGGTGGTGCTGCTGGTCAGCGGCGTCCTGGAGGGCTTCCTCACGCCGTCTTCCCTGCCGATGCCGGTCAAGGACGTCATCGGGGCGCTGGTCTGGCTGGCGTTCCTCGCGTACGTGGTGATCCTCGGCCGCGCGGCGCACCTGGAGGGCGAGTCGACGGACCTGCCGGAGGAGCTGACCGAGGCCCCCGTGCCGACGGCCTGAGCCCGGCGGCTACAGCCGGCCGGTGGCCTTGAGCGCCAGGTAGTGGTCGGTGACCCGGGACGCGAACACGTCCGCCGGGGCGTCGACCACCTCCACGCCGTGGCGGCGCAGCGCGGCGCTGACCCGCTCCCGCTCGGCCAGGGTCCGCTGGGCGGCGGCCGCGGCGTACACCTCCTCGGCGGCGGCGTCCGGCGGGACCTGCGCCATGCGGCTCAGCTCGGGATCGTGCACCGCGGCCACGACGACCTTGTGCCGGGCGGCCAGCTGCGGCAGGACCGGCAGCAGCCCGTCGCCGAGCGCCCCCGGCTCCAGGGCGGTGAACAGCACCACCAGCGCGCGCTTGCGCTCCCGCCGCAGGATCTCCCCGGCGACCAGGCCGAAGTCCGTCTCGACCAGCGCCGGCTGCAGCGGGGCCATCGCGGTGACGAGCCGCCACAGCAGGGTGCTCTTGTCCACGTTGGTCACCGACGCGCGGACCGCGGTGTCGACGGCGAGCAGGTCGACCCGGTCGTCGGCCCGGGCGGCGACGGAGGCGAGCAGCAGCGCCGCGTCCATGGCCGCGTCCAGGCGCGGCTCGTCGCCGATGCGCGCCGCCGAGGTGCGGCCCGTGTCCAGGACGCAGACGAGCCGCCGGTCGCGCTCCGGCCGCCAGCTGCGCACCACCACGTCGGAGCGGCGGGCGCTGCCGCGCCAGTCGATCGAGCGCACGTCGTCGCCGATGACGTACTCGCGCAGCGTGTCGAACTCGGTGCCCTGGCCGCGGCCGCGGGTCACCACCGAGCCGTCCAGCACGCGCAGCCGGGCGACCTTCTCCGGCAGGATCCGCCGGGACGCGAACGCCGGGTACACCCGCAGCTGCCACGGCGGTGTCATGGCGTCCGCGGCGCGCCGGGTGGTCTGCCGGTACGCGAGGCGCAGCGGGCCGTAGGAGCGCAGCGTGACCCGGACCGCCGGCCGGTCGCCGCGCCGCGTCGGGGTCAGCGTCGTGGTCAGCCGGACCGTCCGGCCCGGCCCGATCCGCACATCCTGCTCGGTCGGGTGCGCGCCGGCGGACGGCACCCACGCGTCGCGGACCCGCCCGGTGAACGGCCGGCCGGCGCCGTTGCGCACGGTCAGCTCGACCGTGCCCGTGTCGCCGAGCCACAGCGACCGCTGGCCGGAGCGGGTCAGCGTCAGCGCCTTCGGCGGCACCGCGGCGACGGCGTCCAGGGCACAGGCGGCGGCGACGGCGGTGAGCAGGGCCGCCGCGCCGAGCCACAGCCACGCCCCGCCGACCCGGTCGCCGAGGGCGACGCCGGCCAGCGCGAGCAGCAGCGTCCCGGCGGCGACGGCGGCGGCCGGGCGCCAGGTGATCACTCGGGCCCCCCGGTGCCCGCCGGCGCGGCCGCGGACCGGTGCGGTGCGGGACGGCGGGTCATCGGGGGGTCGGCACCGTGGCCAGCACGGAGTCGAGCACCGCGTCGGCGGTGACGCCCTCCAGCTCCGCCTCCGCCCGCAGCCGCACCCGGTGCCGCAGCGTCGGGCGGGCCAGGGCCTTCACGTCGTCGGGCGTGACGTACTCGCGGCCGGTCAGCCACGCCCACGCCTTCGCCGCGGCGAGCAGCGCCGTCGCGCCGCGCGGCGACGCGCCCAGCTCCAGCGACGGCGACCGGCGGGTCGCGCGGCACAGGTCGACCACGTACGCCAGCACCCCGTCGGCGACCGCGACCTGCTGCACGGCGGCGCGGGCGGCGGCGAGGTCGGCCGCGGTCGCGACCGCGCGCACCCCCGCGTCGTGCAGCCGGCGCGGGTCGAAGCCCTGGTGGTGGGCGCGCAGCACGCCGAGCTCCTCCTCCCGGGTCGGCAGCGGCACGGTCAGCTTCAGCAGGAACCGGTCCAGCTGCGCCTCCGGCAGCGGGTAGGTGCCCTCGTACTCGATCGGGTTCTGGGTCGCGGCGACCAGGAACGGGTCCGGCAGCGGGCGGGCCCGGCCCTCGACGGAGACCTGGCGCTCCTCCATGACCTCCAGCAGCGACGCCTGCGTCTTCGGCGGTGTCCGGTTGATCTCGTCGGCGAGCAGCAGGTTGGTGAAGACCGGCCCCTCGCGGAACTCGAACTCGGCGGTGCGGGCGTCGAAGATCAGCGATCCGGTGACGTCGCCCGGCATCAGGTCCGGGGTGAACTGCACCCGCTTGGTGTCCAGGTCCAGCGCCGCGGCGACGGTGCGCACCAGCAGCGTCTTCGCCACCCCCGGCACACCCTCCAGCAGCACGTGCCCGCGCGCGAGCAGGGCGATCACCATGCCGGACACGACGGCGTCCTGGCCGACGACGACCTTGCCGACCTCGGCCCGCAGCCGGCCGAGGGCCGCGCGGGCGTGCTGCGGGTCGCCGACCGGCTCGGGCGCCGGCTGGGCCAGCGGGATAGCGGTGTCGGTCACCGTCGGGCTCCTTCTGAGAAGTCGGGTTGTTCGGTGGTGACGGCCGCGCCCAGGGACTCGGCCAGGGCCTCCAGCCGGACGGCCGCGGCGACCAGCGAGTCGTCGTCCTCGGGCGGGGCGCCGAAGAGCGTGTCCATGACCAGGTGCGGCGGCCAGCCGCTCGCCGCGGCGACCGCGGCCACGACCCTCTCCCGGCCGGTGCCGGGATCCAGCCGCAGCAGCCGGGCCATCCTGCTCAGCGCGGCGGCCCGCAGCGTCGTGAGGGACTCCTCGCGGGCCCTGGCCCGCTGGTAGAGCCGGCCGCGGCCGGTGACCGTCTCGCCGGCGCGGACCACCACGGGCAGCGGCTCCACGACCGGCCCGCCCATCCTGCGGGCCCGGGCGAGGGCGTACAGCAGGAACGCGACGACGAGCAGCACGGCGACCACGTAGGTCCAGGCCGGGAACGCCTGCCACAGCGGGTTCGGCGGGTCGGCGACCGGCGTGTCCCCCTCGCCGCCCGGCGCCGAGCTGGCCGGACCGCTGCCCCCGGCGCTGCCGGCGCCGCCGGGGGCGGTCGCGGTCGGCACGCGGGAGGGGGTGGTCCGCGCCGGGCTCGGCCCGGTCGTCTGGTCCGGCCGCAGCGTCGGACCGCCCAGGCCCGGGTCGCGCTCCGGGTCGGGCGGCGCCTCGCGGTGGTGCAGGTCGACCCAGACCAGCCGCGGCCTGGCGGTCAGCAGGCCGAGGGCGAGCCGGGCGTTGCCGTGCTCGCCGATGCGGTCGTTGCGGAACGGGTCGGCCGAGCCGACGATCGCCATCGTCGTCCAGCCGCGGCTGAACAGCACGAGCGAGTCGTCGTAGCAGCGGGCGAGCTGCCGCTCGACACCGGTGTCGACGGGTCCGTAGCGGGTGCGGCGCACCGCGGCCGGGCCGGCGTCGGTCGCGGGCCCGAAGTCGCAGCCCGGCGCGCTGACCCCGCTGGCGTACGCCCGGCGGCTGCCCTCGATCGGCAGCTGGCCGCGCAGCAGGGTCTGCCGGCTCGGCTCGATGACCACGACCCGGGTCGAGCCCGGCAGCAGCGCGAGCCGGCGCAGGTACTCGGGGTGCACGAACTGCGGGGTGGTGAGCAGGATCGTGACGTCGCCGCGGTGCTCTGGGCGGAAGGCGTCGGCGGTGCCGCCGACCCGGGAGACCGTGACCCCGGCGCCCCGCACCGCGTCGGCGAGGGAGCTGGCGCCGATGCCGGCGGTGCTCACCGGCGACAGGTACGCGGGGTCGTCCTCGTCGGGCTGCTCCCACTGGTACAGCACCACGCCCGTCAGCAGGGCCAGCAGGACCACGACGGGCGGCACCGCCAGCCGCAGCCAGCGCCGGGAACGCGCCTTCCTCATGCGTCGACCTCCGCCGCGTACTGCCGCATCAGGGTGTCGTGCTCGGCGGTGGCGGGCACCTGGCCGTACCAGATGTCGGAGAAGACGCCGGTCGCGCCGCGCAACGGCGACTCGACCGCCGGCTCCACCGCCGCCGCCGCGAGCGCCACCTCGGTGACCGTCATGCCGGGCAGGATCTCCACCGCGCGCCGGTCGGCCAGGCCGCGCACGATCGCGCGGAGCCGCTCGCGCACCGCCTCGGCGTAGCGGCCCTCCGCGGCGAGCCGGTCGGCGAGCGACAGGAACACCCGCGCCGGCAGATCGGGCAGCTCGTCGCCGGACGACGCCAGGTCCTCCTCGGCCGGCTCGGGCACCTCCTCGGGCTCCGGCGTGTCCTTCTTCGCGCGCTTCGCCCGCTTCGACCGGCGCAGCCGCGGGAACCGGGTCGGGATCCAGCGCGGGTACCAGTAGTGCAGGGCGCCGCCGATGACCGACAGCAGCAGCAGGCCGAACACCAGCAGCGGCACGCCGATCGTGTCGTCGAGCAGCTGCAGCAGCTCCGCCCAGCCGCGCGTCATCGCCGCACCGAGCCGAGCAGGGCGGTGTGCGCCAGGTCGACGGGGCGGCCGAGCCGGCGGGAGCGGCCGACGGCGACGTCCAGGCCCTCGACGCGCATCCGGGTCTCCAGGTAGAGCACCGCGTCGAGGCAGGCGAGCGCGGCGTAGACGACCGTGTTCGCCAGGATCCACACGGCGACGGTGGTGATCTGACTGAGCAGCGCGTCGTGCGGCAGCACGGTCTCCAGCAGCGTGCTGGTGCCCCAGCCGATCGCCACCCGGATCGCCGCCCAGCCGCCGTAACCGCCCAGCCGGATCGCCACCCCGCGCATCCCGACCGGGGCGAGGTTGAGCGAGCGGGTCAATGCGCGGCCGGGGCCGACCCGGTCGACCACCAGGGCGGGCGCGGCCAGGCCGATCGCGCCGAAGAAGAAGAACCAGGGCAGCGCCACGACAGCGCTCGGCAGCAGGATCAGGCCGACGGCCAGCGCCAGCAGCAGCAGCGCCGGGGCCCGCCGCCCCCACTGACGCAGCAGGTCGCGGGCCGGCACCGGCGTGCCGAGCAGGGCGGGCCCGGCGGCGGCACCGGTCAGCCCGCCGAGCAGCGCCAGCACGACGCCCTCGGTGCTCAGCCCGACGCAGAAGACCAGCCACCACAGCCCGCCGTCGTCGCTGGTGAACACGTCCGTCGTGCCGTCGACGCCGGCGGCGGCACGCAACGGGAACAGCACCGCCTGCTCGCACACGGCCAGCACGAACGCGGCGATCAGGAGCAATCGGGCATTGGTGCGCAGCAGCTGCACCGCCGCGTCCAGCAGCTCACCGAACGTGAGCGGACGCAAGGGGATGACGGGGCTGGGCTGCTCCACGCCGACACCGTAGTCGGCGGGTGCGAATGTGGTGGTCCGCCCTACCGGAAAGCCGGAAACTCGCCAAGATCGGGCATCGGGTTCCCACCTTCGGGCGTCGAGGTGAAATATTGGACCGCATGAGAGCCCGTGTCCTGGTGGTCGACGACGACCCCGCCCTTGCCGAGATGCTCGGCATCGTCCTGCGCAGCGAAGGCTTCCTCCCCTCGTTCGTCGCGGACGGCGAGCGTGCGCTCGGCGCGTTCCGGGACAGCCGGCCCGACATCGTCCTGCTCGACCTGATGCTGCCCGGCATGTCCGGCATCGACGTGTGCCGGTCCATCCGCGCCGAGTCCGGCGTGCCGATCGTCATGCTCACCGCCAAGAGCGACACGGTCGACGTGGTGCTCGGCCTGGAGTCCGGCGCCGACGACTACGTGATGAAGCCGTTCAAGCCCAAGGAGCTGGTCGCCCGCATGCGGGCCCGGCTGCGCCGCGGCGAGGACGTCGCCCCCGAGCTGCTGACGATCGGTCCGCCCGGCAACCAGATCACCATCGACGTGCCGGCGCACACCGTCATGCGCGACGGCGAGGAGGTCAAGCTGACCCCGCTCGAGTTCGACCTGCTGGTGGCCCTGGCCCGCAAGCCGCGCCAGGTCTTCACTCGCGAGGTGCTGCTCGAGCAGGTCTGGGGCTACCGGCACGCCGCCGACACCCGCCTGGTCAACGTGCACGTCCAGCGGCTGCGCGCCAAGATCGAGCCCGACCCGGAGAAGCCGGAGATCATCCTGACCGTCCGCGGCGTGGGCTACAAGGCCGGCACCGGCTGATCCAGGGATAGGGCCCCACCGTGTTGCGCATCGACCCGATCATCGTGCAGGTCCGCCGTGTCCGCCGCCTCCGGCCGCGGCGGCTGGTCCCGCTCGCGGCCAGCCGCCGGCTGCGGCGCTACTACGCCGCGGCGCGGCGGCAGTGGCGGCGGTCGCTGCAGTTCCGGGTCGTGGGCATCACGCTGCTGCTCTCGGCGATCCTGGTGTCGGCGTTCGGCTACACGGTCGCGTCGCTGATCAGCCAGGGCGTGCTGCGCACCCAGGTCGACACGTCGAAGGAGCGGATCCTGCGCGGCGCCCGGGAGGCCGCCAAGAAGCTGGAGGGCTACACCCAGGCCGACGACCCCGGCCTGCCCGGCCAGGTGCGGGTCGTCGCGACGGACCTGTCCAGGTCGATGGACGTGCCCGACTCCGAGGTGATCATCCTGCGGCGCAACTCGCTGGCGGAAGCCTCGCCCGACACCAGCGCGGCCGCGGTGATGCGGCAGGCCCCGATGCGCAAGCTGCGCGAGTCGGTCGTCGGCGACCGGCCCGGCACCTACCAGCAGATCGAGACGCTCGACGTCGGCCAAGGGCCGACCCGTTACCTGGTGATGGGCACCCCGATCGTCACCGGTGGCGAGCCCTTGGAGCTGTACTACCTGCTGCCGTTGAAGGCCGAGAACGAGCTGGTCGAGTTCGTCGCGCTGGTCGTGACGGTCACCGGCATCGCGCTCGTGGCGCTGCTGGCGCTGATCGCGGCCACGATGACCCGGCTCGTGGTCAAACCGGTCCGGGTCGCCGCCCGCACCGCGCAGCGGCTCTCCGCCGGCCTGCTCGACCAGCGCATGCAGGTCAAGGGCGAGGACGACCTGGCCCGGCTGGCGGCCGCGTTCAACCAGATGGCGGCCAACCTGCAGCGCCAGATCGTCCGGCTGGAGGAGATGTCGCGCCTGCAGCGGCGCTTCACCTCCGACGTGTCGCACGAGCTGCGCACCCCGCTGACCACCGTGCGGATGGCCGCCGACCTGCTGTTCGCCTCCCGCGACGACTTCGACCCCGCCGCCGCGCGCAGCGCGGAGCTGCTGCAGGCGGAGCTGGACCGGTTCGAGGACCTGCTCACCGACCTGCTGGAGATCAGCCGGTTCGACGCCGGGTTCGCCGCGCTGGACGCCGAGCCGACCGACCTCGTGCCGATCGTGCGGCGGGTGGCCGAGCGGCTGGAGTCGCTCGCCGAGCGCTGCGGCGTACCGTTGCGCGTGGACGCCCCCGAGGACGGCGCGATCGCCGAGGTCGACCCGCGGCGGGTCGAGCGGGTGCTGCGCAACCTGCTCGGCAACGCCATCGAGCACGGCGAGGGCAAGCCCGTGGTGGTGACCCTGGCCATCGACGAGGCCGCGGCGGCGGTGACTGTGCGCGACCACGGGGTCGGCCTCAAGACCGGCGAGGAGAAGCTCGTGTTCAACCGCTTCTGGCGGGCGGACCCGTCCCGGGCCCGCCAGACCGGTGGCACCGGGCTCGGCCTGTCGATCAGCCTGGAGGACGCCCGGCTGCACGGCGGCTGGCTGGAGGCGTGGGGCGCGCCCGGCAAGGGGGCCCAATTCCGCTTGACCCTGCCGGTGCGCTCCGGCGACCGGCTGGTCTCCTCGCCGCTGCGCCTGGTGCCCGACGACGCCCGCGCCGACGAGGCCGCACTGATCGGGGAGACGCCGTGAGCACGGTCCGGCGGTTGGTCGCCGGGTTGGCTGTCACTGCCTTGCTGCTCGGTGGCTGCAGCCTGCCCGACAGCACCGATCCGAAGTACGTCGGCCCCGCCGCGACGCTGAACCCGGCCCAGGACCGCGCCCAGGACCCGCCGAGCCCGCAGGGCGTCAACAACCTGTCGGACCTCGTCGTGCGGTACCTGATGACGTCCGTCGGCGGCAACGTCACCAGTCCCGACCAGCCGGACGCGGTCTCGGAGACCCAGGCCCGCATGAAGACGTTCATGACGGAGGCGGCGCGGGACCGGTGGTCGCCGGGGCCGCAGGCACCCCTGATCGTGGTGCAGGCGAAGTTCAACAACCTCGAGGGGGTGCCGGGCACCAACCGGAGCAGCCTCGCGGTCGAGTTCACCCCGATCGGCCAGCTCAACCGCGACGGGCAGCTCGTGTCGGCGCAGCTGCCCGACAACTTCGAGCCGAACTTCGTGTTCGAGGGCGAGGAGAGCGGCGGCGAGATGCGGCTGTCCAAAGTGCCCGACACCATGCTGCTCAGCGTCGGCGGGCTCAACGAGTGGTATCAGCCACAGCCCGTCTACTTCTGGGAGTCGGGCGTCGACGCGCCGAAGCTGGTGCCCGACCTGCGCTACATGCCGCGGGTGCTGCCGGCCTCGAAGCGGGTCAGCGAGGTCATGCTGTGGCTCGTCGACGGCCCGTCCACGTGGCTGGCCCCGGTGGTGGAGAAGCTGCCGTCGGACGTCGAGACGAAGGACAAGCCGACGCTGCAACCCGACGGCAGCGTGGTGGTGAACCTCAGTTCGAAGGCGCGGGCGAAGAGCCCGGAGGACCTGCGTAAGCTGTCGAGCCAGATCCGCTGGTCGCTGGAGCGGCACCCGCCCGTCACGCTGTCGTACGAGAACGCCAAGGACACCACGAACGCCTCCGACGGCTACGAGAGCGACAACGCCGCCGTCGTGCCGGGCGAGCCCGACCAGGAGAAGTTCGTCGTCGTCGACGGGGTGGTCCGCCCGTCCGACATCCCGGTCGGCGGCCCGCCGCAGCTGTTCCTGCCCGGGCCGTTCAACACCGGCGTCGTGTCGGCCACGATCAACCGAGAGCACACGCGGGCGGCGCTGGTCCGCCGGCTGAACGGCAAGCAGCAGCTGGTCGTCAGCGGCGCGGACTCCTCGGCCGAGCCGAAGTACGTCGACAGCACCGTCCCGCCGAGCGCCGCGCTGAGCCGGCCCGCCTGGATCAACCGGCCGGCGCAGCGGTTCCTGGTCGCCGACGGCAGCCGGCTGTGGACGGTCACGCCACCGGCGAAGGCCGGCGAGGCGGCGAAGGCCGACGTCGTGCCGGGCATCGTGTCCGGCGCCGGCGACGCGACCCTCACCGCGGTGTCGGCGTTCTCGGTGGCGCCCGACGGGCGGCGCATCGCGCTCATCGTCAACGGCAAAGCCATGATCGCCCCGGTCCGGATCGAGAACGGCCGGCTGCGGCTCGGCGAGCAGCGCCCGGTGCCCAACACCCTCGGCGACAACCAGGCCATCGGGTGGCTCAGCGAGACCACGCTCGCGATCGGCGGCAAGCCCAGCCCGGAAGGGAACCTGCTGCCCAACGCGAGCTACTCGCTGATCTCGACGAGCATCGACGGCACGGGCGAGACCCCGCTGCCGCTGCGCAGACCGAGCGACACCAGCACCTACATCATCAGCCAGCTGTCGGCGCGGACCAACGACCCGACCGAGTCGCTGCAGCAGGTACTGGTCCTGTTCGAGGCCAACCAGCAGGCGCGGGCCGTGTTCGCCGACAACACCAGCGAGATCAAGCTGAGCAACGCCGGCCCGGCGGTGTCGCCATCGGCGAGCCCGCCGCCGACCGGGAAGCCGACATCGCCCTTCTACGCGGACTGAGCGGCGTCGTGCTCGCCGATCTGCTGGACCTGGTGCTGCCGGCCACCTGCGCGGGCTGCGACGAGCCCGCGCGGCAGGCACTGTGCGGGCCGTGCCGGGAGGCGCTCGCGGCCGCCCGGCCGGGCCGGACGCGGCCGGTGCCCGAGCCGCCCGGGTTGCCGCCGGTGTACGCCCTGGCGGCGTACGCGGGATCGGTACGGCGGATGCTCATCCAGTACAAGGAACGCAACCGGCACGAGCTGGCGCCGGTGCTCGGCGGGCTCCTGGCGAGGGTGGTGCTCACGGCCGTCACCGAGCCTGGGCCGCCCGGCGTGGTTCGGTCCGGCGCGGCGCGCGGTTCTTCGGCTGCCGCCGGGCTCGGGGCGGCCGGGGGCGGTGGGGTGGTGACGCTGGTGCCGGTGCCGGCCACCTCGGCCGCGGCGCGGCGCCGGTTCGGCGACCACATCGACCGGATCGCGCGGGAGGCGTCCGTGGCGCTGCGGCGGCGGGGCGTCGACGTCGGCGTCGCGGGGCTGCTGCGGGCGCTGCCCAAGCGGGAGGACTCGGTCGAGCTGTCGGCGGCCGAGCGGGCCCGGGCGGCCGGGTCGGCGTTCGCGGTGCGCGGCCGGCGCCTCACGGCCGGCGCCTCGACGGGCCGGGTCGTGCTCGTCGACGACATCATCACCACCGGGTCGACGCTCGCGGCGTCAGCGGCCCGGCTCGCCGCCGCCGGGGTCCGGGTCGACCGCGTCGCCGTGCTGGCCGCTACGCAGCGTGCCACGTAGCATGCGCCGTTCGTGGCGTTACGAGCGGAACGTGACTTCTTGCGCCACTCGGGGTAATCCGCGAGGAGGGTTTCACGAGTTGGACACAGAGTTCTTGTGAACCAGGGGTGACTAGTGGCTGTCCTCGGTTTAACGTCGAGAGACGAGCTGACCGAGAGCCGTGCGATCAGCCTCAGCCGGCGTCCGCGAAGCGCCGGTTCGGAAGGGAGGAAGCTGCCCCATCCGTTTCGGTCGCGTGCCGCGTGGGCTCAGCCTCTGGGGAGGCGCGCTCGGGCCGATCTAGTGCCGACAACAAACCCGAACCCAAACCCGTTTCTTTAGCTAGACCCGTGGGGGAGGCCAGGAGTGGACATCGTCGTCAAGGGCCGCAACGTCGAGGTGCCCGACCATTACCGGCAGCACGTCGCAGACAAGCTGCAGAAGGTCGAGCGATACGACCACAAGCTCATCCGCGTCGACGTCGAGTTGTTTCACGAGCGCAATCCGCGCCAATCCGATCACTGCCAGCGTGTGGAGATCACGTGTGTCTCCCGGGGGCCGGTGATCCGGGCGGAGGCCTGCGCCGCCGACTTCTACAGCGCGCTGGACGCCGCGATCACCAAGCTGGACAGCAGACTCAGCCGGGCCGCCGACCGGCGGCGCGTTCACCGGGGACGGCACGCGCCCGTCTCCGTCGCCGCGGCGACCGCGTCGCTGGCGTTCACGCCGCCCGAGCGGGCCGGCGTCGCCGCCGCGGGTGGCCGTGAGGACCAGATCGAAGCGGACGGGTTCGACCTGATCGAGGAGCAGGACGACCAGCCGTGGCACATCGTGCGGGAGAAGGAGCACCCGGGCGAGCCGATGACCGTGGACGACGCGCTGTTCCACATGGAGCTGCTGGGCCACGACTTCTACCTGTTCAACGACAAGGAGTCGGGCCGGCCCAGCGTCGTGTACCGGCGCAAGGCGTACGACTACGGGGTCATGAGCCTCGGCGCGTGAGCGACCAGCGCAGGTGACGGCGTGAACCGTCGCGGCGGGCCGGTGCTGGACCGGCCCGCCGCAACCACTGACGGGGCGCCTACAGGTCGCGGGCCAGCACCGCCGTGTCCGGGTAGTCGGCGAAGACGCCGTCGAGCCCCGCCGCGAGGAACGTCCGGATCTCGGTGATCACGTCGCCCCACGCGTTGGGGTCGGTGCCCCGGCGCAGGTTCAGCGGCAGGAACTGGTTCTCGTTGCGGAAGGTCCATGCGTGCACCCGCAGGCCGCGCGCGTGCGCGTCGGCGATGAGCGGGGTCGGCTGGAGCAGGTTGCCGGCCGCGTCCCGGGCGATGACCAGGTTCTTGGTGGCGCCGACGCCGTCGGCGAAGGTCTTGAGCCAGTCCAGGCCGGCCGGCTTGGCGAGGTCCGCCCAGGTGCGCGGGTCGCCGGTGCTGCGGAAGTCGAACGGCGAGCCGACCGCGTCCAGCAGCACCACCGACGGGGTGTCCACCAGGCCGCGCAGCTTCTCGATGCTGGTCGGCTCGAAGGACTGCAGGAAGGCCGCCGCGTCGCGTCCGGCCAGGCCGTTGCGCTTGAGCACCCGGGCGAGCAGCGGCTCCAGGGCCAGCCCGATCGACGCGAAGTAGGTGGGGTGCTTCGTCTCCGGGTACACGCCGATGCGGCGGCCCGCGGCCCGCCCGGCGGACTTCGCCAGGTCGATGACCTCCTGCAGGGTCGGGATCTGGAAGTACCCGTCGTAGATGGTGTTGTGCGCCCGCACCGCGGGGAGCCGCTCGACCGCACGCAGCGTCTTGAGCTCCGCGAGGGTGAAGTCCTCCGTGAACCACCCGGTGACGGCGACCCCGTCGATGGTCTTCGTGGTCCTACGGCCCGCGAACTGCGGCTTCGACGCCACGTCGGTGGTGCCGGAGATCTCGTTCTCGTGCCGGGCGACCAGCTGGCCGTCCTTCGTCGGCACCAGGTCCGGCTCGATGAAGTCCGCGCCCATGGCGATCGCCAGGCGGTACGCGGCCAGGGTGTGCTCGGGCCGGTGCCCGCTCGCCCCGCGGTGGCCGATGACCAGCGGCCGGGACGGGTTCGGCGGCTTGCCGGTGTGGGCGGCTGCCGGGCTGACGAGGGCCTGTGGGAGGACCGCGGCCCCGGCGGCCACTCCCATGCCCGAGATCACTGCACGTCGACGCATGCGCCCGATGCTCGCGGGCGCACGGCAACACCCGATGACGCCTAGGTGGCCGCCGGGCGCAGCTTGGCGAACTGAATGTTGTCGATCCTGGTGCCGTCCGGCCCGGGTAGCCGCCCGCGCTGCAGGCCCTCCCGGTGGTAGCCGGCGGCCTCCAGCACCCGCTGCGACGCGATGTTGTCCGGCGCGGTGCCGGCGATCATCCGCGCCATGCCGATCTCGAACCCCCAGGCGGTGACGAGCCGGGCGGCGCGGGCCGCGTACCCCTTGCCGCGCGCGGCGGGGGTGAGGCTGTAGCCGATCATCGCCTCGCGCAGCGCCGGCTCCGCGTAGAACAGCGCGATCTCGCCGAGGTAGCCGTCGTCGGCCGCGGCGCGGACGGTCATCTCGGCGCGCTGCCCGGCCAGCCACTTCGACACCGACTCGGCGCACTGGCGGGCGACGACGGCCGGGTCCATCGGGGTGCCCACGACCGAGCGGCCGCTGACGTCCGGAAGGCTGCGCATCTGGTACGTGTCGGGCCCGTCCTCCTCGACGATCGGGCGCAGCGTGACGACGCCGTCGGTGAGCGAGCCGCCGGGCAGGTCCGGCAGCACCCGCACGCTCGGCCCCGGCGGGTCGGCCGCGGTCCGCGCCCACACGACCATGTCCTGCCAGCCGCCGTCGCGGGTCCTGGTCGAGCCGCGCGCGACGCCTTCCCGGACGAAGCCGCCGGCGACCGCGACGCGCTGGCTCGCCCCGTTGGTCAGCGCGGTCACCAGGTACAGCCGCTGCAGACCGGACTCGAAGAGCCGCCCGGCGAACTGGTCGAGCGCGGCCGAGGCGACCCCCTGGCGGCGGGCCCACGGCGCCACCCAGTAGCCGACCTCGGCGGTGCCGTCGCCGCGCGGGGTCGAGCCGACGCTGCCCAGCACGCGGTCGGTCCCCGGGTCGACGACCGCGAGGTCCTCGGGCTTGCGCCGGAAGAACTCCAGCGCGTCGTCGCGGGTGTACGGCTGCGGCAGGAACGGCAGGTAGTGGGCGATCACCGGGTCGCCGCACGCCTCGGCGACCGCGTCGGCGTCGTCGTCCCGGAACGGCCTGAGCGCGACCTTCACCGCAGGTCCCGCTTCAGCAGGGTCGCCACCCAGCCGTCGAGCCGGACGCCGCGTTGCTCGCAGCTGTCGCGCTGCACCCCTTCGACCACGAAACCCACCTTCTCGGCCACCCTTCTCGATCCGTGGTTGCCCACATGTGCCCGCCAGACGATCCGGCCCAGGGCGAGCCGGTCGAACCCGAAGCCGCAGAGCGCCCGCGCGGCCTCGGTCATGAAGCCCTTGCCCCGGATCCACGGCGCGGAGGAGAAGCCCAGCTCGGCCGTCACCAGGTCGGTCGGGTTGATCCGCAGGTCGATGGTGCCGGCGAACCGGTCGTCGGGGTCCGCGAGCACGAAACCGACGCCGGTGCCGCGCAGCCAGCCGGCCTCGTACCGGTGATGGATGAAGTCCAGGGCGTGCTCCGGGCCGTAGTCCAGCGGGACGGACGTCCACTGGACGGTCTCCGGGTCGCGGAACGTCTCGACCAGGTCGTCCAGGTCGCTCTCCCGCGCCATCCGCAGCGTGCCCGGCCCGGCGGGCAGACGGGTCGGCGGGTTGCCGAACGTGTGGGCGCGCAGCGCGCCAGGGCCGCCCGGGGCCACCCACGGCGGAGGCGTGTCGCAGACCTCGCCGGGCAGCAGTACCCCGTGCCAGCCGTCGACGAAGCCGCCCTCCTTCGCCGGCAGCAGCGAGCGCACGACGCCGTCGAACGTGAAGCCGATCCGCTCGGCGCTGAGCTTCGAGGCGTGGTTGCCCACCTCGGCCCGCCAGACCAGCCGGGTGAGGCCGAGGACCTCGAACGCCCAGTGCGCGACGGCCCGCCCGGCCCGCTCCGCGACCCGCCGCCCGCGGGCCCACGGCGCCACCCAGGTGCCCAACTCGGCGTGCTTGTTGCGCAGGTCCAGGGTGACCAGGCCGGCGGAGGCGAGCAGTTCACCCGTGCGGGCGTCGAACACCCCGAGCGGGGCGGACGTTTCGCTGACCCACGCGGCCCGGGACATCTCCCGCACGTAGGCGACGGCCTGTTCGCGCAGGTAGGGCACCGGGACCATGGTCCAGCGCTGGATCAGGGGATCCTGGCAGGCGCGGAAGACGTCCTCCGCGTCGTCCTCCTGCCAGGCGCGCAGGACGAGCCCGTCGCCGGTGGTGAGTTCGATCGGCTCCATGTCCGCCGATCCTGCCCCAAATGTGCCCGCCGCCAACGGATATTTCTTCGCTACCTGGAGGTGATTTATACCATTTTGTACTTCCGTGTCCGTACAGTGACAGGGCGGGGGCGTCAGTTCGGTCGGGAAGCCGCCTACGATGGGTCGCAGACGTTTGAGGGAGCGCTGACCCGTGTCGATTTTCGAGAAGATCCTCCGCGCCGGCGAGGGACGCCAGCTGCGGCGGTTGAAGGCTGTCGCCGTGGCCGTCAACTCGCTGGAGGAGGAGTACGCCGACCTGTCCGACGAAGAGCTGGCCGACATGACGAACCAGTTCAAGGAGCGGCTCGCCGACGGTCAGACGTTGGACGACATCCTGCCCGAGGCGTTCGCGGTCGCCCGCGAGGCCGCCTCCCGGGTGCTCGGGCAGCGCCACTACGACGTGCAGGTCATGGGCGGTGCCGCCCTGCACTACGGCAACATCGCCGAGATGAAGACCGGTGAGGGCAAGACGCTCACCTGCGTGCTCCCCGCCTATCTCAACGCGCTCTCGGGCAAGGGCGTGCACGTCGTGACCACCAACGACTACCTCGCCCAGCGCGACGCCGAGTGGATGGGGCGCGTGCACCGGTTCCTCGGCCTGACGGTCGGCACCGTGCTGCCCAACCAGCCGTCGTCGGCGCACCGGGCGGCGTACGAGTGCGACATCACGTACGGCACCAACAACGAGTTCGGCTTCGACTACCTGCGCGACAACATGGCGTGGTCGCGCGACGAGCTGGTGCAGCGGGGCCACAACTTCGCGATCGTCGACGAGGTCGACTCGATCCTCATCGACGAGGCCCGCACCCCGCTGATCATCGCCGGCCCCGCCGAGCAGTCGGCGCGGTGGTATCAGGAGTTCGCCCGGGTGGTCGGCCGCCTCAAGCGCGGCAAGGACGGCGACGGCGACTACGAGGTCGACGAGTCCAAGCGCACGATCTCCGTCACCGAGCGCGGCGTCGGCAAGGTCGAGGACCAGCTGGGCATCGACAACCTGTACGAGTCGGTCAACACCCCGCTCGTCGGTTACCTGAACAACGCCATCAAGGCCAAGGAGCTGTACAAGCGCGACAAGGACTACGTCGTCAACGACGGCGAGGTCCTCATCGTCGACGAGTTCACCGGCCGCATCCTGCACGGCCGGCGCTACAACGAGGGCATGCACCAGGCCATCGAGGCCAAAGAGGGCGTCGAGATCAAGCAGGAGAACCAGACCCTCGCCTCGATCACCCTGCAGAACTTCTTCCGCCTGTACTCGAAGCTCTCGGGCATGACGGGCACCGCCCAGACCGAGGCCGCCGAGTTCAACAAGGTCTACGGCGTCGGCGTCATCAGCATCCCGACGCACCGCTCGATGGTCCGCGTCGACCACCCCGACGTCATCTACAAGACGGAGAAGGCCAAGTACAACGCCGTCGTCGACGACATCGTCGAGCGGCACGCCCTCGGCCAGCCGATCCTCGTCGGCACCGTCTCGGTCGAGAAGTCGGAGCTGCTGTCGCAGCTGCTGCGCAAGCGCGGCGTCGCCCACGCGGTCCTCAACGCGAAGTTCCACGCCAAAGAGGCCGAGATCATCGCGCAGGCCGGCCGCAAGGGCGCCGTCACCGTCGCCACCAACATGGCCGGCCGTGGCACCGACATCCTCCTCGGCGGCAACGCCGAGTACCTCGCCGCCGCCGAGCTGCGCCAGCGTGGCCTGTCGGAGGAGGAGGACCCGGAGGAGTACGCGGCCGCCTTCGAGGACGCCCTCACCCGCTGGGAGAAGCTCGTCGAGGACGAGTCCGACGAGGTCACCGACGCCGGCGGCCTCTACGTCCTGGGCACCGAGCGGCACGAGTCCCGCCGCATCGACAACCAGCTGCGCGGCCGCTCCGGCCGTCAGGGCGACCCGGGCGAGTCCCGGTTCTACCTGTCGCTGCAGGACGAGCTGATGCGCCGCTTCCGGGCCAGCGCGGTCGAGGCGGTCATGGACCGCTTCAACATCCCCGAGGACGTGCCCATCGAGTCCAAGATGGTCACCCGCCAGATCAAGAGCGCCCAGACCCAGATCGAGGCGCAGAACGCCGAGATCCGCAAGAACGTCCTCAAGTACGACGAGGTCCTCAACAAGCAGCGCAAGGTCATCTACGCCGAGCGCAAGCGCGTCCTGGACGGCGAGGACCTCAGCGAGCAGGTCCGTAACATGATCGACGGCGTGGTCGGCGACTACGTCACGGCCGCCACCTCCCTCGGCGAGGCCCCCGAGGACTGGGACCTCGAGCAGCTGTGGACCAACCTCAAGCAGCTGTACCCGGTCGGCGTCACCATCGAGGATCTCGAGGAGGAGGCCGGCGGCTCGCTGGACCCCGAGTTCCTCAAGAACCAGCTCATCGACGACGCCCACGCCGCGTACGACCGCCGCGAGGAGGAGCTCGGCGCCGAGGCCGTCCGCGAGCTGGAGCGCCAGGTCCTGCTCAACGTCATCGACCGCAAGTGGCGCGAGCACCTCTACGAGATGGACTACCTGCAGGAAGGCATCACGCTGCGGGCCTACGCGCAACGCGACCCGGTGGTCGAGTACCAGCGCGAGGGCTTCGACATGTTCCAGCAGATGCAGGAAGGCATCAAGGAGGAGGCGGTCGGCTTCCTGTTCAACCTGGAGGTCCAGGTCGAGGAGGCTCCCGCGCCGCAGCTGGACGTCGCCTCCGCCGCCGAGACCGGCGCCAACGTCCCCCTGCCCGAGCCGCAGGTCGAGATCCGCGCCAAGGGCCTCGGCGGCAACCGCATGCCGCGTGCCCTGCAGTACTCGGCCCCGACGATCGACGGCGAGGCGGGTGTCGTCATCGAGCAGCAGGACGAGGCCCCCGCCCTCGGCATCGGCGGCGGCACCGGGACCGGGACCGGCACCCGCGCCAACCCGCCGTCGCCGGGCACGGGCGTGCGCCGCTCGGGCCCCGCGGCCCCGTCGGCCGGCGCCCGCAAGCCCTCCCCGGGCCAGGCGGTCGCCAGCAACGGCCCGTCCCGCAACGCCCCCTGCCCGTGCGGCTCCGGCAAGAAGTACAAGCGCTGCCACGGCGCCCCCGGCGGCGCCTGACGCTTCCCGCCGACGCCCGCCCTCCCCTGAGCTTCTCGGAGGGCGGGCGTCGCCGCGTTCCCACCCGGCCGTTCGCTTCCCGTTTCCGGGGCCTCGGCGCCACCGTGCTCCGCAGACCACTCCACGCCTGTTCCGTTCCGCCCGCGGGCCGCACCCGGCGACCGCGCCGCTGTGGTGGTGGCGTCCGTTGGGCACCGGGTCCGGTGGGCGCCGGCTCCCGTCGCCGGCGTTCCTGCGGGGCGGCGAGTGTTACCGACCGCGCGAGCAGTGACTTCCATGGAGCGGTTGGCTCCTGCGGGTTCGGCCCGGGGTGGCGGGCTGGTCCGCTGATGGTCGGTTCCGCGCGCGGCGGCGGGGCGATTCGGTCCGGCATGCGGTGTCGCGGTGGGCGTTAGCAGCGGTCCCGCGTTCGGGTCCGTGCCCGGCCGGGTCGTTGTGCGGCCAGCGGGTTGCGTGGGCGGGTGTTGTGCGGCCAGCGGGTCGCGTGGGCGGGTGTTGTGCGGCCAGCGGGTTGCGTGGGCGGTTGTTGTGCGGCCAGCGGGTTGCGTGGGCGGTTGTTGTGCGGCCAGCGGGTTGCGTGGGCGGTTGTTGTGCGGCCAGCGGGTCGCGTGGGCCGGTGGCGGTGGCGGGCGTGGGTGGTGGTCCCGTGAGTGCGGCGACTGGGCGGTGGATCACGCAGCCGGTCGCCCGCGTCAGCGGTGGGTCGCGCGGGCGGTGGGTCGCGCGGGCGGTGGCGGGCAGTGCACCTCCTGGAACGGTGGCCGTATGACGTATGGCCGGTCTGTGGGTGGACGGAAGCGGTCGACCGTGGCCGGTGCGCCCATATTGCGCGGTGATCCCACCGGCTGACCGGCCGTCGATGCCCGTGTGCGCTGGCCGCGGTGGTCCGCCGGCCGGTTCGCCCGGTGCGCGGTGGTGTCCAGGCAACGTGGTCGCTTGGCGGTGGGGCCGGCATTGTCGCTGGCTGGGGCAGTGGTCGCGGCTGGAACCCCGGTACGCCCGCCGCCCCTCCAGCGGGCGCACCGGGGGTTTCGCTGGCCCTTGTCCGTGGAGGGCGAGCCGCTGAGCAGCGGGGACCACGCCGGCGCCGCGAGGTTGGCCGGGATGGTCCCCGCTGCCAGGTGGCCAGCCCGGGACGAAGGGCTGGTCGGTGGCGGGGCGCCGTCCTGCCCCGTGCCGGGACGGCGGTCCGCACGGATGCGGGGGTGAGGTCCGGTGCGCCCGCCGCCCTCCCATCGGTGGGCGCACCGGACCTCGTGCGGGGAGTGTGTGCCGTGGGCCGGTGCGCCTGCCGCCCTCCCTCGGCGGGCGCACCGGTGCTTCAGACCACCTGGACGAGGGTGCAGAGCCAGGTGGACGTGCCGGGGGCGGGGCGGGTCTGGCGTTCGAGGCGGACGGCCATCGCCCAGGCGGTGGTGCCCTGCTCGAGGACGGCGACGAGCTCGGCGACGCCGGGGAGGGGCTCGCTGACGAGCATGCGGCGCACGCGGACGAGGCTGCCCTGGCGGGCGGCGTGGGACGGGGACATGCGGACCCGGACGGTGCGGCGGGTCAGCTGGTCGGTGACGGCGGCGCAGTGCTTCGGGTGGGTGACCTGGCGCAGGTGGGCGGCCGGGCGGTAGCCGTTGAGGATCTCGACGCACATGCCGACGAACCGCTGGGCGGCCGGGTGCGGAGGTGGCGCGGGCGGCTCGCCCGCCTGCGGGGCCGGGCGGCGGGGGCGGGCGGAGGCTCC
>NZ_JNYJ01000049.1 GCF_000716715.1 Dactylosporangium aurantiacum | reverse complement strand
GCGGCCGGATCGCCACCGACTTCATCGACAACTCCGCCGGCGTCGACTGCTCCGACCACGAGGTCAACATCAAGATCCTGCTCGACCGCGCGGTCGCCGCGGGCGAGCTGGACCAGGCCGAGCGCAACCCGCTGCTGGCACAGATGACCGACGAGGTCGGCGAGCTGGTCCTGCGCGACAACTACGACCAGGCCACCGCGCTGGGCAACGCCCGTGCCCAGTCCCGGTCGCTGCTGCCGGTGCACAAGCGGCTCATCGCCGACCTGGAGCGCCGCGGCCAGCTCGACCGGGCCCTGGAGGGGCTGCCGACGGACGAGGAGCTCGACGCCCGCGCCGCGATCGGCGTCGGCCTGACCTCACCCGAGTTCGCGGTCATGCTCTCGTACGTGAAGATCGGTCTCGAGCACGAGATCCTCGACTCCGGCCTGCCCGACGAGGAGTGGACCACCGAGGTGCTCGTCGACTACTTCCCGACCGCGCTGCGCGAGCGGTTCGCCGAGGCGATGACCGAGCACCCGCTGCGCCGCGAGATCGTCACCACGGCCGTCGTCAACGAGGCGGTCAACCGGGGCGGCACCTCGTTCTTCCACCGCGCGTCGGAGGAGACCGGCGCCGGCGCGGCGGACGTGCTGCGCGCCTCCGTGGTGATCCGCGAGGTCTACGGGCTGGGCGCGCTGCGCAGCGCCGTCGAGGACCTCGACAACAAGGTCCCGACCGAGTCGCAGACCGAGGTCTACCTGGAGATCCGGCGGCTGCTCGACCGGGCGGTGCGCTGGCTGGTGTCCAACCGGCGCCTGCCGATCGACGTGCCCGGCGAGATCGCCCGGCTGCGCCCCGGCATCTCCCGGCTGCTCGGCCAGCTCGACACCCTGTTCCGCGGCCGCGAGCGCGACGCCCTGCGGGCCAAGGCGGACCAGCTGCGCGAGCTCGGCCTGCCCGACGACCTCGCCGAGCAGACCACCCGCATCATGTACGGCTTCGGCCTGCTCGACATCGTCGAGGTCGCCTCCCAGACCGGCCGCGACGTCAACGAGGTGGCCCTGGTCTACTACGTGCTCTCGGAGCGCTTCCGCGTCGACAACCTGCTGTCGAAGATCTCGGACCTGCCCCGCGAGGACCGCTGGCAGACCCTGGCCCGCATGGCGCTGCGCTACGACCTGTATGCGGCGCTGGCGGCCCTCACCGCCGAGGTCCTCAACGGCACGGCCCCCTCCGACGACGCCGAGGCCCGCGTCGACGAGTGGGAGCAGAGCAACGCCACGTCGATCGCCCGCACCCGCAACGCCATCGGCGAGTTCGGCGAGTCCCCCGGGGACCTGGCCGCCCTCTCCGTGCTGCTGCGCCAGATCCGCACCCTGGTGCGAGCCTCCGCCGCGTAGTTCTCGCATGGCCCCGAACGGTTCCGGTAGCCCGGCCACCGGAACCGTTCGGGATCGTGAGCTGCCGGTGGGCCGGGCGGCCGGTCCAGCCGCCGGCCCGCAGTGCCCGGGCGACCCTGATCGCGGTGGCGCAGGGGGTCACCACGTCTCCCCTGCCGTAGGGCAGCGTCCGGTGGCCGTCGGCGGCCGCCTCGTTGTCCAGCAGCCGCCGCCGGCGCAGCTTCCTGCGCAACCGGAGCGCGGCCGCCGGTCGCCGCGGGGTGGTCAGCCGCCGGGCGCAGGCCCTGATGACCCAGCCGATCGCGGCGTCGAGGCGGATGTGCACGACGCCCGGGGCCGGCGGCATCCGCCGGCTCGCCGGGACGGTGACGTGCACGTGGTCGGCCGGCTGGTGGAGCGGGCCGTGCGGCTCGGCGGCCGTTTCGTGGCTGAGCGCGGACCCGGGCCCGGCCCGCAGCCGCACCGCCCAGGGCCGGGCCGCCCGCGGTGGCGCCCCGGTGAACGTCTGGCGGACGCCGTGGTTCTCGTCCAGCGCCCGGCGTCGACGTGCGCGCGGATCGTGCCCTCGCTCAGACCCGCCGCGCACACGCAGCAACCTCCGCCTGTGGACAACCCCTCCCATGATCCCGAATGGTCCTGGTGGCCAGGGCCGCCGGAACCGTCCGGGATCATGGGAGAGGGCTTCAGGCGGCGAGGCCGAGGGTCTCGGCGGCGGCGCGGCCGTTGGCGTGGCTGGCGCCCCAGGTGGTGATGAAGGCGCGGACGTTGGCCGGGCGCCATGAGGACGGCCAGCCCATCTCGACGACGGTGACGGGGTGGGCGGCGGCCAGGGTGTCGACGAGGGCGCGGGCGCCCGGCAGGCGGTGGACGTTGCGGCCCACGACCACGATCGGGCGGGCGCCGGCCAGGGCGCGCAGCTCCTCGGCGGCGGTCTTCTCGGCCACGACGCGGACCTGCTCGGTGCCGTTGACGTGCGGGCCGAGGCCCCACGGGACCCGGCCGGCGGCGATCGACGACTCCGACTCCAGCTGGACGATCAGCGGGGCGGCGGAGCGGTCGACGGAGCCCTCGATGCGCACGGCGCTGAGCGCGGCCGGGTACCCGAGCCCGGGCTCCTCCCGGTCGGTGCGGTCACCCTGGCGCGTCCACTCCGACAGCGCCTGGACGCGGGCGACGGCCTCCTCCAGGCGGGCGAGCGGCAGGCGGCCGTCCTGGACGGCGCCGACGATCTCGTCGACGCAGGCGAGGGTCAGCTTCTCGTCGACGTCGGCGCCGATGCAGAGCAGGTCGGCACCGGCGGCGAGGGCGAGCACGGCGCCGGCCTGGGTGCTGCCGGCGTAGCGGGCGGCGCCGAGCATCTCCAGGGCGTCGGTGACGACGACGCCGGTGAAGCCGAGCTCGGTGCGCAGCAGGTCGACGAGGACGGCCCGGCTGAAGGTGGCCGGGGCGTCGCCGGTGAGGGCGGGCACCCGGATGTGCGCGCTCATGATCGATTTGGCGCCCGCCTCGACGGCGGCGGCGAACGGCGGCAGCTCACGGCCGCGCAGCTCGTCGGTGCCGATGTCGACGGTCGGCAGCTCCAGGTGCGAATCGGCGAGGGTCGCGCCGTGGCCGGGGAAGTGCTTGGCGCAGGCGGCCACCCGGGCGCTCTGCAGGCCGAGGACGGCGGCGGCGGTGTGCGCGGCGACCTGCTGCGGGTCGGCGCCGAAGCTGCGGGTGCCGATGATCGGGTTGTCGTCGGCGGTGTTGACGTCGACGGTCGGCGCCAGGTTGAGGTTGAGCCCCAGCTGGTCGAGCTCGGCGCCGATGGTGCGGTACACGCGGCGGGTGATCGCCGGGTCACCCAGCGCGCCGAGAGCGGCGTTGCCCGGGTACGGGCTGCCGAGGCGGTGCGCCAGGCGGGTGACGTCGCCGCCCTCCTCGTCGATGGCGACGAGCACGCCGTCGCGGGCGGCGTGCAGCCCGGCGGTGAGCGCGGCGACCTGGTCGCGGTCCACGATGTTGTACCCGAACAGCAGGTGTCCTGCCATTCCCTCGGCGACCAGGTCGACGGCCCACGCCGGGGCCTGCGCGCCCGGGAACGCGCCGAGCAGTGTGCCCAGCGCCAGCCGGCGGAGTCCTGGATCGTTCGACACGGTGTTCCCCCCTCAGCGCGTGACCAGTGTTGGACACTCGTCGGATGCGCTATCCACGATCGTAAGAGCATCTTGACCAGTTGTGCGTAGGCCGTGCGGGTGGTGTGACCGTACGCTTTCCGGTATAGGTTGCCCGAGGCAATCTAATAGGAAAGTTTCTTAAATACTAGGGGTGTTCATCACCATGAGTTCTGCTCGTCTTCCCGGCACCCCTAGGTTGCTGCGCGCGCTCAACGACCGCGCCGCCCTCGAGCTGCTGCTCAGCAAGGGTCCGCTGACCCGCGCGCAGCTGGGCGAGCTGACCGGGCTGTCCAAGGTCACCGCATCCCAGCTGGTGGAGCGTCTGGAGGAGCGCGGCCTGGTGGCGCGGGTCGGCGAGCAGGCCGGCGGCCGGGGGCCCAACGCACAGATGTACGCCGTGGTCCCGTCGACCGCGTACGTCGTCGGCGTCGATGCCGGACCGCAGCACGTCGTGGCCGGCGTGGCGGACATCACGGGCAAAATCGTCGGGCGGACGGACGTGTCGATCGGCGACGGCGACGACCCGGTCAAGGTCGTGCACGCCGCGGTCGTCGAGGCGGCCGCCGAGGCCGGCGCGCCGATCGAGCGGATCCGCCGGATCGTGCTCGGCACCCCTGGCCTGGTCGACCCCAAGAGCGGCGAGATCACGTTCGCCTGGGACCTGCCGCGCTGGCACCGCGGGCTGCTCACCGCGCTGCGCGAGGACCTCGGCCGGCCCGTCGTGTTCGAGAACGACGTGAACCTCGCCGCCATCGCCGAGCAGCACAGCGGCGCCGCGATCGGGGCGAAGGACTTCGTGCTGGTGTGGCTCGACCGGGGCGTCGGCACCGCCGTCGTCCTCGGCGGGCGGCTGCACCGCGGCAGCGTCGGCGCGGCCGGCGAGATCGGCTACCTGCCGGTCGCCGGCACGCAGGTCAGCCGGGACGCGTCGCGCCGGGCCAAGAGCGGCTTCCGGATGCTCACCGACGCGGCGGCGGTCAAGGCGGTCGCCAAGTCGCACGGCTTCAAGGCCGCCGGGACGGGCGAGGCGATCAGGGCGGCCATCGCCGCCGGCACGGCCGGCAGCCCGTTCCTCGACGAACTGGCCCGCCGCATCTCCCTCGGGGTGGCGTCGGTGGGGCTGGTGCTCGACCCCGAGCTGGTGGTGCTCGCCGGCGAGATCGGCCAGGCCGGCGGTGCGGACCTCGCGCAGCGGGTGCAGCACGAGGTCGCCGCGATCGCCGTGGTGTCCCCGCGGGTCGTGGCGACCGAGGTGGCCGGTGAGCCCGTGCTCAACGGCGCCATCCTCACCGGTCTCGACGCCGTGCGCGAGGAGGTCTTCGGCGACACCGCCTGACGGAGGGCGACACCGCCTGAGTGCCTGGCGGCCGGTCCGGCCGCCAGGCGTCAGTTCGTGTCGCGCCGGCGCATCGCGGTGAACGCGCCGGCCAGCAGGACCGCCACGACCAGCGCGATGACGACCCCCGCCTGCTGCCAGTCGCCCGAGGACAGGACGCTGGCCGCGACGCAGCCCTTGTCGTCGCAGTACGCCGGAGTGCTCTCGAAGGTGTGCGACTTGTTCAGCCACGCCGACACCCAGCTGGACAGCCGGTACCTCGCCGAGTAGTCGACGCCGCCGATCAGCTCGAACAGGATGAGGGCGCCCAGCTCGTACACGAGCAGATAGGCGATCCCGACGCCCAGCGCGGTGGACGTGTGCCGCCCCATCGAGGCGATCGCGAAGCCCAGCGCGGTGCCGGCCATCGCCAGCAGCGTCACCCTGACCCCGGTGAGCAGCAGCGACATCCAGTCGGACAGCCCCATCACGCTGACCGTGTCGTTGACGGCGTCGACCGCCACGAACGCCCCGGACCAGGCCGCCAGGTACACCACCGACACCAGCGCGATCCCGGAGCAGGCCGCGATCAGCTTGCCGGCCAGGACCGCGCCCCGGCGCGGCGCCCACAGCAGCAGGTTGAGCATGCCGCCGGAGCTCCACTCCACGCCCACGAACGACGCGCCGAGCACGAACCCGGCGACCGTCAGCACGATCGCCGCGGTGGTGTACAGCTGCGGCCACTGGCGGGCGAACGAGAAGCCGAAGTCGAGCATCGACTCGGTGGTGGGCCGCGGCCCGTAGTCACAGCCGCGGGGGAAGTCCACCCCGGCCGGCGCCGGCTGGGTGCCGCTCTGCACGGCCTCGCACAGCTCGACGTTGCGGTCGTAGAGCACGGCCGCGGCCTGGGCGCGCTCGCCGGCGGTGCGCAGCTCGTCCGCGGTCGGGTCGCTGCGGGTCAGCGTGAAGCCGAAGGTCAGGAACGCCAGCAGCGTGGCGATGAGCACCAGGGTCACCAGCGTGACCCGGCGGCTGAACAGGCGGGTCCACTCGGCCCGCAGCAGCTGCGTCATGCGTGCCGTCCGTTCTCGATGATCTGGCCGGTGACCTCGAACGGCGGCTCGGGCGCCGGCCCGCGCTCCTCGGGCCACTCGGAGTTGTCGACCGGGCGGAACTGCCCGCGGCGGGGCCCGCCGCCGGTCAGGCTGAGGAACGCGTCCTCCAGCTGCGCGACCGGGGCCAGCTCGCGCACCCACAGGTCGTGCAGGCCGAGGGCGCGCGACACCCAGGCGGGGTCGGCGAGGTCGTGCACGATGATCTGGTCGCCGGAGACCGTGATCTGCGCGCCGGCGTCGGCCAGGATCCGCGCGGCCCGGGGCAGGTCGTCGACGCGGACCCGGTACGTGCCGCGGTCGTTGGCGGCGAGCACCTCCGACACCGGCCCGGCGGCGACCCGGCGGCCACGGGAGATGATCGTGACCGAGTCGCAGGTCTGCTGGATCTCGGCGAGGATGTGGCTGGAGATGACCACGGTCGCGCCGCGGTCGGCCTGCTCGCGCAGCAGGTCGCGCATCTCGCGGATGCCGGCCGGGTCCAGCCCGTTGCTCGGCTCGTCGAGGATCAGCAGCTCCGGGTCCTTCAGCAGGGCCGACGCCACCGCGAGGCGCTGCTTCATGCCGAGTGAGTAGGTCTTGACGAAGTCCTCGGCGCGGTTGGCCAGGCCGACCTGGTCGAGGACCACGTCCACCCGGTGCTTCGGCACCCCGCCGGCCTTGGCCAGCAGCAGCAGCGTCTTGTGCGCGGTGAAGTTGCCGAAGAACGCCGGCGCCTCGACGATGGCGCCGACCCGCGACACCACCTGCGGCAACATCCTCGGCACGGGCTGGCCGAGGATGCGCATGTGGCCGGCGTCGGCCCGCAGCAGCCCCAGCAGCGTCTTCAGCGTCGTGCTCTTCCCCGACCCGTTCGGCCCCAGGAACCCGTGGATCTGCCCCTGGTAGACCTCCATGTCGAGGTGGTCCAGAGCGACCCGCGGCTTGCCGAACAGCGTCTGGTACGTCTTCACCAGACCGGCGATTTCCAGTACGGCACTCATCCAGGCGCACGATACGGCGTTTGTCCGGTGCATGGGGGGCCAGGCCGTGGCCGGGGCGGGGACGTGGTTGGATTGGGCCGTGTCTGATGACCTTGTCATCGCGGTCGACAAAGCGACGGTGACCCGCAACCGTTCCGACCTCATCCGGTCGGTGAGCTGGCAGGTCGAGCTCGACGAGCGCTGGGTCGTGCTCGGCCCCAACGGTGCCGGCAAGACCACCCTGCTCAACCTCGCCGGGGCGCGGCTGTACCCGACCCGCGGCACGGTGACCGTGCTGGGGGAGAAGCTCGGCCGCACGAACATCAACGAGCTCAAGACCCGGCTCGGGTTCTCGTCCGCGGGGCTGCAGCTGCCGCCGGACGAGACGGTCCGTGACGTCGTCGTCACCGCCTCCTGGGCGGTCGTGGGCCGCTTCACCGAGCGGTACGACCGCATGGACGAGGCCAGGGCGCAGTCACTGCTGGACCAGTTCGGCGTCGGCGCGCTCGCCGACCGGCTCTACGGCACGCTGTCGGAGGGCGAGCGCAAGCGGGTGCAGATCGCCCGGTCCCTGATGGTCGACCCGGAGCTGCTGCTGCTCGACGAGCCGACCGCCGGGCTCGACCTCGGCGCCCGCGAGGACCTGGTCCGGCGGCTGTCGGAGCTCGCCGCCGACCCCGACTCGCCGGCGATCGTGCTCGTCACGCACCACGTCGAGGAGATTCCGCCGGAGTTCACCCACGCGCTGCTGATGCGCGACGGCGGTGTCGTGGCGCAGGGCCTGCTCAGGGACACCGTGACCGCGGAGAACCTGTCCAAGACGTTCGGGCTGCCGCTGCGACTGTCGATCGTGGACGGTCGCTACCACGCGCAGGCGGCCTCCTAGGCACCGCCGGGTCGGCGCCCGTGCGCCGACCCGCCGGCCGGGGCGTCAGCCGAAGTTCGGTTTGCGCTTCTCGATGAACGCCTGCATGCCCTCGGCCTTGTCCTCGGTGCCGAACAGCGCCGCGAACAGCTGGCTCTCCCAGACCAGGCCCGAGGCGAGATCCATGTCCAGGCCGCCGTCGACGGCGAGCTTCGCGGCGCGCAGCGCGTGCCGCGGCCCGTGCACGTAGAGCTCGACCATGGCCTTGGCGGCCGCGTACACCTCCGCCGCCGGGACCACCTTGTCGGCCAGGCCGATCGCCAGCGCCTCCTCGGCCCGCACGAACCGTCCGGACATGATCAGTTCCTTGGCGCGGGCCGGTCCGACGAGCCGCGCCAGCCGCTGCGTGCCGCCCGCCCCCGGGATGACGCCGAGAGTGATCTCCGGCTGGCCGAGGGTCGCGTCCTCGGCGATCACGCGCCAGTCGGCGGCCAGCGCGAGCTCGCAGCCGCCGCCCAGCGCGTACCCGGTGACGGCGGCGACGACCGGCTTCGGGATGCGGGCCACGGCGTCGAGCGCACCGGTGAGCGCCGGGCCCCAGGAGGACATCTCGGGGTAGCCCATGACGGCCATCTCCTTGATGTCGGCGCCGGCGGCGAAGACCTTGTCTCCCCCGTACAGGATGACCGCCCGCACCTCGGGGTCGGCCGTCGCGGCGGCCGCCACCTCGCGCAGCTCCTCCTGGATCCGCTTGTTCAGCGCGTTGACCGGCGGACGGTCCAGCCGGATCGTGCCGATACCGTCTTCGATCTCCAGCCGGACCAGCCTGCTGTCGCCCACAGTGTCTCCTCAACGTCGTTGTCGTTGCCCGCAGCGTATTCCGGCGTACCGTCGGAGGTGCCATGGCGACCACCTACTACCGCGACCACCAGGTGCACATCAGCTCCGAGGGTGTGCGCGTCGACGACGCGTGGTATCCGCTGGACACGCTCACCTACATCTGGCACCGCCGCTCCGGCCGGCTCGTGCAGGGCGCGTACATGCTGGCCACCCGCGGCGGCGCGGTCGCGCTGATCATCGGCCTGATCGTCGCCGGCGGCGTCGCCGCCCGGCGGATCGACTTCACCGGCCCCGACTCCACGATGTACGTCGCGGGCGGCATCCTCGGCATCATCGTGGTCGGCGGGATCATCGCGTTCAGCGTCGAGGGTCTGCTCGACCTGCTCGACCGAGCGCACGACCACGGCCGCGGCGTCCACGAGATCTGGGTGCGCACCCGCGCCGGCGACTCGATCATCTACTCGACCACCGACTCGCCGAAGTTCGGGCAGATCTACCGCGCCCTGCAGCGGGCCGTCGAGCAGTCCGCGTAACCCTTAGGATTTCGGGCATGGTCGCCCTGGGTGTGGACTTCGGCACGTCGCACACCGTGGCCGTCGCCCGCTGGCCCGACGGCCGGGCCCGCCCGCTGCTCTTCGACGGCACGCCGCTGCTGCCCTCCGCGACGTTCTGGGACGACGGCGCGGTGGTCGTCGGCCGCGACGCCGTGCACAGCGCCCGCCGCGCGCCGGCCAGCTTCGAACCCAACCCGAAGCGCCGCATCGACGACGGTCACGTCTTCCTCGGCGACCGCGAGGTGCCCGTCCACGACCTGCTCGTCGCCGTCTTCCAGCGGGTCCGCGCCGAGTTCGTCCGCACCGCGGGCGGGCCGCCGGCGAGCATCACCGTGACGCACCCGGCCAACTGGGCCTCCACCCGCCGCAAGGCGCTCGCGGCGGCGGTGCGCGACGCCGAGCTGCCCGACGCGACCCTGGTGCCCGAGCCCGTGGCGGCCGCGACCTACTTCGTGCGCGTCCTGCGCCACCTGGTGCCCGTCGGCTCCGCCGTGGTGGTGTACGACCTGGGCGCCGGCACCTTCGACGGCAGCGTCGTCGCGCGGACCCCGGAGGGCTTCGAGGTGCTCGCCGTCGACGGCCGCGACGACCTGGGCGGCCTCGACTTCGACGAGGTGGTCCTCGCCATGATCGGCCGGACCCTGCCGGCGGAGCGCTGGCAGCGGCTGCTGGCCCCCTCGACCGTCGAGGAGGCCAGGGCCGCGCGGGCCCTGCGCGACGAGGTCCGCGAGGCCAAGGAGCGGCTCTCGCGCACCTCCTCCGTCACGGTCCTGGTGCCCCTGCTCGACGTCGACGTGCAGCTCACCCGGGAGGAGTTCGACACGGCGGCCCGGCCGCTCGTGGAGCGCTCCGTGCGGGTGCTGACCGAGACGGTCCGGCTGTCGCGGGTCACGCCCGAGCGGGTCGCGGGGATCTTCCTGGTCGGCGGGGCGAGCCAGATCCCGCTGGTCGCCACCGAGCTGCACCGGGCGTTCGGCACGCCGCCGGTGACGATCGAGCAGCCGGAGATGGTGGTCGCCGAGGGCAGCGTCCTGGTCGGCGCGCGGGTCGACAGACCCGCGGTCCCGGCGGCCCGGCCGCGGTCCTCGGGCGGCGCCGCCGGGCGGGCCGTGGTGCCGGCGGTCGCCGAGCCGGTCCCCAGGCCTTCCGGGGCGGTGCCGGCCGTGCCGCTTCTGGCTGCCGCGCCGGCGTTGTCTGCGGCCGCCCCGCCGGTCGTGGCTCCCGGGCCTGCGGTGGTGCCTGGCGCGCCGCCCGGGTCACCGGCCGGGCCGCCGGTGTCGCCCGCCGCCGGGCCGGCCGGGGTCGCGCCGGTCTCCGGCGGCCGGGCGCCGGTGTCGCCGGGTGCGGTGCCCGTCAGCCCCGTGCCGTTCAGCCCCGCGCCGCCGGCACGCCGGATGCCGCCGCCGCTGCCGTATCCGCCGCCGCCCCGGCCCGTGTACTACCAGCCGCCGCCACCGGCCGTGGTCTACGTGCCGCAGTACGTGCCGTTCGTGCCGCCCCCGCCGCGGCGGATCGCGCCCGGGACGGTCCGCTGGCCCGCGGGCTTCCTGACGCTGTACGGCGTACTGATGTACATCTCGACCGCCATCGCCGGCGTCGTGCTGATCGCCGCGAAGCTGCCCCGGTCGGACCTGCGGATGCCGGAGCGGGACTGGAACATCGCGCTGTACGGCACGCTGGCCACCCTCACGCTCGCGGTGCTGTTCACGCACGGCGCCCGGCGGCTGCGCCGGGGTGGCAACGGGCACCTCTGGTACCCGATGGCGCTGTGCCTGCTCGTCGCGGCGGGCGCGGCGTTCACCGCCTCCGAGTCGCACCAGCCGGCCTGGTTCCTGCTCGCCCTGGTCTATCTCGGCTCGGCGCTGCTGCTCCTGCTGCCCGGCGCGCGGGCCTGGGTCAGCCCGCCGCGCGTTCCGGCCCCGCCGAGCCCGTCAGTCGGCAACGCGACCGGAGCCGCCGAGGCGTGAGAAGAGTCGTACCCGGCGCCTAGACTTCGGGGCATGCCAACGCCAGGGATCCGGCTCGGTGTCGACTTCGGCACCTCCAACACCGTCGCCGTGGTGCGGTGGCCGGACGGGCGGTCCCGGGCGCTGCTCTTCGACGGCTCGCCGCTGCTGCCCTCCGCCGTCTATGCCGAGCCCGGCGGCACCGTCATCGTCGGCCGCGACGCCGTGCACAGTGCCCGGCTGGAGCCGGCCCGCTTCGAGCCCAACCCGAAGCGCCGCATCGACGACCGCACCGTGCTGCTCGGCGACCGCGAGATCCCGGTCAACGACCTGGTGGCCACGGTCCTGCGGCGGGTCCGCGACGAGTGGACGCGCACCGTCGGCGACGTCGCCTCCGAGGTGACGGTGACGTTCCCGGCGTCGTGGGGCGCGACCCGCCGGCTCGCCGTCGCCGACGCCGCGGCCGCCGCCGGTCTGGGCCGGGTGCGGCTGGTGCCGGAGCCGGTCGCGGCCGCCGCCTACTTCACCCAGGTCCTCGGCAAGGACGTGCCGGTCGGCTCGGTCGTCGTCGTGCACGACTTCGGCGCCGGCACGTTCGACGCCAGCGTCGTGGCCCGCACCCGCGACGGCTTCGAGGTCCTCGCGGTCGACGGCCGCGACGACATCGGCGGCATCGACCTCGACAACGCGATCGTCGCGCACATCGGCGCGATCTGCGAGCCGCAGGCGCCGCAGGAGTGGCAGCGGCTGATGAGCCCGCAGACGATCGAGGACCGCCGGGCGCGGCGGCTGCTGTTCGACGACGCCAGGGTGGCGAAGGAGCGCCTGTCCCGCCAGCCCGCGTCCGACCTGACCGTGCCGCTGCTCAACATCGACGTGCACCTCACCCGCGACGAGCTGGAGCGCCTCGCGCAGCCGCTGCTGGAGCAGACGGTCCGCGTCACGCAGGGCGTCATGCGCTGGGCGCAGCTGAGTGAGGGCAGCGTCGCCGGCGTCTTCCTGGTCGGTGGCTCCAGCCGGATGCCGCTGGTCGGCACGCTGCTGCACCGCGCCCTGGGCACGGCGCCCGTGGTCATCGAGCAGCCCGAGCTGGTGGTCGCCGAGGGCAGCATGCTGACCGGCTCGACGGAGATCCAGGCGACGGCCGAGCCGGCCCCGGGCCCGGCGACCGGCGTGATGCCGCGGGTGCCGGGCTTCGACTGGCAGCCGTCGGCGCCGACCTCGGGCGCGGGTCCGGCAGGTGCCGGGCCGTCGGGCGCCGGGGCACCGGGCGGCGGACCGGGTGGGGCCGGGCAGTTCGGCGCGGCGGCGGGTGGGGCCGGGCAGTTCGGCGCGGCGCCTGGCGGTGCTGGGCAGTTCGGTGCGGCGCCGGGTGGTGCGGGGCAGTTCGGCGCGGCGGCGGCCGGGGGACAGGTCGGTGCGGCGCAGCCTGGGGCGGGTTCTTCCGGGGCGGGTTCTGCCGGGGCGGGGCAGCCGGCCGGTGGGGGCGCCGCGGGGCAGTCGGGTGCGGGCGGGGCGGCGGATGCGCCGCTGTGGCCCGAGGCGGGCACGTTCGCCACGGAGCCGGCCGCGCCGATGTCCGGGGTGCCCATGTCCGGGCCGCCGGTCTCGGCGCCGCCGGCGGGCGGGTTCTCGACCTATCCGGCGTCCGCGCCGCCCGGCAACTACGCCGGCAGCCAGGCGTCGGCCCCGCCGGGCAGCTACGGCGTGCCGACCTCCGGGCCACCGGTCAACTACGGGCCGCCCGGCCACCAGCCGACGTCGGCCCCGCCGGCCTCGACGGGCTACGGCCAGCCGGGGCCGGGTCAGCAGGGTCACCGCCAGCCCGCCTCCACCCCGCCGGCCGGCTACCACCAGCCTTCGTCGGCGCCGCCCGCCAATTACCACCAGCCTTCCTCCGCGCCGCCGGCCGGCTACCACCAGCCGATGTCGGCGCCGCCGGCACACAACCAGCCGATGTCGGGGCCGCCGGCCGGCTACAACCAGCCCATGTCGGGGCCGCCCGCGCACAACCAGCCGATGTCCGGGCCGCCGGTGTCGGCGCCGCCGAACCGGGCCGGGGGGCGGGTGTTCGTGTCGGGTGGCGGGGTGCCGGTGGGCCCGGGCGCGCCGGCCGAGCCCGCGACCCGCTATGACGAGTACGGCACCCCGATCCGCCAGCAGCCGTCCGTCGAGCAGCAGCGCGTCCGGCAGCAGCGGGTCCAGCAGGGGCCGGCGTACCAGGACCGGCGGCCCGCCGAGCGGAGACCGGCCGAGCCGGTCCGGCGGCGGGGGCCGTTCGCCCGTGCGATGCTCACCTTGCTGGTGCTGGTGCTGCTGATCGCGACCCCGGTCGTCGCCGGGTATGTCTCCTTCTACCTGACCGCCGACCACTGGCCGCCGCCGGCGGACGCGTGGTTCGACTCCAACGGGCCCTGACACCGCGCCGGCACGGTGCGTGGTGCCGGCCCCGCGAGCCGGTGAAAGTGAGTAACATTCGCGTCGGTCAGAGCTGATCGAGGAGGGTGCATGACGCAGATCGACGGGCACGGCGGGGACCTGGCCCTCGCGGCGTTGCGGGGGTTCGGGGTCGAGGAGCTGTTCACGCTCTCCGGCGCCCACGTCTTCCCCCTGTACGACGCCGCCCACAAGACCGGCGTGCGGATCGTCGACGTGCGGCACGAGCAGTCGGCCGTCTTCGCCGCGGAGGCCGTCGCCAAGCTGCAGCGCCGCCCCGGCCTCGCCGTGCTCACCGCCGGCCCGGGCGTCACCAACGGCGTGTCGGGGCTGACCAGTGCCTCGTTCAACGGCGCGCCGGTCGTGGTGATCGGCGGGCGGGCGCCGCAGTTCCGCTGGGGCTCGGGCAGCCTGCAGGAGATGGATCACCTGCCGATCGTCCGGGCGGTGACCAAGCACGCGGAGACGATCTTCAGCACCGACGAGGTGTACGCCAGGATGCAGGCGGCGGCGCTGGCCGCGCTCACCCCCCACCGGGGTCCGGTCTTCGTCGACCTGCCGCTGGAGGTGGTGTTCTCCCAGGCGGACGGCGTCGAGGCGGCCGACGCTCCGGTGGTGCCGCACGAGGAGGCCGACCCCGAGGAGGTCGCGCGGGCGGTCCAGCTGCTCGCCGCCGCGCAGCGGCCCGTGATCATCGCGGGTTCCGACGTGTGGGCCGGTCACGCCACCGCGGCGCTGCGGGAGGCGGCCGAGGCGCTGCGCGTGCCCGTGTTCGCCAACGGCATGGGCCGCGGCACGCTGCCGCCGTCGCACCCGCTCGCGTTCTCCCGGGCCCGCAAGGCGGCGTTCGGCGGCGCGGACGTGATCGCCGTCGTCGGCACCCCGCTGGACTTCCGGCTCGGGTTCGGCGACTTCGGCGGGGCCCAGGTCGTGCACGTCACCGACGCGCCGTCGCAGCGGGCCGGGCACGTCACGCCGGCCGCCGCGCCGTCGGGTGACCTGCGCACGATCCTGGCGGCGTTCGCGTCGTACGGCGGGCTCGTCGCCGACCACGAGGAGTGGATCGAGGCGCTGCGGGCCGCGGAGGACGCCGGCCGGGCCCGGGAACAGCAGGCCCTGGAGGCCGACACCGACCCGATCAAGCCGAGCCGCGTCTACGGTGAGCTGCGCAAGGTCCTCGCCGACGACGCCGTCACGATCGGCGACGGCGGCGACTTCGTGTCCTACGCCGGCAAGTATCTCGAGCCGTCGCAGCCGGGCACCTGGCTCGACCCCGGTCCGTATGGCTGCCTCGGCACCGGCATGGGCTACGCCATGGGGGCCCGGGTGACGTACCCGGACCGCCAGATCTGCGTGCTCATGGGCGACGGCGCCGCGGGCTTCTCGCTGATGGACGTCGAGTCCCTGGTCCGCCAGCAGCTGCCGGTCGTGATCGTGGTCGGCAACAACGGCATCTGGGGCCTGGAGAAGCACCCGATGCGCAACATCTACGGCTATGACGTCGCCGCCGACCTGCAGCCGGGCCTGCGCTACGACGACGTGGTCAAGGCCCTCGGCGGCGCCGGCGAGACCGTGGAGAAGCCGGCCGACCTGGCGGGGGCGTTCGAGCGGGCGTTCGCCTCGGGCGTGCCGTACCTGGTCAACGTGCTCACCGACCCCGAGGACGCGTACCCGAGGTCGTCCAACCTGGCGTAGCGCCCTGACCGACATCCGGCCGCGGTGCCGGCGCCTGAGGAGGCGGCCGGCCCCGCGTGCCGCGGTGCGCGGTGGCCGGGTCAGGGCGGCGACCGCGTGCCCGCCGTGGGTTCCCACGACGGGCGTTGTCCGCGCGGACCTCACGGGCGGGAAACGGCCTTCCGGCGGAGCCGGGCAGTGCCGCGGAAGCCGAGCTGGTGTGCTGCGGTGTCGGCCCGTGGGGTCAGGTCACTCCAGGCCCAGGAGCCGGGGCAGCGACCCGATCGACCCGATCACCTCGTGCGCCCCCGCGGCCTGCAGCGCCTGGCGGTCCCCGGCGCCGGTCAGCACGCCGACGAGGAGGCCGGCGCCGGCGCGCTGGCCGGCGATCAGGTCCAGGGGGGTGTCGCCGACGACGAGCACGCGGCGGACGTCCTCGACGCCCAGCTTCAGCGCGGCGACCAGCATGAAGTCGGGGAACGGGCGGCCCCGGCCGGCGTCGGCGGGGGACAGCACCAGGTCGACCTGGCCCCACCAGCCCAGGGCGTCCATGATGGCTTCCTGGGTGGCGCGGGCGAAGCCCGTGGTCAGGGCGACCTTGATCCCCGCCGTGCGCAGCGTCTTGATGGCCTCGAGGGCACCGGGGATGGGCAGGACCGCGCCTTCGTCGACGAGCAGGCCGTACGCCTCCTCGAAGGTCTCGTTGGCGGCCTGGGCGCGCCGTTCGTCGCCGTCCAGCAGCAGGCGGAAGACCTCGATGCGGCTCTGGCCCATCGTCTTGCGCACGACGGCGAGCATCCGGTCGTGCTGCGGGGTGCCGGGCGCCACGCCCTCACCCGCGAAAGCGACCGTGAAGGCCTGCTCGACCAGGCCGTCGTCCCGCACCGTCGTCCCCGCCATGTCGATGCAGGCGAGCTGCCACGCTGTCATCGCGCCATATGAGCACGCCGATACGACAGGTTGGTGAACGGCGCAAAACGCTCAGAAGGCACCCTCCCGGCGCAGCTGCCGTGGCCTGCCGTCCGGGTCGTGGAGCGTGTTGTAGACCACACGCGCCCAGGTGGCGGTACGCGGGGGTACCCGCGGCGGGCGGTACGGCAGCAGACGGCCGGGCGGGCGGGGGCCGATACGGCCGCTGTCGTGCCACGCCTGCAGCGCCTTGGCGGAGGCGTCGAAGATCTCCTCGATCGGCCCGTCGGGCAGCTCGTCGAGCTCCAGGTGCTCCTTGCAGAGCCGTTCGCGCAGGCCGCGGGCGTAGTTGCCGGAGGGGTCCAGGACGGCGCAGGTGAGCTCCGAGTCGTGGGTCCACGAGCGCAGGGACACGTTGTCGGAGCCGGTCGTGACCCAGGTGTCGTCCACGACGCAGACCTTGGCGTGCACGTAGATCGGGACGCCCGCGGCGTTCTCCGGGCTGAACACGTGCAGCCGGTCGCCGCCCGCCTCGCGCAGGATCGACAGGGCGCGTTCCCGGCCGTACAGCTGCGGCATGCTGCCGATCTTGTCCGGCCGGTCCGGATGGCGCGGCACCACGGCGACGAGGTGCAGGCCAGGGTTCTCCCGCAGCGCGTCGGCGAAGCAGCCGGCGACCTTCGGCGACCACAGGTACTGGTCCTCCAGGTAGATCAGCCGCCGGGCCTTCCGGACCGCCTTGCGGTACCCGCGCGCGACGCTGAACTCGCCGTCCGGGGCGAACGGGTACCCGCCGCGCCGGTACGGGTACGTGCGCAGCAGCTGCACGCTGAGCTCGCCGGCCGGCGCGGGGTCGGGCAGCTGCGGCGGCAGCCGGTCGGGGTCGAGGTTCTCGTCCTCGACCTTGCCCTGGAACCAGTGCAGCGGGTTGCGCGACAGCGCCGACGGGTCCTCCCAGCGCTCCCGGAACGTGGTCTCGACCTGGCCGACCACCGGGCCGCGCAGCTCCAGCTGCACGTCGTGCCAGGGTGGCCGCTTGCCGTACTTCGGCGTGATCTCGATCGCCTGCGGGTCGCCCTCGTGGGCGGTGGTGTCCCGCCGGCCGTGACAGAGGTCGATGCCGCCGACGTACGCCCGGTCCAGCTCGGGCCGGCCGGGGTGGCGCAGGACGACCAGCTTCTGGTGGTGCGAGCCGCCGACGCGCACGCGCATGTCGCGCAGGCACTCGCCGCCCGCGGCCTCGATCTTGCGGGCGAAGCGCCGGTTCTCCGCCGCGCTGAACTGCAGCGCGTTCCAGTGCGACCGCCAGATCAGGCCCTTGACGCGCACCCCGCGGCGGGCCGCGTCGCACAGCACCTCGCCGATCGACGGGCCGTTGCGGCTCACCTTCTGGCTGGCGTCGCCGCGCCAGTCGGTGAACAGCAGCAGGTCCCCGCGTTCCATCCGTTCGATCGCGGCGTACAGCTCGGCGAAGTACTCCTTGCCGTCGATCAGCGGCCGGACGGCGTTGCCGTCGGTCCACGCGGTGATCCTGGTGTGCGGGTTGCCCCGCTCCTCGTCCGTGAGGAACCAGTCCTGGCTCATCGTGCGGCCTTCGCGTCCTCGAGGTCGCTGACGGGCTCCGGCGCGTCCTCCTCGCACGGCTGCTCCGCCAGGTCACAGTTGGGCTTGACCAGCCAGTACGCGGCACCGAGCCACAGCGCGGACAGCAGCGCGCTGCCGACGATGTCGGTCGGATGGTGCATGCCGCGGTACATGCGCGACACGGCGACCCACGCCGGCATCGCCACCGCCAGGGCGAGGAACGCCCACCGCCACCAGGCCCGGGTCCTCGGCATGACCAGCACGGCCGCGGTCGCCCAGATGAGGATCGTGGCGGCGACGTGGCCGGAGGGGAAGCTCGACGTCGGCATCGGCCCGTCCATGTTCTCCACGTCGGGCCGGGCCCGGTCGACGATCGCGGCGCTGGCCAGGAACAGGCTCAGCTCGCCGAACATGACCGTGAGCAGGAAGATCACCGGGCGCCAGCGGCGGATCGCGGCGAGGGACACCGCACCGATGGCCAGGCCGATCGCGAGGATCGCGTGGGTGTTGCCGACCTCGCTGCCGACGATGCTCACGTGCCCGAGCACGTCGCTGCGATTGGCGGCGAACCAGTGCGGGATCGTGGTGTCCCACAGGATGTTGCCGTTGCCGTCCTCGTACCGCGCCAGGGGCAGACCGACCACGACCAGCGCGCCGAACGTGAAGACCCAGGCGACGGCGCCGAGCGCGAGAGCGCGGGCGGTGCCGGACCGGTGCTCGTGCGGCTCGGTGGGGCGCAGGTCGTCGGCGGCCTCCGGCTCCAGACCCTCCTCGAGCGGCTCGGTGACGCGCCGGCCCTCGTGGGCCCGCAGCAGCTCGAACGCGGTGGCGCACAGGCCGATCCAGGCGATGCCCAGCGACCAGCCGCCGATCACGTCGGACAGGAAGTGCACGCCGAGCGCCAGGCGGCTGAAGCCGACCAGCAGGACGATCGCGCCGACGCCGATCACGGCCGCCCGGCGCCAGCGGGGGCGCAGCGCCGGCAGGAACACCAGCAGCAGCGCCGTGTAGCAGATCAGTGAGTTGAGCGAGTGGCCGCTGGGGAAGCTGTTGCCGCCGCCGTGCGCGACGGGCTGCTCGACGACCGGCCGCAGCCGGCCCACCGCCAGCTTGAGCGTCGGGTCGAGGATGAGCCCGCCGACGGTCGTCGCGACCAGGAACCCGGCGAGCTTGTACTGCTTGCGGACCAGCACCAGGGTGGTGCCGATCACGACCAGCCAGGCCATGACGCCGAAGCTGCCGAGCCGGCTGATGCCACCCATCAGCGTCACCAGGAAGTCACTCGGCGCGACGGCCTCGTTGAGCTCCTCGGCGATGCCCCGGTCGACGGACTCCAGGGGCACCCAGCGGACCCGTACCGCAATGATCAAAATGCTGAACAGCAGCGCTGCGCCGCCGAAGCCGGCCATGCGCCACAGGGCGGATCTCTGCGTCCTCACGTTTGCCAACATGCCCAGTCGGGGGAAAACGAGAAACATGACCCCCGCCGATACAGCGCACCGCGCCACGCAGAGCGACCTGTTCAGAACGTTGACCAAGGTCGGGTTCATCGGATACGGACTGCTGCACCTCGCGCTCGCCTGGGTGGCGGCGCAGATCGCGCTCGGCGAGGGCGCCCAGGAGGGTGACCAGTCGGGTGCCTTCCAGAAGCTCGCTGAGCAGCCGTTCGGCAAGGCCCTGCTCTGGTTCACCCTGGTCTGCCTGGTGGCGCTGGCCCTGTGGCAGGCGGCGCTGGCGATCTGGGGCCACCGCGACGTGCAGGGCAAGGAGCGGGTCTGGGAGCGGGTCGCCTCGGCCGCCCGGGTCGTCATCTACGCCGCCCTGGCCTGGACCGCCGGCCGGGTCCTCACCGGCTCGCCGTCCTCCAGCGCCGACAAGCAGCAGGAGGCCACCGCGGGGCTCATGGCCAAGCCGGCCGGCGCCTGGCTGGTCGGGCTGATCGGCCTGGGCGTCCTCGCGTTCGGCATCGGGATGATCTGGTACGGCTGGAAGCGCAAGTTCGAGCGCAAGCTGAACTTCGGCACGGCGGAGCCCAAGACCCGCAAGACCGCGATCAGGGCGGGGCAGATCGGGTACGTCGCCAAGGGCATCGCGTTCGGCATCGTCGGCGTCCTGCTGGTGCAGGCCGCGGTCACCAACGACCCGGGCAAGTCCCGCGGCCTGGACGCGGCGCTGCACACCCTCGCCGCCCAGCCGTACGGCAAGTTCCTGCTGCTCGCCGTCGCCCTCGGCGTCGCGGCGTTCGGCGTGTACTGCTTCTTCCAGGCCCGGTACCGCAAGGTGGGTACGTGAACGTTCCACAGCGCGCGGCGGTGATCGTCAACCCGTCGAAGGTCATCGACCTCGACGAGCGGCGCAAGGAGATCTGCGAGCTGCTCGCGGAGGCGGACTGGCCCGAGCCGCTCTGGCTCACCACGACCCCGGAGGACCCGGGGTGCGGCATGGCGGTGCAGGCGGTCGACGCGGGCGTCGACGTGGTCCTGACCTGCGGCGGCGACGGTACCGTGATGGCCGTCGCCTCCGTGCTCGCCGGCACCGACGTGGCCCTGGCGCTCGTGCCGTCCGGCACCGGCAACCTGCTGGCCACGAACCTCGGCGTCACCCGCGACGTGCGGGCCGCCGTCGAGGTGGCGATCCACGGCGACCGGCGCCGCATCGACGTCGGCATCGTCGACGGCGCCGACACCAGCACCGGCCACCCGGGCACGTTCACCGTGATGGCGGGCATGGGGTTCGACGCGGAGATGCTGGAGGCCACCCCCGACACGGCGAAGCGCAGGTTCGGCTGGCTCGCCTACGTCGCGGCCGGCGCGCGGAAGCTGCGCAGCAACCGGGTGCCGATGCGGATCCGGCTGGACGGCGGTCGCTGGATCCGCCGCCGGGCCCGCAGCGTGCTCGTCGCCAACGTCGGCCGCCTGCAGGGCGGGATCCCGTTGCTGCCGGACGCCGCGCCCGACGACGGCTGGCTGGACGTGGCGGTGCTGACGCCCCACGACATCACCGACTGGGTGAGGCTCGGGTGGGGCGTGATCATGCGCCGGGGCGGGAGCCCACAGCTGGAGACGTTCCGGGCGAAGAAGGTCGAGGTGCACACCGACCGCGAGCAGCCCCGGGAGCTCGACGGCGACGTCGTGGCCCCGGCCCGCCTGCTCGTGGCCCGGATATCACCCGCCGCGCTCCTGCTCTGCGTGCCGCCGGCTACCCCTCGTCCTCCCGCCGTTTGAGGTCCTCTTCCCAGCGGCGCAGCAGCTCGGCGTCGTCGCGGGCACGGCTGGTGTCGATGCCCCGCAGGAACTCGGGGTCGTCGTCGGGTGCGAGCGGCTTCGCCGGCCGGCGGCGCGGGCCGGCCGAGGCGACCCCCGCGTGCTGCTCGGTCGTGAGCGGCCGCCCCGCGAAGAACCAGGCGATCACGCCGACGACGGGCAGCAGCAGGATGACGAGGCACCAGAGGACCTTCGGCAGCCCTCGGACGTCGTCGCGGTCCGTGGACAGGCAGTCGATCAACGCGACCAGCGTTGCGACCAGCACGATGAGAAAGGGCAGTGCACGTCCCATGGCGCCATCATGACGCAGTGGAGCACCCTATGACACCAGCAAGAGGGTGCCCGTCACGCAGTACAGGAGGATGAGCCCGACGACGAGCGGCAGCGTGCGGCGCATCGGTCGGGTGAGCGAGCGGATTCTCACCCGGGTGAGGTGAACCGCGCCGGCCCACGTGAGACCGACCGCCGCGACCGCGGCGGGCGCGAAGGGCCGCGGCGCCTCGACCGCCGCCAGCCTGGCCAGCAGCAGCGCCAGCACGGTGAAGGAGACGCCGGTGCGCCGCCACGCCAGCATGGTCCGCTCCAGCTGCGCGCCGGGCGGGTCGTCGCGGGCCGGCGTCACAGGAACGTCGCCACGAGCAGGGCGACCGCGCCGATCGCGACGATGAGCGCGAGGATGCCGGGGAAGCGGGACGGCGGCAGCGCCTCACCCAGCCGCATCGCCCGTTCGCTGCGCGCCCAGTGGTCGATCGCGCGGACCGCGACCAGGCCACCGAGTGCGAACAGCGACACCGCGATCACCACCCGCAGCCGGTGCCCGGGCAGGAACTGCGCGACCGCGAGCCCGCCGCCGACCAGGGCGAGCGCGGTGCGCAGCCAGGCCAGGAACGTGCGCTCGTTGGCGAGGGAGAAGCGGTAGTCGGGCGTGGTGCCGACGGAGCGCACCTCCTGCGGATCGAACCAGCGTCGGATGATTGCCCACATCGACTTCATTGTCAGACTCCCTAGGTACAGTCGCGGCCGATGCTGCGAACAACTCTCGCCGGGCTGCGTGCCCACAAGCTTCGGCTGCTGCTGACCGCGACCGCCATCATGATCGGTGTCGGGTTCCTGGCCGGCACGCTGGTGTACGGCGACACGGCGAAGGCCGCGTTCTACGACGACCTGGCCAGGGCCGCGAAGCACGTCGACGTCTCCGTCGGCTCGTCCGGCTTCAGCGAGTCCGGCCAGCGGTTCGACCCCGGCATCGTGGCGCAGATCAAGGCCGTGCCCGGCGTGGCGCACGCCGACGGCCGGATGGCCGAGCGGCTGCCGATGCTCGACCGCGACGGCCGGCTGATCTCCTACCTGGGCCGCATCGGCTGGGCGCTGTCCACGCCCGGCGACGACTACCTGTCGATGTACGACATCGGCACCGGCCGGCAGCCGCAGCGCCTCGGCGAGATCGCGGTCGACGACACCACCGCGCGGATCTACGGGTTCCAGGTCGGCGGGAAGGTCTCCGTCGTCGGCCCCGACCAGAAGCCGGTCACGCTCGACCTCGTCGGGATCATGGACCTGGGCGCCAACAAGCGCTTCGCGGGCTTCACGGTCGCCGCGCTCACCCCCGAGGACATGCGCACGCTGACCGGCGCCGACGGTTACGCCCAGGTCGTGGTGTCCGCGCAGCCCGGCGTCTCGCAGCGGCAGCTCGCCGACCGGCTGGAGGCGCACCTGGCCGGCCGGGCCTGGGTGACCACGGGGGAGGAGCTGCGCGCCGACTACGCCGTCGCCGCCGCCAAGTACGTCGACGGCTTCCTGATCGTCATCTTCGGCTTCGGGCTGATCGCGCTCGCGGTGTCGGTCTTCGTCATCTACAACACGTTCGCGATCCTGGTCGCCCAGCGGATCCGGGAGCTGGCGCTGCTGCGCTGCGTCGGGGCGTCCCGGCGGCAGCTGTTCGGCTCGGTGATCCTGGAGGCCGTCGTCGTCGGCGTCGTGGCCTCCCTCGGCGGCCTGCTGGTCAGCGCCGTCGTCGGTGAGGGGCTGCTCATCGGCCGCAACGCGGTCGGCAGCGGCGTGCGGGTCGACCGGCTGATCATCACCCCCACCACGGTGCTGGTCGGCGTCTTCGCCGGCACGCTCTTCACGGTGGTCGCGTCGCTGCTGCCGGCCGCCACGGCCAGCCGGATCCCGCCGATCGCCGCGCTGCGCACGACCGCCCTGTCGGAGGTGGCGCCCGGTCGGCGGCTGCTGCGGATCGTGCTCGCCGCGGTGCCCGCCGCGGCAGGTGGGCTGCTCATGCTCGCCGGGACGCGGGTGCCGGGGTTCAGCGGCGTGCCGATCGTGTTCCTCGGCGCGATCGCGGTCTTCACCGGCATCGTGATCGCGGCGCCGCTGATCGTGTCGCGGCTGACCGCCTGGGCGGGCTGGCTGCCGGCGAAGCTGTTCGGCGCCGCCGGCCGGCTCGCCTTCACCAACGCGCTGCGCAACCCGAAGCGGGTCGCGGCGACCACCAGCGCACTCATGGTCGGCCTGGCCCTGATGAGCGTCTTCAGCGTGCTGCTGGCGACCGCCCGGGCCCAGGCCGAGCAGGAGCTGGACGAGAACTTCGCCGTCGACTACATCATCAGCGGCGTCTACACCCCGAACGGGCAGAGCCGGAAGGTGCCCCTCGCGGTGACGGCGACCCTGCGCGCCCGCGGCGAGCTGGCCGCGGTCGCCGCCGCCCGCAGCCGCGACGGCGACGTCGACGGGCGCAGCGCCGAGATCTGGTCGATGGAGCCGGGTGCGCTGGACACCGTCCTGCGCCCCGAGATCACCGCGGGTTCGGCGGGCGCGCTCAAGCCCGGCACCGTCGCCCTCAACCGGTTCTTCGCCGACGCGATCGGCGCGCGGGTCGGCTCCGAGGTGCGGGTCAGGTCGCTGACCCTCACCGTCGCCGCCCTGTACGACGACGCGCCCACCGACGGCCAGGCGCTGCTGGACTGGAGCGACTACAGCACCGTGTTCGGCCCCGGCGATCCCGACCAGGTGCTGGTCAAGGCCGCGGAGGGGGTCGCGCCGGAGGACTCGCGGGCGGCGGTCGACGCCTCGCTCAAGGAGGCGCCGCTCACCCAGGTCAGCAGCCAGGCCGAATGGCGGGCCCGGATCACCGGCACCCTCGACGAGCAGCTCGGCGTCTTCTCCGCGCTGCTGGGCATGTCGATCGTGATCGGGCTGACCGGCATCGCCAACACCCTGGCCCTGTCGGTGCTGGAGCGCACCCGCGAGTCGGCGCTGCTGCGGGCGCTCGGGCTGTCCCGGGGCCAGCTGCGCGGGATGCTGATGCTGGAGGCGATGCTGATGGCCCTCGTCGGCGCGGTCGTCGGCGTCGGCTTCGGCGTGCTCGTCGGCGTCTCGGCGTCGGTCGGGCTGATCCGCCAGTTCGGCCACGGGCATCCCGTGGTGCCGTTCGGGCAGCTGCTGCTCTACGTGGTCATCGCGGCCGTCGCCGGCGCGGTCGCCGCGGTGCTCCCGGCCCGCCGGGCGGCCCGCACGCAGGTCGCCGCGGTCATGGTGGACGACTAGTCGCCGGCGTCCGGCTACACGGGCATGTGCCAGAGGTCGCGGACGGTCTCGGTCACGCAGTGCTCGCGGGCGCGGCCGCAGGTGCACAGGTGCCCGTCCGGCTCCTCGCAGGGCCGGTGTGTGACCTTTTCCGCAGCGTGCCGGGCGACCGCCGCGGAGAGCGGCCGCGCGGGCTCGACGAGTCCGGTGTTCTGTGACATTTCCCCCACCCCCGCCTTCAGGGTGAACCGCCGGGTGACACTTTTCACGGCGCTCCGGAACCTACTCTTGAGTAACATCGCAGAGGCGAACCGGTTACCGCCTGGGATGAGCCGTAACGTGGGGCGCAAGTCGGCCGCGAAGGCGCGGCGACTGTCAAGCAGGAGGACCTCGGACCACGATGAAGATCGTCGTACTCGTCAAGCAGGTGCCGGACTCCGGCGCGGACCGCAACCTGCGCAGTGATGACAACACCGTCGACCGCGCGTCGGCCAGCAACGTGATCAACGAGATGGACGAATACGCCATCGAGGAGGCGCTGCGCCTCCAGGAGGCGCACGGCGGCGAGGTGGTCGTCCTGACCGTCGGCCCCGACCGTGCCACGGAGTCGATCCGCAAGGCCCTGTCGATGGGCCCCGACTCCGCCGTCCACGTCGTCGACGACGCGCTGCACGGCTCGTGCGCCGTCGCCACCTCGAAGGTGCTGGCCGCCGCCATCGCCCAGCAGGGTGCCGACCTGGTCATCTGCGGCGCGGAGTCGACCGACGGCCGAGTGCAGGTGATGCCGCACATGATCGCCGAGCGGTTGGGCATCGCGGCGCTGACCGGCGCCCGCAAGGTGACCGTCGAGAACAGCTCGGTCACCATCGAGCGGCAGACCGACGAGGGCTACGAGGTCGTCACCGCGTCGACCCCCGCCCTGATCAGCGTGTGGGACACGATCAACGACCCGCGCTACCCGTCGTTCAAGGGCATCATGGCGGCCAAGAAGAAGCCGCTGCAGACCCTGTCGCTGGGCGACCTGGGCATCGCCGCGGGCGAGGTCGGCTTCGACGGCGCGACCAGTGCCGTGGTCGAGCACAGCAAGCGGCCGCCGCGCCAGGCCGGCAACAAGATCGACGCGGGTGACGACGGCGGCAGCAAGCTCGTCGAGTACCTGGCCTCCGAGAAGTTCGTCTAAGGGAGATCGGAACCATGGCTGAAGTACTGGTCGTCGTCGAGGCCTCCCAGGGTGCCGCCAAGAAGGTCACCCTCGAGATGCTGACCCTGGCCCGGACGCTGGGTGACGTCTCCGCCGTCGTGCTCGGCGGGTCGGCGTCGGCGCTCGCCGACAAGCTCGGCGAGTTCGGCGCCACGAAGATCTACGCCGCCGAGGGCGAGGACCTCGACGGGTACCTCGTGGCCCCCAAAGCCACCGTGCTCGCGTCGCTGATCCAGCGGGTGTCGCCCGCCGCGGTCCTCATCGCCTCCAGCCAGGAGGGCAAGGAGATCGCCGGCCGGGTCGCCGTCAAGCTCGACAACGGGCTGCTCACCGACGTCGTCTCGCTGGACGCCGACGGGACCGCCACGCAGGTCGTCTTCGCCGGCTCGACCATCGTGAAGTCGAAGGTCACCAAGGGCCTGCCGATCGTGACGGTCCGGCCCAACTCGCTCACCCCGACCCCGGCGCCGGCCACCCCGTCGGTCGAGCAGGTCGAGGTCGCGCTGACCGACAAGGACAAGCTGGCCCAGGTCGTCGAGCGCAAGGTCGAGGCGAAGGGTGCCCGCCCCGAGCTGGCCGAGGCCTCGATCGTCGTCTCTGGCGGTCGCGGCGTGGGCAGCGCCGACAACTTCAAGCTGGTCGAGGAGCTCGCCGACCTGCTCGGCGGCGCCGTCGGCGCGTCCCGCGCGGCCGTCGACTCGGGCTTCTACCCGCACCAGTTCCAGGTCGGGCAGACCGGCAAGACGGTGTCCCCGCAGCTGTACGTGGCGCTCGGCATCTCCGGCGCCATCCAGCACCGGGCCGGCATGCAGACCTCGAAGACGATCGTCGCGGTGAACAAGGACCCCGAGGCGCCGATCTTCGAGCTGGCCGACTTCGGCGTGGTGGGCGACCTGTTCAAGGTGGTCCCGCAGGCCGCCGAGGAGATCCGCAAGCGCAAGTAGCACCCGGACCGCGATGAGGGCCGCCCACCAGCCGGTGGGCGGCCCTCAGCCTGTGCGGTGGGCCCGCGCCTGTGCGCGGGCCGCTGTCACGGCAGGGTGCCGCGCAGCAGGCTCTTGCCGGAGTGGGTCGCGTCGCCGTCGTGCGGCTCGGCGGAGATGTCGACGATGTTGAACTTGCGCAGGTCGAGCGAGCCGGGCACGGTCAGCTCCTGGTCGGCCTTCGCGCCCATCACGCCGAGCGCCTGCATCCGCAGGCCCGGGCCCTGCAGGCTGGTCGAGTCCAGCAGCCACGCCTCGTAGTCGCCGTCGGCCTGCGCCGGCATGCCCTCGGCGTGCACGACCAGCTTCCGCTCGCCGTCCACGGTCACCAGGCAGGCGAACCCTCCCGCGCCCGCGGGTGCGCCCGGCAGCGCCTCCAGGGACACCCGGGGCGCGCCGGCCGGGCAGGACGCCACGGTCGTCGCCGGCCGGTCGTCCCGCAGCACCAGCGCGGTGCCGGCCGCGGCGGCGATCCCGGCGACGGCGGCGGCGATCGCGGCGACGACGGCGGTGGCGCCCCAGCCGGGTGCCCGCCGTCCTGCCGCCTTTCGGGCACGCCGCCGCCCGACCTCGTCGATGCCGCCGTTCACGGCACCGTCCCCGGCCGGTGCCGGGCGCCCACCGTCCGTGGTCCTCGCCGGTGGATCGGTGTGCAGGGTCACCGCCGGCGGCGGGGTGCCCCGGTCGGTCGCCGCCAGCTCCGCCCTGATCCGCTGCCACACGTGCTCCGGCGGTGGAGGCAGCTCCCGCAGCCGCTGCGTCTGCCGGGCCAGGCCGGCCACGTCGCGCAGCTCGTCCATCTCGGTGCGGCACTGCCCGCACGCGTCGAGGTGGCCGGTCTCGTGCTGGTCGAGGGTGCCATCACCGAGCGCCAGAAGTACCAGCCGCTCGGGCTCCAAATGTGACACCGTCCACCTCCCATCGGCTGCGTAGTCTCGCCATCCCGCGGCGCAGGTGACTCTTCACCGTGCCCAGGGGCAGGCCCGTCACCGCCGCGATCTGCGGGTGGGTGAGGTCGTCGTAGAACGCCAGCTCCAGCACCCGCCGCTGCTCGCCGGGCAGCTGGGCCATCTCGTCGGCGACGACCAGGCGGTCCACCACCCGGTCCGGCGGCGCCTCCACGTCCTCGGCGGGTGCCATGCGGCGCACCGAGTCGGTGATCCGGTCGTCGCGGGCCATCGCGCGGATCTGGTCGACGACCTTGCGCCGGGCGATCCCCAGCAGCCAGCCGAGCATGGAGCCGCGCGCCGGGTCGAAGCCCTCCCGGCCGAGCCAGGCCGCCACGAACGTGGCCTGCGTGACGTCCTCGGCGTCCGTCGTGCTGGCCAGCCCGCGCGCGGCGAGGTGGAACACGGCGGGGCCGTAGCGCTCGTACGCCTGCCGCAGCGCACGCTCGTCACCGGCGCGGAACAGCGTGGTGAAGCCGTCGTCGCCGTCGGTCGAATGCTCGACGCTCGTCGAGCTCACGGTGGTTGCCGCCATCGCACAGGCACGTCCTGAAGCTATCGCATCTGACAGGGGACTTGCGCATACGTGTTCGGCGCGGACGGGTCCGGCGGATGCACTTCGTGGTCATTTCCACTCGGCGCATCCGCTTTCCGGACGGCCGGCGAATCCCTGGCCGTCAACACCACTTCCGACCAGGAGGAGCTCCAAAGATGCGCATTCGCAGGACGCTTGCCGGGCTCGCGGTCGCCGCGGCGGCCACGATCGGCGCCGGTGCGGTGGCCGCCACGCCGGCGCACGCGGCGGGGCCGTCGAAGGTCTCGGTCGTGCACGGCATCCCCGGCCAGCCGGTCGACGTGTACGTCAACGGCAAGAAGACCCTGGACAACTTCCAGCCCTCCACGGTCGCCGGCCCGCTGGACCTGCCGGCCGGCAAGTACGACATCGTGCTGGTGAAGCCGGGTGACCCGGTGAGCAGCCCGATCCTCAAGGTCGACCAGGCCGCGGTCCCCGCGGACGCCAACATCACCCTGGCGGCCCACCTGACCGCCGACGGCAAGCCGACCCTGACGCCGTTCGTCAACGACGTGAGCAAGATCGCAGCCGGCAAGGCCCGCCTGGTCGTGCGGCACACCGCGGCGGCGCCCGCGGTCGACGTGCGCGCCAGCGGCCAGCCCGTGTTCAAGAACCTGACCAACCCCAACGAGGCGAAGGCCGACCTGGCCGCCGGCTCGGTCAGCGCCGACGTCGTGCTCGCCGGCACCACCACCGTCGCGATCCCCGCGGCGAACCTGACCCTGGCCGAGGGCACCTCGACCATCGTCTACGCGGTCGGCTCCGCCGAGGGCAAGACGCTCGGGGTCGTCGCGCAGAAGATCGAGGGCCTGCACTCGACGCCGGGTGGCGTGCCGAGCGGCACCGGTGGCCTGCTCGAGCAGCCGACGCCGTGGGGCTGGTACGCGGTTGCCGCCGCCGCCCTGGTCGCCCTCGCGGGTGCCGGGACGGTCGCGATCCGCCGCCGGGCGCACGCCTGATGCACGGCAGGACGGGCGCGCCCCGGGGCCACGGCCCCGGGGCGCGCCGGGCGCTGGTCGTGCCGGCGGCGGCCCTGCTGCTGGCGCTGACGGCCTGCTCGCAGGACCCGCCGCCGAGCGTCGGCGGCGCGGCCGCGTCGGCGCTGGCGAGCTCTTCGGCGGCGCCGACCGGCGGGGTCCCGGTGCAGGCCGGGGCGCTGCCGAGCGCGGCGGCCACCGTCGCGCCGACGCGGCTGCGGATCGACCGGCTGAAGCTGGCCGCCCGGGTCGACGCGGTCGGCATCGACGCCGCGACGGGTGACTTCGCGGTCCCCCCGAGCGTGGACGAGGTCGGCTGGTACCGCTTCGGGCCGGGCCTGGAGGCGACCGCCGGCTCGATCGTGATCGCCGGGCACGTCGACAGCGCCGAACAGGGCAAGGGGGCATTTTTCAGACTGCGCGAATTGACGCCGGGGGATGCGCTGGTGGTGACGGGCAGTGACGGGGTGAGCCATACGTTCACGGTCGTGGCCAGGGAGATCTTCGCCAAGACGGCCGTCCCGCTGGAGCGATACTTCGCCCGGGACGGTGCGCCGAGGCTCACACTGATCACGTGCGGTGGTCCGTTCGACGCCAGGACCCGCCACTACCGTGACAACGTGGTGATCACCGCGCAACCGGCAGCGCGGTAAGGAGCGGGCGGCCGTTAGGCTTGGGTCCGATGTCGTACCTCGACCATGCCGCCACCACGCCGATGCTCCCGGAGGCGCTCGACGCCTTCGTGGCCGCGGCGCGTGCAGTCGGCAACGCCTCGTCGCTGCACGCTCCCGGCCGCCAGGCCCGCCGCCGGGTGGAGGAGTCGCGCGAGCAGATCGCCGACGCGCTCACCGCCCGCCCGTCCGAGGTGATCTTCACCGGTGGCGGCACCGAGAGCGACAACCTGGCCACCAAGGGCATCTTCTGGGCCCGCCGGGCCGCGGACCCGCGCCGCAACCGGATCGTCGCGAGCTCCGTCGAGCACCACGCGGTGCTCGACGCGGTCACCTGGCTGGAGCAGCACGAGGGCGCGGCGGTGACCTGGCTGCCCGTCGACGCGCACGGCCGGGTCTCCGCCGCCGACCTCGCCGCCGCCCTGGAGGGCGACGACGTGGCCGTCGCCACCGTCATGTGGGCCAACAACGAGGTCGGCACGATCCAGCCGGTCACGGAGCTGGCGGCCGTGGCGGCCGAGGCCGGGGTGCCGTTCCACACCGACGCCGTGCAGGCGGTGGGGCAGGTGCCGGTCGACTTCGGCGCCAGCGGCGCCGCCGCGCTCACCGTCAGCGGGCACAAGCTCGGCGGCCCGATCGGCGTCGGCGCGCTGCTGCTGGGCCGCGAGGTGGCCTGCACGCCGCTGCTGCACGGCGGCGGCCAGGAGCGCGACGTGCGCTCCGGGACCCTCGACGTGCCGGGGATCGTCGCCCTCGCCGTGGCCGTCGAGCTGTCGGTGCGGACCCAGAAGGAGACCGCCGAGCGCATCGGCCGGCTGCGTGACGACCTGGTCGCCCGGGTCGCCGCCGCGGTGCCCGGCGCGATCCTCAACGGTGACCCGGTCGGCCGGCTGCCCGGCAACGCGCACTTCTCGTTCCCGGGCTGCGAGGGCGACGCGCTGCTGCTCCTGCTCGACGCGCAGGGCATCGCGTGCTCGACCGGCTCCGCCTGCTCGGCCGGGGTGGCGCAGCCGTCGCACGTACTGATCGCGATGGGTGCCGGCGACGCCGAGGCGCGCTCGTCGCTGCGCTTCACCCTCGGGCACACCTCGACCGTCGCCGACGTCGACGCGCTCGTGGCGGCGCTGCCGGGCGCGGTGGAGCGGGCGCGGCGGGCGGGGGCGGTCAAGTCCCGCCTCTAGGTAGGCTTGCTCCGTGAGAGTGCTTGCGGCGATGTCGGGCGGGGTCGACTCGGCGGTGGCGGCCGCGCGGGCGGCCGAGGCCGGCCACGACGTGACCGGGGTGCACCTCGCCCTGGCCCGCAACCCGCAGACGTACCGCAGCGGCGCCCGCGGCTGCTGCACGCTGGAGGACGCCCGCGACGCGCGGCGCGCCGCCGACGTGATCGGCATCCCGTTCTACGTGTGGGACATGGCCGAGCAGTTCCACGAGTCGGTGGTCGACGACTTCGTCGCCGAGTACGCGGCCGGCCGCACGCCGAACCCGTGCCTGCGGTGCAACGAGAAGATCAAGTTCGCGGCGGTGCTGGACCGCGCGGTCGCCCTCGGCTTCGACGCGGTGGTCACCGGCCACCACGCCCGGCTCGGCGCCGACGGGCTGCTGCGCCGCAGCGTCGACTACGCCAAGGACCAGTCCTACGTGCTGGCGGTCCTGACCGCCGCGCAGCTGTCCCGGGCGATGTTCCCGCTGGGCGGCTCGACGAAGGCCGAGGTGCGCGCGGAGGCCGCCGCGCGCGGGCTCGCGGTCGCCGACAAGCCCGACAGCCACGACATCTGCTTCATCGCCGACGGCGACACCCGCAAGTTCCTCGCCGACCGGCTCGGCGACCGGCCCGGCGACATCGTCGAGGCCACCACCGGCGCGGTCATCGGGCAGCACAGCGGGGCGTATGCCTACACGGTCGGCCAGCGCCGCGGGCTGGACCTGCGCGTCTCGGCGCCCGACCGCAACCCCCGCTACGTGCTGTCGATCTCGCCGGCGACCAACACGGTGACCGTCGGGCCGTCCTCGGCGCTGGAAGTGTCCACCGTGGTCGGCTCGCGACCGGTGTGGCACGCGTCGTCGGGGTCGGTCGACTGTTCCGTACAGTTGCGGGCGCACGGCTCCGTGTTCCCGGCCTCGGTCGTGTACGACGGATCGTCGCTGACCGCGTCGTTGTCCTCCCCGGCGCGCGGGGTCGCCACCGGGCAGGCGCTGGTCTGCTACCAGCCGTCGCCCGACGGCGACATCGTGCTCGGGTCCGCCACCATCTCGGAAACCTCATGACATTTCCCTGGCCGGTGGGGTCCGCCACCGGGATCGGCTCCATGCCCGGCACCGACATCGCCGAGGCCCAGCGGATCGTGCTCGGCGAGCTGCCCGACCTGCCGCACCTGCCGGAGCTGCCGGCCCGCGGCCCCGGCGCCGACATGATCGGCCGGGGCGGCGCGCTGCTCACCGAGCTGCCCGTCGAGCTGTACGCCGGCCGCTGGCGCGTCGCCGCCCGGCCCGGCCACGACCTGCGGGTCGCCCGGGACTTCCTGGAGCGCGACCTCGACACGATGACCGAGCAGGCGGCGGAGTTCACCGGCACGTTCAAGATCCAGGTGCCGGGGCCGTGGACCCTGGCCGCCTCGCTGCAGCTGCCGATCGGCGGCGCGGTCCTGCGCGACCACGGCGCCAGCCGCGACCTCGCCGAGTCCCTCGCCGACGGCGTCACGGCGCACGTCGCGTCGGTGCGCGCCCGGCTGCCGCACGCCACGATCCTGCTGCAGGTCGACGAGCCGTCGCTGCCCGCGGTGCTGGCCGGCCAGGTGCCCTCGGAGAGCGGGTATGCGACCCTGCGCTCCGTCGACGTCTCCGTGGCGCGGGCCGCGCTCTCCACGGTCTTCTCCGCCGCCGGCGTGCCGGTCGTCGCGCACTGCTGCGCCCCGGACGTGCCGCTGGACCTGCTGCGCACCGCCGGCGCCACGGCGGTCGCGCTGGACCTGTCGCTGGTGACCTCGCCGGAGCAGCTGGACGCGCTCGGGCAGCAGCTCGACGAGAAGGTCGGGCTCTTCGCCGGGGTGTCCGGCCGGTCGCCCGCCACGGCCGTGCGGGACCTGTGGCGCAAGCTCGGCTTCCCGCTCACCTCGATGGCGGTGCAGGTCGTCGTCACGCCGCCGTGCGGGCTGTCCGTGCCGCCGGTGCCCGTCCTGCGCGCGCTCCGCGACGCCGGGCGGCGGCTCACCGACGATCTCTGAGCGGTTTTGTCGTACCCGGACGGTAAGTTCGGGGCATGAGCGACGCAGGGACCGAGCCCACCCTCGAAGCACGTGAGCGGCACGCCGAGCTGGCCCGCGAGCTGGACGAGCATCAGTATCGGTATTACATCCTGCAGTCGCCGGCCGTCGACGACTCGGTCTATGACCGGCTCATGCGCGAGCTGGAGGCGATCGAGGCCGAGTTCCCGGCGCTCGTCACCCCCGACTCGCCGAGCCAGCGCGTCGGCGGCACGTTCTCCACCGACTTCGCCGCCGTCCAGCACGCCGAGCGCATGCTCAGCCTCGACAACGCGCTCGACGACGACGAGCTGGCCGCCTGGGCCCAGCGCACCGAGCGCGACGCCGGCAGCCAGCCGCGCTACCTGTGCGAGCTGAAGATCGACGGCCTCGCCATCAACCTCACCTACGAGCGCGGCCGCCTGGTCCGCGCCGCCACCCGCGGCGACGGCCGCACCGGCGAGGACGTCACGCTCAACGTGCGCACCATCGCCGACGTCCCGGAGCGCCTCACCGGCACCGACCTGCCCGACCTGCTCGAGGTCCGCGGCGAGGTGTTCTTCACCCTCGCCGGCTTCGAGGAGGTCAACGCCGCCCAGGTCGCCGCCGGGGAGCGCCCGTTCGCCAACCCGCGCAACGCCGCCAGCGGCAGCCTGCGCCAGAAGGACCCGCGCATCACCGCGTCCCGCCCGATGCGCATGCTCGTGCACGGCTTCGGTGCCCGCGAGGGGTTCAACCCGGCGAGCCAGTCCGAGGCCTATGAGCTGATGCACGCCTGGGGCCTGCCGACCTCGTCGCGCTGGCAGGTCTTCGACGACCTCGCCGGCGTGCGCTCCTACATCGCCGACTACGGCGACCGCCGGCACACCATCGAGCACGAGATCGACGGCGTCGTGGTCAAGGTCGACCAGATGTCCATCCAGCGCCGCCTCGGCTCCACCAGCAAGGCACCCCGCTGGGCGATCGCGTTCAAGTATCCGCCCGAGGAGGCGATGACCAAGCTGCTCAGCATCGAGGTCAACGTCGGGCGCACCGGCCGCGTCACCCCGTTCGCCGTGATGGAGCCCGTCTTCGTCGGCGGTGTCACCGTCGAGCAGGCCACCCTGCACAACGCGCAGGAGGTCGTCCGCAAGGGCGTCCTCATCGGCGACACGGTCGTCATCCGCCGCGCCGGCGAGGTCATCCCCGAGGTCCTCGGCCCGGTCGCCGACCGGCGCGACGGCACCGAGGTCCCCTTCGTCATGCCGACGCACTGCCCGTCCTGCGGCACGGCCCTCGCTCCCGAGAAGGAGAGCGACGTCGACATCCGCTGCCCCAACGCCCGCTCCTGCCCGGCGCAGCTGCGCGAGCGGCTCTTCGCCCTCGCCAGCCGCAGCGCCCTGGACATCGAGGCACTCGGCTGGAAGTCCGCGGCCGCCCTGCTCGGCTCCGTCATCACCAACGAGGCCGAGCTGTTCGACATCGACGCCAAGCAGCTCGCCAAGGCCCCGTTCTTCGTCAACAAGGACGGTTCGCTCAGCAGCACCGCCCACCAGCTGCTCGCCAACCTCCAGGAGGTCAAGCAGCGCCCTCTCTGGCGGGTCATCGTCGCGCTGTCCATCCGCCACGTCGGCCCGACCGCCGCCCAGGCCCTGGCCAACGCCATCGGCTCGATGGAGACCATCGCCAAGGCCACCCCCGAGGAGCTCGCCGCCGTCGAGGGCGTCGGCCCCACGATCGCCCGCGCCGTCCACGACTGGTTCGCCGTCGACTGGCACCGCGAGGTCGTCGACCGCTGGGCCGCCGCCGGCGTGCGCATGGTCGAGGACCAGATCGCCTCCGGCCCCCGCCCGCTCGACGGCATCACGGTCGTCGTCACCGGCTCCCTCGAGCGCTACTCCCGCGACCAGGCCACCGAGGCCGTCACCTCCCGCGGCGGCAAGGTCTCCGGCTCCGTGTCGAAGAAGACCCACTTCGTCGTGGTGGGCGAGTCCCCGGGCTCCAAGGCCGACAAGGCGGCCACCCTGAAGGTCCCGATCCTCGACGAGGCCGCCTTCGAGGTCCTCCTCACCGATGGCCCGGACGCCGCCCGCGCCCTGGTCCAGCCCGCCGCGGAGCCGTCCGCGGAGCCGTCCGCGGAGGCTTCGGTGGAGCCGTCCGCGGGGCTGGCCGAGGGGGCTTCAGCGGAGCCGTCCGCGGCGGCTTTCGTGGAGGAGCCTTCGGCTGGGGAGCCTGCGCCGGAGCCGGCCGCCTGACCGCTCGGCTCCGGGGTAGCTGAGCTCGCCGGCGCGTTTCCAGCGGCATGCCGGGCTCGGGTTGTTGGCGGTCGCGCGTGTTGCGCGGTCTGCCGCACCCGCCGTCCGGCCGGGCTTCGCGGTTGCCCGCTCTGTGGTTGCCGGGCTCTGCGGTTGCTCGCCCTGTGGTTGCCGGGGTCTGTGGTTGCCGGGCTCTGTGGTTGCCGGGCTCTGCTGGTGCGCCCTGCGCCGGTTGGCGACTATCGGCGAGTCCTGTGCCGCCACCGGCGACTGTCACCGTTGCCGACTGCCGCCGACCACTTCCGCCCACCACCGACTGCTGGCGGCCGCCGACCGTCGCCGACCGCTGGCCGCCGCCGCATCGCTGACCGTCGCCGACTGCTGCGCCCGCCAACCGCCGCAGTTGCTGACCGCTGCCGTCCACCTCCGGCTGCCGTCCACCTCCGGCCGTCCACCGCCGGCCGTCCACCGCCGGCCGTCCACCTCCGGCCGTCCACCTCCGGCCGTCCACCTCCGGCCGTCCACCTCCGGCCGCCGACCGCCGACCGTCCGGCCGCCGACCCTCCGGCCGCCGACCCTCCGGCCGCCGCAGTTGCTGATCGTTGCTACCTGCCGCCGTCGTCGACTGCCTCAGTCGCTGACTGCTGCCGTTGCCGATCGTCGCCGACCGCCGCTGGCCGCTGGCGAGTCATGTGCCGTTGGCCGGTCGTCGGCGCGCGTGTCCGGGCGCCAGCGTGCGTATCCGGTCGGACCGTCGCTGGGCGTTGTCCGGTTCCTTGGGTTCGCGTCTGCCCGGGCCGTCGGCTGCATCGGGCGTTGGGGCAGGTGCCGGCGGCCGCTGACGTTCGGTTCCGCAGTGGCGAGGTTCGCGGACGAGCCCGTTCGACGGGCCGTCGTCATTCCCGGTCCCGGGTCTGCTGTCTGATCTCCTCGCCTGGGACCGCCCGGCTGCCCGAGGATGCACCGTCGACCGCCGCAGTTGCTGACCGTTGCCGACTGCCGCTGTTGCCGGCCGCCGCTGGTCGCTGGTGAGCGCTGTGCCGTTGCGGTCGTTGGCGAGCGCGTCTGGGCATCGGCGCGCGTATCCGGTTGGACCGTCGCTGGGCCGTCGTCATTCCCGGTCCCGGGTCTGCTGTCTGATCTCCCAGCCCGGGACCGCCCGGCTGCCCGAGGATGCACCGTCGACCGCCGCAGTTGCTGACCGCCGCTGTTGCCGGCCGCTGGTGAGCGCTGTGCCGTTGCGGTCGTTGGCGAGCGCGTCTGGGCATCGGCGCGCGTATCCGGTCGGGCCGTCGCTGGGCCGTCGTCATTTCCGGTCCCGGGCCGGCTGCGCTTGATGCGAAGAATCGCCGTCGTCGAACCTCGCTCGTCCTTTCGAAGGCCGCCCAAAGCTGCCCTGTGACCCGGGTGCTTTCCGTTAGGAAATCGACGCTCAACGTAACGGATGGGCGGTGACGGAACGTTTGGGAATCGCTACGCAGGGGGTGGACACGGCGGTGGGGACGATGGGATGGTCGCCCGGACGGACGAATGGCGGGCGTTTTGTGCATCGATTCAGCATCCTTTCCGGTTTCGGTGGCCGTTCAGGGTGCAGGCTCGCAGGGCGTCTCGACGGAGTGGTCGGCTGCACCCGAGCGGGGGAGTGGATGGAGCAGAGCGCGCTGCGCAACATCGCGCCGCCTCGGCACGCTCATCGGTTCTTCGCGTACGTGGCGGTGGTGGTCGGCACCGGGGCGGTGCTGCTCGCGGTACACCTGCCGGGAGGATTTCCGGACAGTCTGCCGGTGGCGTTCTGGGTCCTCGCCGGCTGCGCCGTGGTCGCCGACACCAGGCCGTTCGTGCAGGTGGGGCGGGACGACGCGCTGCTGACGTTTCCGTCGGTGTGCTTCACGTTCGCGATCCTGCTGGCGTTCGGGTTCGCGCCCGCGGTGCTGGTGCAGCTGGCGGCGGTGGTGGTCACCGCGGGCTGGTTGCGGCACACGGTGTGGCGGGCCGCGTTCAACGCCGCGCAGTACTTCGTCTCGTTCGCGGTGGCCGACCTGATCGTCGAACGGTCGCACCACGTGGGCTGGATCATCGTGGCCGCGGTGGCGTGGTTCGTGGCGAACAACCTGCTGGTGTCGACGGCGGTGTGGCTGCGGTTCGGCAAGGGGTGGCGGGCGCGGTTCGTGCAGGCGGTGCGGGTGGACGCGCTGGCCACCGGGGCGCTGCTGCTGGCGGCGCCGGGGCTGGTCGCGGCCGCGGCGGTCGACGTGCTGATCATCCCGTTGGCGCTGGTGACGCTGTACGCGGTACGCCGGATGAGCGTCCTGTCGGCGCAGCGGGCCCTGGAGGCGCGGCGGGACCCGCTGACCGGGCTGGCGAACCGGGCGGGGCTGGAGCGGGCCGTCGCGCACCGGCTGCAGGAGCACGCGGAGCGGGCGGCGAACCAGGAGACGGCCCGGCGGCTGGCGCTGCTGCTGCTCGACCTCGACGGGTTCAAGCAGGTCAACGACTCGCTCGGGCACGAGGTCGGGGACCGGCTGCTGGTCGAGGTGGCGCGGCGGCTCGGGCAGCGCGCCGACGCGGAGGTCGGGCGGCTGGGCGGCGACGAGTTCGCGGTGGTCGTGCCGCACCTGCGCGACGTGGCCGAGGCCAGGGCGCACGCGGAGCGGATCATGGACGTGCTGCGGGAGCCGGTGCTGCTGGACGGGCTGCCGATCGACGTCGGCGGGTCGGTGGGCGTCGCGGTGTACCCGGAGCACGGCACCGACTTCGCGGAGCTCATGCAGCACGCCGACGTCGCCATGTACGACGCGAAGGGCCGCGGCGACAATCTCGCCGTCTACGCGCCCGAGGCGGACCACAACTCCCCGGAGCGGCTCAGCCTGCTCGCGGATCTGCGCAGGGCGCTGGAGAACCCGCAGGACGAGGGCATCGCGCTGTACTACCAGCCGCAGGTGGAGCTGGCGACCGGCGAGGTCGTCGGGCTGGAGGCGCTGCTGCGCTGGGAGCACCCGGCGCGCGGGCTCGTGGACCCGGAGGAGCTGATCAAGGTCGCCGAGCACAGCTCGGTGATGCGGCTGCTGACGTTCCGGGTGATCGAGGACGTGATCGACCAGCTCGCCGCGTGGGGTGAGGCCGCCGGGCGGGTCCGGGTCGCGGTCAACGTGAGTGTCCGCGACCTGCACACCGGCGAGATCGCCGACCTGATCGCGGAGAAGCTGCGGCAGACGGGGATCGAGCCGGAGCGGCTGGAGCTGGAGATCACGGAGAGCGCGCTGATGGCGGACCCGCGGCGGGTCCTCGCCACGCTCGCCCGGCTGGAGCGGCTCGGGATCGCGATCGCGCTGGACGACTTCGGCACCGGGTACTCCTCGATGCTGCACCTGCGCCGGCTGCCGCTCAAGGAGGTGAAGATCGACCGGTCGTTCGTGCTGGGGGTGGCGAGCGACCCCGACGACGCGGCGATCGTGCGGTCCATGATCGACCTGGCGCGGGCGCTCGGGCTGCGGATCGTGGCCGAGGGCGTCGAGGACGAGCGCACCTGGCGGATGCTCGTCGAGGCGGGCTGCGACCTGGCCCAGGGCTGGTACTTCGCCCGGCCGATGCCGCCGGCGCGCCTCCTCGACTGGCTGACGCGGCACCGCCGGTCGACCGTCGCGCACAGCAACTGACGGGGACGAAATAGACTGCGTCGAGCCGACAGTTGAAGGAGCATTGCGCCCATGGCCACCATTTCCCGCGAAGAGGTGGCGCATCTCGCGCGCCTCGCGCGGCTTGCAGTCACCGATGACGAGCTGGACACCTTCGCCGGGCAGCTCGACGTGATCCTGCAGGCCGTCGCCCAGGTGGGCGAGGTCGCCGCGGTTGACGTGCCGCCGACGTCGCACTCCGTCCCGCTGACCAACGTGTTCCGCGACGACGTGGTCGTGCCGGGGTTGACGCGCGACGAGGCGCTGTCCGGCGCGCCCGACGCCGAGGAGCACCGCTTCCGCGTTCCGCGGATCCTGGACGAGGAGGCCTGAGCGATGTCTGACGTCACCAAGCTGACCGCGGCCGAGCTCGGCCGCAAGCTCGCCGCGAAGGAGCTGTCCGCGGTCGAGGTCGCCACCGCGCACCTGGACCGCATCGACGCGGTCGAGGGCAAGGTCCACGCGTTCCTGCACGTCGACCGGGCCGGCGCGCTCGCCGACGCGAAGAAGGTCGACGACGCCCGCGCCAAGGGCGACGAGGTCGGCCCGCTCGCCGGGGTGCCGATCGCGGTCAAGGACGTGATCACCACCAAGGGCATGCCGACGACGGCCGGGTCGAAGATCCTCGAGGGCTGGCGCCCGCCGTACGACGCGACGATCACCACCCGGATGCGCGAGGCCGGGCTGGTCATGCTCGGCAAGACCAACATGGACGAGTTCGCGATGGGCTCGTCCACCGAGTACTCGGCCTACGGCCCCACGTACAACCCGTGGGACACCAGCCGCATCCCGGGCGGGTCCGGTGGTGGCTCGGCCGCCGCCGTCGCCGCCTACGAGGCGCCCCTGGCGATCGGCACCGACACCGGCGGCTCGATCCGCCAGCCGGCTGCCGTCACCGGCACCGTCGGCGCGAAACCGACGTACGGTGGCACGTCCCGCTACGGGCTGATCGCCTTCTCCAGCTCGCTGGACACCCCTGGGCCGTGCGCCCGGACGGTCGAGGACGCGGCGCTGCTGCACGCGATCATCGGCGGCCACGACCCGCGGGACTCCACGTCGATCCCGCAGCCGGTGCCCGACGTCGTGGCCGCGGCCCGGCTCGGCGCGACCGGCGACCTCAGCGGGGTCCGGCTCGGCCTGGTCAAGGAGTTCGCCGGTGACGGCGCCGAGCCCGGCGTCGCCGCCGCCTACCGCGAGTCCGTCGACGCCCTGGTCAAGCTGGGCGCCGAGGTCGTCGAGGTGTCGTGCCCGAACTTCAAGTTCGCGCTGCCGGCGTACTACCTGATCGCGCCGAGCGAGTGCTCGTCCAACCTGGCCCGCTTCGACGGGGTCCGGTTCGGGCTGCGCAGCGGCGACGACGGCAACCGCTCGCTCGAAGAGGTCATGCAGCTGACCCGGGAGGCGGGGTTCGGCCCCGAGGTCAAGCGCCGGATCATCCTGGGCACCTACGCGCTGTCCGCGGGCTACTACGACGCCTACTACGGGCAGGCGCAGAAGGTGCGGACGCTGATCACCCGGGACTTCGAGAAGGCGTTCGAGGCGGCCGACGTGCTGGTCGCGCCGACCACGCCGTTCGTGGCGTTCCCGCTCGGCTCGCGCACGTCGGACCCGTACCAGATGTATCTCGCGGACCTGTACACGATCCCGTCGAACCTCTACGGCGGGCCCGCGATCTCGGTGCCGGCCGGACTGTCCGAGGGGCTGCCGGTGGGGCTGCAGATCATGGCGCCGACGATGGCCGACGACCGGATGTACCGGGTCGCCGCGGCCCTCGAGTCGGCGCTGCCGACGCTCACCCCGCCCGCGCTGTAGGTACGCGTGAGGGGGCGGGAAACTCCCGCCCCCTCAACGAGCAACCGTCAGCCCCGGCTGCCCTGGCGCCACGAGAACGGGCCGGGAAGGTCGACGCGGTTCTTCTTGCTACGCGAGTTCCACGACCAGGGGCCCAGCTTGAAACTCCAGGACGAGAAACCGTCCTGGGTGAAGTGGAAAATGAACGGGCCGAACTTCTTGCTCTTCCGAAACTGCACCGGCATGACGTTTCTCCTCTCCAGGTGGACTGGTGATACCCAATGCCGCGCGTGGATACACCAGAGGCTGAAAGTAGGCGTTAGATGAGCACCGTGACCCAGCTGTCGTATGACGAGGCGGTGGCCCGCTTCGAGCCGGTCATCGGCCTGGAGACCCACGTCGAGCTCGGCACCAACACCAAGATGTTCTGCGGCTGCCCGACCGAGTTCGGCGCCGAGCCCAACACCCAGGTGTGCCCGGTGTGCCTCGGGCTGCCCGGCGCGCTGCCGGTGGCCAACCGCGCCGCGATCGAGGCGACCATCCGCATCGGGCTGGCGCTCAACTGCTCGATCGCGCCGTGGGGCCGGTTCGCCCGCAAGAACTACTTCTACCCGGACATGCCGAAGAACTTCCAGATCAGCCAGTACGACGAGCCGCTGTGCGTCGACGGCTACCTGGAGGTCGAGGTCGACGGCGAGCTGGTCCGCATCGGCATCGAGCGGGTCCACCTGGAGGAGGACACCGGCAAGACGCTGCACGTGGGCGGCGCCACCGGCCGCATCCACGGCGCGACCGAGTCCCTGGTGGACTACAACCGGGCCGGCATCCCGCTGGTGGAGATCGTGACCAAGCCCGTGCCGGGCACCGGCGCCCGGGCGCCGCAGATCGCCAAGGCGTACGTGACGGAGCTGCGCGACGTCATCCGCTCGCTCGGCGTCTCGGACGTGCGCATGGAGCAGGGCTCGATGCGCTGCGACGTCAACACGTCGCTGAACCGGCCCGGCGAGGAGTGGGGCACGCGGACCGAGACGAAGAACGTCAACTCGCTGCGCAGCGTCGAGCGGGCCGTCCGCTCCGAGATCATCCGGCAGGCCGGGGTCCTGGAGTCCGGCGGCACGATCGTCCAGGAGACCCGGCACTTCCACGAGAACACCGGCGAGACCACGTCGGGCCGCAGCAAGGAGACGGCGACCGACTACCGGTACTTCCCGGAGCCGGACCTCGTGCCGCTCGCCCCGGCGGCGGAGTGGATCGCCGAGCTCAAGGCGGCCCTGCCGGAGCTGCCCCGGGTACGCCGGCAGCGGCAGCAGGCCGAGTGGGGCTTCTCCGACCTGGACATGCAGTCCGTGCTCAACGCCGGCGCGTGGGAGCTGATCGAGGCGACCGTCGCCGCCGGCACCACGGCCGCCGCCGCCCGCAAGTGGTGGCTGGGCGAGCTGGCCCGGCACGCCAACGAGACCGACACCGAGCTCGACGCGCTCGGCGTGAGTCCGGAGGCGGTCGCGCAGCTGCAGGGGCTCGTCGACGCCGGCAAGATCAACGACAAGCTGGCCCGGGTGGTGCTCGAAGGCGTCATCGCCGGCGAGGGCACGCCCGCGGAGGTCGTCGCGGCCCGCGGCCTGGAGGTCGTGTCCGACGAGGGCGCGCTGACGAAGGCGGTCGACGAGGCCATCGTGGCCAACCCCGACATCGCCGCGAAGGTCCGCGACGGCAAGGTCGCCGCCGCCGGCGCGCTGGTCGGCGCGGTCATGAAGGCCACCGGCGGCAAGGCGGACGCGAAGACGGTCCGCGAGCTGGTCATCGCCCGCTTGTCGTAACCGAGGGGCTCACCGACGACGGCGTCGGCACCGCGGACACCGACGGTGCCGGCGCCGCCTTGTCGGCGGCCACGATGTGCCGCTGCAGCGACACCTCGGTCAGGCCGGTCCCGCCCACCTGGATGTCGTCGTACGCGGACAGGTGCCGGTCCTCGTCGAAGTACAGGATCGACAGCGCGAGCGGCAGCGGCTTGGCGCTCTCCAGCCCGCGCAGCCCGGCACCGCCCGTCGAACCCTCGACCATCAGCAGCGTGCGCTCCTGCTGCGCCGGCGGCGACGCGCCGTCGGACGGCAGCACGACCGGCGTGTCCGGGTCGAGCCGGGAGATCGACCGGGCGTGCCGGTGCCCGGCCAGCACCAGCGGGCAGATCCCGGCGAGGGGCTGCGCGGCCACCGGGTCGTGCACCAGGGCGACGTCGACCGGCATCGGGCTGGCCAGGATCTTCTCGGCGAGCCGTTCACCGGAGGCGACGACCGCGGCGTGCTGCTCGGCGTCGGTGGCGTCGGTCGACTTGTCCGGGGTGAAGCGCGGGTCGCCGATCCCGGCGAACGTCAGCCCCTCGACGGTCACGATCGAGTTGTCCAGCACCGTGGCGTTCGGCTGCTTCGCCACCGCCGCCGCGGTGACCGCCGAGTCGTGGTTGCCGCGCACGTACAGGTAGGGCACGCGCAGCTTGCTGATCTCCCCGACGTACGACGACTCCGGCTCGCTGCCCCAGTCGTTGATGTCGCCGGTGTCCACGACGACGTCGACGCTGAACTGGTCGGCGACGGTGCGCACCACGCCCCACGCCGCCGGGTTCAGGTGCATGTCGGAGATGTGCAGCACCTTCGTCGCGCTGGTGTTCGGCTCGTACACCGGCAGCGCGGAGATCGTGCCGTACAGCTTCGACACGTTGAGCACGATCTTCTGCAGCTGCGCCCGGTACTCCTCGTAGCGGTCGGAGATCCGGCGGGCGTCGCCGATGATGGCGGGCGCGTTGACGAGCAGGCCGCGGTACGTCGGCTCCTGGATCGCGGCGGGCTTGAACGACAGCGCGGTCGCGCCGCCGACCGAGGCGAGCACCGCGACGACCACGAGCCCGGCGATCGCCGTGTCCCGCCGGGCCCGGAACGTCAGCCCGACGAGGATCATCGCGCCCAGCAGCCCGGAGCCGGCGGTCTGCAGCGCCAGCCGGCGCACGCCCAGGTTGAGCTGGTCGACGGCGTCGTGGCTGACCTGCTCCAGGTTGCCGCTGTCGGCGACGACCGCCCTGGTCCTGGCCTCGTCCAGCGACTCCAGGCGGATCTGCAGGTGGGCCGGGCCGTCGTGGCTGTCCAGCTCCAGCGAGCCCAGCGGCGGGATCTCCACCGACGTGTCGCCGTGCAGCGAGGGCGTCAGCGACAGCTGCGCCTGGAACGGGCCGATGTCCTGGGTCGTGTGCCCGCCGAGCTGCACGCCGATCAGCATGCCGATGATCGCGACGACGCCGAGCAGGACGCCGTGCAGCACCTGCCTGGTGCGCCGCCACCGCGTGGGGGCCGGGCGGAACGGACGGCGCCGGCCGGCGGCCATCACGATCGCCCGGCGCTGGATCCGGCGGGCGGCGACCGCGGCCCGCCGGTGAAACGGCGAGGTCAACTCTTGCCGGCTCCGCCCACGTTGCTGATCACGATCCGCAGGACCTTGTCGTCATCGGCCTTGGGGGTGCCGCGGCCGTCCTTGTTGGAGGTGGAGACCCAGATGCTGTTGTCCGGGGCCACCACCGCGGCGCGCAGCCGCCCGTGCGCGTCCTTCAGCAGCGGGCTCGGCGCCCCGAAGATCCCACCCTGTTCGGTGAGCTGCATCACGTACAGCCGGGCGCCCTTCAGGCAGGAGGTGATGAGGTACCCCTCCATGGCGGCCAAGCCGGAGCACGACGCCTCGGACGTCTTGAACACCTGGACGGGGTCGACGAACTTCGCGTCGCCGGCCTTGCCCTCATGCGTGGGCCAGCCGTAGTTCTTGCCCGCCTCGATCACGTTGATCTCGTCCCATTCGCCCGAGCCGAACTCCACGGCGTACATCCGCTTGTTCTTGTCCCAGGCGAAGCCTTGCACGTTGCGATGTCCGTAGGAGTACACGGCGGTACCGAACGGGTTACCGGGCGCGGGCTTGCCGTCCGGCTGGATGCGCAGGATCTTGCCGCCGAGGCTGGTGAGGTCCGGCGCGTTCTCCGGCTTGGACGCGTCGCCGGTCGACACGTAGAGCATGCCGTCGGGGCCGAAGTGGAGCTGGCCGCCGTTGTGGATCGAGGACTTCGGGATGCCGGTCAGGATCGGGACCGGCGCCGAGCCGAGGGTGAGCTTCGCGACCCGGTTGTCGTCCTTGGCGGTGTAGTAGATGAACACCGTCTGGTCGGTGTCGTACGTCGGTGACACGGCGATGCCCATCAGGCCGCCCTCGCCGCCGGGCACCACCTCGTTGACCGTCTGCACGGTCGTCACCGCGCGGCCGTCGGAGGTCGACTCCTTGCCGATCTTCAGGATCTTCTTGCTGTCACGCTCGGTGACCAGTGCGGTGCCGTCCGGCAGGAACGCGATGGCCCACGGCACGGCGAGCCCTTTGGCCACCACGTTCGTGGCGACCTGCGTCTGGCCCTCGTCCTGGCTGCCGGAGGTCGAGACGCTCGGGTACGGCGACAGCTTCGGCGGCGAACCGAGCTCGTCGGGCGGCGGGGGGCCGAACGAGCAGCCCGCGAGGGCCAGCATCGCCGCGGCGGACGCCGCCACGCTCTTCGCGGCCGTCAGGCTCTTCGGGTAGGTCCGGGCGCTCACCCGGCCAAGACTAGCGTTGCCAGACATCATCTTCCTTTCAACCTTTACCGGCGGGGTGGCGTCTGCCCGGGTGACGGACATTCCGACTCGTGCAAGAGGAGCCACATGGCGGCCGGGGAGTTCCAGGACTTCGTGGAGGTCCGGTACGGCGACCTGCTGCGCACCGCCTATCTGCTGACCGGCAGCCGGCACGCCGCCGAGGACCTGGTGCAGAGCAGCCTGCTGCGGGTCATGCGGCACTGGGACCGGGTCGACGAGCCGCTCGCGTACGTGCGCCGCGTCATGGTCAACCAGCGGACCAGCCTCTGGCGGCGGCTGCGCAACGCCGAGGTGCTCACCGACGACCCGCCGGACCGTCCCGGACCCGACCCCACCGACCGCATCCTGCAACGGCGGTCGCTGCTGGAGGCCCTCGACCGCATCCCGGCGCGGATGCGGGCCGTGCTCGTCCTGCGGTACTGGGAGGACCTGTCGGAGACGGACACCGCCGAGCTGCTGAACATCTCGGTCGGATCGGTGAAGAGCCAGGCGTCGCGCGGGCTGGCCCGGCTGCGCGACGTCCTGGGTGTGGACGAGCTGACCCGGAGGACGCCGTGAGCACCGACCTCGAACACGCCCTGCGCCGGGCGTTGCGGGACGCGGCCGAGACCGTCGTCCCCCGGCCCGACCCGATGCGCCGGCTGCTGCAGCGCCGCCGGCGCCGGTGGGCCGGGCTCGGCGCGTTCTTCGCCGCGATCGCGGTCGCCGCCGGCGCTGCGCTGATCCCGGCGCTGCAGGCCGGCCCGGCCCAGCGCGCCGACGGGGGCGACGGCTACCGGATCACGCCCTGGGCCCGCACCCTGCTCGACTCGCCGACCCGCGGCTCGCTGGCCGGCACGCCGCTGCTGGCCGAGGTCGAGCGCGGGATCGGGGACCGCGCCGGCGGCTCCGGCCTCGACCGGGTCAAGGTGCTGTTCCTCGGCGACGTGGCCGGGCGGCGGTTCGTCGCGTACGCCCGCTTCGACGACACCCGCGCGGCGCTGTACTTCAACGACACCGCCGCCGGTGACAGCGTCGCGCGGCTGGTGACCGGTGGGTCCGGCGACCTGCCGCTCACCCCGCTGGTCAGGATCACCGGCTCGGCCACGCCCGCCCTGGTCGGGCTGGCGCCGACCGACTGCCGCATCGCCACCTCCGCCACCGGGACCGTCTCCGGCAACGGCGTCGTGGCCCGCGAATGGACCGACTCGCCGCAGGGCAGCTGGGTGGCGCGGGACTCGTCGCGGCCGGCCGAGCGCTGGCGGGTGACCTGCGGGTCGACCGTGCGCTTCGAGGGCCCGGCCGTGCCCGTCGACGAGGTCGCGCTGGGGACCGACCTCGTCGCGGCCGGCGGGCTGGTCCACGGCGCGGTCGTGCAGCGCTGGGGCGGATCCATCGACGGCCTGAACTGGACCCTGACGACCACGCTGCTGTCCGGCGGCGGGATCGCGGCGGTGCTCACCTCCGGCGCGGGCGCCGGCGTCGGCCGGGCCGCCGTCGCGACCGGCTTCCCGCCACCCGTCGCCGGATCCGCCACCGCGGACCGGGACGGGTGGGCGCTGATCTCCACGGCGGTCAGCGCCGACCCCGACGTGATCGCGATCCGGGTCCCGCAGCGGACGGGCGCCTTCACGTACTACAGCGAGCGGGTGCTCGTCGTCGCCACGGCGACCGGTGCGTGGTCGGTGAGCGCGCCCGCGTCGCCCGGCAGCACGGAGACGGCGCTCGACAACGGTGTGAAGGTCATCTCCACGGACGGCGGCCCCGTCAGGATCACGAACGTCGAGGGTGTCGACCTCGGCGGGGCCTACGTCGCGCGGGAGCGGGACGCGCCCGAGCTCCTGGGCGAGAAGCTCGTGTCGGACTGGTAGCGGCGGTGGCTACTGTGCTCCGGTGAAGGTTTGCATCCCGGACGAGGCCGGACTGCCCCTGCTCGGCCCGGTGCCGGCGGGCGTCTCCGTCTGCGTGTCCGCCGCCCCCGCCGACGCCGACTTCTGGGTGCCGCCGTTCCTCGCCCCGCAGGACGTGGTCGCCCACGCCGCGGCCATGCCGAGCCTCGCGGTCGTGCAGCTCATGAGCGCCGGCGCCGACCGCTGGGCGGGGCGGCTGCGGCCCGGCGTGCAGCTGTGCGACGCGCGCGGGGTGCACGACTCCTCCACGTCGGAGTGGGTGCTCGCCGCGATCCTCGCGTACCTGCGCGACTTCCCGTACTTCGTGCGCACGGGGCGGCGGTGGGCGTACCGGCAGACCGACGAGCTCGCCGGCAAGCGGATCCTGATCGTCGGGGCCGGCTCGATCGGCGCCGCGGTCGCGGCCCGCCTGGCGCCTTTCGAGGTCGCCGTCACCGCCGTGGCCCGCCGGGCCCGGCCCGGCGAGGGCGTGCACGGCATCGACGAGCTGCCGTCGCTGCTGCCGTCCGCCGACGTGGTGGTGGTCCTGGTGCCGCTCACGCCCGCCACGACCGGGCTGGTGTCGGCGTCGTTCCTGGCCGCGATGCCCGACGGCGCGCTGCTGGTCAACGCGGCGCGGGGACCCGTCGTGGACACCGGCGCCATCCTGGCCGAGACGGCGTCCGGGCGCCTCGGCTACGCGACCGACGTCACCGAGCCCGAGCCGCTGCCGGCGGAGCATCCCCTGTGGGACCTGCCGAACGTGCTGATCACGCCGCATGTCGCCGGTTCTGTACGGGGGCTGCTGCGCCGGGCCTACGGGCTGGCCGGCGAGCAGCTGCGCCGGTTCGCCGCCGGTGAGCCGCTCATCAACGTGGTGGTCGACGGTTACTGATCGCTGCCGGCGAACGCGGTGACCCTCTCCAGGTCGGCGGGGCGGACCGCGTCGAGCCGCACGAAGTGACCGTTGGCGAGGCGGGCCTGCACGGCACCGTCCTGGGCGACGAGGCCGTCGACGGCGGCCCACGGCACCCGGCGGCTGCCCAGCAGCGCACGCACGGTGAACCCGTCGCCGTCGACGTCGGTGCCGGCCCGCCACGCCCAGACCGCGATCGCGATCGGCACCAGCAGGACGGGCAGGAACCAGGCGCCGCCGGCGAGCAGCGGGACGGCGCCGACGGTGGCGATGCCGGCCGCCACGGCGAGCGCCGCGCTGCGACGGAACCGGACGGTGGGGCGCTTGGTACGGGTGGTCACCGCACAAGTCTCGCACCTTTCGTGGAACTGCTTCTTGTCGGTGGGTCGGGGCATACTGGCGCGGTGGGGGATCACGATCGGGACGGGCGGCTCTCGCTCGGCACGACGCGCGGGGTTACGCTCGGTGCCGTGTTCGACGTGATCGCGACCTGGCGGCGTGCCGGCGGTCGCGGCGGTTCGCGTCGAAATGTATGGATCTGCCTGGAGGCTGGGACTTGACCGGCAACTCGTGGCACTCCGGCGTCAAGAGCAGCCGCCGGGTCGGCGTCCGCCCGACCGGGGTGCTCGCGGGCGCCCTCCTCGTCGCCGCCGTCCTGCTCGCCCTAGCCGTCGCCGGCTGGGGGGTCATGCAGCTCAGTTTCCTCTGGAGCGCCGCCGCGATCCTGGCGCTCGCCGGTGTGCTCGTGCTCACCCTGCGCGGTTTCCCGCTCTTCGCGATCCTCGCCGCGGCCGCCGGCGCCGTCACGTGGGGCGCCGCCACCCGCGGCTGGCTGCCCACCGGCTGGACCGACATCCTCGGCCTGCTCAGGTTCATCGGGACCAACCTGGCCTTCGACGTGCCGCTCATCGGCGCGTTCCTGTCCGCCCTGATGCTCGACGCCCGCCGGCTGTCCCGGGCCGCGATCGACGAGGCGGTCAGCGGCCGCCGCTGGTGGGGCGAGCCCGACGACCACCTGCCCCGGCTCAAGGAGCTCGAGGCGCTGCCCTCGGCCCGCTTCTTCGCCCTCGGCGAGGGCGGCTGCACCCACCTCGTCGTCGCCGGGCGGCGCGTCGCGCTGTTCCTGCCGACCGTCTGGCCGCACGGCGAGTTCACCATGGACGCCTCCGGCCAGGTCCTGCGCGGCGGCCGCCTCTTCGTCCCCGGCTCGGAGGACGTCGACGGCCTCGCCGCCGAGGTGCACACCTGGCGCGAGCAGCTCGGCAAGGTCGGCGGCTCGGTCCGTGGCTATCTCGTCGTCGCCCCCTCCCGCGGCGACGTCAGCGAGGACCTCGTCATCTCCGTCGCGCCCGGCGAGCACCTCCACCTCGTCCACGCGCACGAGATGGTCGAGGCCGCCGGCCGGTGGCTGGCCGCCGAGCCGTACCGCGTGGAACTTTCCGTCATGGAGCGCCTCCTGGTGATCGCCTCGGGCAACAAGCTGCCCGAGCCGTCGCCGCTGGCGCGCTCCTTCGCCCGGCCCGCCCCGGCGCCCGCCGCCACCCCGGCCGACGCCTCACTCACCGTGGCCGACGCGGCCTTCGCGGCGGTGGCCAGCACCGACGCGCCCGAGTCCCCGTCGCTGCGCGGCCGCCTCACCCGCGGCCGCTTCGGCCGTTCCACCGGCGGTGCCGACCCGGCCCCCGCCGACGACCGCTGGGACGGCCCCGCGCCCAGCTCCCCTGCCCACCAGGAGGACGACATCCCCACCGGCCGTCGCGACGGCGACTTCGATGATGACGGCGCGGCCCGCGGCGCCGACCCGGCCGTTCCCAACGACTCCTGGGAGTCCAGGGCCACCCGCGAGCTGGTCGGCTCCTGGGACAGCGAGTCGGCCAACAAGCTGGCCGCCTGGGCCGCCGACACCGACTCCCGCGACCCTGCACCGCGCGAGGACCGGCCCTCCGACGACTTCGCCGGCGGCCCGTCGTCGGACCGCTGGTCCTCGATCCGCGCCTCGCTGGACGCGCCCGCGTCCCGCGGTGACCGGTTCACGTCGTCCGACGAGGACGCAGCCGCCCGGCCAGCGTGGTCGTCCGGCCTCGACGGGACCCCGGCGCCGCTCGACGAGGCGCCGCGGCGGGTGGGCCGCCGGCGCGCCGAGCCTGACGAGGGGCCCGCGGCCGGCTGGCGCGCGGAGCCGTTCGCCGCCTCGCCCGGCGAGCGGTCCTCGTCTTCCCGGCCGTCCTCCCCGCCGCCGCCGGAATGGCCGGCGCCGTCGTCTTCGTCTTCGTCGTCGTTCTCGTCTTCGTCTTCGCTGTCGGGGACGTCGTCGCTGTTCGGTTCCACGGCGTCGTCGGGCAGCTCGCCGGGCGGCGACGCGGCGGACGAGCCGGAGGACCGGTTCGCGTCGCTCATGTCGGAGTTCGACCGGCTCGCCAGCGACCCGGACAGGTTCGGGTTCGCGCTCGACGGCTCCACGTTCTCCCTCGACACGTCCCCGACCACCGAGCCGTCCCGCGATGCCGGCGCCTCCACCGGGCGCAGCTGGTCGTCGGAGGCGCCCCGGGCAACCGACCGCGGCGCTGCACCGGACTTCGACGGCCGCGCCACGGACCGCGACGGCGCGTCGCCCTTCGGCGCCCGGTCCGCGGAGGCCGACAGGACGTCGGGCTTCGGCGCCGACCGGCCCGCGGACCGCGGCGCGGCGTCGGGCTTCGGCGGTCGTTCCACGGAGGTCGGCGGGACGTCGGCGTTCGGCGGTGACCGGTCCGCGGACCGCGGCAGGACGTCCGGCTTCGGTGGCGGCAGCACGGACGCCGAGCCAGGCCGTCCGCCGGCCGGCGCCGGCCGGTTCGGTGGCGGGGCCGCCGACCGCTCCGCGCGCCGCCCGGGCGAGCGCCCCGCCTGGACCGGCAGCCTGTTCGACGGCGAGACGCCCGAGCTCGTCGCCGAACCTCTCGAACTGCGCCGCTCGTGGGAGTCCGACCCGGAGGCCCGCTCGATGCGCCGCCGCGACCGCCAGCACGGCGACTCCAGCGCCCCGACGTCGGGCGCCCCGATCTCGGGCGCTCCCACGTCCGGCGGCCCGACCTCGGGCAGCCCGTTCGCCGGCACCTCCCGCCCCGGCGGCCTGTTCTCCGACGACTCCTTCTCCAGCGGCTCGTTCCCGGACGGCCCGCGCCCCGGCGACCTGCCGTCCGGTGGCTCCTCCCGCCCGGACGCCTGGGGCTCCGGCGGCTCCCGCCCGGACGACGCGGTCACCGGCGGTTCCCGCTCGACCGCCTGGGATTCCGGCGCGGGCGACCTGTCCTTCAGCAGCCCTCGTTCGGGCGACCCGGTCGCGGGCAGTTTCCGCTCGGACGACCCGGTCGCGGGCGGTTCCCGTTCAGGTGATCCGGTAGCGGGGAGTTTCCGCTCGGATGACCTGGTCGGGGGTGGCTTCCGCTCGGATGACCTGGTCGGGGGTGGTTTCCGCTCGGATGACCCGGTCGCGGGCGGTTCTCGCTCGGGTGATCCGGTCGGGGGTGGGTTCCGTTCCGATGATCCGGTCGCGGGCGGTTCCCGCTCGGATGACCCGGTCGCGGGCGGATTCCGCGCCGACGGTCCGTCCGGCGCGTGGCCGGTCTCGGCCGCGCCCGGCTCCGGCGCCGCTTCGAGCGCTCCGGGCTCCGGGCCGTCGCCCTACCGGCTCGACAGCACGTCCGAGACGGCGCGGTCGAGGTTCGCGGGCGGGCCGCCGCCCCGTGTGGAGTCCACCTGGTCCAACCAGTCACGGGTGGACGCCGCCCGCGCCGAGGCCTCGCGCGTCGAGCCGTCCTGGTCCGACCGGTCCCAGGGTGGGGCGTCGTGGTCGGGCCCGTCGCAGCCAGCGCCGTCGCGGGACGGAGCGTCGTGGTCGGACCAGTCGCGGCTTGAGCCGTCGCGGGACGGAGCGTCGTGGTCGGGCCCGTCGCGGACCGAGTCGTCGCGGGACGGGGCGTCGCGGGACGGAGCGTCGTGGTCGGGCCAGTCGCGGACCGAGTCGTCGCGGGACGGGGCGTCGCGGGATGGGGCTTCGTGGGCCGCGAACTCGCGGGACGAGGCGTCGTCGGCCGGGGATTCGCGGGATGAGCGGCGCTGGGGCGGCGCCGCCGAGGCGCAGCCGGGCAACTGGGGCGCGGCGCCGGCCGGAGGCGGCGATGCCTGGTGGGACGCCGACGCGGCACCGAGTCCGGCGCCGGGCGCGGCGGCACCGGTCGACGAGCAGCCGGCGGAGCAGCCGGGGCGCACGAAGCGTTCGCTGTTCGGGCGTTCCAAGGGCAAGGGCCGGAAGGGCCAGTCCGCCCCGGCGGCACCCGCTGCCAACCAGCCCGCGCCCGACCGCGCCGCCATGACCGACCGACCCTTTGACGACCGACCCTTTGACGATCGGCCCTTTGACGACCGACGGTTTGACGAGCGTCCCGGAAACGACCGCCCCGGCGCTGACCGCCCCGGCGCTGACCGTTCGGGAGCGGGGCGCTCGTTCAACGAAGGGTTCGCCGGGACGCCGGCGAACGACGACGACTGGGCGTCCGGGGCGACCACGGCCTGGGACCGCAGCGCCGGCCGTCGACCGGCAGCATCCGACCGACCGGCAGCATCCGACCGTCCGGCCGCGTCCGACCGTCCGGCCGCGTCCGACCGGGCGGGTGCGGACCGGGTGGGTGGCTCCGGGCGGCCGGCGTGGGCGACCGATCCGACGTCAGGGTTCGAGAGTGACCCGAGTGGCGAGTTCACCTCAGAGCACCGGTCCAACATCGCGTCGGCCGCTGCCGGTCGGGCGCCGAGCGACCCGTGGTCGGGCGGGGACCGCGGCTCCGCGCGGGGCGACCGGGACCCGGCGCGCGGCGGTGGCGCGGTGCCGGGGCAGCGGCAGCGGGCGCGGGACATGCTGTTCGACGACGACGTGGCGCCGCTGGAGCTGAACCTCGACGAGGAGCCGAAGAACCCGGACCAGCGTTCCCGGCGCTTCCTGCGCCGCAAGTAGTCCTCGCCTCTGCGGGCCGGAGTCAACGCACCCGGCCCGCAGAGAAAACGCAGAGGCGCGCCGCGGACCGTCATCCAGAAGTTCGACACGCTGACAAATCAGCGGGAACCGCCCGAACAGACCTTCGGCGCGAAAAGCGCATCCCGGCCATCCGGGGCGGAACCGCCCGGCGGGAACCATGCGTCCCGCCGGGCGGCGGTGAATGTCAGTGCCAGCCGGGCATCGGGTACGCGGACAGCAGCTCGCGCACCTCGGCGGCGATCGTGTCCAGGGCCTGGTCGTCGTCCTTGAGCGCGGCGTCGAGGGCGCGGGAGATCCAGTCGGCGACCTGGGGCATCTGCGCCTCGGTGAGGCCGCGGGTGGTGAGGGCGGGCGTGCCGATGCGCAGGCCGGACGGGTCGAAGGGCTTGCGGGTGTCGTACGGCACGGTGTTGTAGTTGGTCTCGATGCCGGCGCGGTCGAGGGCCCGGGCCGCGGGCTTGCCGCCGATGTTCTTGCCGGTGAGGTCGATCAGGATGAGGTGGTTGTCGGTGCCGCCGGAGACCAGGTCGAAGCCGCGCTCGAGGAGGGCGGTGGCCAGGGCGCGGGCGTTGGCGACGATCTGGTGGGCGTACGCGCGGAACGACGGCTGAGCGGCCTCGCGCAGCGCGACGGCGATGCCCGCGGTGGTGTGGTTGTGCGGGCCGCCCTGCAGGCCGGGGAAGACGGCCTTGTCGACCGCCTTCGCGTACTGCGAGGAGGACAGGATCATGGCGCCGCGCGGGCCGCGGAGGGTCTTGTGCGTGGTGGTGGTGATGATGGAGGCGTGGCCGACCGGCGACGGGTGGGCGCCGCCGGCGACGAGGCCGGCGATGTGCGCGATGTCGGCGACCAGGACCGCGTCGACCTCGCGGGCGATCTCGGCGAAGCGGGCGAAGTCGATGGTGCGGGGGATCGCTGTGCCGCCGGAGAAGATGAGCTTCGGGCGCTCGCGCAGGGCGATGTCACGGACCTCGTCGAAGTCGATCAGGCCGTCGGACCTGCGGACGGTGTACTGCACGGGCCGGAACCACGCGCCGGTCGCCGACACGGACCAGCCGTGGGTGAGGTGGCCGCCCATCGGCAGGGCCATGCCCATGACGGTGTCGCCGGGCGCGGCCAGGGCCATGTAGACGGCGAGGTTCGCGGGGGAGCCGGAGTAGGGCTGCACGTTGGCGTGGTCCGCGCCGAAGAGCGAGGTGGCGCGGGCGATCGCCAGCTCCTCGATCGGGTCGATGAACCGTTGGCCCTCGTAGTACCGCTTGCCGGGGTAGCCCTCGGAGTACTTGTTCGTCAGGACCGTGCCGGTGGCCTCGAGCACGGCCTGGGAGACGTAGTTCTCCGAGGCGATCATGCGCAGCGTGTCGTGCTGGCGGGAGGCCTCACGCTGGATCAGGTCCGCGAGGTCCGGGTCGGCCGAGGTGATGGCGGGCAGGGCTGGAACATGCATGGGCGCTTCCTCGTGACGAGGTGACCGCGGCACCCAGGCGCGCGGTGCCAGCGATGCAGGAAGCTCCCCGGTGGTCGGTTCCACCTTGATGTGCGCCAGTCGCGGGTTCACCGTCGATGCTAGTGCACGACGGACGACGGCTCCCAGGCCAATCGCGGATGATTGGCCCGGGAGCACGGAGATCTACGGCACCTTGCGGTAGGCGCCGTCGCTCGCCGCGGTGGCCATCGAGGCGTACGCGCGCAGCGCCGCGGACACGGGACGCTGCCGGTCCAGCGGCGTGTACGGCCGCTCGCGCTTCTCCTGCGCGACCCGGCGAGCGGTCAGCACGTCGTCGTCGACGACCAGGCTGATCGAGCGGTGCGGGATGTCGATCTCGATCCGGTCGCCGTCCTCGACGAGGGCGATGAGGCCGCCGCCGGCCGCCTCGGGCGAGATGTGGCCGATGGACAGGCCGGAGGTGCCGCCGGAGAAGCGGCCGTCGGTGATGAGCGCGCAGGCGCGGCCCAGGCCCCGGCCCTTCAGGAACGAGGTCGGGTAGAGCATCTCCTGCATGCCCGGCCCGCCCTTCGGGCCCTCGTACCGGATGACCACGACGTCACCCGGGACGACCTCCTTGGCCAGGATGCCGTCGACCGCGGACTCCTGCGACTCGAAGACCCGGGCGGTGCCGTGGAAGACGAGGTTCTCCTCCGGGACGCCGGCGGTCTTGACGACGCAGCCGTCGGGGGCGATGTTGCCGAAGAGGATCGCGAGGCCGCCGTCGGCGGTGTACGCGTGCTCCAGGTCCCGGATGCAGCCCTCGGCGGCGTCGGTGTCGAGGGTCGCCCAGCGGTTGGACGTGGAGAACGGCTCGACGGTGCGGACCCCGCCGGGCGCGGCGTGGAACAGCTCGACCGCGGCCTCGGAGGCGCTCCCGGACCGGATGTCCCATTCGGCCAGCCAGCCGGTCAGGTCGGGGGAGTGGACGCTGCGCACGCCGGTGTTGAGCAGCCCGGCGCGGTTGAGCTCGCCGAGGATGGCGGGGATGCCGCCGGCGCGGTGCACGTCCTCCATGTGGTACTTCGGGCTGTTCGGCGCGACCTTCGACAGGCACGGCACCCGGCGGGAGATGCCGTCGATGTCGGCGACGCTGAAGTCGACCTCGGCCTCGCGGGCGGCGGCGAGCAGGTGCAGCACGGTGTTGGTGGAGCCGCCCATGGCGACGTCGAGGGCGACCGCGTTCTCGAACGCCTCCCGGGTGGCGATCGCGCGCGGCAGCACGGACGCGTCGTCGCCCTCGTAGTACTGCTTGCACAGCTCGACGACCAGGGAACCGGCGCGCTCGAAGAGGGCCTTGCGGGCGCTGTGCGTGGCGAGGGTGGAGCCGTTGCCGGGCAGGGCCAGGCCGATCGCCTCGGTGAGGCAGTTCATCGAGTTGGCGGTGAACATGCCGGAGCAGGAGCCGCAGGTCGGGCAGGCGGAGCGCTCGATCTGGCCCAGCTGCTCGTCGGTGACGGCCTCGTTGGCGGAGGCGATCATCGCGTCGATCAGGTCGAGCTTGGCGTGCACGACCCCCTCGATCGCGACGGTCTTGCCGGCTTCCATGGGGCCGCCGGAGACGAAGACGGTGGGGATGTTCAGGCGGAGGGCGGCGAGCAGCATGCCGGGCGTGATCTTGTCGCAGTTGGAGATGCACACGAGCGCGTCGGCGCAGTGCGCCTGCACCATGTACTCGACGGCGTCGGCGATGAGCTCGCGACTGGGCAGCGAGTAGAGCATCCCGCCGTGGCCCATGGCGATGCCGTCGTCGACGGCGATGGTGTTGAACTCCTTGGCGACCCCACCCGCCTCGGCGACCGCGTCAGCGACGATGATCCCGAGGTTGCGCAGGTGGACATGGCCCGGCACGAACTGCGTGAAGCTGTTGGCGATGGCGACGATGGGCTTACCGAAATCTGCGTCGGTCATGCCGGTGGCGCGCCAGAGGGCGCGTGCGCCGGCCATGTTGCGACCAGAAGTGGAGGTTTTGGACCGCAGCTCGGGCATACTTGTGAGTCTGACACGTTCCAGATCGTGGGACCGGTTGACTCGGGCCGTGAGATGCGCCAGAGTGGGTTCATGTCGTCGAGGTCGCTGCGAGTACTTATCATCTAGCGCGCCGACGCCTGCCGTCAGCGCGCTAGCCCCTCGTGCATCGCACGGAGGGGTTTTTTCATGTCCGAGCGAGTGCTGAGCAGTGACCTGGACACCTTCGAGCGAAAGTGCGAAATGCGATGACGAGACCCACGCCTGAAGTCCTCGCCCACCGAGCGCACCCGACCGCACCGGCCGCGCCGGCCGGTTCGTCGGCGCCCGCCGACAAGTCGGACCGGGCGGCCGTAGAGCGCAAGCCGGAGCTCCTGACCGGTGCGCAGGTGCTGGTGCGTTCGCTCGAAGCGCTCGGTGCGGACGTCGTCTTCGGCATCCCGGGCGGGGCGATCCTGCCCGCGTACGACCCGCTGTTCGACTCCGAGTCCGTCCGGCACATCCTGGTCCGCCACGAGCAGGGCGCCGGGCACGCCGCGACCGGCTACGCGCAGGCCACCGGCAAGGTCGGCGTCTGCATGGCGACGTCCGGGCCCGGCGCGACCAACCTGGTCACGCCGATCGCCGACGCGTACATGGACTCCGTCGCCATGGTCGCGATCACCGGCCAGGTCGCGTCGGCGTCCATCGGGACCGACGCGTTCCAGGAGGCCGACATCGCCGGCATCACCCTGCCGATCACCAAGCACAACTACCTGGTGAAGTCGGGCGAGGAGCTGCCGCGGGTCCTGGCCGAGGCGTTCCACCTGGCCTCGACCGGCCGCCCCGGCCCCGTCCTGGTCGACATCCCGAAGGACGTGCTGCAGAAGCAGACGACGTTCAAGTGGCCGCCGACGCTGGACCTGCCCGGCTACCACCCGACGCTGCACCCGCACGGCAAGCAGATCCGCGAGGCGGCCCGGCTCATCGCCGCCGCGAAGCGGCCCGTGCTGTACGTCGGCGGCGGCGTCATCAAGGCGCAGGCCTCCGAGGTGCTGCGCAAGCTGGCCGAGCTGACCGGCGCGCCGGTCGTCACGACGCTGATGGCCCGCGGCGCGTTCCCCGACTCGCACCCGCAGCACCTGGGCATGCCCGGGATGCACGGCACCGTCGGCGCCGTCTACGCGCTGCAGAAGGCCGACCTGCTCATCACCCTCGGCGCCCGCTTCGACGACCGGGTCACCGGCGACCTGACCACGTTCGCGCCGAACGCGCAGGTCATCCACGCCGACATCGACCCGGCCGAGATCGGCAAGAACCGGGTCGCGGACGTGCCGATCGTCGGTGACGCCAAGCACGTCATCGAGGAGCTGATCGGCGCGGTCACCACCGAGCACGGCGCCGGGCACAAGACGGACCTCAAGGACTGGTGGGCCACGCTGGACGACATCCGCGGCCGCTACCCGCTGGGCTACGAGGAGCCGTCCGACGGCACGCTGGCGCCCCAGTACGTCATCGAACGCATCGGCAAGCTCGTCGGACCCGACGCGATCTACACCGCCGGCGTCGGTCAGCACCAGATGTGGGCGGCGCAGTTCGTGCAGTACGAGCACCCCGCGACCTGGCTGAACTCCGGCGGTCTCGGCACGATGGGGTACGCGGTCCCGGCCGCCATGGGCGCCAAGGTCGGCCGCCCCGACAAGGTGGTCTGGGCGATCGACGGCGACGGCTGCTTCCAGATGACCAACCAGGAGCTGGCCACCTGCGCCCTGGAGGGCATCCCGATCAAGGTCGCCGTCATCAACAACGGCAACCTCGGCATGGTCCGGCAGTGGCAGACGCTGTTCTACGACCAGCGCTACTCCAACACCGAGCTGGGCACCCACAAGCACCGCATCCCGGACTTCGTGAAGCTCGCCGACGCGCTCGGCTGCGTCGGGCTGCGCTGCGAGACCAAGCGCGACGTCGACGCCACGATCGAGGCCGCGATGAAGGTCACCGACCAGCCGGTCGTCATCGACTTCGTGGTCGGCAAGGACGCCATGGTGTGGCCGATGGTCGCCGCCGGCACCAGCAACGACGAGATCATGTTCGCCCGCGGGGTCGCGCCCAAGTTCGATAAGGACGACGTCTGAGATGACCACACACACCCTGTCGGTCCTGGTGGAGAACAAGCCCGGCATCCTCGCGCGGGTCGCCGGCCTGTTCGCCCGCCGCGGCTTCAACATCGACTCCCTCGCGGTGGGTGAGACCGAACACCCCGAGGTCTCCCGCATGACGATCGTCGTCAACGCCGAGGACAGCCCGCTCGAGCAGGTCACCAAGCAGCTCAACAAGCTGGTGCAGGTCCTGAAGATCGTCGAGCTCGACAGCAACGCCAGCGTCCAGCGCGAGCTGCTGCTGGTGAAGGTGCGCGCCGAGCGGCCGGTCCGCTCTCAGGTCCTGGAGACGGTGAACCTGTTCCGGGCCCGCGTGGTCGACGTCTCGCCGGACGCCCTCACGATCGAGGCCACCGGCACGTCGGAAAAACTGGACGCGTTGCTCCGTGACCTGGAGCCGTTCGGTATCAAGGAAATGGTCCAGTCCGGCGTCGTGGCCATCGGCCGTGGCTCCCGCTCCATCACCACGGGCCCGGCGCTCCGCGCCGCGTCCTGAAGCTCCAAGCACTCTGTTGAAGGGAAACACAATGTCCGCCGAGGTGTTCTACGACGACGACGCCGACCTGTCGTTGATCCAGGGCCGCAAGGTTGCGGTCCTCGGGTACGGCAGCCAGGGTCACGCCCACGCGCTGTCCCTGCGTGACTCCGGTGTCGACGTCCGCGTCGGCCTTCCGGAGGGCTCCAAGAGCCGCGCGAAGGCCGAGGAGCAGGGCCTGCGGGTCCTCTCGCCGGCCGAGGCCTCCGCCGAGGCGGACGTCATCATGATCCTGGCGCCCGACACGGCGCAGCGCTCCCTCTACGCCGAGTCGGTGGAGCCGCACCTCACCGCCGGCAAGGCGCTGTTCTTCGGGCACGGCCTCAACATCCGGTACGGCTTCATCACGCCCCCGGCCGACGTCGACGTCGCCATGGTCGCCCCGAAGGGCCCGGGCCACCTGGTCCGCCGCCAGTTCGTGGACGGCAAGGGCGTGCCGTGCCTCGTCGCGGTCGAGCAGGACGCGACCGGCAACGCGTTCGCCCTGGCCCTCGCGTACGCGGCGGGCATCGGCGGCACCCGTGCCGGCGCGATCAAGACCACGTTCAAGGAGGAGACCGAGACCGACCTGTTCGGCGAGCAGGCGGTCCTCTGCGGCGGCGCCTCCGCGCTCGTGCAGACCGGCTTCGAGGTGCTCACCGAGGCGGGCTACGCCCCGGAGATCGCCTACTTCGAGTGCCTCCACGAGCTCAAGCTGATCGTGGACCTCATGTACGAGGGCGGCATCGCCCGGATGCGCTACAGCGTGTCCGACACCGCCGAGTACGGCGACTACTCCCGCGGCCCGCGCGTCGTCGACGCCCGGGTCAAGGAGGAGATGAAGAAGATCCTCGCCGAGATCCAGTCCGGCGAGTTCGCCCGCGAGTGGATCGCCGAGGACGACGCCGGCCGTCCCAACTTCACCAAGCTCCGCGAGCAGGGTGCCGCGCACCCGATCGAGGAGACCGGGCAGAAGCTGCGCTCGATGATGAGCTGGGTCGACCGGCCCATCACCGAGACCGCCTGATCACTGCCGTGACGAAGGGGGCTTCCGCGGAAGCCCCCTTCGTTCGTTACGCGCGCGCCGCGTTCGCGTGGATCGCGTCGCGGATGAACTGCGCCAGGCCCGGGTGGTCCGTGTCGTAGTTCGCCGTGAACCGCGGGTCGTCGACGTACATGTCGCCGAGGCCGCGGTGGATCTCGCTGGAGCAGTCGTAGAACCACCGGCTGATGTGCTGCCGGTGCGCCTCGGCGAGGTCCATCGCCCGCTCGCCCTGCGCCGGCTCGCCGTCGACGAACGCCCGCGTGAACGCCGCGGTGTTCTCGGCCGCCTCGGCCTTGATGCGTTCCCAGTCCTGCGGGGTGTACTTCGCGGTCCGCTCGGCGGACTGCCGGTAGGCCTCGGTCTGGCCCCACCGCTGCTCGGCCTCGGCCGCGTATGGATTCTCCACGGTTCGCTCCTTGTCTCGCTGGTACGACCAGCGTCAGGTCTCCAGCGACGGGAGAGTCAAGCGGCGCGCTCCGGCGACGAGCACGGCCCCGGCGCGGGGGTCCACGCCGGGGCCGTCCCGGTTCCCTGACCGCTGCGATCAGGAGCGCACGTAGTCGGTCTGGTATTCGTCGGCCTGGTGCTCTTCGGCCTGGTGCTCTTCGGCCTGGTGCTCTTCGGCCTGGTGGTTTTCGGCCTGGTAGCCCTCGTACGCCTCGCGCGCGTCGTGCTCGATGCCGTCGATCTTCTCGCCGATCAGCTCGATCACGTGGTGGACCTGCTCCTGGTAGTCCGCGTACTGGCCACCGTGCTCCTCGCCCTGGTAGGCGTCGTGGCCGTCGTAGGTCGCGTGGTCGGCGGCGCCGTCGTAGTACTCGCTCATCGTGGTGTCTCCTGTGCGTCGGTGGGAGGCCGTGCCGTTGCCAGCCGACACGGACGGGCGGCCCCAAAGGGTTCAGAAACGGGCAGGTCGGGTCCCCGACAGCCGGTCACCCGAACGGGCGGCTGTGATCGCGCTCACGTCCGAGCGGGGACGGGCCGTCGTGACGGCGGGCCTACCATCGGCGGAAGAGGCCGCCCGCCCGGCCCCGTCGCCGTTTCCTGCGCGTGGCGTGCAGTGCCGCGCGCCCCGCGTATCGACGCCAGCCGAAGCCCGAGAGTCGAGGACCGCATGACCCTCCCTCCTGAACGCCCGGTGGTGCTGATCGCCGAGGAGCTAGCCCCCTCCGCCCTTGAGGTCCTCGCCGACGACTACGAGGTCCGTCACATCGACGGCACCGACCGACCGGCACTGCTCGCGTCCCTTGCCGACGCCAGCGCGATCATCGTCCGCAGCGCCACGCAGGTCGACGCCGAGGCCGTCGCGGCCGCGCCGCGGCTCAAGGTCGTCGCACGCGCCGGCGTCGGCCTCGACAACGTCGACGTCCCCGCCGCCACCGCCCGCGGCGTCATGGTCGTCAACGCGCCGACGTCCAACATCGTCTCCGCCGCCGAGCAGGCCGTCGCGTTGCTGCTCGCGGTCGCCCGCAACACCGCCGCCGCCTCCGCCGCGCTGAAGGCCGGGGAGTGGAAGCGGTCCAAGTACACCGGCGTCGAGCTGTCCGGCAAGGTCGTCGGGGTCGTCGGCCTGGGCCGCATCGGCGTGCTGTTCGCGCAGCGGATGGCGGCGTTCGGGGTGCGGCTCGTCGCGTACGACCCCTACATCCAACCGGCCAGGGCGGCCGCCCTCGGCGTGCGCCTGCTCGGCCTGGACGAGCTGCTGCGCGAGAGCGACTTCATCTCGATCCACCTGCCGAAGACCCCGGAGACGGTCGGCCTCATCGGCGCCCGCGAGCTGGGCATCGTCAAGCCCGGCGTGCGGATCATCAACGCGGCCCGCGGCGGCCTCGTCGACGAGCAGGCCCTCGCCGACGCGATCGCCGACGGCCGGGTCGCCGGCGCCGGCATCGACGTGTTCAGCAAGGAGCCGTGCGTCGCCTCGCCGCTGTTCGCGTTCGACAACGTGGTCGCGACCCCGCACCTGGGCGCCTCCACGGTCGAGGCGCAGGACAAGGCCGGCCTGGCCGTGGCCCGCAGCGTGAAGCTGGCGCTCGACGGCGAGTTCGTCCCCGACGCGGTCAACGTCCAGGTCGGCGGCGTCGTCGCGGAGGAGGTACGCCCGCTGCTGCCCCTCGCGGAGAAGCTCGGGCGCGTGTTCACCGCCGTCGCGGGCGGTATCGCCTCCGCCGTCACCGTCGAGGTGCACGGCGAGATCGCCACCCACGACGTCTCGGTGTTGAAGCTCGCCGCCACGAAGGGCCTGTTCAGTAGCGTGGTGGCAGAGCAGGTCACCTATGTCAACGCCCCGCACCTGGCAGCCGATCGGGGTGTCGAGGTGGCCCTGGCGGTGTTCACCGAGTCCGCCGATCAGACCAACCTGGTGACCGTGCGCGGTGCGCTGCCGGACGGCAGGGTAGCCTCCGTGTCCGGCACCTATGTCGCGGGACCGCGCGAGGCGCTGAAGCTGACCGAGATCGACGGCTTCAGCCTCGAGCTGACCGCGGAGGGCGTGCTGCTGTTCTTCCGATATGCCGACCGCCCCGGCGTCGTCGGACTGGTTGGGTCGATACTGGGGACTGCGGGGGTCAACATCGCGGCGATGCAGGTCGCCCGGCGCGAGGCCGGGGGCGAGGCGCTGATGACGCTGACCGTCGACACGTCCGTCCACGCGGACCTGCTCAACGAGGCCCAGCAGGCCGTCGGCGCCACCGCGGCGAGCACGGTCGACCTGTCGGGCGAGTAAGACGTTCCTCCTAGGGGGCGGGGAGAGTGGCGGCTCTCCCTGCCCCCGTCTTCTTTTCCATTCCTTGAGATGACGGTCCACGCGGTGGGACGAACGCGTACCGTGGGCAGGTCCGAGGAAAGGGGCGCAGTGGTGGCGAAGATCGCGGTCGTGGCCGGGGACGGTATCGGGACCGAAGTGGTGGCCCAGGCACTCAAGGTGCTCCGGGTCGTCCTGCCGGGCGTCGAGACGACCGACTACGACCTTGGCGCCGCCCGCTACCACCGCACCGGCGAGGTGCTGCCCGGCAGCGTGATCGAGGAGCTGCGCGGGCACGACGCGATCCTGCTCGGCGCCGTCGGCGACCCGAGCGTCCCGCCGGGTGTGCTCGAGCGCGGCCTGCTGCTCAAGCTGCGCTTCGACTTCGACCAGTACGTGAACCTGCGCCCGTCCCGGCTGTGGCCCGGCACGACCAGCCCCCTCGCCGGCCTGAAGCCCGGCGAGATCGACCTCGTCGTCGTCCGCGAGGGCACCGAGGGCCTCTACGTCGGCGCCGGCGGCAACCTGCACCCGGGCACCGCCGCCGAGGTCGCCACCGAGGAGAGCCTCAACACCCGCCACGGCGTCGAGCGCGTCATCCGCGACGCGTTCGCCCGGGCCGCGAAGCGCGAGCGGCGCAAGGTGACCCTGGTGCACAAGACCAACGTGCTCACCCACGCCGGCGGCCTGTGGGCCCGCACCTTCAACGAGGTCAAGGCCGAGTTCCCGGACATCGAGACCGAGTACCAGCACGTCGACGCCGCCGCCATGTTCCTGGTGAGCAACCCGCAGCGCTACGACGTGGTGGTCACCGACAACCTCTTCGGCGACATCCTCACCGACATCGCGGCCGCGGTCACCGGCGGCATCGGCCTGGCGGCCAGCGGCTCGATCAACCCCGAGCGCGCCTTCCCGTCCATGTTCGAGCCGGTGCACGGCTCCGCCCCGGACATCGCCGGCAAGGGCATCGCCGACCCGGCCGCCGCGGTGCTCTCCGCCGCGCTGCTGCTGGACCACCTCGGCCACCCCGAGGCCGCGGCGAAGGTCACCGACGCGGTCGGCGCGGAGGTCGCCGCGCGCACCCCCGGCTCGGCCCTGTCGACCGAGGCGGTCGGCGACCGGCTCGCCGAAGCCGTCGCCTGACCCTTGCTGCGGTTGAACGACCGTTCGGGGTAAGTTGCAGACACGACGCGCAACTGGAGGCACGCCATGAACGGCGGTGACACGCTCGACTTCGAGGTCCGTCCCAACCCGGCGCCGGTCAGCGCCGCGGAGCGGTCCGCGATGCTCGCCAACCCCGGCTTCGGACGGATCTTCACCGACCACATGGTCACGGTCCGCTACGCCGAGGGCAAAGGCTGGTATGACGCCCGTGTCGAGGCCCGCGCGCCGATCCCGATGGACCCGGCGACCGCCGTCCTGCACTACGCCCAGGAGATCTTCGAAGGGCTGAAGGCCTACCGCGCGGCCGACGGCGGCGTCACCCTGTTCCGCCCCGACGCCAACGCCGCCCGCTTCCGCGAGTCCGCCGCCCGGATGGCCATGGCGCCGGTGCCGCAGCAGCTGTTCCTGGACGCCCTCGCCGAGCTGATCCGGGTCGACCGCGACTGGGTCCCCTCCGACCCCGAGGGCAGCCTGTACCTGCGCCCGTTCCAGTACGCGAGCGAGGTCTTCCTCGGCGTCAAGCCCTCCTCGGAGTACCTCTTCCTGGTCATCGCCTCCCCGGTCGGCAGCTACTTCAAGGGTGGCGTGAAGCCGGTCAGCGTCTGGGTCTCCCGCGACTACACCCGCGCCGCCCCGGGCGGCACCGGCGCCGCCAAGTGCGGCGGCAACTACGCCGCGAGCCTCGTCGCCCAGGCCGAGGCCATCGAGCACGGCTGCGACCAGGTGGTCTTCCTCGACGCCGTCGAGCAGCGCTACGTCGACGAGCTCGGCGGGATGAACGTGTTCTACGTCTTCGACGACGGCACCATGCTCACCCCGCCCTTGACCGGCACGATCCTGCCCGGCATCACCCGCGAGTCGGTGCTGCGCCTCGCCGCCGACCAGGGCATCACGGTCCGCGAGGAGCTGTACTCCTACGAGCAGTGGCAGGCCGACGCGCGCAGCGGCCGGCTGCGGGAGGCGTTCGCCTGCGGCACGGCGGCCGTCATCACCCCGATCGGCGTGGTGCGGGACCGGTCCGGGGAGTTCACGATCGGCGACGGCACGGCGGGCAAGGTCACCATGGACCTGCGCGAGCGCCTCGTCGGCATCCAGCGGGGCACGGCACCCGACCCGCACGGCTGGGTCCGCCGCGTGCTGTAACCAGCGCCGCGGTTTCGCGCGGGGTGGTGTGGGTCCCGTCTCAGGCGGACCAGCGGCCGAGGTTGGAGGCCCGGCCGTAGCCGGGCCTGATGCCGCGCGGGGCCGGCCGTTCATACGCCAGTAACAATGCCTCCTCCGCGAGCTGCGCGTCGGGGCACGGCCAGAACGCCTTGCACTCGCAGAAGTTGTCGGTGCGTGGCTTGTGCGCGTCGTGCAGTGCCCGGGCGACCCGCCACAGCATCGGATCAGCACAGCCGAACGGTGGCTCGATCGGCGGCTCACCTCCCGGCTCGGCACCGGACCCTGGTGCAGCACCGTCGTCGATCATGCCCGTCGCCCCCCAGATCCCGAGTCCCACCGCCGCGACCGGTCCCGGCGATGTGCTGACGAAAACGGTAGCCGCCGATGCCGCCGCGCCGCAGACACGCTGTGCGCAACTTGCACGACCGAGTGACACCACGACCGGCCGTACCGCCGGTGAACAGGATCAACCCGCCGGGAACCGCCAGCAGCCCCACCCGAACGGGCGACCGACAGCAGCCGAACGGCCACCTGCCCGACCATCAGCGTCCGGAAAGTGTCATACCTGGGGGATAGGTTTCAGGTATGGCGGTCGCGGCCGGACCGTTGGGGGCAAAGGGCACAGCCGGCGGGGGAGCGTGCGATCGGGGGAGTTTTCGACGAGGGCGGACATAGCGGCAAAACGGGCGGGCGAGCGGACCTGGGGCGGTGCCGGGTGGCTGGGGCGGTGCCGGGTGGCTGGGGCGGTGCCGGGTGGCTGGGGCGGTGCCGGGTGGCTGGGGCGGTGCCGGGTGGCT